>NZ_MOAD01000001.1:422338-443711 GCF_001931655.1 Acidithiobacillus albertensis | reverse complement strand
TTGTCCAGATGATACAGACGGCGCACTTTGGCTATGGTTTCCATGCAAATCACTCCAGTTTCCTCCCGGCAAATCCGGCAGGATATCAGGTGGTCAATTTACACGCTGTTTTCCACCCAATTCTGGCAACTTTTGCACGCTGTTTAACATCCATGGCCCCGTTTCCTGATGATGGGATTCTTGCAGTATCACTGGAAAAACCAATACAGGACGGGATGCCGTTCCGCCACTTTGGTGTGGAGCGGTCTGCTTCAGGCGAAAACTGTTGCCTCTCACAACCGCCTGGGCGATACCCAGATGGTCCAGCAGCTTTTCATATTCTTTTTGCGCGGCAGGAAGGCCAGAGAACCCGACACCCCTAATGGATGTCATCAACGCCGCTCTGGATGCTACCACATCTCCAGGGGTACCCGTAATATGAAACAGTTGCGTTAATGGACCATCTTGATGCAAAAACATTGGCCCATTCACTAACTGCTGTATGGTCATGGGTCGGATGTTTTGCGCCTGCGCTGCCGACCATGGCGTCATTGCGCCAGTGAGCATCATTATTCCACCTAACCACCATACGGCTTGCCGTTTTTTTGGATTCTTGTCCTGCATGTTTCACTCCTTAGCCTTTAATTACTGTCCGGCAACAGTTACGTTCAAGGCTTTCAAAAATCGACGCGTGAAGCAAGCAAAGCGAGCGGCCTCAAGAAAAGTCGATTGACTCGGGATATTGGTTTTGCTTACTATCCCTAAGATAGCAAGCAAAGCCTGTACCAAGCTGCTGTTTATAATGACATCCTTATTGTGAAGGGTAACGTCTGCGGGACGCCCTATTGTGGATTGAACCCGCCCAGGAAGGAGCAACATGAACAAACGAATAATCGCTATCGCCACTGCGGTGGTGCTAGGGAGCAGCCCTATGGCTTGGGCAGATAGCCAAACCATAGGGCTGCCACAAAGTGACTTACAGGGTGCGGCATCGGTTGGGACCTCTTCAGATTCCAGCGTAAGCAGCCACCCCGGTAATGACAATCTTGCGGCGACACTGCAGCAATTCGAGGCGGCGGGTGCTTTTGGCGACCAGACAGGATCAGGTAACGTCTGGACAAACATTGACCAGGGTCTGCGCCTCAGCAACGTGTCTCGGGTTGAAGTCGATAAATGGCGTACCTGGTTTTTGCAGCATCAGGGCAAACTCGAAGAAATTCTCGGCAATTCTCGCCCCTTCCTCTATTACGTAGTCAACGCCGTTTCTCAACGCGGCTTGCCCATGGAACTGGCTCTGCTGCCTGCCATTGAGAGCGGCTACAATCCTAAAGCTTATTCTCCTGCCGCCGCCGCCGGGCTCTGGCAGTTTGTGCCCGGAACCGCGCGGAGTTTTGGACTGCAAAATACGCGTTACGGGGATCCCCGCCTGAGCCTGACGGCTTCTACCAACGCCGCCCTGGATTACCTGTCTTATTTATACAATTATTTTGGTGGAAACTGGCTCCTGGCGATTGCTGCCTACAATGCCGGACAGGGTACGGTTTCCGCAGCTATCCAACAAAATGTGGCAGCCGGCCAACCTACTGATTTCTGGGATCTGAATCTTCCCGAACAAACTGAAAATTACGTGGCCGAATTATTGGGTCTTGCCCAGGTCATCAAAAATGCCAAGGCTTACCACGTCAGCCTGCCCTACATCCCCAACACGGCCCACATAGCGGTAGTCACCACCCCTAAATCGGTCGCCCTCAATGTCGCTGCCAATCTGATGAATGTCCCTGTGCGCGAATTGCAGCACCTCAATGCCGGAATCAGTTATGGCGTAGTCCCTGCGGACTATCAGCTCGTGGTTCCCAAGGACAAGGCGGCCACCCTGAAAACAGCGCTGTTGACCATGCCGCAGGAGGCTGCAGCCCAGGCTTTGCCCATCGCACAACCGGCCGTCGCTGCCACACCGGTGGCCCAGCCCGTCATCCAGGCACGGCTCAGCCATTTGACGGTACATCCAGGGAACACCCTGTCACAAATAGCCATGCAGGCCGGGGTCAGTGTTCAGCAGATGAAGCAGTGGAATCATTTACGCTCCGCGCGTGACCTGCAGGTGGGCCAGCAACTGGTGGTTTATGGAAGTCATCACCTGGAAAACGCCACTTATAGCCAACCGGCCAATCACTCTCTGGTTGTCCACTCCGGAAATACTCTTTCGGGACTGGCGCAGCAGGCTGGCGTCAGTGTTCAGGACCTGATGCGCTGGAATCATATCCATTCGGCCAATGATCTGCAGGTGGGAGAACATCTCACCGTTTACGGAGGTCATGCCACTCCCGTTTATACGGCAGCACGTCGACAAAGACAGCTGACGGTGCGCCCCGGCGAAAGTCTCTGGCAAATCGCTCAGCGGGCCGGTGTAGGGATCACCGCTATTGCCCATGCGAACCACCTGACCGAGCAATCCGTCATCCATCCGGGTCAGGTCCTGAATATCCCTTCAGAAACCGCCGTAGCGGCTATCAGTGCCCGCCAGGAACGCGCCGCCACCCAGCCGCGCGCAGCGACTTATATTGTTCGCAAAGGCGACACGCTCTGGCAAATTGCCCAGCAGTACCATGTGCAACCCAAGTCTCTCATCCAATGGAACCACCTGGCCTCTGCCAGCGACATTCAGCCGGGCTCACGTCTCACTATCTATACACGCTAAGCAGCACATAGGAGGTTTTATGGGTTTCATGACCGGCAAAAAGGCGCTCATCGTTGGCGTAGCCAATGATCGTTCCATTTGTTGGGGGATCGCGCAGGCCATGCATCGTCAGGGAGCCGAAGTGCTGTTGACCTATCAGGGCGAGCGCACCAAAAGTCGGGTAGAAGAACTGGCTGGACAAATCGGCGCGCCGGAACCCCTGGAACTGGATCTGATGGATGAACAGCAATTGCAGGCGGCTATGGAGCGCGTCCAGTCACTATGGGGTGGCGTCGACATTGGTATCCACGGCGCGGCTTTTGCGCCCAAGGAAGAACTCAGTGGCAGTTATCTGGATGCCACCACCCGCGAAGGCTTCCGTATTGCCCACGAAGTTTCTTCCTACAGCTTCACCGCCATGGCCAAAGCCATGCATCCTTTGATGCAGGGACGCCAAGGCGCTTTACTGGCGCTCAGCTATCTCGGCGCCGAACGGGCCATGGCCAACTACAATGTCATGGGCCTGGCCAAGGCCAGCCTCGAAGCCAGCATTCGTTACCTGGCTTATTCTCTGGGCAGTGATGGCATTCGCGTCAACGCTATTTCCGCAGGTCCCATTCGCACTTTGGCAGCCAGCGGAATCAGTGAATTCCGTAAAATCCTCGACCACTATGCGGAGCATGCTCCCCTCCACCGCAATGTCACCCAGGAAGAAGTGGGCAACACGGCGGCCTTCCTCTGCTCCGACCTTGCCTCAGGCATCACCGGCGAAATTACTTACGTCGATGCCGGCTTCAATACCGTCGGCTTTTAATTCGAAGGCAATCAACCACCATGGGGCATGGCCTTGCCGACCTCCGCCAACATTTCCTCAAAACTTTTGGCGAAGGCGGCCAGCCCTTCCTGCTGTAATTGTTCAGCCACACTGTCCATGTGAATACCCAGCGACTCCAGTCCGGCCATGACTGCCTGTGCCGCGTCCAGATCCTCGCTCACCCGATTCGCGATATGGCCATGATCACGCAGCTTGTTCAGGGTTTCATCCGGCAAGGTATTGATCGTTTCCGGTCCCATCAACGGTTCGACATAGAGTAAGTCTGAGTATTCCGGGTTTTTCGTGCTGGTACTGGCCCAGAGCAGATACTGCGGACGCCCACCGGCCTTGGCCAACTCCGCGAAGCCGTCCCCATGGAAGGTCTCCTGATAGACCTTGTAAGCAACCTTGGCCATGGCCACTGCGGCCTTGCCGCGTAGAGCCAGAGACTCTGCTGTCGCAATTTTTTCGAGCTGCTGATCAACGAGGGTGTCTACCCGTGACAGGAAAAGGCTGGCAACTGCCTTGACCCGGCGGGGGTCGCCGCCTTGTTTTACCCAATGCGCCAAGCCCTGTTGATAAGCCGCAAAAACCTGGTGGACATGTTCCAATCCGAACATGAGGGTGACATTGACTGAAATACCCTCGCCTATCAGCGTGGCCAGTGCCGCAATACCCTGGGGCGTTGCGGGAACCTTGATCAATAAATTGTCACGCTGCACCAATCCCCGCAGACGGCGGGCTTCAGCAACCGTAGCTGCTTCATCATGCGCCAAACGCGGAGATTCCTCCCAGCTCACCCAACCATCATCGCCAGCACTTTCCTGATGCACCGGCTGCAAAAGATCGCAGGCCATCTGCAAATCCTGCAAAACGAGCTGTTCATAAAGTCGCTCGGCAGATTCTGCAGCTTGCCGCAAATCATCCTGATAGTAGGGACTGGAATGAATGGCTTTCTGAAAAATGCTGGGATTGGAGGTAACCCCACTGATTCCATCTGCGCTGATATATTTTCGGAGAATATCATCGTGAATCAGTGTTCTCGACAAATTATCCAACCAGATGCTCTGACCCACCTCTTTGTGCAACGCCCGTAAATCTGTTGTCATCCTTCCATCTCCCCGGAAATCACTGCAGAAACCCGTTTGACTATTCCAGACTGCTCACACGATCTTCTTCATGCAGTTTATTGTAGTTCAAGCCCGGAGAAGATGCTGAGACCATGCACGATTCCCCTATTGCGGCACGGACCGAAGCGGTCTAGTATTCATACCCAGCCCTCTCATTTAAGGACGGCCATATCATGAAAATCATCAAGAACATGAACAGTACCGAGCGTTGGCTGCGCCTTTACTTCGGCGCCATCATTTTTCTCATCTATTTCGTTAATCCCTTCCCCTATCGGGAATGGACCTTTTCGGGGCTTCTCCTCATTGCAACGGGGGTTTTCGGCTATTGCCCGGTGTACTCCTTCCTCAAAAAAACCCGGAAACCGGAAAACCTGTCACAGTAAGCAAGCAGATCTCATAAAAAAGCGCCCTATTGAGGTCTTCTCGCCCCATCCTGTACGAACGCGTCCCAAGGCTTTATGATTTGCCCTTAATTTTTCATAAAATCACTGACAATGGCACTCATCGTACAAAAATTTGGTGGAACATCTGTGGGCAACCCCGAGCGCATTCGCGCGGTTGCCGAAAAAGTCATGGCTACCCATCGGGCCGGGCATCAGGTTGTGGTCGTGGTATCGGCCATGTCTGGCGAGACCGATCGCCTTTTGCAACTGGCGCGAGCCATGGCGGCTCATCCTGCCGAGCGTGAACTGGATACCCTGCTGAGCACCGGAGAACAGGTGACTATTGCCCTGTTGTGCATGGCTTTAGAAGAGATGGGACAAGCGGCCCAGTCTTTTACCGGGACCCAGGTAGCCATTACCACGGATTCTGCCCATACCAAGGCGCGCATTGAACATATTGATGATCATAAAATTCGTTCAGCCCTCGAATCCGGGAAGATCGTAGTGGTTGCCGGTTTCCAGGGCGTCGACCTGCATGGCAATATTACTACTTTGGGACGCGGCGGATCGGACACCACTGCCGTCGCACTGGCGGCTGCCCTGCGTGCCGACGAATGTGATATTTTTACTGATGTAGATGGCATTTACACAACGGATCCGCGCGTGGAGTCGCGAGCGCGGCGCCTTGATCGCATTACTTTTGAAGAAATGCTTGAAATGGCAAGCCTCGGCGCAAAGGTACTGCAGACGCGCTCTGTTGAGTTTGCCATGAAGTACAATGTTCCCGTTCGGGTTTTGTCGTCTTTTCAGGATGGGCCCGGCACCCTGGTTACCAATGAGGAAAATTCTGTGGAAGCTCCCCGCGTTTCTGGCATCGCCTTCTCCCGTAACGAAGCCAAACTCACCATGATTGGCGTTCCTGATCACCCTGGTATTGCCCATTCCATTCTGGGACCCGTCTCAGAAGCCAATATCAACGTGGACGTTATCCTGCAGAATATTTCCGAAGCCGGCAAAACAGATTTCACCTTCACGGTGGATCGTAATGAATACGCCCAGGCCAAAGATATTCTGGGCGCTGTGGCCCAAAAACTGGAAGCCGAAGATGTGCGGGGCGACGACCACATTGTCAAGGTATCAGTAGTAGGCGTCGGCATGCGTTCCCATGCCGGTATTGCCGCCACCATGTTTGCCACCCTGGGCAAGGAAAATATCAATATTCAGATGATTTCCACCTCGGAAATCAAAATTTCTGTGGTCATCGAAGAAAAATATCTTGAACTGGCGGTGCGGGCCCTGCACGCCGCCTTCAACCTGGATGGGGAGGCCCCGGTATAATGCCACTCATGAACAATTATGCACGCCTGCCCGTGGCTTTCAGCCGGGGAGAGGGCGTGTGGCTTTACGACAGCGAAGGACGGCGTTATCTCGATGCCTTGGCGGGTATTGCGGTAGTGGGTCTGGGTCATTGCCACCCTGCCGTCACCCAGGCCCTTCAGTCACAAGCGGGCACTCTGCTGCATACATCCAATCTCTACCAGATTCCCCTGCAGGAAAAACTGGCCGATAGCCTCTGCCGCCTCAGCGGTCTGGATGCTGCCTTTTTCTGTAACAGTGGCGCTGAAGCCAACGAAGCAGCCATCAAAATGGCTCGTCTCCACGGCCATCAGAAAGGCATTGCCGAACCACAGGTTCTGGTATTTACCCAGGCTTTTCATGGCCGAACTCTGGCAGCGCTGACGGCGACGGGCAATTTCCGCATTCAGGAAGGCTTCGCACCGCTGGTACCCGGTTTTGTGCGGGCTCCATATGGCGACAGCAGCACGGTCAGAGGACTGATTGCCGCCAATCCGGCTATTGCTGCCATTCTGGTTGAACCCGTGCAAGGTGAGGGCGGCGTGCGCCCTGCTCCCGAGGGATTTTTAGCGGATCTGCGCAGTATTTGTGATGCCCACGGACTGCTGCTCATGCTCGACGAAGTCCAAACCGGCATCGGTCGTACTGGCAATTTCTTTGCCTATCAACAGCTTGACGGCGCATTTCCGGACGTACTCAGCCTGGCCAAAGGCCTGGGAAACGGGGTACCCATTGGCGCCCTGCTTGCCCGCAAAGCAGCAGCTGACTTGTTTGGGCCAGGTAAACATGGAACGACTTTCGGGGGTGGCCCCCTGGTCTGTGCTGCCGCCCAGGCGGTACTCGACACCATGGAAAACGCCAACATTCCTGCTCAGGCGGCCAAAATGGGGGCACTGTTGCAGCAGAAACTGCGTCATGCCCTGGCTCAGCATCCAGAGGTTCGGGATATACGCGGTATGGGCTTGATGGTCGGTATTGAGCTGGCGCAAAAACCCGAACGTCTGGTAGAGCGGGCTCTGGAAGCAGGCTTACTGATTAATGTCACTGCGGACAAAGTCATTCGGCTATTACCACCACTCATTATTTCTGAATCGGAAATAGATCTGCTGGTTGCCGGGATCGTCCGACTACTGGAACCCACATCATGAAACTACGTCACTTTCTCAGCCTCGCCGATCTCAGCCAAGCCGAACTAAAGGCCTTGCTGGACCGTGCTATTGCTCTCAAGCACATGCAGCGCCAGGGTGAACGGTACATGCCCTTTACCGGACGGACTCTGGCCATGATTTTTGAAAAGTCCTCTACCCGGACCCGGGTTTCCTTTGAGACAGGTATGGCGCAACTGGGCGGACATGCCCTTTTCCTCTCGCCACGCGACACCCAACTCGGTCGCGGAGAAAGCATTGAAGACACCGCCCGGGTGATTTCACGGATGGTAGACATGGTCATGATCCGCACTTTCAGTCATGACAACCTCAAGCTCTTTGCCGCAGCCTCCAGAGTGCCCGTCATCAATGGTCTTTCCGATGACCACCACCCCTGCCAGTTGCTTGCCGATCTCATGACCGCCACCGAACACTGGGGCACACTGGAAGGACGGAGAGTTGCCTATGTAGGAGATGGAGCCAACAACATGGCCCATTCCTGGATGGAGGCCGCACACATTTTCAATTTCAGCCTGCGTATCGGCAGCCCTGCTCCCTATGCTCCCAGCGCCGACATGCTGGCAACCGGGGGAGAATATGTCACCGTCCTCCACGATCCCGTTTCAGCAGTGGAAGGTGCCGATCTGGTTGTAACGGATGTCTGGACCAGCATGGGACAGGAACAGGAGGCCGGGCAGCGCCGCGCCATTCTTCAGGATTTTCAGGTGAATCACACCCTCATGGCTGCTGCTGCACCTGGCGCTTTGTTCATGCACTGCCTTCCGGCACATCGCGGAGAAGAAGTCAGCGCCGACATTATGGATGGTCCCCTTTCGGTCGTCTGGGAAGAGGCGGAAAATCGCCTGCACGCCCAGAAGGCGCTCATGGAATTTTTATTTGGCATCGGCCCTGTGGCCGCTTTGCAAGGAGCTTCTTAAATGGTCAAAAAAGTCGTTCTCGCCTACTCAGGGGGTCTCGATACCTCGGTCATTCTCAAATGGCTGCAAGATCAATATCAATGTGATGTTGTCACCTTTACGGCAGATATCGGTCAGGGTGAAGAAGTAGAGCCAGCCCGCATCAAGGCAGAAAAGCTCGGTGCCAAGGAAATATTCATTGACGACCTCCGTCAGGAATTTGTCCGCGATTATGTATTTCCCATGTTTCGCGCCAATACCATTTATGAGGGGGAATACCTGCTGGGGACTTCCATTGCCCGGCCCCTTATCGCCAAGCGCATGGTGGAAATTGCCGCTGAAGTAGGTGCTGATGCCGTTGCTCATGGAGCCACCGGCAAGGGCAACGATCAGGTCCGCTTTGAACTGGGTGCTTACGCCCTGAACCCGGCCATTCAGGTCATTGCTCCCTGGCGGGAATGGGACCTGAACTCCCGTGAAAAGCTCCTCAAGTATGCCGAAAAACACGGCATTCCTGTGGAAAAACATGGTAAAAAGTCGCCCTACTCCATGGATGCCAATCTTCTCCATATTTCCTATGAAGGCGGCATTCTGGAAGACCCCTGGGCGGAGGCCGAAGAGAGCATGTGGCGCTGGACTACAGCGCCTGAGAAAGCACCGGATCAACCCCGCTATCTGGAAATCACCTATGCCCATGGTGATCCCATCGCGGTGGACGGTGAAGCCCTGAATCCTGAGCAATTACTGGCGCACCTCAATACCGTAGGTGGCGAGCATGGCGTTGGCCGTCTGGATATTGTCGAGAACCGTTATGTCGGCATGAAGTCGCGAGGCTGCTATGAAACGCCTGGCGGCAACATTTTGCTCAAGGCCCATCGCGCCATTGAATCCATTACCCTCGATCGGGAAGTCGCCCATCTCAAGGATGAGCTGATGCCCCGCTATGCCAGCATTGTCTACAATGGCTTCTGGTGGAGTCCGGAACGCCGCGCTCTGCAGACCCTGATCGACCAGACCCAGCGTCTGGTGAGCGGCGTGGTTCGCGTCAAGCTCTTTAAGGGGACCTGCAGTGTAGTCGGTCGCAAGTCTCAGGAAAGTCTGTTTGATCCCCGCATTGCGACCTTCGAAGATGATGCTGGCGCCTATAATCAGAAAGATGCAGAAGGGTTCATCAAGCTCAACGCCCTGCGTCTGCGGATTGAAAAACGCTTGCAGGGGTAATACATCTCTGGACAAAAACCGCACAGTAACCTGTGCAAGGAGAGTCAAATGCGTCTTTTACATACCATGCTACGGGTGGGTGATTTGGATCGCTCCATCCAGTTTTATACGGAAGTCCTCGGCATGCATCTGTTACGCCGCAAAGATTATCCCGACGGCAAGTTTACCCTCGCTTTTGTGGGCTATCAGGAGGAAAGCGCCGGAGCCGTCATTGAGCTGACCTACAATTGGGGCGTAGATCATTACTCACTCGGTGATGCCTTCGGGCATATTGCCCTGGAAGTGGAAAATGCCGCTGCGGCTTGCGATGCCATTCGTGGGCGGGGTGGCAAAGTGGTGCGCGAAGCAGGACCTATGAAACACGGCAGTACCATCATTGCCTTTGTGGAAGATCCTGACGGTTACCGCATCGAGCTCATTGAGCACAAACAATAAGTTACGGCGCTTTATGGCGCATTCCATAGAGCTTTTCCGCCCATATCCTCTAAATATTGGGCATGCAGGGCGGTTTCTTCCGCAGTAGCGCGAATAACCCGCAATCGCGGCCGCCCTGCTACCGTGCTGCTGTTGAATTGAGCAATTTGCACAGAAGTCGCAGAATCTCGGGAAGACTCCGTTCCCGACTGCTCCTCTGAAGCATTCAACAAGCCCATCATATCCACCTGCCCACCGGTCATAGCGAGATAGACCTTGGCCAGGATTTCGCAATCCAGCAAAGCGCCGTGCAGCTCACGGTGACTATTGTCGACATTATATCGTCGGCACAGGCTGTTCAGGTCATTTTTCTGCCCGGGATGACGACGACGGGCATCCACCAAAGTATCCAGAACTTTATGATTCAGAGGCTTTTTTTCTATTTTTCCGAGTTCATGGTTCAAAAAACCCAGATCAAAGGGCGCATTGTGAATGATCAGCTCTGCATCACCCAGATAGTTCAGAAAGTTCTCAGCCACTTCGGCGAATAATGGTTTGTCCGCAAGAAACGCATCGGTGAGGCCATGCACACGCAGGGCTTCGGGATCACTGCTGCGCTGGGGGTTGAGGTACTGCTGGTAATTATTCCCCGTCAAACGGCGATCCAGCAACTCTACCGCGCCAATTTCAATGACCCGATGACCCTGTTTCCAGTCAATACCAGTCGTTTCTGTATCCAGCACCACCTGTCTTAAAGCCATCCTTCCCCCTCTTCGCGCTGCTGGTGCGCGCCGTACTGATTCATGACCTGATTCAACAGGGCATCGACCTTTTCATTTTCCACATGACCGGAATGCCCGCGCACCCATTCCCATTCTACCTCATGGGGAGCAGAGGCTTTTACCAGAAGCTCCCAGATATCCTGATTTTTGACTGGATCCCCACCCGCCGTGCGCCAGCCGCGCCGTTGCCAACCTGGCAACCACTGGGTCATACCATCACGCAAATAACGGGAATCACTGATCACGCGGACCCGGGTTGGACGTTTCAGGGCTTCGAGACCGCGCAGAGCCGCTGTCAATTCCATGCGGTTGTTGGTGGTTTCCGGTTCAAATCCCCAGAGCACCTTCTCCTGTGTTTCGCGCCGCAACCAGGCACCCCAGGCCCCGATGCCGGGATTACCTCGGCAACCCCCATCCGTAAACAATTCCACAATTTTATCCGTCATCATCCCAGCTCCGAGTGATCATAAGCTGCCGGGGCTTCAGAGCTGACTTTACGACGCTCCCGACGCATTTTTACGGGCGTAGCCAAGCCGACCAAAGGTCGCTCAGGGTCACGGCGTTGGGCCAGCAATAAATAAGCGTTTGCACCCGCCGGCCACCAGCGGTCACCCACGAGCTCCATCCATTGTGCATTTTTTTCCAAACCCGGCAGGGTATACTGAAAGTAGCGCCCCTCTTTCAGTATAAAATCCTGATTTTCGAGCAGGGTACGCAACTTCCCTAAGGGCAGAAAGGGACGACGCCAGGGCCAGGCCCGATCCCGCCGCCATAAACGCCAGCGGCGCATGAAGCTCAAGCTCCCCCCGGGATTAAAATCCATGATCAATACATGACCTTCAGGGCGCAGCACCCGCCAGCATTCGTCCAGCACCGCTTCAGGATCACCCATTCGACTCAAACAAAAGGGAACAATAACCAGATCAAAGCGCATGGGCGCAAAGGGCATATCCGGACAGGCCCCGCAAACCTGCAAATAAGCTTCCGGTGGCAATGCGGCGCCATCATTCAGCAACACCCAGGTTCGCTCTGTGCCTGGAGGCATTCCCCAGAACAGCGGTTGCCCCAGTTGCAAAACCGTTTCCGGCTGCAAACGCTCAATCCAGCGTGGGAGAATATCTCGAGCCCGATCCAGCAGCAGACGTCCGGCACCACTATCCCACCACACGGCAGCCCGTTGTTCTTGCGGCCGGCTAAGACGTCCCCGCCCCGGCATTTCAGTAAAACCGCTTCAACATGACAAAAAACCCAAGTGTGCGTGACCCCAACCAACTCCCATAGTAGGCTTATGGTAACCCGCTTGCCCTGAGAACCAAACATGTCTGTGCATTTCATTCCTGCATTTGCGGATAACTACATTTATGTGCTGGAAAGCAGCGCCGGTGTCTGGATTGTCGATCCCGGCGACGCCGAACCGGTTTTTCAATGGCTTGCGCCCAGACAGATGGTGCCGACGGCCATACTCTGCACGCATCATCATGCCGATCATACAGGGGGCGTAGCTGCCCTCGCCGACCATTTCCGCATTCCTGTCTACGGTGCCAATAAGCGGATACCCGCCCTGACCCATCCCGTTGCTGCCGGAAAACTGGCCATTGGCTCCGCAGAAATCCAGGTCATGGAAGTTCCGGGTCATACCCGGGATCACATCGCTTATGTCTGGAATGCGTCTCTGTTTTGCGGAGACACACTTTTTGCTGCCGGCTGCGGACGGATCTTTGAAGGTACTCCCGAGATGTTGTTCCATAGCTTGCAGCAGCTTGCCGCGCTTCCTCCGGAGACAGCGGTGTACTGCGCCCACGAATACACCGAGAATAATTTGCGTTTTGCAGCTTTGGTGGATCCCGGCAACCCGGTTATTCGGGACAGACAAATACAAGCCCAAAAGCAGCGCGAGCGTGGACAACCCACCTTGCCGTCAAGCATTGCTCTGGAACGCGCCAGCAATCCTTTTCTGCGCTGTGCTGATCCTGCGCTGATTGCCAGTGCCCGGCACTTTGACCCCCTCAGCGGCGGCACGGCATTATCTGTATTTACCGCTTTGCGACGCTGGAAGGACCAGTTTTCCTAAGTCTTGCGGCGTGAGGGTAAGCAGCTCATTTCCAGGCGTTGTTCCCAGGCTTCGCGCAAAACCCGACGTACGGCTTCTGCATCCACAAGCTCCAGTTTCTGCAAGGATTGTTCTGCCGAATGCAGGCGGCCCAGATAAAGCCACTGGCGAGCCAGCCGACTCATGCGCACTTCGGCATCTTCCTGTCCGAGCAACAACTGAATCCGCAAGCTGCGTTTTGCCCAGAGCATATCGCTCGAACCGGGTCCCTCACTCAGCAATTTAGACAGCACTTCGGACATCGCCTTGCCGGCTTCATGGGCTTTATCTTCCGGGGTGGCTACATACAACGACCATTCGCCACAGTCGCGCAAAGCATCCAGATGGGAAAATACCTGATACGCCAATCCACGCCTTTCCCGGAGTTCCCGGAATAAATAAGAGGCGGTGCCTCCACCCAGAATGGCATTAGCCACCACATGAGCGAGATAGTCTTCTGATTCGACGGAACAAGCTGGTGCCATCCAGACCAAATGCGCCTGACGGGCTTCTGAACGACGCAGATTTTTTTTACCAAGCTGAAAGTGGGGGGGCAAGCCATTTTGCAGGGGGGCCGGACGACGCGTTTCGGGAAAGGCATGCTGCACCCATCCACACAAACGCTCATGATCCACAGCACCGACTGCCGTAACAATCAGGGGCGATTCGGCCAAAACCCGCTCGTGATAGGCCTGTATGCGTTTACGGCTGGCTGCACGAATACAGCTGGCCTTGCCCAACACGGGCCAAGCCAGGGGGTGCTCTCCCCAAATTTCCAATAAGGCCCGTTCCTGTACCCAGTCTTCCAGGTCCTCGGCAGCCATGGCGGCCTCCTGGGCGACCACCTGTTTTTCCAGACGTAAATCCGCGTGATCAAAACGTGGGTGCGTGAGCATTTCACTGAGCAGCACAAAAGCTTCCTGAGCATCCTCGGCCAGCACCGTGCCATGGAAAACAGTACTCTCACGATCGGTGAACGCATTGATGGTCCCGCCCAGGGATTCCATCGCTGCATTCAGTGCATCTCCATCTCTTTTGGTACTGCCCTTGAAGAGCATGTGTTCCAGGAGATGGGCAAAACCGTTTTCGTCTGCAGCCTGATCACGACTACCATTTCCCAAGGTCAGGGACAGGGCCACGCTTTGTCGACCCGGCAAGCTTTCGCTGAGAACGACTACGCCGTTATCCAGCGTGCTTACAGAAGCTTCGATATTTTTTGTCAAAACCGCCAAATCCAGAATTACTGGGTAATGTCCTTCATGCTGAGCTTGATTTTGCCCTGACGATCAACTTCCAGAACTTTCACCCGCACTGCCTGCCCTTCCTTGAGGTAGTCGTGGACATCACTGACCCGCTCGCTGCTGATCTGGGAAATGTGCAGCAGACCATCACGCCCCGGAAGAATGGTGACAAAAGCGCCAAAGTCCATGATCTTTGCCACTTTACCATCATATATGGTATCCACCTGTACTTCCGCCGTCAGCAGTTCAATCCGCCGACGGGCGGCAGCGCCGGCTTCACTGTCCACCGTGGCAATGGTGACCGTACCATTATCCTGAATATCAATGGCAGCACCAGTTTCTTCCGTCAAGGCGCGAATGACTTTGCCGCCCGGCCCGATGACATCACGGATTTTGTCCGGGTTGATGTGTATGGTAATAATGCGCGGGGCGTTATCCGAAAGTTCGACGCGGCCTTTTTCGAGTACCGCATTCATCAGACCCAGAATATGAAGACGTCCGGCATGGGCCTGTTTTAGGGCTGCAGCCATGATTTCACGGGTAATACCGTCAATTTTGATATCCATCTGCAGGGCAGTCACACCCTGTTCGGTACCCGCCACCTTGAAATCCATGTCACCCAGATGATCTTCATCACCCAGGATATCGGTCAGGACAGCAAAGCGCTCACCTTCCTTGATCAGTCCCATGGCGACTCCGGCAACGGGGGCCTTCAACGGAACACCGGCATCCATCAGGGCCAATGAAGCGCCGCACACCGTCGCCATACTGGAAGAACCATTGGACTCCAGCACTTCTGAAACCACCCGCAGGCTGTAGGGAAATTCGCTGGGCTCAGGCAGCACTGCGGCTACTGCCCGTTTTGCCAGACGACCGTGACCAATTTCACGGCGCTTGGGTGACCCCACCATGCCCGTTTCGCCGGTGGAAAATGGCGGGAAATTATAATGGAGCATGAAGCGATCACGACTTTCTCCCTGAAGAGCGTCGATAATCTGCTCATCGCCCTTGGTTCCCAAAGTTGCGACGACCAGAGCCTGGGTTTCACCCCGGGTAAACAGGGCCGAACCATGGGTGCGAGGTAAAACCCCCGCCTCAATCGTAATGGGTCGCACGGTCTTGGTGTCCCGCCCATCAATGCGCGGCGCACCATCCAGAATCCGCCCCCGGACAATACCGGTTTCGATTTTTTTAACAAAACCACGCACCATGTCTGCCCGCTGCGCATCTTCTGCGGCTAATTCTGCAACCATGTGCTGCTGAATTTCTTCAAGCTTTTTACTACGCGCCTGTTTTTCTACCAACGAGTAGGCTTCCTGCAGCAAGCCCGAAGCCTTGGCCTGCACCTGCTGACCCAAAGCCTCATCGGCTACGGGTGCCACCCAGTTCCAGCCGGTCTTACCCACTTCATGGGCCAGGGCCTCAATAGCCTCAATGACCGGCTGGAATCCGGCGTGCCCAAACATGACGGCCTCAAGCATCACTTCTTCAGACAGTTGCTGGGCTTCTGATTCCACCATCAACACCGCATTACGGGTTCCGGCCACGACCAGATCCAACTGCGATTCAGCCAATTGGGCAGCGCTGGGATTCAGGACATATTGTCCATTGACGTAACCCACCCGGGCGCCCCCAATAGGACCTCTGAACGGAATACCGGAAATCGCCAAGGCTGCCGAAGCACCAAGCATCGCCAGAATGTCTGGGTCATGATCGCGATCCACAGAAAGAACCGTGGCGATGACCTGCACTTCATTCATGAATCCTTTGGGAAACAAGGGACGGATGGGTCGATCAATCAGTCGCGAGGTCAGGGTTTCTTTTTCAGTTGGCCGACCTTCGCGCTTGAAGAAGCCCCCCGGAATTTTACCGGCAGCATAGGCTTTTTCCTGATAATTGACCGTCAAGGGAAAGAAGTCCTGACCGGGTTTCATTTCACGACGGCCAACGGCCGTCACCAGAACCACTGTGTCGCCACTGGAAACCAGTACCGCCCCATCAGCCTGACGCGCCATACGTCCTGTTTCCAGGTGCAGGGGCTGTCCGCCGAAATCCAACTCTTTCCGAATGATGGCCAAAACCTTCTCCTTACTTACGCAGACCCAGACGCTCAATCAGCGAACGATACCGATTCACATCACGCTTTTTGAGGTAGTCCAGCAGCTTGCGGCGTTGGCCCACCATTTTCAGCAATCCTTGACGGGAATGATGATCATGCTTGTTAATTTTGAAATGATCAGCCAATCCTTCAATACGAGTGGTCAAAAGGGCGACCTGCACTTCGGGAGAACCCGTATCTCCTGCATGGGTAGCATAACCCTGAACAACATCTGCTTTGACTTCACGCGACAGCGACATAAATTCTTCTCCTCGGAACTTCTAAAAAAACAATACTCCCTAGTTTACGCTCATGAGGCGGCGTGGCGCCACCTTTCCGTCGTCCATGACCTCTCCCAGACCGAGAAACTGCGCACCCGGTCCGTAAAGGCGAATACGTCCCAGAGAAGGTGCATGTGCCACCACCACACCCTGCCCCTGACGCAAATAATAAGCGGTGTTCTCCGTCAGGGTGACGGCGGGCAGATACTCCAGTGCCAGATCCATCGCCTTTAACGGACATTCACCCTGTTTCTGCTGCTCTGCCAACGCTTCCAGAGTAAATGCGTCCTCGATCCTGAATGGCCCTGTGCACGTTCGTCGCAACGCTTCGACATGAGCCCCACAACCCAAGGCCGCGCCCAAATCCATCGCCAGACTGCGAATGTAGGTTCCTTTGGAACAATCCACATCCATGACCAGGCGATTCCCGGTGAACTCTACCAGGCGCAAACCGTCAATGCGCACCTGACGCGGCGCCCTTTCCACCTCAATCCCTTTACGAGCCAGCTCGTACAAAGGCTTGCCACCCTGCTTGATGGCCGAGTACATGGGAGGAATCTGGGCAATTTCTCCCAGAAAACGCGGGAGCATGGCCTCGATATCGGCGCGCTCTACCGTGACCGCTTTTTCTTCCAGAATCTCGCCCTCACGATCACCCGTGCTGGTTGTCTGTCCCAGCCGCAGGGTCGCCCGGTAGGACTTGTCGGCATTCAGAATGTAATCAGAGACTTTAGTCGCCTCACCAAAGAGCAATACCAGCAGCCCGGTGGCAATGGGATCCAGGCTGCCGGTATGTCCCGCTTTTTTGATTCCCATAATCCGCTTGGCGCGCTGCAGGGTCGCATTGGAGGTTAAACCCTCCGGCTTATCGAGCAACAACAGGCCATGCTGACAGGTCATGATCACGCTTCCTCATCTGCAGCGGGCGGCAAATGCGCCAGAATTTCTGCCATTTCAGCACCCCGATCAAAGCGCGCATCATAAACAAAGTGCAATGGCGGAATCCGCCGCAAGGCCAGCCGCTTCCCCAGTATCTGACGCATTTCTCCCGCCCGGGCATCGAGGATCTGGCGGACCACAGCGGCGCGCCCGGGACCATCCATCAGGGAAAAGAAAACGGTTGCCGAACGCATGTCAGCTGGCAAGTCGACCATGGTTATGCTGGGCGGCAAGAGCGCCAGATCAGCAGGAAGGCCATGCAACTCGCGCAACAGCGCGGCAATTTCTTCACGGAGCAGGTGAGATACCCTGGCGCCGCGCGGATAAGCACGATGAGTATGCTGCAACGCCAACTCCTAGACCGTACGCGCGACTTCAGTGGTTTCGTAGGCCTCAATGATATCCCCGTTTTTGAGGTCATTGTAATTGCGCAGACCGATACCACACTCGAAACCTTCCCGGACTTCCTTGGCGTCATCCTTGAAGCGGCGCAAAGAATCCATTTCACCGCTGTGGATGACCACGTCCTGTCGCAGCACGCGGACCTTGGCATTACGGCGGACAACGCCATCGATGACCATACAGCCGGCGATCGTACCCACTTTGGGAACCCGGAATGTTTCGCGGACCTCAGCATGACCAATGATTTTTTCACGGATTTCCGGTGCCAGCATACCACTCATGGCGGCTTTGACTTCATCCACGGCATCATAAATCACGCTGTGATAACGTACATCTACACCAGTGCTTTCGATGAGGCGACGGGCCTGAGCTTCCGCCCGTACATTAAAGCCGATAAGCACCGCTTGCGAAGCTGCCGCCAGATTCACATCCGATTCGGTAATACCTCCCACACCCGAGTGAATAACGGTCACTTTTACTTCTGAAGTGGAAAGGCGCTCCAGCGTCGTACTCAATGCTTCTACCGAACCTTGCACGTCAGCCTTGATCAACAGATTCAACTGCTGCAACTGACCATCCGCAGCGGCTTCGAAGAGACTTTCCAGGGAAGCCTTCTGGTTTTTGGCAAGACGCACATCACGGAACTTGCCCTGACGGAACAGCGCGACTTCACGCGCCTTGCGCTCATCGGCCACAACCACAACCTCGTCACCCGCATGGGGAACATCACTGAGGCCGAGAACCTCGGCAGGCAAACCGGGGCCTACTTCCTGCGTACTTTGTCCGGCATCATTAACCAGCGCTTTCACGCGCCCAAACTGGGCTCCCGCCAGGAGCATATCCCCAGCATGCAGGGTACCCTGCCGAACCAGTACCGTGGCCACTACACCCCGACCCCGATCAAGACGGGACTCAATGACCACACCCTTGGCCGGACCATTACTCTGCACATCCAGTTCGAGCATTTCCGCCTGCAACAGGATCGCATCCAGGAGATCATCAATATGCAGACCCGCCTTGGCCGAAACATTCACAAACTGCGCGTCTCCACCCCATTCTTCAGGAACCACCTCATGACCTGCCAACTCCTGTCGGATCCGTTCAGGGTCCACTCCGGGTTTGTCGATTTTGTTGACGGCCACAACAATCGGCACATGTGCCGCCTTGGCATGATGGATGGCTTCAATGGTTTGCGGCATCACACCGTCATCTGCCGCCACTACCAGAACGACAATATCGGTAGCCTGAGCACCTCGGGCCCGCATGGCGGTAAAGGCTTCATGGCCTGGGGTATCCAGAAAAGTTACCATCCCTTTGGGCGTTTCCACATGATAAGCACCAATATGCTGGGTGATTCCTCCTGCTTCCCCACTGGCTACCTGCGCCGAACGAATCCGGTCCAGCAGTGAGGTTTTACCATGGTCTACATGCCCCATTACCGTGACCACGGGGGGCCGTCTGCCAATAATCGGGGTCTCCGTACTGCCTTCATCCATCAGGAAGGCTTCGGGACTGGTCATGGCTACCATCTTGACCTTATGACCTAATTCTTCAACGACAATAGCCGCCGTTTCCTGGTCAATCACCTGATTGATGGTCGCCATCACGCCCATTTTCATCATGGCCTTGATGACATCCGTGGCCTTGATCGCCATGCGGCTGGCCAATTCACCCACCGTAATGGTTTCGGGAACGGCTACTTCGCGAATCACCGGTGCCATGATGGCTTCATTGCCCATCTGCGCACCGCGATTCCGGTTTTTCTTGTCTCCAGGTTTACGCCGACGTCCTAAAGCATCGGCATTGCCGCCCTCATCATTACGACGTGGACCACGCCGTCCGGCACCGGAACGATCATCCTCTCCACGACCTGCCGGGCCTGCTTTTTTACCACGCGGCGGGGCCGAGGGTGCTTTAGCCGGGGCAGTTGCTGCGGGACGCGGGCGTTCGCTGACTGGAGCACGGTTACGATCCGGTGCCGCAGCGCGTTCGCTATGGGCACGGGTAGCAGGCTGACGTTCAGCGCCTGGCGCTTTTGGCTCCACTGCCGGTATAGCTTCGGGGGTTGTCACCACGGGTTGCGCTACCGATTCTACCGGTTCGGGAGCATCCTGCTGGGCGACAGGGGCGGCTGAGTCCTGGACAGTCTCCGTGACGGCAACGTCAACGGGGCTCACCAGCGTCTCGATCTCGGGGGGCGATGTTTCGACGGCTGTAACCGGCTCAGCAACCTGACTTTCCGCAACAGGCAACTGTTCTACCGGTTCATCTGCGGTCACCTCACGTTTGACGTAGGTTCTCTTACGCCGGACCTCCACCTGTACAGTACGGGATTTTCCCGCACCGACCGACTGCTTGATTTCAGAGGTGCTGGTACGGTTCAGGGTGATCCGCCGCAGCTCGCCACTTCCTTCTCCATGGGCACTGCGTAACGAAGCCAGCAACCGATGTTTGTCGTCTTCAGTGACTACATCGTCGGCTGTTTTTTTCACGATGCCCGCAGCATTCAACTGCTCCAACAAGCGCGCATGGGTTACACCTAATTCAGCTGCAAAATTGGCGACAGTTACCGTCATAATCCTCTTTCTCCAAAACCACTTGTTCGCACAATGCGTTCACAGGGTTCGTATTAAGCAAACCAGGGCGCACGCGCCTCCAGAATAAGAGCTTTCGCACGCTCTTCATCAATCCCGACCATCTCACATAACTCGCTGGCTGCCAGCTCCGCCAAATCTTCAGCAGTGGCCACACCCTTGCTGGCCAGCAGATGGGCCAGGCCTTTATCCATTTCTTTCAGGCTTAGCAGGTCCTCACCAGGTTCGCTTAAGGCCACCTGTTCTTCCTGGGCAATGGCTTTGTTCAAAAGCATATCGCGCGCCCGACGCCGCAGTTCGCTGACCAGTTCTTCATCAAGCCCTTCAATTTCCATCATCTCGGCAACTGGCACATATGCCACTTCTTCAATCGAGGTAAAGCCCTCGCTGACCAGCAGTTGCGCCAGATCTTCATCCACGCCCAACTCTTGAACAAAATGATTCAGGAACTTGGAATCTTCTTCGTCACGTTTGGCCTGGGCTTCTTCTTCCGTCAGGATATTGATGGTCCATCCTGTCAACTGCGTGGCCAGGCGCACATTTTGCCCGCCGCGTCCGATGGCCTGCGAGAGGTTTTCAGCATCGACGACCACATCCATACTGTGGGTATTTTCATCTACCACAATACTCGACACTTCGGCCGGTGATAAGGCATTGATGACATAACTTGCCGGATCTGCCGACCAGATGACGATATCAATACGCTCACCCTTGAGTTCGTTGATAACCGTCTGGACGCGGTTACCGCGCAAGCCGACACAGGCACCCACTGGATCCACCCGAGGGTCATTGGAGCGCACCGCCAGTTTCGCGCGCAAGCCAGGATCCCGTGCCGCACCCATGATTTCGATCATACCATTACCGATTTCCGGCACTTCCTGGGCAAACAGCCTGATCAACAATTCGGGGCT
>NZ_MOAD01000001.1:354838-417338 GCF_001931655.1 Acidithiobacillus albertensis | reverse complement strand
CTACGACGCGCTTTCTGGGGTCTGCTCCACCTCGCGGCTTGGCTTCCCTCTGTACGCGCCATTGTAGCACGTGTGTAGCCCTGGACATAAAGGCCATGAGGACTTGACGTCATCCCCACCTTCCTCCGGTTTGTCACCGGCAGTCTCCCTAGAGTGCCCGGCCGAACCGCTGGCAACTAAGGACAAGGGTTGCGCTCGTTGCGGGACTTAACCCAACATCTCACGACACGAGCTGACGACAGCCATGCAGCACCTGTGTTCTGATTCCCCGAAGGGCACTCCCGCATCTCTGCAGGATTCCAGACATGTCAAGCCCAGGTAAGGTTCTTCGCGTTGCATCGAATTAAACCACATGCTCCACCGCTTGTGCGGGCCCCCGTCAATTCCTTTGAGTTTTAACCTTGCGGCCGTACTTCCCAGGCGGAATACTTATCGCGTTAGCTACGACACTCAGTACGCTTGGCACCAAACATCTAGTATTCATCGTTTAGGGCGTGGACTACCAGGGTATCTAATCCTGTTTGCTCCCCACGCTTTCGTGCCTCAGCGTCAGTATTGGGCCAGGTGGCCGCCTTCGCCACTGATGTTCCTCCAGATCTCTACGCATTTCACCGCTACACCTGGAATTCCACCACCCTCTCCCATACTCTAGTACACCGGTTTCCACCGCCATTCCCAGGTTGAGCCCGGGGATTTCACGACAGACCTAATGCACCGCCTACGCACCCTTTACGCCCAGTGATTCCGATTAACGCTTGCACCCCCCGTATTACCGCGGCTGCTGGCACGGAGTTAGCCGGTGCTTCTTCTTGGATTCACGTCAACAGCAGGCGTTATTAGCACCCACCTTTTCGTCCTCCACGAAAGAACTTTACAACCCGAAGGCCTTCTTCATTCACGCGGCATTGCTTCGTCAGGGTTGCCCCCATTGCGAAAAATTCCCCACTGCTGCCTCCCGTAGGAGTCTGGGCCGTGTCTCAGTCCCAGTGTGGCTGGTCGTCCTCTCAGACCAGCTACCGATCGTCGCCTTGGTAGGCCTTTACCCTACCAACTAGCTAATCAGACGTAGGCTCCTCTTCCAGCGCGAGGTCCGAAGATCCCCCGCTTTCCCCCTCAGGGCTTATGCGGTATTAGCCCAAGTTTCCCTGGGTTGTCCCCCACTCAAAGACAGATTCCTACGCATTACTCACCCGTCCGCCACTCGTCAGCATCCGAAGACCTGTTACCGTTCGACTTGCATGTGTTAGGCATGCCGCCAGCGTTCAATCTGAGCCAGGATCAAACTCTTAAGTTCAATCCATACAATTTCTTCAACTTCTGCCATATTCAGTACGATAATTCGCATCCAAATACAGCCTGGGCCTAAACCCCACACATCTCCACTCGGCTTTTAAAGAACGAAACTGCATACTGCGAATCTTGGTAGCGGGGGTAGGATTTGAACCTACGACCTTCGGGTTATGAGCCCGACGAGCTGCCAAGCTGCTCCACCCCGCAACAGGGTCGACAATCATACTGGGTAAGTTAATTTACTGTCAATACCTAGTTGCTTTGTCGCTCTCTTTCAGGACCGTTGCCCCGTCGAGAGAGCGCACTATACATGCGGGTCTGGGGGTGTGCAAGCACTTTTTTTGAATGTTTTGTCCTTCATGATTTCGGCGTATTTCCAATGGTTACCGGTGCTGGTGGTGGTGTGGCAGTATTTGCATTGTCGCCATAGGGGGCAAAATCATAGGATTGCGCGCTTAACTGGTCTGCCACCGTCTGCAGGTCAGGCGTATTAATATTGATGGCTACAGGAACGGTATTTGGTTTCTGCACCAGATTGATGACTCGCTGCCAGTTGATAGTCCGGCCCTGATGCTGACTGCTACTGAATGCGGTAATGGCATCCACGGCACGCTGCTGGTTATTTCCGCCCTTATGATAGGTTTCAACCGGTTCAAAGCTTTGCAAGTACAGGTTTCCGTTACCATTACTACCCACAACGTAGGGCTGGTCGATGGTTCTGACCGGGGTACCGACCTTGACCATCTTGAATAACTGCACTTCGTTTTCAGGATACACATGAAAACAACCATGACTGACACGCATCCCTACACCCCAGGGCTTGTTGGTCCCGTGGATGAATATTTGTGACCAGCCGGTTTCGAGGGCCAGCTCGCCCATTGGGTTATCGGGACCTGCCGGGAAAAACGCCGGGATGGGTTCTCCCGCTTTGGCATGTTCTTCCTGGATATTTTTCGGGACTGTCCAGGTCGGGTTTTTCACCTTGGCGATGATTTTTGTGCTCCCCACCGGATCCGGCCAGTTGGGTCGGAATATACCTACCGGAAAGGTGTACACGACTTTCTGATCTGCCGGAAAATAGAACAGGCGGCGGGCCGGTATATTGATAATAATGCCCTGCCAGGGTTTGGGCGGCAGAACATATTCAGTCGGCACCAGCACCCGGGTGCCAGCACCGGGCAACCAGGGATCCACACCCGGATTGGCCGCCCGGATTTCGTTATAACCAACGTCGTAATGGCGGGCGATGTCGAGCAGGGTATCCTGATGACGTGCCAGGACCACCCGCAGCTGACCAACCATATTGCTTCCAGCTGGAGGGAGAGGAAATTCGGCTGAAAAGGCGCAAGTTGTATCCAGCAGCAAAGCGCCACACAGCATAAACCTAAAAACGGCATTTGCCGTGGGTGCTTTGCCGCGACTTTTGTTCTGAGCCGTTGTTGTTCTTGGCGAAATCCTGCGCCCGTCAGGAGAGCTGTTTGAGCCTGAAGGGCGAGTTCTCTCCTGACAGCATGATGAGCCATAGAACAACAGGCGAGGAACAACGGAGCAAAAAGCACCCACGGTAACTGCCGTTTTTAGGATAAAACGAATGAGCTTAATGTTCATGAAGAAAGGATTCCTGAAGATGATCGATGAGGGTGAGATCAATAACTTGTTCTTGATGAGTACGCCGTAGCTTGAGCCACTCGCGCCCGTCAGCGGTCCAGACATCCAGAATTTGTCCCTTCATCTGACTGCCATCGCGCATTTGCAGGACTACCGATTTATGTTGCAGGGCTGCCAGCTCCAGAGTGCTGTGCAAGGCACAGCTAACGGGCACATAGGGGTCGCGCATCGATTTTTATGCTCTGAGTATTTCCATGCCGCCCAGATAGGGGCGCAGGACTTCGGGAATATGCACACTCCCATCAGCCTGTTGATGATTTTCAAGCAAGGCCACCAGGGTCCGGCCAATGGCGAGACCAGAACCATTCAGGGTGTGCACCAACTGCGGCTTACCATCCTCACCACGATACCGGAGCTGCAGGCGACGGGCCTGAAAGCTTTCAAAATTGCTGCAGGAGCTGATTTCCCGATATTGACTTTGACCCGGCAACCACACTTCGAGGTCATAAGTCCGGGCCGCACTAAAACCCATATCTCCCGCACACAGAGCCATTACCCGGTAAGGCAGTTCCAGTAATTGCAATATTTTTTCGGCATGCCCGGTGAGTTCTTCCAGAGCGGTAGCAGAATCTTGGGGGCGGACAACCTGCACCAGCTCTACCTTGTCAAATTGATGCTGGCGAATCATGCCCCGGGTATCGCGGCCATAAGCGCCGGCTTCACGCCGGAAACAGGGGGTGTAAGCACAAAATTTCTGGGGAAGCGTACTGACGATTTCACCGCGCAACAGGTTGGTCAGGGGTACCTCGGCAGTCGGTATCAGGTAATAAGGATCATCGCGCAGGGCAAAAAGATCTTCTTCAAACTTGGGTAATTGTCCGGTGCCGAACAGAGATTCGGAATTCGCCAAAAAAGGCGGAGCAATTTCCGTGTAGGCATGGGCAGTGACGTGCAGGTCCAGCATAAACTGGGTCAAAGCCCTTTCCAGTCGGGCGCCCAGGCCACGTAACACGACAAAGCGGGCGCCGGCCAGGCGCACCCCTGCTGCAAAATCGAGAATACCCAATGCCTCACCCAGGTCCACATGATCTTTGGGGGTAAATGAAAATTCGCGAGGCGTTCCCCAATGCCTTAGCGGTACGTTATCGGCTTCATCACGTCCATCAGGGACGGAAGACTGGGGAATATTGGGCAAGCTGCTGACCAGCGCCTCCCATTGCTGCAGGACGATTTCCAGAGACTGCTCCAGGGCCTTGATGGTTTCTCCATACTGCCCTGCCGCATTTTGCATCGCCGTGGTATCCAAGCCTTGCCGGCGCGCCTGGGCAATTTCACGAGAGGCCTCATTACGCGCGTTGCGCTGTTCTTCCATCTGAATTTGCAACGATTTTCGCTGTTGATCCAGGGCGGTCAAGGCAGACACATCGAGCTTGAAATGACGACGGGCCAATCCAGCAGCAACAGCTTCCGGTTCATTGCGCAGCAAATTAGGGTCAAGCATTCGGGGTTTTCTCTTGAGTAGTTGAACGATAGGCGCGAATCCAGCGCAGGCGCTCCTGAATACGCGTTTCCAG
This sequence comes from Acidithiobacillus albertensis, assembly GCF_001931655.1. Lineage (NCBI taxonomy): Bacteria > Pseudomonadati > Pseudomonadota > Acidithiobacillia > Acidithiobacillales > Acidithiobacillaceae > Acidithiobacillus > Acidithiobacillus albertensis. Next base: position 412,866 of record NZ_MOAD01000001.1, on the reverse strand, counting down.
GCCACGTTCGCTGGGATCATAAAAACGGGTTCCGATCAGCCTTGCCGGAAAATATTCCTGATTGGGGGCAATAGCATCCGGATAATCGTGATCGTATTGATATTCTTTGCCGTAATCCAGTGTTTTGAGTAATTTGGTCGGGGCATTGCGCAGATGCAGGGGGACCTCCTGGCTGGTTCCCGCTTTCACCAGGGCCTGAGCCTTGTTCCATGCCGTATAAACCCGATTACTTTTGGGACTGCTGGCCAGGTAAACCGTCACCTGGGCCAGGGCCAGTTCACCCTCGGGACTACCCAGAAACTGATAGGCGTCCCTGGCTGCCAAAGCCATTTCCAGCGCCCGGGGATCGGCGAGACCCACATCTTCTGAGGCCATCCTGACCAAGCGCCGGGCCAGATAGAGAGGATCGGCACCACCATCCAGCATTCTTGCCAGCCAGTACAGGGCAGCGTCAGGATCAGAACCCCGCAGGGATTTATGAAAAGCCGAGATTTCGTCGTAAAAGGCTTCGCCACCCTTGTCAAAACGGCGCCAGCTTTGCCCGGTTGAGGCAATCAGCACCTGGGCCGTGATCTTGACGGCATCCTCATGCCGCTCGGCAAGTTGTACGGCCAGATCCAGCAAATTGAGAAGCCGGCGGGCGTCCCCATCTGCAGCCTGTAGCAGGCCCTGTCGCAACTCCGGGGGAAAATCAATGGAGATGGCGCCAAGGCCCTGGATTTCATCACTCAGCGCCCGCTCCAGAATGTGCGCCAGATCGGTGACATCCAGAGCCTTGAGTACATAAACCCGTGCTCTGGAAAGCAGCGCGTTGACGAGAGCGAAACTGGGATTTTCAGTCGTGGCCCCAATCAGGATGATAACGCCTTCTTCCACATAGGGAAGCAGGGCATCTTGCTGAGCTTTGTTAAAGCGATGAATCTCATCAATAAAAAGAACGGTATCTTGCCCCTGAGCCCGGGTCTGCTCGGCGCTGCTGATGGCGGCGCGGATTTCCCTGACGCCACTGTTAACCGCCGAAAGAATTTGAAACTGACACCCGGCTGAGCGCGCCAACAACTGGGCAAGGGTGGTTTTACCCGTGCCCGGAGGCCCCCATAAGATCATGGAATGGAGGTGCCGGGAGCGCAACATGGCACGCAGTGGACCGTTATCGCCTAAAAGATGCTTTTGACCGACATAATCTTCCAGGCTCCGGGGTCGCAGTCGCGCCGCCAGAGGCCGGAGATCATGCGTGGTACTCAAGCAGGAAGCTCCGTTGCTGCCCTGACTCAAAAATTCCGGGAAATGGCCGCACCAAAATTAAAGGTACTGGCTTTGTAAGTGCCCGCATAGGGACCGGCATAGGAAGTCGTATTACCGGAAAGCGCATAGGAAGCGCCGAGATCGTACTGCCAATGTCCCAGTCCAATACCTAATCCGAAGGACAGCAAATTACTGCTGGGTGCTGGTGCGGCGGCCTGAATACTGCTGCCATCAGTGGGGCTGTCTTCATGGGCGAGACCACCACGCAGAGCCAGGTACTGACTGAAGTGGTAGCTTAAACCCAAACGATAGGCAAGCGCCGATTTCCAGCCCAAATTGCCGTAACCCGGCAGGCGGGTATTACTCCAGTCATTCCAGTCTACATCCAGTTCCGTAGCAAAAGCCGGCGTAAAGCGGTAACGTACACCGGCCTGAAGGCGGCTGGGCAGACTGATGTCTCCTTCCAAATTGGCCGTTGAGCGATAACTCAAACCGGCATTAAAAGTTTCGGTAGTGTAAAATAAGCCAACATTGCCACCCACACCACCGCCATTACCTGACTTTTCAGGGAAATTGGCGCTCAGACTTTGATAATAATCCACCCCCGCACCAATGCTTAAATTGGGCAGGATCATATAGGCCACACCGGGATTGATGTCGATGATGCGCAGATCATTTTTATCGGGGGTGGTCTGTGACGTTCCAAAAGTCCCTGCAGGCCAGGTTGAATTGATGCCGTAAGGAGATGTAATGCCCAAGCCAAGCGCCAAAGGCAGGTCGTTGAAACGGTGGGTTACAAACAAATTGGGCATAATCAGGAGATTATTGCTGGCACCCTCACCATTTCTTTTATAGCTGGGTTCTGATGCTACCACGTCCAGGCTGGCGCGCGTCCCCGGGAAAAACACCATATCTGCTGGATTAACCGCAAAACTGCTGACGGGGCCGGCATCGGCTACCGTGGCTCCCGCTTCGGAAAGTCCCACCACCGATGTGGGCACCGCAAATCCTGATGCCTGGGCCTGCACGCTGACGAAAACTCCCAAGGCAAGCAGGGTCAAAGCAATTTTGGCATTACGCATGAACGACTCCAGAAAAGTTTATTGCGAAAGAACATCTACTCCGGCCGGAGTCGTAAACTGGAACTCATGGCTGGGAATGGCATGATTAATTTCTACATGCGTGAAATGCAGGACAGTCTCCTGCTGGAAGGCATCTTCCATACGCATTTCCTTCAGGATTCCTGCAGTATCAAAGCCCAGGCGCAACGCAGTAAAACCCTGGTCCTGACCATTTTTAGGCCGCAGCAACAACCAGTGAAGCTGATTTTTGACACCCAGATCGCTGATGTTGAAACGCTGACTCAAGTCATCATTTCCGGCAATTAATGCAGCGGGAGTGGATCCCAGCGCCTTGCCCAAAGGTTGAACGGTTACCTGTTGCAGGGCGGGCTCATACAACCAGACCTTCAGCCCGTTGGAAACTATGGTCTGTCCATTGGGGCCACTATAATCCCAGCGAAATTTACCGGGCCGGAAAATCCACAAGGTACCGCCGGCTTTTTTGACAATCTGACCATTATGGTTAGCCACTTCCTGGCTGAATTGCGCGGTAATGGTGTGCGTACTCTGAAAAAAATGATGCAACATATCCAGACCGGAGGCGGCATTCGCCCAGGCACTCCAGCTCAGCAAGCAGGCCGCGCCCAGTATTTGCAAATAGCGTGAAACACTACGCCGCTTTAATTCAATCACGACTGGGTGGTGCTGCTGCATAAATTTCTCTGCTCCCGTTACTTTGCAAAGGGCCAACAACACCCACTCTTTCCATTTCTTCGATCATGCGTGCGGCGCGATTATAGCCTACCTTCAGTTGGCGCTGCACGTAAGAAATGCTGGCCTTGCGACTGGTGGTGACAATAGCCACCGCCTGATCGTAAAGGGGATCAGCATCTTCACCTCCGCCACCATCGATATCCTCACCATCTATACTTTCACCACCCTGTAAAATGCGCTCATCATATTGGGGTGCGCCCAACTGGCGTAAGGATTCCACTACGCGATGGACTTCGTCATCACTCACAAAGGCGCCGTGCACGCGCTGGGGATAGCCGGAACCCGGCGGCAGATACAGCATATCCCCCTGGCCCAGCAGGGTTTCTGCACCCATCTGATCGAGAATGGTGCGTGAGTCAATGCGGGAAGAAACCTGAAAGGCAATACGGGTTGGGACATTGGCCTTGATCAGGCCGGTGATTACATCTACAGAAGGACGCTGGGTAGCCATAATCAGATGCAATCCTGCCGCTCTGGCTTTTTGGGCGAGCCGGGTAATCAGCGTTTCCACCTGCTTGCCGACTACCATCATCAAATCTGCAAATTCATCGATAATCACTACAATAGCCGGCAACTTGCTCAAGCTGACAGGTTCGCCATCCAGATCCTTATCGGGACCCGGCAGAGGATGTCCTGCACTCAGGGCCTCCTGGACTTTTTGATTATATCCGGCCAGATTGCGCACCCCGACAAAAGCCATCAGCTTGTAACGTCTTTCCATTTCGGCCACACACCAGCGCAGCGCATTGGCCGCCTCTTTCATATCGGTGACCACCGGCGCCAACAGATGGGGAATACCCTCGTAAATGGACAATTCCAGCATTTTGGGATCAACCATGATAAGGCGTACCTCTTCAGCAGTCGCTTTGAAGAGGATGCTGAGAATCATGGCGTTGACACCCACCGATTTCCCCGCGCCCGTAGTGCCTGCTACCAAAAGATGCGGCATTTTGGCGAGGTCAGCCGAAACAGGCTGGCCACCAATATCCTGGCCCAAAGCCAAAGTCAGAAAACTTTTACTGTGGCTAAAACCGGAGCTGGAGAGAATTTCAGAAAGTCTTACTGTGCGTCGCTTAGGGTTGGGCACCTCAATGCCCATGGTCGCCTTACCCGGAATCGCTTCCACTACGCGTACCCGGGCTGCCAACACCCGCGAGAGATCCTTGCTGAGCCCAGCCACCTGACTCACCTTGACACCGGGAGCGGGCTCAATTTCAAAGCGGGTAATTACTGGGCCGGGATTGGCAGCGACTACCGAGGCCTGGACACCAAAATCCGCCATTTTCTCTTCCAGCATGCGTGACTGCTGGGCGAGTGTTTCTGGATCCAGTTGTCCCGTGGGATCCATAGGATCTGCCGGATCCAAAAGCGCTAGATCGGGAAGACCATCAGCCCGAGGCGGGCCGACCGGTGCCGGTAGCGGCATCTGCCGGGTATTTTTAGCTGCTGATGAAGCAGTCATTGGACGCGGTTTTTTCGCCGCAAAAAAACCGGGGGCTTTCTCAACAGCGGGTTTTGCTTTTTCCGGAATAGCTGCCGGAAGCGGCGCAGAAACCTTGGGTTGCGACTGGCCTGTCTGCCGCCGCGAGAAGCGGGGTAGCGGCAAACGCGCGAACAAGTTCAGGCCACTCAGCCGGTTCGATTCCTGCTGGAATTTTGCCAGCATTTCCCGTGGCCCAAGGCCCGTCAGTAAAAACAGGCCGAAGACAAATACTGCAAAAAACAGCAATGCACTTCCACCGGAACCAATGAGAGGCTCAAAGAACTGAGCAATTTCCTGGCCCACGATACCACCGGCAAGGGTTCCTGTGACCGACCACCAGGCAGGTGGCCAAACTATCGCCAAAAATGTCATCAAGCCCAAAAAAATGGCCAGCCCCCCCACCGGGGCAAGACGTCGGCCGGGTCGTTGGCGAAACCAGTGATTCCAGAGTTGCGCGACCCACCCGATCAACGCCAGAGGGAGCAACCAGGCCGACATCCCCAAAAACTGCACCAGAAACTCTGCCAGATAAGATCCGGCCTCTCCTCCCCAATTTTGTACAGCCTCGCCTTTACCACTGTTGAACCAGCTGGGATCTGCAGGAGAAAAACTCAGCAGGGACATGGCCATGAAAAGGGCGATGGCCAGCATGACCAGTAACAGGGCTTCACGGCGCCAGGATTTTCCGGGCATGGCTTTGGATGGCCCGGCCGGGGTCGGTCGGGTGGTTCGGGAGGCATTACGGGCAGCAGAACTCATGATCGCAAGCTAAACGAGGCATACGCCAGTGTCAAGCTTCAGGAGCATAAGAAACACTTACAAATGCCGCTGTTAGCGCTTCATAATGAAGCATTCGGAGAACTCATTGCGGGTCGCGAACAGTACCCAGATGGTGCCGATGATCGGGATGAATGCGGCCATGAATCCGGAACACATAGGCCAGAACCAAAAGAGCAAAACCCAGCCAGGCGGCCAGCGACCAGTCCAGTGGATAGGCCAGCGGGACGATGGATTCATATAACACCCACCAGAACAGACCGGTGGCCACGACCGGCAGGAGAAAATGATAGAACAGACGTGTGCTGGTTCCTTCGTGATCCGCATGGGCCAGACGCATCAAGGACACATTCATGAAAGTATGTGCGGTGACCAGACCAAACAGGACCGCCGTGGTCAGAACATTAAAGCCATTACTGGCCCCAAATACGGCGACGGCCAACACCGCAACAAAAATGGTCAGCCCGGTAATGACCGAAATGCTGCGTTGTGGAGCCTGGGTATTGCTGACCTGGGCAAAGCGTTCGGAAATCAGCGCATCGCGACCAATGGCAAATAATACCCGGGAAGAGCTGTTCAGCAAGGCAAGACTATCGGCCATGGCACTATTAATGGCGAGAATGACCAGCGCCATGCCACCCACCGGGCCAAGATAACGCAGAAATACGGTCACACCCGGCGCGTCGGCATGAGCAAAACTCGCCATATCGGCGGGACCCCAGCCAACGGTCAAGGCGTAGGCAGAAAGCACCAGCGCTGCGCCCACCAGCGTTAAAGACAGTAATGCCGCCTTACCGATGAGCCTGCCACGCTGAGTTCGGGGTCCGCGCACTTCCTCGCCGAGGGGCGTGTGGCTGCCTATCCCGATAAAACTGGTGATGGCGAAAATCATACCCATGGCCACGCCTTTGAAACCATCGGTCGGAATACTAAACGGGGCCAGAGGATGCACGGGTGCCGCTTTGACAATAATAAGCATGGACGCCACTACCAGAAACGCTACTTCCACAAAACTGGTAATGGCCACCACGCGAATACTGGGGCGAATCCCGGAAATACTGAGTAACCACGGAATACCAATGAAAAACACAATAGATACCAACCAGAACCAGGCAGGTAAGGGATAACCCAGACTTTTTGCCAGCCCCGGCAGAAATACCCCACCCACATAAACCGGAATAGCAGCAACACTGAGCAACTGGTAGAACACCACCATGAAACCGGTCAGCAAGGCTGGTCTGGCCCCCAGACCAGCCGCCACATAGGCGTAGTATCCGCCGGCTGAAGCCCGATGCTTGCTGAGGTGATAAATAGTGTTCATTTCGATGAACATGAGCGCAAAGGCCCAGAGGTAGGACAGGGGTAGAGCCACCAGCGCAAAGGCCGCACCCGCCGTCATGAAGGCCACCACATCACAGGTGGGCGCCATACCGGAGATGCTCTGGCTGATCAGCCCCCAGAGACTGACCACATCCACTTGCAGGGTTTCGGGAGCGGCGGATGCTTTTTCCATAACTACAACCTTTCTATTTGCAACTTTGTTGCATTATTGCCAAGCGCAAACCTTACTGTCAACTATGCAATTTCTGGACACCAAAAACCATCAAAACAAACCCGCGAATAATACTTGTAGTATTGACAAATAGCCGACACTCATCAACACTGCTTACAAAATGTGTAGGCATTTATCATTTGCCGAGCTGTTCATCATGGAGAACTGTTGTGTCTGATGATCTTCCCAACATCACCGAGAGCCTGCTGCAGCAACCGGATATAAACCGTCTGACCGGTACTGCGGCCACTCAACATCCGCCTCGTATATTGCTGCTCTATGGCTCCAATCGGGAAAAATCCTACAGCCGGCTGCTGACCCTGGAAGCAGAGCGACTATTACGCCATTTTGGGGCGGACACGCGGGTATTTCATCCCAGTGGCTTACCGCTGCCCGATGATGCGCCCGCAACCCACCCCAAAGTCATTGAGTTGCGGGAGCTGGTAGAATGGTCGGAAGGGCAGGTTTGGTGTTCACCCGAACGGCATGGCGCAATGACCGGAGTATTCAAGTCACAAATCGACTGGATTCCGCTGAACTCCGGAGCAGTAAGACCGAGCCAGGGAAAAACCCTGGCATTGCTGCAGGTTTGCGGAGGCTCACAATCCTTTAACACGGTTAATCAGATGCGCATTTTAGGGCGCTGGATGCGCATGATCACCATACCGAATCAGTCCTCGGTGCCCAAAGCCTTTCTGGAGTTCGATGAGGCAGGACGCATGAAACCCTCTGCCTACTATGACCGGGTGGTGGATGTGATGGAAGAATTGATGAAATTCACCTTACTGACGCGAGGTCAAAGTGATTACCTGACAGACCGATATTCCGAACGCAAGGAATCTGCTGAGGAGTTATCGCGAAGAGTGAATCAGAAAGAAATATAAATGATGAAAACGGCCCGCAACCGATAACAGCGTGGCGGGATAAATTCACCCTGCATTTGTTACAGGCCTTCCCGGTTGATGTTAAACTGAATCCACACCCTGACTGATGAGGAACCCGATGAGCGACTCCAAAAGCATCATTGATAGCAAACACGCCCGATTAATGATTCTGGGTTCAGGCCCCGGTGGCTACACGGCTGCCATTTACGCAGCGCGGGCCAATCTCCAACCCCTGCTGGTGCAAGGGATGGAGCCTGGTGGTCAATTAATGACAACGACCGATGTAGACAACTGGCCTGGTGCTGCAGAGGGCATCATGGGTCCGGAACTGATGCAGGAACTGGAAAAACAGGCACGGCGCTTTGATACGGAAATGGTGTTTGATCATATTCATAAGGCCGACCTGAGCCAGCGACCCTTCCAACTCAGTGGGGATCAACACAATTACACCTGTGATGCCCTGATTCTGGCGACTGGGGCCTCTGCCAAATATCTGGGTCTGCCCAGCGAAGAAAAATTTCGCGGCAAAGGCGTTTCAGCTTGCGCCACCTGCGACGGCTTTTTCTATCGTAAACAGGATGTCGCAGTCATCGGCGGTGGAAATACGGCCGTCGAAGAAGCGCTTTATTTGAGCAATATTGCCAAGCATGTCACAGTAGTCCATCGTCGCAATAAGTTTCGTGCCGAAAAAATCCTGCAGGACAAGCTGATGGCCAAGGAAAACGTGACCATCATCTGGGATCATGCCGTAGATGAAGTGCTGGGCGATCAGTCGGGCGTCACCGGACTGCGGATCAAGCATATAGAAAACGGTAATACCCAGGACCTAGCTTTGATGGGGGTATTTATTGCCATTGGCCATAAACCCAACACCGACATTTTCAAGGGACAACTGGAAATGGATGCAGGTGGTTACCTGATTACCCGTGGCGGGCGTGACGGGATGGCTACAGCAACCAGCATTGAAGGCGTTTTTGCCGCCGGTGATGTCCAGGATTATGTGTACCGGCAAGCGGTCACCAGCGCCGGAACGGGCTGTATGGCGGCTCTGGATGCAGAACGCTGGCTGGAGCAACAGGAGGATTGAAGCATGAGACGGCGGCGACCACCCAAGACAACACCGGTATCGCTCGCCGTCCATCCTGCTGAAAAGGCTTGCTTTGAAGAAGCCATGGCAGATGTAAAACGCTTTCCGGCGCCGCCCATCCCCGCACGACCCAGCCCCCCGGCACCTTTGCCCTTGCAACGGCAAAAAGACGAACTAGCCGTGCGGACGGCGCTCAGTCGCACATTGAATAGCGACGAAATCCTGGAAGCAGGAGATGAATGGCTCTATTTGCAGCAGGGGCAATCTCCTGCTCTCCTCAGGGATTTACGCAAAGGGCGTTTCCGGATCCAGTCCAGGCTGGATTTACATGGTTGCACGGTTGAAGAAGCCCGACTCGAACTGGCGGCCTTTTTGCACGAAGCCCAGCAGTGGCGCTGGAATTGCGTGTGCATTGTGCATGGTAAAGGGTTGGGTTCCCCGGGACGCATACCAGTACTGAAAAGACTGGTAGGTGGTTGGCTGATGAAGCACCAGGAGGTCCTGGCTTTTACTCAGGCCCGTCCCGGAGAAGGCGGGGGCGGGGCCTTGCAGGTATTGCTCGGCTGGCGCCGCCACCAACATCGTAATTATCGGACTTGAGCCGTATAGCCTTCGCTTTCAATGGCCTGAACTAATGCCTCAGTGTCCATGGAGTCACCCTCCACGGTAGCGCTGTTAGCGTCAAGATGTACTGCAACAGTCTGTACCCCGGGTACTGCCCGAAGTGCTTTTTCTACAGCAGCCACGCAGTGATTGCAGGTCATTCCCTGAACAGACAATTCAATCAGTGCCATATGCTTTACTCAACGCTGGGCAACGCTACGCGGTGCGGAAGGATCCCGACTCACATCCCAGCGCCGGCGAACAGCCATGTCACCTTCCGCCTCGGCCAGGGAGGCCAGAATAGGGCAATTGTCTACTGAACCATGGCCGGGGCAACGCTCTGCCTGGATAGCCAGAGCGCTACGCATTCTCTGCAGATCTGCAATTTTGAAATCAATCTCTGCAATTTTCTGTTCGGTCAGCGCCTTCACATCGCCCATGTCATTTTCGGTGCTGCTACTGATGTCCAGCAACTCTTTCACCTCTGTCAGGGAAAAACCCAGATTCTGGGCGCGGCGGATAAAGCGCAGACGCGACTCGGCGTGACTATCATAAAGACGATAATTGGATTGGGTGCGCTGTACCGGCTGAATCAAGCCAATACGCTCGTAGTAACGCAATGTTTCTGCAGCCAGCCCAGCTTCACGGGCCAAGCGACCTATTGTTACAGGTGTATCCATCTTGTCTCCCTCCTTATATTGCTTATATTGACTGAATTTTCACGCTCCACACGTATAGTGTCCTCATTCTAAAGCATCTAGTCAACACAAAGGTCAAGCCTATCGGCGCGAACTTGCTCATGGCCCAGTAATGCTTCAATACAACTGGTTGCAAATACGCCCGCAGGTAGCGAAAACTCCAGAATCAGGGTGCTGGCATCCTGCCAGTGGTATTGCAGCGAATCCGGACGCGCACGCAGGGCGCGGCGGGCAGCGTCCACGTCCTGCGCGGCTAATTGTTGTGGCCAATGACGGATATTACCCAAAGTCTCTGACTCCTCGGGCAAGGCATCCAGGGCCTGCTTTTCTACGAGGGCAGCCTGATTTTCAGGAGAGAGCCCTCCCCGGCCCGGCAGGGGTCCACTGGGGTGCACATCCCACTCTGCAGAACGCTGCTGCAAGCTCTCCTGCTCATTAGCCTGGGCCAGAAAAATGCTATGCGAACCATTTAATTGCACAATTTCTCCCGCCAAGAGAACATTCCAATTATTTTGGCGTACCCGTTCGGCCAGCACCTGATTAAAAAGTGCAGAGCGCGCCGCTGACAGCAGTAGGCCACGTTGATGACGATCCATTTTGCGCGCTGTACCGGACAACAGGCGACTGACCTCCTGCAAATTACGGTGGCCAAAGCGTTGCGCTCCAAAATAATTGGGAAAGCCCGTTTTTTGCAAATGCTGCAAACGCGTCTCCCACAAAGCTGGTTCGCCCTGACAATGGCGCAAAACCAGGCGAAAATGATTTCCCTTGAGCACCCCCCTGCGGAGCTTGCGGTCATGGCGGGTCATCTCCAGAAAATGGAGATTTTCACTTTCCAGGCTCAGCCAATCCGGCGTTGTCCCGGCTTGTACCGGCACGGAAAAACTCTGTCGGGTAATGGCGTGCCGATCTTTCATTCCCGCATAACCCACATCACGCACGGGGATGCTGGCAAGTTGTGCCAGTCGTTTGGCTACTTCCTGGGTATTCAGTCCGCGCTTTTCAATGAAAAACCAGTAATGCGACCCCGTACCGGAAGGCGTAAAAGGCAGCATTTCCGTAACCTGAAAATCCTCTTCCGTCGATTTGAGTTCGGCTTCCAGCAGGACATCCACATGCGGATAAATGCGTGGGAATAATTCAGACATGTTGAATCAAGGTCACGGCGTGGGCAGCGATTCCTTCACCCCGACCGGCATAACCCAGCTGCTCAGTCGTCGTCGCCTTGATGTTGACCGCATCCTCAGAAACCTGCAGATCTTCGGCAATGTGCGCGCGCATTTGCGGTATATGGCTCGCGAGTTTGGGTCGCTGACAAACAATAGTGGCATCCACATTCCCGACCGAAAAGCCCTTTTCCTGAATCAAAGCATGACAATGCCGGAGCAAAAGACGGGAATCGGCGCCGGCAAAACGTGCATCCGTGTCGGGAAAATGGCGGCCAATATCTCCCAATGCTGCGGCACCCAGCAAGGCGTCACAAATGGCATGCAGCAAGACGTCCGCATCGGAGTGCCCGGCCAGACCCCGCTCATAGGGAATCTTGACCCCTCCGAGTATCAACAGGCGCTCGGGAACCAGAGCATGCACATCAAAACCATGACCAATACGCAGCTGCATCATTTCTCCTCGTCACGGGCCGCCAGGATGGCTGCGGCCAAAGCCAGATCATCTCCCAGGGTAATCTTGATATTATCCCCATGCCCCTGAATCAGACGCGGACGCCAACCCTGAAGCTCCATCGCCGAAGCTTCATCGGTAATGGGCATTGCGGCACCCTGAGCAGATTGCAGAGCTGCAAGCAATGCTGCCAGGGGGAAAGCCTGAGGTGTTAAAGCCCGCCATAACCCTTCCCGATCCACCGTACCCAGGGAAAGGCCGTCTTTTTCGCGCTTGAGGGTGTCGGCAACCGGAATTCCCAGCAATGCCCCCTGCGGTGATTCTCTCAGACTATCCAGCAAATTGCCCAGGTCTTCGGCGCGCAAACAGGGTCGTGCAGCATCATGTACCAGCACCCAGTCCTTATCGGCAGCACCAGCTTTCCGCAAGGCCTCCAAACCGCGACGCACGGAATCAGCTCGTTGCTTCCCGCCTCTTACAGGGGCCAAAGGCAACGCCAAATCATCGCTCAACAAGTCCCGCCAGACTCCGCTTTCCAGATCCTCACCCGGCAACACCAACTGCACTCCGGATATCCGCTTTTCGTGCAGAAAAATGTTCAGGGTATGCGCAAGAACAGGCTGCCCGCGCAGCAAAACATATTGTTTAGCCTGGGTTCCACCAAAACGTTGGCCCCGCCCTCCGGCTGGAATAATGACCCAGATCCGCTCCATCAATTTTCCTCAACTTATGGATTTCAGACGCAGTATCCGCAGTCTATACAGCAGGCGCAAGCGTTTCAGCTTTTGCAGTTTGGGCACGGGCACCTTACACTAGGCTCCCTGAATTTGCTGATATGATATCCCGGATATTTTGGACTTTCCTCTCGCTTTGGGCCCTGCCCCCCGTGCAGGTAATGCACGCAGTTTCAGCCATGTTTTCGGAGCCGCAGATTGCTGGCTGGCAGCCGAAATGCTCCGCAAATGGAAAAAACCTCTGTTGGTGCTCCTGCCCAATCCCCGTGATCTGGAAGAATGGCAGCGCGAGTGGTCATTTTTTGCGCCGGATCTGGATGCGCCCCTGATTTTCCCGGATCGGGAAATTTTGCCCTATGATCGTCTGGCACCTCCGGCTGATGCGACCGCCACCCGTCTCGCGACATTGGCGGCCTTACCCAATTGGCGTGGGCTGTGTCTGGTCCCTCTGGCGGCCGCTCTACAACGTCTTCCGCCCAGGAGTTTTCTTGATCAACATGCCTTTGTACTGGCGGTGGGAGACAACCTCCAGCCCGAGCGCTTTCGACAACGCCTGATTGATGCGGGCTACCGCAATGTCAGCGAAGTTTCCGAACCCGGAGAGCTCGCCTGGCGCGGCGGCATTATTGACCTGTTTCCCAGTGGTAGCCCGCTGCCCTACCGGATTGAGTTATTTGACACCCAGGTAGAAAGCATCCGGGCATTTGATCCGGAAACCCAGCGGACTCTGGAGAAAGTATCCAGGGTATCCCTGCTGCCGGCGCGCGAAATTCCTGTAGATGCCGCAGCACTGAATGAATTCCGCAGCCAGTTTCGGGCCAAATTCAGTGGTGACCCGCAACGTGCCGAAGTCTATCGAGCGGCAAGTCGCGGACAGGTTCCCCAGGGAGCAGAGCATTACCTGCCTCTGTTTTTCCCGGAAAGCAGCCATCTGCTTACCCATTTTCCTCCGGACGGGATCATTTTCATGCCCCCCGGTCTGGAAAGCGCCAGCCAGCAGATTCGCCACGACTGGCAGGAACGCCATGAAGAGCGGGCATACGACACCAGTTATCCGATTTTGCCACCAGACGCACTTATTTTGACGCCTGCCGAATGGGAAACAGCACTCCAGAGTCGTGCACAGGTGCATGGCGAGGTAGAAGGCCCCGGTGCAAGCCTACCCTGCGGACCACTACCAGCCCTGCAGGGAAACAGCGAAACACCCCTGTCCGCACTGGAAACTTTTCTGCGTCTCCTCCCCCAGCAGGGCCGCGCCCTGATTGCTGCAGAATCTCCGGGCCGTCAGGAAGCGCTGTCTGAGCGCCTGAACAAAGCGGGTTTAGGTGCCACCCGCCTGAAAAACTGGCCGGATTTTCTCCTGTCCACAGAAAAAATCGCCATTACCGTAGCCCCTCTGGAGCGCGGTCTGCTGCTGAAAGAGAAAAATCTGGTCCAGCTTGCACTCATCTCGGAAGCGCAGATTTTCGGTGACCGGGTATTTGCGCAAAGACGAAGTGCGCAGGTCCGCCAACGTCATGTGGAAGGCATGGTTCGCGATCTGGGCGAACTGCAGCCCGGCGATGCGGTCACCCACGAGGAATATGGCATTGGTCGTTTTCAGGGGATGAGTACCCCTTTTGCGGCGCAAGGCGATGTCAACGAATATGTGGTGCTGGAATATGCCCAGGGAGATTTGGTGTATGTCCCGGCAGATCATCTGGATCGCATTGCCCGTTATGTGGGAAACGGGGCCGTTGAGCCCGTTCTATCCCGCCTGGGCAGTCCGCATTGGGATAAGGCTAAAACCAGAGCGCGGGGAAAAGCCATTGATGCAGCCAGTGAGCTGCTGGACATATACGCCAGACGAGCGGCCCGCCAGGGCCGTGCTTTTGCAGCTCCAGATGAGGCTTATTGGGACTTTGTTTCCCGTTTCCCCTTTGAAGAAACGCCCGATCAACAACAAGCCATTGACGCCGTCATTGCCGACATGATCAGCCCGCATCCCATGGATCGTCTGGTTTGTGGTGATGTAGGGTTCGGCAAAACCGAAGTGGCGTTGCGGGCAGCCTTTCTGGCCGCCCATGGCGGGGCACAGGTCGTGGTTCTGGTACCGACCACTTTGCTGGCTCAGCAGCACTATGAAAACTTTCAAAACCGTTTTGCCGGAATACCGCTGCGGATCGAGGTCCTGTCCCGTTTTCAGAAGGGCAAAACCCACAAGGAAATCCTGGCCGCCACCCAAGCCGGAGACGTCCGGATTCTGATCGGAACCCATCGCCTGCTCCAGAAAGATGTGGCTTTTAAAGACCTTGGCCTATTGATTCTGGACGAGGAGCACCGCTTTGGTGTGCGGCAAAAGGAGCAGATCAAGGCCCTGCGTGCCGAAGTGGATATTCTCACCCTGACGGCCACGCCTATTCCCCGCACCCTGAATCTGTCCCTGGCCGGATTGCGGGATTTATCCATCATCGCCACTCCACCCCAGCGTCGGCAACCAGTACGTACTTTTGTGCAGATCTGGGAAGACGCTGTGGTCGTCGAGGCCTGTCAGCGCGAATTACATCGGGGCGGACAAATTTATTTTCTGCACAATGAAGTACGGGATATCGAACGCATGGCCAGCAACCTCAAGCGTCTGCTTCCCGAAGCCCGGCTCCGGGTCGCCCACGGGCAAATGCCTGAAGGCGAGCTGGAGGCGGTCATGCTGGATTTTTATCATCAACGCTTCGATATTCTGCTCAGCACCACGATTATCGAATCCGGCATCGACAATCCCCACGCCAATACCATACTCATCAATCGCGCCGATAAATTTGGTCTCGCGCAACTCCACCAGCTCCGGGGCCGGGTGGGACGTTCCCATCAACGGGCCTATGCGTATCTGTTTACCCCCGATGTACGCGCCATGAGTGATGATGCCCGGCGCCGCCTGGATGCCATTCAATCTCTGGAAGATCTGGGGGTCGGCTTTGCCCTGGCCAGTCATGATCTGGAAATTCGTGGAGCCGGTGAACTTCTGGGCGAAGAGCAAAGCGGGCACATGGATGAAGTGGGTTTCACGCTCTTTATGGAATGGCTCAACGACGCAGTTGCCGCCATCCGTGCGGGCAAGGACCCCCGCAGCCTGGCCGAACAACGCGCCAGCGGACCGGAAATTCATCTGAATACGGCGGCACTGATTCCCGACGATTATCTGCCCGACGTGCACTTGCGTTTGCAACTATACAAGCGCCTCAGCGATGTCCGCAGTGATTCCGCCATTGGTGAAATCATGGTGGAAATGATCGACCGATTCGGGCCGTTGCCAGACCCGACTAGAACCTTGCTGTGCCAGACCCAGCTCCGCCTCCTGGCCAGCCAAATCGGCATTGATCAGATTGATGCCGGACCTTCCGGAGCACGCCTGCAATTCGCCCAGGAAAATCAGGTATCCCCGGAAAAAATCATTGCGCTTATTCAGCGTCCGCACAGTGTCTATCAGCTGGATGGCGGCCAACGCCTCAGAATTCGCCAGGATTTACCCGACGGCGAGGCACGCTGCCAAAAGATCATTCAACTCATTGAACCATTAAGGAGTAATGCATGAGCAGCACGCGCCTTGCCATATTGAGTCCCGCCGGACGTGGCCCCATGACTTTACCCTCCAGCATGGGACAATTTGTTCATAGTACGGAAAGCCATCAGGAACTGTGGGGATGCTGGCTACAAAGCTGGAATTTACCGGTTGCCGTCAGCGAAATTGCGCCGTTTCTGGATGAATTATCGCGGCAGGCCTTGCATCAGCAAAGAGAAGTTTTCTGGTCCCCCATGTCCAGTGTAGACAGCGTCTCCCGTATGGTATTGCGCGGCGCCGCGCAGCCCGAGGCGCTGCGCCGTGCATTGACGACCCTGCATCTTCAGAACAGCATGCCTGGCCGCATACTCCATGCCCAGGGCGATAGCCTGGCCATTGCCATTCACGGTCCTCATGGTCCGGTTCCTGCCGCCAATCGTGCCTTGGCCGACGCTCTGGAAGGCATCCAGCTTGATCTGGCCATAACACCACTCTGGGAAGCTGGTCACTTTAAGCTGTTGTTGACCGACATGGACTCCACCTTGATCAGCATTGAATGTATTGATGAAATGGCGGATCACCTGGGTCTCAAGCGGCAGGTTGCCGCCATTACCGAACGCTCCATGGCGGGTGAACTGGACTTTCAGACCTCCCTGCGCGAGCGGGTGCGTTTGCTCCAGGGCACACCCGCCAGCACTATCGACGCCATCATTCGCGAACGCCTGCAACTGAGTCCAGGCGCCCGGGAACTCATCCAGGCGGCCAAGTCTCGGGGTCTGGAAACCGGTGTAGTTTCCGGTGGATTCACCCAGTTTACCCGCCATCTCCAGGAAATGCTGGATCTGGATTATGCCTTTGCCAATACCCTGGAGATTGTCGATGGTAAAATCACCGGGCAGGTTTTGGGTGATATTGTCGATGCCAACGCCAAGGCCGACCTTCTCGATTTGCTGGCCATCAGTGCCGGAACCGATGCCAGTTACTGCATTGCCATTGGCGATGGTGCCAATGATCTGCCGATGTTACGCAAGGCAGGTGTGGGTATTGCCTATCATGCCAAGGCGGTTGTCCGCGCCCAGGCCGATTTTCAGATTCGCTATGGCGGACTGGATACTGCAGCGCATTTTCTTGGCTGGTTCTAAATGGAACCACCCCGAGCATACCTTTCCGGTGGACAGCCCATCCGACGTTTGAAAGCCACGCTGAAGGCACTTTCAGATTCGTAACCCAACGCGTAGGCTATGCTGGCAACGGATTCTTGCCTGCGCACAAGTCGATCAGCAGCGAGCTGCATACGCCAACTGGTGAGATATTCCATAGGTGCTTCGCCAACAGTGGCTTTGAAGCGTTTAGCGAAACTGGAACGAGACAAACCAGCGTGTTGCGCAAGCGCCAACAGGGTCCAGCGATAGCCTGGGTCAGCATGTAGGACGACCAGCGCCGCGCCGATATGGCGATCAGCCAAGGCGAACAACCACCCTATTCCCTGTTCAGAACCATCAGCCAGGAATAGGCGCAAAGCTTGTATCAGCAGCATCTGCGCAATGTGGCCAGCTAATAACTCGCCACCGGGCTGTGGTTCACGGAGCTCCTGCATCAAACGCTCTATCGACTGACGCAAAGCAACACGGTCTGACTCTTCGCGTACCTGTATCACAGGCGGCAACAGGCTAAGCAGCAGATCAGCCTGTGGATCTATAAACTCAAAATAACCGCCCACGCCGCTACATTCTCCCCCGCCGTTGAGAGTAATCACGGCCCCCATCTGCGTATCGGAAATCAATGTCATTACGTCCTGCGCTGGCACATCTGCATCGCTGCCAAAACGGAATGCTAGATCACGCGGCAGCAGCACGCAGTCACCAGCCGTCATCGCAATCGGCGAATTTTTGCCGTCAACCCACAACCAGCAACGTCCTGTAGTCAGTGCGTAGCACTTGATTCCCGGGCCAGATGGAAAATCCAGTGCCCAACGGCCGCCCGCGTCAAGACCGCGAGATGCATAGCTCTGCGGTCGGAGCAAAGACAGCATATCCGAAAGCGGGTCCATGAATTACCTCGGGACCGATAGCCCGATAAATGGAGTATGGCGCAACAAAGGTGAATACCAAACAGAAGCGTTAATGCTCATACTATGCCTGAACCTCGAATCAGTCGCGGAAATAATCGCTGGCTTCAAGGTCTTTGAGCAATAACGGCCCGCGCGGTTGCCAACCCAGCTGTGCGCGTGTCCAACTGCTGGAGCTAGGATTATCCAACGCCATAAACGGACCCAGCCACCCGAACTGCTTTTTTGCTCCTTCAGAAGTCACCGACTTCACTGGCAGGCCCAGCCGTTGGCCAATCATGCCGGCGATGTCAGACATGGCAACACCCTCTTCTGCTACACCATGATAACGGGCACCAGCTGTACCTTTTTCCAACGCAAGCCTGAACAGCTTTGCCGCGTCGTCACGATGCACAGCAGGCCAGCGATTGCGTCCATCTCCAACGTATCCCATCATCCGCTTTTTACGCGCCGTCTGGATTATCTGCCGCATTAGCCCGTTGTCGCCAGCGCCGTGCACGGTGGGTGACAACCGGACAATTGATGTGCGCACACCACTGTCTGCCCACCTTTCGAGCACAGTCTCGGTGATGGCACGTCCATAGCCGGGGGAAGCCGGATCCGGTCCATCCGCCTCTACACCAGGCACATTACGCATAACACCGGCGGCAGCCAAACCCAAAGTACCAAACGTGGCGACCAGCGGGCGGTTCGAGCCCTGCAAGACGGTGCTCATCGCATCAATGGCGCGCCGGTCGGCGTCACTGACGACTTTGAGAAAGCGCTGTACGATTCTATCCGGTGTGCCGCCAGCCAATATATACAGGCAGCTACGCCAAGAGACACTAGATAATCCATGCATGAAAGCGAGATGAATCACACCATCAGACCCTGCAGCAGCTGCGCGCAGACTATCAAGATCATCCAGATCACCCTGATGTGGCTCAATTCCTTGCCTTCGTAGTGCCACCGCCTTCGCGCTGGTGCGGGCTAGCCCGACCACTGTGTGGCCATTTTCCTTCAATTCACGTGCAACCGCCGTACCTATGAAACCCGTCGCGCCAGTAATAAATACACGCATACCAAGAGACTCCCTGATGACAATCATACCCTGTAAATATAAGTTGCACTGCCTGGGCAAACCATTTGCGGGACACCGTAGTTTTTTCGCGATCGTCCTGCATCATGACAACTTGGACTGAAGAACATCTACTACACCCACGCCCATAAAAGGCAGTTGGACGAGGCAACAAGAAACACCAGCTTTACCAAGAGAGTTAGCTTATATTCAGGTGAGTCAGGGGCGTCAGCAAAATATATTGCACATTTTTTAGACTTATTCTATTATTGTTCATAGTGCAGAACACATCGTGATGCATTGTTTCCACAACCGCACAAGGAGATCGTTATGAAGCTTACCAGTATGGAAGGTAAATCGGTTCCACAAGCCACTTTTCGCACCCGCGTCGACAACCAATGGCGGGATATGAGCAGTGACAGCCTCTTCAAGGACAGAACCGTCGTGGTATTTTCATTGCCCGGTGCTTACACCCCGACCTGTTCTTCCAGCCATCTGCCCCGTTACAACGAATTGGCTCCGACCTTTCGGGAAAACGGTGTGGATGAAATTATCTGCCTTTCAGTGAACGATGCTTTTGTGATGGATGCCTGGGCCAAAGAACTGGGCGTAGAAAATATCCGCCTGATTCCCGATGGGAATGGGGATTTTACCCAGGGTATGGGTATGCTGGTAGACAAAAGCGATTTGGGATTTGGTAAGCGTTCCTGGCGCTACTCCATGCTGGTCAAGGATGGCGTCATTAGCAAAATGTTTATCGAGCCTGACAAACCCGGTGATCCCTTTGAAGTCTCCGACGCGGATACCATGTTGCGTTACATCAATCCCGAGGCCAGGGATCCGGAATTTATCACCGTATTTACGCGTGAAGGTTGTCCGCACTGCGCCCGGGCCAAAGCCCTGTTAAAAGAACGTAATATGGTTTTCGAGGAAATCCACACCGGCATGGGGACGGGCATCAGCTCGCGCAGTATTCGCGCAGTCAGTGGCCGCTCGACGGTACCCCAGGTGTTTATTGGCGGACGCCATATTGGTGGTGCAGATGATCTGGAGAAGTTTTTAGGTAAATAAATTTGTATTAACCTGAATCCAGAAAGCCGGAATAAACGCAGCAAAACAAGGAGAAACCAGCGTGAACCAGGATTATGATTTAATCGTCATTGGCGGCGGCAGTGGCGGTATTGCCACGGCCAACCGGGCAGCCAGCTATGGGGCCAAAACTGCATTGATCGCAGCAGGACCACTGGGAGGCACCTGCGTCAATGTCGGTTGTGTGCCTAAAAAAATCTTCTGGAATGCTGCTCACCTGGCCGAACAAATGAGGATGGCAGAAGACTATGGTTTTGATGCGGTTGCCTCCAGTTTTCATTGGGAACGGCTCAAGGCCAAAAGAGACGCTTATATTGATCGTCTCAATGGCCGCTATGCACAGGGACTGGATGGTAATGGCGTTACCTTGATTCGTGGACATGCGCGTTTTCATGACAAAAACCAGGTGGAAGTAGACAGTAAGATTCTGCGTGCCCCGCACATCCTCATCGCTACTGGTGGCCAACCCACCTGGCCGAATATTCCTGGTGCCGAGCTGGGTATCAGTTCGGACGGTTTTTTTGAGTTGGAAAAGGCTCCACGCTGTGTCGCCATTGTCGGAGCCGGTTATATTGCCGTGGAACTGGCTGGCGTTTTGCATGCTTTGGGCAGTGATGTATCACTGCTCATGCGTCGCAAGCATTTTCTGAATGATTTCGAGCCGATGCTCCGTGAACATCTGATGGAGGCCATGCTCCACCAAGGCATCAATTTGCTGGCCCAGCGTCAGGTGCATGAGCTGGAAAAACGCCCTGATGGTTTATGCCTGCACTTTCAGGATGGAGACTGCCTGGGCGGACTGGATGCCGTCATTTGGGCGATTGGCAGACGTCCAAACAGTGCAGAACTGGGGCTGGAAAATGCCGGCATCAGCTCAGACGCAAACGGATTCATTCCCGTGGATGCTTTCCAAAACACCACTGTTCCTGGCATTTATGCGTTGGGCGACGTGACCAGCGCTCCCGCCCTGACCCCGGTGGCTATTGCTGCCGGGAGAAGACTGGCGGATCGCTTATTCAACCAGCAGCCCGAACGCCACCTGGATACCACGCTGGTGCCGACGGTAGTCTTTAGCCATCCCCCCATCGCCACGGTAGGCCTCAGCGAAACGGCCGCGCGGGAAACTTACGGGGATGAAGCCGTCAAGGTGTATCAAACCCGTTTTACCCCGATGTTGCGGGCATTTTCCGAAGACCCTGAAAAAACCGCCATGAAACTGGTGACCGTAGGACGGGAAGAAAAAATTGTCGGTTTGCATGCCATTGGCGATGGCGTCGACGAAATGTTGCAGGGTTTTGCAGTGGCTTTACGCATGGGCGCCAGCAAAAAGGATTTTGACGATACGATCGCCATTCATCCCACCAGCTCGGAAGAGTTGGTCACTTTACGCTGAAAAGTTAAAAAGGCAGATCTGACTGACGATCTGCCTTTTTTAGCCGCTCGTTACTTGCGCCGACTGTGCAAATGTTTAAGTGCTTCCGGGCCTACGGAAACGCCGCAGTCACATTGCGGGCAATCAGCCAGCAGAGGCACCGTACTGGCCAGAATCGCCCGGACTCTTTCCATGCCCTCATGCATGACGGCGTCAATGGCCTCCATGGTGATGGGCTCGCTGGATTTGCCAGCGGCCGGATTGACTACCAACGATATGGGTGCGTAACAAAGACCGATCTCGCGGGCCAATACCGCTTCCGGTGCACCAGTCATGCCCACAATATCTCCACCATCTTTTTCGATGCGCCGAATTTCCGCAATGGTTTCCAGACGGGGACCTTGGGTAGCCGCATAGGTAGCCCCATCTATCACCCCCACATCAGAAATCTTTGCCCCCTCTAAAAGACGTTCACGAATACGTCCGCAGTAGGGTTCGGAAAAATCAATATGGACCACCATGCTTTCGCCACCTTCAAAGAAAGTGCCAGGCCTTCCGCTGGTGTAGTCAATCAACTGGTCCGGAATACATATCACCCCGGATTGCATGGCTGCACTGATACCACCCACCGCCGCCACGGCAATCACATGGGTCACTCCCACATGGTGCAAGGCCCAGATATTGGCACGATAATTCACCCGGTGCGGGGGAATGGTATGTCCGTAACCGTGCCGAGCCAGAAAAACCACTTCCTGCCCGCCCAGATCACCAAAAGTCAGGGGGCCGGAAGCCTCACCAAACGGCGTTCTCACCACCCGACGATTACGGATCTGCAGATTATTGAGTCGCGTCAAACCACTTCCACCAATAATGCCGACCACACCCATTTAGTGATCCTCCGGGAGAAAAAAAATTCCCGGGGCATTACGGCCCAGGCCTCGGGCATCCAGACCATAGCCAAACACAAACTGATCTGGAACCTCCAGACCGACGTAATCTACCTGCAGGTCCACAGATCGCGGCCGCATCTTGCGTACCATCACCGCCGTATGCACCGCCACAGCACCTTCTGCCATGCAATAATCCTGAATGGATTTGAGGGTAATACCTTCATCCAGAATATCATCCACCAGGAGCACAACAGCCCCTGAGAGAGACTCCTTGGGACGCGTACGCCATTGCAACTCGCCACCACTGGTTTCTGAACCGTAGCGACTGACCTGTACACAATCCAGCGTCATGGGAAAATGCAAATGCGGCATGAGCTGGCCCACCACGACAATGGCGCCAGTCAACACACAGAGCAGCACCACCGGGCGATGTGGGGTCAGATGTTCAAGATCCTTATTAATGGCAACGGCCATCCTCTGGATGGCCGCTTCCACCTCTTCCGCGCTGAACAGATGTTCAGCGGGCCCCAAATGGGTAGGTGTCATCTTGGCATCAATATGTAAAGGTGACCACGTCGTCGTCCATGGCCTGCTCAATCACATAAGCGCCACCGACCACGTCGGATACTTCAGGAATCAAATCTTCCTTGGTGCAGTCCCACAATTCCAGAGTCGGAGTGCAGACAAAAAACTTTACGCCAGCCTCATGGGCATCCTTGATGAAATCGTAGACACTTTTGGGACTGCCAGGCATCACGAACATTTTTTCCGCCACGCCTTTTTTGGCCAACTCACCGGCACGGGCGGTCAACACCACTTCCACGTCAAAATCCATTGCGGCAGCAACGGTAGCCTGAAAGAACGGCGCACCCAGTTCCTGGGGGTTGGAAGGATCGGTGTTTACCATAACCATCAACAATTTATCAGCCATCTGTATCTCCTTAAGAATTCGGTCTGCACATCATAGCCGTCCCGACCCGCAACCGCACCATGAAATGATTGATTACACCATAAAAAGTCACGTGTCGAACACTGAAATCAGAGGTTCTCTTCTTCTTCCAACAGCACTTCCCGACGGGCACGTGTGCTTCTGGTAAGAATATCCCGCTCGTCGGCCAGAGCCCGCTTGGCTACCTGGATAGCCTCCAGCAAATCTTCACGTTTGGATTCCATCAAATCTCCGCCGGCATCCATCAATCGAGCAGTTTTTTCCTGGATTTCATCAATCAACACCGCAATGCGTTCTTCCGCCAAAGATTCCAGGTTGTAAAAACGCTCTCTACCCTTGTCCATCGCCTTACGCAATTCCTGACGGGTTTCCGCACCGCTGGCTGGTGCCAGCAATAAGGCGCCTACTGCACCTACCAGAATCCCCACTACAAAACCTTCTGCGTTTCTCATGGTTTTTCTCCTCGCCGTTTCCGGCTTTAACGTTTGCGTGAAAAATAGCGCCAGCCTGTGCGCAAAGCCCGATACCACATACCGAGTTCCTGTACAGGCTGGACCAGGGTTTCGGTGGTTTCCATAATTTCCCGACTGAGGTACTTCATGGTGGAATCCACCCGATTCATCTGCGCCCGCCCCACCTGGGTCATTTTCTTGATATCTACCAAGGCCG
Source organism: Acidithiobacillus albertensis (assembly GCF_001931655.1). Lineage (NCBI taxonomy): Bacteria > Pseudomonadati > Pseudomonadota > Acidithiobacillia > Acidithiobacillales > Acidithiobacillaceae > Acidithiobacillus > Acidithiobacillus albertensis. The sequence goes on along the minus strand of NZ_MOAD01000001.1, from coordinate 388,719 downwards.
ACTTCAGCTCAAAAATCAGGGGGCCAACATCCTGTTCAGCACGGGCCAGCAATCTTTCCAAACGCAAAAAAGTCCGAATAAATACGCCCGCAGTCACCGCAATGATCAGCATAATAATGATCAAGACAACGGCAATAACGGTAATGCCTGCGTTAATACCCATTATTTCTCCCTACGTTTTGCAATTTTCCGGCAGCCAGTCCGTGGCTTCCATAAGCCCCGCCGCAACCCGCATATACAGCCATTATAGGCAGCAACAGCGCACCGGGTAAAATAACACCCATCTTATCCACCCCCAGCATGGAAATGCTGCCACAAAATCAGTAACAGCAGAGCAACACCGACACTGCTCAAGACAAAAACCGCTGCCGCCCCACAATCCTTGGCGCGAGCAACCAGGGGATGAAATTCGGGACTGACCAGATCCGCCAGCGACTCTACTGCACTATTCAATAACTCGGTAGCCAACAGCATGGCCATCCACAGCAGGGCCAAACCCCACCACCATAAAGCGACCTGCGCCCAAAGCAAAAACGCCACGGCCGCCAGCACAGCCCATAATTCTGCGCGAAAGCTGGCTTCTTCCCGTGCGGCAATCCTCAGCCCGCGCAGAGCATAGAGTGCGCGCTGCCAGATGGGTTTATTTTTATTCACCAACCCCCCTGCTCGCGCAAAGACAAGGGTTCACCTTCACCGACAATAAAATGATCCAGCAAACGCAACTCCAGTAACTGCATGGCACTTTCCAGACGCCGGGTCAGCGCGAGATCAGCAGAGCTCGGCTCTGCCACGCCGGAAGGATGATTGTGCGCGACAATCAAGGCGGACGCATTCAACTCCAGCGCGCGCTTCACCACTTCGCGAATATGGACTGTCGCAGCATCTATGGTCCCCAAAAACATTTCTTCGAGCTTCAACACCCGGTGGCGATGATCCAGAAAAATGACAGCGAATATTTCCCGGCCGCGATCGCGCAGACTGGCCGACAAATACTGGCGAACGCGCTGTGGGGAGTCCAGGCAACTACCCCGCTGCCAATCTTCTGCCAGATGCCGTCGCCCCATCTCCAATACCGCCTGCAGTAAAGCATATTTCGCATCACCCATACCATGATGCGCACAAAACTGATCCCGGGTAGCCGTCAGCAAGGCCCGCAACCCACCAAAAATTTGCAGCAATTCCCGGGATACATCCACTGCACTTTTACCTTTCACACCAACCCGCAGAAAAATCGCCAAAAGCTCGGCATCAGACAGACTTTGCGCGCCTTTCTGTAATAATCTTTCTCGCGGCCGTTCGTCCACCGGCCAATCAGTAATAGCCATTTGCTCCCTCCTTCCCTTAAACTGGGAATATCATGATAGAAACCCTATTCAACACGACCGAGCCCCTGGCTGGCAAACGAATTCTGCTGGGAATTTGTGGCAGCATTGCGGCCTATAAAAGTCCGGAAATAGTCCGCCATTTGCTGCGCATGGGTGCGGAAGTGCGCGTAGTCATGACCCAAAGTGCCAGGCAGTTTGTTACACCCATCACTTTACAGGCCCTGAGTGGTCAGCCGGTACGCCAGGATTTATTTGCCGCTGAGGAAGAAGCCGCAATGGATCATATTCGCTTGGCGCGCTGGCCGGATGCCATTATTGTGGCGCCGGTGACGGCAAATAGTCTTGCCCGTTTTTCCCTGGGCCTTGCCGATGATCTACTCAGTACCCTGCTGCTGGTCACGCACGCACCCGTTTTTCTTGCTCCGGCCATGAACGCCAGCATGTGGTCACATTCTGCAACCCAGGGACATGTCCGGCGTTTGCTTGAATTTGGTGCCCAATTTCTGGGCCCTGATGCCGGAGTTTTGGCTTGTGGCGAAGAGGGTGCGGGACGCATGTTGGAACCAGAGCAGATAGTTAGCCAACTGCGCCTGGCTCTGGCCAGCAAAACGCTTTCTGGAAAGCAAATACTGGTTACTGCAGGCCCCACTTGGGAAAGCCTAGATCCAGCCCGGGGACTGACCAACCGGGCAAGCGGCAAACAGGGATTTGCACTGGCTCAGGCTTGTGCTGAAGCCGGTGCGCAGGTAAGACTCATCAGCGGTCCCAGTCATGAAGCAACGCCGCCAGGGATTGTGCGCGAAGATGTCACCTCGGCTCAGGAGATGCTCGAGGCCTGCCTGCATAGTCTGGAAATACCCACGGATTTATTGATTGCCAATGCCGCAGTTGCGGACCATCGACCCACTCTGCAAAGCCCGCATAAAACGCCCAAATCAGCAGTTCCTGAGCAGATTGCGTTAACGCAGAATCCAGATATCGTGGCCAGCATTCATCGTCACCCCCAACGCCCACGGGTCATTGTTGCCTTTGCCGCAGAAACCCGGGATCACTTGGATTCAGCACGCGCCAAAGCAAGCCGCAAGGGGGCCGATACCATAATTGTCAACGATATCAGCAGGAGCACGACTGGAATGGGCTGTGAAATCAATGCCTGCACCCTACTCCACGATAAAATGCAAATAGAAATTCCAGCTTGCCGTAAAATTGATATGGCAAGAATACTCATCCGCCACATCAGCAAAATCCACTTCGCCAGCGAGGTTCATCATTCCCGTGACTAATTTGCAAATTCGCATCCTCGACCCACGCATTGGTAAACAATGGCCTTTACCCCATTATGCCAGCGCTGACGCCGCTGGGATGGATTTACGCGTCTGCCTGGATGAGCCCTTGCATCTGTTGGCAAACACTGTGGAGTTAGTATCAGCTGGCTTTGCCATGCACATCGGTGATCCCGGAATCACCGCACTCCTGTTACCCCGCTCCGGGCTCGGACATAAGGGACTGGTATTGGGTAATCTAACCGGTCTCATTGATGCGGATTACCAGGGACCCATAAAAATGTCACTATGGAACCGCAGTCAAGATGAAATTGTCATTGAACCGGGAGAACGGGTAGCACAGATGGTTCTGGTACCCGTTATTCGCCCCGAAATTCTGGTGGTGGATGAGTTTGCTGCCACAGAGAGGGGTAGTGCCGGATTTGGCAGCACCGGACAGCAATAATTCAGCGATTTATTTTTTCGGCATATAAACAGCGCAATATCCATGGGGACTAATTTTGCCCGACACGACCTTGCACGCCCCATCTTCGTTGGGTTTGGCTCCAGGGATAAAAAATTTGCAATTACTGCACATTTCCTTGCCGTTGGGGTGGGTAACATACTGCACTGAGGCCTGACTAGCCTTACTGGTTGCGGCCTCTGCGATATTGGACAGCACTGCCGGTACCACTGCGGCTGCCAAAACCACCTTACCACTCGACCGGAACCATTCACGACGGGTCAACTTCTTCATACACTCCTCCTATTAGCATGGGTACCGAAGAATAAGCACAACGATACCAAACTACTATAGTACATAGTCATGTTGAATGTGTAGATAGAAACCTAAAAAAAGCACAAAAAAACGGCCCAGATTTTCATCATGGACCGATTTGTGCTTCAAAAGCCCTTGTACAGCGATATCAGGCAGTAGCAACCTGACGATCGACCAACTCGACAATAGCCAAAGGGGCATTGTCACCAGCACGAAAGCCATATTTCACAATACGCAAATAACCACCGGGACGCGCAGCATAATGTGGGCCGAGATCATCGAAAAGTTTAACCACGGCCTGCCGATCACGCAAGCGCGCAAAAGCCAGACGACGCTTGGCAACCGTGGCATCCTTCGCCAAGGTTATCATCGGTTCGGCAAAGCGGCGCAGCTCTTTGGCCTTTGGAAGCGTCGTAACAATACGCTCATGGTGAAACAAGGACACCATCATGTTGGCAAACATGGCCTGCCGATGGCTGCTATTTCTATTTAGTTGCTTACCACTTTTGCGATGACGCATAACCCATTCCCTCTACCAAATTCTGAACATTAGCCGTTAACATCAACGTCTGCGCCGCGCCCGGAAATGGGCGGCAGGTTCTCCGGCGGCCAGTTTTCAACACGCATACCCAGACTGAGGCCATGGGCCACCAGCACTTCCTTGATTTCAGTGAGTGATTTTTTGCCGAGATTAGGAGCTTTCAATAGTTCCTGTTCGGATTTTTGAACCAGATCACCAATGTAAAAAATATCTTCTGCTTTGAGACAATTGGCAGAACGAACCGTCAGCTCCAGATCATCCACGGGACGTATCAGCAAGGGCATCAGATCCTGACCGTTTTGTACCTGAGAAGCTTCAGGCTCCTGCTGGTTTTCAGCGCCAGCCAAAACGCCCAACTGACTACGCAGAATCCGTGAGGCCTCCTGAACAGCCCAAACCGGATCAACGACGCCGTTGGTTTCCACATCCAGTACCAAGCGATCCAAATCGGTACGCTGTTCTACACGCGCATTTTCGACCTGGTAACTAACTTTCAAAACCGGACTGAAACTGGCATCCAGCGCCATCACGCCAATACGTTTCTCATGATTCTGACGCCGGGTAGCTGCAGCATCATAGCCGCGACCATCGTCAATCCGCAGATGCATGACCAGTTCGACATCCCGAGTCAAAGTAGCTATGACCTGATCAGGATTGGCCACTTCAATACCATGCTCAGAAACAATATCTGCACCGGTCATCAAACCCGGGCCACGCTTGCGCAAGGTAACCATCACATCACTGTGTCCCTGGGAGCGGACCGCAAGCATTTTCAGATTGAGGAGAATATCCACGACATCTTCCTGCACCCCTTCGATGCTTGAATATTCGTGCAGAACACCCTCAATCTCCACCTCGGTCACTGCCGCTCCCTTCAGCGAAGAAAGCAGAATACGCCTCAAACCACTGCCCAAGGTGTGACCAAAGCCACGTTCCAGAGGGCCCAAAGACAGGCGCGCACGACGTACGGAAATTTCTTCAACTTCTACGCCCTGCGGACGTAACAAATCACCAACATCAGTCATAAGCGTTCCTCAACCCCCGGTCTTACTTAGAGTACAACTCCACGACGACCTGTTCGTTCAAATCCGGTGCGATATCTTCACGCGCCGGTACGGCCTTAATTGTTGCACTGAGTGTGGCAGCATCCATGCTCACCCATTCAGGAAATCCGCGACCACCGGCTGCTTCAACCGCAGCTACAATCCGTACATGTTGACGGGCAGATTCAGCCACACTCACCACATCGCCGGCGCGGACCTGATAGGATGGAATATCAACGCGGCGGCCATTGACCAGAACATGGCCATGGCGAACGACCTGACGGGCTTCCGCACGCGAAGATCCAAATCCAAGCCGGTACGCAACATTGTCCAGACGCAGTTCCAGAAGACGCAGCAGGGTCTCACCGGTTACACCCCGAGTCTGACTGGCCCGCTCGAAATAACGTCGGAACTGACCTTCGAGAACACCATAAATGCGCCGAATTTTCTGCTTTTCACGCAGCTGACCGCCGTATTCGCTCACTCTTCCACGACGCTGACCATGTTGGCCTGGTGCATAGGCACGAATGCTCACAGGACATTTGTCCGAAAAGCATTTCTCACCTTTCAGAAAGAGCTTGCCGCCTTCACGACGGCACAAACGACAACTGGGACCCGTATATTTAGCCACTAACTACCTCCACCTAAAAATTAAACACGCCGCTTTTTAGGCGGACGGCAGCCGTTATGGGGAATCGGCGTGACGTCGCGAATACTCGCAATGCGAAAGCCGATGGAATGCAGCGCACGAACAGTACTTTCCCGACCGGGCCCAGGACCGCGCACTTCTACATCCAGATTTTTGACACCATATTCCTGCGCTTTTTTACCCGCGTTTTCCGCTGCCACCTGAGCGGCAAAAGGGGTGCTTTTGCGCGACCCACGGAAACCGGAGCCACCAGAGCTGGCCCAAGTCAGGACATTGCCCTGACGGTCACTGATGGTGATGATGGTGTTATTAAATGACGCATATATATGCGCTACTCCATCAAGTACGTTTTTCTTTACTTTCTTCCGCACACGGGAGTTTGTCTGAGTTTTCGCCATTACCGGAATCTTCCTAGTTAACGAGTGATCGATTTGGCAGGACCCTTACGTGTCCGTGCGTTCGTCTTGGTACGCTGGCCGTGAACAGGAAGTCCACGACGATGCCTAATACCGCGATAGCAACCAAGATCCATCAATCGTTTGATGTTCATGGTTACCTCACGACGGAGATCACCTTCCACCAGAAATTTGGCGACCTCAGCCCGAATGCGTTCCAGCTCGGGTTCGCTGATGTCCTTGACGCGCATATCAAAAGCAATATCAGCTGCAGATAAAATACTCTGCGAACGAGTTCTGCCGATACCATAAATATACGTCAAAGCAATTTCTATTTGCTTGTTGTTTGGAATATTAACACCAGCGATGCGGGCCATCCGCAATTCCTCCAAAAGACTAAGTGGGTCAATCCCACAGACTGATAAATTTAGTCGCCTTAACCTTGACGTTGCTTGTGACGGGGTTCCACGCAAATGACCCGCACCACACCGTTACGACGGACTATCTTGCAATTACGACAGAGCTTTTTTACCGACGCCCGAACTTTCATTACAACCCCCTATTTGGCACGATATATAATGCGACCCTTGGTTAAATCATAGGGCGTCATTTCTACGGTCACCTTATCTCCTGGCAGGATACGGATATAATGCATACGCATTTTGCCGGATATATGTGCATTCACTACATACCCATTTTCGAGACGCACTTTAAAAGTTGCACTCGGCAGGTTTTCAATCACTTCGCCCTGCATCTCCAGAGTATCTTCTTTAGACATCTAATCTTTTTCCCTCACCGCTTCCACGATTCTGGCAAACACTTCATCCGCCTCACCATGACCATCAATCTGATGGTAGGCTGGCCGATCGTGATAATAAGCGATCAAAGGAGCTGTTTCCGCCTGATAAACCGCCAGACGTTTTCTGATCACATCCGGCTGGTCATCTTCACGCTGGACCAGACTGCCCCCACATTGATCACAAACTGCAGTGACCAATGAAGGATGATAGCGTTCGTGATAAATCGCGCCACAACCAGAACACACACGCCGTCCTGAAAGCCGCACAACAATTTCCTCATCATCCAGTGCAATATGCAGTACAGCAGAGATGACCCCACCGCTATCCTGCAATAGTTGGTCTAATGCATGCGCTTGATACACGGTGCGCGGGAAGCCGTCGAATATCACCCCAGCAACCGCATCTTCCAACGTCAAGCGCTCTGCAACAATACCAATGATAATGTCGTCGCTGACCAGTGCTCCGGAATCCATCACTGCAGCAGCACGACGTCCTATATCACTACCAGACTGAACAGAGGCGCGGAGCATATCACCGGTAGAGACATGAGGCAAGCCTAAATATTGAGCCAGTCGCTGAGCCTGTGTACCCTTACCCGCTCCTGGAGCACCCAGAAAAATGAGGTGTCTGGCCAAACTCATCGTCCACTCAGGGGATTCTTACGAATCAACCCTTCATATTGATGCGTAAGCAGATGACTTTGAATCTGACCCATGAGATCCATCATTACTACAACCACAATCAGCAAACTGGTGCCACCTAAATAAAAAGGCACGTTGTACTGAACAATGAGAAATTCCGGCAACAAGCAGACCAGTGTCAGGTAAATGGCTCCCCAAAGGGTTAGACGCGTTAAAATCCTGTCCATGTAACGGGCAGTATGTTCCCCTGGTCTGATCCCTGGAACAAACGCACCGGACTTTTTGAGGTTATCGGCCGTGTCTCTCGGATTAAAGACCATTGCCGTATAAAAGAAGGCAAAAAATACAATGGCCGTAGTAAATACGACGACATATAGCGCAGAACCCGGACTCAAGGCCTGGCCGAAGCGCGCCAACCATTCCATACCTGGGACATTGGCAAACCACCCCGAAAGCGTAGCTGGCAACAATAATATGCTGGTCGCAAAAATCGGTGGAATAACGCCACTCATATTGACCTTGAGGGGCATGTGCGTGCTTTGTCCACCATAAATTTTACGTCCAACCTGACGCTTGGCGTACTGAATAGGAACACGTCTTTGGGCGCTTTCCATAAAGACCACAAAAGCGGTAACCAGAAGAGCCAGAACAAATAGTGCCACCACAAACAGCGGCTGGAACTGCCCGGTTTGCATCAACTCAAAGGTTGTCCCGATAGCATCAGGTAGCCCCGCGACAATCCCCGCGAAAATGATCAGCGATATGCCATTGCCAATACCTCGCTCGGTGATTTGTTCACCAATCCACATGAGAAAAACCGTACCGCAGGCCAGAGAGATCGTCGTGGTAAACAAAAACAAAGGACCAGGATCAATTACAACAGGAATATGACCTGCGTGCATTTTTTCAATGGCAACAGCAATACCCAGCCCTTGCATGAGGGCGAGACCGACCGTGGCATAACGCGTGTATTCGGTGATTTTTCTACGGCCTGACTCGCCTTCTTTTTTTAGTTCTTCCAGCTTGGGGAAAACAGAACCCGCCAGTTGGAAAATAATGGAAGCGCTGATATAGGGCATGATCCCCAATGCAAAAACTGTCAAGCGCGACAGAGCACCGCCGGAGAACATGTTGAACATGCCGAGAATTGTTCCGCGCTGCTCATTGAAAAAAGAAGCCATAGCAGCCGGATCAATGCCCGGAACCGGAATATGCGCACCAATACGAAAAACCAGCAAAGCACCCAGCAGAAACAAAATGCGGTTACGTAATTCATTGATCTTACCAGCGCCCTTTGCGGCACCCGCAATGTTACGCAACCCGGCCATTATTCTTCGACCTTTCCGCCAGCACTTTCAATCGCAGCCTTGGCTCCCGCACTGACTCTCAATCCACGCACGGTAAGCGCTTGGCTCAATTCACCCGTCAAAATAACCTTAACGACGTCCGGAATGCCCCGAACAATGCGCCGCAACAGTAGGCCTTCCATGTCGACCACACCATCAATCGCTGCATTTTCCAGCTGGGACAAGGTTACCTCGCAAGTACGGGCACCAAAGGTATTCCGAAATCCTCTTTTAGGAATACGGCGTTGCAAGGGCATCTGACCGCCCTCAAAACCGACCTTGTGGTAACCACCTGACCGCGCATGCTGCCCCTTGTGACCACGACCTGCGGTTTTACCGAGGCCACTTCCAATGCCGCGTCCGACACGACGACGGTCTTTCTTGGCACCCTCTGCAGGCGCTATTGTATTTAATTTCATGACAACTCTTCCCAGCGCAATAGGTAAGGCACTTTATTGACCATGCCACGGATTTCTGGCGTATCAGGACGTTCAACAGTATGGTTGGTGCGGCGCAAACCAAGGCCGACCACAACACGGCGATGATTCTCGGTCACCCCAATTAAACTTTTTACCAGAGTAATGCGTAACTGTTTACTCATCATGACCTCCATCACCACGAATTTCCTTCAGGCTTTTGCCACGCTTCATGGCGATGGCCTGGGGGCTGGAAAGCTTGTTGAATGCATCAAAAGTTGCACGCACCACATTGATAGGATTATTGGAACCCAGCGACTTAGCCACCACGTTGCGCAAGCCAACTGCTTCACAGACAGCGCGCATGGCACCACCAGCAATAACACCACTACCTTCTGGAGCAGGACGCAACATGACACGAGCAGCACCATGACGACCTTCTACCGGGTAGGGAATTGTGCCACCACGCATCAATGGGATTTGCGTCATCCAACGACGAGCCTGGTCTGTGGCTTTCTGGATTCCCGCAGGAACCTCCTTGGCTTTACCACGACCAAACCCGACCTTGCCATCACCATCGCCGACAACCATCAGTGCTGCAAAACCAAATTGCCGACCGCCCTTGACCACCTTAGATACACGATTGATATGAATCAGCTTTTCCTGCATACCATCGCTGGGCTGAGCATCACGATTTTCCCTTGCCATTTTTCAGATCTCCGTCAGAACGACAACCCGCCCTCGCGGGCGGCGTCGGCCAGGGCTCGCACCCGACCATGATAACGATAACCGCTTCGGTCAAAGGCTACTTCCTTCACACCAGCAGCCAATGCTTTGGCGGCAACCCGCTGACCGATGGTCACTGCCGCAGCCACATCGGCACCTCGGGGCATGGTCGCACGCAACTCACCTTCCACGCTGGATGCCTGGGCAATGACGACCCCCTTGGAATCATCAATGACCTGTGCATAGATGTGCTTTCCGGAACGAAAGACGCAAAGTCTTGGTTTGGCCTGAGATGCAATTCGGGCACGGGTTTTACGTGCACGACGGAGTCTGGATGTATTTTTATTCATGATTACCTGCCTCAACCATTATTTCTTCTTGGCTTCTTTACGACGGACATTTTCACCTGCATAACGTACACCTTTACCTTTGTACGGTTCAGGAGGACGATACGCACGAATGTCTGCGGCAATTTGCCCGATTTTCTGCTTATCAATACCCTTGATCACGATTTCTGTCTGGGTCGGCGTTTCAATCGTAATGTCGTCAGGTACCGGATAATCTACAGGATGTGAAAATCCCAGACTCAAGCTTAGAGTTTTGCCTTTTGCTTGCGCACGATAACCCACACCGATAATTTCAAGTTTCTGCTCAAAACCTACCGAGACGCCATGCACCATATTGTTTAACAGGGCACGCATTGTACCGGCAAAAGCATTTTGCCCATCAGCCCAGGCTAAGGTAGCGACTCCATCGTCCACCTGCAGCGTCACACTGGAGTGAAATGGAGTGGACATCTGACCTTTGGGACCTTTTACATGCAAATACTTATCAGCCACATGAACTTCCACACCTTTAGGAAGAGTAACAGGCTGTTTCCCTACTCGAGACATACTGAATCTCCCTTAAGAGACTACGCAGAGTACTTCACCACCAATCCCGGCAGTACGTGCCGCACGATCAGTCATGATTCCCTGCGAAGTTGAAATGATGGCAATGCCAAATCCATCCCGAACCTTGGGAAGATCATCAGCACCCCGATAAATACGCACACCCGGTCTACTTACACGACGGATCTCGGCAATAACCCCGGCTCCGGCATAATACTTAAGAGTCAGATTCAGAACCGGATGACCATCCTGTGTTTCTTCCCGGAAATCGGTAATATAACCTTCTTCAACCAGAACGCGAGCAATGGCGCGTTTCAGTTTTGAAGCAGGCATTAAGACTTTCGCTTTATTTACTTGTTGCGCATTTCTAATGCGCGTAAGCATATCAGCAATAGGATCCGTTACGCTCATCGTGTTTCCTCACCAGCTCGCTTTGACAATACCGGGAATTGAACCCGCCGAGGCATGCTTACGCAGGCACAAACGACACAGGCCAAATTTCCGATAGTAACCACGTGAACGTCCGCACAATTTGCAACGGTGGTACGCACGCACCTTAAACTTTGGGGTCCTTTCGGACTTTGCAATCAATGATTTTTTTGCCACGCGTCAAACTCCCTTCAAGGCCGGAAGGGCATCTTGAAGGCTTTTAACAGCCCAAGGCCCTCTTCATCATTCTTGGCGGTGGTAGTGAACACCACGTCCAACCCGCGCAAACGATCAATTTTATCATATTCAATTTCAGGGAATATGATTTGTTCTTTCACACCCAAGGTGTAGTTACCACGGCCATCAAAAGATTTTGGTGACAGACCACGGAAATCGCGAATACGGGGAATAGCTACCGTTACCAGGCGATCGAGAAACTCATACATGACCAGACCACGTAAAGTCACCATGCAACCAATTGGATAACCATCCCGAATTTTAAAAGCAGCAACCGATTTACGGGCACGGGTAACTACCGGCTTCTGACCCGCAATTTTAGTCATGTCACCAACGGCGGCTTCAAGAATCTTCTTGTCACCAACTGCTTCTCCCACACCCATATTCAAGGTGATTTTGAGAATTTTGGGTACTTCCATCACGCTTTGATAACCGAAATCCTGCATCAGCTTGGGGGCGATGGCGCTTTTGTACAAAGTATGTAAACGTGCTTCCATTTTATATTTTACCCTTAACGGCCGCTGATAACTTCGCCGCTGCTCTTGAAAACCCGAACCTTACGTTCGCCTTCCAGCGTTTTATAACCAACTCTGTCTGCAGCTCCCGCAGTAGCATTGAAAATAGCCACATTGGAAATATGAAGTGGCGCTTCTTTTTCGACAATGCCGCCAGGCTTGCCCATACGATCAGGACGAACGTGACGCTTGATCATGTTCACCTTCTCCACCAGCACCCGTGACTCGCTACGAAGAACTTTCAGCACCTTACCGCGCTTACCTTTGTCCTTACCGGCCAGAATCACGACTTCATCATCCTTACGCAACTTCAACATGGTCATCCCCTACAGCACTTCTGGCGCTAACGAAATTATTTTCATGAAATTAGCCCCGCGCAATTCACGGGTTACCGGTCCAAAAATACGCGTACCAATAGGCTGTAACTGATTGTTAAGCAGTACCGCTGCATTGGTATCAAATCGGATCAAGGAACCATCCTCACGACGAACGCCTTTGCGAGTACGGACAACCAGGGCATTGTAAACATCGCCCTTTCTGACCTTACCACGAGGCACTGCGTCCTTGATGCTGACCTTGATAACATCGCCAATGTCCGCATAACGCCGGTGCGAGCCGCCGAGAACCTTGATGCACATCACTTCCCGCGCACCACTGTTGTCCGCGACGCTTAATCTAGTCTGCATCTGAATCATGCGTTATCTCCTTCGACAACACCCTGGCTGAGCACATTCACCAGACGCCAGCTTTTGGTTTTAGACAAAGGCCGACATTCTTCAATTTTTACCGTGTCACCAATGTGGCAGGCATTATCAGCGTCGTGCGCATGAAACTTTTTGGAACGACGAATATATTTTTTGTAAAGCGGATGCTGGATACGTCTTTCGACCAGAACTACAATGGTTTTATCCATACGGTCGCTAACAACAGTGCCAACGAGACTACGGGGATTTTTTACTTCACTCATCACTGCACTCCCTTCTTGGCACTAATCACTGTACGCACACGGGCAATATCTCTGCGCACTGTACGCAAACGGGTGGTCTTGGCGAGCTGACCAGTAGCATGCTGCATGCGTAACTTGAACTGCTCTTCCAGCAATTGCATGAGTTCAGTCTGGCAGCCGGCCAGATCCAGTTTTTGTATTTCTTGTGCTTTCATCCCATCACCCGCCGACTTACAAATACGGTCTGCACTGGAAGTTTGGCCGCACCCAAAGCGAAAGCTTCACGGGCCACTTCCTCACTGACACCTTCCATTTCATAAAGAACTTTACCAGGCTGGATCAGCGCCACCCAATACTCAGGGTTACCTTTACCTTTACCCATCCGGACTTCTGCCGGCTTTTTACTGATGGGCTTGTCCGGAAAAATACGGATCCAGATCCGACCGCCACGTTTTACATGACGACTAATGGCACGCCGAGCGGCTTCCAACTGACGCGCAGTAATTCTGCCCCGGCCAATGGCTTTAAGGCCAAATTCGCCAAAGCTTACCTTACTCCCACGCGTCGCTATGCCGCGATTGCGTCCCTTGTGTTGTTTACGAAATTTCGTACGTTTAGGCTGCAGCATCTGAAGCTCCCGTTACTTCTGGTGAGCACCGGTATTTTGTACCGTGCTCCATTCCAGAATTTCGCCCTTAAAAATCCATACCTTGACGCCAATAATACCGTAGGTGGTTTTCGCCTCAGCAAAACCGTAATCAATATCTGCTCGCAGGGTGTGCAAAGGCACCCGCCCTTCCCGATACCATTCAGTACGAGCAATTTCTGCACCACCCAATCGACCGGCACAATTAATGCGCATACCCAGCGCTCCGAAACGCATGGCATTGGTAACGGCTCTTTTCATCGCCCGACGGAACATGATTCGGCGTTCCAGCTGTTGTGCAACACTTTCAGCAACCAGCTGCGCATCCAATTCGGGCTTACGAATTTCTTCGACATTAATATGAACCGGAACACCCATGCGCTTTTGCACATCGTGACGTAACTTTTCGATGTCTTCGCCCTTTTTGCCGATAACGATACCAGGGCGCGCAGTATGTACTGTGATACGCGCACTCCGTGCAGGACGTTCGATAATGATATCGGAAACAGCTCCACCGGAAAGTCTCTCACGAATGAACTGGCGGATTTTAATATCTTCCAGCAACTTTTCCTGGAAATCGCCCTTCCCGTACCAACGGGAGTTCCAATTCTTAATGATTCCCAGACGCAGTCCGACTGGATTGGTTTTTTGTCCCATAGCTTCCTCAGTTAACTCTCTGCGACCACAATCGTGATATGGCTGGTCCGTTTCAGGATCCGTGAGCCCCGACCTTTTGCCCGGGCCGCAAAGCGCTTCAGCACCGCACCACCGTCAATCAGAATCTGTTCGACGAAAAGGGCGTCCACATCGGCACCTTCATTGTTTTCTGCATTAGCGATTGCTGATTCGAGACATTTCCGAATGGGCAATGCTGCTTTCTTGTTGGTAAACTGCAAAATCTCCAACGCCTTGTCTACCGGTTTGCCGCGCACCAGGTCAGCAACCAGTCGCGCTTTTTGGGGAGACATCTGCAGTCCTTTAAGTACAGCTGATGATTTCATCTGATTCCCCTTTATCGCTTGGCTTTTTTGTCAGCCACGTGACCTTTGAAGGTCCGTGTCAGTGCAAATTCACCGAGCTTATGGCCAACCATGTTCTCGTTGACCACAACAGGAATGTGCTGACGACCATTATGTACACTGATGGTCAGACCGATGAAATCAGGGGTAATAGTGGAACGACGCGACCATGTTTTGATCGGACGTCGGCTACTACTCGCCTGTGCACTTTGTACTTTACGGTCCAGATGTTCATCAATGAACGGACCTTTTTTAATGGAACGTGGCACGTCAAATCCCCTTAACCACTAACGCGAACGACGTCGTACAATCATATTGCTTGTACGCTTGTTTTTACGGGTACGATAACCCTTGGTCGGTTGCCCCCAAGGTGAAACCGGATGCCGACCACCGGAAGTACGACCTTCACCACCACCGTGGGGGTGATCTACCGGGTTCATTACCACACCACGTACGGTTGGGCGAACACCGCGCCAACGTGTGGCACCAGCCTTACCCAACTGCTGAGATCCGTGTTCCTCATTACCGACCTCACCAATGGTAGCGCGGCAGGATACATGAATTCGACGCACTTCACCAGAGCGCAAACGTAACTGAGCATATTCTCCATCACGCGCCATGAGCTGAGCCGATGCACCTGCCGAACGGGCAATCTGACCACCCTTGCCCGGACGCATTTCAATATTATGCACTACCGAACCTACAGGGATACCGCGCAGAGGCATGCAGTTACCGGGCTTAATGGGCGTTTGTTCAGCAGAAAGGATGGCGTCACCGACGTTCATTCCTTTGGTGGCCAGAATGTAACGACGTTCTCCGTCGACATAACAAACGAGGGCAATATGTGCCGAACGATTGGGATCATACTCCATACGTTCCACCTTACCGGGAACATCAAACTTATTGCGCTTAAAATCGATAAGACGATAATGTGACTTGTGCCCACCACCTTGGTGGCGTCGGGTGATTCGCCCATGGTTATTACGGCCGCCACTATGTGACTGGGATTCCACCAACGTCGGATATGGATCCCCTTTGTGCAGACGCGTATCTACGCTCTTAACGACAAAACGTCGACCTGCAGAGGTGGGTTTGGTTTTAATCAATGCCATTTTTTAGTTCCTTTCCTCAGGCCACGCCGTAGTCAATGCTGTTGCCTTCGGCCAGACGTACATAAGCCTTTTTCCAGGAAGAGCGGCGGCCAACGTGCCGTCCCATACGCTTTTCCTTGCCCATGTAATTGCAGGTCTGAACAGACAACACCTGAACTTCAAATAGTTTTTCAACAGCCGACTTAATTTCAAGCTTAGTAGAGTCGCGCGCCACTTTGAAAACAAACTGGTTAGACTGCTGCTGCACCATAGTGCTTTTTTCGCTGATGACCGGGGCTAAAAGGACCAGATATTTACGTTCTGCGTTCATCCGTACACCTCACCTAATTTCATGACTGCGTCCTGATCCATCAGCACACGGCCATATTGGAGAAGATCTGCAGGACCGATATCCTGCCAGCCGGCAATACCGACTCTCGGAAAATTGCGCAAGCTTAAGAATAAATTGACTGGCACTTCACCCATGACCAGGAGAAAATCCATACCACCGGCCTGATCAATCCATTCACGCGCGTTTTTACTGCGTGCTTCGGAAAAATCTTCCTGCTGAATAATCTGCAACCGACCCTGGCGCAACAACTCTGCCAGGACAGTACGCATGGCACCTGCCCACATCTTTTTATTGACCTTTTGGTGATAGTTTTCACCACCAGCAGGGAACACCCGACCACCACCACGCCAGATTGGGCTGCGCGTTGTACCAGCGCGCGCACGACCGGTACCCTTTTGCTTCCAGGGTTTACGACCACCACCGCGCACAGCAGAACGATTCTTCTGGTGCGCAGTTGCAGCCCGCATGCCAGCCATTTGCGCTACAACCACCTGGTGCAATAGCGCTTCGTTGTAGGGAACGTCAAAAACACCGTCGGCAATTTCAACCAGACTGTTTTTGCCGCTGGCAATCTCCAGACTTTGGACTTGCATATTTCTCTCTCCTAACCGCGCACTGCAGGACGCACGATGACATCACCATCGCGTGCACCAGGAACAGCACCTTTGATCATCAGCAAATGCCGAGCTTCATCAATTCGCACCAATTCAAGGTTCAGCGTAGTGACCTGTTCATCACCTAAATGTCCAGCCATCTTCTTGCCCTTGAATACCCGACCAGGTGTCTGCCGACAACCAATGGAGCCCGGTGCATTGTGCGCCCGTGAGTTACCATGACTGGCGCGGTTACTCCGGAAATTATGACGCTTGATGGCCCCAGCAAATCCTTTACCTTTGCTGGTTCCAGTTACATCGACCTTTTGACCGGCGGTAAACACATCAAGACTAATCTCACTACCACTGCTGTATGCCCCGGTATCTTCAACCCGGAACTCTCTCAGCAAGCGACCGGGGACTACACCACTTTTACGGAAGTGTCCTGCCAGTGCAGACGTTACCCTTTGGGGACGACGTTCACCGCAGGCCACCTGTACGGCACAGTAACCATCAGTGGCGATATCTTTAATCTGGGTCACCTTGTTCGGTGCCACATGAATGACGGTTACCGGCAGAACCCGCCCATCATCCGAGATGATACGCGTCATACCTACTTTCCGTCCGATCAGACCCATTACCATTTTCTTGTCCTTTCTAAAATTACAGCTTGATCTCGACGTCGACACCCGCTGCAAGATCCAGCTTGATCAGCGCATCTACGGTTTTATCATTGGGATCGAGAATATCGAGCAAGCGCTTATGAGTCCGCTGTTCAAACTGATCCCGGGCGTTCTTATCCACATGGGGTGAACGCAACACCGTGAAGCGCTCGATTTTGGTGGGCAGAGGAATAGGACCGCATACCCGAGCCCCGGTCCGCCGGGCTGTTTCAACGATTTCTGCTGCAGAAATATCCAGCATGCGGTAATCGTATGACTTCAAGCGAATACGAATTTTTGAACTGTCCATTATTCGACCACCTTCGAAACGACGCCGGCACCCACCGTACGGCCGCCTTCACGTACCGCAAAGCGCAAGCCTTCTTCCATCGCAATCGGGGCAATCAGGGCAACCTTGAACAACACGTTGTCACCAGGCATCACCATCTCTACACCTTCCGGCAATTCCACCGCACCGGTTACGTCCGTGGTGCGGAAGTAAAACTGTGGACGATAGCCATTGAAAAACGGGGTGTGGCGTCCGCCTTCTTCTTTCGACAGGACATACACTTCCGCTTCAAAACGGGTGTGCGGTTTGATGCTGCCGGGCTTGGCCAGTACCTGTCCACGCTCCACGTCGTCTTTCTTGGTGCCACGCAGCAACACGCCGACGTTGTCGCCAGCCTGTCCCTGATCCAGTATCTTCCGGAACATTTCCACACCGGTCACAATGCTCTTGGCGGTGTCGCGGATGCCGATGATTTCAATTTCATCACCAACCTTGACAATACCGCGCTCAATACGCCCGGTGACCACGGTGCCACGTCCGGAAATCGAGAAGACGTCTTCGATCGGCATCAGGAAGGGCTTGTCAACCGGACGCTCAGGCAACGGAATGTAGCTGTCCAGGGCGTCTGCCAGTTTGAAAATAGCGGGTTCGCCGATGTCGCTCTGATCGCCTTCCAGGGCCTTCAGGGCGGAGCCAATGATTACCGGTATATCGTCTCCCGGGAAATCATACTTGGACAGCAGTTCGCGGACTTCCATTTCGACCAGCTCAAGCAGTTCGGCGTCATCCACCATGTCAGCCTTGTTCAGGAACACGACAATGAAAGGTACGCCCACCTGACGGGCCAGCAGGATGTGTTCACGCGTCTGCGGCATGGGGCCGTCCGCCGCTGAACAGACCAGAATGGCACCATCCATCTGCGCCGCTCCGGTGATCATGTTCTTGACGTAGTCGGCGTGTCCGGGGCAGTCCACGTGAGCATAGTGACGCGCTTCCGTCTCATACTCGACGTGCGAGGTCGCGATCGTGATGCCACGCGCCCGTTCTTCTGGCGCATTGTCAATCTGATCATAGGCCCGTACTTCTCCACCAAACTTCGTCGACAGCACCTTCGTCAGCGCCGCCGTCAATGTGGTCTTNACCATGGTCCACGTGACCAATCGTTCCCACGTTTACATGCGGCTTCGTCCGCTCAAATTTCCCTTTGGACATCTTGAACTCTCCCGTTACGACTAGCGCTGACTTTTCTTGACAATGGCCTCGGCCACATGGCCGGGGACTTCCATATACTTCTCAAACTGCATGGTGTAGGTGGCACGCCCCTGTGACAATGAACGGACCGTCGTTGCATAACCAAACATTTCCGACAGCGGCACTTCACAACGAATGACCTTGGCACCGGCTTCGTCTTCCATACCCTGCATCATGCCGCGACGACTATTGATGTCACCGATGATATCACCCATGTATTCTTCCGGCGTCACCACTTCCACCGCAAAAATAGGCTCTAACAGCACTGGATTAGCTTTTGCTGCACCGGCTTTGAAACCCATGGACCCTGCTATTTTAAATGCAGCCTCCGATGAGTCGACGTCATGATAAGAACCGTCAAAAATGGTTACCTTGACGTCCACTACCGGGAAGCCGGCGATAATACCATTTTCGAGGGCTTCTTCAACACCTTTTTGCGTAGGTCCGATAAATTCTTTGGGAACCGTACCGCCAACCACACCATTTTCGAAACTAAATCCGGTTCCGGGTTCCAAAGGTTCCAGACGCAACCAGACATGACCATACTGACCGCGACCACCAGACTGACGGACAAACTTTCCTTCAGCCTCTACGGTCTTGCGGATTGTCTCACGATAAGCGACCTGAGGCGCACCCACCGTGGCCTCGACGTTAAACTCGCGTTTCATACGATCTACAATGATTTCAAGATGAAGCTCGCCCATACCGGAAATAATCGTCTGTCCTGATTCCTGATCAGTACGCACCCGGAAGGAGGGATCTTCCTGAGCCAACTTACCCAGGGCAATACCCATTTTTTCCTGATCGGCCTTGGTTTTGGGCTCGACAGCAACATGAATGACCGGCTCAGGGAATTCCATCTGTTCAAGCGAAATAGGTTTATTGAGATCACAGAGGGTGTCACCGGTATAGGCAGTTTTCAAACCTACTGCAGCAGCAATATCACCTGCCAAAACTTCCTTGATTTCATGACGCTCATTAGCATGCATCTGGAGCACACGACCAATACGTTCTTTTTGATTGCGACCCGGGTTCAATACCGTGGAGCCAGCTGTCAGAACGCCTGAATACACCCGGAAGAAGGTCAGCTGGCCCACAAATGGATCTGTAGCAATTTTGAATGCCAATGCAGAAAAAGGCTCTTCATCATCGGCAGAACGCACAATTTGCGCGCCGGAATCCGGATCTGTGCCAACTACTGCCTCAATATCTACAGGCGAAGGCAAGTAATCTAAAACCGCATCTAATGCAGCCTGTACACCTTTATTTTTGAAAGCACTGCCGCACAGAACCGGAACGGTTACGCCAGCAATGGTCGCCTTGCGCAAAGCAGCCTGAAGCTCTGGGATGGAGATTTCCTCCCCTTCCAGATATTTCATCATGACTTCTTCATCCGCGTCAGCAATGGCTTCAATCATGAAGTGACGGGCGCCTTCGGCTTCTTCACGCAGGTCTGCAGGAATTTCTTCTTCAGTAAAGCGCGTCCCTTGAAGGGCATCATCCCAGTTGATGGACTTCATTTTCATCAAGTCGATGACACCACTGAAACGGTCTTCTTCACCGATGGGCAACTGGACCGGAACCGGGTTCCCTTTCAACTTGGTTGCAATTTGCTCGACTACCCGCTTGAAGTTGGCACCCTGACGATCCATTTTGTTCACAAAAGCAATGCGTGGGACCTTGTATTTATTAGCCTGACGCCATACCGTTTCGGACTGGGGCTGCACACCGCCCACTGCGCAGAAAACCGCCATAGCGCCGTCGAGGACGCGCAACGAACGCTCCACTTCAATGGTGAAGTCTACGTGTCCGGGGGTATCAATGATATTGATGCGATGTTCCGCACGCTGTCCATCCATACCTTTCCAGAAACAGGTCGTTGCGGCAGAAGTAATGGTAATGCCGCGCTCCTGTTCCTGAGCCATCCAGTCCATAACGGCAGTACCCTCATGCACCTCACCAATCTTATGAGACACGCCTGTGTAAAATAAGATACGTTCAGTGGTAGTCGTTTTGCCGGCATCAATATGCGCCATAATGCCGATATTGCGATAACGTTCAATGGGGGTCGTGCGAGCCACAGTTTAGTCCTTTTGGGTGAGAGGCCGATCAATTACCAACGGAAATGCGCAAAGGCCTTGTTGGCTTCTGCCATACGATGGGTTTCTTCACGCTTGCGAACTGCGTTTCCACGATTTTCTGCTGCCTCAAGAATCTCGGCGGCGAGACGGTTACCCATGGATTTTTCATTCCGCTTGCGCGCTGAATCACGCAGCCAGCGCATGGCCAAAGCCATTCTCCGGTCGGAACGAATTTCTACCGGCACCTGATAAGTAGCACCGCCGACGCGACGACTTTTGACTTCGACGACCGGACGGACATTGTCAATGGCCCTGCGAAATACTTCCAGAGCATCACTTTTACTGCGCTCCGCAACCATTTCAAGGGCACCGTAGACAATTTTTTCCGCCGTGCTTTTTTTGCCGTCACGCATCATGACATTCGCAAATTTGGCGATGACTTCTTCTTTATACTTGGGATCCGGGAGAACAATCCGCTTGGGGACTTCACGACGTCTGGGCATGGCGCAACAACTCCTTCAATCTTTGCTTATTTGGGACGCTTGGCGCCGTACTTGGAGCGGGACTGCTTGCGGTTTTTCACGCCAGCGGTATCCAGGGTACCACGCACAATATGATAACGAACGCCGGGCAAATCCTTCACACGACCACCCCGGATGAGTACCACCGAGTGCTCCTGCAGGTTATGACCTTCACCAGGAATATAGCTACTTACCTCAAAACCATTCGTGAGACGCACACGGGCGACCTTACGCAATGCCGAGTTCGGCTTTTTAGGCGTCGTGGTGTAAACACGGGTACAAACTCCACGTTTTTGTGGATTAGCATCCAGGGCTGGCACCTTACTTTTGGCGACAGGCCGCTTGCGTGGCTTGCGCACGAGTTGATTTAATGTGGGCATTTACAATCTCCAGAGTACGATGATGGCACCCAGCCTCACCGATGAGAGGGCGCATTCTAGTGAGGCTTGCCCTGACTGTCAAGGCAAACCTCGGACATACCTTACAAAATTACGGATTTTCGCTGTTCAGCAAGGCTTCTGCAGCAACAGATGATGATTCCCCACCAGTCGCCAACACTTCGCCACGATTCAGACGGCGGCGATGTTCATGGTAGGCAAGCCCAGTGCCGGCGGGAACCAGACGACCGACAATGACGTTTTCCTTGAGTCCACGCAGGTCATCCAGCTTTCCTGACACCGCTGCTTCGGTTAGTACACGCGTAGTTTCCTGGAAACTGGCCGCTGAAATAAAGGACTCGGTGGACAAGCTGGCCTTGGTAATACCGAGCAGCATCGGCGTAAAGCGCGCCGGTTCCTTGCCATCCCGCTCCAACTGGGCATTTTCATCTTCAACCCGGGCCCGATCCACCTGGTCGCCTGTAATAAATGTTCCGTCCCCACTGGAAGTCACCTCTACCCGCCGCAGCATCTGGCGCAGAATCACTTCAATGTGTTTGTCGTTAATACGCACACCCTGTAATCGATAGACGTCCTGCACTTCGTCGACAATGTAATTGGCAAGCGCCTGGACACCCAACACCCGCAAGATGTCATGGGGTACTGGCTGACCTTCCACCAATTGCTCACCGGGAACAACACGCTCCCCTTCGTACACCGTAACGTGACGGCCCTTGGGAATGAGATACTCATGCTGTTCAGCGTTTTCGTCGGTAATGATGAGGCGCTGCTTACCCTTGGTATCCTTGCCAAAACCGACAATGCCTTCGTGCTCCGCAATAATCGCAAAGTCCTTGGGACGACGGGCTTCAAACAACTCGGCCACACGTGGCAAACCACCGGTAATATCACGGGTTTTCGTGGTACCGGCGGGCAGACGGGCCAAAATGTCGCCCGGGAATATCTCCATCCCTTCCTGTACCGCAATAATCGCTCTGGCGGGCAGGAAATAACGTGCTGGTAAATCGGTTCCCGGCAACTTGAGGTCCTGGCCCTTTTCATCAAGGATGCCAATGACCGGTCGCAAATCCCGACCCTGCGGTGGACGCTGTTTCGTGTCAATGACCATCAAGGTCGACAGACCGGTTATTTCATCGGTCTGAATAGCGACACTGGCACCTTCTACAGCATCTTTCAGTGATATTCTACCGCCTACCTCGCTGACAATCGGACGCGTATGCGGATCCCATTCAGCAACCCGCATACCAGCCGTCACCGGAGTATTATCATTGACGAGTAATGTCGCGCCGTAAGGCATTTTGTAACGTTCTTTTTCACGACCCTGTTCGTCTGTCACGGTCACTTCACCGTTACGACCGACAACGACGTGACGACCACTGGAGTGCGTTACAATGCGCAAGTTCGACTGATAATGGAATACGCCACCCTGCTTCACATCCAGACTGCTTTGCGCAGCAGAACGACTGGCGGCACCACCAATATGGAAAGTTCGCATGGTCAACTGGGTACCCGGTTCGCCAATGGATTGCGCAGCGATGACGCCAACTGCTTCGCCTGCGTTCACCAGATGACCTCGGGCCAGATCACGTCCATAACACAGGACACAAACCCCGTGCCGTGAATGACAGGTGAGCGGTGATCGTACCTTCAATGCATCCACCCCCAGTTCGTCAAGCTGGCCCAAATGCTGCTCCGCCAACATGGTATTGCGGGGGATGACAATCTCTCCGGTATTCGGATGCAGAAGATCTTCGGAAAGCACCCGACCGAGCACCCGGTCGCGCAAGGGTTCGATGACTTCGCCACCTTCCACCAGCGAGGTCATGGGCAGACCTTCTTCCGATCCACAATCGCGTTCAACCACCACCAGATCCTGGGTTACGTCCACCAATCTGCGGGTCAGGTAACCGGAGTTTGCGGTTTTCAGCGCCGTATCCGCCAGTCCCTTACGTGCGCCATGGGTCGAGATGAAGTACTGGAGAACGTTGAGTCCTTCACGGAAGTTGGCGGTGATGGGCGTTTCAATGATGGAGCCATCCGGCTTGGCCATCAGGCCGCGCATTCCGGCCAACTGACGAATCTGGGCCGCAGAACCACGCGCTCCGGAATCCGCCATCATGAAGATGGAATTAAACGAATCCTGTTGCACCTTGCTGCCGTCTGGAAGTTCAACGGTTTCCTTGCTGACCCGATCCATCATGGCTTTCGCCACTTCATCGGTGGCTCTTGACCAGATATCGACGACTTTATTGTAACGTTCACCCTCGGTGACCAGGCCAGACGTATATTGGGCCTGAATAGCTTTCACCTCGTCTTCGGAGCGGCTGAGAATTCCTTCCTTCTCCTGCGGGGTCACCATATCGCCAGCACCGAAAGAAATGCCCGCGCGGGTCGCCATACGGAAGCCGGTGTACATCAGCTGGTCCGCAAAAATGACGGTGTCTTTGATTCCCAGGGTGCGGTAACACGTATTGATCAGTTCGCCAATGACTTTTTTCTTCAGCACCCGGTTGATGACACTGAAGGATAGCCCTTCGGGCAAAATATCGCCGAGCAGGGCGCGTCCGGCGGTAGTTTCAATGCGCTCGCCCCGGAAACGGACCGTGATGCGGGCATGGAGTCCCACCTGACCAGTTTCATAAGCCCTACGTACTTCGCGAATATCGGAGAACATGCCTCCGGTACCCTTGGCATCAGCACGCTCCTGACTGGCATAGTAAAGTCCCAGCACAATATCCTGCGACGGCACGATGACCGGATCACCATTGGCAGGACTGAGAATGTTATTGGTGGACATCATTAATGTCCGGGCTTCGAGCTGCGCCTCCAAAGACAGCGGTACATGGACCGCCATCTGGTCACCGTCAAAGTCGGCGTTGTAGGCCGCACAAACCAGCGGATGCAACTGAATGGCCTTGCCCTCGATCAACACCGGTTCAAATGCCTGGATGCCCAGACGGTGCAGGGTCGGGGCGCGGTTCAGCATGACCGGATGTTCGCGAATGACTTCTTCGAGAATATCCCAAACCTCGGGTTTTTCCTGCTCTACCAAGCGTTTGGCCGCCTTGATAGTCGTCGCCAAACCGCGCTCTTCCAGCTTGTTGAAAATAAAGGGTTTGAACAACTCCAGCGCCATTTTCTTGGGAAGGCCGCACTGATGCAGACGCAACTCGGGACCAACCACAATGACCGAACGGCCGGAGTAATCGACCCGCTTACCCAGCAGGTTCTGGCGGAAACGCCCCTGCTTACCCTTGATCATATCTGCCAACGACTTGAGCGGACGCTTGTTGGGGCCGGAAATGGCGCGACCACGACGACCATTATCCAGAAGGGCATCAACCGCTTCCTGCAACATGCGTTTTTCGTTGCGCACGATAATATCCGGCGCTTTCAATTCCAACAGGCGCTTCAGACGGTTGTTGCGGTTAATAACGCGACGATATAAATCGTTGAGATCCGAAGTCGCAAAACGACCGCCATCCAAAGGCACCAGAGGACGCAGATCGGGTGGCAGTACCGGCAAAACTTCCAGGATCATCCATTCCGGACGATTCCCCGAAGATTCGAAACCTTCAAGAATTTTCAGACGCTTGCTCAGTTTTTTGGTTTTGGTGTCCGAGTTACTTTCACGCAGTTCGTTACGGATACGTTCAATTTCCTGAACCAGTGGAATGCCGCGCAGCAGATCGCGAATACCTTCTGCACCCATCTTGGCGACAAATTCGTCACCATGTTCTTCGAGCGCATCCAGATACTGGTCTTCACTCATGATCAGACCACGTTCCAGCGCGGTCACACCGGGGTCTACCACCACATAAGCCTCAAAATACAGAACGCGCTCGATATCCCGTAATGGCATATCCAGAATCATACCCATACGACTGGGCAAGGACTTGAGGAACCAGATATGCGCTACCGGGCTGGCGAGCTCAATGTGGCCCATACGCTCACGCCGCACGCGCGCCTGGGTGACTTCCACACCACATTTTTCGCAAACCACACCACGATGCTTGAGACGCTTGTACTTGCCACAAAGACATTCGTAGTCCTTGATCGGGCCGAAAATCTTGGCACAGAACAAACCTTCGCGCTCAGGCTTGAAAGTCCGGTAGTTAATGGTCTCAGGCTTTTTTACTTCACCAAACGACCAGGAACGCACCTTGTCCGGAGAGGCAATACCTATCCGTATGGCATCAAATTCTTCTTGCTGATCGTTTTGTTTAAAGAGCTTCAGTAAGTCTTTCAACGCATCCATCCTTGCCCGCCCGGGGCGGAAATATTACTTGGACTGTTCCAATTCAATGTCGATACCCAGCGAACGCAGCTCTTTCAACAGCACGTTGAAAGATTCCGGCATTCCGGCATCCATACGGAAATCACCTTTGACGATGGACTCATACATTTTACTGCGGCCACTGACGTCATCAGACTTCACGGTCAGCATTTCCTGCAATGTATAAGCGGCTCCATACGCCTCCAGGGCCCAGACTTCCATTTCACCGAAGCGCTGGCCACCAAACTGAGCCTTACCCCCCAGCGGTTGCTGGGTAACCAGACTGTACGGTCCGGTGGACCGGGCATGCATTTTGTCATCGACCAGATGGTGCAGCTTGAGCATATAGAGGTAACCCACCGTCACAGGACGATCAAAGGCTTCGCCGGTACGCCCATCGTACAGGGTGACTTGACCACTGCGCGGTAACCCTGCCAGCTCCAGCATATCGCGGATTTCTTCTTCCGCAGCGCCGTCAAATACGGGAGTCGCCATCGGAACGCCACCGCGCAGGTTCCGCGCCAGTTCCCGGATTTCCTCATCCGACAGGCTATCGAGATCTTCTTTCTTGCCTGCCCGATTGTAGATTTCCGCCAGGAAGGCACGCATTTCCTTCATGGCCACATCGCTTTCGAGCATTCCGGCAATTTTTTTACCCAGCCCTTTGGCAGCCCAACCCAGATGGGTTTCCAGAATCTGACCCACGTTCATACGTGACGGCACACCCAGCGGATTGAGGACAATATCTACTGCCGTTCCATCAGCCAGATGCGGCATATCTTCTACGGGAACAATTTTGGATACCACACCCTTGTTACCATGGCGCCCGGCCATTTTGTCACCGGGTTGCAGATGACGCTTGATGGCTACATGCACCTTGACCATTTTCAGGACACCAGGACTCAGATCATCGCCCTGGGTGAGCTTGCGACGTTTTTCTTCCAGCACCGCATCCAAACGTTGACGCTGTTCTTCCAACTGGGCACGGATTTGTTCCAGTGCGTCATTACCTTCATCGGAACGCAAACGGATTTCAAACCATTGCGCGCGGGGTAGATCTTTCAGATACGCCTTGGTCACCTTGTTGCCGGCTGCAAGTCCATTGGGACCGCCCTCAGCCACCTTACCCGTCAACAGTCGCTCAATACGCTGGTAGCTGTCTTCTTCAACAATACGGTACTGATCGTTCAGATCCTTACGAATCCGGGTCAGTTCGTGTTCTTCGATAGACTTGGCGCGCGCATCTTTGTCAATACCATCACGGGTAAATACCTGGACGTCTATGACCGTTCCATACATACCTGCCGGCATACGCATGGAATTATCCTTCACGTCCGAAGCCTTCTCTCCGAAAATGGCGCGTAACAATTTTTCTTCCGGGGTCAGCTGGGTTTCACCCTTGGGGGTCACCTTACCTACCAGGATGTCTCCGGGGGCCAGTTCTGCGCCGATTACGACAATACCGGATTCATCCAGATGACGCAGGGCACCTTCAGCCACATTGGGAATATCCCGCGTGATTTCTTCCGGCCCAAGTTTGGTATCACGGGCAAACACCGAGAACTCTTCAATATGGATGGTGGTATAACGATCTTCAGCCACCACCCGTTCCGAAATCAGAATGGAGTCTTCAAAGTTGTACCCATTCCAGGGCATGAAAGCCACCAGCATGTTCTGACCCAGAGCCAGCTCACCCATCTCCGTGCTGGGTCCGTCCGCCAAAACATCCCCACGGCTGACCACATCACCGACTTTGACTACCGGACGCTGATTCAAGGTCGTATTCTGGTTGGAACGGGCGTACTTGACCAAATTGTAGATATCTACGCCGGGTTCTTCGGCCAGTGTTTCTTCATCATTGACCCGAATCACAATGCGAGCGCCATCGACAATATCGACCACACCACCGCGCCGCGCTACTACTGCCGCACCGGAATCAATAGCCACCACCCGTTCCATGCCTGTGCCAACCATGGGCGCATCGGAACGAATGGTCGGAACCGCCTGGCGTTGCATGTTGGAGCCCATCAACGCGCGGTTGGCGTCATCATGCTCCAGGAAGGGGATCATGCTGGCCGCGACCGAAACAATCTGGCGGGGAGAAATATCCATAAACTGCACCTGATCCCGATTAGCCAGGGTCGTCTCGTTTTTGTGGCGGCAGGAGATAAGTTCTTCCACCAGCAGGCCATCATCATCCAGGACCGAGTTCGCCTGGGCGATTACATAATTACCTTCTTCAATGGCCGAGAGGTATTCGATTTCATCCGTCGCTCGACGATCTACTACACGCCGGTAAGGTGTTTCCAGAAATCCGTAGTCGTTAGTCCGGGCATAGCAGGCCAAACTGTTGATCAAACCGATATTTGGACCTTCCGGCGTTTCAATCGGACAGATCCGGCCATAGTGGGTCGGATGCACGTCACGGACTTCAAAACCGGCTCGTTCACGAGTCAAGCCACCCGGTCCCAGAGCGGAAACACGACGCTTATGAGTGACCTCGGAAAGCGGATTGGTCTGATCCATAAACTGGGAAAGCTGACTGGAGCCAAAGAACTCATTGACCACCGCAGCAATCGGCTTGGCATTGATAAGATCCTGAGGAGTCAACCCTTCACTTTCGGCGAGGGCCAGACGATCTTTGACCGCCCGTTCAACACGCACCAGTCCCAGACGGAACTGGTTCTCCATCAACTCGCCCACAGAACGCACACGGCGGTTGCCGAGATGATCAATATCGTCAATTTCGCCGATGCCGTTGCGCAGGGATACCAACACCTTGAGTACGGCCAGGATATCCTCGCTGCTCAGCACTCCGGGACCCGTAATTTCTTCACGCCCGACGCGACGATTGAACTTCATCCGTCCGACGGCCGACAGATCATAGCGATCCGGGCTGAAAAACAGACCCTGGAAAAGATTCTGAGCAGCGTCCTTGGTCGGCGGCTCACCCGGACGCATTAAACGATAGATTTCCATCTGCGCTTCATGGGCATCACGGGAAGTATCAATTCGCAGCGTCTCGGAAATATAGGGACCCCGATCAATTTCATTGATGTACAGGGTGTGCAGTGATAAAGAAGGTCCCTTGCGCAGCACATCGAGCACTTCTCCGGTAATGGGCTCATTGACTGCCAGCAACACTTCACCGGTTTCCGGGTTGACGACGTCCTTGGCAAGCACTTTGCCCAGAACAAACACATCCGGTACGGGCAACTGCTGTAATCCCGGAACTTCGGCCAATGCTTTGATATGCCGTGCAGTAATGCGCTTGCCAGTAGCCACGATGACTTCTCCCGTGGTCGGATTGACGATATCAAAGCTGGCAATTTCCCCCTGAAGACGTTGGGGAATCAAGTCATAATGCAACTCTCCATCCAGAATATGGAAGGTATCGGTCTCAAAAAACATTTCGAGAATGTCTTCGGTACTATAACCCAGGGCTCGCAACAAAGTTGTTGCCGGCAATTTGCGACGCCGATCAATACGCGCGTAAACATGGTCCTTGGGATCAAACTCAAAATCCAGCCAGGAACCGCGATAGGGAATAATACGGGCATTAAATAACAGTTTGCCCGAGGAATGGGTTTTACCCCGATCGTGGTCAAAAAACACACCTGGTGAACGGTGCAACTGCGAAACAATAATACGCTCGGTTCCATTGATGACAAACGAACCGTGTTCGGTCATGAGCGGTATTTCCCCCATGTACACGTCCTGTTCCTTCACATCTTTGACCCGCTTGGCGCCGGTACTGTCATCTTTTTCCATGACCGCCAGGCGCAACCGTACGCGCAGGCCGGCATTAAAGGTCAGACCGCGCTGACGACATTCCACCACATCAAAAGCCGGTTTTTCCAGGCGATAGGACACATAATCCAGCATGGCATTGCCGGAATAACTCTCCATTGGAAAAATCGAGCGGAAAACCGCCTCTAACCCTGTTTCCTTGCGCGCCGCCGGAGCCGCTGACTCCTGGAGGAACTCCCGATAAGAATCCATCTGCGTAGCCAGCAGATATGGCACTGCGAGAATGCTCTGGCTTTTGCCAAAGTCTTTACGAATCCGTTTCTTTTCAGTAAAAGAGTAGGCCATGGATGCTCCGCGCGACGACTGCAAGGTTTAGGGAAAACATTTAAAGCTGCTTTCCACAAACGATGAATGGGCTGGCAACCGTATTTGTTGCCAGCCGGATAAACTGCTTAATACATGTACAACTGATTACTTGATCTCCGCCTCGGCACCAGCCTCGACGAGTTGGGCCTTGACGCTTTCGGCCTCAGCCTTGGCGACGCCTTCTTTCACAGCCTTGGGCGCGCCGTCGACCAGATCCTTGGCTTCTTTCAAGCCAAGACCGGTAATGGCACGCACTACCTTGATGGTATTCACCTTGTTGGCACCAGCACTGGTCAGTATGACATCAAATTCAGTCTGCTCTTCTGCTGCAGCAGCTCCATCACCACCAGCGGCACCACCGGCAGGGGCGGCAACAGCCACTGCGGCTGCAGAAACACCAAATTTTTCTTCCATTTCCTTAATCAGTTCAGAAAGTTCAAGAACCGTCATACCTGCAATAGCGTCTAAAATTTCAGCTTTGGACAATGCCATTTTTACAACTCCTTCATCATTAATTTTGAGTTAGGCAGCGCGTTGATCGCGAACTGCTGCAAGGACCCGAACAAAACGACTCGGAACCTCGTTGAGGGTGCGTACGAAACCGGATACGGGTGCCTGCATGGTGCCGAGCAACTTGGCCAGCAATTCTTCACGAGACGGCATCTTGCTCAATTGGGCAATAGCCGCAGCATCAATCTGCTTGCCACTCAATACACCACCGGTAATCACCAGCTTGTCAAAACGCTTGGCGAAATCCGTAAAAATTTTGGCTAATGCCACCGGATCTTCCGCTGCCGCAAATACCAGGGGTCCCTTCAACAAAGAGTCCATGACCGCGAATGGCGTGCCCGCCAGGGCCCGCTTCAACAGCGTGTTTTTTACCACCTGAACATGTACTGACTGTTTCAGTGCTTCTGCCCGAAACGCCGTCATTTGTGCCACAGTCAAACCACGATACTCTGCTACCACAGTGGCTTGCGCCTCTGCGATTTTGGCTTGAAGGGCGATGACGACCTGTTCCTTTTCTGCGAGTTTAAGACTCACGTGAATGTCACCTCCTATCTAACCGAGGCGGCCAAAAGGCTGGCGCGCCGTCGCCTACGCAGGGAAAAACATTAAGGCTTGCGCCCCCTGCGGTCTTTGTACGCCGGCTCACGCCGACCTTTCCGCCCGAAGACAGAAACTGTTACGCCAAGCCAGAAAGATCTACGCCGACCCCGGGACCCATGGTCGGAGATAAACTGACTTTACGAATATAAATACCCTTACTGGTGGCCGGTTTGGCTTTACGCAAGCTGTCAATCAGCGCCATCAGGTTTTCCTGCAGTGCTTTAGCTTCAAAGGAAGACTTGCCAATACTGCTATGCACAATACCGCCCTTGTCGGCACGGTAACGCACCTGACCACCCTTGGCATTGACTACCGCAGTACGCACATCTGCCGTGACGGTACCCACTTTGGGGTTTGGCATCAAACCACGCGGCCCCAGAACCGGGCCCAAAGTGCCGACAATACGCATCGCATCTGGAGTGGCAATGACCACGTCAAAATCCATCTGTCCGGCCTTGACCTGTTCGGCCAAATCTTCCATACCAACAATATCAGCTCCAGCTTCACGGGCTTCATTAGCCTTGTCAGCTGTTGCAAACACGGCGACCCGCATTTGTTTACCGGTGCCATTGGGCAACACTACCGCGCCGCGAACCACCTGATCGGATTTGCGGGGATCAATCCCCAGACCGACTGCGACATCTACTGATTCATCGAACTTGGCTGTGGCCATTTTCTTGACTAGCTCCAATGCTTCTTCAATGGCGTAGCGTTGGTTGCGATTGACCAAATCACGAGCAACGGTACTCCGTTTGGATTTATTAGCCATGTCTTAGCCCTCCACCGTCAGGCCCATACTCCGGGCAGTACCACGCACACTCCGTTTGGCCGATTCCAGATTTTCGGTATTTAGATCGGGCATCTTGGTCTTGGCGATTTCCTCGACCTGCGCCTCTGTCACCTTACCGACCTTCATGGTATTTGGACGGCCGCTACCTTTTGGTAAGCCTGCAGCTTTCATCAACAACACGGCAGCGGGTGGTGTTTTAACTTCAAAAGTAAAACTTTTGTCTGCAAATACTGTAATCACCACGGGCAAAGGCAAACCGGGTTCTACGCCCTGAGTTTGGGCATTAAAAGCCTTGCAAAATTCCATGATATTGAGGCCGCGCTGACCCAAGGCCGGGCCAATGGGCGGACTCGGATTGGCTTGGGTAGCCTTAACCTGTAATTTGATATAACCTGTTATTTTCTTTGCCATTACTCAGCTCCTGTGAGGTGCAAACGCCGTCAGGCTCCCTCGTCATGTAACCGTCAGACTTTTTCTACCTGACCGAAATCCAGCTCTACGGGGGTGGAGCGACCAAAAATGGTGACCGATACCCGCAGTTTACTTTTCTCAAAATTGACTTCTTCAACTACACCATTGAAGTCCTTGAAAGGACCGTCGATGACCCGCACCTGCTCGCCCGCATCGAAACTGAATTTCGGACGCGGCTTTTCAACGCCTTCCTTGATGCGATCCATGATGGCATCGGTCTCTGCATCACTAAGCGGATGCGGACGCCCGACCGAGCCGCCCACAAAACCGGTGACCCTGGGCGTGCTTTTCACCAGGTGCCAGGTTGTATCATCCATTTCCATTTGCACGAGAACGTAGCCTGGATAAAACATGCGCTGTGAATTGGTTTTTTGACCATTGCGCATTTCCACGACTTCTTCCACAGGGACCAGTATCTCGCCAAAACAATCGCTAAGACCCTCGCGTTGCGCCCGCTCGCGAATTTCTGCCTGAACTTTCTTCTCAAAACCCGAGAATGCATGCACTACATACCAACGCATAGCCATTTAGCCAACTCCTCCGAGTAGTAGCCGTACCACACCAAGGAGTGCCAGATCGACCAACCACAGAAAGGCCGCAATAACGGCAATCAACCCTATGATAATGGCAGTGCTCCGCAATACTTCAGGGCGGGTTGGCCAGACGACTTTCAGCAATTCAAGATACGCTTCCCGAAAAAATACCAAAAGCTTCTTTCCGCTTTCACTATAGGCAAACAAGCCTGCCGCAATCAGCAGGCCGACTGCCAACCCAACACTCGGGTAATACGTCCCGATACGCGTGGGGATCAGAAAATACGCGAACACCCCGAGGGCAGCGAAACCTGCCGCAAAATAGAGCTTCACTTTTTCCGACATGACCACCGCACCTTTAATAATGGCAGGGCAGGAGGGGATCGAACCCCCAACCTGCGGTTTTGGAGACCGCTGCTCTACCAATTGAGCTACTGCCCTGCAGACGGCAAACGGCGGACAGGCCGCCGTTCAACTTTACAACTAAACTGACTTACTCAACTACCTTGGAAACGACGCCGGCACCCACCGTACGGCCGCCTTCACGTACCGCAAAGCGCAAGCCTTCTTCCATCGCAATCGGGGCAATCAGCGCAACCTTGAACAACACGTTGTCACCAGGCATCACCATCTCTACACCTTCCGGCAATTCCACCGCACCGGTTACGTCCGTGGTGCGGAAGTAAAACTGTGGACGATAGCCATTGAAAAACGGGGTGTGGCGTCCGCCTTCTTCTTTCGAC
>NZ_MOAD01000001.1:259252-354738 GCF_001931655.1 Acidithiobacillus albertensis | reverse complement strand
CGCTTCCGTCTCATACTCGACGTGCGAGGTCGCGATCGTGATGCCACGCGCCCGTTCTTCTGGCGCATTGTCAATCTGATCATAGGCCCGTACTTCTCCACCAAACTTCGTCGACAGCACCTTCGTCAGCGCCGCCGTCAATGTGGTCTTCCCATGGTCCACGTGACCAATCGTTCCCACGTTTACATGCGGCTTCGTCCGCTCAAATTTCCCTTTGGACATCAGAAACTCCCCAAGAAAACAGACCCAAGAAAAAAACAATATGGAGCCCACAACCGGATTCGAACCGGTGACCTCTTCCTTACCAAGGAAGTGCTCTACCGCCTGAGCTATGTGGGCCTACTTCTGGAGCGGGTGATGGGAATCGAACCCACACCATCAGCTTGGAAGGCTGAGGTTCTACCATTGAACTACACCCGCATAAACCGTGGCGCCCGCGCCGCTTACTACTTATTAACCTATGCATTCTTAATCGAAATATGGTGGAGGGAGGAGGATTCGAACCTCCGAAGGCAGAGCCGTCAGATTTACAGTCTGATCCCTTTGACCGCTCGGGAACCCCTCCACGATTAGCGGCGCATTGTGCCGCTTAGTGCTGGCACCTGTCAATAGAAATTATGACAATCTCTGTCGCACTTTATTTATCCCGCACCACGCCAGTCAAGTGCCCCAGGTGGCTTTTTTGATCTTGATTTTAAAAGATCCTCTTTGCTTATTGTGCCCATTTCTTGACATCGTTGCCGATTTACAACATTCTCTGCCTGGCTGTACTAGATTTTGCTAGGTAGATTTCTGCCCGGGCTTGAGAGGAGGGTTTATAATGCAACATATTAAACGTATTACGCTGATGCTTGCCATCAGCGGCGGTTTTATTGCTGGAACGGCGTTTGCTGATAATGCTTACAACGGTTATGCCATTGAGGCTGGTGGAAAGCCGGTAGTCGCTTCCAATGGTGCTTGTGTCCGTGGCGGACGTCCAGTCACGGATGGCGCCATTCCTGCTTATTGCGCACCTCAGCCTGCTCCGGTTGCGGTGAAGCCAGCACCCGCTCCGGCTCCCGTTCCGGCACCTATTGCCCCAGTCGAACGTACGGTTCTGGTCAGTAAGCCCATTACCATTACTGGCATCAACTTTAAATTTGATTCCTACAAACTCCTGGATCATGACATCAGAGTTTTGGACGAAGTAGCCGATTTTGCCAAAAATCATCCGGCGGCTGTTCTGGACGTGAATGGATATTGCAGCAAGGTTGGTAGTTACGCCTACAACCTGAAGCTGTCCAAGTTGCGCGCCCAAAGCGTTGCTCAATACCTTGCCAATCATGGTGTTTCCAATGATCGCATGGTCTTGAAAGGACATTCCTACAATGATCCCGTCGCCAGCAACGCCACTTCACAAGGGCGCTTCCTGAACCAGCGTGTGGAAATCAATTCCAACATCAAGGTTCAAAAAACAGTTCAGTAACCAGTCCTGAACGGCTGAATAAGGCGGGTCGAAATTGATCCGCCTTTTTTGTGCCTTTTGTCCATCATGCAGCATTCAAATTCCATGCTAGACTAGCGACCATGCGACAATCCCTGCTTCGTTTCGTACGTACTCTGCACATCACTCGCGTCCTGGTGAGGTACCGCCTGGATGAAGTGCTTTATTTTCTGCCCATATTAAAGCCGTATCAGGCTATTTTACGCCTTAGCCCCATGTCCTGGCTGGGTCCCAAGCCGCAGGGGGATTTTGCAGAACGACTGCGCCAGGCTCTGGAAACTCTGGGACCAACTTTCATCAAGCTCGGACAAATGTTGTCGACCCGACGCGATCTTCTGCCTGACTATATCACCCAGGAACTGGCCAAGCTGCAAGATGCCGTCCCACCCTTCCCCTCTGAAGAAGCTTGCAAAATCATTGAAAGCGCATTGGGCAAACCGATCAATACAGTGTTTTCAGAGTTTCATTCCAAACCGGCTGCGGCGGCTTCTATTGCTCAGGTTCATTTCGGCGTGCTGCAGGATGGTCGCGAAGTCGCTATTAAGGTCCGCCGTCCCGGCTTAAGACGAATTATTGATCAGGATCTGGCTATTTTAGGCCTGTTGGCTGATTTGGCGGAACGCTATTCCCAGGAAGGACGACGACTGAGAATTCGCGCTGTTGTCGCGGAATATGCCAAGACCTTGCGCGGAGAACTGGATTTGCTTCGCGAAGCTGCTAATGCCAGTCAATTACGTCGCAATTTTGCCGCCGATCCTGATCTGCTTTATATCCCTGAAATTTACTGGGATTACTGCAGTTCCTCGGTCCTGGTCATGGAACGGATTTACGGTATCCCGATTGGTCAGTTGGATGCCTTACGCGCTGCCGGCATCAACTTTGATCAACTCTCCAGACGCGCCGCAGATATTTTCTTCCGTCAGGTTTTTCGCGACGCCTACTTTCATGCAGATATGCATCCCGGCAACATTTTCATAGATCCCCAAAGCGGGCGCTTTATTGCTGTGGACTTTGGCATCATGGGCAGCCTGGATGATGCCAGCCAGCATTATCTGGCAGAAAACATGATCGCCTTTTTTCAAAGAGATTACCGGAGAGTCGCCGAGGCGCATGTGGAGGCAGGCTGGGTTCCGCCCGATACCAATGTTCAGGATTTTGAAACAGCGATCAGGGCCATTGCCGAACCTGTGTTTGAAAAACCCCTAAACGAAATATCGGTCGCTAACTTGTTGCTGCGCTTATTCCAGACGACCCGGGCCTTTCACATGCAAACCCAGCCCCAACTTCTATTGCTCCAGAAAACTTTAGTGAACGTCGAAGGTATCGCCCGCGATTTCAATCCTGCATTGAACATGTGGGAAGTGGCCACTCCACTGCTGACTGAATGGCTCAGTCGTCAGCGCGGCCCCCGTGGCTGGTGGACGGAAATGAAGCGCCATTTTCCAGAATGGGGACTGGTCCTTCCGGAAATGCCCGTTTTACTGCATGGCATTCTTCGTCAGGCCCAACAGGGAGAGCTGCCCCTGGTTATTCGTAATCAGGATCTGGAAGGGATTCGTAAGGAAATCCGTCGCGGCATGTTGCGCCTTTCATTTGGTGTCAGTGGTACTTTCATTGTCGTCGGCATTGGTATTATGGCGGCACTCGCGCATAAATTGGATTACGCGATTTTCGATCTGCCTCTCTGGGCATGGTTGATTTTAATACCTGGATTCACCTGGGTTGGCGTTCGATGGGTCGGTAGTTTTTTCAGGATCCGAGATTAACGCTTAATCGATAAACAACAAGGGAGGATTGCTTTTATGTGGGTCATTATTTCGCTGGTGATTGCTGCTGTTGCTGTCCTATTCGCCGTACAGAATAATACCATGACATCCGTGCATTTTTTTTCATGGACTTTTGCCCAATCTCAGGGCGTGATTTTACTGGGTGGATTTGTGGCGGGGTTTATAGCCAGTATGCTGATCTATCTACCCACCCATATCCGCAACAAGCTCAAAATACGTCGTCATGAACGCCGCCTGTCTGATCTTGAAGGGCAACTCAATGAAGAAAGGGGCAAGCGGGAATATATCGAAAAAGAACATGCCGCCGCCTTACGCATCCAGAAAAACAACGGTGTGACCGGGTCCAAGGCCGAAAGCTGAGAACCCGGCGATATTGGTCTGCTTATTCGGCTTTTTTGTCCGCGACGGGTACCGCAGAAGCCGTTTTATTAATCGGCACAGCACGGGCAAGTACTTCGAGGTTTTTGGTAGCTTGCGTGTTACCTGCTTCTGCCGCCTTGTGCCACCACAATGCCGCTTTGGCGTAATCCTGAGGAACACCCTGGCCCATGAAATAGAGGTTGCCCAGATTATACTGAGCAGCCGAAACCCCCAACTCTGCCGCCTTATTCCACCAATAGGCCGCTTTAATCAGGTCTTTGGGCACCCCCTGACCAAAATAATATTGCATGCCCAGGTTGTACTCGGCCTTGCCGTAACCGTGCATGGCTGATTTTTCAAACCACTGTGCCGCCAACGTGTAATTTTGTGGCACACCATCGCCCAATGCGCAGCGAGTACCAATGCTGTTTTCCAGTTTGGCGGTGGTCAAATCGGTCGGCTGCGAGCTGGCTGAGTCTTCCATTTCTGCTTTATTGGCCGTCGTCTGGGCATTGGCCAAGGGTGTGGCAAGGAGCAAAAACGCGGCAGCCGAACAAGCAAGCACCGCAGGATTGGAAAATAAACGATGAGCTGGCATGATTCACTCCATAAATGAGGGTTAATAGCTTTCAGATGTGAAGGTTACACCATAAAGCTAAGAAACTGCCACAACTTTTTACGCCAACCTCCCAACCAGGGAAAATCCTCTTTCAGGATTTTGTGCTTTGCTCTATCTCGCTCTGGCGCCAGCGCTGGGCCAGCTTATCAAGTACCGCATTGACAAAACGATGTCCCTGTTCAGCCCCAAAGTCCTTTCCCAGTTCAATGGCTTCATTGATGACTACCCGGTATGGTGTTTGCGGCAGATCTCGGAGCTCATAGGCGGCAAGACGCAAAATGGCGCGCTCCACTTCACTGATTTCATCAGTCCAGCGCCGATCCGGGATTTCTTCGGCAATGGCCGGATCCAAGTGCGGAATCGCCTGGCAAACGCCTTCCCATACTGTCGCAAAGAAAGCGCGATCAGCGCCCTGAAGCCGTTCCGGGTCTGTAGTAAACTGAAGCGCAATTTCTGCACAATGTCCCGGATTCAGCTGCCACTGATAAAGGGCCTGGATAATAGCCTGACGCGCCAGGCGACGACGACTGTTTTTCATGGAGACTCAGATCTGACCCAGAAGCTGTACCATTTCGAGAGCCGTCATGGCCGCATCAAAACCTTTATTGCCTGCCTTGGTACCGGCACGCTCAATAGCCTGTTCAATGCTGTCAGTGGTTAAAATGCCGAAAATCACCGGAATACCTGTGTCCATGGCCACCTGTGCCACACCCTTGGAAACCTCTCCTGCTACATAATCAAAATGGGGCGTTCCGCCACGAATAACGGCACCCAGACAAAGAACCGCGTCGTAATTTCCACTACGCGCCAGTTTTTGCGCAACCAATGGAATTTCATAAGCGCCAGGCACATAGACCACATGAATTTGTTCATCACTGGCACCATGACGACGCAAAGCATCTATAGCGCCCTGCTCCAGTTGCTGGGTAATGAAACTGTTAAAGCGGCTGACCAGCAGGGCAAATCGAAACTTACCGGCCTGGAGACTACCTTCTATTTCCTGAATCATGATTTTTCCTTATTTATTTTCCTGAAATGGACGCTGGCCCACAATTTCGAGACCAAATCCGCCAATACCCCGGTACTGGAAATGGCTGTCACTCAGCACCTCGGCACGATGCACGCCCAGATCCGTGAGGATTTGGGCGCCAATACCAAAAGTGCGCAAAACCCGACCAGCATCTCCAGCCTGCCCAGGCCCTTTGGGCATTTCCGGCAAGGCAGATACTTCCTGGACCAGCTCTTCCACACTTTCTTCATGGTGCAAGTACACCAGCACGCCCCGACCCTCAGCCGCAATCCGCTCTAACGCGCGCGTATTCGGACTGGCCGCTCCCGCAAACAAATCATTGAGGGTTTTACCCACCTGAACACGCACCAGCACGGGACTTTCTGTAGCCGCCACTTCACCCATGACCAAGGCAAAATGCGTTTCTTTCGCTACCCAGTCCCGATAAACCGTTAGCTGGAATTCTCCATGGGGACTCTGCCATGGCCCCTGCGCTTGACGCTCGACAATCCGCTCTCTTTCAAGGCGATAGCGGATCAAGTCGGCAATGGTGCCAATTTTGAGTCCATGCTTTGCTGCATAGGGAAGCAGATCGGGTAAGCGAGCCATTTCCCCATCGGCATTGAGAATCTCGCAAATCACTCCTGCTGGCTGACAACCCGCCAGTCGTGCCAGATCAACGGCCGCTTCGGTATGCCCGGCGCGGACCAGAACCCCACCCGGCTCGGCAGCAAGGGGAAAAATATGTCCGGGCATGACCAGATCTTCGGGCGCAGCATTTTCAGCAATAGCAGCCTGAACTGTGGCTGCCCGGTCGGCTGCAGAAATACCCGTAGTCACTCCCCGAGCCGCTTCAATGGATACTGTAAAGGCGGTTCCCAGGCTGGCCGTATTATGTCCGACCATTTGTGGCAGACGCAGCTGCTGGCAACGTTCCCGGGTCAAGGGCAGACAGACCAGTCCGCGTGCCTGGGACACCATAAAATTAATGGCGGCGGGAGTCACGAACTCCGCCGCCATGATCAGGTCACCCTCATTTTCACGGCCCTCGTCATCCATGAGGATCACCATACGACCCGCTGCAATTTCGGCAATAATTTCTTCGGCGGGACTGATGTTACCTTCACTCATACGGGGTATCCTCTGGCAGCTAGTGATTCGCGGGTAATTTTCGATTTTAGCCCCGACTGCGCCTCCGTCGCTACCCAACGTTCCAGATAGCGGGCAATCAGGTCCACTTCGAGATTGACCGCCTGACCCGCACGCCAGGCTGATGCAGTCGTATTTGTCAGTGTATGGGGAATCAGATTAAGCATAAATTGCTCGCCTTCCAGCGCATTGACGGTCAGGCTGATACCATCCACGCAAATGCTGCCTTTGGCGGCGATATAGCGCAGCAGTTCGCGCGGTGCGGTCACCGCAAAAACCTGTGAACGTCCGGATTTCTGCACACTATGGATTTGTCCGACCCCATCCACATGACCCGCCACCAGATGACCGCCCAGACGGTCAGCCAGACGCAGTGCTTTTTCGAGATTCACGGCACTACCTGTTTTAAGGCTACCCAGCAGGGTCTTGTCCAGGGTCTCGCGGGAAATATCCACGGCAAACCCGTCTTTGTGCAGTTCCACTACGGTCAGGCAAACACCCGATACAGCAATACTGTCACCGAGTTTGACATCACCCAAATCCAGCCCGCCAGAGGCGAGCGTCATCCGAAAATCACCGCCCTGAGGCTGCAATTGTCTAACCTGACCCAAGGCCTCGATAATACCGGTGAACATGAATCAAAACTCCTGCGGACCCAGGGTCCACTTCAAATCATTACCCAGCGACTCGACCCGAAGACTCCGCCAGCGCGGCGCTTCGGTCAGTTGTTGAAAAGGACCAACCTGCATGGCGGGCAATGCCCCCTGGCCAAGGAGCATGGGGGCCATATAGAGCAACCACTCATCGACCAATCCGGCTGCAAACAGGGTACTGGCCAGACCCGGGCCCGCCTCTACCAATACTTCATTCATTTGTTTCTCTGCCAAAATGCGCATGACTGCCGGACAATCCAGGCGCTCGCCATCCAGCGGCACGGCAAACAAATCTGCACCTGCCGCCTGCAATGCATTTTTGGCTGCCTCCGGCTGGTCCGGCCCATGAAATATCCAGACCGCGCCGGGTGAAGCAAACAGTGCCGCATCCGCCGGGGTCCGCAAACGAGTGTCCAAAATCACCTTCAATGGACACCGGCGCAGCGGAATATCCAGACGCGGGGCCAGACGCGGGTTGTCGGCCAGAACCGTGCCAATCCCCACCAGGATGGCACTGGCGCTGGCCCGCTCTTTTTGCACATCGGCGCGCGCCAAGGTACCGGTCAGCCACTGACTTTGTCCATTGCCCAGCGCCACACCTGCATCCAGACTGACTGCCTGCTTTAAGCGAATCCAGGGACGCCCACCTTCCATGCGCATAAAAAATCCGGGGTTCAGCGCACGACTTTCGGCTTCGCAACAGCCCAGTTCAACCTCGATGCCAGCGGCTCTGAGCCGGGCAATGCCCTGCCCGGAAACCAGAGGATTGGGATCCTGAACCGCCACCACCACCCGTTTCACCCCTGCGGCCATCAGGGCGTCCGCACAGGGGCCGGTCCGCCCCTGATGACTGCAGGGTTCGAGGGTGACGTACACGGTCGCGGCACGCGACGCCGCTCCGGCTTCGGCAAGGGCCAGCACTTCGGCATGGGCTTCACCAGCAAAAAGGTGAGCGCCACGACCAACAACGATCCCTTCCTGCACCACCACCGCACCCACTCGCGGATTAGGGTGCGTCGAATATAAACCCCGCTTCGCCAGGTCCAGGGCCATTTCCATGAAATGATGGTCCTGCTCAGTCAGCACCAGAACGGCCTTTTCCGGGTACCTGTTGCTGATCAGGATGGGGGCCCTCTTTCAGGCGGGCAATTTCCGCACTGAATGCATCCACATCTTCAAAACGCCGGTACACCGAAGCGAAACGCACATAAGCCACCGGATCGAGGCCACGCAAAGCTTCCATAACCAGTTCGCCAATCAGGCGCGCCGGCACTTCGCGTTCGCCCCTTTCGCGAAGACGCCGTTGAATCAAACGCAGGGCTGAATCTACCTGGTCGGTAGCGACCGGACGCTTGCTCAGCGCCCGCGTCAAACCACGCTGCAATTTGTCTTCGTTAAAAGACTCACGACGCCCATCGGTTTTAACCACCATGGGCAAAGCGAGTTCGGCACGCTCAAAAGTCGTGAAGCGCTGATTACATTGCGGACATTCCCGACGGCGCCGCACCGTCCCGCCCTCATCCGCAAGGCGGGAATCCACCACCCGGGTGTCAGCGAAGGCGCAGAACGGGCAATGCACGGAACCTAGCCGTACACCGGAAACTGCTTGCACAGGGCAGTCATATCCGCCTTGACCCGAGCAATCACTGCGGCATCTGCGGGAGCATCCAGCACATCGGCGATCCCCTTGCCCAAGCGCTGCATTTCCGCTTCTGCAAAGCCACGGGTGGTTGCTGCCGGGGTGCCGATGCGAATACCACTGGTCACCGCTGGCGGACGGGTATCGAAAGGCACTGCGTTTTTGTTGACCGTGATGTGCGCCTGACCCAGCGCTTCCTCGGCTTCCTTACCGGTCACCTTTTCGCCCAGATTGAGGAGGAAAAGGTGATTATCCGTACCGCCTGACACGGCTGTATAACCTCGCCCGGCAAGTACCTGACTCAGCGCCTGGGCGTTGCGAATGACCTGCTGCTGATAGGTTTTGAACTCCGGCTGCAAAGCTTCACGGAAAGCTACCGCCTTGCCAGCAATGACGTGCATCAGAGGACCACCCTGCAAGCCAGGAAAAATCAACGAGTTGACCTTCTTGGCATATTCTTCCCGACAAAGGATGAGACCACCACGCGGTCCACGCAGGGTTTTGTGGGTCGTGGTGGTGACAAAATCCGCATGGGGAACGGGACTGGGATGTAAACCGGCCGCAACCAATCCGGCAATGTGGGCCATGTCCACCAGCAAATAAGCGCCGATACTCCGGGCAATTTCACCGATCCTTTCGAAATCGATAATGCGCGAATAGGCACTGGCCCCGGCGACGATCATTTTGGGACGTTCCTGCTCGGCCTGCGCTGCCATTGCCTCATAGTCAATTCGACCATCTTCGGCGCGCACCCCATAAGCGGCCACCTGAAACAGCTTGCCCGAAACATTTACCTTGGCTCCGTGGGTCAGATGTCCACCATGCGCCAGACTCATGCCCATAATTTTGTCGCCCGGCTTCAATACCGAAAGATAAACAGCCTGATTAGCCTGAGAACCGGAATGGGCCTGAACGTTGGCGTGTTCTGCGCCGAACAGCTCCAGAGCCCGATCAATGGCCAACTGTTCAGCAACATCCACATACTCGCAACCACCATAATAGCGTTTGCCCGGATAACCCTCGGCATACTTGTTGGTCAGCACTGAACCCTGCGCCACCATTACCATGGGGCTGGCATAATTTTCAGAAGCAATGAGTTCCACATGATCTTCCTGGCGCTGGGTTTCTTTGCACATGGCATCCCATAGTGCAGGATCAAAATCAGCAATACTGAGGGTTTTGGAAAACATGGTGCACTCCTTCAAAAACTTCCGTTAAAATTGTGGCTAGACACTAATGGATGCAAGAACGAACGGCAAGGGTAAAAAATGCGTGCAAGTCATGAATGAAACTCATCAGAGTTTGACACGCACCGGCTGCGGGTGATGGGCGAGTACAAAGCGGGCGGCCTTCTTTTCTTTCTTTTTTCGGGGAGGACGCCGCTTGTCAGCAAAAATATCCTGATAGGCCACATGGATGACCGGTGGACCCAACACCCAGACAATCAAGCCCAACCATAACTGGGAAAAAGCTGGCATAAACAGATTCGCCAGCAAAATGACGGCCCAGAGACCGATCAGAGGATCCCGCAATTCCGGCCTGAACAGCAGGGTGAGTGTAGTTTCCACTTCTGACTCCAGCCAGCCATGTCCTTTGTGCAAGGCAAGGGCAATCCCGAAAAAAGCCGGAGAGAACCAGAAGTAAGGCATTAGCGATAAATCCGAAAACCGCTGTCCGAAAGCGAACCACCAGCCCCAGAATCCCTGACCCATGCCCGAGTCGTCATGCCAGGGAATATTGATCCCGACCAGCAAGCTGCCCATGACCACTATGTCTTGGCCAAATTCGAAAATCATGCCAAAAACGGCAAAAAGCATACCCCAAACCACCGCCACATGGAGGGCA
The DNA here is from genome assembly GCF_001931655.1 of Acidithiobacillus albertensis. Taxonomy (NCBI): domain Bacteria; kingdom Pseudomonadati; phylum Pseudomonadota; class Acidithiobacillia; order Acidithiobacillales; family Acidithiobacillaceae; genus Acidithiobacillus; species Acidithiobacillus albertensis. The sequence continues at coordinate 344,194 of NZ_MOAD01000001.1, read as the reverse complement.
TGCCGCATTTGTCGGTTCGTATAAGATTCCGTTTCTTCATCGGTATTGGCAGCGATTTCCAGGCCAAACAGCAGGCCAAAGGGCGCCATGGCGTACATCAACCATTCGGGAAAGGGAATGGCCGCAAACACCAATGCAGCAGCGGAAAGCAGCAGCCATGGCCGAGGCCGGGCCACTACCAGCTCAGCACCTCCCTCGACCCAGCTCACTACACGATTTACCCACTTCCAGGCCAAAATCATCTCCCAGCAACATGACACACGGCCAAGCACAACTTGTCGCTCATGCTATCTCTTTTGATTCTAAACCATCAAGGCGCATAAAACTAAAAACAGCAGTTGCCGTGGGTGCTTTGCCGCGACTTTTGTTCTGAGCCGTTGTTGTTCTTGGCGAAATCCTGCGCCCGTCAGGAGAGCTGTTTGAGCCCGCAGGGCGAGTTCTCTCCTGACAGCAGGATGAGCCATAGAACAACAGGCGAGGAACAATGGAGCAAAAAGCACCCACGGCAACTGCCGTTAGGATAAACACAAAATGCTGCCGCCTTACGCCGCTTGTCGCCGACGGTCTTGACGTTTAGACTCTTCCGGCTCTGTTTGATGATTATAAAAGCACACAATGCCTGCTCAGATACCCGCTGATTCCGTTGGACTGGTAACCCCGCAGACGGTCACTTTTCCAGCTGACCTGCAACTGGAGTGTGGGCGCAGCTTGCCGGGTTACACCCTGGTTTATGAAAGTTATGGGGCCTTGAACAAGGATCACAGTAACGCGATTTTACTCTGCCATGCGCTTTCTGGTGATCATCACGCTGCCGGGTATCATCACATGGATGATCGTAAGCCGGGCTGGTGGGAGCATCTGCTTGGACCCGGCAAGGCCATGGATACTGAACAGTTTTTTTTCGTCTGCGCCAATTTTATCGGGTCCTGCAAAGGCTCAACGGGTCCAGCCAGCATCAATCCTGAAACCGGCAGTCCCTGGGGTCTGGATTTTCCTATGGTCACCGTCCGCGACTGGGTAAAAACCCAGGCCGACCTGGCCGATCATCTGGAGATTGAACAATGGGCAGCGGTTATTGGCGGCAGCCTGGGTGGCATGCAGGTTATGCAATGGAGCATGGATTATCCGGACCGGCTGCGTAACGCCGTGGTCATTGCTGCTGCGCCCAAACTGACGGCGCAGAACATCGCCTTCAACGAAGTTTGTCGCCAGGCCATCATGACGGATCCGGATTTTCATAACGGCCGTTATTATGCCCATGACACCAAACCGCGCCGGGGACTGTCACTGGCGCGCATGATCGGCCACATCACCTATCTTTCCGATGACGCCATGCGCACCAAGTTCGGTCGGGATACCCGGGGCGGCAAGGCCTTTTCCTTTGGCTTTGATGTAGATTTTGAGGTGGAAAGTTATTTGCGCTATCAGGGTTCAAGCTTTGTCGAACGCTTTGATGCCAACAGCTATTTATATATTACCAAGGCATTGGATTATTTTGATCCGGCCAGTGCGTATGGCGGCAGCCTGGCAGAGGCCTTTGCCCGGGTACAAGCGGCATTTTTGGTAGTCTCTTTCAGTTCTGACTGGCGGTTTTCTCCGGAACGTTCCCGCGAAATCGTGCAGGCACTATATACCTGTAATCGCGATGTCAGCTATGCGGAAATTGAAGCCACCCACGGCCACGATTCGTTTTTAATGCCCATTCCCCAATATGTCGCCGTTCTCGGCACTTATCTGCAACGTGTTGCAGAGGAAATCGGACTATGAAGCTACGCCAGGATCTGGCCATTATCGCCGAATGGATTCCCCCGCAAAGCCGCATTCTTGATCTGGGCTGCGGGGAAGGAGAACTGCTGGCCTATTTGCGCGCCGAAAAGGGCGTGCAAGGTTATGGGGTGGAAATTGAGGAAGATCGGGTCGTCGCCGCCATCCGACGCGGAATTCCGGTCATTCAGCAGGATCTTGATCAGGGACTCAAAAATTTTGCAGACCAGAGTGTCGATACGGTAGTACTTTCCCTGACCCTGCAGGCTTCTACCTATCCCCGTCAGTTATTACTGGAAATGTTACGCGTCGGCCGTGAGGTCATTGTCACCTTTCCCAATATGGGACACTGGCATGCGCGCTGGCAACTGGGCGTGCTGGGCAAAATGCCCACCACAGACGCCTTGCCCCATACGTGGTACGATACCCCCAACATCCATCTGTGTACGATTCGTGACTTTGAACAACTCTGTGCCGACAACGGCATCGCCATCCATCAGCGGGTCGTGCTCAATGAGCGGCGGCGCAGCACTTGGCGCAACCGTTTGTTACCCAACCTATTTGGAGAAGTCGCTTTATATCGTTGCGCCCTGGTCGCACGCTGAAGCTCATGCGAGGAGAACGCCATGACCCTGGAACTGATCAGCTTCCCCCTCTGCCCCTATGTACAGCGTTCGGTGATTACTCTGCTGCACAAACAGGTAGTCTTCAAACTGACGCACATTGATCTCGCCCACAAACCCGAATGGTTTCTCGAACTTTCGCCCATGGGCAGGGTCCCCTGCCTGAAAATCGGCACTGACGCCGTACTGTTCGAGTCTCAGGTGATTAATGAATATCTGGATGAAACCATTGCACCGCCACTGCATCCTTCTGACCCGCTGGAACGCGCCCGGCACCGCGCCTGGATTGCCTTTGGCAGCGAAATGATTGGTGATCAGTTCCAGATGATGGTGGCCCAGGGTGAAGAACCTTTTACGGCGGCCAGTCGCCAGCTTTTTGACAAGCTTGAGCGGATGGAAAAAAACATGGCCGAAGGACCATTTTTTGCGGGTCAACATTTCAGTCTGGTGGATGCTGCCTTTGCTCCCTTATTCATGCGCATGGAAATTCTGCACGCATTACGGCCATTGCCGCGTTGGGAATCCTTGGGCAAACTGCGCCGCTGGACGGCCTTACTCATGGAATTACCCGAGGTAGCAGGCTCCGTAACCGCCGACTTTCCAGAACGGCTGCGGAATTATATCAGCGAAAAAGGCAGTCTTCTGCTACGCTCAGTCTGAATACAAGCTGCCGCATTTACGATTTGCACAGGAGTCATGCGTATGAGTGATCAACAGGGAGAGGACATGCAGGATCAGGCGCTCGTGCCCACCACCCACTTTGGTTATCAGGAAGTTCCGGAAACGGAAAAAGAACACCTGGTCAAAGGGGTTTTCAGCAGTGTCGCGGGTAAATACGACCTGATGAACGACCTGATGTCACTGGGTGTGCATCGCCTGTGGAAACGCTTCACGGTTGACCTCGCCCGTCCCCGTCCCGGCCAACGGGTGCTGGATCTCGCCGGAGGCACGGGTGACCTGGCTGCCGCCATTTATCCGCGCATCAAACCCAATGGTTCCATTGTGGTCTCCGATATCAATCCGGAAATGCTGGCGGTTGGCGAAAACCGCCTGGCGGACAAGGGTATCATCGCAGGCGTCGAGTTTGTCGAAGCCAATGCGGAAGAACTCCCCTTTCCCGACCGCGAATTCGACCTGGTCACCCTGGCCTTTGGCATCCGCAACATGACCCATCCCGAACGGGCCTTGAAGGAAATTCACCGCGTCCTCAAAACCGGCGGGCGGGCATTGATTCTGGAGTTTTCACACCCGCGCTGGCCGGGGTTGCAGTCCATTTATGATCTGTATTCCTTCAAGTTACTGCCGCGCATTGGCGAACTCGTCGCCAGGGATCGAGACAGCTATCAATATCTGGTGGAATCCATCCGCCGCTTCCCCGATCAGGAAACCTTCAAAATGATGATGGAAGAAGCCGGTCTGGAACGGGTTGAGGTGTTCAACCTGTCGGGTGGTATTGTTGCCCTGCATCGCGGCTTTCGTATGGATTGATGAATGCTTTTCATCTGAATGCCTAAAAATTCCCTCTTGAGCCGAGACTCCGGGCAGGGCATGATGGCGACAATTTTCGCAGAGGAGTAATGCCCATGACGTCCGTCCACAGTCTCGGTTTTCCGCGTATCGGTCATAAACGCGAACTCAAAAAAGCACTGGAAAGCTTCTGGTCCAAAGAAATTGATGAGCAGGAACTGCAGTCCCGCGCTGCCCAGTTGCGTGACCGTCACTGGAAAATCCAGCAGACCTGCGGGATGGACTTCATCCCGGTCGGAGATTTCAGCCTCTACGATCACATGCTGGACATGAGCTGCACCCTCGGTGCCATTCCTCCCCGTTACGGATTCTCCGGCGGTCTGGTGGGTCTAGATACCTTTTTTGCCATGGCACGCGGCTCCAGCACCCAGCCCGCCATGGAAATGACCAAATGGTTTGATACCAACTATCACTTCATTGTGCCGGAATTCCATGAAAACATGGAGTTTCACCTGGGCAGCGAACGCCTGTTCGACCAAATCAAGGAAGCCCAGGCCCTAGGCCTCAAGGCCAAGCCCGTACTGGTCGGTCCCATCACCTATCTGTGGCTGGGCAAGGAAAAAGATCTGAATGCCGAAGCCCATCACGAAGCCCAACATCATCATGACGACAGCGCCTGTCATGGTCATGGTGCACCGGCGGGTAATGCCTGCTTTGACCGTCTGACTTTGCTGCCCAAGGTGCTGCCTGTTTATGCCGAAATACTCGAGCGTCTTGCCGGCATGGGCGTGGAATGGGTGCAAATGGATGAACCCGCTCTGGCACTGGATCTGCCCGCCGAATGGCACCAGGCTCTGACCTCTGCCTACCAGACCCTCAGCAAGGGCAAAAGCCCCAAGGTATTGCTGGCCACCTATTTTGATTCTGTAGCGGAGCATGCCGAGGCTCTCAAAGCCCTTCCCGTCGCCGGCCTGCATCTGGATTTGCGGCGCGCTCCGCAGCAGCTGGACAGCTTCCTGAAAAATTATCCGGCTGACAAAGTGCTTTCTCTGGGCGTGGTAGATGGCCGCAATGTTTGGCGCGCCGACCTGGATGCAGCCATCAAGATCCTGGAACCTGCACATAAACAGCTGGGAGACCATCTCTGGGTAGCGCCTTCCTGCAGCCTGTTGCACACCCCGGTTGATCTGGATCAGGAAACCGAACTCGACACCGAATTGAAATCCTGGCTGGCTTTCTCCGTACAAAAGCTCGATGAAGTCGCCCTTATTGGTCGCGCTCTGAGTGAAGGCGTGGCAGCCGTAGCGCAGGAACTGTCAACCGCCCGTGCCGCCGTACAAGCACGTAAAACTTCACCACGTATCCACAACCCGGCTGTTGCCCAGCGTCTGGAAGGGCTGGGTAAGGACGACGGTCAGCGCAAAAGTGCTTTCCAGGCCCGTGAAGCCGCACAGCGTGCTCGCTTCAAACTGCCGGCTTTCCCCACCACCAGTATCGGCAGTTTCCCGCAGACCCCCGAAATCCGTAAAGCCCGCCTGCAAAATCGCAAGGGCGAACTGAGCAATGCCGACTACCAGAAAGCCATGGAAGCAGAAATTGCGCTGGTCGTGAAAGAACAGGAACGTCTGGGTATTGACGTGCCGGTCCATGGCGAGCCCGAACGCAATGACATGGTGGAATACTTCGGCGAACAGCTCGCTGGATTCGCTTTTACCCGGCATGGCTGGGTGCAGAGTTACGGTTCACGTTACGTCAAGCCGCCGTTGATTTTCGGTGACGTATCCCGTCCTACCCCCATGACCGTGACCTGGAGCAAATATGCCCAGTCTCTCACCAAGCGGCCCATGAAAGGCATGCTCACCGGTCCGGTGACCATCCTGCAGTGGTCTTTTGTACGCGATGATCAGCCCCGTGAAAAAACGGCACTGCAGATTGCGCTGGCCATCCGCGACGAGGTCAAGGACCTGATTGACGCCGGTATCGGCATCATCCAGATTGACGAACCCGCCTACCGTGAAGGACTCCCCCTGAAGCGCAAGGACTGGGATCAGTATCTGAACTGGGCATCGCGTGCATTCCGCATTTCTGCGCAAATTGCGCCTGATGACGTGCAGATTCACACCCATATGTGCTACTCGGAATTCAATGACATCCTCCCCGCCATTGCGGCCATGGATGCAGATGTCATTACCATTGAAACTTCCCGTTCACAAATGGAGTTGCTGGATGCTTTTGCCACTTTCAACTACCCCAATGAAATCGGACCTGGCGTATATGACATTCACTCTCCCCGCGTTCCCAGCGTGGAAGAAATGGTCGGCCTGATGGAAAAAGCGGTCAAAGTGGTTCCCGCAGAGCGTCTGTGGATCAACCCCGACTGTGGTCTGAAAACCCGTAAGTGGGCAGAAGTCACCCCGGCTCTGGAAAACATGGTCGAGGCAGCCAAACAGGTACGTGCCAAACACGCCTGATTGAAGACCGGCTTCAAACTGACAAGGCCCCATCCGGGGCCTTTTTTAATGCTTGCTGATTACCAGCCCCCCCTATAAACTCACTGGCAATTAAAAAGATACCATGTGATTGCTTGCACCGTGCTCCGCGACTCATAAGTTTCCTGCTATCTTTTTGGAACTTTTCATGAATCAGTCAATCAATCTTTCCCCACTCAAAAATCTACGGGCCGATGCGCCTGCCGCCGTGGTCGTCGCTCTGGTCGCCATGCCCCTCTGTCTTGGAGTCGCCCTGGCTTCCGGCACCCCACTGATTGCGGGTTTGATCGCTGGCATCATGGGTGGGGTTCTGGTTCCTCTGTTCAGCCGCTCGCCCCTGGCCGTCAGTGGCCCCACCCCAGCCATTGTGGCCACGCTGCTGGTGGCCATGGAAACCCTGCACAGTTTTCCGGCGTTACTGCTCGCTGTGGTTATTGCTGGCGGCATTCAGATTATTCTGGCGCTCTTGCGTGCAGGGGTGGTGGCTTATTTTTTCCCGTCGGCCGTCATCCAGGGTATTTTGTCGGCCATCGGGATTATCATCATCCTCAAACAATTTCCCTATGCCATTGGTTTTGATATTGGCGAATTTGGTAATCAGGATTTTTTTGATGCCCATGGAGAAAACACCTTCAGTGCCGTTATTGCCGCACTCGCCCATGTGGAATGGGGAGCGCTGCTGGTCAGCGTACTGGCCCTGGTCATCCTGATTGTCTGGGATAAGATAGCCGTCCTGCGCAAACAGACCTGGCTCTCCGGCCCGTTGATGGCGGTGGTGTTCGGAACCCTCCTGAATGTGCTGTTTGTCCATGCCCTGCCCGGGCTTGCTATCGACAAAAGCAATCTGGTCAACCTGCCTGAAATTCGTTCTCTGGCGGACTTAAGGGGCATGCTGCAAATGCCTGACTGGGGCATGATCGGTTCAAAAACCGTATGGATGACCGCTATCGCCATCACCTTTATTGCCAGCCTGGAAAGCCTGCTTTCCACAGAAGCCTCCGACAAACTGGATCCTTTCAAAAGACGCACCCCTCTTGACCGCGAACTGCTGGGACAGGGAGTGGCCAACATCGCCAGCGGCCTCATTGGTGGACTTCCGGTTGCCGCCGTCATAGTGCGGAGCACGGCCAACGTGGCGGCCGGGGCACGCACCAAAGCCAGCGCTTTTTTGCACGGGATTTTTCTGTTGCTGGCCGTCCTGTTTCTGGCTACGCTGATGAATCACATTCCGCTGGCTGCCCTGGCTTCCATCCTGATTTTCGTCGGTTTCAAACTGGCTCATCCGAAAATTTTTCAAAAAATGTTCAGGCTGGATAAATCCCAGTATTTGCCCTTCCTCATCACCATTATTGCGATTTTGTTCACCAGTCTGATTACCGGCGTAGTCATCGGACTGCTCACGGGTATTTTCTTCGTCCTCAAAGCCAACTATCACAGCGCCATCGATATTGGACGGGAGGGCAACGCCTACAAAATCTCCCTGAACAGGGAGGTGACTTTCGTCAACAAGGCGCGTCTTTCCCACATTCTGGAGAGGCTGCCCAGAGACGCCGAAGTGATTCTGGATGGCAAAAAAGTCCGTTTCATTGATCACGACGTGCTGGAAGTCATTCGTGATTTCGAACGTGCCGCCGAACTGAAAAACATCCAGTTACGCGAACAGAATTTCGACACACCGATACTCAAAGCCCCCGTATAATCCTTACAATCGGCCCTGGGAGAGCAGCTCCGCGTTGCCTCCTGCTGCCGTGGTGTTGATGCTCACCGTCTGTTCGGCCACCATGCGCAATAAATAATGGGGACCACCGGCCTTCGGGCCGGTTCCACTCAAGCCTTCGCCACCAAAGGGTTGCACACCAACCACTGCACCAATCATGTTACGGTTGACGTAAACATTGCCGCAGCGGGACCGCGCAGCGATATGTGCCGCCCGCCCATCAATCCGGGTCTGGACACCTAAAGTCAGCCCAAATCCCAAAGCGTTGATGGCATCCACCAGGGCATCGATTTGTCCGGCTTTCCAGGTGACCACCTGCAGCACCGGACCAAATATTTCCTCGCGAACCTGACTGACATGAGTAATGGCATACGCACAGGGGGCTACAAAATGCAGATTACTCTGCTGATCGTCCTGCATGGTCAATGCTACAGAATCATCCGTAACCCGGGCATTTTCCAGCAAAGCCGGGGGCCAGGCACAACGGGCCAGCAATTTTCCCCCGCCCTGCTCCACCCGGGCAATTTGTGCCAGAATATTGGCCTGCGCTTCGGCATCAATAACGGGTCCGACATCAGTGGCATAATGGATGGTCGCTCCGATCACCAGTTCCTGCATGGCCCCTTTGAGCATGGTTAGAATTTCTTCTGCACATTCTTCCTGTACACAGAGCAAACGCAGTGCCGAACAGCGTTGTCCGGCGGAACGAAATGCCGAGGCAATCACTGCATCCACCACCTGTTCCGCCAGAGCCGTTGAATCCACAATCATGGCATTAATGCCGCCGGTTTCGGCAATCAAGGGCACAATGGGGCCTTCCTTGGCCGCCAGACCCTGGTGGATGTGGCGAGCAACACCTGTTGAACCGGTAAACACCACGCCGCCAGTCAGCGGATGCTCTACCAGAGCCGCGCCTACGGTTTCGCCAGCACCGGGCATCAGCGCCAGCACATCACGGGGAACTCCGGCCTCCCACAAAAGTTCGACAAAAGCCTGGGCAATGGCCATGGTCTGCTCGGCGGGCTTGGCTGCCACACTATTGCCCGTAACCAGCGCCGCAACAACCTGACCGGCAAAAATTGCCAGGGGAAAATTCCAGGGACTGATACAAACGAACACACCGCGCCCCCGCAGACTCAGGGAGTTGGCCTCACCGGTGGGACCGGGCAGAGCTTCCTTGCGCATGAGCGCCTTGGCCTGAATGGCATAATAACGGCAAAAATCTACGGCCTCACGCAGTTCGGCAACCGCATCTGCCAAAGTTTTATGTGCTTCGCGCATAATCAGAGCAAGCAATTTGTCCTGTCGGGTTTCCAGCAGCTCAGCCGCCTGAGCCAAAATTTCGGCACGACGCTCGACGGGTACTGCATCCCAGCGCATTTGCCCGGCATGCAGTGTGTGCATTAAGGGGTCTACTTCTTCCACCTGTATTTCTTCGGGGGTCTTTACCCGCAGGGCCAATGCGGCTTCCAGGGCGGGGCTACGTTCAGCAATGTAAGTCATATCCATTCCTTGGCTGTTCAGTCGTAATTCACCATGAAGATGGCCGTAAATCTCTATGGGTTTGGGCAAGGCCGTCTCTTCCGCCCGCCAGAGCGGACTGATCAGCAGATCTTCGGCAGCCACATGCTGATTAGCCAACTGATGAACAAAAGACGTGTTGGCGCCGTTTTCGAGAAGCCGCCGGACCAGATAGGCAAGCAGATCGCGATGACGACCCACCGGGGCATATATCCGCAAGTGCTGAATGCGGGCGTGGCGTAAAACCTCCCGATAAATTCCTTCTCCCATGCCATGCAGACGCTGCATCTCAAAACGGGCATCGGGTTGTTGATCCGCCAATTGCAAAACAGCAGCAATGGTCGCTGCATTGTGGGTGGCGAATTGCGGGTAGACCAACGCCTGAGGACCGTTGGCGTTTTCAAGGAGCCGCGCCGCACCGGCCAGATAGCTGATATCAGTATGATGTTTATGGGTAAACACCGGATACCCGGACAAGCCCATCTCCTGGGCTCTTTTGATTTCCATATCCCAGTAAGCGCCCTTGACCAGCCGCATCATCAAATGGCTCTGATTGCGGCGCGTTCGGGCCAGAACTTCGTCAATGGCAGCATCTGCCCGGCTCTGATACGCCTGCACGGCAATGCCGAGACCGTCCCAGCCCGCACAAGTGGCCTGCCCGGCAATATGCTGTTGCAAGGCATCCAGCAAATCGAGCTGCAACTCAAGACGATCGCTTTCTTCCGCATCCAGCGTCAGATTCAAACGCCCCTGAGCCGCCAGTTCGGCCAGTTGCTGCAACTTGGGGAACAGCTCTTTCCACAGACGGGCGCGCTGGGCTTCTTCAAAACGCGGATGCAGTGCTGACAATTTGATGGAGATGCCATCCCGCTCCCGGGAACCCCCACTGCCGGGTTGGGTAGCCAAAACGCGCAAGGCAGATTCATAAGAAGCCGCATAGCGGGTTGCATCGGCACTGTTGCGGGCACCTTCTCCCAACATATCGTAGGAATAGCAGAGTGCGGGCTGTTTTTTTCGGGCTTCGGCAGAGCGCCGGCGCGCCTCACCAAGATCCTGCCCCAGTACAAACTGCCGCCCCAGTAGCGCAATGGCCCGCACTGCTGCTGTCACGACGGTATTCATGCCCAGTCGTTGCACCAGACTGCGTGTTTCTTTTTCGGCAAGCAGACGGCGGGATAGAATCAGCACCCGACCCGAAATCTGGGTAATCCATGACTGTTTTTCCTCACCGGCAAAGCGCGCCCTGCCCAGCTGATCCGCTGCCAGCAAGGCCGCCGTACCCGTATCGGGCACGCGCAGCAGGGCCTCGGCCAGACGCATCAAGGCCAAGCCTTCGGCGCTAGTGATGGGGTACTCCCTTAACAGCGACTCCAGAGCCCAGAACGGGGCTGGCTGCTTGCGCACCGCCTCCACCCAGGGCCGCGCCTGATCGATGACGTTCAGCCAGTTCAGCTTGCCGCTGAGCGCCGACAGCAGTGCTTCAACCTGCTGATTTTCATCCCGGTACGGGGGTGGTAGTGACACAGGCTCCTGAAGAAAATCCGGAGAATCATTGAAATCACTGGGCAAAATGGTATGTAAACGGGTTTGAGACATTCCTACAAGGCTCCTTGCAGCAGGTAATCGGGTCCATGATCAGCCTGTGCCTGCCTCCTTTTTTCATTTACGGGTTTTTATGCGCTTTTGGCTATTGCAGCGCTACAACCTCTTGTAATCAGGTTGTCATACTTGGGGTGCCTGATGCAAGTGATTGGACAAGGCATTCCAGATGCTTACCCGCCATCTACATTTCAACTCATTCAGGTGGGTTGTTAGCTACCACATAACGGGATGTTGGCATTGCCAGCAAGTTCCATCTATGCCAAGGTCCATTCCTCTATAATATCCGAGTCCTTCCATGCATATCTGGGTCGATGCCGACGCCTGCCCCAATGTCATCAAGGAAATTCTGTTTCGCGCCAGTACGCGTCTGAAACTGCCCTTGACCCTGGTCGCCAATCAGCCCCTGCGCGTGCCCCAATCGGCTCATATTCGCAGCGTGGTAGTGCCGGGCGGCTTTGATGTGGCCGATAATGAAATTGTGCGCCGTATTGAAGCGGGCGATCTGGTCATTACCGCCGATATCCCCCTGGCCGCTGCCGTACTGGAGAAAAATGGCCATGCGCTCAGCCCACGCGGCGAGCGGTACTCCTCCGAAACCATCCGTGAGCGTCTACGGATAAGGGATATGATGGAGCAACTGCGAGATTCCGGCGTGCGTACCGGCGGCCCTGCCACTCTGAGCCAAGCCGACCGCCAAGCCTTTGCCAATGCTCTGGACCACTTATTGCCACGCGCTTGAGCGGTTCGTTCAGACAATTTAAGCACCGATGCAGATCAGCCAACAAAACAAGTCTTCATCCTCTTGCGTTAATAGACTGATAACGCTATCCTTGCGAACTTTTCCGGACAGTACCGGGTAAAACCCTTGTTGGAGGTTTGTGATGTACGCGGTCATTGAAAATGGTGGCAAGCAGTATCGGGTGACGGTGGGCGACAAGCTCCGGCTCGAAAAGATGGAAGCAGAGCCAGGTGCGGAACTCGCGCTGGACCGGGTACTGATGGTCGGCGTTGGCAGTGATGTAGTGGTCGGTCAACCGCTGGTAGCAGGTGCAGCCGTCAAGGCCACCGTGCTCAGTCAGGGACGGGCTGCCAAGGTGCATATTTTCAAGATGCGTCGGCGCAAGCATTACCGTAAGCAGCAGGGACATCGTCAGTATTTTACTGAAGTCCGCATTACCGGCATTGAAGCCTAAGGAGCACAGTCATGGCACATAAGAAAGCGGGTGGCTCTTCGCGCAATGGACGCGATTCAGAATCCAAGCGCCTGGGCGTGAAACGTTACGCCGGACAGCTGGTTATCCCCGGCAACATCATCATTCGTCAGCGTGGCACCCAGTTTTATCCGGGTAGCAACGTCGGTATCGGCAAGGATCACACCCTCTTTGCCACCGCAGAAGGGGTCGTAAAATTCGAGCGCAAGGGACCGCGCCAGGTACGTACCGTCAGCGTCGTATCCGTGGCCTGAACCGGCCTCTGCGCAGAGGGACCCCGCCCCGTTTTTGCGGGAGCGGGGTTTTTTATGAAGTTTATTGATGAAGTACGCATCCATGTTGCTTCGGGTACCGGTGGGCACGGCTCCCTGAGCTTTCGTCGGGAAAAATTTATCCCCTTTGGCGGTCCAGATGGTGGTGATGGTGGCCGCGGTGGCAGCGTTTTCCTCGTCGCCCAGGCCAGCCTCAATACCCTGATAGATTTCCGCTACCAGCGCCGTTACCGGGCCGAAACCGGGCATGGTGGTGCGGGTAGACAAATGACCGGGCGCGCGGGTCTGGATAAGGAAATCCACGTCCCGGTGGGCACCTTGGTCTACGATGACGACACCCGTGAATTATTGGGTGATTTGCGCGAAGACGGGGAACGTTTGCTGGTCGCTCAAGGCGGACGCGGCGGACACGGCAATTTGCATTTCAAATCCAGCATCAATCGCGCACCCCGTCAATATGAAAAAGGCACGCTGGGAGAAGAACGCAATCTTCGCCTGGAACTGCGGGTTCTGGCCGATGTCGGCCTGCTGGGCCTGCCCAATGCGGGCAAAAGCACGCTGATCAGGGCAGTCAGTGCGGCCCGTCCGAAAGTAGCAGACTACCCGTTCACCACCCTCTACCCTAATCTCGGCGTAGTCCGGGTGGCGACCCACGAATCTTTTGTTCTCGCGGATATTCCCGGCCTGATCCCCGGAGCCTCCGAGGGCGCCGGGCTAGGTACCCGTTTTCTGAAACATCTCAGTCGAACCCGCCTGCTCCTGCACATGGTCGACATGGCTCCTGTGGATGAGAGTAACCCTGCCGAGAACATTCGCGGTCTGGAAGAAGAGCTGCTCGCTTACAGCCCCGCCCTCGCTCAGCGCCCGCGCTGGCTGGTAGTCAATAAGGCCGACCTGTTCAGCGCTGAAGAAGGCGAGGCGCGTTTTCAGGAGATTCGTGCCGAGCTTTCCTGGGATGGTCCGGCATTTTTGATTTCCGCTGCCAGCGGTGCGGGCTGCAATACCCTCACCCACGCCATCTGGCAGGCACTGCCAGATCTGCCACCCGCACCTGATCCAGTACAGTCGGAAGAATGGGGCGATGAAGAGGAAAAATATCTGGAAGAGTGGGAAGGTGATGATTTGAGCGCCGACTGGGATGACGATGAATGAGCCGCGACCTTAAAAATGCCCAGCGCTGGGTCATTAAAATCGGTAGCAGCCTGCTCACCAATAATGGCCAAGGTCTGGACCTCCCTGCTATTGAGGCCTGGGTCAAACAACTGCTGGTGCTACGCCGGCATGGCCTGGACATCGTACTGGTTTCTTCCGGCGCCGTGGCAGCCGGCATGGAGCGCCTGGGCTGGACGAGCCGCCCCAATGCCCTGCACCAGCTGCAGGCGGCAGCCAGCGTCGGCCAGGCAGCACTGATTCAGGTGTATAACGAATTCCTCCGCCGGGGCGGGGTTCACGGCAGTCAGGTCCTGCTGACCCACGAAGACCTTCAGGAACGCCATCGCTATCTGAATGCGCGAGCAACCCTGCGTACGCTGCTGGAACTCGGGGTCATTCCCATCATCAATGAAAATGATGCCATTGCCAGCACCGAAATCCGTTTTGGCGACAATGATACTCTCGCTGCCATGGTTGCCAACCTGCTGGAAGCTGATTTACTGGTGATTTTGACGGACCAGGCGGGTTTGTACGACCAGGATCCCCGTAAAGCCCCTGATGCCCGTTTACTGACCGAAGTGGAGGCTGGGGATCCTGCCCTGCTGGGCATGGCCGGGGGCAGCGGCAGCGCCGTCGGCACCGGCGGAATGAGCACCAAGGTCCACGCAGCCAGCCGTGCGGCACAATCTGGTGCGGCCACCATCATCGCGCCGGGTGGCGCTGAGGATGTCTTGCTGCGCATCTGGGCGGGAGAACCTTTGGGCACCTATTTTCGGCCCGGCGTCGCCAAGCTGGCGGCACGCAAGCGCTGGCTGGTCGGTCAGCTCCGCACCAACGGGTTGTTGCATCTGGATGCCGGTGCGGTAAAGGTCTTGCGCGAAAAAGGTAGCAGCCTGCTACCTGTAGGGATTACTGCTGCCGAGGGCGATTTTCAGCGCGGCGATCTGTTATGCTGCGTCGACCCGGAAGGACAGGAAATAGCCCGTGGCCTGGTGAATTTTGCTTATGAAGATGTCCTGCTGAGAATGGGAAAAAGCAGCAAGACGCTTTTGGAATTATTCGGAGATATTGACGAGGTGGAAATCATCCACCGTGATAATCTGGTACTCAGCAACTAACTTTGCAAATGTTCAGAAAATTATTTGCCCGCTGGAGCCTGCAAAGAACAGACCCCGGATTCCTGCATTCCCAGACAGGTCCCGTACAAATACAGGCTATGATCGCTGATGAAAAACCCCTGAGCTCCGGCGATTTCATTTTGACGGGCTTCCAGCGCCTCATCAAAAAACTCCAGAACCTTGCCACAAGCCGTACAGACCATATGGTCATGGTGACCGGTTTCGTTCATTTCAAAAACGGCCTTGTCCCCTTCAAAGTGATGACGGCGTACCAGACCAGCCATCTCAAACTGGGTCAATACCCGATAGACCGTGGCCAGACCCACTTCTTCGCCGGCATCCAGCAACTGACGATACACTTCTTCCGCCGTTAAATGCCGGGTGTCACTGTCCTCAAAAATGCGGAGAATCTTCAGACGTGGCAATGTAGCTTTCAGACCAGCCCGCTTCAATTCGTCACTATTCAATTTTTCGTAGTTCATGTGCTCGTAGCAATTCCCATGCGTAATGGTTTAGGATAGTTGTACCTGACGCTTAAGACAAGGACTATGAGAAGCCTCCGCCTGATTACCCTGATTACCTTTTGTGCCCTCTCGCTCGGAGCCTGCAGTATTTATCGGGTTGCCGTACAGCAGGGTAACGTCGTCACCAGCCAGCAACTGGCAGAATTGCATCCGGGTATGGATGCGCTGCAAGTGCGTACCATTCTGGGTTCACCACTGCTGAAGGACCCTTGGCACCCCCATCAATGGATTTACTCTTATAGCTATAAGCCAGCCTATAGCAGTACCCAGGTTCGCAAGGTGATTGTCCTTTTTGACAAGGACGACAAGCTCATCGGCGTGCAGGGGGATGTGAAAGGCACAGTTAAAAGCCCGGAAAAACCCGACGCCTAGACGGATAAACCTAAAAACGGCAGTTGCCGTGGGTGCTTTGCAGCGACTTTTGTTTTGAGCCGTTGTTGTTCTTGGCGAAATCCTGCGCCCGTCAGGAGAGCTGTTTGAGCCCGCAGGGCGAGTTCTCTTCTGAAAGCAGGATAAGCCTTAGAACAACAGGCAAGGAACAACGGAGCAAAAAGCATCCACGGCAACTGCCGTTTTTAGGGTGAAAACCTAAGAAGATGGACGGTCCCCTGTTACCGGAATGGCTGCAGGGGGGCCATATACAGCGCGCGCTCTTTGCGCAAAACGCTGCACCATGGTTTCAGCTGCCTGCTTGAAAATGGGCTCCAGAAACGCGCCCACCAGCCGTGAGGCAAATTCGAAGCGCATATCCAGCGTCACCCTGGTGCCCTTGGAGTCAGGTTCAAGCTGCCACAATCCTTCCAGAAAACGAAAAGGACCATTCACCAGACGCACTTCTGCCAGCTTGGGGCGCTGATAGCGGTTTTTGGTGGTAAATGATTTACCAAATGCACCATGAGAAATGGTGATTTCGGCAATCACTTCTTCGCCCCGATCCTGAATGATTCGGGTTCTGCCACACCAGGGCAGAAATTGTGGGTAGGAACGAATATCTTCAATTAGGGCCATAACCTGACCCGCGCTGTACGGCAACACAGCCGTTTTACAAATATGATGCATGCATCCTCTCAATAACGGCGTTGACCCATGGCATGGGCCTGCACCCAGCGATCGAGCTGAGCCAGGCACCATTCCGGCAAACGTCGCCAGTAGGGGCGTTTACGCCAGGGTTCTGGATCGATTTTTCGGGATATGGCAAATTCACGCACAAATAATCCGTGCAACAGCAAGGATACCCGGGCCAAACGCAGTTCAAGATTGAGCTCGTGATTAAACCACAAACTCAGGAAATCAAAATTTGCCGAACCCAGTGTCGCCCAGGATCGGTCTACCAATACGTACTTGGCGTGGAGGAAAGCGCCCTGATATTCATAAATATGCACGCCTCTACGCATCAGTTTTTGATAATACGCCTGAATCCCGAATCGCAAAAGTGGATGATCAGTAATGCGTCCAGCCAGCAGCAACCGCACATCCACCCCGCGCTGCACCGCCCGATAAATACTGCGCAATATCACCGGATCAGGATTGAAGTAGGGCGTCGCAATCCAGATGCTTTGGCGCGCCCCCCGAATGGCCGCCAACAAGCGTCGGCGCACCGCATAACTGGCAGGCGGAGTTCCTTCGAGAAATCGCCCTTCGCCCCAGGATTCTGGAGAGAACGCCATTTCTTCACTCACTCCGGCAGGCAGGGCTGGCAGATGTTCCGGCCGGTGCCGGAAAAATATTTCCCGACCACGATCCACCAGAGCACCACGACAGGCAAACAGCATGTCCCGGTAAGGCGGACTTCCTGGTTTGGCATCCAGCCACTCATCATCCAGGGCAAAGCCACCAACGGCCAGCCATTGGCCATCAATCGCGACAATACGACGGTGGGTACGCCGCAAGCGCTTTTCCAGCCCCTTCAGTTGCAAACGGTGATAAAAATGCAGGTGCGCTCCAGACTGGCGCAGCTCGCTAATCCAACTTTCGGGAAAGCTGCGACTACCCAGGGCATCGAGCGTAATATATACCGCCACTCCGGTCAGGGCTTTGTCGCATAATATCCGCAAAATTTGCTGGGGCCAGAGACCCGCCACAAAAATATAATTTTCCAGTAAAATTTCCCTGGACGCGGCGCTCAAGCGGGTTTCCAGCCATGCGGCAATGGACTGCATGTCATTCAGCAGCGCCCAGTCAGGAATAGCCTCCTGTTGCCGGGTACGACGTCGTAGCAAGTGCCCCGTCAACAATCTGGACTCCACCATGTTCCTCCCTTCGCACTGAGCAAAAATTCCACAGGAGGGCATGTAAAGTCAATGCCACTTTCTGCATACCCCTTTTTTCACGTACAATCATCGGCTGACTGGCACGGGAGTTGTGCAATGAGCAGCACCATCGCCCTGAATCGTGAGGCGAAACACGATTATTTCATAGAAGAACGTTTTGAGGCGGGAATCGTCCTGGAAGGCTGGGAAGTCAAATCCATGCGCGCCGGGCGCCTGAACCTCAAGGACAGTTACGTCATTGTCAAAGACGCTGAGCTCTGGCTGCTGGGTGCGCATATCAGCCCCCTGCTGACCGCCAGCACACACATTCACCCTGATCCTACCCGAACCCGCAAGCTGTTGATGCACCGCGAGCAAATCAACCGGATGATTGGCAGCGTGGAACGCAAGGGTTTTACCATCGTCCCTCTGGCCATGTACTGGAAGCAGGGCCGGGCCAAGGCAGAAATAGCGTTGGTCAAGGGCAAACAGGAACATGACAAGCGGGCAACGATCAAAGAGCGGGAATGGCAAAGGGACAAGGCCCGGATCATGAAAGGCGGGTCCAGGGATGTTTGATGGGCTGCACGCCCAAATGATATCCATTTTGCCTCACAACTGAAGCATACAAGGAATTATGCCCATGATTCATGCACTGAAAAATTTGCACCGGACTTGTCTGACGCTTTGCTTATTGCTGGGGGTTCTACTTGTTCAGAGCGCCTCGACCGTTGCCGTCGCTGGACCAGCAACAGGCAGTGACGGGGATCAGGATTATTGGCAGGCCCTGACCCACACCCATTACATTCAGGAAGGCAGCAAGGGACCGATTATTTATGATTTTTACGACCCCAATTGTCCTTATTGCCATGAAATCTATACCTGGCTGCAAAACCCAATCCATAACAAACAAATACAGGTCAGATTCATTACCGTAGGTTTTCTGACACCCAGTAGCGCCGGTAAAGCTGCTGCCATTCTCGCGGCCAAGGACCCGCTAGCAGCCCTGAAACTGAATGAAAATAAATTCAGTACCAAAGATGGTCCAGAAGGGGGCATAGATCCTGCGCCCATAGCCGTACAAAATAAAATGAGTGATGTACTGAATTTCAATGCTTCGCTTTTGGTCAACAAGGAAGCCGAAGTGCTCGGGATTCCCGGAGCCAGTGTGCCTTTTCTGGTCTATCGCCAGGATGGCAAAATTCGTTATGTCCCTGGTTTACCCAACAACAAACAATGGTCAGAAATTATTCACGCACAATGACTGCGTCCAGATACGCATCCTGGCTGGCGGCTCTGGTCATTCTGGCTGGCATCCTTGCCTTTTCGCTGGTGCTGTGGCTGCAGTTTGCGCAAGGTGAGCAACCTTGCAGCATTTGTGTTTACCAACGTCTGGCTGATCTGGCCGTCATCGTCATTGTTACCATGGGCTTTTTCTGGAAAGGCACGGTACGCCAGGGTTTATGGATATTGGCAGCGTTATATGCCCTGCTGGGCGCAGCCCTGGCAGGGTGGCAGTGGCACCTGACGCAGATGGCGGCAGATCAGATAGAAACCTGCTCTTCGGTCCAGGTTTTTCAGAGTAGTCCCGCCCTGGGCGGCTTGGGAAATGATTTAGCCTCGACCTTATCCGGCCATGGTTCCTGTGCGCTGGCTGGCAGCAAAAGCCTGGCAGGATGGCCCATCACCCACTGGAGTATGGCTTTTTTTGTGGGTTGCGCCGTCCTGCTCCTGATCGCCCAGTGGTTGAGCCGCCGCGTTCAGACTTAATCCTGAAAACGGCAGTTGCCGTTTTTTCAGCGGGCAGGCAGTTAACGCGGCCAGTTCCAGTCCTGGCGCAGCGTCTCCAACACCGCCAAAGCCCGCTCGACATCAGAACTCAAGGCATTTACATGGCCCATTTTGCGACCGGGGCGGGCTTCCTTCTTGCCGTACAAATGAACCTTGATTTGCGGATGCTGGAACAGCTTCTGCCAATCCGGTCCGCCTTCTTCCCACAAATCACCCAGCAGATTCATCATGACTACGGGGCTGAGCAGACGGGTATCTGCCAGGGATAACCCGCAAAGCGCACGTACCTGCTGATCAAACTGACTGCTGACACAGGCATCAATGGTATAATGACCACTATTGTGGGGGCGCGGGGCCATTTCATTGACCAACAGACGGCCCTCTTCCTCCACAAAAAATTCAACGGCAAGCACACCGACATAGTTCAGCGCCTCAGCAATGCACGCCGCGCTTTGTCGCGCCTGATTTTGTAGTGCCTCTGGAATTCGGGCGGGCACAATACTGAGATCAAGCACAGCATGGTGATGACGATTTTCTGCCAGGGGATAAAACACCATCATCCCCTCCACTGAACGCGCCAGCACTACGGAAAACTCCTGCACCAGTTTAATCCGTGACTCCAGAATGGCTTCCGGGGTATTCAGGCTGGCCCATGCGGCTGGAAGTTCGCTGGCCGTGGTCACATTCTGTTGCCCCTTGCCATCATACCCAAAGCGGGTAGTTTTCAGGATGGCAGGAAAACTCAGCTTTCGTGGCACAAGCTCCACATCATCCTTTTGTCTGAGCAGTGCAAAAGGCGCGACTTCCAGACCGAGGTCCTGAAAAAAGGTCTTTTCCCGGACCCGGTCCTGGGCAATGACCAACGCCGTGGAGCCGGGGCGCACAGGTATTCGCGCTTCCAGATAAATCATGGCCGAGGCAGGGACATTTTCAAACTCGGCGGTCACCGCTGCACAGTGATCCGCCAAAAGTTCCAAGGCAGAAAAATCATCATAGCGTGCACAAAGATGACGGTCTGCCACGGCCGCCGCCGGACAATCTGGATCAGGATCGAGAACCCATACACCATAACCCATGCGCCGGGCCGCCAGCGTAAACATTTGACCCAACTGCCCACCTCCCAGAATTCCGAGGGTGGCACCGGGTAAAATCATGGCTCAGAATCCGGCAAAGTCATGGCTAATACGGCTGCTTCCTGTTGGTAACGAAAATCCTGCAGGCGCCGGGCAAGCATCGGATCACTTGCCGCCAACAAGGCTGCGGCGAAAAGACCGGCATTGGCGGCACCCGCAGTGCCGATGGCAAAAGTGGCTACCGGAATGCCCTTGGGCATCTGTACAATGGACAGGAGTGAATCCATGCCGTTCAGATGTCGGGAAGGCACCGGCACACCCAATACCGGCAAGAGGGTTTTGGCGGCGAGCATCCCCGGCAGGTGGGCAGCGCCGCCCGCTCCGGCAATAATGCAGCGCAGCCCCCGGGATGCGGCCGTCGCGGCATAATCAAAAAGCAGGTCCGGGGTTCGATGCGCCGAAACCACCCGCTTTTCATGGGGAATATTCAATGCCTGCAGTTGTTCTGTCGCAGCGACCATGACTTCCCAGTCACTGTTGCTGCCCATTACCACCCCGACCAGGGGATGTTCCATGCCTGCTCTCCTCTCTAGGCCTGCACATTAAACGAGTTATAATGCCTGTCATGGAAGAAGCGCTCAATACCGGGCAACGCCCGATTCGCAGTTTTGTATTACGCCAGGGACGTATTACCGCCGCACAACGTCGGGTGATTCAGGACGCCCTCCCCGCTCTGCAAATCCCAACCGGGGAACCCTGGCAGGATCCCTGGAATGGGCAACGGAACATCACCCTGGAAATCGGTTTTGGCAACGGCGAACATCTTGCCGCCCTTGCCGCCGCAAATCCCGATCAGAGTTTTATCGGTGCAGAAGTACACACTCCCGGAGTCGGCTCTCTCCTGTTGCAGATGGAAAAAGCGGGCATTGATAACATCCGTATTATTCATGATGATGTCGCCGCCTGGATGAAAACCCTGCCAGATGCTTTGTTTGCGCACATCATCATTCAGTTTCCCGATCCCTGGCCGAAAACCCGGCAACAAAAACGCCGCCTGATTCAGGCTGAGTTCGCGGACACATTGCAGCGCCTGCTCAAAACGGGTGGAGAATTACAACTGGCAACGGACTGGGCTGATTACGCAGAACAAATGCTGACCGTCCTCAATCAGACCCAGGGCCTGATAAATACGGATTCTGGAAATAGCTTTTCGGAGCGACCCGCCAATCGTATTCCGACCCGTTTTGAACGTCGTGGCGAAAAACTCGGACACAGTGTTTATGATCTGGTGTATCGACGCACAAGTTGATCCATAAACGGCATCTGCCGTGGGTGCTTTTTGCTCCGTTGTTCCTCGCCTGTTGTTCTAGGGCTCATCCTGCTGTCAGGAGAGAACTCGCCCTGCGGGCTCAAACAGCTCTCCTGAAGGGCGCAGGATTTCGCCAAGAACAACAACGGCTCAAAACAAAAGTCGCGGCAAAGCACCCACGGCAGATGCCGTTTTTAGGATAAGACTTTTCGGTATGCTGCCTTCCGTTATGGTGCAATATCCCGGAAAAGGTTTTGCGATATACTCATGCATCGAAATGGATGCTTTTATATGGAAACCCATGAACGAGGACCGATAACATGCACAAAGTCAGCATTATAGGAGCAGGGTTTGGGGGTTTGACCGCCGTGCGGCAAATTCGCCGGCAGTTACCCGATGCCGAAATCACCCTCATCGCCCCCAAGGCAGAGTTCATTTATTACCCCAGTTTGATCTGGATTCCCACCGGTCTCCGTCAGGGTGAGCAGCTCCGCATCCCCCTTGACTGGTTTTTTCAGCGCAAAAATGTGCATTTCCATGCCGGGCGGGTGACGGAATTGCGCGACGCAGGTCGGACGGTGGTTACTGATCAGGGTGAAATAGTCAACGATATTTTGATTATTGCCAGCGGTGGCCGGGGTCTGCGCAAATTGCCGGGCATCGAGCATAGCCTGGCCATCTGTGACGGTATTGAGGCTGCCGAGCAAATTCGCGATCGCCTGGCGGCCCTGGACAAGGGCACTATCGCCTTTGGCTTTGCCGGTAATCCCCAGGAGCCCACCGCTGTGCGCGGCGGGCCTGTTTTTGAGCTCCTGTTTGGCATTGACAGTTATCTGCGCAAAACCGGCAGGCGTGAACAGATTGATCTGGTATTTTTTAATCCCATGACCGAACCCGGTAACCGCCTGGGTGCCAAAGCAGTTACCGGATTGCTGGCCGAAATGGAAAAACGCCAGATCAAGACGCATCTCGGTCATAAAATCACTGGATTTTCTGCAGATAAAGTCATGACGGAAGGTGGCGAAATCGCGGCAAATCTGATTCTCTTCATGCCCGGCATGACGGGACCTGATTGGGCACAACAATCCGGTTTACCGCTTTCGACCGGTGGCTTTATCCAGGCGGATGAGTACTGTCAGGTTCCCGGACATCCGGGGGTTTTTGTGGTGGGCGATGCGGGATCCTACGCCAACAGTCCGGACTGGCTGCCCAAGCAGGGCCATACCGCCGACCTGCAGGCCGAAGCCGCCGTGCACAATGCGGTTTTAAATCTCCAGAACCAGGCTTCTGACAAGCCTTTCCGGGCTGAGCTGGTGTGCATTGTGGATGCGCTGGACAGCGGCATCATGGTGTTTCGCAATAAGGACCACGCCAGCGTTCTCCCCAATCCCCTCTGGCATGCCGCCAAAATGGCTTTTGAATGGCGGTATCTACTGCATTATCGATAAGAACGCATCCATTCTGCGCCATTTATCAGTGTTTTTCTCCAGACTGGTCATAGTGGCGCCCTTTCCAGGCGCCCCCTTTGCCCAGATAGTGACGGCGTGCAGAATCCAGCGTCATGAGCATGTAAAGCATGGCTGCAAGGGGCAAGGTCAAAACCCAGAGGCTGTTCTGTGCATAGAGGCGGACGCTGGGTAAATAAGCCCTGAACATCAGGGCCAGGGTCAATGCCGACAGGATCAGCCCTAGCCATTGCTGCTCCCAGCATCCGGCAATCAACAAAATCAGTGGTACGGCGTAAAGAAAAAGCATGGCCACTGTCGCCGTCAACAGCCGCCATGGACTGAACTCCAGCTGCACGTAGGCCGAACGTGTCACCATCCGCCATATTTCGCCGAGAAAACGATAGTCACGCAGGCTGTAACTTTCGGTACCCAACCCTAACCAAATCGGGCCCTGAGTTTTCAACAAGGCAGCCAGCGTACAGTCATCAATCAAGGCCCCGCGCATGGCAGCAAAGCCCCCTGCCTGCATCAGTAAATCCCGCCGCAACAACATGCACCCGCCTGCGGCTCCAGCCAGCTTGCGGCGCGGATCATTCACCCAGGGAAAAGGATAAAGCATCTGAAAAAAGAAAATGAAGGGCGGGATCAGCAAGCGCTCCCAGAAACTGTGACAGGACAACATCACCATCAGCGACACCAATGCGCGGTTTGCACGCTGCTGCAGGGCCACCAAGCGGGTGAGCACATCAGGACCATGGACAATGTCCGCATCGGTAAACCACAGCAGTGACACATCCTCAGCAGCCAGCGCACCCTGGTGCATGGCCCAGACTTTGCCCGCCCACGCTTCGGGTAGCGTTGTTCCACTGAGAACCTGCAGACGATCTGAAGCCCCTGCCTTTTCAGCGGCTATTTTCGCACGCTGTGCAGTTCCGTCCTCACTTTGATCATCCACTACGATGACCCGCAGCTCTCCCGGATAATTCTGGCGCAGCAAAGCCGTTACACAGGGTCCGATGCCTTCGGCCTCGTTACGTGCCGGGACAATGGCCGTCACCGCCGGAAGACCGGCGGTATTGGTTTCAGCGGCTTTCAGGAATTCTGCGGAGAGCACCGGCAAGCGCTGATCAGCGCGCCAGAAAAATCCCCGGGCAAAAAACAGCACCAGCCAGGCCAGGAGATCCAAGGCTGCTAGTGCATCCAGAAACCAAAACACAGGGCTTCCCGCTATATTTGCCACTTATCCTCGGAAGAATGCTTAACCCCTGGGTCATCCAAACCGCGACGCAAGCAATCCTGCTTGATAGCCAAACGTAAATCATTTTGAGAATCGGCGGCACGGAGCGCATCTTCATATTCCACCAAACCCTGAGCGTATAAATTCAGCAGACTCCGATCAAAGGTTTGCATGCCCACATCATTGGTGCGACCCATGGCTTCCTTGAGCATTCCGACTTCGCCTTTGTAGATAAGATCAGCAATCGCCGGCGTATTAATCAACACCTCAATGGCGGCAATACGTCCCGCCTGCCCCTTGATGGGCAGAAGTCGCTGGGAAACAACGGCTTTCAGATTCAGGGATAAATCCATCAGCAACTGCTTTTTCCGATCTTCGGGGAAAAAGTTGATGATGCGTTCAATGGCCTGGTTGGCATTATTGGCATGCAGAGTAGACATGCATAAGTGCCCGGTTTCTGCGTAGGCCATGGCGTGATCCATTGTATCCCTATTACGCACCTCACCAATCAAAATCACATCAGGCGCCTCACGCAGGGCATTTTCCAGTGCTCTTTCATAACTAAGCGTATCTATGCCGACTTCCCGCTGATTGACAATCGATTTCTGATTCTTATGAATAAATTCAATAGGATCTTCGATGGTCAGGATATGACCGGCAGCATTCTGATTACGATACTGAATCATGGAAGCCAATGAGGTACTTTTACCCGAACCGGTCGCGCCCACAAACAGCACCAGACCTCGCGAAGTCATGGCGAGATCCTTCAGAATGGGTGGCAATTTGAGCTGCTCCAGGGTCGGGATTTGGGTTTTAATGGCACGCAACACAAAACTCAGTTCACCACGCTGATAAAATCCATTGACCCGAAAACGCCCGATGCCTGTAGCTGAAATAGCCATGTTGATTTCTTTTTCGTGCTGAAATTCCTGCAGACGCTCCATCCCCAGAATTTCCTTGGCGAGACTGAGCACTTGCCCGGGTTTCAACATATCTGTACCCAGATTTACGGCGCGTCCATCAATTTTCATGACCGGCGGAGAACCCACAGTCAGATACAAATCAGAACCGTTTTTTTCGACCATCAATGCCAGCAGATCATCCAGTACAGACATTCAATATTCCTCAGGCCACATTCATAAAACTGTCTTTGTTCTGCACCCGGCGCATTGCCTCTTCGCGAGTAATTTTATGGGCACGCACCAAATCTGCCAGGCATTGATCCAGCGTTTGCATGCCCTGGTTTTGTCCGGTCTGAATGACTGAGTACATTTGTGCCACTTTATTTTCGCGAATGAGATTACGAATAGCCGGCGTGGCAATCATGATTTCATGAGCTGGAACCCGCCCTTTTCCATCGGCAGTTTTCAGCAGGGTTTGCGAAATGACCGCCCGTAAGGATTCAGACAACATGGAGCGGACCATGTCCTTTTCCCCGCCCGGGAAAGAATCGACAATACGATCAATGGTTTTTGGTGCTGAACTGGTATGTAGCGTCGCAAAAACAATGTGTCCGGTTTCTGCTGCCGTCAAGGCAAGCCGCATGGTTTCCAGATCACGCAACTCACCGACCAGAATAATATCCGGATCTTCACGCAGCGCCGAACGCAGGGCGTTTTCGAAGGAATGGGTATTCGGCCCCACTTCACGCTGATTAATCAGGCACTTTTTAGCCGTATGGATGAACTCTATGGGATCTTCGATGGTAATAATATGATCTGGCCGATTAGCGTTGATATGATCCACCATAGCCGCCAGGGTCGTGGACTTACCAGACCCGGTTGGTCCGGTAACCAGTATCAGTCCACGCGGGATATTAATAATTTCCGTAAAAGATTTTGGCGCATTGAGATCTTCCAGACTCAGCACCTTGGCCGGAATAGTGCGAAATGCCGCAGCGGGACCCCGATCCTGATTAAAAGCATTCACCCGAAAACGCGCAATACCGGGCAGTTCATAGGCAAAATCGATTTCCAGATTTTCTTCATACCATTTTCGCTGGGAATCGGACATGATGTCGTAAATCATCGCGTGGACAGCCTTTCCGTCCAGTGCTTCAACATTGATGGGACGTATATCGCCGTTAATCCGCAACATGGGTGCGAGACCCGCAGATATGTGCGTATCTGATGCGTTATTCTTCACCGCGAAGGTGAGTAGTTCAGCAATATCCATCTATAAATCTCCACATGGCATGGTAATACCCGGCATTTGGGCATTGGGACTCATGCGCGTTACTATAGTCGACCTTGGCCATTTCGCCCACGTTTCATGGAGCAGCATGTCCCTCGCTGAAAATCTGGCAAATATAAAGCGCACTCTAAGGCAGCCCGACCGCCCCACATTACTGGCGGTGAGCAAGAGGGTCCCGGCGTCTGTCATCCGCGAAGCCCATGCCTTGGGAATGCGTCATTTCGGTGAAAATTACCTTCAGGAAGCGCTGGATAAACAGGATGAACTACACGATCTGAAGGATATTTACTGGCACTTTATCGGACGGATTCAGCGTAACAAAACCCAGGAAATTGCCCGGCACTTTGCCTGGGTCGAAAGCGTTGACCGTCTGCTGATTGCCCAACGACTAAACAGTGCCAGACAGGAAGTTTCGACTCCCTTGAATGTGCTGATTGAAGTGGCCGTCAGCTCGGAAGACAGCAAGGGAGGATGCCCACCTGCGCAGCTTGTGGCACTTGCAGAAGGCATCCAGCAACTCCCCTTTCTCCGTTTGCGTGGCCTGATGGCATTGGTCCATCCCGACCCTGACCAAGCAAACGTCAATTTTCAGCAAATGCACAGCTTATTCAACACGCTGCTACAAAGCGGGAATTACCCTGACCTGGATACTTTGTCCATGGGAACTTCGTCTGATTTTGTGCAGGCGCTAGAGCATGGAGCCACAGAAATCCGCTTGGGTACGCGCTTGTTTGGCAGCCGTCACCAGGAGGCAACATGATTGAACAAGATATCGTATTTATTGGCGCAGGCAATATGGCTCGTGCCCTTATTTCCGGAATGCGCCAGCTTGGCGTACCAGGTAGCCAGATTCAGGTACATGCCCCCAGTACCCAGCGTCGTGAAGCCCTTGCCGAAGAATTCGGCCTGCGTAGCCGTCCTGCCAAGGCCGAAAAGCTGCCGCAGAACAGTCTGGTGATTTATGCCGCCAAACCCAAACAGGTAGATGGAATTCTCAGCGAATGGCGGGAATCATTCGCGGATGCCCAAGTCCTTTTTGTATCCGTTGCAGCGGGCATTTCCAGCCAGCAAATGCGCAGCATCCTGGGAGAGAATGTGGCCGTAGTCCGCGCCATGCCCAATACGCCTGCGCAGGTGGGAGCGGGAGCGACGACCCTCTTCGCCCAGGCAACGGTCAAGGCAGCGCAGTGCGACATCGTGCAGCAGATTTTCTCAGGGGTGGGCAAGGTGTTCTGGTTGCATGACGAATCCCTGATGGACGCAGCTACCGCCCTGGCGGGCAGCGGCCCTGCCTATGTATTGTTATTTCTGGAGGCACTGGAAGACGCCGCTGTACTTGAAGGACTGGATCGGAACACCGCCCGGGCTCTGGCTTTACAGACGGTGTGGGGTACCGCCCAGATGGCAGCAGCAAGTCCTGCGAGCCCCAGTGAACTGCGCCACCAGGTCACCAGTCCCGGTGGTACGACCGCTGCCGGTCTGGCGGTCTGGGAAGAGCAGTTGCGGCCCCTGGCCCAGCGTGCCCTGGCTGCAGCCGCCGCGCGCAGTCGTGCTTTGGGCCAGTTTCTGAAGACCAAAGCATGAATGCAATCAGCATTGAAGCTGCTCGCCTGACGGATCTGGTACTTACCCTGCTGTTCTGGGCCATCCTGATTCGCGCCATTTTATCCTGGGTCCAGCCGGATCCCCGTAACCCCATTGTCCATTTTCTGGACCGGGTAACCGGACCCATCCTTTATCCCCTGCAGCGGATTATTCCACCCATTGGCGGAATGGATCTCAGCCCGCTGGCGGCCCTTTTACTCATCGAGTTATTGAAAGGTCTGCTGGTCAATGCCATTCTGAACCTCGGCGGCGTTTAATACGCCAGGCACCTTTCGACGCGAACCGGAAACGCACATGACACCTTCTAAACACACTTACAGCCTGGACAGCATCCTGGAAATCTATGCACGTCCTTTCAATGATCTGATTTTTGAGGCGCAGCAAATTCATCGTCAGCATTTTGATGCCAATACCATCCAGTGTTCCACCTTACTGTCCATCAAAACTGGCGGTTGCCCGGAAGACTGTGGCTATTGCTCGCAAAGCGTCCACCATGACAGCAGCCTGAAACCGGAGCCCCTCATGGATATTGAAGCTGTGCGCAGTGCCGCCACCGCCGCCAAGGCCAACGGTGCGCAACGCCTGTGCATGGGGGCAGCCTGGCGCTCTCCACACGACAAGGATATTGAAAAAGTCGCCGCCATGATTCAGGTGGTCAAAGAGCATGGGCTGGAAAGCTGCGTCACCCTGGGCATGCTGAAAAGCGGGCAGGCAGAACGTTTGCAGGCTGCCGGACTGGATTACTACAATCATAATCTGGATACCTCCCCGGAATTTTATGGTGAGGTCATTCATACCCGCAGCTTTCAGGATCGTCTGGACACTCTGGAAGCCGTCCGCGATGCGGGCATCAAAATCTGTAGTGGCGGTATTCTGGGCATGGGTGAATCGCGCCGGGATCGGGCCCGGATGCTTCAGGTGCTGTCGCAACTGCCTCAGGCACCGGAAAGCATTCCCATCAATGCCCTGGTACCCATTCCCGGCACGCCTCTGGAAACGGCCTCGCCCATTGACGGCCTGGAGTTTGTCCGCACCATAGCCGCTGCCCGGATCATCTTTCCGCAAGCCTATGTCCGCCTTTCTGCAGGACGGGAAACCATGAGCGACGAATTGCAGGCTCTGGCTTTTCTGGCTGGTGCCAACAGTATTTTTCTGGGGGATCGATTACTGACCACCAGCAATGCCAGCAGCGGACATGACCAGATTTTATTTGAAAAGCTGGGGCTTCACGCCGGATAAGCTGAAAGCCCTCTGACCCATAAGGAATCAGAGGGCGTAGCCAGCTCTAAAAACTCAAATCAGGAATGCTCCCCGAAGGACAAGGGCATGGAATAATTGAGCATGATTTCATCTTCGCCCGGATCGCTATCCTTGATATAAGCATTCGAAATATGAGCGATTTTCAGGCCGAAACGGGACTGATTGGCAAACTGGTAATCGAGACTGAGCTCCAGACGAAACTGAAAAGTGCCATCCAGATATTTGCCCCGCCCTTGATGATAACCACCCATGGCCAAAACGGGGGTCAGCACCCAGTGATCCCAGGCAACATCCGTATAAAAGCCCGTATACCCCATAAAGCCGCCATTGGTATTGGCCATCAGACCATAGACAGCACCAACCCCGAATAACTTGGCACCCGTTTGATATTCGAGGTTAATCTCTGGAAGTGTGGCATTAGTATAGCCTGGACCAGGAGTCACACCTGCCGCATTAAATGCGCCAAGACCAATATTAAAATACGAAGGTCCGCCCTGAATCACGTGCAAACCTTCGCTATCCGCCAGTGCTGGAGTTGCCGCCAATAATCCGAGAACGGCACTGCCTAAAATACCCGTCCAGGCCCACTGTTTGTTTTTCATGATTACTCCTTATATCCAGTTCATTCATGCATCATCTTGCCGACTTGAAGTGTTTAGGTTAAGGTATCAACCGAACGGTCAGTATGCGATTTACTTCCGAGCCTGTCAAAATTTAACAACAGGACTGAACTTACGCTACTGACTCACCGGAGTACCCTGGAGCCTAGTATATATGGAATATTATGCTTCGTTGATGGGGTGCTTCTGGAATTGGCTGCAGTAATTGCAACACAAGGAAAGCTATGCGCTGGCTCAAACGCTTTTTGGTCCTGATCATTCTCATTATTGTCGCTTTCGGTGCCTATGCCTATTTTCAGATTGCCAATTATTACCCCAACACCGATGACGCTTACATCCATGCCCACGTGGTCAACATTTCGCCACGCGTGACTGGACATATTGTTCATATTTATGTGCGCGACAATCAGGTGGTACACGCCGGGCAGCCTCTGGTCAAAATAGACCCCGAGGCCTACCAGTACGATGTAGAGAAAGCCGAGGCAGAACTCGCTCAGGCAGAACGCCAGACGGATGCTATTCAGGCCAACATTGCGGCAGCCGAGGCGCGAGTCAGTGCCGACCAGATCACTTACCAGAACGCCCAACGCAATGCCCAACGCGCTGCGGCACTGGCAGCTCAAAAATATCTGTCTGCGCAGGAAGCAGATAACCGGATGACGGCTGCAAAAGGCGCCATGGCACAATGGCAAGCCGAAAAGGCCAATTTGTCTGCTACCCGCGCCCAGCAGAGCCTGAATGCAGCTCGAATCGCCGCAGCCAAGGCCGCACTGGGGACCGCCAAAATGTATCTTGCGGAAACCACTTTGTATGCGCCAATCACCGGGGTGGTCAGCAAAGTCGACAAAATTCATGTGGGCGATGTCGTCAGCATCAACCAGGATCTTTTCCCGTTGATCGGAAACGCTCAATATTGGGTGGAGGCCAATTACAAGGAAACCGATCTGAATCGGGTTCACCCCGGTCAGGCTGCCAGTATCCACGTAGACATGTACCCCAATCACCAATTCAAGGGGACGGTGGTCAGCCTAAGCGGCGGTGCCGGCAATGCTTTTTCCTTGTTACCACCGGAGAATGCGACAGGTAACTGGGTAAAGGTCACGCAACGGGTACCCGTACGGGTGATGATTACCAACCCTGATCCAAAGCTGCCCTTACGTATTGGTACCAGCGCTTCGGTCACCATCAATACCGGCGGTGCACCGGGTTGGGTCAAGTTTCTGAAACCACTTCTGTAGTCTCCTGAAACGGCAGTGGGGCTTGTAAGCTTTGCAGCGACTTTGGCCCGCGCCGTTGTTGTTCTTGGCGAAATCCTGCGCCCGTCAGGAAAGCTGTTTGGGCCCGCAGGGCGAGCTCTCTGCTGACAGCAGGACGAGCATTAGAACAACAGGCAAGGGACGTTGGAGCAAAAAGCTTACAAGCCCCACTGCCATTTCAGGACAAATCGTAACGCCAGCCCATGATTGATGGAACCCGGCTATGGGCGCTACGCGAACGCCTGCGATTTTTTTCAATGTGTACCGTACGCATACCCATCCAGCGAGCAGTCCGCAAATTAGCCAGCGTGTCATCAAAAAAAACACAACGCCAGGCGGGAACTTTCAATCTTCCAAGAACCTGATGATAAGCATGATGCTGGGGTTTCCCCTGAAAACCTGCGGTCTCCATATCAAATACATCCACCACAATATCCGCCACGCCCAAACGCTCCAGCACCCGCCAGGCATGACTGGCCAAGCTGTTCGTAAAAACAAATACGGGGCCGGGAAGTTGCACGAGCCAACGACGTAATTCCGGATTTTCGGGGACCTGGGCAGACAGAACCGGGGGATGAATGGCCTTCAGGAAAACCCGGGGATCAACAGTATGATGCCGCATCAAACCCGCGAGGGTGGTCCCATAAGTCCGCCAGTAATGGCGCCGCAACTGATCGGCGGCTTCCATCTTCAGGCCAAGCTCCTCCATCAGGAAGGCATTGATGTGCTCATGCATCCAGGGAAAGCAGTAACGGTCTGCATCATACAGGGTATTGTCGAGATCAAAGAGAAAAACCGGCAGCGGGCCGCGTCGCCAGGCTAACAGACGACGCTTGCGGGCTGCCGCAGAAAAAGCGTGTCTGTTACGCTGTGGAGCAGGAACGGACAGCTTTTTCAATGGCTGCCAGCAATCAATGTCCCCACCCCGGCGTCGGTAAAAATCTCCAGCAACAAGGCATGGGGGACTCTGCCATCAATAATATGCGCAGCCTGCACACCGGCAGCCACAGCATCCAGACAACACTGAATTTTGGGCAGCATGCCACCATATATCTGACCATCGGCAATCATTTGTGCCACTGCGCCAGCCTCCAGCCGGGTTTGCAGGGTACCCTCTTTATCCAGTACCCCAGCCACATTGGTCATTAAAATCAGCTTTTCGGCTTTCAGGGTGGCGGCCAGCGCTCCGGCGACCAGATCGGCATTGATGTTGTAAGACTCGCCCCGAGCGCCGACGCCAATGGGGGCCACTACCGGGATAAAGTCGCCCTGGTCCAACCAACGAATGACTTCCGGATTGACGGCGGCCACTTCACCGACCATCCCCAGATCAGCCACCGCATTGCGCAGCGGACGGGCGCGGAGCAAAGCCCCATCTTTGCCGGTCAGCCCCACTGCCCGCCCACCGGCACGATTGATTCCCTGAACAATTTCCTTGTTGACGCGACCGCCGAGCACCATTTCCACTACTTCCATGGTCGCCGCATCGGTTACGCGCATGCCATCTACAAAGCGGGTTTCGACGCCCAGACGTTCAAGCATGGCGCCAATTTGCGGCCCCCCGCCATGAACCACCACAGGATTCATCCCTACTTGCTTCATCAAGGTCACATCATAGGCAAACTGCTCTTGCAGATGCGCCTCTGTCATCGCATTACCACCATATTTGATGACAATGGTCCGTCCATGAAAGCGTTGCATGTAGGGCAGGGCTTCCACGAGAACATGGGCTTGCAGTTGAGGATTTTTATCCATAAGAATCTCTATGTGGGATGAAGCAAAACTCAGGATGAGGCCGGGACCAGCCCACGCAAAAGAATTTCGACAATACCCGCATCATATCCGGCAGGATCGTCTGCAAAAGTAATGGGGGGATAATGCCGTAATATATCTCTCGACTGGAAAAAAAACACGTTGGCACCCAAGAGGAGCGTAGCGACCAGAGCCGGATCAAAGTCCTGGCGAAATTCGCCTCGGCTCTGTCCCAGCTTCAGAACATCTACCAGAGCAGAAAACATATCCGCGAAACCCTGCTCGGCAAATTCCTGTGCTCGTGGCGCGCCCCTTTCCAGGATCTCCCGCCAGACCAAACGCACCAGTTGTGGCCTGTTCAGCAGTGCCTGCAGATGATTGCGGGCAAAATGCCGCAATACATCCAGAACCGAGCCGTGGGCACTGACGGCTTCGTTCAGCACCGCACGCAGATTATGGCTGGCCACGCGCAACACCGCGAGATACAGCGTGTCTTTATTCGGAAAATAGTGGTAAATATTGGCTTTACTGATACCAGCCTCGCAGGCAATAGCATTCATGGAAACCGCATCAAAGGCTTTATCCGAGAAGAGTTTTTCGGCAGCAGCGAGGATACGTTGCCGCCCCTCGCCTTCTACCATCGCCAGCGTATTATCCATAAAATCCCCTCAGCGATCTCTTTCCACATATTATCAGCCACTTGAAAAACACCCGACCAATCGGTCAATATCAGGTCAGTGTAGCATCAACAAAGGCGATTGTCGCTTTACAGTAAAAATCTAACCGTTATCCTTGGCATTCATCCTCAAGATCGGTTACTGAAAAAGGAAGCTCCCATGTTTAGTCATTCTCCCAGTCAGGGAGACCTGTCTTTTTCGCTATTACTGCGCGCATTACGGGGAATCACCCTCTGGCAACCCATTTTGGTGTATGTCCTCGCCGTTTTTATCGGCATGGCGGGCCTTGAATTTTTTGTGCAGTGGCTAGGTGGGATGCTGGGTGCCAGCATCGGAATGCTGATTTTGTTCGTCAGTTTTGGGGTGGGGTATCTGGGTGCTGGCGGGGTACTATTACATGAAGCCCGGGGTGACTCCTTACCCGGGATTTTGCGTAGTCTCCGCTTTGGCTTAAAAGCTCTGCCCCGGCTGATTGGCTTGCTGATCATCGAAAGTCTTTTGCTCTTTGGCATTTTTGTGGTTGAGCTACTGGGATTTCTGGCCTGCAAAATACCAGGAATAGGAGCGATTTTGTTTGTACCGCTTTTCCCGGTGGCCATGTTGATAAATGCCGTAGTTTTCGTTCTGGCCATCATTGTTTTCAATCTGTCCGGTCCAGCGCTTTGGCATGGTGAATCGGTCAGCAACTCCCTGCGCCACACCATTGGTATTGCCCGTAACAAACCCGGCTCCATTTTGCTGATGATGTTGTTACTCGGGGCGTTATCTGCTGGTCTGGCAATCATTATCGCCATCATCCTTTACACCGGATACAGTATGGCACTGTCCGCTGCGGCCCCAGCTCTGGCCAGCGAACTGAGCCGTAGCGCCGATATGTTTTGGCAGATGATGGATGCGATCACGGGTTATCCTTTTATGCTGGACCATGCAGCGCATTCCAGCATCACTGCGAATACTGCCCTGTATAATGTCGGGCTCAGCATGGGGATGGGCGTTGCCACCGCATTGGTTTTCATTATACCC
The DNA here is from genome assembly GCF_001931655.1 of Acidithiobacillus albertensis. Lineage (NCBI taxonomy): Bacteria > Pseudomonadati > Pseudomonadota > Acidithiobacillia > Acidithiobacillales > Acidithiobacillaceae > Acidithiobacillus > Acidithiobacillus albertensis. The sequence continues at coordinate 309,241 of NZ_MOAD01000001.1, read as the reverse complement.
AACGTCGTATTTTTGCTGGGCATGGCCCATATTTATATTGAGGCCCTTGAACTGGTTGCCCCTGAGGATGTCTAATTTGCTTATGAAAAAATGGTTACGCCAACTGGAAATCGAAAAAAACCGCTGCCAAAGTTGTGGTATGCCTTTACAGTTTGATCCGCAAGGCGGTGGCACGGAAAGCGATGGCAGCCACAGTCGGGATTACTGCAGTTACTGCTATGCAGATGGCACGTTCAAGGACCCCCAATTAACCCTGGAAGCCATGCAACAGCGAGTAAGGCAATTGCTGCGCAAAAGACAGGCCCCTTGGTATATCCGTGCCTATATGGCCCATCGGGTGCCCATGTTAAAGCGTTGGCGCAGTTGCAAACGCTAATGCCCGACGTAAAAAAGCCCCCGAACTCAGTAATTCGGGGGGGCTTTTAACTACATGAAATTAGAGCGCGCTGCGCGGACGCCGTCCACGACGTGGCTTTAGTTCCTGCATCAATGCATTTCCATGAGAATCCAGTTCCTGCAATGCATGATGGTTATCGCCTACCCGATCCCGTACTTCGGCAATAGCTGCCAGAATCTGGGTAGGTTCCCAATCAGGTACCAGACGGGAAATGCGATCCATCAAAGAACGCCGCTGTGCTTCACGTTCGCGTTTGGCACGCGGATTTTCCTGCAAAGACTTTTTCTGCTGCTCAATTTTGGCCAATTGCTCGCGCAGGCGCAATTCCGTTTGACGTTGCTTCTCTTCCAAATCAGCAAGGCGCTCTTCGGCACTACGACGATGACGTTTTTTTGTTTGAGATTCCATACCCGCTCACTCCTGAAAAAATAAGTTGAAATTTTGGCTAAAGTCGCCAATAAAATTATTATGTCAGCTTGTTTTTGCTTTGGCAAATACAAATGCGTCTGCGAATATATGTTCTGAATCCAATCCTGCCTGAGCTAAAGCCGCAGATAAAGAAAAAACCATATCCGGATGGCCGCAAATATAAGCATCAAAAGCACTGGCATCAGGAAAATCTTTAATCACCTGCTCTGTTACATATCCCGTAGGGCCCGACCACCGGCTATCCGGTTGTGAGACAATTTTGGTCAGATTAAAATGGTTATGGAGCGACTGCCATTCCTGTAACAGATCTTCATAATAAAAATCTTCAGAATGACGCACCCCCCAATAAAAGTGTATTGGCCGTATTGATCCGTGAGCAAAAAGTGATTCAAGCATCCCCTTGAGCGGCGCAAAGCCTGTCCCTGTAGCCACCATCAATAACGGTCGGGTTGATTCCTGGCGTACAAAAAAAGTGCCCAAAGGTCCCTCAAATCGCACAATATCCTTTTCTTTCATTGCTGAAAAAACGTGCCCGGTGAACGTACCACCCTCTACTTTCTTGATATGTAATTCCAGCAAAGCGTCATCATTGGGGGTATTCGCCAGCGAGAAACCCCGACGCCCGCCATCCTTCAGAAGAAGGTCTATATACTGGCCGGGGAGGAACTGCAGGCGCTCTGTACTGGGTATTTTGAGGAACAGTGCGCGCACGTCTGGAGCCACGTCCTCTATTTTAGCCACCCGTGCCGGCAGGGTTTTAATCTGAATATCCTTGGCTGCACCAATTTCGCGTACTTCAATTTTCAGATCAGATAGGGGCATAGCCTGGCAAAACAGGGCCAAACCGTCCATTTTTTCTGCCTCACTGAGCACTTTTTCTTCAATATCCCCATAATCTACCGTGCCACTTAAAATACGCCCCTTACAGGTTGCACAAGTACCATTGCGACAGCTGTAGGGAATATTAAAGCCATGACGCAGTGCCGACTCGAGTATGGTTTCATCACTATCGCAATCCATCTCGTGACCGCTGGGTTCAATTGTCAGACGATAAGGCATGTTTTGCCCCTCTTAAAATGGTAGATGCAGATATTCTAACAGAAGCACCGGATGTTGACTGCTGTTGCAACCACTTCAGGGATATTCCCGATTCAGGTCAAAACCATTCACTATCTTGCAAAATAGTTCAGCCGTCTGGCGCGCATCATATAACGCTGAATGTGCCTGCTCATGATCCCAGGATAAACCTGCCGCCAGTGCCGCTTTGGCCAGTACCGTTTCACCATAAGCGAGACCCGCCAGACTGACGGTGTCAAAAGTACTGAACAGATGAAATGGATTGTTTTTCACTCCGGAACGTTTTTCTGCTGCCTTGATAAAAGACAAATCAAAGGCGGCATTGTGACCTACCAGAATCGCCCGCCGGCACTGTGCAGCCTTTACCGCCGTACGAATGGCGCGAAAAATGTTGCGCAGTGCTTCTTCTTCGGAAACCGCTCCGCGCAATGGCTGAAAAGGATCAATTCCGGTAAAAGCCAGCGCCGCAGGATCAAGCACCGCGCCCGTAAAGGGCATGACGTGAAAGTGATGGCTGGCTACCGGTTTCAGCTGTCCCACTTCTCCACCGATAATGACCGCCGCCACCTCCAGCAGAGCATTACGCTCAGGGTCAAAACCCGCCGTCTCCACATCCACCACTACGGGCAAAAAACCACGAAAACGTCCAGCCAGTGCGGCCATATCAATTATCCTTCGGTACGCTGCGAAAAGGTCAGGGCGTAAGGTGCCGCCAACAAGACCGCCGTAGAAACACTCAAGGTGACTGAGGCGGTCAGCATCAGCATCACCACCAACTGCATGGAAACCGCTGCAAGCGGCGCCATGCCCGCCAGAATCATGCCCGCTGTAATACCTGGAATATGAATCATGCCGACACTTTTCAGGCTATCAATGGTAGGAATCAGCGAACTGCGCACCACAATGCCGTAGAGACTGCGCATGGCCTGACGATGTCCGGCACCCAGCGCCAGCATCGCCAGCAACATATCCTCGCGCTGATCAATTTCACTGCGCAAACGATTCAACGCCAGAGATACGGCATTCATGGCATTGCCAATAATCATCCCGCCAATGGGCACCAGAGACTCGCCGCGCCAGAATACCAAACCCGAGAACAGCATCCAGGTCAGCGTGACTGTTGCAGCAAGGCCTATACTACCAACACCAATCCAGTAGGCGTGGGGGATACCGGCGCCCCGTTTGCGATTGAAGCGACCGGCCATCAGAATCATCAGGACGAGAAACGCCAGCAGCAACCAGGGTTGATGCTGGCGAAACAGCCAGCCCAGCACAAAACCCATGATTCCCAGTTGCACCGTCGCGCGCGCAGCAGACCAGAGCAGGTCCTTGCCGACCCCCAATTTCTGCCATGCCGACAGGGCCCAGGCACTGCCCAGAAGTCCCAGTACGCCGGTCAGGGCCCAGGGTGAAAAGGTACGGAATATATCCGGTGCGGCATTATGCATAGATGCGATTTTCTATCTGGATTAACGATGGATGGAAAGCGGTCGCCATGCACCGGCGACAAAACCTTCCAGGGGCGAAAAACGCCTTTTATAATCCATTTTTGGACTTTCTGCGACCCAATAACCCAGATACAGGTAGGGAAATCCCTGGCTGCGGGCCCATTCGATCTGACTCAAAATCGCAAAAATACCCAGGCCGCGCTTCACCAGGTCGGTTCGGTAAAATGTATAAACTGCCGACAACCCGCGACCTACCTGATCAACCAGAGCTACGGCCAAGGGCTCATCATCCATTTCAAAAATCAGCAGCCGCGAATCCACGGGGCTGGTATCTGCCATCATTTCTGCATACAGACGCTCAGCCTCTTGGTCCATGCCACCATGCGGATGACGCAAACGCTGATAATCGGCAAACAGGCGGGCATGTTGCGCATTCCGGTATGGTCGTGCCACACGCAGACTGAGATCCTGATTCCGTGCCCAGGTGCGTTTTTGCCCCCTGTCCGGCTGAAACTGATCCACCGGGATACGCACGGAAATACATGCATCACATTGCGGGCACATAGGCCGGTACGCGACGGGACCGTTGCGTCGAAAGCCATTCTGCAACAGTTGATCGTATTCCCCACGCTCCAGGACTGCGCGTGGATCACTCAACACCAGCAGTTCTTCCTGTTCCGGCAGATAGGGACAGGTTTGCAAGGTCGACATGTAAAAACTCATCGCCAAAAAATGTGCTCCCAGGGCAGGAACTCCTGCCACGCCCCTTGAGTTGCCTGGGCTTTCAATCTGGTCAAAAGCTGCAAAAATTCAGCACGTGGAATTTCAGATGCACCCATACTTTGCAGGTGTGGGGTCAAAAATTGGGTATCAATCAGACCAAAACCCCAATGCGTCAAATGTCGGGCCAACCAGACCAAAGCTATTTTTGAGGCATCGGGAACCCGACTGAACATGGATTCCCCGAAGAAAACCGCTCCCGACTCGACACCATACAATCCACCGACCCTCTGGCCATGTTGAAAAATTTCTACACAGTGGGCCATCCCCGCAGCAAAGAGATCCAGATAGGCATTACGCATCTCGGCAGTTATCCAGGTCCCGCCCTGACCTGAACGCGGGGCCGCACACTCATCCATAACAGCAGCGAAATCCTGATCGAGAACCACCTGCCAGGACGCGACCTTGGCATTTTTCAGCAAACTGCGACTGATATGAATGGCACGGGGTTCAAGCACCCCGCGTGGATCAGGGGACCACCACAAGATAGGGTCTTCTTCTCCGAACCAGGGAAATATTCCCTGAGCATAGGCTTGGAGAATACGTTTCCGGGATAAGTCCCCACCAACGGCAATCAGGTTACTGTCGGCTTGTTCCGGATCCGGAAAAATGACGGAGGCATTTTGACTGCTGAGGAGAACCGGTTTTACCCGTTCAGGACGCAATGCTGTCCACTCCCAAATTCAGGTGCATCTAAAATCACTCCCCAGCCAGAATACTAAGGGTAACTATACCCTTTTTGCAGAGCCTGCAAAGCCGCAACCCGTGCCTCAAGACTGGGGTGGGTGGCAAACAGCCCATGCCAGCTTCCCGAAATATAGGCGGTAGCCATGGGATCACGGACCGCATCATGCTCGACGTGCATGGCTGTAGCCCGCTGATGCAGCTTCTGCAAGGCAGAAATCATCGCCCCAGCGCCGACCTGCTCTGCGGCAAAACGATCTGCTGCAAACTCCCGGCGGCGCGAAAACCAGGTGATGGGAATCAGTGCCAAAAACGACAAGGCAACCTGCAGGAACATGGAAACCGCAAAAGCAATCATCGGGCGATCATCAAATTGCCGGGCCGCCAACATCGACAACCAGAATACAAAAGTATTCATTAACCCCTGAAGCAACGTCGTGCTGACCATATCGCCATTGTAAACATGACCCATTTCATGGGCCAGCACCGCTCGAACTTCATTATCATTGAGCAGATTCACGAGCCCGCTGCTGACCGCCACCATGCTGTGGTTACGCCCCGGCCCCGTAGCAAAGGCATTAGGATCATCACTCCAGTAAACCCAGACTTCCGGCATCCGGATGCCCAAACGCGTAGACAACTGTGCCACGGCATCGTAAATCAGCCGCTCCTTGGCGGACTGAGGTTGCTCGATGCGTTGCATCTGCATACCTGCCCGCGCCAGCTGCTTGGACATCAGCAGGGAAATAAAAGCGCCCCCAAAACCAATGACCAGCGCCCAGAGTAAATCTGTCACACTGACTACCCCGCGCAGATCTACGCCAAAAGCGGGTAAAACCACATTCACCAGGACCGAAAAAGTAATGGAAAGGGTGATAAAAATAAGTAAATTGGTACCCACCAACAAGGCTATGCTCTTGAATGATTTCATGACATTCACGCTCCATCAGAATATCTACGTTTCACTGTCACGGCTTCCGCTGTAATACCCGCCGCGCCGTGACCAACTGCCCTCTATTTTTTTATGGCAGACGTTTGAATCCTAACATCAATCCCAACACGCCGGAAGAGACAGATACTGACTCCTGCAGACACTGGATGCTTCTGCCTGAAAGGGGATTTCTCCCAGGCAGGGGCTGGGCATTAGTCGCTGCAAAGTTTCCAGGGTTCCCGGAGCGAGATCGGGTTGAAGATGATTAGCCACCCAGCCCGCCATCGGCAAAGCACGGGCAAGAATAGCCTCGGCACTAAGCAGGGCATGGTTGATGGCTCCCAGGCGCAGACCTACGACCAAGAGCACCGGAAATTGCAAACCAAGGGCCAGGTCAGCAAAACTCCAATTATCACCCAGCGGGACCAGAAAACCGCCCGCTCCCTCTACCAGTACGGCATCCATATCTGCTGACTGCTGTTCAATAAAGCGCTGAATCTTGTGCCGGTCCAGGGTCAGGCCGGCTTGTGCTGCCGCCCAATGCGGAGCGATGGGCGGATCCAAAGCATAAAGGCAGGTTTGTTCAAAAGAGCGTGAGGGCGTTGACGCGGTGCGCAGAATTTCCACGTCACTCCACTGCCCATTGGCTTCCACACCGGAAACCACCGGCTTTAAGGCTGCGACCCGGCCCATTTCACGTGCACAGCGTTGCGCCAGAGCAGCTGTCACCGCCGTCTTGCCCACACCTGTATCCGTCCCGGTGACAAAAAGACTCCGGAGCGGCTGCGCTGGCGGATTTTCCAATGTTTCTGACGGATTCATTTTATGTGCCTCCGCATTTGCGGATAGGGCAGGGTAACTGCGCCATCTTCGCGAATCTCGGGGCGCGGGCCACTGCTCCAGGCATGCCCGTAAACCACCTCATAGGTGGCTGGCAAATACCCATCTTTACGAAACTGTTCATAAGCATCGCGCAGGATCTGCAGGCGACGAGGCGTCAACAGGCCGCGTGGGCGATTGACCGAGGCATTGGTCGCACCAATGCTGCGCAAATCGCGCAAAAGATCCTCCAGCGCTGCGTAAGTCAATTGAAAATGTTCGACATCCAGCACCGGCATTTCATAACCCTGGCGGACCAGGGCATCGCCAATATCGTGCATATCCATAAATGGTATGACATGGGGTTGATCATCCAGTCTGGCAAAAGACTGGCGCAACTCGCTGAGGGTATCCGGACCCAGGGTACTGAACATCAACAGCCCCCCGGGACGCAGGACCCGGGCAAATTCGCGCAGCACCCGATCCAGATCATTACACCATTGGATGGACATGTTGGCGAAAAGCAGGTCCATGGATCCTGTCGCCAGCGGCAGATGTTCGGCATCCCCCTGACAAAAGTACTGGCGTTGCCGCCAGCTCTTGCGCAGTCGCGCCTGCTGGAGCATGCCGACGGCCAAATCCACCGCCAGCAACCGTGCCTTGGGATAACGACGATTCAGGCGCCGACTTTGCAGGCCGGTGCCACTGCCCAGATCCAGAATCCATTGTGGTTCCAGCTTGACCAGGTCCAGTCGTTCGATGAGTTGCTGGCCTACCTGGTCCTGAAGAACAGCACTGGCCTCATAGGAGCTGGCAGCCTGGTCAAAAGCGCGGCGGATCGCGCGCTTTTCCAGCTGATAATCTGCTGGCGTCGATGGATTCATGCCCAGACCTCCAAAAGAGCATCCCGGCAGGCTTGCGGCTGCGATAAAAAGGGCGCATGCCCTGCCTTTTCCAGCACATGCAGATGGCTGCCGGGAAGATGTTGCTGCAGGTAAAAACTGGCTTCCGGAGGCACAATGCGGTCCTGCGCACCATGAATCAGCTGAACCGGCATGGACAAGCTATCCAACCGATCGCGTAAATCTACTTCGTGGAGAAGAGTCAACCCATCAGCCAGACAGACGGGATCAGGCGACGGCCAGTTGCTCATACCCTCCAGCGCCCGTCGTCCTTGTGGATCACCCAAAACCTGCAGGGCTAAAAACCTTTTGCGGGTTCCCTGGGGATCACTGTGCAGGCGCTGGCCAAAATCTTCCAGGGTTGCGGCAGGAATCCCTGCCGTCCAGTCTGGACGCTGGCGGAAACTCGGCGAACTCGCCATCAGTACCAACCCTTTCAACGAGGCGGGCTGCGTCAGACCCAGTCCGAGGGCGAGCAGCCCACCCAGAGACCAACCCAACAAAATCGGCGCCTCTACTTCACGATCCAGCATGTCCGTCAACTGTTCCAGAACATAAGCCCATTGCATGCCATCCGCCGTACAGGGGCTGCGGCCATGACCGGGCAAATCGTAGGAAATGCAGGTAAAATGCTTTTCCAGAAAAGGGCGCCAACCCGCAAAAACCCGGCTTTCCATGCCCCAGCCGTGGAGCAACAGCAAGGCTGGCCCTTGACCCGTCTGTTCCCGATACCAACTCATAAAATCTCCCGAAGGGCGGTCACCAACTGCGTGAGGTCTTCGCGATGATGCGCAGCACTGAGGGTGATCCGCAAACGGGCGCTGCCCTTAGGCACGGTCGGGGGGCGCACTGCCGGGCAGTACAGTCCGGCCTCGCGCAATCTGGCAGCCGCCTGCACAGCCGCCGTTGCCTCTCCCAGTACCAGCCCCTGAATGGGCGTTGTGCTGGGCAGCCAGGGCGCATCGGGAAGCTGGGCATGCAGCCAGTCCTGATGCTCTACCAGGCAGGCACGACGGGACTCCCCGCCGCGCAACAACTGCAAAGAGACCCGCGCTGCCGCCGCCAGTGCCGCAGGCATGGCCGTATGATAAATAAAACTCCGTGCCCGGTTACGCAGCAGGTCAATCAGATCCTGACTGCCTGCCACAAAGGCTCCATAGACGCCAAAGGCCTTGCCGAGCGTCCCCATGATGACATCCACAGAGTGCGTATCCAGTTGATAGTGCGCGAGGGTTCCTCGCCCCTCTGCGCCCAACACGCCCAAGGCGTGGGCTTCATCGAGAATGATTCTGGCCTGATACCGGCGGGCAAGAGTTACGATTTCAGGCAGGGGGGCGAGATCACCGTCCATACTGAATACACCATCGGTGATGATCCACGCCTGCCCCGAAGTACCGCGCTCCAGCAGCTGCTGCAAATGCGCCATATCGCCGTGCCGGTAACGCTGCAGACGCGCCCCGGACAGACGCACACCATCCACCAGAGAGGCATGATTGAGACGATCGGCATAAACCCGGTCCTGACGGCCGACCAGGGCGGAAATAATTCCCAGATTGGCCAGATAACCACTCCCGAAAAGCAGCACGGCTTCCACACCCAACCAGCGTGCCAAATCTGCCGCCAGAGCCTGATGGGCCGGACGCTCACCGCCCAGCAGGGGGGCTGCGCCGGCGCCCACCCCACTGCGTTCCATTTCGGCAATGGCTGCCTGTCGTAACGCGGGCTCCCTGCTCAGACCCAGATAGTCGTTACTGGCAAAAGAAAGGAGTAAGCGACCTTCCGCATCCACAAACAGTGGACGATCGGCGTCCGGGTCCGGTTGTAGAGACTGCAACTCCCGCCATAGTCCCTGCCGACGAATATCCGCAAGCTGCGTACTCCAGGTATTTTCTGCTGTATCAGGCATAGCTTCTTATAAGGACGGGTATCTACCTTGTCAATGTCAGCCCGAAGCGCCAGAATCCATAAACTGCAGCCTCCCACTTTCGCAAAAGGTGTACGGATTCCCTTGCCCCGCTTCTCCCTGCAACAGCTTTCTCAAAGCAGGCGAAAACTCACTCAGTGGCTTTTCCCGGAACATTGCCGCGCCTGTGGCGTGCCCGGTACTGCCCTCTGCGAGGCCTGCGCCCGGGATTGGCCACGCCTGCCGGAAAACCGTTGCAGTTATTGTGCATTGCCGCTCCTGGCCAACGGTGACTGCCCGGTATGTTCTGTAGAAGCGCCCCAGTACGACCATGTCTACACGCCTTTTGTGTATGCTGAACCCCTCAATGCTGCCATTCTCGCCTGGAAATTCCACCAGCGTCTGGACTGGACCCGCGCCTTGGCGACGACCTGGGCAGACAGTTGGGGCACGCAGCCACCTTCGCATCCCGCATGCTTGCTACCCGTGCCTCTGCACCCCAAACGACTGCGCGAGCGCGGCTACAATCAGGCGCTGTTGCTGGCCCGCTATTGGGGAAAGCGCTGGCGTATTCCGGTAAAAGCTGGCGTGTTACGACGCTGTCGGAATACTCGTCACCAGACCGGACTGAGCGCGGCCGCCCGGCGTGAGAATCTGGATTCTGCCTTCACCCTGCGGGGCAAATTGCCCGACCATGTGGCCATTATCGATGATGTGATGACGACGGGAACAACAGCGGGGCAAATTGCCGAGTTATTGAAAAGTGTGGGTGTGCAGCGTATTGATGTCTGGGTTCTGGCCCGCGCCCTGCGCGAAACGGTCCCTGCCCATGCCTGAAACTTTTTTGCACGTCATCCTTTATGAGCCGGAAATCCCGCCCAATACCGGCAATGTTATCCGGCTCTGCGCCAACACCGGCGCGCGCCTGCATCTGGTGGAGCCCTTGGGTTTTGCCTGGGATGATCGTCGTCTGCGCCGTGCGGGACTGGATTATCATGAATTTGCCGAGGTGCTGCGGCATCCGGATTGGCAACATTGCCTGAATGCGCTGCATGGAGCACGAATTTTTGCATTCAGCACCAAAGGAAAAAACCTGTATCAGCAGGTGGCTTTTGAGGAAGGCGATGCCCTGCTGTTCGGACCGGAAACCCGTGGCCTGCCCACGCCGATCCTGGAGAGCCTCCCCACCCAGCAGGTACTCCGTTTACCCATGCGTCCGGGACAGCGTAGCCTGAATCTTTCCAATGCCTGTGCTGTGGGTGTATTTGAAGCATGGCGACAATTGGGATTCAAGGGCGGCACTTGAAAGGCAAACCTGGAGAGCACAGGTTACTCGCGCAACTTTCGGGTGCCGTTTCCGGCATAACGGGGCGGTGGATATTGCTTGTTGCGGGCAGTGTCCTGCTGAGCGTTTTATTCCGCTCCTGGCAGATTCCCGCCGCAGCCCTGTTTGCCGGTGTTGTTACTGGAATCGCCGTCAACAGTCTCGGGAATCTGACTTATCCCCGTCATTTTTCCCGAGCCGGACAAGCCATACTGGGCATGGCTATTGGTTTGATGTTTACGACTGCTGCGCTGGAGGCCATTTCCGCCCATCTGCTACCCATATTGCTGGTAACAGCTGGCACCCTGATTTTGAGCTTGGCTTCTGGTTTGCTCTTCAGCCGCTGGACGCAGATCAAAGCCAGTACCGGTCTGCTGTCCATGACTGCAGGAGGGGCGGCAGGGATTACCGCTATTGCCCAGGAATTCGAGGCCGATGTAGGACTGGTGGCGATCATGCAATACCTGCGCGCCATTCTAGTCATGATCAGCCTGCCTCTGGTGGTTCTCTTTGTTTTTCATGATTACAGCGCAAATACGGCGACTTTGGCGGGCGCGCATTTACCCGCATCCTGGGCAGGAAGTCTCCTGTTGCTGCTGCCCGGTGCCCCTTTCGGTATCTGGTTGGCCCGAAAAATCCATATCACTGCGCCCTATTTGTTGGGGCCTTTGCTGCTCACTCTCCTGCTGACCTTGCTTCACGTCAATCCAACCCGGGCGCTTCCTGGTCCGCTTCTGGAAGCTGCCTATTTGCTGATTGGCTGGCAAGCCGGGCTGCAATTGTCCATAAGCCGCCTTCGTCTGCACTTACGCCTGATTCCCCGTGCTTTGCTCATTATTCTCGTTCTGAACCTGTGCTGCGCCCTGCTCGGTGTTCTCCTGGCGCATCTGGTCGGCGTCAGTGATCTGGATGGTTATCTGGCGACCGCACCCGGTGCCCTGTATGCAGCGGTTGCCGTCAGCATGGCAGCTCACGGTAATGTCCTTTTTGTCCTCGGTGCCCACCTCATTCGCTTGTTGATGATGCTGCTGATCATGCCGCCGCTGGCGCGCAAATTGCTCGACCCTGCGCGCAACACCTGAGCCTGCTTGCAGGCCCTTCCCAAGCATCCGACCGGACGGTATCTTGTGTTAGACTAGGGATGACAAACAGAAATGACTTAAAAGGAGCAATCATGGCGCGTACACGCATTACTCCACTTCGTCTGGACGGTGAGAATGCTGAACAAAAACGGGAAGAAATTCGCAGGGTTTTCCATGAAACCTTCTCCTTGTATGAATCCTTGTTTGATCACTTGCAGGACTCTGCTGCCTGGGTGGAAAAAGCTATTCCTCTGCGGCATCCCCTGATTTTTTACTTCGGGCATACCGCTACTTTTTATGTGAACAAATTGCAATTTGCGGGACTGATTGAAGCCCGTCTCGACCCGCATCTGGAATCGGTATTTGCCGTCGGCGTTGATGAAATGTCCTGGGATGATCTGGACGAAACCCATTACGACTGGCCTACCCCTGAAGCCGTCCGCCTTTATCGCCAGGAGGTACGGAAAATGGTGGATAGACTCATTTCGGAGTTACCCCTGACTCTCCCAATTACCTGGGATTCACCCTGGTGGGTCATCCTGATGGGTATTGAACACGAAAACATTCATCTGGAAACCAGCTCGGTCCTGATGCGCCAATTGCCACTTTCCCGGGTCAGCCCGGTAGCCGCCTTTGCACCCTGGGATCAGGCCGGTACGGCCCCACAAAATGCTCTGCTGCCCGTACCCGGTGGCCTGGTCAAGCTGGGCAAGGCAAAAGATGACCGCCAATATGGCTGGGACAACGAGTACGGGAACCATCAACATGAACTGCAGCCTTTTACTGCCGCAAAATTTCTGGTCAGTAATCAGGAGTTTCTTGCCTTTGTCGAAGACGGTGGTTACCACAATCCCGACTGGTGGGATGAAGAAGGCGATGGCTGGCGGCGCTTCAGTCGCGCTGAACATCCGCCATTTTGGGTGCCCGATGTTGAAGGATGGCGCTTGCGTCTGATCGCCGCAGAGCGGCCCATGCCCTGGAACTGGCCGGTTGAAGTGAACACTCTGGAGGCAGCGGCTTTTTGTCGCTGGAAATCGACCCAAACTGGTGAAAACCTGCGTCTTCCCAGTGAGGACGAGTGGCGCCATCTGCGCAATCTCAGTGTTTTGAGTGACAGCGATGGCTGGGAAGATAAGGTCCCCGCCAATATTGGCTTGAGTGCCGGCTGCTCTCCCTGTCCGGTGGATGCATTTCCTCAGGGCGATTTTTACGATTTGATGGGCAACGTCTGGGAGTGGACCAGCACACCGATTTATCCTTTTCCAGGCTTTGAAGTCCATCCGGTGTACGACGATTTTACGGTGCCGACTTTTGATCAGCAGCATAATCTGATGAAAGGGGGATCATTTATCAGCCTGGGTAACGAAATGCAGAAGGAAGCACGTTATGCCTTCCGCCGGCATTTTTTTCAGCATGCCGGATTCCGTTATGTCACCTCAACCAACACCGTTCCTGAAGTACCCATTTATGAAAGCGACGCGTTAGTCTCCCAGTATGCGGAATTTCACTATGGACGCAGCTATTATGAAGTACCTAACTTTGCGGCTGCGGTCGCTGAACTGGCGCTTCGAGCCATGGCGGGTAAACCTTTGCGCCGGGCCTTGGATATTGGCTGCGCGGTGGGGCGGAGCAGCTTTGAAATGGCAAAACACTGCCCGGATGTGACTGGACTGGATTTCTCGGCGCGCTTCATCAGTGTCGGTGTACAACTTCGTGAGCGCGGACATTTTTCCTACACCCTGGTTGAAGAAGGGGACTTGCGGAGTTATCAGAGCATCGATCTGGCGGCCTTGGGTCTGCGGGAAACTGCGGACCATGTCCATTTTTTCCAGGCCGACGCCTGCAATCTCAAGCCATTGTATCGGGACTATGATCTGGTGGTCGCAGCCAATCTCATTGATCGCCTGCATCATCCCCGCAAATTTCTGGAGGATATTCGGCAGCGCATTGTACCGGGCGGCATCCTGCTCATCACCTCACCTTACACCTGGCTGGAAGAATATACCGCACGCAGTGAATGGCTCGGTGGCTATAAAAGAGATGGCGAAAATCTCACTACCCTGGCGGCCCTGAAAGAAATTCTGTCGCCCCATTTCCGGCTTCGGGAAGAAAGCCCGCTGGATATTCCCTTTGTCATCCGCGAAACCGCACGCAAATATCAGCACAGTATCGCGCAAGCTACCCTCTGGGAACGCCTATGAAAAATCATGATGATCTGGTCTCGCCATTTGATGCCGTTATTCCGCGTATGGGCACCGGTTCCGTAAAATGGGATGAAGCCGCGAATCGCTTCGGCGGCGAGGTTTTGCCCATGTGGGTTGCCGATATGGATTTTGCTGTTCCCGACCCTATCATCCAGGACTTGCGCAAGCGTCTGGAGCACCCGATTTTTGGATATCCCAGTGACGGGCCGGTCATGTTACGTGCAGCCGACGAATGGATGGCTGCACGTCATGGCTGGCGCCCGGAACCCGGCGCGACAGGAAGCATCAGCGGAGTGGTACCGGCCTTATTTGCAGCCGTGCGGGCATTTACTCAACCTGGCGACACCGTCATGGTTATGCCGCCCATCTATCCTCCCTTTATGAACGCCGTGCGGAAAAATGGTCGGGAGCTGCTCCTCGTGCCCTTACAAAAGGAAAAGGATCTTACTTACCATATCGACTGGCAGGCTCTGGAAAAGGCCTTAAGCCGATCTCGTCTGCTGTTGTTCTGTTCGCCGCACAACCCGGTGGGACGGGTCTGGACGGAAGAAGAACTTCAGCGTCTGGCCCGGCTTTGTAAGGCGGCCGACTGCTTGGTTGTCAGCGATGAAATTCACGCCGACCTCAGTTATGCGCAACACACGCCCTTTGCAAAGCTTGCAGCCCGGTCTGTATTACTGAGTTCGGCGGGCAAGAGTTTCAACATTGCCGGCATTGGCGGCGGAATTGCCATTATTCCGGATAACGAATTACGCCAGACTTTTCGGGATGAACTGTATCGCAGCCAGATTCATCAGACTAATGCCTGCGCCCTGACGGCCATGACCAGTGCCTGGCAGCAGGGTGCAGAATGGCAGACGGCGTTGCGGGAATACCTGTTTGCCAATGCACAATTCATTCAGGAATTCCTGCGCCGGGAACTGGCGGAAGTCGGTTACCGCATTCCGGAATTCGGTTATCTGGCCTGGCTCGATGTGGCGGCTTATGGCGACGACGATCACATTCAGAAAAGCCTGCTCAAGGCCGGACTCGGGCTCAATCTTGGACCCAGTTTCGGGCCGGGCGGAGAGGGTTTTGTACGTCTGAATTTTGCAGCACCCCGCAGGGTCCTGGAGGAAGGATTATTGCGTTTGCGGAGCGCTCTGTGGCGCGGACCAAAGTCGCTGCAAAGCCTCTCGGTCCGCTGCCAGCTCTAGGACAAATCCAGTTCTTCCAGAAGCTGCATGACCTTTTCCAGAGAACCGCGCTGCTTTTGGACAAGGGCCAAAGCTCTTTTTCCCTGTTCCTGGGCATCCTCGGGTTGGCGCAGCCAGTGCTCCAACCGGGCCTCCAGGGCTTCAGCATCATCAGCCTGAACGGCAGCTTCAGCAGTCAGCATATCCCGCGCAATACTCCGAAAATTTTCCATGTGTGGACCAAAAATAATGGGGCAGGACAATACCGCCGCCTCTAACGGATTATGTCCACCCACAGGGACAAAGCTGCCGCCGACCGTCACCAGATCC
The DNA here is from genome assembly GCF_001931655.1 of Acidithiobacillus albertensis. NCBI lineage: Bacteria > Pseudomonadati > Pseudomonadota > Acidithiobacillia > Acidithiobacillales > Acidithiobacillaceae > Acidithiobacillus > Acidithiobacillus albertensis. The sequence continues at coordinate 293,756 of NZ_MOAD01000001.1, read as the reverse complement.
GCTGCTGCATAAAAATCCATCACTTCTCCCAAGGTATCGACCAGCAAGACGTTTTTACTTTCAACTTCAACATCCCGGGAGCGCAGCGCAAACCCTATCCCGGCCGCTTGCAGCTCCGCCTCTATGGCATCGCATCGGCTGGGATGCCGGGGAATCAGCACCAGCAAAAGGTGGGGCCAATGCACGCGTAAATGTTCGAGTACCGCTATTGCTATTTTTTCCTCACCAGCATGGGTGGAGGCAAACACCCAAACCTGCCGGGTTGCCAGATGTTGCCGCCAGATGCGTCCCTTTTCCAGGGCATCCACAGGTTCAGGAAGATCGTACTTGATATTTTCGATGACCAGGACCCGGGAAGCGCCCAGACTCTTGAAAGCCTCGGCATCCTCGGGACTTTGTGCCGCCACCGCCGTCATGGAGGCCAGCGCCGGGCGAAACAAACCCGAAAAACGTCCATATCCCCGCAGCGAACGCGGCGACAAGCGCGCATTGATCAATAATAGCGGGATGGAAAACCGGGCCGTCCAATAGCATAAATTCGGCCAGATTTCCGTTTCCATAATCAGACAAAGGCGGGGCTGCTGACGCTTCAAAAACCGTCTTACAGCTACCGAAGTGTCATAGGGCATGTAGTGTTGGCGCACTGCCGAACCCAGACGCTGAGCGACGATGGCAGCACCCGTTGGGGTTGTGCTGGTCAGCAGAATCGGAAGATTCGGATAGCGAGTTTGCAGGGCGTGCACCAGCGGGATGGCGGCAATGGCTTCTCCGACACTCACCGCATGAATCCATAGGGGGCGATCCTGATGCATTTCTCCCCAGCCGAAGCGTTCCCGCCATCTTTCCCGGTAAGGCGGACGACGCCAGCCGCGCCATAAGGTGAAAAGCAACAGGAACGGACTGAAAAGGCCAAGTAATCCGGCGTAAATACGGCGATTCATCATTCGCGACGCAGCAGACGATCGGTCAGCCAATCCAGACGATACCAGGGGCGGAAACTCTTCAGTAGCGCATCACGGTCATAATCGCGCTCTACCCACTGGCGCAGGGTCAGTCCCGGTTCATTGCCAAGAGCCAGTCGGTAACTCGCGAAAAACCAGTCAAGAATCCCGGTATTGGCATGACGGATATGACCAAAGGGCCATAAGCGCAACTGCTTTTGGGCTTCCGCAATGGGCTGCTGCAAGACCAGATGCATGTACAGGACACTCATGAACCCGGCCCGATCTGCCCCCGATTTGCAGTGCAACAAAAAAGGCTTAGGGAGCTCTGTCAATAAATCCATGGCCGCCAGCAAACGCTCTTTTTCGGGTAAATCCCGGGAACCGAAACCATGCAGAACAATATGCTGCATTCCGGTAGCGTCACAAATTTCCTGTTCCAGACGGTAATGGGGTTCCCGAGGCGCTGGGGCCCGCAGGTTCAGCACCGCCCGGAGAGCATGGCGCTTATGCCAGAGCCGCAACTGCCTGGGCGAAGGTTGTGCCGAACGAAATACACCCGGTGCCATTTCATGGAAATTGGCATAAAACCATTCCCGAAAGATGCCGTGATCGCTCCAGAATTGATGGCGACGATAGCGACGACGCTCTTCCGGCAAAAGCCTGAGGGACGGATTCATGAAGCGGACGACTCCAGCAGGGAAGATAAAGCGGCCCAGACCTGATCAGGCTCCAGCGCCTCCTGACAAAGTATCCGGCCATTTTGCGCCTCGGGCAACGGACAGCGGGCTTTGCCGCAGGGGGCGCAGGATTGTGGACTTTGGAGATTGATCTGTTGCTCACCTCCATGGGCTAACTGTTCTACAGATGTAGGTCCATACAGAGTTACTCCAGCCAGCCCCAGAGCACTGCCCAGATAAGACAGTCCAGTATCCATGCCGACAAAAGCCTGCGCTTTGCTCATGATGATTGCTAGAGTTTCCAGATTCAGACGGGGCAGCGCTATAACATTATCAGCACCCGCCTGTATGCTAGCCACCCGCAGGCGCTCGCGTTCGTCCGCTGCGGGTAGCAATAAATTCAAGCCCTTTACGCACAGATGAGAAGCCAGTGTCCTCCAGTGCCGTTCCGGCCATTCCTTGGTTTTCCATGCGGCAGAAGTTGCATGAAAGCCCATGACAAAAGGCTTTCTTACCCATTGCAGCAACGGATCAGCCAACGACTGATCCTGCCATTGCCTACGAAGAGGGGCTAAAGCAAAGTCCGGTGGCGTATCCGGAAGCGGATATTGCAACGCCGCCGCGAACAACTGACGATTGCGGGCAATGGCAGGACTGGACCAGGGAACCGTAAAGCGCTGTTGATACAAGCGGGAAGCCCCAGGCTCTCTGGCACTGTCCGCTGCCAGTCCCGAAACCGGAGCACCCGCCAACCGGGCCAGCAATGCACTTTTATAGAGTCCCTGACTATCCAGCACCGCATCATAGTGCTTCGCAAGCAGGGTGTTGCGGAGCTGGCGCAGTTCGGCAGGAAAAGTGAGTGGTGTTTGTTTCAGAGCTCGCAGAGAAAAAGGCATGGCATTTTTGACGTTCGGATGCCAGGCAACAACCGGAGCGAAAGCAGGCTCCACCAGCCAGTCCACTTCCACATCAGGACAATGCACCGCCAAATCGGACATGGCCGGCAAAGTATGGAGCACATCCCCCAAAGAGCTGAGGCGCAGCAGCAGCAACTTCACGAATTTTCCTTGTCCTGCAACTGCATTTCACGGGCAATAGCATATTTCATGAAGGCACCCAAGGCTGTGGTCCAGGCAATGGCGGCCCCATCGACGCCGTCGAGAATGCCTAGGCGCAAGAAATAAGCCCTGAAAAAAGCCCAAAATGCATGAGTCATAGGCATGTACGCACGTGAGATCCGCCGTTTTTGCAGAACTTGTTCGGCATTAAGAATGGCGTACCGGCGCATTTTATCCAGTAGTTCAGCATAATTTGCGTAGGAATAATGCAGCAAACAAATGTCGGGCAAAATATCACTGGGAGCACTGCTATGCCAGGCTTCATGCACCAAGCTGTTATCATAATGTCCCAAGCGGCGATCAAATAAGCGCAATACCCGATCATGAGCCCAGTCACCGTGGCAAATTTGCCTGCCATGGAATACACTGCGACGTCGCAGAAAATAGGATCCCACCGCTGAAGTGCAGGAGAGCACATTACTAATGGCTTGAATTCCCGCATCGGTAAGAATTTCATCTGCATCAAGCATTAATATCCATTCATGGCGGGCAGAATCAACAGCTAACTGTCGTTGTGCCGAGAACCCCTGCCAAGCATGAGAAATAATTCTGACATCATGGGCTTTGGCGATACTTAAGGTTTGATCTCTGGAGCCGCAGTCCACCATCACAATTTCTGCAGCGATTGTCTTTACCTTCTCCAAAGAACTGTTCAGATGTCTCTCGGCATTCAGGGTAATATAAACGACGGAAAGAGGCAGACTGGACATTATCAGCAGGCTTTCTTTGGGCTAGAAAGTCTTTGATGCAGGGGCAAACCCGCCATTAGGGCAATAGTAATAGAATCTGCGTAACCCCAGTTTAAACTATTGTACATGCCACCAACAATGTAAATAGCTATATACATCAGTGCAAACCAATTCTGAGGCATCAACCTGTCTTGCCAAGCTTCTTTAGCCAAGCTCCAAAGAAACCATAAAAAGGCCCCTATACCGATGATTCCCAAAACGGCAGCTTCGCTGATATAACTGTTTGCCGCTGTGTTCATAATGAACAAAGGCGTCTTCGGAAGCAAATGCGCATTCTGCATCGCGGTGATACCTGGCAAAAAATCACCCGTACCAACGCCAAACAGCGGGTGGGCAAAAAACATCCAGACGCCGCCTACCATAGCAATTATTCGCAATCCCCAACTAGAGTTCGTATCGGCAGCATGAATATTAAAATGAATCAATTGATGAACACCAAGTGAGAACATGGCATATACTGAAGGTATGAACAACATTCCCATTGCGCAGGCCAAAACCCCCAGAGAAAGCCAATATCGCCACCTTCCCTCATAAAGAATCCATATCGCTGCTGGAATCAATAAAATGAATAGCACTTGACCCGAACGGCCTTGCGCCAGAATCAACTGTGCGAAAAGTATAATAGCAATCAAAATGTTCAACCAGGGCTTAAAATTCCACGAAAACTTGAAATCCCAGAGCATCCACAAAAAAACATGGACAATAGCCAGAGAAATGAATATATGCCCACCAAAACCGGTGTAGGGTAGATTGTTCACATTGTGCCATGGCAAAACATGCCAAGTCATCAAAAAGGCTAAAACCGCATTAATCACCAATCCAGCTATAAACATTCTAATCAGAATTTTTATCCATTTTTCCTGCCAAGGTAAGGTAGCCCCCAAAAATGCAAAAACCCCGTAACCCGTAGCCTCAACCACTTTCATCCCAAAAAACATATTCGTTGACCAGGAAAGGCCTAATATGGTCCATCCAATCAATAATAACAAAGGAAACGACCACGATCTTTTGAAAATCTTCCGCCAATCTCGCCAATATCCGCTTAGTACATACACTAACAAAAGGAGTGCGGAAGATATACCAGCGCCAGCAGTACTTAAGGGAAAAAATAACAAAGGTAAAGCATACAATGAAAACATCAATCCGTCTGGAATTTTTATCCAATTCACGATGCTTTCCTCAATAAAATTTTGGTTAGCTCTGTAGAAATTTCATCCGCAATAGAGCAGCATGACTGATGCAACAAAAAAATCTCTGCTTTACTATGATAATGTTCAGGACTCGAGAAGTTGAACAACGCTAAGGTCGGAACGCCCAGGGCCACTGCCATATGATAAGGGCCAGAATCACTGGATACGAAAGCATCACATAGCTTGATAGCTCCAGTAAGGCTTGTCGATGATGTTCTACCGGCAATATCTATTATATGCGCATTATTACCCCATTTTACTTTATATTTATCTATAAATGATTTGTTTATAAAGCTTTCGTTGGGAGCACCTGTCAACAACAGGATATACGGGCTTTCTTTATAAGCTCTCCCGAAAGCCATTACTAATAAGTCCAGGTCAGGACGCTTCTGTTCGGCATCCGGTGTACCGCAACCAATATTTAGACCGATTATCGGCAAGTCTTTTGGCAAGATCTGCTGCATTTCATCACGAAATAATCGACCATCAGAGGTTTCCGTCAGGACTATGGATTGATTTTCTCGATGCAAACCGAGTGCTACCAGCGCTGCGAAGTCCCTTTCGGTATAGTCCATTGGCCAGTCAAGTTGCTCATTTTTAGCATATTGCTGCAGGCTCGGGCCCGACCTGTCATACAACAACCCACGCCCCATGACCTGATTAACACCGACTATGGCTGACTTGCAAAAGCGACGTAGCCATCTTGCCGCTATGGTAGTTTCCAAACCATGAGGCTCATGATCAATAATCAAATCAGGCTGAATCTGCTTTGCAATTTTTCTCAATTCCGGCAACAAACGCCTCCAGGTTCGAGGTCCCACCCCACGCATCCCCCAAAAATGCCCTTCCTGCATGGGCAGAAAATGTGCACTGGAAAGCAGGAAATGCTCACGAATCAAGGCCTCACTAGGATATCCAGGCCAGCGCGTTAAAAACAGCAAATGCAACTCGACATCGGGCCAACGGTTTTTGAGGACGGCCCAAGCCGCAGAGCTGCGGAGAATATCACCTATGCCCGCGCTGTGGGATTTGATCAGTAAAATACGCCGAGGATTGGCAGGAATAGCACGCGCCATGTTTAGCCCACAAAACCAGCAATCATTGCTGCAACTCCTGCAAAAATTTACAGGCAATGTTTTCTGAGGCAAATCCTGTTGCGTAAACAGGTCCTGCATCAGCAAAATTTTCTCGCAACGCCGGATCCGCCAACAAACTCAGCAGAGCATTTTCCCAGCGCACAACATCTCCAGCCGGCAACAACCATCCACCCTGGCCATCCACAAAACTTTCGGGAATACCCCCTATGTCCGCGCCCAGCACCGGTGTTCCACAGGCCTGCGCCTCCAGGCAAACCCGGCCGAAAGTATCGGGTTCTATGGACGGCAGGGCCAAAGCATCCATCACACTATACCAAGGCATTACCGGATTTTGCCAACCCAGCACATGGTGCCAGGGTTTATTGGCCAGTCGGGAGCGCAATGTTTCCTCGTGCGCCCCACCACCTAACCATAGGCCATGAACATGCGCATTTTGTGCGTGGGCGGCATCAATGGCATCGGCCAGCATAAAAACGCCTTTACCACGATGCCATGCACCCACAAAACCCAACAGAAAATCCGCATCAGTCAGCCCTAAATCGCGTCGCCGATTGTGACGGGCTTCAGCATCTCGATGGAATTCTGTTAGATGAATGGGATTCAGGAGTACTTCTACCCGCGCCGGAGGAATGCCCTGTTCAATCAGACGACGACGCAAGTATTCGGATATGGCGAAAAGTCGCAAGGGCCAGTGGGATAACAGCCAGCGGGTGCTGGGTCGGAGGCGTAAATCCATATGCCGGAACAAGGCCAGAGGACATCCACTCATCCGGCTGAGTATGGCCAGAGGCCAGTATTCCTTGCTGAAACTCCCGATCAGCCAATCGGGTTGCACATGACGGATAATTTTCCATAGCTTGCGCATGGCGGGCACATCGGCACTGTTACGAAATGCACCATAGTGCAGCTTGACCAAACTGCCAGACAAAGCCTCGCCAATATGTCCCCGGGGATGCACAAATACATGCATGTCCACGCCGACATCCGCCAAAGCCCGACACATGGTGATCATGTGGGTTTCTGTCCCTCCCCCCCCCGGATTTGTGCCTACCCAGAGCAAACGCCGCCCGGTGGTGCTCAATGCCGATCCTCATGCGCTGTCCAGATCTGCATGGGGAACACATGCGGGCCATGATGTCCGCCAACCATGACCCGGGGAAGGTCAAAAGGGTCCTCCTCCCCCGCTCGGGCGCGCCCCCGACGTACGGTCACGGCCGCCAAAAATCCGGCCTGTTTTGCCGCTTCCCGCTCGCGCTGTCCTGCCGCACCGTAGGGATAACAAAATTGCGTGACGGGAACAGCCAACAATTTTTCCAGATCCTGTCGGGAACCGGTCATTTCGTTCAGCAGATCCGCTTCCGTCAGATCCGGCAGACGGGGATGATGACGACTATGGGCGCCGACTTCCATCCCAGCTGCTTGCCATTGCCGCAACTCTGTTTCGGACATCAACGGCTTGTGTACGCCCAGAGCTTCCGCATCCCAGGCATTGTCCGCGCCCAGGGCCGCGCTAACCATGTAACAGGTCGCCGTAAATCCATAATGCTGCAAAACCGGCAAGGCATTTTCCAGATTATCCCGATAACCATCATCAAAGGTAATGGCGACGACTTTTCCTTTGGCTTCGCCACGAATATAAGGCAAGGCCGCAGACATGGACAAACCCTGATAACCAAGGCGATGCAGCAAGGCCATCTGGCGCCGGAATCGTTCTGGAGAAACGTAAAGACCGCGCAATTTCACCCCTTTGGGTGCGCGGTCAATATTGTGATACATCAAAATAGGAACAGGCATCAGGGTTCGGCACCCGGGTCAAGATGCACCGTATGGCGAATCACATAAGTCTTTTTATCCTGGGATTCATGATATATCCGCGACAACATCTCCCCGACAATACCCGTATTCAAAAACTGCAGTCCTCCCAGAAAAAACAGGACGCCCGCAATGAGCATGGGTCGACCGGAAATCTCTGCACCTTCGGCGAATTTATCAATAAACAAATAAATCAGCATGCCGGAACCTATAAACAGCGAAAACAGTCCGACGGTACCGAAAAAATGCATGGGTCGCTGGCTGTAACCCAGAAAAAACTTAACAAACAACAAGTCTACCAGCACCCGAAAAGTTCGGGAAATTCCGTACTTGCTCTTACCTGCCACGCGCGCATGGTGACGCACGGGCACTTCCACAATACGATCGGTGTAAGTCAGGGTCGATAACCAGGCCGGGATAAAGCGGTGCATTTCTCCATAAAGGCGCACCCCTTTGATCACCGAAGCCCGATAGGCTTTGAGCGTGCAGCCGTAATCATGCAAACGTACCCCCGTAAAGCGGCGAATGAGTCGATTGGCAATACGCGAAGGTATTTTGCGCAAAAACAGGCCATCTTGGCGATTTTTGCGCCAACCCGCTACCACATCCAGATTTTCAGCCAGCAAGCGCTCAGCCAAAGGGAGAATATCCTGAGGATCATTTTGCAGGTCCGCATCCAGGGTCACGATGACTTCCCCCTGGGCGGCATCAATTCCCGCCTGCATCGCCGCTGTCTGGCCAAAATTTCTTTGCAGATGAATCATCTTGAAATGGTTTCCGCGTGTTGCGGCTTCCCGGTCCAGGGCCGCCGCACTGCCATCACGACTACCATCATCGACAATGATGATTTCAGCATCTGCTCCCGCCAGCGCCGCACTCAGGGCATCACACAGCGGTGTGACGTTGTCGATTTCGTTGTACAGCGGGATCACGACGGAAATTCGGGGCACTCAGGGTCTCCAATAGCGCAGAAAATCACTGGTGGTAACAAAAGGATCAGGAGCGTCGAGAATTCCCGAGAGGATGGCAACCCCACTGGCCCCGGTAGCCATTGCTGCAGGAACCCTTTCCACACTCAGTCCGCCCAGGGCGATCAACGGAATAGCCGATGTTTCCACTAGTTCGGCAAATGCTTTTTCGCCCAATGGCAGCGTATCCGGATGGGAGCGAGTGGAAAACAATGGTGAAAGCAAGGCATAACGGGCCCCCGCCTGGGCCGCCTGGTGGATTTCCCCGGCATTGTGACAGGAAGCACCAAAGGGCTCCGAAGGGCGCAAGCCAGCTTCCAATTGGGATTGCGTCAAATGCCGACCGCTATGCGGCCAGTCCGGCAGAGGTTCAGCATGATTCAGCCAGACCTGCGCACCTGCGGCCAGGGATTCTGCACAAAGGGATTTCAACAACTTCGCGCTCTCTTCATCCACAGCGCTTTTGCAACGCAGAATCACCCATTGCAGGCCTGCTCTCAGCGCTTCCCGCCAGGCATGAGCGAATGCCTGGGGCTCCACACGGGCCGGATCTACAATCAGGCATAGTGGCGGGTGCGGCAAAGATTCTTCAAGTACGGCTGCCGTCATCCGCAGGTTGGCGGGCAGACACTCCAACGCCGGAATTTCCCAGGGGTACAACCAGCGAATTTGCTGCCCTTCCTTACCATGAGCCGCACCATCCCAGCGTCGCACCCGGTAAAAATGCAGACGCACCGTCCGCTCGGGATAGGTGTAATCCAGGGTCCGGAATGGCTCTGCATCCTGCACCCGGATGCCAATCTCTTCCCATAACTCCCGATGTAGGGCTTCCTCAGGCGTTTCACCCGGGTCCACTTTTCCACCGGGAAACTCCCAAAACCCCGGCCAGGGTTTGCCTTCAGGGCGCAAGGAAATAAGCAGACGACCATTTTCGTCCTCAAGAATACCTGTGGCTACAGGAACGACGGTCATCAGCTGCGATAATCGGCGTTAATACGCACATAGTCATAGGATAAATCACAGGTCCAGATTGTCGCGCTCGCCAACCCGCGACCCAAATCCACCCGCACCGGGATTTCTGCCTCAGCCATCACCGCCTGCCCGGCAGCCTCGGTGTAATCAGGGTCTCGGGCCCCATCCCGGACAATGCGCGTTTCTCCCAGACTGACCTGAACCTTATCCACTTCCAGATCATCCACCCCCGCTGAACCAATGGCGGCCAGCAAACGTCCCCAGTTGGGGTCTGAAGCAAAAAAGGCCGTCTTGATCAGAGGACTGTGCGCCATGCGATAGGCCACCTGCAGACATTCCTCCTCATTGCGCCCCCCTGCAATCTGGATAGGAATAAATTTGCTCGCTCCCTCGCCATCCCGAACAATGGCCTGGGCCAAAAATTGGGCCACCTCGGTAATTACAGAACAGAGCGGTGCATAGCGCGAATCTTCCACCCTGCTAATGGGCTCAGCGGCAATTTTGCCCGTCGCAATCAAAATACAGGCGTCATTGGTTGAAGTGTCTCCATCTACCGTAATCCGATTGAAGGACTGCGCCATGGCGTCCTGCAGACACTGCTGCAAGGCTTCTCCCTGCAGGGGGGCATCGGTAGCCATATAAGCCAGCATGGTCGCCATATCCGGACGAATCATGCCAGAACCCTTGGCCATGCCCGTTACCGTCACCTTTTGACCATCCAGATCAATCTGCCGCGAGCAGGCCTTGGGGATAGTATCGGTGGTCATGATGGCCGCAGCAGCTATTTCCCAATGATTTTCATCCAGGTGTATTTTTAAGGCGGGAAGCGCAGCAGAGATTTTTCCGGCCAGATCCACCGGCTCACCAATCACCCCGGTGGAAAATGGCAGCACCGACTCTGGAGGACAATCCAAGGCAACAGCAACAACCCGGCAGGCATCCTCTGCCGCCTGCAAGCCTGCAGCCCCCGTACCCGCATTGGCATTACCCGTATTGATGACCAGCGCCCGGATGGGGGTTCCCGAGGACAAATGCCGCTGGGCCACCACTACCGGAGCAGCCGAGAAGCGGTTCCTCGTAAACACTCCAGCTACCTGGGTGCCTTCATCCGCAGCAATCAGGGTAAGATCACGGCGTCCGACATAACGGATGCCCGCTTCGGTGACCGCCAGCCGCACACCGGCTACAGGCAGCAAATCGTGGGGAGGAAGAAGGCCAACAGCCATAGCAGCTCCTTATTGTAAGCGTCCGTGACAATGCTTGTATTTTTTGCCTGATCCACAGGGGCAGGGCTGATTCCGGCCAATTTTATCATCGGCAATCAGGGGCGACTGCGCAGAAGAATGAGTCGACGAATCAGTCAGCTGTTCTCCGAGGACGCCCCCGGCCAATGCGGTCAGGCCTGAATTTTCAGCCCCCGGCTCCGCCGCAAAATCAGGATGAGAAAACTGTAAGTGCTGGGGTGCGGCGGCACGCGCCAGGGCGTCCCAATCCATGGTTTCCGCTGCCGGACTGACATGCAGACGCGACAGGGTACTGATGACCTCTTCGCGCATGCGCGCCAACATACTGTTGAACATCGCCAGGGACTCTTTTTTATATTCCTGCTTGGGATTTTTCTGCGCATAACCGCGCAAATGAATACCTTCGCGAAGATGATCCATACTGGCCAGATGATCTTTCCACTGGCTGTCCAGCACCTGCAGCATAATGGATTTTTCAAAATGGCGCGCCATTTCGCTACCCATCAAGGCTTCTTTCTCGGCATAAGACGTTTGCACCAGCCCCATGACTTTGCTGCGCAGACCTTCGTAGTCCAAACGCTTGTCGAGTTCCAGCCACTGCTCAACGGGGGCTTCCAGCCCGAACACCCGCTGCAGGGCCGACTCCAGACCCGGAACATCCCATTCTTCTTCCATGACCCCGGCGGGGGTATGGTCTGCCAGCACCGCATCGAGCACATCTTCTCGCAACAACTGGATTTCTTCGCTGACATTATCCGCATCCATAAAGGCATTGCGCTGCTGATAAATGATTTTGCGTTGCTCGTTCGCCACATCATCATATTCCAGCAGTTGTTTGCGAATATCGAAGTTACGGCTTTCGACCTTGCGCTGCGCATTTTCAATGGATTTGGTGACCCAGGGATGTTCGATGGCTTCGCCCTCTTTCATCCCCAGTTTCTGCATCAGTCCACCCAAACGGTCACTGCCGAAAATCCGCATCAGCGGGTCTTCCAGACACAGATAAAAGCGGGTGGTGCCCGGATCGCCCTGCCGACCGGAACGACCCCGCAACTGATTATCCACACGCCGTGATTCATGACGTTCAGTACCAATAATGTGCAGACCACCCGCTTCGATTGCCCGGTCATGCAGACCTTGCCAACCATTTTTCAGAGATTCGGCGCGCTCGCTTTTACGTTCTTCATCCATATCCGGATCAGCCAGCACCATATCTACCTGATGACCAACGTTCCCTCCCAACACAATATCCGTACCACGACCGGCCATATTGGTGGCAATGGTTACCGCTCCGGGCGTACCCGCCTGGGCGATAATTTCTGCCTCCCGCTGGTGTTGCTTGGCATTCAACACTTCATGGGGGATTTTTGCCTGCTTGAGCAAATGCGAGAGAAACTCGTTGTGCTCAATGGAGGTTGTACCCACCAATACCGGTTGTCCACGCTGATGACAATCACGAATATCCTCAACAATCGCCGTCCATTTTTCCTGAGCAGTGCGATAAATAAGATCCGCCATATCCAGACGCCGAACCGGCTTGTGGGTCGGGATAACCACCACTTCCAGATTGTAAATCTGATTCAGTTCAAACGCTTCGGTATCTGCCGTACCAGTCATTCCGGAAAGCTTGTCGTACATCCGGAAATAATTCTGGAAGGTAATGGAAGCCAGCGTCTGATTTTCATTCTGGACCTCGACCCCTTCCTTGGCCTCCACCGCCTGATGCAATCCGTCGGACCAACGCCGCCCGGTCATCATACGACCGGTAAATTCATCCACAATACAAACTTCACCATCACGGACAATGTAGTCGGTTTCGCGATGATAAATGACATGCGCCCGCAGCGCCTGATTCAGATGATGCACCAGGGTGACATTAGCCAGATCGTAAAGATTATCTTCAGTCAGCAGGCCATGTTCAGCCATTAGCCTTTCGGCCTTTTCAATACCTTCCTCGGTGAGCATCACCTGCTTGGCTTTTTCGTCAACCGTGTAATCTTCCTCGACGACAAATTGCCCTACCAGCTTGTCTACCCGGAAATATAAATCCGTATTTTCTTCGGTAGGGCCACTGATAATCAGGGGAGTCCGCGCTTCATCAATGAGGATGGAGTCCACTTCGTCAATAATCGCATAATGCAAGCCACGCTGGACCCGGTCAGCAGGCGAGAATGCCATATTGTCGCGCAAATAATCGAAGCCGAATTCGTTATTGGTACCATAGGTAATATCGGCTGCATAAGCTGCACGCCGGTCTTCCGTAGCCAGATCGGAAATGATGGTGCCCACACTAAGGCCCAGAAAATTATGTATTTTGGCAACCCACTGGGCATCGCGGCTGGCCAGATAATCATTGACGGTAATTACGTGCACGCCCTTGCCCGACAAGGCGTTCAGATAGGCGGGCAGCGTAGCGACCAGTGTCTTGCCTTCACCGGTCCGCATTTCTGCGATTTTGCCTTCATGCAGCATATATCCGCCAATCAGCTGCACGTCATAGTGGCGCATACCTATCACTCGCCGGGTAGCTTCGCGAACTACAGCAAAGGCTTCGGGCAGTAAGGCATCGAGGCTTTCACCCCGGGCGATGCGCTCTTTGAAAAGCGCTGTCTGCCCGGCCAGACTGGTATCGTCCATGGCCTGGTATTGCTCTTCCAGCGCATTGATTCTGGCCACTACAGCACGGGCTTTCTTGATCAGGCGCTCGTTGCGACTACCAACCACATGACGGATGATGGTTCCAAACATGAATAGACAAACCTAGGTAAAAAATATTTTGCAGGTTAGCATGAAAGCCCATGAATGATAAACGACAGCGACCACAACGCCCATTTACCCTGCGCCACTCAGGTAATGTCGGCAGCATCGTACAGTATGCCCGCCTGCTGCGGGAACGTCAGCCTGCCTGGAATGCCATGCTCGACCTGGAAGTCCAGGACCACACCTGGCTGGTGGCCTGGTCGGGTAACACTTTACAAGTGCTTTGCCAAAGTCCGGTTTGGCACGCGTGGTTACGGCGTAATGAAAAAAAAGTGATTAAACGCTGGAACAAGGAATTCCCCGAAGATCCGGTGCAACAGATCCAGTCCAGCATCAGGCACTGGCATGCCCAACTACCCGCCCAGCCCAGAGTACAGAAAAAACCTAAAATCTACGCGGATCAGGCTGCCCAAACCCTCAAACAAAGCAGCAAGCAGATGGCGCCAGACATCGCCCGAGCCATGCTGCGCCTGGCAGAGACCCTGGAAAAAGCTCAGGCGGGAGAAGCCACCAAGCTTTCTGCAAAGGAAAAGGGGGCAGAGCTTTCGGAATAATCCGCAAACTCCCAGGCATCCTGACGCTGCAACAATGCTCGCAGCAGACTGTTATTGAGGGCGTGCCCTGCCTTATGCCCGGAAAAATGTCCCACCAGAGGATGCCCCAGCAGATACAAATCACCAATGGAATCAAGAACCTTATGACGGACAAATTCATTGGTGTAACGCAAGCCCTCTTCATTGAGGATGCGATAATCATCGACCACAATGGCGTTATCCAGATTACCACCCAGAGCCAGGCCCATTTTTCGGAGAGTTTCCACTTCCCGCATAAAACCAAAAGTCCGGGCGCGCGCCACTTCTTTCAGGTAAGAGGTGCGTGAAAAATCCACAGTCACGTCCTGGCCACCGTTTTTGACGACAGGATGGTCAAAATCAATGGTGAAACTCACCTTGAATCCATCAAAAGGTTCCAGACGCACCCAACGATCTCCGTCTTCGGCAAGCAGTGGCTTGGTGATACGGATGAAACGCTTGGGTGCATTCTGCTCTTCAATGCCCGCGCATTGAATCAAAAAAACAAAAGGCGCCGCGCTACCATCCATAATCGGCACTTCCGGACCATCCAGGTCTATATAGGCATTATCAATACCCAAGCCCGCCAGAGCGGACATCAGATGTTCAATGGTGCCCACACGAATCTGGCCGTCGCCAATATTGGTGGAAAGACGGGTATCCACCACATGGAGGGGATCAGCCTTGATCCAGGCGCCCCCTTCGATGTCACTCCGGTGAAAAACAATGCCGGTGTTAATCGGGGCAGGACGAAGACCCAGATAAACCTTGCGGCCGCTGTGCAGGCCGATTCCGGTGCCCCAAATCATATTTTTAAGTGTGCGCTGACGGATCATGATTTTAATTCCTATGCGATCCTCAGGACCGCCCTCCCATACAGTTGTGGTTTAGGTTACAACTTTTGTTGTCTCTATACAACTAACCGACTGGTCAGGCAGTTTACAGCGACCCACAGTCCTCGACAAGGCCTATTGACATTCATTAACAAATAATATTTTCCCATCAGACACTCTATCCTCATGGAAATACCCCAACAATGCGGTACTCATGTATAATCAACGAGCCGATGAAATCCCCTACGGGTTTCATGCTGAAGATATACTCTACTTGCGATCAAGGAAGTTCAAATATGGCCACGCCCAGCAGCAAAAAAACTCTGATGACATTGTATTCCAGCGACGATTGCGTGTTTGCCCACCGCGTGCGTTTTGTTCTGGAAGAAAAGGCAATGGAATACCAGATCATTGAAGTTGACCTCGCCCACAAGCCTGAAGAACTCGCTGAACTCAATTCTTATAATCAGGTTCCCACCCTCCTGGACCGGGACCTCGCCATCCATGAATCGGTGTTGATTATGGAGTATCTGGACGAGCGTTTTCCTCACCCTCCCCTTATTCCTGTTGATCCCATTTCCCGGGCAAAAGTTCGTCTGGGGCTGCTGCGCTTTGACCAGGACTGGTTCGCGCCGCTTTTCCAGCCCGGCTTCAGTCCGGAACAAATCAAGACAGCCAAAGAACAAATCCGCAGTACCATGGCGGGACTCAGCACCATTTTTACGCAACAGCGTTTTCTTTTTGGCGATGATCTGTCCATTCTTGATTGTGCCATTGCCCCCCTGCTCTGGCGCCTTCCCATACTCGACATCAGCCTGCCAGCAGCGGCCAAGGCTACCCAGGAATATATGGACCGCCTGTTTCAAATGGAAAGTTTCAAACGCAGCCTGACCCCTGCCGAGAAGGCCATGCGCTGAAATGGTGGCAGACCTTGAACGTTTTCGGAGTCTGCCCGAAGGGCTGTTCGCCCGTTGCACACTGGATCCAGATGGCTGTATTGCCCTGGAGCGCCAGCCCCAGGGCTTCCAGAAAGTCAGTGCCGCCCATTTTCAGGCCCGGGTACAGGCGCGTGCCGAAGGTTTGCTGCGCTTAGGTGTCAAAAGGGGAGAAAGAGTCATATTGATGGCCCCCAACTCCATGGACTGGGCCATTATGGATTTCGCCATTCTCAGCATTGGCGCCATCACGGTTCCTCTTTATCCCAGTTTTAGTCCCCGGGAAATTCACTACGTTCTGGGGGATAGTGGTGCCGGACTGGTATTGCTGGAGGGCAGTAATGAGTGGGAAAAAATGGGTGGCGAGGGTTGGGGGGTCCCGCATGAACGCATCTTACTCAGAAATCCTGACGCAGCCCGAAGCGCCAGCCTGAAAAACTGGGCACAACTCGAACAGGAAAATACCGCGCTGCACAAACAGGAGCTGACAGAACGCCTGGGTAGCTTGCAGCGTGAGCAGATTGCCAGCATTGTTTATACCTCCGGAACCACCGGATGGCCCAAAGGCGTCATGCTCAGTCATGGCAATATTCTCAGCAATATTGCCGGTTTTTTGCCTTTAGTCCCCTTGCGGCGCGGCCAGCGACTACTGTCCATCCTGCCGCTGTCACACGTGTTCGAGCGGGGGACCGGGCATTTTGGCGCTTACCTGCTCGGACTGGAAGTGGCTTATGCTGAACGCCCCGACACCGTCCTGCGCGATATGGAAGCGGCTCATCCTGATATCGTCATTGCTGTTCCCAGAGTCTTTCAGTTGCTTTACAGCAGGGTCCGGCGTGGTATTGAAGAACGCCATGGCCTGCTCGGTCGTTTCATGCAGCGCGGCGCCGGGTTATGTGACAGTGATCGCTCTGCCCCTCCATGGCAACGGTATGTCGCGCGCCGCCTTTTAGTCTCCGGGCTACGCAAAAAACTGGGAGGACGTCTGCGCTTTTTCGTTTCCGGAGGCGCTCCGCTGGATACAGATATCACCCGTTTTTTTCTGGACATCGGCCTGCCTGTGGTGGAGGGATATGGCATGACCGAAACCAGCCCGGTCATCGCCGCCAATCCTCTGGATGATATCCGACCAGGAACCGTCGGCCGCTTCCTGCCTAATTTGCAAGGTCGTATTGCCGCCGATGGCGAAATCCTGGTGCGCGGGCCATCTATCATGACCGGCTACTGGAATAATGACGGTGCCACCCGGGAAACCATCGTGGATGGCTGGCTACACACCGGCGATGTCGGCAGCCTTGATGAAAATGGATACCTGACTATTTATGATCGCAAAAAAGATCTGATCGTCAATTCGGCGGGCGAAAACATTCCCCCGCAAAAAATTGAAATGCGCCTGATGGCCCAGGCGCTTATCAGTCAGGCCGTCGTTTTTGGAGACCGCCTTCCCTACCTGAGCGCCCTGATTTTCCCCAACCCGGAACAGGTGCAGGCGCGTTTTGGCGCGAAGCCGGACACCAGTGTCCTGCGCAAGGCCCTTCAGGAAAGCATTCATACCGCCCTGCAGGATCTGCCTTCCTATGAACAGGTACGGCGTTTTGCCGTTTTGCCGGAAGCGCTGAGTGAAGCTCATGGTGAAGTAACACCCACCCTGAAAATCAAACGTCGGGTTGTGGCCGAACGCTATGCCGAATTATTAACCGAGATGCGCAAAAACTAGGTTTATGGAAATATTCATCCCGCCAAAACTGACGCCAATAATCAACGCGTTGGAACGTGCGGGGGCAAGGACGCTGCTGGTCGGCGGTGCGGTTCGCGACAGTCTGTTAGGCCTGCCCATCCATGACTGGGACATGGAAATCCATGCGCTGAATGAAACGCGACTGGAAGAATGCCTGGCGCCTTTTGCTGCACATCGGGTGGGTGGTCGCTGTGCAGTCTGGGTCGCTGGCGGTGCGGAATTTACCCTGCCCCAAACACGCGGCGAGACAGACCCGCACCTGCCCTGGTCCATTGCTGTCCAGCGTCGTGATTTTACGGTCAATGCCCTGGCCTGGGACTGCTGCTCCGGACAAATACTGGATGCTGTGGGTGGGCTGCGCGATCTGCAGAAAAAACGACTGCGCATCGTGAATCCCGGCACCTTTGCTGATGACCCTCTCAGAGCATTCCGGGCTGCGCGTTTGGTCGGGCAACTGGATTTTCATCTCGAAGCAAGCAGCATCGCACTTTGCCAAAAACTGGCGGAGCAACTGTCGGAAATCCCTACTGAACGGCTGCGCAAGGAATGGGAGGCGCTCCTGCTGCGTGGCTGCAACCTGCGGGCAGCCTGGGATGCACTGGCACTCACCGGTAGCATTCGCGCATTCCCTGCCCTCCAAGCACTGCAGGCCGTACCCCAGCGTCCAGATGCGCATCCTGAAGGTGATGTCTGGATACATACGGGAAAAGTGCTTGCCGAAGCCGCCAACCTGCGCCAAGGCCAGCCCGCACGCGACCTCATCCTGATGCTGGCAGCGCTCTTGCATGATCTGGGTAAAGCCGACAGCACCCGGCGCGATCCACAAAATCGCTGGCGGGCCATAGGGCATGAGCATTCCCTTGCCCGGGCACGCGACTTCCTGAATCGTTATTTTCCCGGACAACATCTACAACGGCAGATTTTACCATTACTCCGTTGGCACGGTGCTCCCCACGCCCTGTTTCGGGATCGAGCCAAGCAACAGGCCTATGCGCGTCTGGCTCTACGCGTTCCTGACCGCAGCCTGCTCCTGGATATTGCCCAAGCCGATGCACGGGGTGCCGGTTATAGCGATACGGCATCCATCGTGCGAGCCCGCGAAATCTGGCAGAAACTGGGGCTCTGGGAGACACTTCCTGAAGCGCTGATCCGTGGCGACGATCTCATGGACCTTGGCGTTCTTCCGGGACCAGAACTCGGCAAGGCCCTGCGCAGCGCCTACCAGAGACAGGTTTTGGGCAACCATCAAAACAAGGAAACCCTGCTCAGGGCATTACATGGCCTGATCCCCGCCATCAATCTCCCAAACGACCCCGCTTGTTAACCGCCGTAGCATTGCCCCATTGGCTCATGTCCTGTACCTGCACACCAACCCACCAATAAGGGGCCACACTGTCCTGACCGTGCCCGCCTACCAGCGCCTGCCCGGGCGCCAAATGCACATGTTCGAGCAGTTTTCTGGCGTCCTCCCGACTGCGGAAAATGGACCAGGCCACCACTCTTTCCATCGGCGTAGTTGAGGGAACATCGCGTGCTTCATCCAGAAAATTGTCAGTAATCATAATATTCACTCCTTCAGCAAACAGTACCGGTTACCTGGATACCCGATACACCACCCATTCATGTGAACAAAGTATAGTTCGCAAAATGGATGGTTTTTCTTCTGACAGTCCTGTTGAAAACGCGTATGATCCGCCTCGGAGTGGGCCAGACGACCGCCGCAGATTTATCTGGGGAGGAAAGTCCGGGCTCCATAGGGCAAGGCGCCGGTTAACGGCCGGGGGGCGTGAGCCTACGGAAAGTGCCACAGAAAATATACCGCCAAGCGCGCAAGCGCCGGTAAGGGTGAAAAGGTGCGGTAAGAGCGCACCGCATTTCCGGTAACGGAAATGGCAGGGAAAACCCCGCCTGGAGCAAGATCAAATAGGCATGCGATACCGTGGTCCGCGGTGCATGCGGGTAGATTGCTGGAGCCTGTGCGTAAGTGCAGGCCTAGAGGAATGGTCGTCCACGACAGAACCCGGCTTATCGGCCCACTCCAATTTTTATTCCTTGCGTCATCTGCTTCCGGCAGAAATACCGACACAACGACCCAACTGAATGAAATAAATAGATAATTTATTTACATCATGGCACATACAGCTGCTCTGCTGATTTTCTGTCAAACACGTTCAAAATCACTTTGTACTGCATAATCCAATGATTACAAGAACCCTTTAAAGTGTTTTATAGAGCTTTATCAACATGCTCTAACATGCCGTAATTATTCAATATTTCTTCTTGACAGCCAGATGTGCGCCCTCTATTCTTCAGCTTGTGGGGAAAAGTGGGTCAAAGTGGAAGGTTTTGGAGAGTAAAACGCAAAATGTTTAGGGGAACGCACCGGCACAATCTCGACAGCAAGGGACGCATGAACGTCCCGGCCCGCTTCCGCGACTGGCTGAATGCCCATTGCGACGGTCAGATTGTCGTCACCATTGATGTGCAAAGCCGCCCGGGGGAACATTGCCTGGTGGCCTACCCCCTTCCCACCTGGGAAAAAGTGGAAGCCCGAGTAGCCGAACTCCCCAGCAACAATCCCGCCGCCCGCCAGTTTCAGCGGATGTTTGTCGGCCAATCAGAAGAAATGCGTCTCGACAGTCAGGCACGCATCCTACTTTCACCCAATCTGCGCCGCTTCGCAGAAATCGACAAGGAACTGGTCGTCGTCGGTCAAATCAACAAATTCGAAATCTGGGATGCCCAATGCTGGGATCGTTACCAGGAAAACAGCCTGAACAATAACGATGGATTTGCCAGCCTGGGAGATCTCATCCTGTGAACATGCCCGCGTCCGGATCTCACATTACGGTACTTCTGCAGGAAAGCGTCGCCATGCTCCAACCCGCCCTCAGCGAGGGCTCAGCCAGACGTTGTGTGGATGTGACCGGAGGACGTGGCGGGCATAGTGCGGCATTGCTGGAAAAGCTTCAGCATCAGGATATGCTATTGATTCTGGACCGCGACCCCAGCGCCATCGCGGCACTGCAAGACCGCTTTGCCGACGATGAGCGGGTACTGATCCGCCAGGCACGCTTCAGTGAAATCCGCAGCGTTTTGGAAAGTCTTGGCTGGGAATCCGTGGATGCGATTCTCGCCGATCTGGGTGTCTCTTCTCCGCAACTCGACGAAGCCGAACGTGGCTTCAGCTTCCTCCGTGACGGTCCTCTGGACATGCGCATGGATCCCGGCAGCGGCATCAGTGCCGCCGAATGGCTGAACGGTGCTCCTGAAACAGAAATCCGCCAGGTACTGAAAAACTACGGTGAAGAACGATTTGCCCGCGCCATTGCCCGCAAAATCGTCAAATATCGCGAGCGGACCCCTTTGCAGCGAACCAGTCAGCTTGCCGAACTCATCGCCGAGGTCATTCCCCGTCACGACTCCGGATTGAATCCAGCAACGCGCAGTTTTCAAGGCATTCGTATTTTTATCAACCATGAACTGGAAGAGCTGGAACTGTTTCTTCCCGAGGCCATGGAGGTACTGCGTGCTGGCGGACGCCTGGCTATCATCAGCTTTCATTCACTGGAAGATCGCATGGTCAAACGCTTTTTCCGGGCAGATGCTTTTCGGGTCAGCAGCGACCTGCCCTTGCGCGCAGCGGAAATCCCACCCTTACCATGGTCCGCCGTCGGCAAGGCCATTCATGCCAGTACGGAAGAAATTCAGATGAACCCCCGTTCCCGTTCAGCGGTACTCAGAGTGGCCGAAAGGAGTGAACGTCATGCGGCGTAATACGGTAATTCTCGCCATTCTCATCATGGTAACGCTGCTCGGTATAGTAGCTGCACGGGAAAGCACCCGAAGCCAGTTTATTGCCTTGCAGGAAGCACAGGCGAAACATTTTGCCCTGGATAATCGCTGGGGACAGCTGCAACTGGAGCAGGCCACACTCGCCTCCAATGCGCGGGTCGGGGATATCGCCCGGCAGAAGCTGGGCTTGAGCGCCCCCAAAAACAGTCAGATTGTCATGGTGAAAGCGCAGTGACCCGGACTTCTGCCTATCCGGCCAAAATCCCCGCACGCCCATTACCGGCGTGGCGGGCGACGGCCGTTTGGGCAACCGTAACACTCGCCTTTGCTGCAGTCATGGCTCAGGCCTGGCGTGCCCAGGTGGAACATGGTCCATTTTTACGCGACCAGGGAGCCCAACGCTATTTGCGTCATTTTCCGTTGCCGGTGCAACGCGGACCCATTGTTGATCGCGATGGCAAGCCACTGGCTTTGTCCGTACCAGTCAAAACCCTCTGGGTAGATCCGCAAGTATTCACCCACCAGGAAAATCAATGGCCGCTTGTGGCTTCCGCCCTGGGAATCAGCGTCAACGAACTCGATGCCCGTGTCCATGCGGGTGGTAGCCACTTTGCCTTTATCGCCCGCCAGATCAGTCCCGAACGAGCCGAAAAAATATCGGCACTGCATATTTCCGGCCTGCATAGCCTCACCGAGAATCGCCGTTATTATCCTGCCGGAAGCATTGCGGCCCCACTGATTGGCTTTACCAATGTAGATGGTAAAGGCATTGAAGGATTGGAGTTGACCTATAACCAGTGGTTAACCGGCAAGGCGGGGGAAGAAACCGGGTTGCGTGACAATTACGGCCACCCGCTGAGCCTGCACGGCCCAGCCCGTTCTGCCCAGCCCGGCAAAGTCCTGACTTTGAGCATTGACCGCAATCTCCAGTATGTGGCTTACACCGCTCTGGCCTCGGCCGTACAACGCTTCCAGGCCCGATCCGGGGCAGCGGTGCTCATGAATGCCCGGACCGGTGAAGTGCTGGCCATGGTCAGTTATCCTGCTTTCAACCCCAATGATCGCCACGATTATCAGGCTGGTCTTTATAATAATCGGGCTGTGGCCGACACCTTTGAACCCGGTTCCGTGATGAAACCCTTCACCATTGCAGCGGCACTGGACGATAACAGTATCCAGCCCGACAGTACTTTCAACGTCAACACCAACTGTTTTCGAGTTGCGCGTTTCTGTATCCAGGATGATGTCCGTCACAGCAATCTGGATCTGGCGCAAGTCCTTAAATATTCAAGCAACATCGGGGCCGCAAAAATATCATTGCGCACCCCTCCGGCGGATCTTTTTCAAATGCTCCATCAGGCTGGCTTTGGACAAGGCAGCGGCCTCGGGCTCCCCGGAGAAAGTCCGGGGACGCTGCCGGCCTGGCAGGGTTGGGATATTGCCCGCAGAGCGGCGATGGCTTACGGATATGGTTTATCGGTAACTCCCCTGCAACTGGCGGCCGCTTATGCGGCCATTGCCAATCAAGGTGTGTATATAGCACCCACCCTGATCCGCCAGGATACCCGCTCAGTAAACGGGATCCGGATTATGCCTGCAAGCACTGCCGCACGACTGAGCCGATGGCTGAGTGGCGTTACCAGTCCGGGCGGTACCGGCTTTCTGGCCAGCATCCCGGGTTACAGGGTGGCGGGCAAAACCGGAACTTCCATCATGGCCAACGGTAAAGGTGGCTTCCATAAAAACCAGGTAAACACCAGTTTCGTGGGCTTTGCCCCTGCTCAGGATCCGCGCCTGGTGATGGCTGTCGTGGTCCGCGCCCCGACCCAGGGATGGCGCTATGGTGGAGTCGTGGCGGCACCGGTATTTCGGGTGACCATGGCAGCTGCCCTGCAAAGCATGGGCATTCAACCAGACCCGAGCCTTTTGAAAACCACTGCCGAATATCCATACCGCACTGTCACCGAGGCCCAGCAGTGGGCAGAAGGAGCGGGTGATGCAGCGCACTGAACCCCTATCCCGGCTATTTGATGCCGTACCTGACGCCTTCAGGGAACTGGCTGTAACCGGCATCGAAACAGATACCCGCCGCTTGCAGCCGGGCATGCTCTACGTGGGATTACACAATCATCGTGGCGATGCCGATCAGTTTCTGGCAGAAGCCTGGAAGGCGGGGGCCGTGGCCGCCGTGCTGGAAGCCGGGCACGAAGCCGTCATTCCGCAAGTCAATGGCCCTGCCTGCTGGCAGACTCCCGACCTTCGCGACAAGCTCGGCCAGGCCTTGCGCCGTTGGCATCGCTGGGATGAAGGAGCAGCACCGCTATTGATCGGCGTCACCGGCACCAATGGCAAAAGCAGCGTCACCCGGCTGATTGCCGAACTCGCCCCCCAACCGGCCATGATTATCGGAACCTTGGGCTCCGGGCCGGTTGATGCCCTCGTCCCCCATGCCAACACCACCCCGGAAGCCGTTCGACTCTGGGAGACGCTGGCCTCGCTCCGGGATCGGGGGGCCAAGGTCATCGCGCTGGAAGCTTCCTCCCATGCCCTGGCCCTGGGCCGGGTAGCTGCCGTCCCATTTGCTGCGGCCGTGTTTACCAATCTCAGTCGTGATCATCTCGATTTTCACGGCGACATGGATCAATACGGCGCTGCCAAAGCCCGTCTGTTCAAATTTCCCGATCTGAAACTGGCCGTACTGAATCGGGATGATCCCTTTTCTGCACAAATTGCGCAGCAAATCGATCCCTCCGTCAATGTTCTGGGTTTTGGATCGGGGGCCTGGGATTTTCAGGTCCGAGAAATACATGCCGGGGCCAGTGGTACGCTCCTGACCCTGGGTACACCGGAAGGTCTGCGGCAATTACGTAGTCCGCTCCTCGGGCAGAGCAATGTCGAAAACCTCCTGGCCGCCCTGGCCGTCGCCCATGGGATGGGCTGGAAAGTCAGTGACGCAGACGTTCACCATCTAGATTTGCCCGAGGGACGTTATCAGCGCCTGCCGGCAATATCCGGCAAGGCACAGGTCATGATCGACTACGCGCATACTCCGGATGCATTGGAACGGGTTTTGAAGGACATACGTGCCGTCGCCAAAGGACAGGTCCATGTGCTTTTCGGCTGCGGCGGCGATCGGGATCGGGGAAAACGTCCGGAAATGGGAAAAGTTGCCGAACTTCTGGCCGACCGGGTCACGCTTACAGATGATAATCCCCGCAGTGAAAATGCCGATGACATTATCCGCGACATTCTCGCGGGCATGCAGCACCCTGAAGCCATCGAGGTCATTCATGATCGGGCAGCAGCCATCCACCAGGCCATCCACCAGGCCCAAAGTGGGGATTGGGTGTTGATTGCCGGTAAAGGACATGAACGCACCCAGGAAATCATGGGTCAGAAAACTCCGTTTCATGACCAACAGGTAGCGATGGAGGCACTGCGCCCATGATGCGCTACTCCCTCAACGAAATAGCCCGCATCACCGGTGGCCAGCTTCTGCCTGGCAGCCAGGGAAAGGACGAAATACACGGCATTGCCACGGACAGTCGCCAACCAATGATTGGCAAACTGTTTGTTGCACTGACCGGAGAACACTTTGATGGGAACGACTTTGTTCCGGCAGCTTTAGCCCAGGGCGCGGCCGCCGTACTCAGCAACCGTCAGGTGGATGCGCCCGGAGTAGTGGTCAAGGACACTTTGCAAAGCTTGCAAAGCCTGGCACAGCATTGGCGCCAGCGTTTCAACATACCGGTGCTGGCGGTTACCGGCTCCTGTGGCAAAACCACGGTCAAGGAAGTCCTGACAGCCATTCTCGCCGAAAGCGGCCCCGTACTGGCCACTCAAGGCAATCAGAACAACCATATTGGCGTGCCCCTGACCCTGGCAAGACTGGGGGCGGAACATCGTTATGCGGTACTGGAAATGGGCATGAACCATCCCGGCGAACTCGCCCTGCTCAGCGCACTGGCCAAACCAACGTTGGCCCTCATCAACAATGCCGGCCCCGCCCATCTGGCGGGACTCGGAACTGTGGCTGCCGTCGCGGCGGCCAAGGGCGAAATTCTCTCGGGACTGGACAATCGTGGCATCAGCATTTTGAATGGTGACGATCAATTTGCCGACTTCTGGGCAGAAAAAGCTCCGGGCGAAGTGTGGCGCTTCAGTCTGAACAACCTCCCGGTACGCGTCCGTGGACATTGGCAGGATCGTTCAGGAAGCAGCGGCCAACTGGATGTACGCGCCCCCCAGGGCGAATTCACCCTCGAAGTCCCGCTCCCGGGAAAACATAATGGTGCCAATGTCCTGGCTGCCGTCACCGCCGCACTGGCCCTGGATATCAGCATCCCTCAGATTCAGCGTGCTGTGGCCGCGTTGGAAGCCATCCCCGGGCGCTTGCAATGGCGCAACGGAAGGGGCGGCTGCCGGGTTCTGGATGACACCTACAACGCCAATCCAGCTTCATTAGAGGCCGCATTACGTGTTCTTGCCGCCCAATCCGGCCAGCGTATTCTCATACTCGGAGATATGGGTGAACTGGGTCCCGATACGGTAGTTTATCACCGGCAGGCAGGAATTCTGGCCCAACAGCTGGGCATTGATGCGGTTTACGGACTGGGACAACTGGCTGCCGAAGCCGCCGAAGCGTTTGCAGCCGGTACAGAGCATTTTATGGAACTGCCCCCCCTGATTGATGCTCTGCAGCCCCATCTCAATCCGGAAACGGTGGTGCTGGTAAAAGGTTCCAGAGCCGCACACATGGAACGTGTCGTTCAGGCACTCGTGGCTGGAGACGCCTGATGCTCTACGCACTATTCATGCAACTCGGCCATATATACCACGGTTTTTACGTGTTTCAGTATCTGACCCTACGGGGCGTACTAGCGATACTGACCGCGCTAGTCCTCTCCCTGGTTATTGGCCCCTTTTTCATTGCCCGTCTGCGCTATTACAAAATCGGGCAGATGGTGCGCAATGATGGGCCGGAAACCCACTTCAGCAAACAGGGGACGCCGACCATGGGCGGGGCCCTGATTCTGCTGATTGTCATCATTACCACCCTGCTCTGGTCAGATTTGCGCAATCCTTTGGTCTGGGTGGCGGTCATCACTACTTTTGCCTTTGGCGCCATAGGTTTTATTGACGACTGGCGCAAGCTGCGGCGTAAAAACACCAAAGGTTTATCCGCCCGCGCCAAATATGGTTTGCAGTCCTTGTTTGCCCTGGCTGCAGCTGGAGTATTGTATGGACTGGCCAATAAGCCCGTAGAAACCAGCCTGATTATTCCTTTTGTACCGCATGTCCTGATTCCCTTGGGGTTCGGCTTTATCATTTTCAGCTACTTCGTTATTGTCGGCACCTCCAACGCCGTCAATTTGACTGATGGCCTGGACGGGCTGGCCATCGTCCCAACCGTCATGGTGGCTGCAGCCCTGGGAATATTTGCTTATGTTTCAGGAAATTCTGTATTCGCCCATTACCTGGATCTGCCCTGGGTGCCGGGTTCCGGACAAATGCTGATTTTCTGCGGATCACTGGTTGGTGCCGGGCTCGGCTTTCTCTGGTTCAACACCTATCCGGCCGAAGTATTCATGGGCGATACCGGCGCACTGGCCCTCGGTGCCGCCCTGGCCATTGTCGCCATCATCGCCAGACAAGAATTGGTATTGGTCATCATGGGTGGGGTTTTTGTCATGGAAACCCTGTCGGTGATGATTCAGGTGGCCTCCTTCAAGCTGACGGGCAAACGGGTGTTTCGCATGGCACCCATTCATCATCATTTCGAGAAAAAAGGCTGGCCAGAGCCACGGGTAGCCGTGCGTTTCTGGATTATCACCGTGATTCTCGTGCTCATCGGCCTTTCCAGTTTGAAGATCCGCTGACATGAAACTCAACGGCAAAAAGGTATTCGTCCTCGGCTTCGGCAAAACCGGACAATCTCTCCTGAAAACCGCCCTGCGCCTGGGTGGACATTGTCAGGTGGCGGATACCCGCCACCTGGAAAATGCTGACACCCTCCGTACGCAATATCCCGAAGTCACTTTTCATTTCGGGGCGCTTCCTGAAAATCTGCTTCTGGACAGCGATCTGATTCTGCTCAGCCCCGGTCTTGCCCCTGCCCTGCCTGCCTTACAGAAGGCCAAACAGGCGGGAATCACCGTCATGGGTGATATTGAATTATTTGCACTGCTAGCCTCTGCACCCATCATTGCCATCACCGGCAGTAATGGTAAAAGCACTGTTACCACGCTAGTCAGCGAAATTGCCCGAAAAGCCGGGATAATGGTTGCGACTGGTGGCAACCTGGGGACTCCGGCACTGGAGTTATTACCAGAATCTGGCCCTGAACCGGCCTGGTATATCCTCGAACTCTCCAGCTTTCAGCTGGATGCCTGTACGACTTTTCGACCCCGGGTGGCTGCCATTCTGAACCTCAGTCCCGACCATCTGGACTGGCATGGTGACTACACGCAGTACGGGGCCGCCAAAGCCCGGATTTTTCAGAATATGAATGCCGGTGATGTCCTGGTTTTGAACGGCGAAGATGCCTTTACGTCGAGCTTGCCCGGGCAAGTCCCAGACTCCGTGGCCATCCGTTGCTTTGCTGTTCATGATGAGCGCAGTGATGCCTATGTACTGAATGACCGGCTCACGCTGCGCAACAGCGGAGCCCTGCTTCCCGCAGCCGATCTGCGTATGCAGGGCGGACACAATATCGAAAACGCCCTGGCCGCAGCGCTCCTGGCCGAAGCGGCCCAATTTCCACTTGCTGCCATTCAGGAAGTGTTTTGCCAGTTTTCCGGTCTCCCACACCGACTGGCCTGGGTCGCCGAATATCAGGGGGTCAATTATTACGATGATTCCAAGGGAACCAATCTGGGTGCCACGCTCAAAGCCATGAGCGGCTTATCCGGACCGTTGGTGATGATTCTCGGTGGCGATGCCAAGGGCGCGGATCTCAGTCCGTTGCAGCAAGCCTGCCGTGATCAGCGCGCCGCTGTTGTACTCGGCAAGGATGCCAAAAAAATCGCGCAAATGCTTGAAAATGTCATTCCGGTAGATTACGCCGACAGCATGCAGGATGCGGTTCTTAAAGCCGCATCCAGAGCCATGCCCGGAGATCAGGTTCTGCTTTCACCAGCCTGCGCCAGTACCGATATGTTCCGGGATTATCAGGATCGGGGGCAGCAGTTCACTGCAGTTGTCCAGAAACTGGCTGGAGGGAAATCATGAAACGTCCAAGCTGGTGGCTGGCCGAAAACGGCCCGGCAGATACCATTCTGTGGTGGATCATTCTGGTACTACTGGGTTTTGGTCTGATCATGGTGTATTCCGCCAGCGCGCCCATTGCCCAGCATGAAACCGGTAATCCGTTCTTTTTTGCCGAACGTCAGGGCCTTTATGTCATTCTGGCCGCCGCCGTATTGTACTATTTTAGCCGTATTGATCTCGACTTCTGGGAACGCATGACCTTTCCCCTCATGATCATTTCCCTGATCGCCCTGGTGATGGTGTTTTTGCCGGTCATCGGCGTTGCCGTCAACGGCTCACATCGCTGGATCAATTTCATCATTGTCCGCCTGCAGCCTTCAGAACTGCTGAAATTTGCCCTGCTCTTATTCCTCGCACGTTATGTGGTGCGCAAAGGCGAGCTCCTCGGCAAATTCAAGGAAGGACTCTGGCCGATTTTTGTGGTGCTGGGGTTGCTGGGGTTGCTGCTGTTACTACAACCCGATTTTGGCTCATTTGCGATGGTGGTACTGCTCACTGGCGTCATGTTGTTCCTGGGCGGATTACCCATTACTTACGTTCTACTGGCAGGCATTGTTGCCGGTGGCGCGTTGGGAATTCTTGCCGTATCAGCCCCCTACCGGCTTGCCCGCATCACCGCTTTCCAGAATCCCTGGGCAGATCCCTACGGAGCGGGTTTTCAGTTGGTACAGTCCCTGATTGCCTTTGGCCGGGGTGGTATTTTCGGGGTCGGCCTCGGCGATGGCATCATGAAATACTTTTATCTGCCAGAATCCTATACGGATTTCATTCTGGCAGTGATCGGCGAAGAGTTGGGCATGATCGGGGTATGGGCACTGGCCATTTTCTACAGTGTGGCCTGCTGGCGTATTTATCGGATCGGACGCCGCGCTGCTGCCGCCGGAGATGCTTTTTTTGCCCTGTTCTGCTATGGCACGCTGACCTGGTTCGGCGGTGAGGCGGTCATGTCCATGGGCGTCAACCTTGGCGCTCTTCCTACCAAGGGTTTTGCCCTGCCACTAATCAGTTACGGCGGTAGTGCGCTGGTATTTCTCTGTGCCTCTCTGGGTGTCGTTCTGGCTGTCAGCCGTCGTTATCCAGCGCTTTCTGCTCAACAAACAGACCAGATGCAGAAGGAGGCACAGCATGGCTGAACGCGTCCTCATTGCTGCAGGCGGTACTGGCGGGCACGTATTTCCGGCTCTCGCGGTCGCCGACATGTTACGCGATCAGGGTGTGGAAGTGGCCTTTGCCGGAACCGTTGCCGGGATGGAGGCGCGCCTGGTCCCAGAACGCGGCTATCCCCTGCATACCATCGACATGCAAGGTGTTCGCGGAAAAGGCGTGGGACGCTGGTTGCGCATGCCCTGGCGGGTCAGCAAGGCCGTTGTTCAGGCCCGGAAAATCATTCAACAAACCCACAGCCAGGCCGTGCTGGGTATGGGCGGCTACGTGACGGCCCCCGTAGGCCTGGCGGCCTGGAGCATGGGTTGTCCACTGTGCCTGCACGAGCAGAATGCCATCGCCGGGCTGAGCAACCGTCTGCTGGCCCCCCTGGCCAAACATGTTTTTCTGGGATTTCCCGGGGCGCGCTTGCCCGGGGGTGAATGGGTCGGTAACCCGGTACGCCGCAGTATCCGCGAACTCCCCATGCCGCAGGAGCGCTTCGCCAGTCATCAGGGGCCTGCACGTTTATTGATTATGGGCGGCAGCCAGGGAGCCAAGGCGCTGAATAGCGTCAGTGTCGCCGCCATAGCAGCCATGCCCACGGAACAACGCCCACAAATCTGGCACCAGACCGGCAAGGATCATTGCGAAAGCACCCGAGCCGAATATGCGGCGGCAGGTATCGACGCCCGCGTTGAGCCTTTTATCCCGGATATCAGTGTCGCGTTGGACTGGGCGGATCTGGCGCTATGCCGCGCTGGCGCTGCAACTGTTGCCGAACTGGCAGCGGCAGGGCTGGGAGCCATTCTCGTACCTTTTCCCTTTGCCGTGGATGATCATCAGGCAGCCAACGCGCAGTTTCTGGAAAGCGCTGGAGCCGCGCGAATGCTTCGCCAGGAAAACCTCCATGCCCGGGAATTGCGGGATATTCTCAGCCCCCTGCTCAACGATCCGGCTTTACGCCTGCGCTGGGCAGAAGCGGCCAGACAACAAAGCCGGGGGGATGCCGCTGCAGCCGTCGCCCGAATTTGTATGCACCCCGAAGGAGTAAGCCATGCGTAACTGGGTCAGACAGATTCATATGGTCGGAATAGGTGGCAGCGGCATGCGTGGTATTGCCGAGGTTCTGCTTAATCTTGGCTATGCTGTTTCCGGTTCTGATTTGCAGCCAGGCAGTTCGACCCTGCGCCTTACTGATCTGGGTGCGCGGATTTTCTCGGGTCACGAAGCCGCCAATGTGCGCGGCACTGATGTCGTCGTGATTTCTTCGGCCATTCCCGACAGCAATCCAGAAGTACAGGCAGCCCGGGAATCACGTATTCCCGTGATTCGGCGCGCCGAAATGCTGGCCGAGTTGATGCGCTTCAAACAGGGCATCGCCATTGCCGGAACCCACGGCAAAACGACCACAACCAGCCTGGTCGCCAGTATTCTCGGCGCAGCCGGTCTGGATCCCACTTTTGTGATTGGTGGTCGGTTGAAAAGTGCCGGCGCCCATGCCGCCCTGGGTAGCGGTGAATACCTGGTAGCGGAAGCCGATGAATCGGACGCCTCCTTTTTGTATCTTGCTCCGGTCATGGCCGTCGTCACCAATATTGATGCCGACCACATGGAAACCTATGGCGACAGTCTCGATAATTTGCGCAATGCCTTTTTGCAGTTTCTGCAGCGCCTGCCTTTCTATGGTCTTGCCGTTCTTTGTACGGACGAACCCACGGTCGCCGGCCTGATTCCGGAATTACGCACGCCGGTGCTGCGTTATGGATTCGGTGCAGATACGGACCTGCAGGCCCGTAATGTGACCGTCCAGGGAGTGGGCAGTCACTTTGAGGTCTGGCGGCGGGTGGATAATGACTATGTGCACTGGCTGGATGTAGAGCTGGGGATTCCCGGACAACACAACGTCCTCAATGCCCTTGCCGCCATCGGCATTGCCAGCAAGGTCGGGGTGAGCGAACAGACCATTCGCAGTGCCCTGGCTGATTTTCGCGGGGTAGGTAGACGCTTCGAACAGGTCGGCGAGTTTGCCGGCATCACCATTGTTGACGATTATGGTCACCACCCCCGCGAACTGAGCGCCACCATCAGCGCCGCCCGGGCCGTATGGCCTGATCGCCCTCTGGTAGTCGCCTTTCAACCCCATCGCTATAGCCGAACCCAGACCTTGTTTGGCGATTTTGTCCACAGTCTGGCCCAGGCCGATCTGGTCATACTCACCGATATTTACAGTGCGGGCGAAAAAGCCTTACCCGGAGTCAGCAGTCAGGCACTCAGCGCGGCCATGCGTGCCCAGGGAATAAGCGTTCACTATTTACCGGAGCTGCTCAATGCCCCCGCGCAGATTCGCGCACTACTGCCTGCGAACGCGGTGCTACTCACCATGGGCGCTGGCAGCATTGCCCGTCTGGCGGGTCAATGGGCCGAAGTATTTGCGGAGGCCACCCCATGATGCCGGTCATTGGTGGCCGCCTGCGCCTGGGAGAATCCATGCAACGCCATACCAGCTGGCGGGTTGGAGGACCGGCTGATCGCTTCTATCTACCCGGCACCCTGGAGGATCTGCAAGGATTTTTAAGACATTTTGCGGTTCCTCCGCTCACCTGGATAGGGTTGGGCAGTAATGTGCTGGTGCGCGATGCCGGACTGCGCGGGACCACCATCTGCCTCGCCAATACCCTGGATCAGATCGTTTTGGCAGAAAATGATCTGCTGCGGGTCGGCGCCGGTGCGGGTGCGGTAAAAATTGCCCATTTTGCGGCCAAGGCAGGACTTGCCGGCGCAGAGTTTCTGGCGGGTATTCCCGGCACATTGGGAGGCTGCCTGAGCATGAATGCCGGCGCCCACGGAGGCGATACCTGGAGTCTGGTGGAATGGGTGGAAGTCATGCATCCCCATGGTGAAATCCAGCGTCTTGCTCCTCAGGATTTCCAGATTGGCTATCGGGAAGTGCACGGCCATGGTGACGCCTGCTTTGTTGCGGCCGGACTCCGCCTGATTCCCGAGGAAAGTACGGCAGTCATGCAACGCTTGCGCGCCTGGCAGGAGAAACGCGCCGCCACTCAGCCTCTCGAATGGCCCAGTTGTGGTTCGGTGTTCCGTAACCCGACGGGTGACCACGCGGCTCGCTTGATTGAAGCGGCCGGGTTAAAGGGAAAAGCCCGTGGGCAGGCCGAAGTCAGCAGCCAGCATGCCAATTTCATCATCAACCGGGGACATGCCCGGGCCGCTGACATTGAGGCCCTGGTGGAAGAAGTACAAACACAAGTCCAGCAACAGTTCGGCATCAGGCTGCAAGCTGAAATGCGTATTCTGGGGGAGGCGAAGCATGGCTGAATCCATCCGCACAGCCGTCCTTTACGGTGGTCCCTCTGGCGAACGCGAGGTGTCATTGCTGAGTGCTGCGGCAGTCCTTGATGCACTGCGCAGCAGTGGCATGGAAGTGGTAGGCATCGATATCGAACCGGCACGTCTGCAACAGCAGTTGCAGGATGAACGCGTCCGTTTCGCCTTCAATGTCTGCCATGGCGCCATCGGCGAGGATGGCCTCCTCCAGGCCGTCCTTGAAACCCTTGCCATTCCCTACACCGGGAGCGGCGTCTTGAGTTCGGCACTGGCCATGGACAAGTGGCGTTCCAAGCAGATCTGGAAAGCCGCCGGCCTCCCCGTAACGGAAGGGATTCTGATGCGGCGTCACGATCAGCGGCCTGATCTCGCGGCAAACTCCACCTGGCCGATTTATATCAAACCCAATCATGGTGGTTCCAGCCTCGGGGTCAGCCGGGTGAATGGGCCGGAAGAACTGGATAAAGCCATAACGGATGCTTTTGCTCTCGAAGATGAAATTCTCTGCGAAGCCGCTGTCATTGGTCATGAAGCCACGGTCGGCATTGTCGATGGTAAAGCCCTTCCACCCATTGTCATTGAAACCCCGCACGCCTTTTATGACTACGATGCCAAATATCTTGCCGAGGATACCCGTTATCTGCTGCCTTCTGGACTGGGTGCCGGCAAAGATGCCGAACTGCAGGCCCTGGCTCTCCGGGCATTTGCCGAACTGGGTGGCAGAGATTGGGGCAGGGTCGATTTCATGATCAGTGCATCCGGGAAAATACATCTTCTGGAAATCAACAGTGTTCCCGGCATGACCAGCCACAGCCTCGTACCCATGGCCGCCAAAGCTGTGGGCATGGATTTCCCCGAATTATGCAAGACCATACTGCGTACGGCGCAGAGGAGAGTGAATCATGGTTAGTGTCATGCGTGATTATCGCCACGGACAACAGCCACAACGGCCAGCAGCCACCCTGAAGGAAAAACCCAAAGCCGCTCCCCGGACGGCACCCGTCAAGGCCGCTGCCAAAGCCCATAAGCCCCTGCCCTGGAAGCTTTATGGAAAGGTCCTTGCGGGTGGACTGAGTATCAGCATTCTCGCCTGGGGAGGATGGTCCGGATGGCAATGGCTCCAGCAACCCTCCCTGATGCCCATCAACACCCTGACCATTACCGGCAGTTCTCCCAAAATTCCTCTGGCCGAAATCAACACGGTTCTCAAGCCCTATGCGGCGCGTGGCTTTCTGTGGGCGAACCCCGAACAAATCCGCCATTCTCTGGATGCCCTGCCCTGGGTCGCCGATGCCGAGGTGCGGCGGGTCTGGCCCGACCGCCTGACGGTCAATATCAAACCC
>NZ_MOAD01000001.1:160004-259152 GCF_001931655.1 Acidithiobacillus albertensis | reverse complement strand
TCGGGCCAGACCCGCCTGACGGTCAATATCAAACCCTACACGCCGGTCGCCCGCTGGCTGGGTGGTGCCGGGCAAATGGTCGATGCCCAGGGAAAAGTGTTCAGCGTTCCCCCGGCACAAGTACCCAATGGACTCCCCAATCTAGCCGGACCCGCCGATAGTGGCAGCCAACTCCTCGCGCAACTGGCGAAATTTAATTCCATTGTTGCCCCACTGGGCCTGAAGGTCGTTTCCCTTCAGGAAGACCAAAGGGGTGGATGGCGCTGCATTCTCAATAATCAGGTTCGCCTGCTGCTGGGCAGCGAGGACGTGATACCCGCTTTAAAACGCTGGGTGGCCATTGCCCCCCAGGTCAAGGAATACCTGGTAGCCGGAGCCACAATGGATCTTCGCTATACCAATGGTTTTGCGGTCGCCATGCCCTCAGCGACCACCGTCAACAGTCAGTAACGGATCCCGGATCCGAAGGAGAGAAAGCAAATGAAACGTGGACATCAGGAACTCATCGTCGGCCTGGATATTGGTACTTCCAAAGTGGCCTGTATTGTTGCGCAGTCCAAAGGTGGTCGTGAAGCAGAAATCATCGGTGTTGGTCAGCACCCCTCCCGGGGCTTGAAAAAAGGCGTTGTCGTGGATATTGAATCCACGGTTCAGGCTATCACCCGTGCCGTGCAGGAAGCCGAGCTCATGGCCGGTGTGCAGATTCATGGCGCGGTGGTCGGCATCGCCGGCGGACATATTCGCGGCTACAACAGCCACGGTATTGTCGCCATCAAAAACAAGGAAGTCAGCAATGATGATGTAGGTCGGGTCATGGACGCCGCGCGCGCCATCGTGATCCCGCAGGATCAGAACGTCATTCATATTCTGCCCCAGGAATTCATGATCGACAGTCAGGAAGGGGTTCGCGAACCGGTCGGCATGTCGGGAGTCCGTCTGGAAGCCCGGGTACATATTGTTACGGGTGCAGTCAGCGCCGCCCAGAATATCGCCAAATGTGTGGAACGTTGCGGGCTGCAAGTCCAGGATCTGGTCCTCGAACAGCTGGCCTCGGCAGACGCCGTGCTTACCCAGGACGAGAAAGAGCTGGGTGTTTGTCTGGTGGATATTGGTGGCGGGACTACCGATATCGCCATTTTCCGCGATGGGGCCGTCCGCCATACGGCTGTCATTCCCATCGCCGGAGATCAGGTGACCAATGACATTGCCCTGGGCCTTCGCACCCCACCCGTTGAAGCGGAGCAAATCAAGAAGCTATATGGTTGCGCCCTGGGTGATCTCATTCAGCAGGATGATGAAATCTCGGTCCCCAGCGTCGGCACCCGCCCGCCCCGCACCATTTCCCGGCGCATTCTCGGTGACATCATTGAGCCCCGCATCAAGGAATTGTTTGAACTCATCCAGGCAGAACTACGGCGCACCGGCTATGAAGATTTGATTGCCGCTGGCGTTGTCATTACCGGCGGTTCCAGCCGTCTGGAAGGCATTGCCGAACTGGCAGAAGAAATCCTTCACCTGCCGGTTCGCGTCGGTGAACCCATGCATTTGCCGGGGATGGAAAACGTGGTTCGGGTACCTGGACATGCCACGGGCGTAGGCCTGGTGATGTACGGATTACATAACCAACCTGCCGGGCAAGGCGAAGCCGCCGTTGTCGCCCAGCCCAAGGCGGCCTATGAAGATCACAGTCAGGGACATGCCGGTATGGACACCAGCTTTGGTGGTGTTTTCCGGAAAATGCGCAACTGGGTCCAGACCAGCTTCGGCTGATCCCCACCAACACCCATACTTAACGAATCAGGAGAAATATCATGTATGAATTGAACGAATGCGAACAGGACGGCGCCGTCATCAAGGTCATCGGCGTCGGCGGTGGTGGTGGTAACGCCATCAACAACATGTGCGGAGCGGGTCTGGAAGGGGTGGAATTCATCACCGCCAATACGGATGCCCAGGCTTTACGTCACTCACAGGCTAGCCGCACCATTCAGCTGGGTGCGCAGATTACCCGTGGTCTGGGCGCCGGGGCTGATCCGGAAGTCGGCCGCAAGGCAGCGG
Source organism: Acidithiobacillus albertensis (assembly GCF_001931655.1). Lineage (NCBI taxonomy): Bacteria > Pseudomonadati > Pseudomonadota > Acidithiobacillia > Acidithiobacillales > Acidithiobacillaceae > Acidithiobacillus > Acidithiobacillus albertensis. The sequence goes on along the minus strand of NZ_MOAD01000001.1, from coordinate 257,094 downwards.
AAGAAGGTCGCGATGATATTCGTGCAGCCCTCGAAAAAGCGGATATGGTATTCATCACTACCGGCATGGGTGGCGGAACCGGTACGGGTGCTGCTCCTGTTGTTGCTGCCATTGCCCGGGATATGGGCATTCTGACGGTTGGTGTGGTAACCAAACCCTTCAATTTTGAAGGCAAAAAACGCCAGCAGCATGCACTTTCCGGTATCGACGAACTTTCCCAGCATGTCGATTCTCTGGTCATTATTCCCAATGAGAAGCTGCTGGCCGTTCTGGGCACATCCATCAGTCTCAAGGATGCCTATCAGGCAGCGGACAACATTTTGTTGGGCGCGGTGCAGGGTATCTCCGAGCTGGTCACCCGTCCCGGCCTGATGAACCTGGATTTTGCCGATGTGCGTACGGTCATGTCAGGCATGGGTCTGGCGATGATGGGTGCCGCCAGTGGCAAGGGTGAAAACCGCGCCAGAGATGCAGCGACCCGCGCCGCATCCAGCCCGTTACTGGACGACATCAACCTCTCCGGGGCACGCGGTATTCTCGTCAACATCACGGCAGGTATGGACCTGACCCTGGGCGAATTCCAGGAAGTCGGCGAGCTGATTCGCGGTTATGCAGCAGATGACGCCAATGTGAAGGTCGGTACAGTGCTGGATCCTGACCTGGATGGGGAGTTACGCGTCACTGTAGTGGCTACGGGTTTGCAACGCGAACCTGTACGTTTGGCCGTGGAGAACATCCGGGGTCGTGGGGCTGCCAGTGCCGGCAATCCGAGCACCCCTTCCGACTGGCGCAATCTCGACATACCCGTGGGTATGCGTCATAACGAACGTCCGGCACCAGCTTCAACCTCTAACCGTAGCTCCGGGGTTCAGGATTTTGCCGATTTGGATATACCTGCCTTTCTGCGCCGCCAGGCTGACTAAGGTCGGTACCGCCGGGTCAGCGCAATAACGGCGCCTGACCTGGACGACAGCGCTCCTGACTAGGCCGTGGCCCCTTGGCTGCGGCTGTTCTTACCAACTCGTCTTCATCGGCAAGCAGCCCGGCGCGCTGAATGTCCGTCAGCAGGGAATTTCGGGCAATGGCATAACGCACATTGGGATCCCGATCCATACAAAACTCCGCCACCTGTTCCGCTGATAAATCCGGTCTTTTCGCAATACACAAGCGGATCACGTAGTCGTCATCCCGAGCCAACGCCGCTACTTCTCCGGGCAGCAAATCCACGCGTCTGGCAAAGTAACAGCGCGTCTGTACCCACTGCTCCCTCAGCAGGAAGGGACGATAGTGCCCGGGCAGTTCAGGACTCAGTGCCCATTTCAACCTTTCCTCCAGGCTCATACTCCGCCAGGACGCATCTGACATACTTAAACGTTCCTGATGTCAGCCAGCGGCCATATGCCCGGATGCTTCGCGGTCTGCACTGGACATGGCCTTACGATAACGGCTTAGATCCTTGGCACTCTGGATGGGAATTTCAAGCAGCGTGGAAAGATTGCGCAAAATGCCATTGATAACCTTGCCTTCCCAGATGGCATCAAAATGAATCTGGGTATCCAGCCATTGCTCCAGCCAACCCGGATCCGGCAGGTGACTCTGGACACTATCCTCAGGGTACATCTCTTTATTCACATGCAAGTTGGTTGGATGCAAAGCCTTTGCCGTCTTGGTATTAGCCATCAATACGCCAATTTTAGCGAAAGCCAGACGCGCCGAGTCTCCCAGGCGCTCAATGGCCCGGCGCATATATTTCAGATAAATGCCCGCGTGCCGCGCTTCATCTTTAGACAGCACTTCGTAAATAGAACGAATGACCGGCTCGCTGTGCCACTGCGCCGCGCATTTGTACCAATGCGTCAAACGAATTTCCCCACAAAAATGGAGCATCAGGGTTTCCATGGCAGGGGCAGGATCAAATTCAAAGCGCACCTTGTGCAGCTCTTCCTCAGTCGGGAGATATTCGGGGGCAAAGCGGCGCAGGTATTCCATCAAAACCAGCGCGTGCTTCTGTTCTTCATAAAACCAGATGGACATGAAGGCCGAAAAATCCGAATCATCGCGATTATCACGCAAAAACATTTCCGTCGCCGGCAGCGCCGACCACTCGGTCACAGCATTCATCTTAATGGTGCGCAGCTGCTCTTCACTCACCAGACTCCGATCAAACTGATCCCAGGGAATATCTGTCGCCATATTCCAACGCGCGGCCTCCAGGGATTTAAATAATTCAGGGTATAACATGGCAAAGCCACCTCTCTCCGGCGTCGTCAATCACAATAGGTCGCAGCGACCTGTCTGGGCTGCACCATACTGCCAGCAACCCCTATGAACCATATATTGGGTGTATTCTACGTCAAATCAACGCGTGGGGCGATGCCTGCGAAAAATCATGAGTCGCTGATGTAGTGCTTCGACCTAGATTTATGCGCGCATTTGCGGCAGACTTCAGTTTATTCTTGATGTTACGCGGAAGCCATGGCTGTATCTAATCCTCACATATTGGTACTGCACGGACCGAACCTGAACCTTCTGGGTCAGCGTGAACCGGCACACTACGGCCACAGTACCCTGGCCGACATAGACGCCAAACTGGTAGCCATGGCCAATGCCTGGGGTTGGGCCTTGAGCAGCTTGCAAAGCAATGCCGAGCATCAATTGATAGATGCCGTGCAGCTTGCACCCAAGCAGGGTGTCACCAACATCATCATCAATCCTGCTGCGTTTACCCACACCAGCGTGGCCCTGCGGGATGCCCTGAGTGCCGTGGCGATTCCGTTCATTGAGGTACATTTGTCCAACATTCATGCGCGGGAACCCTTCCGTCAGTATTCCTACTTTTCCGACATGGCCCAAGGGGTCATCGCCGGATTGGGTGCTGATGGCTACTTCCTCGCGCTGGAAGCCATTTACCGGCGTTTTTCACGCCCCGACTAAACGCATAATAAGGAAAAGTATGGATATCCAATTCATTCGTCGCCTTGCCGAATTACTTGAAAAAAGCGCTATTGACGAAATTGAAGTTGTGGAAGGTGAAAGTAAGGTGCGTATTACCCGACATGCAGCGCCCGTCGCCCCGCAAAATGTGACCTATCACACTCAGCCAGCCCCACTGCCAACACCGGCTGCAGAAGTAACTCGGCCTCCTGAAGCCACTGCAGCACCTGAAACCGCCCCCCAGGGCTACATGATCAAGTCCCCCATGGTCGGCACCTTTTATCGGGCTGCTTCACCGGAAGCTGCGCCTTTTGTTGAAGAAGGCAGCACCGTCAAGGCTGGTCAGACACTTTGCATTATCGAAGCCATGAAATTGCTGAATGAAATTGAGGCGGATGTCTCCGGCAAAATCATCAAGGTGCTGGCCAGTAACGGCCAGCCCGTAGAATACGGTGAACCACTCTTTATTATTGCACCAGAGGATTGATATGTTTGAGAAAATCCTCATCGCCAACCGGGGCGAAATTGCCCTGCGCATTCAGCGTGCCTGTCGTGAGCTGGGTATCCGCACGGTGGCCGTACATTCCGAACCCGACCGTGACCTGATGCACGTCAAGCTGGCCGATGAATCAGTCTGTATCGGCCCCGCTCCCAGTGATCAAAGCTATTTGAATGTCCCGGCGGTCATTGCTGCCGCAGAAGTTACCGACGCCGAAGCCATTCATCCCGGCTACGGATTTTTATCGGAAAATGCCGATTTCGCAGAAAGGGTGGAAAACAGCGGTTTTGCATTTATTGGTCCCCGTGCAGAAACCATTCGCCTGATGGGAGACAAAATCGCGGCCAAGGCCGCCATGATCAAGGCCGGCGTACCCTGCGTTCCCGGGTCTGATGGTCCCCTACCCGATGACAATGAAGCCCTCAAAAAACTGGCGAAGGAAATCGGTTATCCGGTCATTCTCAAGGCTGCCGGTGGCGGTGGCGGACGCGGCATGCGCGTTGTCCACACCGAGGCACATTTGATCAACGCCGCCAACCTGACCCGGGCAGAAGCGGGCAAGGCTTTTGGCAATCCGACCCTGTACATGGAAAAATTTCTGGAAACCCCCCGCCATATTGAATTCCAGGTGCTCTGCGATGCGCACGGCCATTGCGTACACCTCGGCGAACGGGACTGCTCCGTACAACGGCGTCACCAAAAGGTCGTCGAGGAAGCACCGGCTCCAGGCATTACCGATAAACAACGCGCCGAAATTGGTGCAGCAGTGGTCAAAGCCTGTTCAGACATGGGCTATCGCGGTGCCGGAACCATTGAGTTTCTTTACGATCCCGGCAGTAAAACCTTTTACTTTATCGAGATGAACACCCGCGTTCAGGTAGAGCATCCAGTGACTGAAATGATTACTGGTGTGGACATTGTCAAAGCGCAGATTCTGATTGCGGCAGGCAAGCCTCTCCCTTTCCGGCAGGAAGATGTCCGCTTGCAGGGACATGCCATTGAATGCCGCATCAACGCTGAGGATCCTGAAAAATTCATGCCCTCACCCGGGCAAATCACGGCATGGCACCCACCCGGCGGTCCAGGAATTAGGGTAGACAGCCATATATATGCCGGTTATCGGGTACCGCCTTTCTATGATTCCATGATCGGCAAAATCATCGCCTATGGAAATGATCGGGAAGAAGCCCAGATGCGCATGCGCAGCGCTCTGCGGGAAACCAGCATTGAAGGCATCCAGACCAACATTCTTCTGCATCGCCGCATTCTTGAAGAAGCCCAATATGCAGCCGGTGAAGTGAACATCCATTATCTGGAGGCACTGCTCGCGCTATGAACATTGCGTGGTGGCAACTGAGCCTTCAGGTTCCGGCCGACTCTGCCGCAAAGGTGGAAACACAATTGCAGGAGGCAGGTGCTGAAGCCATCACTTTTTTGGAGCTGGATACCAGCGAAGCACTTTTTATTGAAGGAGAGCTCTGGCAGAAAAGTCAGTGTCTGGCGCTTTTTGCTGCCGAAAACCATAGCGAAGCCAGTATTCATGCCTTAGTAAACATGGCCGGTTGGCAAAACTACGGAGCCTCTGTCCATGCTTTGGAAGATCAGGATTGGGTATCCAGTACCCAGGCACAATTTCCGGCCCGTCAGTTTGGAAAACTCTGGGTGGTTCCCAGCTGGGATCAAGCGCCACAAGATGCCCGCTATGAACTGCACCTCGACCCCGGCCAGGCTTTTGGTACCGGGGCGCATCCCACTACTTCGCGCTGCCTGCACTTTCTGGAAAGCCACATTCAAGGTGGCGAGTGCATTGTGGATTATGGCTGCGGCTCAGGTATTCTCGCTATTGCTGCTTTGCTTTTGGGTGCGAAAGAAGCTTATGGAGTCGATACCGACTCAATTGCGCTGCAAGTGGCCATGGACAACGCCCAACGCAATGGTGTCGCGGAGCGACTGCGACTGTCCCTGCCGGAAGCAACACCACTGCCCTTGGCGGATATTCTGGTTGCCAACATTCTGGCTGGGCCCCTGCTCAGTCTTGCCCCGACGCTGGCTGCATTGACCAGGCCAGGAGGATGGATTGCCCTCTCCGGCATTCTCCACAGCCAGGAAACCGGCATTCAAAATGCCTACGCACCCTATTTTAATTTAGCCGCCCCGCAACATGAAGAAGACTGGTCCCTGCTGTATGGCCAGCGAAAATCCGGAGACTGAACCATGGAAATAACCTGCCCGCGTTGCGAGTCCACTTTCAGCGTGGAAGCAAAGGCCCTGCAACAACATCACTATCAAGTGAAATGTGGCGTCTGCCAGCACGTCTTCCAGGTAAACCCGGACGACGAAACCAGTGCAGCCGGCGCCCATCTGGGGCAGCGTCTGGGCCGTTATTTACTCCTGTTGATTATTTTCCTGTTGATTTTGGCGCTGATTGGACAAATCCTCTGGTCAACGGGCGTCTATAGTTATGCAGCCAACAGTGCGCCCATCCGCCGTGCCATGATCCAGAGTGCCAACACATTAGGTACACAGATTTCCTGGCCGGGACCCAATAGGGAAATGCGCATTGTCGATAGTCATGTCACTGCGCTGGATAATCACTTGGCTGAAATTACCGGAAAAATGGAGAATCTGGCGGGGCACGTGCAGGCATACCCGGTCATCCAGGTCACTCTGAGTAATGTTTACGGTGCACCCATTGCCCATCTGCAATTCACACCTAAAGAATATCTGGCAAAGCCGGAAGAGAGCATCTCCGGATTTTTATCCCATACACCCGTTCAGTTCTCCATCAAGAGTCCGAAACTGATTGCCGCTGCAGGCTATCAGGTCACTCTGCTCAGTCAACCCTGAGGAGCAGGATCATGGCAACAGAATCAATGACTCTGAGTGACTGCGTGGTCATGATCGTGGATCGTTATCTGGACGATCTGCAGGGCGAAGCGCCAAAAAACCTGCATACTCAGGTTATTGAACAGGTGGAATGTGCCCTGCTCGAACACACACTGAAGAAATGTGACGGACAACGGGGTACGGCTGCCCAATGGCTGGGTATCAATCGCAATACCTTGCGAAAAAAACTGCAAAACTACGGGCTGGATACCTGAATAAGCTGCGGAGAGACCGAAACCGGAGTGGGCATATGATCAATAACACCCAGGCTTGGGCCAGAGCTGCTGCCATTGAGATAACGCTGGTAATAAGCCAACACCCGAGGTACATAGGCCTGGGTTTCAGCAAAGGGAGGGATGTGATAACCCGCCTGAATAACCGCACCGGAACCGGCATTATAGGCGGCCACGGCCAGTTTCAGATCACCGCTGAACTTACGCAGCAGATGGGCCAGATAAGCAGTGCCACCATTGATGTTTTCGGCCGGACTGAAAGAGTTGGAAACCCCGAAACGGGCCGCTGTAGCCGGAATTAACTGCATCAGACCAATGGCTCCCTTGGGTGAAACCGCACCGGCGTTATAACCAGACTCGGCAGAAATGACGGCATTGACCAAAGCCGGACTCACCCCGTAGCGGCTGGCCGCCGCGTGAATCAGCGACTGATATTGCTGTTTGGCTACCCGGTTGAAGTCGGCGCGAGCCGTAGCTACCGGCATTTTCGGGGTGCGCATGACCATGTGATATGCGCTGTTTCCAGCCGGAACATTGGTCAGATGCACGACCCCATGGCTATCTGTATAGGCGTAGATATTTGCCTCGGCCGCCCCCGCAATCAGGAGCAACAGCAGTCCGCAGAAACCCGCCTGAATTTTCATTTGATGACCCGCAATGAAGGTCTCTCTGGTTTTTCCTGAACCTCAGCAGCACGCGCTACACGATCTTCGGGTTCGGCTCCTGGAGGCGGCGCAACAGGCAGCTCTGGCTCCGCAAAACCCATACCCTCCTGGGTTTCTGCTGCATAAATAGCCACCACGGCCGCCATAGGTACATCCACCGTTCGCGCCACACCACCAAAGCGCGCATTAAAGCTGATCCAACCATCTGCCATGCTGAGGTTGTGGCAAGCATTCGGGGAAATATCCAGTATCATGCGCCCGTCTTTTTCATAACCGCTGGGAACCGCCACCCCCGGATAGGCAACCACCACCAGAATATATGGCGTATGACCCTGGTCAACACACCATTGATAAACACTATTCAGCAAATAAGGCTTGGCACTTTCAGGCAACAATTTGCATTCTCCATTCATTCCGGGTCTGGATGACTATCTTCCAGATGAGTCACTAGGGGATATATAGCCGAATTTTCAGAATCCTCAAGCTGTCATCATCAGTGGTGATGTTCAAGCGTACTTGTGCAAGGCAAAGCAACTGCTTCTATTTCAACCAAAAGGTCGCGTCGGCATATGTCCGCCTGGATAATCAGGCAATTTACCTCTTTACCGACTATCTGATCCATTTCCTCGCGAAACATCCAAAGATCAGCACCATTCCGCAAATAAGCCTTGAATTGCAAGTTGGCAAGTTCCCAGTCAACGCCATGAGAACAGCTGACCTCATGGAGCAGTGCCTCTATGTTTCGCATGGTCTCGCGGATTTGTTCACGACAATTATCGGGGTGCATACTTTGGTGACCCACAATACTTGCTGTGCCCGATATAAACAGGGTCGGTCCATCCAGATCAATCAGGCTGGCACGAGAAAAGGTAGGCGGGCAGGGTCCATAATTTTGAGGATAATCATAAGCTCGAATTTGACGAGGATTTTCAATGGCCAGTGGCGCATGATGCGAAGCCAGTGCAAACAATGCCAATGGAGTATTGCGCTGCGCGCCCAGCGCGCTGGCCGCTGGTGGTGCAACATCAATTACTGACCAGTTGCCGGCCATAAAAGCTTCTAGTCTACCTATATTGAACTGTCGGTAACGTTCAAGGCCAGTCGAATCATCGTTTATATCACCAATGTGGTTCCAGACTCTCAGCAGATGCGGATAGCCAAGAGCAGTTATTTCGGCAAGCAATGCGCAGTAGGCATCTCGTGTAGCGTCATGCAAACATTGTTCAGCATTACCGATTTCCACCGTCAGAAACAGTAAGGATTCATTGGCTCTCCAGGAAATTGGCCCGTGACTCCCCGCCCGCACTTTTTGCTGTGACCTCCAGAGTTCACAAATACCATCGCCATGACCCAAAACCGGGACGTTGACTAAAGAAACGGGGATTTCGAGCTCTCTGAGTCCCGTGTGAACTTGATTTGGACCATAATGCACAATACCCAGCACATGAGACAGATATTCTTTGGGTTGACGCAGCAAAATTTCAGTACTGATCCATTCAAGTTGCAGCGGCTCATTCATACATAACAAATCCTTCAAGGCAAGTAGTACCAGTCAAAAATAACACAAGCGCGCGCGTGATGACTCCTCCTCAAAAATCAGCACGGCCCAGAACAGGATCATCCACAATGATTTTGGAATCAGGATGCTTGACGTTGAGAAAAGCTTGCAGCGAACAACAGGGCTAGAAAAACGCCTGGAGCAACAGTGGCACCTATGGCCTGAAGAACAGGCACCCCGGAAAAAGCGAGTGGCGCGAATCCCATAATGGTAGCGGTATTGGCAATAACCAGAGAGGCGAGTGTACACGAAGCAATTCCCCCCTGACCATGCCTATCGGCCTGATCAAAAAATATTGCATAGTTTGACCCGATGGCAACAATCAGCATCAGCCCAATTAGATTCATGATATTAAGTTCATATCCGCACAAGACAAATCCTGCAGATACGCTCAGTACAGCGGCTGTTAGCGGTAACATTATTCTAAAAACCCGAACTGGGGAACGTAATAAAAACAATAAAAGCACCACGATAAGAACCGCACCGGCTAATGACAGTTTAATCACATTGGTGAGATAACCTTTATACAATTGATCTGATGAGCCGGATAAATCAATGAGCATGGCGTCTTTGATATGTTGCCGGGCAAGGCTGCTACGTATGCGCTGGGTATTCACAATCCCTGATGCAGGTGCCTTGATCGGCAAAATGGCCTGCCATCCTTTCCCATGGTGAACAAGCATGCTGTTAACCACCATACCAATGCTGGTGCCATGCAGATCGGCAAGTTTTAAGGGGGCACATGTACGTTGTATTTCAGCCTCGTGGATAAATGGTGTAAAAAGGGAGGCTTTTACCGGCAGGCCTGTTAAAGCCTCATGCAATCGCTTTGCCAATTGCGTTTGCGGTGGAATTGCTGCTTGCCGCTCTTGTTGCATGGTAATGCTTGGGAGATATCTAACAGGGCTTTCATAACTTGCAATCACATCATTTTCAACCAGGCCCTGTAAGGCAATTCCAGCCTTCTCAGCTGTCAACAACGTGGCGTTAATCGTGGGCCCTGAAACAACAACCAGATAACCGCTTCCAGATACCCCCAAATCAGCGCGCAGTCGTGCATAAAGTTTTTGCGCAGCCGCCGGAACCGGACTCAGAGCAGATGGTTTATAATCCCAGATATTATCATGATGGCTAACAAGGGTGACACAAGCAACTATCAACATTAAGACAATACCGGGCCTCAGGATAAAAAGAATCTTTTTCCAACGCAGCAGATATTCGCCAATAGCGCTTAAATCCCGCACCTTAAGATGACGAGGCTGCAGGATTGGCAAGATCAGCCTGGTAACAGTCGCCGCAGTAAGGAGACCTGCAATTGCATATAGACCAATTTGCGCTAACCCAGGTAAATTAGAAAACAGCAGGCTGGAAAAACCTATGACTGAAGTGAATACTCCCAATTTTATTGTCGGCCAGTAGTTACGGATCCATTCTTCTGTATTTTTTTCTGACTGATCAGACTGCACGAAAAAATAAATAGAATAATCTACTGCTTCACCAATTAACGCGGTGCCGAACCCCATAGTGATATCATAAACAACGGAAAAGCCAAGAGCCACCGCAGTAATCCCGACAATGACACCAGAAAATACCGGTACGAGGCCTAAAACCAACACAAACACAGAACGGTAAACAAATAAGAGCAATATCGTGATAAGCGTCATGCTGATGACGGACATCATCTCAGCGGCATGAACGATAGTATCACGGGAGGCCACCGAAATAACTCCAACCCCTGTCATCATTAAGGAAGTGCCTGTGGCTAACAAACCCGCCTCATTTTTGGTTTTAGCAAAGGCCAATCTGATGCTATTAACCGCAACCTGCTGAGCAGCCATGTCAGAACCAGAGGCCCGGGTCTGAGCCAATATCAAAGCACTCTGACCCGAACGAGACGACCAGACTCCATCTTGCGTCATTGGTCTTGCAACACGCCCCAGGGATTGAATCAGTTGCACTGTGGCCCCAGTTGGATCACTCGGAAACAGGGATTGGACCATTCCCCCACCCGGTGTAGCCAACATATTAATGGAATTTTCTATAGCTTTATGTAAACCAGCCACAGTAAAAAGTTGCGAGTTGACGCTAGGACTTAGCAGATAGCGATGGGAGAAAAAATAATGAAAAAAACTGGCATCATCATTGCTGCTGCCATTGCTAACCGAGAAAAATGCCGCGTTTCGCTGCAACTTCTTAACAATCTCATTGGAAATCTTGGCACGGGTGGAAGCATCACCGCCATTAATCTCAATCATGATTTGGCGTGACAAAATACCATGCAGTAATTGTTCATTCAGAACCGCTTGCTGTGCGGTTGGAGACTGCGGCATAAATTCCGAAAGACTGGCTGAAAAGTTGGCCGTCAAAATCAATGCACCACCTACAAACAAAACAGTCAGCCAGATCACGACGACCAAACCGTGAATTTTTCTCACGGGGTACCGGACGAAATGATGGTTATCAGCGAACGATCATTATTCATTTTCAGAGTATTAATGCTGGTAATACTACTATTGTTACCATCAACTTGAATATATCTAATCAGACCGGCCAGTTTTTTTTGTTTGGGTCGCAACGTCAAGGTCCAGTTTTTTTCATCACCCTTCAAAAAAAGATAAAAATATTGCTCGAGCATCTGCTGGTTACCAGTTAATACACCACGAATACTATCAACAAATGCAAGCAGTTCTGGATGATCTTGTAAGTGGATATCATGGTGGTCAATACTTAGGATGTCGCCGTGGATAAGCATGACCTCATTTTTTGGCTCAATGGTGTGCATCTCCAATCCATCTGGAGCAATAAATTGCATTTTCCCATATGATTCTATGGGTTTTTCCAGAATATTAAGAAATTTTTTTTCGACGAATGTAGCATGATCCGGTTGAGCGTGTGCCAGAGAATGCATGAGTTGATTAACATTCCATTCTGCAGCATCCGCGTCACTCGTCAGCATTACACTTAACCCCATGAATGCCATAATAATAAAAGCACTGTAACGAATATACCGAGTAGCCGAGGGGAATGAAAAACCTCCCAACCAAACCTGACACCTGCGGCCGGTGCTTTCAGGATATATTGTGATCATTTTGATCGGTATATCCAGCAGGCCTCGAAATATTTCAGCCATTGTTTTCAGAGTAATCTCCTCTATTCATTGCCAAAAGTCAAAAAAATTAAACCAGTTATACGGGGCCATATGACAGTACTTATCCAGCAATTCTACATATTTTGTTAATGCTTGTTGTAGTGCCGCTTCTCTTCCTTCTTTCTCTACCTCAGTGAAATCGGCCAATGGCTCTATAAAAACTTCATATTTCCCCGGTCCAGTATGTAACCCAGTCATGAAGAAAACCGGCCTGCGCAATATTGCCGCTATTCGTAATGGACCATTTGACCATAAAGCAGATTTACCCAGAAACGGAATTGGTTGCATTTTCTCCTTTCCAAAAGAACGATCTCCAAGCAACCCAACCAAGGCACCATTTTCCAGTTCATTTTGTACGCAAATCATCGAATCTACACGGCCTGGAGATATAACATTTTGTTCAATATTCGGGTTTATCGCTGAAAGAATGGCATTAACACGCTCCGCATTTTTTTCATACATCACCATAATTACACGGGGATCAATATGCTGTCGGCCAAGGCCTCTTAACACCTCGAAACTACCGAGATGTGCGCCGAGCAGCAATACACCTCGTCCTGTCGCAACAGCTGTATCAACGGCCTCTGGTTGGTATAAAGATATATCAAAAAAGTCAAAACGATCATTAAGCAAATAAATCCGATCATGGATTGTCGCTGCAAAAGAAAAAAAATGTCGATAAACTTGCCAAATATGTGCCGGTCGGCCAAATACTCGAGTGAGATAGGCTTGCGATGACCGCCTGGCTTTTGGTGCAAACAACACAAAGTAACCGGCGATCAGATACAAGATAAGGTGAGCCAAGCGACGACCCAACTTCAGGGAAATCCAGGTGATGAGCCGTAACATGGTCATGCTGCCACGTTCTGGAGTGCGTGCCCAACCTTGCTGATCTGAAGATAGTGACGCCTGGTCTCGTGCAAACATCAGCAGAGATCGAATGTTGTAGCTGGTTTGAGATTTCCTGCGGCAATCTTTCTTTTATTCTCATAAATCTCAAAAAAGATAGTCTTATCCTGCCTTATATCAAAACGTAAACTCAGCAGATCTCCAGGGGAGACAGGGCTATAAAATTTTGACGCGGTAATATGCCCTCCTGCCATTATAGCCTGGCCAATTGTAGACTCGATGACATGAATTGCCTCGTCAACCAGCATCACCCCGGGAACAATGGGATGCCCCGGGAAATGCCCGGAAAATACCGGATGCGTCGCGGGGAAGCTGAAGAATATCTCATGCTGTGTCAGGATTGTTCCCCCTTTTATGGTATGCAGTGACCAATGCCAGAAGCGCCTCGCGCGGCAGTTTACCCGTATTATTACGCGGCAAGGCATCAACCAAAAGCAGGGGGCGCGGAAGAAAAGCCGGATCAATACGTTCGCGCAGTTTGGTGTTAATCAACTGGGCATCTACCCCATGTGCTACGACAAAAGCTATCAGCCGGCTAACACTACCAGGCATACCATCTTCAGGCATAAAAAAAACGCCGTCTTGAACTTCCGGGATAGAGTTGAGTTGATGGTTTAGATATTCCAATGAACTGCGTTTCCCAGCGATATTGACAAGATCGGCGGCTCGACCCTGCAGAAGAAATTGTTCCTTGTTCAGAACCTCTAGGTTGTCACTGATTTCGGTTTTCTGCGTCAAATGCCCTCCCCCAACCCATAAGTGCTTAGCCTCTTTTGTCAAATGCAGGCCCGGTAATAATGTCCATGCATCAGTTTGTGCAGTCCGCCGGGTGGCAATCAAACCTGTTTCAGTAGATCCGTAAATTTCCTGCAACGGTGCTCCAAAGCTGGCCTCCGCTTTTTGAGCAAGATCCTGGGGTAATGGAGCCGTCGCTGAAACCAGCAAGTCGGCAGTAGGTAAACAAATATTGGCACTGAGTAACGCACGGAGGTGAATAGGCGTGCTCACCAGCAAGCGAGGGCGTGGCAACGATGAAAATTCAGCTCCAATATCTGCCGGATAAAAATATTGTGGGGAGCTGAGGGCTCCTCCACTTTGCAAAACAATCAGTATCGTTGATTCCAAGCCATACATATGTTGAGGTGGCACTGTACCAAGGACAGTATATTTACGTCCATCAAACAAGCCCAGCCGTTGGGCTTCAGAACGAGCACTCCCCACCAGAGCAGCCCACCTTTTCAGGTGAGGTACAGGACTTCCAGAAGATCCTGATGTGAACACATAACCTACCGGCAAATTCCCAGGAAGAAGAGGTATCGGCATATTTTTATGGACCTCCGATTTGGGAGGCAAGTCAGACAGGCAAAGTTGGGGCAAGTTGATGTCGTTATCCGCATCGTTGAGGCAAAACACATCCGGGGCGAAGCGTAGCATCTGATTGATGGTTTCGTTCGTATATGTCGACGGTAGGAGACTTATTTTATTAGCAGTCATGACTGCGGCGAGCCCCACCATGAAGCGGTAACGGTCATGGCAAACATTGAGAACATGTTTACCAGGAAGAAGCATGGCACGAATCTGCTCCACGTCCGCCAAAAATTGACGCACTGTAATCGCTTCACCATGCCTAAACGCTACGATATCGCTCGCAGATGTGTGAGTCATCAGTGGAAGAAGATTCGTTGCCGGAGTATCCATAGATAATGAATAGTACCTTATCTATTGCCATTGCGTGGCTTTTCTTTGCTCAGCGCAGCATCAGAATACAAGAAAAAAGCGTGAAGCGCTTCCACCATTCCGGCACGTTCGCCTACCGGTATGATGCGGCAACGCACTGTATATTCAGCAAACATCATAGAAACTACCAGCCCCATAGTAATAGCATTGGTTATCAAAAAAAATAAAGGATGCGGTGAAAATTCAAAAACAATTAACGGCAGAAACGTCATGAAGCCGAACAAAGAGGTCCAAGCTATTGTTACCTGTCGCGTGTACTGCGCCACTTTTACATTCAGCGGGCCATGCACCAACTCAGCAATTCTGGAGATCATAGGAATACGCCCAGGGAGCAACGTGATGCCAAAAGCAAAAGCTGATAGTGCAAAAATGCAGCTTCTCTGAACCATGTACGTCCAGCTCAGATAGTTCACCAGAGTAGCTTGATAATGCCACAAAGCAAAAATTCCGGCGGCAATAGCGACAAATCCGATGTTCCGGTATTTGGTCTTCCATAACATAATTAAAATCAAAACAACAATAGGAAGATAAGAAACAACGACAAGAAAAGCCCCTGGATGCGCAGAAGATACCCCTCGATAGGCGAGTATTTGATATACAAAAAAAATCAATACAATAAATGCTATTCCCAAGTAAGTTTTCAACTTCCCTGATGACAGCTTTAACTGAACAGATTGAAAAAATTGATTGTGCAGCGATTTCATCCGTTCCGCCTTCCAAGAATCTACCATTACAAAACAATCCAACTGTAATATCGTTCAGAATAATAACATGGCACCATTCTATTTGAAGCTTTCGGTTCAAAATGAATCAGATTGCATTGGGCACCATGGCCTTGCTGCCAGTTTATTATATTGAATGGGTCCATACCTCTCCTCCAATATCAGCCACCCACCGCCGCAAACTGATGTGGTCATGACCTATAATCACGCTCATACCAACTTCATTCTGTGAGGGATAGAGAGCCAAATCCGCAATGTTGCACAGCAAACAGCATGTCATAATCGACGAACTCGCTCTGCCTACAGGAAGTTCAATATTATTCTTGCTTCCTTGAATCCACAAAGGCAGGCCGACTCCTTCAGCGTCAAACAGCTTCAGCCCTGCAGCAACCAGCAATTTCGCTTCGCTTAACACCTGTGAAAAACTATAGCCTACTACATAAAAATCACAAGTCACTTACCCGTTGACCCTGTTGCACCAGACCCGCTCTTCCCGTCAGTCAGGCAGAGCACCAGCTTGCACAGAAAGAAAACCTATAAATACCATAGATTATCGCCCTATCAAGATATGTCCACCTCAAGTTTCGGTTCCTGGAATACGATTAAACCGGTTTGACATTCATGGGGGCCCCGACCACAATGCTTTCATGATTTATTGTTGTAATTTATAAGACACATGACATCGGCGCTTATAACACGATTCACTGCGACGAGTAGCATTGGACGCGGTTTGGAACAGACAAAAACTGCACTGAGCGAACGCCGGTGCGGACTGAGGCGTCGTGCCTTTCAGAATATAAACATCAACACCTGGGTCGGTGAAGTAGACGCCGTTGACGACGAAGAAATAAGTCCGGACTTAAGGAGTTTCAACTGTCGTAATAATCGGTTAGCGCAAATGGCTCTGCGCCAGGATGGATTTGAGGAGGCGGTAGAAGTTGCTATCGAAAAATGGGGTCGCAAGCGTATCGGCGTCTACATGGGGACCAGTACTGCCGGGATACTCCAGACCGAACTGGCATTTCAACATCGTGACCCGGTAAGCGGAAGCCTGCCAGCAGATTTTATTTATGCTTGCACTCACAGCCCCTACTCTTTAAGTGACTTTGTACGGCGCAAATTACGCCTTGAAGGCCCAGCCCTTTCGGTCTCTTCTGCCTGCTCTTCCAGCGCCAAGGCTCTCGCTTCAGCAAAACGCATGCTGGACTTGGGACTAATTGACGCTGCAGTTGTTGGCGGCGTAGATTCGTTATGCGCTACCACTGTTTACGGTTTTCATTCCTTGGGGTTATTGGCCGACGGCCCTTGTCAACCGTTCAGCGATGATCGCAAAGGGATATCCATTGGCGAGGCAGCAGCTTATCTGCTCGTAGAGCGCATGCCAAAAAATCACTGCGGAGATGAGGTACTCCTGTTAGGTGTAGGTGAATCCAGCGATGCTTATCACATGTCATCCCCCCACCCTGAGGGTCTCGGAGCACGTTTTGCTATGGAACAAGCTCTGTCCACATCCGGTTTAAAGCCCGCAGACATCAATTATATCAACCTGCACGGTACCGCCACGCTCAATAACGACATTTCCGAGGCCAAAGCCGTGGCGAGTGTCTTCGGCATCAATACGCCATGTAGTTCTACAAAAGGAGCAACTGGACACACCTTGGGTGCTGCAGGGGCTCTGGAAGCCGTTATTTGTGCCATTGCCATTCAAAATAATTTGTTGCCAGCAGGCCCAAAAGCCAATCAGAGAGACACGTCAACCGGCATTCAATATCTTGCTTCAAACCAAAGGCAAAGTGTTTACCATGTGTTAAGTAATTCCTTCGGTTTTGGCGGCAGCAACTGCAGTTTGGTCTTTGGCCGCTCCCGCAAGTAAAATGACATCATGACAATGCTTAATGCTTATCTTGATGGTATTGGCCTGCTCGGCCCTGGACTTGGAAGCTGGTCGCAGGGATTGGCTATACTGACAGGGCAATCTCCTTACCAAAATCAGAAAACCGTATTATCACCCCCAGCTTCGTTACCAACAGCAGAACGACGTCGCGCCAGTCCAGGAGTCATGGCTGCCTTGGAGGTAGGTCATGCAGCCTGCGCTATGGCTAATGTGCCGCCCGCAGAACCTGCATCAGTTTTTGCTTCGTCTGGGAGTGATGGCCGCATCTGTCATTCGATTTGTACAGCGCTGGCATCTGGAGACACCATGATTTCTCCCACTCAGTTTCATAATTCCGTACATAATGCGATTTCTGGTTATTGGGGCATTTCTGCGGGTGCAATGACACCATCCTCTGTGGTCAGTGCACATGATGGAAGCTTTGCCGCAGGACTCCTGGAAGCCATTGTGCTCTTGGCCACTACGGAACTACCTGTGCTGTTAATAGCCTGCGATAGTGACTATCCTCAGCCTCTGTACGATGCCCGACCAATCGTTGACACTTTTGCCGTGGCACTGTTATTAAAATCTACACTTAGCCTTGGAAAGACGCTAGCTCAGATCAGCATCTGCAGCGAGAACCTATTCACCGATGCTATTGTGCAGACCATGAACCACCCTGATCTTGAAATTTTGCGCCAATCCAATCCTGCGGCACACTGCCTGCCGCTGCTTCAGCGCATAGCAATTGAAAAACCCGGTCGTGTTGTTCTGAATTATGAGAATCCATCCTGTCTGAGTATGGATATAGCACCATGCCTTTAGATCGCCAATGGATTGCGAAACAAATACCCCATCAGGATCAAATGCATTTGCTTGATGCCGTGGAACAATGGGATGAAAACACCATTACCTGCAGGGCGACCAGTCACCGCTGTGAGACTTTGCCTCTCCGTGCCCATGGACGACTCGGCGCTGCCTGCGGTATTGAATATGCGGCACAGAGCATGGCAGTACATAACGCTTTGTCGTGCCCCAAAACGGGGGAGAGTGATATGACTCATTTAGGATATCTCATCAGCGTACGGGAAGTTGCCTTGCATGTATCGCGCCTTGATGACATTGAATGCGATCTAAAGATCAAGGCCGAAAAACTGGCTGACAAAGGCAATGCCTTGTATCACTTTACAGTTATGGCTGCGAGCTGTGTGCTGCTGGAAGGACGTGCGGCGCTTTTATTGGGCGTCAATGGGCTTGCAGCGGAACCCTTTTTGCAATCCCCCTTGACCACACTCGAATGAGTATAAGCTGCATACCGAAGCGTGCACTGGTTACTGGTGGTAGTGGCGGTATTGGTGCAGCCATAGCCAGAAGACTTGCTGAAGATGGCCACCAAGTCATTATTCACGCTCACCAAAACCTGCCAAAAGCCCAAGCATTAGCTGACCAGATAGTACTCGCTGGTGGAAAAGCAAGTACGCTGGCTTTTGACATCACTGACGTTGAGGCTACCAATACAACCTTGCAGAAAGAACTTGAATGTGGCCCCATCCAGATTCTGGTCAACAATGCGGGCATTCATGACGATGCAGCCTTTCCGGCCCTAAATGCAAGGCAGTGGCATGACGTGATAGATGTTTCACTCAATGGTTTTTTTCATGTAACACAGGCAATGCTCATGCCTATGATCCGTACCCGCTGGGGGCGTATCATCAATATCACCTCGGTGGCGGCCCAAACAGGTAACCGTGGTCAGGTCAATTATTCGGCAGCTAAAGGAGCATTACATGCAGCCACCAAATCTCTGGCGCTGGAGGTCGCCAGCCGGGGCATTACTGTGAATGCAGTAGCGCCTGGCATTATCGCCACGGACATGAGTGCTCAAACCTTCACTACCGAAACCATTGCGCAAATAGTGCCAATGAAACGTGCCGGACGCGCGGATGAGGTGGCCGATCTGGTTGGATTTCTAGCCTCGGAACAAGCTGGCTATATCAGTGGACAGATTATTTCCATCAACGGCGCAATGGCATAAACCGCAGATGGCGCCTGGCAAATGCATCCCCCGGGGCGATCTTCCTGCGCCAGCCGGTGTCAGCGGATCCAGTGGACTCATTGTGTCCGCGCTGAATAACGACGCAAAAACAATGCGGGGAGGCGTAACAAAAATCCGAAGAACAGACGGGTGTGCATCCAGGTAAGCAGCAGGTTGTCCCGCAAATAATGGAAATGGGATACCCCCCCTTCATCCATATCAAAATAACGCACTGATGCGGGCATATTGATAATCCGGACACCAAGCCAGGACATTCTCACTGCCGCCTCAGGGTCAAAATCGAAGCGCCGCATCCATCGATGTGCATGCATCAGCTGCCGTAGTGGGGAAACAGGATAGACGCGAAAACCAAACAGCGAATCACCAATGCCACCACCCAGTGTCTCCAGGTTGGTCCACCAGTTGGATATCCGCCGGCCTTTTACACGCAAGGCCGGCGCACTGATATCGAATACCGGAACCCCAAGAATCATGGCGTCTGAATTTTCATGTGATGCCGCCATGAAGTCGGGAATACGCTCCATGGGATGTTGCCCATCGGAATCCATTGTAAGCACATGGGTGTAACCTTGAGCAGCCGCCTGATCCAAACCAAAAAGCACAGCTGCACCTTTACCCTGATTATCGGAGCGTTGAAAAACGCGTATTCCACTATCTTGGGCAGCCATAGCTTCCAGTCCAGCAGCTGTTCCATCAGTACTGCCATCCACTACAACCCATACGGGGTTCCACTGCAACCGCGCCGAAACAACGGTTTCATATACTTTTGGGCCCGGATTATAGCTGGGAATCAATACTAGATGGGTGACTGAAGCTTCGTTCATTGTCTCTCTGCTTCTGTTGGATAAAGCGGCGGGAATGGAACTTCCGTCATTGCTGACTCGAAATATCTTTCCAGCTCAACCGTAAAACCACGCACATCGCTCGGTGGGGCAAAGCGTTTGCCTAAACGGATCCGATAATGAATAGGCATAGATGGTTTACGAAAAAAAGACCAGCCTTTGGTCAGGAAAGCCGAGTCGGTTTCAATAAACACAGTTTGAATAGGTACCTTGGCTTCCTTGGCAATCAGGGCAATGCTGCCATGCACGGTCCCAATGGGGAGGCGTGTAGTTCTGGTACCTTCCGGAAAAAGCAGCAAATGGCTACCACCGCGCAGGTCTTCCGTGGCAAGGCGAATCATCTTGCGTAAAGAATCGTTGCGGATATATCCAGCCAAACGAGCCCCCGCACCAAAAAACAGGTTATTTACCAAATCAGACTTCAAGATGCACGCCAGATTGGGCAATCGCGAAATCACCATCAGCGCGTCCAGCATGGACGGATGATTAGGCGCAATGATCATGGGCGAATCATTTTGGAGAATATCCAGTGCTTGCAGATTAAAATGGCAAGCGCCCATACCAGAAAGTGCCCACAAATACATTCTGAAACCCATAGTAATAATTATCCGCCCGGTGAGCGTTTTCCATTTTCTCGGCAAAATCAGGTTTAATGGCAAAGCCAACAAGGTCCATAACAAACTGATGCCTGCCAACAAACCTAGTCCACAATAAAAAATGAGGTATTCTCGCAGAGTCCGGAGTCTGCTTGGAGAACCCGCGTCTGGAATCTGGCTCATACCCCACCGCTAAAAAATAGACTTTCGATTTCTCCAATTTTTACCAAAAGATCTCCCAAGCTATATCGGCCTGATGATAAAACACTGGAGGTCACTCTACCCGTATATTTTCTTTTCGTTGCTTCCAGGCTGACCACGAACGCGTCGCATGCCGCAAAGAAGCTAAGTAATAAATGCTCTTGAAGGCGGCGAGCGAAGGTTTGATCGGTGTCTTCTTGAAAATATCTCCCGCAAGGACCGAGATAACCGCCTCCCGAGCTCGGAAAATATTCCCTGAACGCATAAAAAGATCAATCATGGTCGGTTGGGTGATTCGATAGATGTACCAGGAAAACACCTTGCCTCCATGGCGCACCTGTTGATCAAAACGTCTGAGCGCCTTTGTGGCTTTTTGCGGCTCACGCAAACAAGTGTCAATGGTCTTTGCACCAATGAAAGCACTTTGCATTGCCAACATGACCCCCGAAGAAAAAACCGGATCATAGAAAGCGAATGCATCACCGAGTAATAGATAGTTGGAACCATGGGTTTGTTCACAGACATATGAGTAGTTGCCAGTCGCATTCACTGAACTGGTACGTTGTGCATTCACCAGCCGCGCTGCCAGATCGGGACATAACGCGATGGTGTCCATAAAAAATTCCTCTACTGATTTTGTTCTGGATTTCAGATAGTACGGCCAAACCACAGATCCCACGCTGGTCGTTCCATCAGCGAGGGGAATAAACCAGAACCATCCATGCTCAAACCAGAAAAAAGAAATATGACCCTCCTCTTTACCCTCAAGACGTCGAGCCCCCTGAAAATGCGCATAAAGAGCCGAACTATTATGCTTTGGGTTACGACGCTTCTGCTTGAAAAGATTTCCCAAAAAGGTATCGCGACCAGATGCATCCACAAGAAAGCGTGCCTGCAAATTTTCCTGTCGACCATCTTCATACTCCGCAAGGATCCGGACTCCCGCATTATCAGGCAAAAAGTCCACTGCTTTGGCTCGGCAACCTTCAATAACCTTGGCACCCTTTCGCTCGGCATTGCGAATAAGTATCTCGTCGAAATCCGAGCGCCGCACTTGATATGCCATTGGCATAGTCTTGTCCCATGCGTCGGCAAAAGCAAAGTTCTGCGGCTTTTCAGTATGGTAGGGTGAATTAAATTCCGCCCCCCATTTTTCCATGCCAATTTGCTTCACTTCTTCTGCAACGCCCAATTCTTGCAACAAGGGCAAATTGGCCGGAAGCAGTGATTCTCCAATATGAAAACGAGGATGATGCACCTTTTCCAGAACCGTCACTTGATAGCCCCGTTCCACCAGCAGCGCACTGACTGTAGAGCCCGCCGGTCCACCGCCGATCACCAGAACATCGCAAATTTTTGTTGTCAGGCTCGGACCGGTTATTTCTTCGTTTTCCATTTGTTGTCTTCTCCACTGTATTTTTCACAAAACATTGTCAACGATTACGCCCTCAGCAGACGCCTGAACCATAAACAAAATTAGAAACCACTGTTATCAAGTGCCATTGGCAAAGACACACTGTGTAGATCATGTTGTTCAAAACACTCCAATAGCCTAGGCAACACCTCAAGGACGACGGGTTGACCGGTAACCGTGCTCGCCGACCCTCCATCGTGCATCAACAAAATATCACCTGCAGATAAATTATGGACGAGGCGACGGAAGACCAAATCAGAATTATGACAAACCGTATCATAACCGCGCCGGGTCCAGGCCACATGTTGCATGTGCAACTGGCGCAAAACAAAGCCTAACCAAGGACTTCGAAAACCAAAAGGTGCACGAAAGAACCTGGGATTGACACTATTATTGGCTAAATTCAAGACCTGTTGTGTAGCTAGGACTTCTATCGTCAATTTTCTCATCCCGCAAAATGCAAACAAATTTCGGTGGTTGTAACTATGATTTTCAATGCTGTGCCCTCGACGAACGATTTCCGCGAGCAAGTCCGGATGTGCGACTGCTTTCTTGCCAATACAAAAAAAACTGGCCTTAGCGCAATATTTGTCGAGTTGGTCCAGTATCAGGGGAGTCACATAGGCATCTGGTCCATCGTCGAACGTCAAAACTATCTCACCACGCTTAACAGCGTTTTCTGGCAAGCGTACCAGATTACTGCTGATCACTTTGCAACGGGGACACATTACCAGAAAGCCCAGTCCAACATTTACCAAAACCACCACCCCTGCAAGAACCCAAAGCACTGAGGTTAACTGCATATGTCCAAAAACCTCCAATTCCAAGCCACCCTAAGCAGATCAACCCCCAGAGAAAATAACCATAACCATATATTTTTATGGTGTATTTGTATCCACTGTTATTTTAATCAAACTATCTGTGGATCCAAATCGAGAGTTGTTGTCATAGGTAAGAACACCTTGATCCTTGTAAAATGCTTCCGTACGACGCGTATCACCGCCAAAGTAGAATGGGATAAATTGCTTGCCGGTGATATGGCTCGAAGTATGACTTGGGAAACCAATCAACTGCTCGACTTGTTGTCTGGACATACCTACTTTCAATTTGGAGAATGGCGAGCCGGGGGCAGGAAGAACCACGGGAGCTTTTGTCTCAAGTGCTGGTGCCGAGTTTGTAATGGCTGTAGGAGCCGGGGCCGCAGCATTAGCTTGGGCAGACGAAGAGATTAATGCAGGCTTACTCGCGTCGTTTGCGCAACCAATCAGCCCAAAAGTCAAACAACTTACCGATAATATTCCAAAAATTCTCATGGCTGAGTTCATTGTTCTAATTTCCCCATGTTGAATATCAATTAAGATGATTGATGTGTATTCCACTGACTTATACTGCGGTTTATGCTACAGACGAAAGCCTGTCCAGTCTAGCAAGTGGCTGACCACAAACACACTGCCACTGACATCTTCGCGTATGCCTCATTAGTTTTTACAAAATTGAAAAATGGTCATCACAGATCTACATAACCATTCAGCTGGCGCATGGAATGGATAACATATTCTTAGCAATGTATTCATTGTTGCATGCCCTGTGGTAATCTATACCCTGTTGTTAGAAGGTAAATGGCGCTTTTCATTGTGCAGAAAGGCTGGAATTTTAGTACTTGCGAGGTATTTGGCCGTACTACAGCTTTTGGAGATTGGCACCTACCTCCAACGGTGGGGGCAGAAGATTAAAACAGGGAAAAGAGGCAATTGCTGGCCGTCAAAAAAGTTGATCTCAGCATCAATTTTGTTTTAAGCGCTTAATTTTAAAAATTATTTTTAGAGGAATTATATTTATAGAAAATAAAAAATATTAGAATTAATATAACATAATGATCCTGATTTATCTCAGTTCAAAAAAATGGAGATCGTCAAGTATGAACAACCTTACGCCCCAGGAAATGGAATTAAGCTCACTGATAATAAAAACATTGAATCTTTCTACCGAACCGCACAACATCGACCCTGAATCACCACTATATGGTGGAGAATTAGGGCTTGATTCTATTGATATTTTAGAGATATCTATGGTTGTATCAAAAAAATACGGGGTGACCATAGCCAACGATAGTGAAAATAAAGTGGAAATTTTTAGTTGCCTGCGCAATCTATCCACTTATATAGAGTCACACCAAGTCATTTAGCACTTGATTTGAGTAAATGCTGACATTTCTTGAAAATTTGATCACACCCCCATAATGCGCGGTTTGTGTGAAACAAAAAGCTCCCGACCAAACTCGGGAGCTTTTTCAGTTCTGCTGAAAAATCAGTGCTGATGGTAACTGAGCACCCGTTCGACTTCATTTTTAGCGCCCAAAATGACGGGAACTCGCTGATGCAGTCCCTCCGGCTGTATTTCCAGAATCCGTGCAGTCCCGGTACTTGCTGCACCACCCGCCTGCTCCACCAGATAGGACATGGGGTTGGCTTCATACAACAACCTGAGTTTGCCGGGTTTTTTGGGGTCTTTCTGATCAAAGGGATACAGAAAAATTCCGCCCCGGCAAAGAATGCGGTGAACA
Source organism: Acidithiobacillus albertensis (assembly GCF_001931655.1). Lineage (NCBI taxonomy): Bacteria > Pseudomonadati > Pseudomonadota > Acidithiobacillia > Acidithiobacillales > Acidithiobacillaceae > Acidithiobacillus > Acidithiobacillus albertensis. The sequence goes on along the minus strand of NZ_MOAD01000001.1, from coordinate 232,258 downwards.
TCCGCAACCATGGAACCCACCCAGCGCATGTTGAAATTCCGCCCACGCGGACCTTCTGTACCTTGGTTCAGCTCATCAATATAACGTTGTACCGGTTTCTGCCAGTGCCGATGATTACTCATGTTGATGGCATATTCACTGGTGTCTTCCGGAATGGTCATTTGCTTGTGGGTGAGAATGTATTCGCCGATGGACGGGTCCAGGGTGAAGCCATTGACCCCGTGCCCCGTACTGTAAACCAGCATGTTACTGGACCCATACAGGGCATAACCGGCACACACCTGCTCCACACCCGGCTGCAGGAAATCTTTCATACTGGCATCCCGTCCCGCAACTGGCGCTCTGAGAATGCTGAAAATCGTTCCGACACTAATCCCAACATCCGTGTTGCTGGAACCATCCAGAGGATCAAAAAGAAGCAGGTATTTACCTCTGGGAACACTATTGGGGATGGAATAAGGATCATCCATTTCCTCGGAAGCCATCCCCGCAAGATGACCCGTCCAGTCCATGGCGTGCAAAATGGCGTCGTTGGAAATAATATCGAGCTTTTTCTGTACTTCGCCCTGGACATTATCAGTCCCGGCACTTCCCAGGGCCCCTACCAGGGCACCCCGATAAACCTGTGCACCGATAAACTTGCAGGAAACGGCCAGATCATTCAAAAGTGCAGCAAAGTCTCCGGAGGCCTGAGGATGCCGTCGTGTTTCTTCCGTAATGAATTGTGTCAGGGTAGTCCCAATATGCATGCGCCGATCCTTTAATTAAGCAATGAAAATTTGTCTACAGGGCACTCAGACCCAGCCTGAAGGTGATGGTGGATTCTATCGCGCGGCCCGCGCCCTGGTCCAACCATTGCAACCACTGAATGTGAAAACGATGAATACCTCCACTGATTTTGGGGTAACAATCCATATCATCGGCAATTTCCAGACGGATCAATGAGGGCGGTCGACGCGGATCAAGAGCAGAACCATAGCGCCCTTCCTGAGCATCCACGAGTGACCATGCACAGGAATCCCGCAGCAAAGCCAGAATCAAATCGACACTTTGCTGCAATAATTCCAGCCCTTTCTCCCAACCACCAAGCAGGATTTTCGCGCGTTCCGGTGTCTGCTGATTCCAAAAAGCCAACAAAGGTAAATCGCAGTCTGCCAAACCGCCAGCCACCCCCATACGACCCCGCGCCAGCTGAATGATTTCCTGATGTCGTAATAACTCTCCAAAAGCTTCCCGATGTTCACGCAGTAATTTGAGTTGCTGATTAATGCGAAACTGCCAGGCCTGCAGAGGCCGCTCATCCACCTCAGGACTTTGGGACCAGATACTGAGGGTTTGCCCAAGTCGCTCCAGCTCCAGAATCAAGTCCAGGCGCAGCTCAGGTCGACTGCAAAAATCCAGCAGTTCATTATATGGACGCAGTGCCTGTCGCAAATCTCCCTCATGAATACGCTGCACCTGCGCAAAAACGCTCTCCATGCGCAACAACAATCGGGCGCGTTCGTGGAGGGGATGCTCATAAACTGCCATGCCTGTCCTTTTTTATCCGTAAAAACCGTTCATAGCGACAGCAATTGATGCACCATTTTCGGGCATCAACCGACAGGTTGCCACAGGCAATTTTTCTAGGCAAATCCACGGGCTTTATGAACGGTGTCCCAGTAAAACAAAACGGCTTCGCGCAAAGCCTGCACGTCTTTTTCATTGCTAATAACATAATCTGCAGCGGCATTCCGCTCGGCACGCGGAAGTTGTGCCGCCAGAACAGCCTCAATTTGCGCGTTGGACCAGCCGGGACGCAACTGTAATCGTTCAATTTGCAAAGCACTCGGACAATCAATGACCAGAACCTGATCCAGCAGGGCCTGATAATGATTTTCGACAAGCAACGGGACTACCCAGACGATGACCGCTTCGGGCTGATCCTTTTGCAGGCTTTGACTGCGGTCCAGAAAAAGTTGGCGAATCCGGGGATGCAACAGGGACTCCAGCCATTTTTTGGCGGCCGGATCGCTGAAAATCCGGTCCCGCAACAAAGACCGATCCAAACAACCATCCGCCAGCAAATATTGTGGCCCCCATTGCCGGACAATCTCCGCGTAGGCCGGCTGGCCCGGCTCAACCAGCTCACGGGCCATGAGATCCGCATCCAGAATATGCGCACCCAAGGCCCCCAACATCTCCGCCACGGTACTTTTGCCGCTGGCAACTCCGCCGGTCAGTCCTATGCGCATGATCGATCAGGCTCCCAGCAAATGTAGATAAGCGTGGACAATCTCCTCAGGCCAGAGGAACATGAGCCAGCCCCCCAGCGCCAGATAGGGCCCGAAGGGTATGGCGTAATCCCTGCCTTTTCCCCGCAACAAAAAGACGGTGGCAACCAGCCCCCCGCTGATGGCGGCTATAAACAGGGTGAGGAAAACTGCCTGCCAGCCCAGCCACGCACCAATCAGGCCGAGTAGCTTGAGATCACCACCACCCATGCCATGCCGTCCGGTCATTTTCAAATACACGGTCGCCAGCAACCATAAGCTGCCGTATCCCAGAACAATACCGAGGAGGGCATTCAATGGCGTGGTCAGGGCTAGTCCCGACCCCAAAAAAGCGGAAGCATTTATGAGCAGACCGAGGAGCATACCCGGTTTGGTAATGCGGTCCGGGAGCAATTGAGTTTCCAGATCAATCAGGGTAAGCGCCAACAAAGCCCAGGTGAAAAGCAGTGCAGGAATTAATGACCAACGGAATCCCCACTGCCAGGCAACCACTACGCTGAATATCGCCGTTAATAACTCCAAAGCCGGATAGCGCCAGGAGATGGAACTACCACAAGAATGACAGCGACCACGCAGCAATAACCAGCTCAGCACCGGAATGTTTTCCCAGGCATGGAGCACATGCCCACACTGTGGGCAATGGGAAGAAGGCCTAATGATTGATTCCCGGCGAGGAACACGGTGCACGACCACATTGAGAAAACTGCCAATCAGCAACCCGAACAGTCCCACAAAAACGTATTCGGCAACGGGAAAAAGTAGCGTCACCTCCCCCTCCCAGTCACGGCACGGGTCAATCTGAGTGCAAAAGATTGTGGACAAATACCCAGTCGTGTCGCCGCCGCCACCGGGTCTCCAGAGACCTCTGCAAGCACGGATCGGAGCAAATCGGCTTCGGCACTATCCAGGGTACAGGCAACCCCGGATTCGGTTTTCGGGGCGGCTGAAGAGAAACTTCGGTCCACATTCCGGTTCGGAGCAACGTGATTTCCATTTTCAAGAATATTCTTGTCCGGAAATACCAGACTACGCTCCAGCAAATTCTCCAGTTCGCGCACATTACCCGGAAAATCATATTGCTGCAGCTTTTCCAGGACGTCTTCCGCCAAAATGGTCGGGCTCTGGTCTGCTTGCCCATTGATGCGCTGAAGAATCGCCTCAACCAGCTGGGGAACATCTTCCAGTCGTTGCCGTAATGGCGGCATGTGTAACTGCACCACATTCAGCCGATATAGAAGGTCTTGACGAAAGCTCCCAGCCTCCACCATCGCGCCAAGGTCGCGATGCGTCGCCGAAATAAACCGCAGATCCAAAGAAATTTCGCGCGCTCCACCCAGCGGCCTGATCACCCGCTCCTGAATGGCACGCAGCAACTTGACCTGCATCAACATGGGCAACTCAGCAATTTCGTCCAGAAAAAGCGTGCCTCCGTTAGCCGCCTGGAAAAGCCCCTGGCGGGACTGGGTTGCGCCAGAATAAGCGCCTTTTTCGGCACCAAATAATTCGCTCTCAATCAAACCTTCGGGAATCGCGCCACAATTCACGGCCACAAAAGGCTTGTCCTGCCGCAGGCTGGAATCATGAATAGCCCGTGCAGCCAGCTCCTTGCCGGTTCCTGACTCGCCCGTAATATGAACAGGGGCATTACTACGGGCCAGCTTGCGAATATCTGCTCTTAATTGCTGCATTACGAGAGACTGACCGATCAGCCGGTTCGTCGCATCCTGCTCCATACCCTGGGGATGATTCAGCTTGAGCGCCTGGGCAACCAACTGACGCAGGCGTGCCAACTCAATGGGCTTGGACATATAGTCAAAAGCCCCCGCCTGCATGGCCTCTACAGCACCATCCGCTGATGAATAAGCCGTAATGACGGCCACCGGAATATGTGGATGGGCATTGTGCAAATATCGCACCAAATCAATACCTGAACCATCTGGCAAACGTAAATCGCTCAGCACCAGCGAGGGGAGATCATGAGATAGACGGGCATGAGCCTCAGCCAGAGAACCTGCTCCGGACACCTGCAGCCCCATACCCTGCAAAGTAATCTTTAATAATTCAACAATATTGGGCTCGTCATCTACGACCAATGCCGAGGGAACAGGACAATTCGTCATCATGCCGCCTCCTCGTGCGGGTCCCAACAGGGCAGAAATATTTTGAAGATAGCACCACATTCAGGGTGATTTTCGCAAAGCACTTGTCCATTATTCATCTGGATCAACTCGCGCACCATTGGTAAACCCAGTCCGGTACCCCGAGAGTTGGTCGTAAAAAAAGGCTCAAAAATGCGTTCCATGACTTCCGGTCGGATGCCGGGACCGAAATCTCTTAAAGTCAGCATGATTTGTTCTTTTCCATAACGTTCTGCACTGATTTCCACCCGCACCAATCCATCTTCGTCAACGGCATACTGGGCTGTATTATGCAGCAAATTCCAGACAACCTGACGCAATTGTGCGGGATCTGCGTAAATCAGCAAGCTCATGGGAATATCCTGAACCAGCACATGCATGTCCGCCAACTGCGGATCGGCCTGAAGCTGAACAATCAATTTCGGCAACCAGCTGGATAAGGCGATGGGCTCCAGATGGGCGGGTCCCGGTCGCGCCATTTCCAGCACCGACTCGACAATGGCGTTGATACGCACCGTTTCCCTTTCCAGAATTTCAAATAAATGCCGAGAACTAGCATTTTCCATGCTCTCATCAAGCAGATTGGCTGCGTGACGGATGACACTGAGCGGATTGCGGATTTCGTGGGCAATATTCGCAGCCAAGCGCCCCAATGCGGCGAGTTGCGCCTCACGCTCCATCGCCCGCAACACAGAAGCATCCCTTAACAACAACAGCCGGTAGGGACTCCCCGGAAGCGTAATTTTTCGTACCATCAATGAGGGAGTCTGGTCTCGTAAAGCCGGATCTTCCGGACCCAAAGGAACCAGAACTTCAGTATCGTTCCCATGATTTTTAATCAACATGGCGGCCAAACGCGCCTGCACCAGATCCAGGGCAACGGGTACATTGCCCCAAAACCGGTAACCAGAGAGTTTGCGGGCAATCGGATTGCTCAGGATAACCCGGTTATGCTTATCCAGCACCAGGACGCCCACATCCATGTGCTCGACGATTTCCCGGTTGAGCACATTGAGGTTGAAAAGCTCCTGGTCACGTTGCAGGGCCAAACGATGGTCGCGATCCAGACTCCGCACCAGACTGTCCGCCAGCACGGCTACTGCTACCAAGGCCAGGATATAAATGAATAACTGACCCAAAAGAGGATGCACACTAGTCATGCCCCCCTGCAGAGACTCCAGCACCAGAAGTAGCAGCAATACCCAGACAAATAAAAAAGCACCCCTGCCACGCAGCAAACTGGCCACAGACACCAACAACAAAAAAGGCAGAATACTGAAGGGACCGTTTATCCCACCGCCATAGCGCAGGAGCAGCAATACCAGGACGGTATCCATCAACACTTGTAACCAGATATGCCAACGCGTCTGGCCTGGAAACCTCATAAGCAGGAACAAAATATAAAACAGACTTATTCCCGCAGCGACCAGCGTAAGCACAATAAGCGGATGATTATGCGCATCTATATCCAGAATGCTTTTACTGAACGGCAATTGCACCAATACGGCAATCGCCGCCGCAATCAGGAGGCGATATGCGGAAACACCCCACAGACGCCGCCAGGATCCGTCCTGCTGGATGGACTCAGATACCATGAATTTGAATTTTGTGGTTCTGCATCAGTTATTCATTGCAGATTGGTAACCCGCAAAACTTCTTCCAGACTGGTTATGCCTTCCTTGATTCTGCGTAGACCATTCTGGCGCATGGTGAGCACCCCCTCACTGGCTGCCTGTCGTGCCAGATCTATAGCGGTGCCACCCCGCATGATGATTTCGCGCATCGCTTCACTGACTGGCATGACTTGATAGAGCCCGATGCGCCCTTTATAACCTGTTTTATTACATTCATCACAACCGGTAGGACCCATGGGACGCCAGCCTTGCAGATCATCCGCAGCAAACCCGGCTTCCACAAGCGCCTGATCAGGAATACGAACCGGCTTTTTGCAATGCGTACACAGCTTTCGAGCCAGACGTTGGGCCATGACCAGGTGCACCCCACCGGCGATATTGTAGGTAGGAATACCCATGTTCTCCAGACGGGTCAGGCTCTGAGGTGCATCATTGGTATGGAGCGTGGCCAGCACCAAATGTCCGGTCTGGGCAGCTTTTATCGCAGTTTCTGCGGTTTCCAGATCGCGGACTTCACCGACCATGATAATATCGGGATCCTGACGTAAAAATGACCGCAGGGCAGCGGCAAAATTCAAGCCGATCCGCTCATTGATATTCACCTGATTGATTCCATACACCGGAATTTCTACCGGATCTTCCGCCGTGCTGATATTACAGTCACCCGTATTGAGAATGTTCAATGCGGTATATAGCGTCGTGGTTTTACCGGAGCCGGTAGGTCCGGTCACCAGAATCATGCCATAGGGACGGTGAATGGCCTCTTCAAAGGCTTTGCGTTGTTCCGGTAAAAAACCCAGTTGTTCGATGGGCACTTTGGAGCTGGCAGGATCCAGCAGACGCAGGACAATGGTTTCCCCGAAACTGGTTGGCAGGAAAGACACACGAAAATCAATGACCCGAGCCGGAGGCACACGCACCCGCAAGCGTCCATCTTGAGGCAAACGCCGCTCCGAAATATCCAGGCGACAGAGAATTTTCAGCCGCGACGTGACCCCATCCCGCAAGGCCAGTGGCGGATGCAGAGCATCCTGCAACACCCCATCCAGGCGGTAACGCACCCGGAAATCCTTCTCATAGGGTTCCAGATGAATATCCGATACGCCGCGCTGAATCGCATCCAAAAGCAGCTGCTGCACAAAACGCACCACCGGTGCATCATCCACAGTGCCATCGCTATCCTTGGATAAATCAAATTCTTCCTGGGCATCATCGGTATTTACATCCGATGACTTTTCAAGGAAGACATCATCAATTCCTGTTCCGGCATTATTGGCCAGGTGTACCGCGCGCATCAGCTTGTTGGCTTCCACAAGTATCGGCACAACTTGCAGGCCGGTATTGAACTTGATGTCCTCAACGGCTTTGAAGTCGGTAGGATCTGCCATCGCCAGATAAAGTGTCTCGCCGCGTTTGGACAAGGGCAGAACGAAATAACGGCTCATCAGATTTTTATCAATCCGGCGTATCAACAGGTCATCAATCATGACCGCATCCAGATCAAGCATTGGCATATTGTAGCGCTGGGATAAATGCGCCATCAGCGCAGGTGCCGAAACAGCGCCTTTTTCTACTGCATAAAACAGTAATGGTTTTTTTCCCCGCCCGGGATCACTAGCCAGGGCAAGCAATTGCGCCTCATTACCCAACCCATTGCTGACCAGTGCCCGCAATACGGGCGTTAAAGTGATTTGTTCCGGGTTTGCAGCCATCGACGTAATGTATCCTCCACAGTTTGGGTTTGCGGCAGAACGCCCGTCCAGATCCGGAAACTTTCAGCCCCCTGTTCTACCAGCATACCCAACCCGTCAATAGCAACCCGTCCGTACTGACGAGCCGCGCGTAACAATGGGGTTTCCAACGGGTTATAGACGATATCGTACACATTGCCATGATTTGGCAACAACTCCAGATCCAGTTCCGGATGGCTTTCCCCATACAAACCTAAGGCGCTGGTATTCACCAGCAATAGCGTCTGCGGCAAAATCCGGGCAAGGATTTGTCGTTCCAGTGGCAGAGGATGCAGGGGGAATTGGGGAAATTCAGCCGCCAGTTTTTCGGCGCGCTCGACATGGCGGTTGGCCACATAAATAGCGGGACAGCCAGCCGTTCCCAAGGCATAAATAATGGCCCGGGCTGCCCCACCCGCACCAATTATCAGAACGGGGCCAGAGCGCCAATTATCCCCCGCATGACGCTCCAAAGCCCGCTGAAATCCAACGGCATCGGTATTGTCTCCCATAAAACGACCCGCTGCATAATGTACCGTATTTACTGCACCAATCTGCGCTGCGGCTGGACTGAGCTCGTCCATCAGGATCTTTGTGGATTCTTTATGCGGCACCGTGACATTGAGTCCCAATACACCGGCTGCCGCCAACCCTTTGAGCGCTTTGGGCAAGTCAGCAGCCATCACTGGAAACGGCACATACACCATGTCGATCCCCAGTTGTTGCGCAAACAGCCGATGCATCCAGGGGGATAAACTGTGTTTTACCGGGTCACCGATGATTCCGTAGACGGCAGTTTCTCCACCGGGATGCCATGTTTCTACTGCTGTTACCAAAATCTGCTCCTCATAAACCCAATGCCGCAGCAATTTTTATAAAACTTATCTAAAAAACGGCAGAGGGTCGGGAGGCTTTTTGCTCCAACGCCCCTTGCCTGTTGTTCTAAGGCTCATCCTGCTGTCAGGAGAGAACTCGCCCTACGGGCTCAAACAGCTCTCCTGACGGGCGCTGGATTTCGCCAAGAACAACAACGGCGCGGGACAAAGTCGCTGCAAAGCCTCCCGACCCTCTGCCGTTTTTTAGATGACAGAACCAGATATTAAGCGTGGGCCAGTCGAGATAATAATTCCAGCCAGTTCCTGCCTGGCAGAATATTGCCCAATACTACCGGCTCACGAACTCCCGTCACCTGACCATAGGCTAGAGCTTTTCCTCGCAAGCATTGTTCACCCAACCAGGCAAAGGCCAAAGCCTCAAGCGCCTGACTGGGAATCCCGCTTTGTTCTGAACCATTATGTACCTGCAACTCAGGTAAAGCCGACTGCAATTCCCGCATCAGCGTTGGATTTTCAGCGCCGCCGCCAAACACCAGCAATTCTTTTGCACCCGGTGTCCATTTTCGCAGGGCATCTGCCACCGTTATGGCCGTCAATGCCGTTAACGTAGCCACAAAATCCGCTCCCGAATATTTCCAGTCATTCCACCATTGACCGGCCAGCCGATCATCAAAACTTTCCCGACCGGTACTTTTCGGTGGAGATTGCAGTAAATAGGGGTGTTTCAGCCATTGGGCGAGGGGTAACGCCTGGACCTTACCTGTCGCTGCCAATTTGCCATCCAGATCACAGCAGGCTTCTCCGCCACTTAAAATCCGGACAGCCGCATCAATCAAGACATTCCCGGGCCCGGTATCAAAGGCCCGCAAAGCCCGGGAGTCATCACGGCCAGGGATCCAGGTCAAATTTGCCATACCGCCCAGATTCAGAACCAGAAGGGGCTGATCTGCCTGAAACAGGCGCTGATGAAATGGGGGAACCAATGGTGCACCCTCACCTCCAGCAGCAACATCTGCTCGCCGAAAATCGTGAACCACCGTCAGACCCGTAGCGATAGCCACATCAGCAGCGGAACCAATCTGCAGGGTAAAACCGGGAACAGCACGCGGCTGATGCCGAATGGTCTGGCCATGCAGGGCAATAAAATCGACCGGACCCAATTTATGGATGGCAGCCACTGCCACCTCCGCATAACAGGCTCCCAGTTGCCGATCCAGAATGGCCATTTGCTCAACGCCCAGCGGGCCATTGGCAGCAAGCACCATTTCCAGCAAGGGCGCAGCAAAAGCCTGGCTGAATAAACCGGCATATCCCCGTGCGGGAGTAACATCGCAATCCAGCACCGCTGCATCAACGCCATCGGCACTGGTTCCGGACATCAAACCCAAAGCGCGCAAGCCGTTACCGCTTCGCAACAGGATTCAGAAATTGTTCCTGCGGCGAACAGCCTCGCTCAATGTTCGTGACCGTGCTCACCATGTACGTGGCCGTGAGCCAGTTCTTCTGCAGTCGCATCACGCACATCCAGTACCGTGACATCAAAATTCAGCGTCATTCCGGCCAGAGGATGATTCAAATCAACGGTCACCTCTTCGCCTTCAATATCAATCACCGTGGCCAGACGGGCACCTTCGTCCGTCTCGGTTTCAAACTGCGTCCCGATTTCAAGATCTTCCGGATCATCAAAATCTTCCTTGGCAACCACCTCCACCAGATCTTCATCCCAGTCGCCATAACCTTCTTCGGGCGGAATGGATACTTCAACCTTGTCACCCGTGCGATGCCCGGCCAACGCCTGTTCCAATCCGGGAATGATTCCGTGGTGTCCGTGCAGATAAATAAGTGGTTCTTCACCTACAGAGCTGTCAATCAGCTCTCCCTCTTCATCGGTGAGGGAATAGTCGATGGTGACTACCTTGTCGTTGCTGATGATCATATTGGGCGTCCTATAGATGAGGGCTGGAGGATAAAGACTGATTTCAGTGAGAATTCTAGCTTGACTGGGCAGAAACGGCAAAATTTTCCGGGGTCTCCCAAAACTGCCAGGAAGGCGCAAGAATCTCGCTGAATGCTTTGATCCACAAAGGATTGTCATTAAGTGCCGGAATATATCGCAAAGTCTTTCCGCCAGCATTCAAAAAAGTTTCTTTGCCTTCCAGCGCAATTTCCTGGAGAGTCTCCACACAGTCCGCCGAAAACCCGGGGCAGAGAGCATCTATTTCCCGAACCCCCTGCCGGGCCAGATTCTCCAGGGTTTTGTCCGTATAAGGCTCAAGCCATTTTGCCGCGCCAAAACGACTCTGGAAGGTCTGAACCCATTCCTCCTGCTTCAGGCCCAACGCCTGTACCAGAAGTGCCGTGGTGGCTTCGCACTGTTGACGATATGGATCACCCAACTGAATAGACCGCTGGGGCAGGCCATGAAAGGAAATGAGTAACTTTTCAGCGCGACCGTTTTCCTGCCACCAGTGGCGGACACTTTCTGCCAGCGCATGAATATAGGCAGGATGGGTATGCCAATCCCGGAGCATGCGCAATTCGGGAATATCGCGCATACCGCGCAATACATCGGCGACCTTGTCGAATATGGAAGCCGTAGTAGCTGCGGCATATTGGGGATAGAGCGGCACCACCAGTAATTTTTCGCATCCCGATTGGCGCAATTCTGCCATTTTCTGCGGTAAGGACGGTTTTCCATAGCGCATGGCCAGAGCTATGCGGACCTGCCCGGAAAAATGGGTATCACAGTACTGCTGCAAGCCATCCGCAAGACGTTGACTGTAAACCATCAAAGGGGACCCTTCGGGCATCCAGATGCTGGCATAATTGCGTGCCGAACGCGCCGGACGGAAAGTCAGAATCGGACCATTTAATATGGGCCACCAGATAATCCGGGGCAATTCCACCACCCGCCGATCACTGAGGAACTCGCGTAGATAACGGCGCACGGCAGAAGCTGTAGGAGCTTCAGGCGTACCCAGATTGACCAGCAGAACACCAATCATCACACCTCCTCAAGTTGAATCAAAACGGGTGCGTGATCTGAAGGTCGTTCAGCAGCCCGTGCATTCCGATCGATGACTACATCCTGAACCTTCGTCATCAGGGCATTGGAGGCCAGAATCAAATCAATCCGCAACCCGCGATTGCGGCGGAATCCTGCCGCCCGATAATCCCACCAACTCCATTCCTGAAGATCACCATGCTGGTGACGCCAGCTATCCTGCAACCCGAGATTCAGCAGGGCCGTCAGGGCTGCCCGTTCGGGGGGTGAGCACAGGACCTCTTCACCCCAGGCCACCGGGTCATAAACATCCCGGTCATCGGGGGCAATATTAAAATCTCCAACGAGCAGCAGCCGGGGCCACTGCTGCAATTCCTTTGCAATCAACGCGCGCAAACGCTCCAGCCACTGCAGCTTGTAGGGATATTTGTCACTTTCCAATGACTGACCGTTGGGCACATACACATTCACCACCCGGGTACCCGCGAAAGTGCCGGCGCAAAGCCGCGCCTGACCGTCGCTTCCATCAGGCCAATCACAGCGCCCATCTTCCGGCACGCTGCGACTGAGTATCGCCACGCCGTTATAGGTAGGCTGCCCATGATATATTGCGTGATAACCCGCTTCAGCCAGTTCGGCAACGGGAAATTTTTCATCGCTGAGCTTGGTTTCCTGCAGACACAGCACATCCGGAGATTTTTCCTGCAACCACTCCAGCACTTGCGGAAGCCGCACCTTCAGTGAATTGACATTCCAACTGGCCACTTTCATGGACATTACTGCGGTAGTGTCGCACTGACACTTGGCCGTAAACGCATACTGTGCATCCAGGCCAACAAATCGGGAAACTGGACCAGAAAGTCCGGAGCCCGCAGATCCACATAACCCACTGCAGCTACCGTCGCAATTTGTGACAGATTCAATACCGGCGCGGACCCCACGTCTTTCCATGCCCTGGTTTCCTCCTGAAGCATGGCCAGCGCCGTAGTCACCTTGCCGCGCGCGCGCTGCAACATGTTCAGATCCTGACAATCAGCCGCGTGACGCTGCTCCAGAACCCAGGCGATGGTTGTATCCATGATGCCGCTGGCCAGTGCTTCCACACGCAGGGCTTCAATACGCGCTTCCGGGTCCTTGGGAATAATCGCCGGGTCCGGGCGCAACACCTCCAGGTACTGAACAATCACCGCAGAATCATAAACTGCTGAACCATCATTGCGCAGCAGTACAGGGATTTTGCCGAGCGGATTGTGGGCCAGAGCGGCGTGATCCTGAGTCCGCAGATTAACCCACTCCACTTCGCAGGGGATATTTTTTTCCAATAGCACCATACGGACCTTGCGGGCGTAGGGGCTGGTTTCGGTAGCGAACAGGCGCATCTTTTTTCTCCTTATGAGTAGGCCGGCGTTGACTCTGTTATCATGACTTAAATTATCATCCCTAGCCAAGCCCAGGAATCATGAACTACCAACATCATTTTCATGCCGGTAATGCGGCAGATTGCATCAAACATCTGGCGCTTTATCTTGTTTTGGAAGCCTTGACCCGCAAGGACACCCCCCTGGCCTACATCGACACCCATGCCGGGGCGGGCAGTTACCCGCTGGGCAATAGCGGAGAACATCTCGGCGGCATTACGCGCCTCTGGGCAGATCGGCGCAGCCTGCCCCAATCCGGAGAATGGCTCAAACGTATACAGCAGATCAATCACGACAAACAACTGCAGCACTATCCCGGCTCGGCCCGGCTGGCCGCCGAACTGCTCAGGCCGGAAGACAGGATGATTTTATGTGAAACAGAGGCGGAAATTGCCACGCAGCTACGGGCGAATATGGGTAAAAGACCGCACACCAGTATTTTGAACGAAGACGGATATCGCGCCCTTTTTGCCCATATTCCTCCGCAGGAAAAACGCGGTCTAGTGTTGATTGATCCGCCCTTTGAGCGTCGGGACGAATGGGAAATGCTTGCCGATACCATACTGCGTGCCTATCAACGCTGGCCGCAGGGAACCTATCTCATCTGGTATCCCATAAAAATACGGGGTACGATCACGCGGTTCTGGCAAGCCATACGCGGCAAAATTGCGGCGCAGGTATTTGAACTGACACAACGGCCGGAAGAAGGTCGCGAAGCCCTGGCCGGTAGCGGGTTATTGCTGATCAATGCGCCTTGGGGCGTCAAGGAAGCCCTCAGCGCCGGCCTTACCGAACTTGGTCCTCTACTGGCCGACCCGCAATCCGGAGGATTCTGGTCTCTGCGTTGCAGCGGCTGGGCCGCCCCTGAAAAAGCCGGTCATAAAAAATGATTCATCTCAATCACGCAGAAAAAGGTTAAGCGGATGGACAAAGAAACTCTTCCCAATATCGATCATATTCAAAAGCTGCTGCTTTATGGCGGCCCCTCCGCGCAGCTACAGCAGGAGCTGGTCAAAACGCCCGGCGCCGAAATCAGTGTCGCTGTCCTCTATCAGCTGGCCCTGCGTCATGGCGTCATCAGCCCCACTGCAGCGCGTGAAGGTCTGGCCCTGCTGGCTACTACGGGGTCAGCCGGCGACAGTGGCCGCAAAATTCTGGAAAAAGTGATTGCCGACAGCGATTTTCTGGCTGTACGGGTCATGCGCTGAAGGAAACGGACATTGCGTCTTTACAGCTGGAATGTGAACGGCTGGCGGGCAGCCTGCCGCAAAGGTTTGCGGGACTGGGTGAAAGAGACCGGTCCCGATTTGCTCTGCACTCAGGAAACCAAGGCGGATCCTGCAAAACTGACCGCTGCGGAAAGTCGCCTGGAAGGATATGGCAGCTGCTGGGCCGTGGCCGAACGGGCCGGTTACAGCGGCGTCGCCACTTTCAGCAAAATTCCCGGACAAACTTCTCATGCGGGCTTGGGCATAGAGCGTTTTGACCGCGAAGGCCGGGTGGTTGTCACCGATTGCGGCGATTTTGATTTGTACAACGTTTATTTTCCCAACGGCAAAAAAGATAGCGAACGACTGGCCTTCAAGCTGGATTTTTATGCCGCCTTTCTGGCGCATATCAACCAGAAAGCGGCGGCAGGCCGCCCGGTGATTTTTTGCGGGGACGTGAACACGGCGCATCAGCCCATCGACCTCGCCCGCCCCAAGGAAAATCAGCGCATTTCCGGCTTTCTTCCCGAGGAGAGAGCCTGCATGGACCAATGGCAACAGGCTGGTTGGGTGGATAGTTTTCGTCACCTTCATCCCGATGAGGCCCGTTACTCCTGGTGGAGCCAACGCACTGATGCCCGAAGTCGCGACATCGGCTGGCGCCTCGATTATTTCTGGGTACACCAGAGCCTTCTGCCGCGCCTGCGCGCTGCGGGTACCGCTACGGAAGTCATGGGTTCTGACCATTGTCCCGTCTGGCTGGAGATTATTTGATGCGCCTAGAACAGTATGTGCAACTTGCCGAAAATGACCTGTTCACCGTGGCAGACTTGCGGCGCTGGGGTAGCAGCCGCTTTGCTGCCGCTGATCTGGACTTCAGTCAGGGGCAGCAAAATCCCCGCGCCGAGGCCGATCTGATCCTGGCGCGCGCCCTGCACCTGGAACCCGAAGATCTTGCGGACTTTTCAGGTGCCCGGCTGCTGCCGGAGGAAAAGCGCCGGGTATTGCAACACTTTTATGCGCGTGAAATTCTCCGCAGGCCGGCGGCCTATATTACTGGAGAAGCCTGGTTCGCCGGGCTGCGCTTTATGGTGGATGAGCGGGTATTGATCCCCCGCAGCCTCATTGAGCCCTTTATTGAAGAGGGCTTTGCGCCCTGGGTGGAAGAATCGCGCATCCAGCGTATTCTCGAAATCGGTACCGGTTCCGGATGCATGGCCATTACCCTGGCCCTGCGTTTTCCCCATGCTGAAATAGATGCTGTAGATATTTCTCCAGAGGCCCTGGCTGTGGCGCGCAGCAATGTCCAGAAATACGGGCTGGAAGATCAGGTACATTTATATCAGTCAGATTTATTCTCGGCTTTGCAGGGCCAACGTTACGATCTGATTATCAGCAATCCCCCCTACGTGGATGCCGCAGCCATGGCCGAATTACCCCCGGAATACACCCATGAGCCACGCCTGGCCTTGGCTGCCGGCACAGATGGGCTGGACTGTCTCCTGCCCCTGCTGGAGCAGGCTCCCCGGCATCTGGAAGCAGGCGGGGTATTGATTGTGGAAACCGGCGATGCAGAAGTAGCGCTCAGCGAACAAAGACCCGATTTGCCGCTGATCTGGCTGGAGCACCCTGCGGGCGGCTCCGGTGTTTTCCTGATGACGTATTCATGAGTCAATACTAATACCTTCAATGGGATGTTTTTCCTCGCTGAACAGCAACTGTAAAAACACCCGCACCGCCCGCGACTGAAAATCCCTCTGCGGGCGAATCAGAAACAGCGTCCAGAATAACCCGCGCGGCGGTTCCAGGCGCAGGGAGGCCAAAGGCCAGCGGACCTTGTCCAGAGCCTCCACCGAGGCAAAGCCAATACCCAATCCCGCCGCGACCGCGTCGCGCAGGGCTTCGACGCCCGTCACCTCCACGCTGTAACGGGCACACAATCCGGCATGGGCAATGGCGGCCTCCACGCGGCGCCGGATTCCTGAATGGGCTTCTCTCCAGACAATGGGTTGTTGCAGAATTTCCTCCCAGCGCGCCGATTGTCGTCCTTCCTGCACCCAGGGATGATCCCGGGGCAGAATGGCCACCAGTTCATCTTCGCGCCAGGCTTCCTGCTCCATGTGTTGGGGCAAATGGTCTGCAACGATTTGTTCTTCGGTAAACAGCAAATCCCAACTCCCCAAAGAAAGGGCATCCGGCAAAGGACCCGTTTTCAATTGCAACTGGATACTCGGGTAGGCACTGCGGAAGCGCGCCAGATGTTCCATCAAAAAATAGTTGGCGACCGTATTAGTAGCCGCAATGCGTAAACTGCCTTCCTGCAGGTTCTGACGTCGCGCCGACCAGCTTTCCACCTCCTCCAGGCTTTCGCGCAGGCGGCGGGCATAGGGCAACAGGGACTCACCCGCTGCCGTCAGCTTGATACCGCGACCACTGCGTTGATAAAGCGGTTCTCCCAAATTCAGCTGCAATGCCCGCAGCCGCTCGGAAACAGCGGGCTGGCTGCGCTGCAACATCCGGGCCCCACGTCCTACCCCTTCGGCTTCGGCAACAGCCAAAAAGGCCAATAATTCTTCTGCATGTATTTTCAATAGGATTTTCCGATGAATGCGTACAAATCAATCTATTAGTTCTATATTAGTGACAGCGCTACAGTAGGGCAAATTTGATGGGAGACACCCGATGGAGCGTATCCAGCCATTGTCCAGAACCTGGCCACTTTTTGCAGGCGTAGCATTGGCTTTGGGCATGGGTTCTTTTGATGGCGCCTCGGTGCAGGGTATTTTTCCCTATGTGGCGGGCGGCCTTTCCACCAGTAACGATCACGCCCTGTGGACTCTAACCTACTTCATCGTGCACTGGTCCCTGGGCATCACTCTCATGCCCTGGACCACCCAACGCTTTGGCATGCGGCGCGTATTCCAGATGGCGGTTATGGTCGCTGGTATTGGTACCATCATTAGCGCCACCACCAGTAATCTCTGGATCATGCTGCTTTCCCGCGCCCTTGAAGGGATTGCCGCCGGGCTGCTGGTCCCTCTGAGCCAGAGCCTGTTTCTGCGCCATAGTCCCGAACGACAGCATGGCCTCGTCACCATTTTCTGGAGTAATGCCATGCTGGTTCCCTTTTTTTTCGGGCCGGCCCTGGGCGGTTTTTTGGCTACAGACCTCGGTTATCGCAGTATTTTTCTGCTTTCCCTGCCTTTCTGGATACTGGCATTACTGCTCGGTAGCAGTGGTATCCCCAAAGATCAGGGTCGAAAAAACATGCCACCCTTTGACGGCTGGGGATTCGGCCTGCTCTACGCCGGGCTGATGAGTCTGCAAATCGTACTCGATCAGGGCGAAGAATATGGCTGGTGGCACTCTGCGTTTATTCTGAAAATGACCCTGATTGCTCTGGCTTGTTTTTTGCTGTTTGCCTGGCGCGAAAGCGAAACAGCCCATCCCCTGCTGGAAATCCATTTTCTGAAGCGGCGCAATTACTGGTTGGGGCTTTTGTTACTCTGCCTGGGATGGGCCATGTTCATGGGCTGGGCTTCCATTTTACCGCTTTGGGCGGAAGAAGATCTGGGCTTCAACGGCTTCTGGGCCAGCCTCGTTCTTTTCCCCATTGGGCTGGGGGCGATCCCCCTGTCCACCCAGATGGATCGCCTCCGGGGTCTGCTGGGCTTGCGTCGTCTGGCTGCCTTGTGTTTCAGCATTTTTGCCTTTGCCTATGGCAATGCCTATCTCAGCCCCATCAGCAGTCTGTCTGACCTTTTTATACCCATCCTCCTGATCGGCATCGGCGTCGGCATGCTCTTCGTGCCCCTGACCCTCATCATTCTTTCGGGTCTGGATAGCGAAGAAATCCCTTCAGCGGCAACGACCAGCAACTTCATCCGGGTATTCAGTGCAAATATCGGCGTCAGCCTGCTGAGTGTCTATTGGACCCGTTACAGCGCCATGGCTGCCGATCATTTTCGCGGGCAGATCAGCCGCTTCCAGAGCCACCAGGATTTATCAGCGGCCATGTTGCACAGCATGATCATGGTCAAAGCCGACACCCTCAGTATCGACAACCTGTTGCGACTGTCCATGTGGATTTGCCTGGCCGCCGCCCTGATAGCCTATTTTTTCATCATCCCCCCGAGCCGTATGAAAACAGCCAGCGGCCCGCAAAACTATGTGGAAGAGGAAGAAGAGGAAACCGGTTTTGCGGCTTCGGCAAAAGCCGAAGCCGCCGACGGCGCCAGAACCACTTCCTGACGCGGGCGGGGAATTTCTATACCGGCATTTTCAAGGGCATCCGCCAAAGCCCAGTTAAAAGCCGCATGGGTACTGCCAGGGCGCATCAATCCGTCACGCTCTACCCAAACAATCATCTCGCAATCATATCCTGCTTCACCAAAAGCGTTGAGCCAGAGTGAAGGTGGGTACTGCTTGTTTGGCGTACATAAGGGATGCGCCAAGGCGGTATTCACCACCAGCTCACGGAGTTTTTCCCGGTCAGTCCCGTAGGGAACCCGAAAAGGAACGTGAATACGCATGACCGGATCATCTAGACTCCAGTTAATCACTTCCCCATTCACAAACTGGGAATTAGGGACCAAAACATCCACATGGTCGTTCGTCATTATCTGGGTATAACGCACGCTGAGTTTTTTGACTTCGCCGTGCAGGCCATTTTCCTTGATCTGAATATAATCTCCGACCTTGATACTGTGTTCAAAAAGCAGAATCAGACCAGAGGCAAAATTGCTGAAAATATTCTGCAGACCAAAGCCCAAACCGACACCGACTACGCCACCGAGAATACTCAGACTGCTGAGATTGACGCCCACCGTTTGCAGGGCAATCAAAATACCCAGAGCAATGACGATATAGTAGGTCAACCTTGAGATTGCATAAGCCGTCGCCGTACCCAAGCTTCGGGACAGGGTTTTTCGTATCAGCCTTCTCAGCCAGATGGCGCCCCACCAGAGGAAAAACAGGATCAGCACAAATTCGACAATACCCAGGGGTTCAATAAGAATATTGCCCGGCAAATGCCATGGCGTGGTAAACCATCGCCAGAAAGCCCCCAGATAATCATGCATATTCGGTTTCTCCATCGATTTTTTTGCCCAGGTTAGGGTGTTTGTCCTGGATTATTCCCAGTCTATCAGAATGCGCTCCGTGACAAACATACAACAACCCCTGCCGCAAAGCGTCCACATCAGTTACACTAAAGCAAAAATTGACTGGATAAGGTAGCCCCGTGAAAGCATTTGTTCTCCAGCCCCTGCAAGAGGCCCTCAATGCCCTGCTACTGCAGGGCGTCATCCCGGAGGTTCCGGCCCAGCTCGAACTGGATCGTCCCAAGCAGGTGGAGCACGGCCATCTGGCCAGCAATATCGCCCTGCTTCTCGCCAAAAAGGCGGGGCGTAAACCCCGTGAACTGGCCGACGCCATTATTGCGGCATTGCCCGCCAGCCCGTGGATAGTGCGTACGGAAATTGCCGGACCGGGTTTTATCAATTTTTTTCTGAGCCCTGCCGCTTTTCATGCGGTCATCGAAAAAATCCAGACCGAACAAAACCAGTTCGGGTCCAACCAACGGGGCGAGCAGCAAAAGCTGCAACTGGAATTTGTTTCGGCCAATCCCACCGGTCCGCTTCATGTGGGGCACGGTCGTGGTGCTGCGTACGGTGCGAGTCTGGCCAATATTTTGCGCTTCAATGGGTATGATATTTTCTGTGAATATTACGTGAATGATGCCGGTCGGCAGATGGATATTCTGGCCGCCAGTGTTTATATGCGTTACCTCGAAGCGGCCGGACTTCTCCCCTGGCCCTTTCCTGACAACAGTTATCGCGGCGCTTATGTGCGCGAAATTGCGGCACAGCTACGCATGCAATGTGGCGACCGCCTGGAGCATGCCGCAGCCGGCATCCCCAACCTGCCTGCCATGGAAGACGCCGATGCGGCTGTGGACACACTGATCGCCCACCTCAAGCAAAGTCTGGGGGATGATTACCGCGTGCTGCACAGTGCCGGGCTGGATGAAATCCTGAACGACATCCGCAATGATCTGGAACAATTCGGCGTGCATTACGAACGCTGGTATTCAGAACGACAACTGGTCGATTCCGGAGCCGTAGACCGGGCGACAGCCGAACTGGAAGCTGCGGGACATTGCTACATTCAGGATGGCGCGCTCTGGTTCCGGTCAACCGCATTTGGCGATGACAAGGACCGGGTTCTGCGTCGGGAAAACGGTGCGTACACCTACTTTGCCTCGGATGTGGCTTACCATGCCGAGAAATTTGCCCGTGGTTTCACTCATGTTTTGGATATGTGGGGTGCCGATCATCACGGCTACGTTCCTCGCGTCAAGGCAGCGCTCAAAGCACTGGGACTGGACGACGAAAAGCTGGAAGTCGTACTGGTCCAGTTTGCCATTCTGTATCGTGGTGCGGAAAAGGTATCCATGTCCACCCGTGCCGGAGAATTTGTCACCCTGCGCGAACTGCGCGAAGAAGTTGGTAATGATGCCGCCCGCTTTTTTTATGTGCTGCGCCGCGCTGACCAGCACCTCGACTTTGATCTGGATCTGGCCAAAAAGCACTCGGAAGAAAATCCGGTATTTTATATCCAGTATGCCCATGCCCGGGTTTACTCCATGCTCCGCCAGGCTACAGAAAAAGGCTTGAGTCTTCCTGCCGATAATGAGCGTGCACTGGATTGTCTGCAGGATTCCCGCGAGCTGGCTCTGGCCGATGCACTATGGCGTTTTCCGGAAGTCGTGCACAACGCCGCCCGGGATCGGGAACCGCATCAGATTGCTTTTTATCTGCGCGATCTGGCCGCCGCTTTTCATACTTATTACAACTCCACCAAGATTCTGGTGGAGGAAACACCCCTGCGCCATGCCCGCCTGACGCTTTGCAAAGGGGTCGCCCAGACCATTGCCAATGGCTTGAAACTGCTTGGGGTCTCGGCACCGGAGCAGATGTAAACCGTCATGCGTGATTATAAGAACCAGACCAGCCGCCCACCTTCCAGAGAGCAGCGCCCGGCGCCTCCGCCCCGGAGGCCGAGGGAGCCCGAACCCGAACTGGAAATGGAGGAAGAGCAGGAAGCACTGCATTCTGCCGAAGATCGAGGCCCCAGACTCTGGCCCTGGATATTGCTCATTATCATCCTGTTGCTCAGCGCCCTGGTGTGGTGGTGGATCGCGCAATTACCCATCAACACCGGCAAACTGGGGCTCCTGTCGAAAAATTCAGGAAGCACTGCCGCCGCCGCATCAGCCAGCAGTAATGCCAAGCCTGCAACAGGGGGCAAATCATCCAGTGCCAGTTCCGTGGCATTGGCTACGGCCATCGCGCCCTCCGCTGCTCCTGCCTCCAGCACCAGCACCAGCACCAGCACCAGCAAACACGGGACAGCAGCCAGCACCACCAGCACCCAGTCAACAGCCACTGCCGCCTCCACACGCAGTGGCGTGGATTTCAACTTTTATCAGATCCTGCCAAAAATGCATGTTGATATACCGGCGGACATTCTCGGCAGTGGTCCGGGTATTCCTTCCGCAAGCACCAACAGCACTGCTGCCGTGGCCGTACATCAGCCGGTAACCATTCAGGTGGGAGCATTTACGAATCGGGCTGCCGCCGTCGTGCTCCGCGACCGCCTAGCGCTACTGGGCGTCAGCACCAGCATGACCAAAGTGGATGGCAATGGCAGTAACACGCTTTATCGCCTGCAAACCCGAACGTTTGATTCTTTGGCCGATGCCCAACCCACTCTCGCCAAAATTCGTGGCATGGGCATCACCCCTTTGCTGATTGGCAACGGCATCATCGGTGCAGCAACTAATGCACCGCTGTCCCAGTCTCCAGTGCCTTGATGGCTGCAGCGGGAGTTTCCTGACCGGCCAGCACCTTGTCCAACCCGGGCAGATAATGGTTTATGGTTTCCACACCCAACAACAGGTAGGGACGCAACAAGGCCGTAGATAATACGGCTGCCGGTGCCTGCAAAATCGTCTTGAAATTGATTTCACCATCTTCCATATCCAGCTCGAAATTACCCAGAGACAGACCATAGTTGGCACGGGTCACAAATTCGGCCACCGCCAATCGCTTGTTCGCGGTAATATCCAGATTCTGTGGACGCAAATAAAACAGGATGCGCTCACGATCTGCATGAACATGACAGAAAATATCCAGGGTGCCATTGGGTACCTGCAGTGCACAGGTCATGACCGGATAATCCGGAAGCATTTTGGCTTCCCATTCCAGTTCCATAAACAGTTTTTCAACCACTTCCACATGATTCATTGTTGGGATCCTTGTTCAGCAAAAGCCTCGGCGAGGCGAAAAAAGGCAGCCTGATCCAGTGTTTCTGCACGACAGGAAGGATCAATATCCAAGCTCTGTAACTGCTCCGCACTGAAAATGCCGCGTAAATTATTGGCGATGGTCTTGCGGCGCTGCGCAAAACTGCTGGTGACAATCCTGGTAAAAGCCGGGCGCAGATAATCGGTCAGCAAAACCGGCTTACAGGGTAGCAAACGCATGAAGGCTGAATCCACCTTGGGCGCCGGAAAAAAATTCCCGGGGCCCACTGTAAACAGAGACTCCACTTCACACCAGGCCTGAATCATCACCGATAGTCGTCCATAGGTTTTGCTGCCGGGGGCCGCCACCATGCGTTCGACGACCTCCTTTTGCAACATGAAGTGCATATCCTGAATCCGCTCTACCGACTCCAGAATATGAAAAATAATAGGGGTCGCAACGTTGTAGGGAAGATTACCCACCACCCGCAGCGACTTGTCGCTGTCACCCAGACGCGCAAAATCCACCTTCAGGGCATCGGCCTGCAGGATCGTCATTTGCCCGGGGATCGCCAGCGCTTCAAGACCGGGGATCATGTCCCGATCCAGCTCAATCACGGTCAGATGATCCAGTGCCTGGAGCAGCTTTTGGGTCAACGCCCCCGGCCCCGGCCCGATTTCCAACAGAACATCCTGCCGGTCTGGACGAATGGCATCCATGATGCGCTCCACAATGTAGGGTTGCACCAGAAAATTCTGTCCAAAGCGCTTTTTGGCTGCCGGCAAGGCCCCCACTTGCATCATCAACCTCGCTTCATGCTATATTTGGGTGACGCCTTTAGCAGGCGATGCGAAACGGAAAGCCCATGCACCTTGTGCTTCGTCTTGACGTCGGTGGTCGTCCCATGGCCTGGGAAACCTGGGAAGAAGCCGCCGCCCATTATGTCCGGGGTAATGTGGCCTGGACCCTCGGGAATCCTTTTTTCACTGCCCACGGTGGAGTATGCCGACGCAGTGGCATTCATTCCCAGCTTGACATTCATCCGGTCATTGCTGTGCGCGGTCGGCATCTTGGCAAAATCAGGCCTCCTGCCCTGTCCAATCAAACCCTGTTTCACCGCGATCATCATCTCTGCATGTACTGCGGCAAACATTATCCGGTGCGCGAATTGACCCGTGATCATATTATTCCCATTTCTCGCAAGGGCCGGGATATCTGGACCAATGTGGTGACCGCCTGCCGCAGTTGTAACAGTCGCAAGGACAACCGCACTCCGGACGAGGCGCACATGCCCTTGTTGGCGGTACCTTTTACGCCGACATGGGCGGAATATCTGTTGCTCAGCAATCGCCGTATTCTCGCCGATCAGATGGAGTTCCTGCTGGCTCAGGTGCCCGAAGGACGCAGCCGGATAGGCTAAGCGCCTGTTGTTTTCGACCTGAACCAGCTTCTCCATCAGGGCCGGTTCATATGCCGGTTACGGACAATTTCTGTGGCAGCATCAAGTGCATGGAGAAGGCTTTCGCCTTGCGCCCGCCCCGTGCCCGCCACATCCAGGGCCGTACCGTGGTCTACACTGGTGCGCACAATAGGTAAACCCAGGGTAATATTCACGGCCTCACCGAACGCATGATATTTCAGCACCGGCAACCCCTGATCATGATACATAGCCAGAACCGCGTCGGCATCCTCCAGTAAGCGCGGCGTGAACAGGGTATCTGCCGGCCAGGGGCCGGAAACCCGCATACCTTCCTGTTGCAGGGCATGAATAACCGGGATAATGATGTCAGTTTCTTCGTGTCCCAGATGCCCACCCTCACCGGCGTGAGGATTTAAACCCGCGACCATGATACGGGGCGCGGCCAGCGCAAAATCCTGAATCAGGGCAGCCTGCAAAATCCGCAGGGTTCGTTCCAGACCACCCCGGGTAATAGCGCTTGGCACTGCGGCCAGAGGCAGATGGGTGGTGGCCAGAGCAACCCGCAAGCCGCGTCCGGCCAGGAGCATCACCACTTCGTTTTGCCCACAGGATGCAGCGAGGTATTCGGTATGTCCCGTAAAGGGAATACCCGCGTCATTGATGATGCCCTTATGCACGGGCGCAGTGATCAGAGCGTCCGCCATCCCCACGCGCAGTAAATCCAGGGCTTTGTCCAAACTGCGCAACACCGCCGGAGCATTGGCAGGATCCAGATGTCCCGGCTGGCAGCTGTGCAGCAGGGGTATATCCAGCACGCGCAGAACATCGGGCTCAAGCTCAGGCCATGGATCCCCTTCCTGCCAGGGTTCCAGTCGTACCGGCAACCCCAATATCATCGCCCGGCTGCGCAGGCAATGCAGATCCCCCAGCAGAATGACGGCTGCCGGCAGGGGATGAGTAGCCAACTGCAGACAAATATCCGGACCAATTCCGGCAGGTTCGCCAACGGTCACCAACAAACGCGGCAATGTATTCATAACCCGGATTCCTCTGGCATCATTTCCACGATCCCCTCGGGTCCTTCCACCCGCTGAGGCAAGCGCAATATCCGCGCCCGCAGCAAACGGTCACGAATATCCACGGTCAGCACATCTTCTGGTTTTACTTCTGCCCCGGCCTTGGCAATCCGACCATTGATTTGCACACAACCGGCATCACAGATTTCCTTGGCGAGACTGCGGCGTTTGATGAGCCGCGACATTTTCAGGAACAGATCCAGGCGCACTGAAGCAGAGCCTTTCAGCGCATCTGTCCAAGGATGTCAGTAAAGGCATCCTCCAGACGTGGTTCCTGCAAATGCAGATCGAGAATTTGCGCAGGCAACTGCTGCAACTGGGCGAGGACTGCACCCAGAGGATTGCGTTGTGCATCAATGCGAAATACCCGGATATTTTCACTAGCCCCGGTCAGCAAATCCTCCAGCGCTGGACCCAGTTCTCCGGGGTCATGATCAAAAGTCACTTTCAGGATTCGCCAGCTTGCCGCACTCAATAAATTCTCTTTTCTGTCGAGGGCGACAATTTTTCCCTGTTGCAGGATGGCAATCCGTTCGCACAACTCCTCGGCTTCTTCCAGATAATGGGTGGTCAAAATGACCGTTCGGCCTTCGGCATTGTAACGCCGTATAAACTGCCAGAGTCCCTGGCGTAACTCCACATCCACGCCTGCAGTCGGCTCGTCCAGTACCACTACCGGCGGCCGATGTACCAGGGCCTGGGCAATCAGCACCCGCCGTTTCATGCCCCCGGATAAATTCCGCAGATTAGCATTAGCCTTGTCTGCCAGATCCAGCTCTGCCATGAGCTCATCAATCCAGTCATCATTATGGCGCAGGCCAAAATAACCGGATTGCATATGCAAAAACTCACGCACGGTAAAAAAGGGATCATAAGCCAGCTCTTGGGGAACCACCCCCAGCAATTGCCGGGTTCGGCGAAAATCTCTTTCGACATCGAACCCGAAAATTTCCGCTACGCCACTGGAGCGGCGAACCACACCGGCAAGAATATTAATGAGAGATGACTTACCCGCCCCATTGGGGCCCAGCAAACCGAAAAACTCACCGGCGTGAATATCCAGATCCACACCGGTCAGCGCCAGATGTCCGCTCTGATAGGCTTTACGTAAACCCTGAATGTGAATGGCGGGGCAATCAGTCATGGTCAATGTGCAGCATGTCCTGTAAACGATAAAGCGCCACCAGTTCCTGCAAGGGCTGCGATATCCCGCGAATTTGCAACGTCATCCCTCTGGACGCCTGGACCTGTGTCCATTCCATGAGCAGGGCAAGGGTGGCACTGTCTCCGGCCTCAAGCTCATTCAGGGCAATCACCGCACAGCTCTGACTTTCCCTGCTCCAGTCAAAGCGTTTGAGCAGTCCGTCCAGATGCGCAACCCGCCAGTCGCCCAGCAAGAAGAGCTGGGTCTGTCCGCCGACTTCACGGCGCTGCCAGCTGGCTCCCAGACTCAAGCGGGCTGCTTCCCAGAACTTTTTTCAGTCGCATCTTTCTCGGTCATTTGCTGGAGCAAGGCGGGGATTCCGCGACTGGAAGCTATCTGCCCGAAACTCTGTCGATAATTAAGAACCATACTCACACCATCAATGTAGGTGTTATATATCCGCCAGGTATGATCGGTGTAGAGCAGGGCATAAATGACCGGAATATCCGGACCACCATCAGCTTGGCGGATAACCATGTTGACCTGGGCTACAGGCGGGTCTTGGGAAACCTGCTGGCTACCCGTGATTCTTACCGTCTGCCCATGATAATGATTCAGCGCATTACTATAGGTACGCACCAGCAGATCCTTGAAAAGGACTACAAACTCTTTCTGCTGCGCAGGATTCATCTGCCGCCAGTACTGCGCCATGACATATTGGGACATAGTGTTGAAGTCCATATGCGGCAACACAATATCTGCCACCTGCTTTTTGACAGCCGGGGTGATGGGTTTACCTTTGTTGGCGCGCAGCACCTTCAAGACGTTATTTGTGAGTTCATGGACCACGGTGACGGCACCCTGGGCGTTGGGAGCATCCGTAGCACTGGCCGGCACAGTCCAGGCGAAAATCAAACATAACAGCGCAATCCAGGTGATCTGACGCATCAAAATTTCTCCTTATTGACTTCCTGAAGACTTGCTGCTTCCTGCAGCCTTGCTGAACACCATCTGACCAATCATCTGATCAATGTTAACGGCCCCCTGAGTCATGGTGATGGTAGCACCGGGCTTGAGGTTCTGCGGCATGCCACCCGGCTGAATGGCAATATACTGTTCACCCAGCAGTCCCTGGGTATAAATCGAAGCGCCCGTATCAATCGGCAGCTTGATGGACGGCTCGATGCGCATGGTCACATTGGCCATATAGGTTTTCGGATTCATACCAATATGGGTAACTTCACCAATAGTGACGCCACCAATTTTAACCGGGCTGCGAGTCTTGAGACTGCCGACATTGGTAAAATCGGCATGCAGCACATAACCACTATCATAGGCAAAGCCGGAAAGATTCCCTACCCGTAATGCCAGCACCACCAACGCTGCAATGCCCAGCAGTACGAATATGCCGACCCACCAATCTATTGCCCGAGTTTCCATGTGCTTCCTGCCCTCAGCTGAATAGCAAAGCTGTAAGAATAAAATCAAGACCCAATACGGTCAGCGAGGCTGTCACCACACTCAGCGTCGTTGCATTACCTACCCCTTCCGCCGTCGGCCGCGCCGTATATCCTTTCCAGGCGGCAATCCAGGTCACCACCACACCAAAACACAGCGCCTTGAACAAGCCGGTGAGTATATCCCCTGAAAAGGTCACGTTAGACTGCATCTGCGCCCAAAAAGTCCCACCATCCACACCTAATACCGGCACGGAAATCAGATATCCGCCAAAAATCCCGACCAGATCAAAAATCGCGCAGAGTATGGGCACCGAGATGATTCCCGCCCAAATGCGGGGAGCAACTACCCAGGCAAGGGGATTAACCGCCATCATTTCCATGGCGCTCAACTGCTCGGTGGCTTTCATCGAGCTGATTTCTGCAGTCAGCGCAGAGCCCGCACGCCCGGCAAATAGCAAAGCGGTCAGCACCGGCCCCAGCTCGCGCAGCAAAGACAAGGCAATCAGCGTTCCCAAAGCCGAAGTGGCCCCAAAGCGCACCAGCGCGTAATAACCCTGAAATCCCAGAACCATGCCGGTAAAAAACGCCGCGACCACCATAAGAATCAGTGAACGCACACCAAAACCATAAATCTGCCGGAATAACTGCTGAAAGCTGAAATGCCGATTAAACACACTCAGCAGGCTCGATAACAGAAAACGACTGGCGGCACCCAGGCCGGGAACGGTTTGCAAGGCGCGTCGGCCCAATTGCGGAATAAATTCGAGCATAGCCATAGGCTATAGCACCTCGCCAGCGGCATGACTGTCCCGCAACGCTGCGGCATAGTCCTGCCGGGCCGGATAATGGAAAGGCACCGGCCCATCGGGCTGCCCCCCCAAAAATTGTCGAGCCAGGGCAGAATCACTGGCACGCAAGTCTGCCGGGCTGCCCTCAGCAATGATTTTGCCACCCGCCAGAATAAAACCGTAATCGGCAATGGAAAAAGTTTCTTCCACATCATGGCTCACCAACACGCTGGTCGCCCCCAGGGCCGTATTCAGCCGTTTGATGAGTGAGGCAATAATGCCCACGCTGATGGGATCCAGCCCGGTAAAAGGTTCATCATAAAATATCAACATCGGATCCATGACGACCGCCCGGGCCAGGGCGATTCTGCGCCCCATTCCTCCCGAAAGCTCTGCCGGAAACAGACCCGCAGCGCCACGCAACCCCACTGCCTCCAGCTTCATCATGACCAGCTTGCGCAGCAGGTTCTCCGGAAGGCGGAAATGCCGGCGCAGCGGAAAAGCCACGTTTTCAAAGGCAGTCAAATCAGTAAACAAAGCACTGTGCTGAAATAACATACCCATCTGCCGACGCAGAGCATACATGGCATCCTCACTGAGCTTTTGCAGATCCTGCCCGGCAATACGAATCTGGCCCGATTGTGGACGCAAAGTCCCTGCCATGAGATTGAGCATGGTCGTCTTGCCCCCGCCACTGGCCCCCATCAGCGCAACAATGGCACCCCGGGGAATGTGCATGTCTACTCCCGCCAGCACCGGGTGCGAGCCACGGGCAAAGCGCACATTATCCAGCTCTACAAGAGCCTCAGCAGCCATGAGCATCCTTGTTCCATTATCAGTCAGGGGTCAGAGTATAAACCGAACGGTCAACAGGGTACCAGAACAGCAGAATATCGGCCTGCGGGCAGATCTAAAAAAATCTCAAAAATCCCTTGCATCCCATGCGGATAAGTGTATAGTTCGCATCCTGTTTCCACGGCACCGAAAGCAGTTACTAAGGGGGTCAGTCCTTAAGAGACTTGGAGCACGGCATGGCCACGTTCCAGCAAGGTAGGGCATAAAACCAAGTACTGTCTGGGGGTGCACGGGAGCTACTTCTTAACCTTTTCAACTTTGGTAAGGGGGGCACCTATGCGCTCGTTAGGACATCAAATCGTTGCAGACTTTTATCACTGTGACGGCAGTACCTTGTCTGATGTTGATTTTGTCACGGATGCCATGCTTGAGGCCGCCCGGCGCGCCAACTGCACCATTGTGACGCAAACCTTTCACCACTTTTCTCCTTACGGAGTCAGTGGTGCCGTAATCGTTGCGGAATCTCATCTGGCCATTCATACCTGGCCCGAATATGGTTATGCAGCGGTAGATGTATTCACCTGTGGCGATATCATTCAGCCTGAAGATGCCTTGAATTACCTCAAGGAAGCTTTTGGTGCCGGCCAGGTCTCCACCATGGAGATGAAACGCGGGCAAGTAGACATGATGGGCATTCCCGCCCATGAACTGCGCGTCAAGCCGGTTCTCTGCGCCTGAAAGTATCCGTCACCACAGCGGGCGGGCTCTGAATACCGGAGCCCGCCTTTTCTTTTATCTCATTCTTCCGCAAAATCCACGCGGGGACATACCATTCCGGTCACAATGAGAGGCAATCATGAGCACAGAACTTTGGTATACCGAACGCTATGAAGAACATGGCGCGAGCTTGAGCCTGAAAATCCGCGAAGTACTGCATCGCGAACAAAGCCCGTACCAGACCATAGAAATCTTTGAAACGGAACATTTTGGCACCCTCATGACTCTGGATGGTCTGGTGATGGTCACCGATCGTGACAATTATCTGTACCACGAAATGATGAGCCATCCCGCCCTGTTTACCCACCCCGCACCCAAAAGGGTGCTGATTATTGGCGGCGGAGATTGTGGCACCCTCCGGGAAGTGCTGCGTCACCCGGAAGTGGAAGAAGCCACGCAGGTCGAACTAGACGAAAGAGTGACCCGGGTTGCCGAACGCTTTTTTCCCGAGTTGTGCGAAAAAAACCATGATCCCCGCGCCCACTTTCACTTTACAGATGGCATCGCCTGGATCAAGGAAGCCCCTGCCGGACGTTATGACGTCATCATTGTGGATTCCACGGATCCGGTAGGACCGGCTGCCGGTCTGTTTGCCACCGATTTTTATGCCGCCTGTCACCACGCTCTGGCCGAGCAGGGCGTTCTGGTTGCACAATCTGAATCTCCGCTACTGCATGCTGACCTCATTCGCCAGTGCCAAAGTCGCATGGCAGAGGCAGGCTTTGAAGCGGTGAACAGCGTGTATTTTCCCCAGTTTTGCTACCCCTCCGGCTGGTGGAGCGGCACCTTGGGGCGCAAGGGTCTGAGCATGGACGCGTTTCGCGCTGAAGATGCCAAAGCCTTTACCGGCACTCACTACTACCATGCTGGTATGCAGCAGGCAGCACAGGTAGCCCCGGCTTTCCTGCTCGGCTAAACCTGTCCGGAACTGAACCGCTTCATCCTAAAAACGGCAGTTGCCGTGGGTGCTTTTTGCTCCATTGTTCCTTGCCTGTTGTTCTAAGGCGCATCCTGCTGTCAGGAGAGAACTCGCCCTGCGGGCTCAAACAGCTCTCCTGACGGGCGCAGGATTTCGCCAAGAACAACAACGGCTCAAAACAAAAGTCGCTGCAAAGCACCCACGGCAACTGCCGTTTTTAGGTTCATTGGGCAGGCCGCCCCGGTCCGATATGGGTGTACCGGGGACAGTAATTCCAGAGATGCAAGGCTGGCGTATCATGTTCCCAAGCCAGGCGGGAAATGCTCCCGGGGTCCAGATGCAAATGATCTCCAAAGCGGAGATCCAACCCCAGCCAGCGCGTCGCCAGGGCGCGCAAAATGTGCCCGTGGGCAAAGCAAAGAACATGCTTGTGCCCTTTTGTATCCCAGTCGTGAAGCAGCCGATCGCAGCGTTTCGTCACCTCTGCCGGGCTTTCTCCCTCCGGCCCGCCACAGCGGAATATGCTCCACTCTGGATTTTCCTTGTGAATTTCCTGGGTAGTCTTGCCCTCATAACGGCCATAGCGCCATTCCATCAAATCATGATGTAATTGCGGATGCGCAAAACCGGCAAGGATGGCCGTGTGATGGGCACGAATCAGCGGGCTGGAATAAATCCCGTCAAAATGCCCCTGATTTTCAAACGCTGCCCAGAGCGCCTCGGCATCTGCTCGCCCTGCGAAGGTCAGACCAATATCCGTGTCCGAGGTATGCTTACCCTGATCCGCCCATTCGGTCATACCATGCCGCACCAGGGTAATGGATTCAATTTGCATGATGGCTCTCCTGTTTTTTGCCAGATACTCTTCAAACTATAGACGCTCCGACAAGGGGCTTGCGCGAATGGTCGTGGGTCGTTATGGTTTAATCAGTTTTTCTGATTTATCTGATCAAGGGGCGCATAATGAACAAGACAGCAATGGAACTGGTCAAGGAAGCCAAGGCAGAAATTCGGGAAATGGATTTACAGCAGGCCCATGGCAAACACCAGTCGGAAGAAGTGGTTATTATAGATGTTCGCGAAACCCATGAATTTTCTGGTGGCCATATTCCTGGTGCGCACCATATATCCCGGGGCATGCTCGAGTTCAAGGCAGACTCCCATCCGGCCCTCAAGGACAAAGATCGGGAAATCCTGGTTTACTGCAAAACCGGAGGACGTGCCGCACTGGCCGCCCAACAATTAAAGAAAATGGGTTACACCAATGTTCATTCTATTCAAGGTGGCATGGACGCCTGGGATGACGCCGATCATCCGGTTCACAAGCCCTGAAAACATCAGGGCGGGATTCGCCTGAAACCCAATTCAGCCGCAAATGGATTGGGCGAGCCTCAATCACTGCGGTCATGGGTGTGCCTTGGCAACTTTATTGAGCAGCTGCCCGACGCTAATGGCTGCCAGCGCGGCGGGGACAGTCGTTTATTATAATCTCCCCCACCATCATTCTTCGCCATAAAATGATGTCCCAATACGTTATAAAGCAACTCATCTTTCGGCGCGAGAATGCGGTGCAGCTTTGAACTTTACCCACTTGTAAAGTGACCAAAACCAGGAAGCTCTCACCCACTACCAAGGAGAACCACATGGTCAAGCGCTTTACCGAAGACAGCGATATCACCCCGGCTTATGGATCCCGGACCATGGATCACCCTATTCCCAAATACCGATTGCCTGATGGAGAAATGTCTGCGCAAACAGCCTACCAGTTGATTCATGATGAGCTTATGCTGGATGGGAACGCCCGCCTCAATCTGGCCACTTTTGTCACCACGTGGATGGAGCCTGAAGCCGAAAAGCTCATGGCTGAAACTTTCGACAAAAACATGATCGACAAGGACGAATATCCACAAACCGCCGAAATCGAAACCCGCTGTGTGAATATGTTGTCCCGTTTGTTCAATGCCAACCCCGAAGAAAAACCCGTAGGCGTCTCGGCCATTGGTTCCAGTGAAGCCGTCATGCTCGCGGGTATGGCGTTGAAATGGCGCTGGCGGAAACGCCGTCAGGATAAAGGCCTGAGCACAGAAAAGCCCAACCTCGTCATGGGCCGCAACGTGCAAGTCGTCTGGGAAAAATTCTGTCGCTATTGGGAAGTGGAACCTCGTTATATTCCCATGCAGGATGATCGATATACCCTTACTTCCGACGAAGTCCTGGCTATGGTGGATGAAAACAGTATTGGTGTCGTCGCCGTACTGGGTACCACTTTTACCGGGGAGTTTGATCCGGTCAAAGAAATCCACGATGCCCTTGTGGCCCATAATCAGCACAGCGGGTTGCAGGTTCCCATTCATGTCGACGCTGCCAGCGGCGGCTTTGTAGCCCCTTTTCTGCAACCCGATTTACACTGGGATTTTCGCCTGCCCAATGTGGTTTCCATCAACACCTCCGGGCACAAGTATGGACTCGTATATCCTGGAGTGGGCTGGGCGCTGTGGCGGGGTGAAGAGCATCTCCCGGAAGATTTGGTATTCCATGTCAATTATTTGGGCGGTGACATGCCCACTTTTACCCTCAATTTTTCCCGCCCGGGCAACCAGATTGTCGGACAGTATTACAATCTGCTGCGTCTTGGGCGGGAAGGTTACACGCGAATCATGTCGAATTTACGGGATACCGCCCTTTGGCTTTCTGGCGAAATGGCCAAAATAGGGTCGTTCAGCCTCTTGAGTGATGGCAGCGCCATTCCGGTATTTGCCGTAAGACTCAAAAAAGCCAAATCCTACAGTGTATTTGATGTATCCGAACGGCTGCGTATTCGGGGCTGGCAGGTTCCTGCTTACACCCTACCGGAAAATGCCGGTGGAATCGCCGTATTACGGCTAGTCATTCGAGAAGGATTTTCACGAGATATGGCGGGTCTGCTTTTACAGGATATCAAGAACGTGATTGCTGAACTCGAAGCAGCCCCGCCCGCCGCCAAAAAATCAGATGATCAACACTTTCATCACAATTAGCTCATTCTTCGCCTTCTTCTTCATCTACCGTTCCATTTTCCTTGAAGGCTGATGGATCCAGGTGATAGCGTCTTAACAAACGATAAAATTCGGTGCGGTTGCGCTGCGCCAACTGAGCCGCCTGACTCACATTTCCCCGGGTCATGCGCATGATCTGAATAAGATAGTTCATTTCGAAACGCCCTTTGGCATCGGCCAGGGGCATGACTTCGCCCTCTTTGTCGCGCAGGGCGTGGCGAATCAGGGGCGCACCAATACGTGGTGTGGTGGATAAAACCACCGCCTGCTCAATGACATTGGCTAACTGCCGGACGTTTCCTGGCCAGGGCGCCGCCACCAGGAGCTCCATCGCCTCCGGAGCAATACCGCGCACATCCTTGCGGTTTTTAGCGGCGGTATCGCGCAGAAAAAACTCTGCCAGCAAGGGAATATCCTCAGGGCGTTCGGCCAGGGCGGGCAATTCCAGCGTCACCACGCAAAGACGATAATACAAGTCGTCGCGAAAACGCCGTTCAGCCATTTCTTTTTCCAGATCACGATGACTGGCGGAGATGATGCGGACATCGACGGCGATGCTTTCTGTCGACCCTACCGGGCGAATCATGCGTTCTTGCAGAGCCCGTAATAATTTGACCTGCAGGGAAAGCGGCATATCACCAATTTCGTCCAAAAACAGGGTGCCCTTTTCCGCTGCCTGGAATAATCCCTGATGATTATTGGCCGCCCCGGTAAAAGCGCCTTTCTTGTGACCAAAAAGCTCCGACTCCAGCAACTGCTCCGGAAATGCCGCACAATTCAGGGCAATAAATGGCTGCGCACGCCGTGGACTGGCCTGATGAATGGCCTGCGCCAGCAACTCTTTGCCCGTACCGCTGGCACCGTGCACAAAAACGCTGGCATCGGAGGCCGCTACCAGGCGTGCCTGATCCAGCACCGCCTGCATTTTAGGGCTACGGGTCAAAATTCTATCCCAACTGGTATCCTTGCCCTTTTTTCCGGAAGATGGGGCTACGGCTGCGGTCAAACTAAAAGCGCGCTCAACCTGGGCCATCAGATCTTTACCATCAAAGGGCTTGGTCAAAAAGGCAAAAACCCCCTGATTGGCGGCCAGCAAGGCATCGGGTATGGAACCGTGGGCTGTCAAAATGATGACGGGCAAGGTGGGATACTCCCGACGAATGGCATCCAGCAGGGCCATGCCATCCATCTGGTCCATTTTAAGGTCGGTAATCACCAGCCCCGGATGCTCCATGGCCAACAGCGCCAGAGCTTCATTACCATTAGCCGCCGTACTGATGTTATATCCTGCCGTTTTCATGCGCAGCGACAACAGGCGCAGCAAATCTGCGTCGTCGTCTACCAGCAGGATTTTACCTTTATCTGCCATGATTCAGTGTCCCTGCGGGAAGCGGGCGTTTTTCTCTATTTGTACCAATTCGTTCAGTTTACGACGTAATTCGGCTTCATGCTGCTGCGACTGGAGAAGACGATTTTGCAAGTCGTTCACCTTGTTTTCCAGCTTTTGGTATCCGGGATCTCCTGCCCTTGCATCGGCCAACTGTTTACTCAGAACAGCTGCTTCGGCTTTTTCGGAAATGCAGGGTGCAGTCACCGGGGTCACTTTTTCCAGTTCGGCTATTTGTGCCTTGAGGGTTGCCAGCTCACTGGTTTTAATAATCTGTTCCCCCGGTTTGAGCAGTACGGCGTTAGACGGAAGAGCTGGGACCGGGGTGCTGGCGCATCCCGTCAGTATCAGCGGAATGATGAGCATGGGAAGCATCCTGCCCAGCAAGGGGTAAGCGCAACCTAAACCAGGCACCTGGTGTTTTTTTATCCTGCAATTCAAGACTTCCCCCATAACTCAACACATATTCCCTGGCAATGGCCAACCCGAGACCACTACCTTCTATTTTTCCGGAATCCGAAGCTTCGCCGCGATACAAAATATCAAAAATCTTTTCCCGCTCATCGGGATCCACTCCAGGACCCTCATCCTGAACGTCCAACACCGCATCTTCGTCCTGTACTTGCAAATCCACCCGTATGGTAGCGTTTTGAGGAGAAAATTTCACGGCATTTGACAACAAATTATCACAAATAGTGCGGAGTCGATCTGCATGTCCGCGAATACGCACCTCCTCAAGCCGGGTTTCCAGGTGCAATGCATTACTTCTTAGGCTGGGCTTATAACTCAGCAGCAGATCCTCTACCACATGCGTCAAAGATAACTCCTGCACCATCCCTGCCCCCACAGGCCCCTCCGCCAGACTAAAGCGCAACAAATCTTCTATGAGGCGCTGCAAGCGTAAGCTGTTATCCCCTACAATCTGTACAATTTCCTGCTGCTCAGCACTGAGATTCTGGCCGAGATCATCCTGCAACAACTCTGATCCTTCGCGAATGGCTGTGAGAGGCGTTTTCAGCTCGTGGGAAAGCTGACGCAGAAAATGCAGCTTGGCCGCTTCCAGAGCGTTCAGACGGTTCCGCAACCATTCCAGGCGATCTCCCAAACTGGCTATGTCGCGCGGACCTTTGACCGTTATGGGTGTTTCCAGATCACCTGCACCCAGCCCGGACACCGCTTGATCCAGACGCCGCACCGGTCGGGTAATGAGAATAATGAACACAATAGCTACCGCGACTGACAGGGGTAAAACCAGAAGCACCTCAAAAATGGTCAGCCGTTTAATGGCCAACGCACGCGTGCCCAGTTTACCGACCTCTGTACTAATTCCTTCATTTACATCACTTTGCAGACTTTGGGCCTCCCCGCTGGCCCGGCTGAAATCACCTGCCAGAGCACTCCGGTTGCCCTCCAGGGAAACCAGGGGTAATAGCTGACGGGCACGGGATAGATTCTCAGCCAGATGATGCAGCCGCTCCAGGTCGACCGGCGAGGGGCCTGCCGCCGCAAACTGGGTACTGGCTTTTTGGTACTCGCTAAAGCTCTGATCATACAAAACCAGTAATGCCTGATCCTGCAGTACAGTGTATTGCAGACCATAACGCTCCATGGAACGCACTGCGTTATTCATGCGATTGGCCGCATCACTCATGGCCACTGCCCGGAGAATACTGACCTGCCCCTGTTCGGCAAAATGCGCGATGGAAAGCGTCACGCTGACAATGACCAATACCAGTGGCACGATGGCCAGACCGAAGCCAAACACGACCAGCTTGGAAATGGAACTTGGACGAAGAACCATGAAGCTTTGCACTCCCAAAAATACCCAGGCTCCAGCGTAAATTCGCCGGAAACAAATCGCAAGAATATCAGATAACCTTAATATACTTTAATAATATCGCTCTATTAACCAGCAAAACATTAGAATTACAAACTACTGTGGAGATCGAATACGATCTTGCCATAAAAAAGTGAGGAAGCGTTCCCACCCGTAATCCTCAAACGCCGCAAAATTCCAAAAATAACTTTAATTATCAGGAGAATTTCATGCGACGAGCCCCCATCTATCCGCTTATCGGCGCGGTCTTGCTGGCACTGGCCAACAGCTCCGGGGCAACAACCCCGATGACCATTAACATTAACCTACCAGGATATGGATTCATGACGGACTCTGCAGATGGCGCCCTGAATGCCTCGGCCAATGCGCGTGATAATGCCCATCTGGCAAGCAATAC
The DNA here is from genome assembly GCF_001931655.1 of Acidithiobacillus albertensis. Classification (NCBI taxonomy): domain Bacteria; kingdom Pseudomonadati; phylum Pseudomonadota; class Acidithiobacillia; order Acidithiobacillales; family Acidithiobacillaceae; genus Acidithiobacillus; species Acidithiobacillus albertensis. Next base: position 194,673 of record NZ_MOAD01000001.1, on the reverse strand, counting down.
CGCGAAGATTTTGCAGAACATCCCCGGAGGTTCTGTTTCCGCCGCAGGCGGAGTATCCGGATTGCCAGTTTTAAACGGCTTGAGTGACAATCAGCTGATCTTGCAGGTTAACGGATTCAGCACTCCCAATGCCTGTGCCAATCATATGAACCCACCACTTTCGTACTTTCCGCCAGCTGCCATTGGTCAGATAACCATCTATCCCACGGTGGTTCCGGTAAGCGTGGGGGGCAACGCTATTGGTGGGGCCGTCATCGTCAAATCTCCGCAACCAATTTTCGCAAAGACCGGCAGCCATTTTGTGAGTGGCGGCAGCGTAGGCGGATTTTATCAAAGTAATGGCCATATTTACGGAACGCATCTGAATGCCGCTGCGGCTGCCCGGCACTTCAGCATTAATTATAGCGGCTCCTATGTACATGGCGGCAACTATACCGCAGCAAAAGCTTTCAAGCCTGTAACCTACGGCATTCCCGGCGATGTGGTGGCTTCATCCCTGTATGAGGCAGTATACCAGAATCTCAATGCTGCCTACCGCTGGAAACAGCAGGTGTTGGAACTGGGCGTGCAATATCAGAGCATCCCCTACCAGGGATTTCCCAGTGCCCGCATGGATATGACCGGAAATCACAGTACCCGCCTTAACCTCCATTATCAGAGCCAATTTCAATGGGGTAAATTGGAATTACAGGCTTACAATCAGGTAGTTAAGCACAGCATGAACTTCCTTGCAGATAAAAACCCGGGCGCCATGATGGGCATGCCAATGAACACCCAGGGCGTGAATAACGGCGTAAAGGGTAAAATTGCTGTGCCTCTGGACACACGCAATCACCTGGAATTCGGTGCCAGTTACAACCATGAACATCTGAACGACTGGTGGCCCCCAGCAACCAGTAAAATGAGCATGATGGGCCCCAATACTTATATAAATATCGACAATGGCAGAAGGGATCGCTATGCCGCTTTCGCCGACCTGAAAACGCAATGGAATCCACATTGGAACAGTGATCTTGGCCTGCGGCTGGAAGATGTGCGCATGAACACCGGTCCGGTTCAAGGTTACAATGCCATGATGTATGGAAACCCGGACAACCCGCAAAGCCTGCCGGGTACATTCAACCGGAGTGATCGCCAGCGCCAGTACACCAACTGGAATTTTTCGGCCATCGTGCACTACCAGCCCGATAAACACAGTAGCTATACCCTGGGACTGGCGCGTAAAGCCCAAGCCCCCAGCCTTTACGAACTCTACCCCTGGTCCAGCAATGCCATGGCCATGAATATGATCGGCTGGTTCAACGATGGTAATGGTTATATTGGTAATCTCAACCTGAAACCAGAAACAGCCAACACGGTCAGTCTGGCTGCCAATTTCCATGGCTCAGACCCACAAATCTGGCACGTGCAAATTCAGCCTTACGTTACCTACATTCATAATTATATTGGTGCGGTCCGCTGTCCGACCAGCCTGGGAGGAGCCTGTACAGTGGCCAACCTGCACGCGGAAAGCGGTTTTGTCTATTTGCAATTCACCAATCAAACCGCCGAACTATGGGGTATCAATATGGATAGCTCTGCCCGTCTGGCACAAATCCGGCGTTATGGAACATTTACAATGTCGGCAAAAGCCGCCTATGTGCACGGGGATAACTTGAGCAACCATACGCCCCTCTACCACATGATGCCCTTAAACTTGCGACTTGCCTTGCATCAAAACTGGGGAGCATGGCGCAACACTATCGAAGAACAGCTGGTTGCCGCAAAAAACCAGGTAGACGCGCTGCGTAATGAACCGCAAACAGCTGGCTATGGCTTATTGAATCTGCGCACCGCATATCGGCAGGGCCACTGGCAGGCCAGCCTAGAACTCGCGAATCTCTTGAACCAGTTTTATGAACAATCACTTGGAGGGCTTTATCTGGGCCAGCGCCCCATGACTTATGGCACAGCACTACCTGGTTCAGGACGTTCTGTGAACATGAGCCTGCAATATCAATTTTGATATTTTATCCTGAAAACGGCAGTTGCCGTGGGTGCTTTTTGCTCCATTGTTCCTTGCCTGTTGTTCTAAGGCTCATCCTGCTGTCAGGAGAGAACTCGCCCTGCGGGCTCAAACAGCTCTCCTGACGGACGCTGGATTTCGCCAAGAACAACAACGGCTCGAAACAAAAGTCGCTGCAAAGCACCCACGGCAACTGCCGTTTTTAGATTTATCGGACGTAAAAAACCCGGAGAAGATTCCCCGGGTTCATCTGCACAACTGAACTCCGCGCCATCAGGCTGCGGATTGAAGCTACTTATGCAGCTGGTTCAGCCTTCTTTTCTTCCATTTTCTTTGCCATTTTAGGCTTCTTCATTTCAGCCTTCTTCACCATTTTCTTGTGCTCAATTTTCTTGTGCTCGACTTTCTTTACCATTTTGTGCTCAGGCGCTTTGTGCTCAACCATCTTTTCAGGAGCCTTGGCAGGCACTTCGGTGGTCGCAAAAGCAGCAGTAGCAGTCAAGAAAGACAATGCAGCAGTCAGGGCAACAATTTTCTTCATAAATAAGCTCTCCTCAAAAGGTGGTTCCAGATTTCCGCTTGTAGCGGCGCTGTTTCAGCAGCTATAACCTCATAGCATAACGCGTGCCAACTTTTTAAGTTAATGATTATAATAATAAAATAAAATATAAAAACATTCATGGCGCTGAAACAGGCAGAATCAACCTTAACGTCCCATCTCCAGCCAATAAAAATCCGGGCACAAAAACTCCCAGTGCAAAATTATTTGCGCTTAACTATCAGTCAGATAAAAATAAGTCCCTGGTTTATCCCATAGCCTGGCAGCGATCGCCGCCACCCCGGAACGCATGGTAATACGTCACTTGTTAGCGACAGGTGGAAAGGATTTTGTAATAAATGGATGATCTGACGCCGCGCGCGCCTGTCGTCATTCAACGACGACGCTGGAGAAACAGCTTATGGAGAGGATGGGAAATATGGGAGGTTGCCGAAACGACTTCCTCCGGGTTCTTTTTGAACTGCTCAGGCAGAAGGCGGAACAAAGCCTTCAGGTTGCTGCGCGCCGTCACCAAAAAAGTAGGCTTCCATCTGTTTTTCCAGAAAAGTTCTGGACTTGGGATCTATCGGCGAAAGACGATATTCATTAATCAACATCGTCTGATGCTTCAGCCAACCCTGCCAGGCTTCCTTGGAAACTTCCTGATAAATACGCGCGCCCAGTGGGCCAGGATAAGGGGGACGATCCAGACCTTCAGCTTCGTGACCCAGTTTTACGCATTGCACCATTCGAGACATAAGAAACTTCCTCACTAGAACATCAGGATATTAAGGAGACGCCGCCCATCTTACCTGAACCTGTCTCTCGGGCAAGTTACGAAGTCTGACTGAGAATCTTGCGAACAGGGGTTGGCAATCCTTCTGCCAGGGCATTTTCCCGAGTAAACCAACGTCCTGTCAAAATCTGATCTGCGACACCCTGCGCAGTTTGAGCTTCTTGCACCGTCGCGAGAATGCAGCGGAAGTGTAATTGAAAATGGGTAAATACATGCTTCTGGACCATTGTCAGCGCCTTTACTTCTACGATAAGACCATGACGGAGGACACAGAACTGTCTTACCCGCTCGCGCAGCAAGATCCCATCGGCAAGGGCCTTTTGCTGATCATTGCAAAGGAAGGGGTTCGACGAACCTTCCGGGTTAAATTGAGGCAGACACCAGAGCCCACCCCATATGCCAGAATCCGGTCTTTTTTCAAGAAATATCCGTCCACTACGATCTTCTAACTGCAGAAAAAAAACGCAGCGATCGGGTTTTTCCGGCTTGCGGGTGGGCAGCGGCAGTTGTTCACTCAACCCACCCGCATAAGCCAGGCAATGCCGTTGTAAGGGGCATGCGTCGCAGTGAGGATGCCGTGGAACGCAAATCATTGCGCCGAAGTCCTGAATAGCCTGATTGTAGGTGTGGGCATCAGCGGGCGTCAGTGCCTCAGCCAGCTTCCACAAATGCTGCAGGGTCTTGCTGGCCTTGGGATCACTACGAATGGCCTGGGTCCGGATCAGGACACGGCGGGCATTGGCATCGAGAATAGGGCGTTGCTGGGCAAAAGCACTGGCCAGTACTGCAGCAGCCGTACTGCGCCCCACTCCCGGGAGACTTTCTGCACTTTCCGGCGTATCGGGAAATTCACCCGCAAAATCCGTCATGATTTTTTGCGCAGCACGTTGGGCGTTGCGGGCCCGGGCGTAATAGCCCAAACCGCTCCACAAGGCCAGCACCTGATCCTGGGGCGCAACAGCCAAAGCCTCCCAATTGGGCAGGGCGTCCAGAAACCGCTGGTAATAGGGCTTGACACTTTCCACCTGGGTTTGCTGCAACATGATTTCCGCAAGCCACAGGCGATAACTGTCCCGGGTCTGTCGCCAGGGCAGACCATGACGGCCATTTTCGCCGTACCAGTCCAGCAATATGTCGGCAATCTGCATCATGGTTTTCGACTACGGATAAGCACGTTCTCCGCCCGGATTTTTCCCCAGATCAGCTGCCCGATCTGCAGCGAGCCGGTGATCGGCCAGGTTGCGGGAAGCTTGGGTAGTACCGCTCCTGGACCCGCTTTGGGCGCGGGGAGATAGGCACCAAGGTTCAGGCGCTGGATCTGTAAAGCCAGATGAATTTTGAGGGGTTGCCAGGTTCCCGTAATGTTTCCAGACCAGGGACTGCTATCTAGCAGTCCCTGGCGGATGCTCCAGTCGAAGCGGGGATTTTTCCAGGCCAGCTTGCCGCTCATTTTGAAATATCGCGGGACCTTGGGGTTCGTCAATTTCGGCCAGAACAATCCCCATTTTTTTGCCAGCTCAGGCAGATGCTCTGCACTGAGGACATAGCCTGCCTGACCGGTCCATTGCGCCCAGGAAAACCGGGCATGATCAATCTGCATGTGAAAATCTGATCCGGCTTGCAGTGTCGCGCTGCGCAGCGCAATTTTCTGCAGCCCTGGCTGGGCCTGTAAATCCTGCAGGGAAAGCTCCATCCGCCGCTCATGATTATCTTGCCAACGGACCTGCAGCGCGGGAATCTGCAGAGTTTTATCCTGAATTTCCAGGCGCGGCATCTGGAGACTCAGGGCATCGGGAACCTGACGAGTGCCAATCAGCAATTGCAAATTGCGCAGAGAAAGTCCTCTGGTGGAGTGAATATCCATTTGCAAACGGCCTTGACCCGCATGTTGATTCCAGAACCAGCGTCCGGTAGCGGCCCCGGCACCAGAACGAGGGAAACTGGCCTGCACATCGGACAGCTGTAAGACATGTCCCGCCAGACCAGACCAGCGCAAACTGCCATCGCGGATCTGGATGTCTCCCGGCAGACTGACATTCATATTGGCGGAAGAAGCTGCCGAGCCCGGGCTGGCTGGCCAGGGACCATACACAGAAGGCTGATCCAGAAAAATCTGCTGGATTTTTACATGCCCGGTAAGCAGGGGTTGCCAAAGCAAGCTCAACATCAGTCGCCGTAACTGCAAGCGGGGCTGAGCTTGTGTTCCGATCCGCAAGCCTTGCAGGGTCACCTGCAATTGCTGCTTGCCCCAATAAAAGCGGGGATTGGCCTGCAGATGTACGGGGGCCTGCAGGCGGGTAGCGAGAACTTCTTCCAGAACAATACGGGGGCCACCGATGAACCAGAAAACAAACATTCCGATGAGCAGCAGCAACAGGAGCAGTATCAACCCGACCCCCATACGGTGCATGGGTGATCTAGCTATGGCCGGTCTCTAGGGCCACAGAAAATTCTCCCGCCAGAGCACCCATTGCCAACTGTTCGGCTTCGGCAATGGATGTCTGGCGAATAATTTCCTTCACCTCGGGAATTGCGCCCGGATACATACTGAATTCCCGCAAACCCAAGCCCAGCAGTAATGGTGTAAAGGCCGGATTGGCTGCCATTTCGCCACACATGGCTACTGGAATACCCTTGGCGCGCCCGGCAGCAATGGTGTGCTGAATCAAAGCCAGGACGCCGACGTGCAACGGATCAAAAAGATCATTGACATCATCATCGCCACGATCAACCGCCAGGGCATATTGAATAAGATCGTTGGTCCCGATGGAGAAAAAATCGGCACAACCGGCAAAATAGTGCGCGGCCATGGCCACGGCGGGCACTTCTACCATAATCCCGAGAGGCATATCCGGATCACAGGGCAGCCCCTCGCCACGCAATTCTGCCTGCAATTCACTTACCAGCGCCCGGCTTTGCAGCAATTGGCTCATACTGCTGAGCATCGGCAGCATCAAACGCACCGGCCCCAGGGCCGAAGCCCGCAATATGGCCCGCAAATGCGGGCGAAACCACTCGGGACGACGCAGACAAAGGCGTAGTCCACGCAAACCCAAAGCCGGATTCAGGGCATTATGTGTGGTCGTTTCGTCGTCACTTAACCCCTTATCGGCACCAATATCCAACGAGCGGATGGTCACGGGAGCCCCTGCCATTTCAGTCACCACCCGGGAAAAGGCCTGATACTGCTCTTCTTCATCAGGAATATCGGGACGATTCATAAACAGAAACTCACTGCGATACAGCCCCACACCATCGGCATTCATGCGCCGCACCAGACTGGAGTCGTCCGGTAATTCGATGTTGGCCCGCAAATGAATTTCTACACCATCTGCAGTAATGGCGGGCAGATCCCGTTGTTCTTCCAGAAGCCGGCGGCGGCGCTGTCGTTGTTCCTGTAAACCTTGATACTGTCGCAGTACCAGCGCGTCGGGTGCCACCAGAATAATGCCCTGATCACCATCGACAATGACCATGTCGCCGCTGCGTAGCAGACGACTGGCAGAATGGGCGCCAACGACCGCTGGCAGACCAAGACTCCGTGCGAGAATGGCGGCGTGCGAGTTTGCTGCGCCAAAGTCGGTCACCCAGGCCAGGACCTTGTCCTTTTTCATGAGCACGGTATCAGCAGGACTCAACTCTTCAGCAATGATGATTTGTCCTTCCGCACTCTGCAGCGTCGGCGGCTCCCAGCCAACGAGCTGCCGTAACACCCGATCGGTCACCTGAATAATGTCTTCACGCTTGGCACGCAGATAGGCATCTTCCATGCGGTCAAAAATTTCCAGCAGGCGTTCCCGTTCCAGCTGAATGGCCCAGGCCGCATTGCGGTGATCTTCGCGAATGGAACGTAACGGTCTTTCCCGCAAGGCGGGATCATCCAGCATCAGGAGATGCGCATCAATAAACAGGCGGGTATCCTGGGGTGCGTCGGCAGGAATCACGTCACGTACCGCAAAAAGTTCATCACGGGCAGTGCTGAGAGCTGCACGTAAGCGCAACACTTCTGCCTCCACGGCTTCTGGCGCCAGGAGATGTTCGGGAATATCCAGCGTCGTCGGCTCCAGCACCAGCGCTGTGCCAATCGCAATGCCACCAGAAGCCCCTATACCTGCCAGTTCAAAACTCATGCCTCTTCCCCGAATCGGTCCTTAGCCAGCGCCAGCAAGGCATCGGCACAGGCCTGCTCTCCCTCTCCTTCGGTTTCCAACGTCAGAATGGTTCCCTGGGCTGCGGCCAGGGTCATCAAGCCCATGATACTTTTACCATTGACCCGCTGAGCATCGCGCTCCAGCCAGACAGCACAGGGGTAACGTGCCGAAAGACTGACAAACTTCGCCGAAGGCCGGGCATGCAAGCCCAACGAATTAATAATAGGATAGTCAACACGGACCGTCACAACACATACTCCCCGACAACAAGGTCAGACTCAAATTGTATTCAGCATAACCTGACAGCGAATGTGCGACCATAGCGCCAGCAACACCGGACATTGTGGCGAATGACCGCCACCCGCTCCAGGCTTATGGTCAGGTACGTGGTACAGCACGCAGAGCAAGAATATCTACAACTCCCTGCACAGCCCCATCCAAGGCCCCCTGACGGGCTGCGGCCAAACCTTCTTCGCGCCGCGATAAGGCCCGCAGCAGCATCGCCAGATTCAAACCGCTAATGGCTGCTACGCGGTCTTCGGGAAGAATCGCCGGAATCAGGTTTGCCGGGGTTGCTCCGTAAAGATCATTGAGAATCAGCATGGCATCACCTTCCGGCAGTTTTTCAATGAATTCCCACAGGCGCTTGCGCCCGGTTTCGGGATTAGCGTCGGGCAGAATCTCCACAACTTCGACGGCTGCTGGCATGGTCCCGAAAATATGTTCCAGGGTATTGGCAAATGCCACGCCCATACCTGCATGGGTCAGCAGAACAAGGTGAATCATGTCAAAGTCTCGGTGACATTCAGTTCACGATGCTGAATCAGAATGCGTTGGCCTTTACCCAATAATTCGCGTGCCAGAACTTCCACCATGTACACACTGCGGTGCTGCCCCCCCGTACAACCCAGGGATACCGTCACATAATTACGATGTTCCCGGGCAAAGGGGGGTAACCACACCTGCAAAAAACTCCGCAAGGATCCCAGCGCTGTCTGTAGCTCTGGACGCCCTGCCAAAAAAGCCTGTACGGCAGCATCACGCCCCGTTAAAGCCCGCAACTCCAGATCATAGTGCGGATTGGGCAAGGCACGCAGATCAAACACAAAATCAGAATCCAGTGGCAGCCCCCGTTTGAAGGCAAAAGATTGCAGCAGCAATACCAAATTGCCATAGTGCTGCGACGCCAGACTCCAGGCCTGCACCCGCAGGCGCAACTGGTGGGTATTGATCCGTGAAGTATCCAGCCTTTTGTCTGCCATATCAGCGAGAGGTTGCACCATTTCCCGCTCTCTTTGCAGAGCTTTCAGCAGGGATTCACCGGGAGTAGCCGCACTGTCATCGGTCAGGGGATGGCGGCGGCGGGTTTCACTGTAGCGCTGCAACAGGGTGTCTTCGCCCGCTTCCAGAAACAAAATACGCGGATGCAGTCCATACGCATCCCGTAAATCTTTGAGGGCCTGCGGCAAGGCCGCAAAAAAATCGCGATTACGCACATCTATGCTGACGGCCGCCAATAATGACTGCCCCTCGCGATGCGCCAGCTGCGCGCCAAAGGCCACCAGCAGGGTAGCGGGCAAATTATCCGCACAATAATACCCCTGATCTTCGAGCGCCTGGAGCACCGTGGATTTTCCCGATCCTGACAGTCCGCTGACAATAATGAAGTCCCGCTCGGCCATCATTCCTCCCCGACACTCAGACGTACCTGTTCTTCAAAGTCAGCGAGCATGTCACCTCCGGACTCTTTCACATACTGGCTGCGGGCCGCGGCTTCCACCAGCACGGCAAGATTGCGCGCTGCCGAAACCGGAATGCGCAAGCGCGTCAGCGGAACCCCCAGAATATCCAGATTGTCGACCTTACCCTGCAGTCGGTCGATGTCGGCCAGCTCCATATCCTGCATATCCTGAATTTCGACCACCAGACGAATGCGTTTGGAACGAACGATAGCCGCCGCGCCAAAAAATTCCCGGATGTTGATAATACCCAAGCCACGCACTTCGAGAAAATTCCGCAAAGGAGCCGGACAATGGCCGGTGATCACCTGAGGCGCCTCACGCACACATAATACACTGTCATCGGCTACCAGACGGTGACCACGGCTAACCAGCTCCAGCGCCAGCTCGCTTTTGCCGATACCGGCCTCGCCCTGCAACAACAACCCAACGCCCAGCACATCCACCAACACTCCATGCACTTGCTGCCGGGGAGCCAGCTCGCGATGCAGGTAAAGTTGCAGACGGGCAAGCACCTTCGGGGCCTCCAACGCAGTCGTCATGACCGCCACTTGCCGGGACCGCAGTGCCTCCAGAAGCTCTGGACTCAGCGTTTCACTTTCGCACAGTACCAACAGGCTCAGCTTTCCCGTCAGAAATTGCTCAAAACTCAGGGGGTTATCCCGTAGAAACTGAAGTTCACAAGTTCCGGCTATTTGTACGACGTGGGGACGAATAAAATTCAGAAAACCGACCAGAGCCGCGCCACCGATATCGTCTTCCGCCCAGGGGTCGCCACACAGCTGGCAATCCTTATCCGGTCGATGCAGACAATCCCAGAACATCTCCTTGTGGAGATCTTCGCAAAGCCGACGCAGACTGATTTGTCTTTCCATGTCTGCGTCTTTCCTAAAAACTAATCAGAATGGGTCATTGCGGTAAAGAATCCTTCGGCATTGTGCACCTTGAGCAAGTCTGCACGCACTGCCTCAGAGGCCAAACGTACCGCCAGGGTCGAAAGAATTTCAAGGTGAGCCGTAGCCGCCGTTTTGGGTACGGCCACCGCAATAAATACCTGCACCTCCAGACCATCCGGTGCGGCAAAGGGGATTCCCTGAGCACTGCGCAGGGCCGCCACAGCCACTTCAGTTACGCCGTCAATGCGGGCATGGGGAAGCGCGACACCATGACCGATTCCAGTAGAACCCTGCTCTTCACGACTTTTCAGGGCCTCAGCAATGACGGAAGCTGTTTGTCCGGTCGACTCTGCGAGAAGCGCCGCCAAGGCGTCCAGCACGGCTCCGGCATCCGTAACCGGAGGATCAATCAGAACTTGTTGGGGAGTTAAGGGCAGAGTCGTCATGGTTGAGGGTCATTCCATCTCGGCAATGGCTGCCAGACCGGAGGGATTATCATTACGCCGGTCCTGGCGTTTTTCCTTGTAACTGTCAATCTGGCTTTCCAGTTTTTCGGTGACCAGATCCAGGGCGCGATACATGTCGGCATGCTGGGATACGGCGTGAAACACATGACCAGCCGCATACATAGTCACATCAGCGGTATTTTCGGGATTTTCATGGGGCGCATGTTTCAGAACAACCCGGGCATCAATCACCTGATCAAAATGTCGATCAAGCTTGCCGATTTTCTCTTCTGCATGGTTTTTCAGGGCTTCTGTCAGGTCCAGGTGCTGACCGGTAATGGTAATTTGCATGGCGCTCTCCTGTCCTCTTGCGAGGATTGTTTATGATAATCGCCCCTGATCGGGGTCCGGCTTCAGTGTAGCGCCAACCGCCGCCACAAAAAACCCTGTATTATGGACGTCGAAAACTAAAGCCGCCGACGCTGGCTTGCCGGCGGGATATTAGCCGCTTCCCGATATTTGGCTACCGTCCGGCGGGCAATCTGAATGCCCTGATCGGCGAGAACCTTGGCAATTTCTGCATCACTTAAAGGATGTTTGGGATTTTCCGCCTGGGTCAATTTGATGAGCAGGGCGCGAATGGCCGTCGCTGATGCCGAGCCGCCACTGTCTGTTCCCACATGACTGGAAAAAAAGTACTTGAACTCGAAAAGACCTCGGGGAGTAACCATGTATTTCTGGTTGGTCACCCGGGAAACCGTGGATTCATGCATTTCCACGGTTTCAGCGATATGGCGCAGCACCATGGGGCGCATGGATTCCGGACCGTTGCTAAAAAAATCCTTCTGCTTATCCACAATTGCCCGAGCCACTTTCAAAATGGTTTCCTGACGACTTTGCAGGCTTTTGATAAACCAGCGCGCCTCATTGAGCTGATCCTGAATATATTTATGAGCGGCATCTTTGCCCCCGGCCATGCCCGCATAGCGGCGGTTGATGCGCAGCTTGGGCATGGCCTCAGGGTTCAGGTCAACCCGCAGACGCTTTCCGGACCAGCGCACAATCACATCGGGAATGACATACTCGGTATTTTCGCTTCCGACTTCTTCACCCGGTTTAGGGTTAAGGGCGGAAATGAGCGCCATGGCTGCTCCCAGCATGCCCTCATCAACCCCCAGACTGGCGCACAGCCGTGGATAATCATGGCGACCCAGGGCTTGCAAATGGTCTTTGACAACATCCATCGCCAACTTTTGCACGCTGGCGTCTACATCCGTCAACTGCCTGAGCTGCAACAAAAGACACTCACTCAGATCACGCGCCGCCACACCGGGAGGGTCAAAGTCCTGAACGCGCAACAATACCGCCTGGAAAACGGCAGCATCAGCACCCATGGCAGCAGCCAGATCGTCTGTATTTTCAACCAGATAACCGCGATCATCAATAGCATCGATGATCATCTCCGCCATGTTGCGCTCATCAGGACTGAAGTGCGTCATATCCGCCTGCCAGCGCAGATAATCCTGAAGACTTTGACTGTGACTGTTCCGTGCTTCAAAGTCGGGAAGCTCATCATCAGAACCTCCACCTGATGCACTGGTGCCCAGATCAAACACGTCATCCCATTGGCTGTCGACCGGCAAATCATCAGGCAAAGTATCTTCCGCAGCCAGATCCAGCTGGCGATCTTCACCGGAGTTTTCACCGGGTTCTGGAGCGCTGCCGGGGACTCCGGTTTCTTCACCGGATACGTCCTCATCCAGAAGGGGATTGCTTTCCAGCATCCCCTGAACTTCCTGTTGCAGATCAACCGTCGATAACTGCAGCAGGCGGATGGCCTGCTGCAGCTGCGGGGTCATGGCCAAATGCTGACCGAGTTTGAGTTCTAAACCTTGTTTCATTGCCTTCCAGATTCAGATTCGAAACTGATCTCCCAGATATACCTGACGAACCATGGGATCATCCACGATTTCCTGTGGGCTCCCGGCCGTCAGCACCTTCCCATCATGCAGTATATAGGCGCGTTCGCAAATGCCTAATGTTTCGCGGACATTATGATCGGTAATCAGGATACCAATGCCGCGTTCCCGCAAGTCCTGAATAAGGCGTTGAATTTCCAAAACAGAAATCGGGTCGATCCCGGCAAAAGGTTCATCCAGCAAAATGAAGCGCGGACTCATGGCCAAGGCGCGCGCAATTTCCACCCGGCGCCTCTCGCCGCCGGAGAGACTGTGCCCCTTGGTGTCGCGCAGCAGGCCCAAATGCAATTCAGCCAGGAGCTGATCCAGGCGATCCTGGCGCTCGGCTTTACTGAGCGGCAGGGTCTCCAGAACCGCGAGAATATTATCTGCCGCGCTCATTTGCCGAAATACCGATGGTTCCTGAGGCAGGTAACCCAATCCCATGCGCGCCCGTTCATGCATGGGGAGTGCCGTGATATCCCGCTGCTGCAAAAAAATATGACCGCGATTCGGACGTACCAGTCCGACCATCATGTAAAAAGTGGTGGTTTTGCCAGCGCCATTGGGGCCGAGCAAGCCCACGACTTCCCCGGCGGCAACCTGAACAGAAACATCCCGGACAACCGTACGACGACGATAGGATTTGACCAGGGACTGGGCCTGGAGCAGATCGCTCATGGCCTCCCACCGCTGGCAGAGCGGTTTGCTGCTGCAGGATAAAACACGGAGTGGACGCGCTGTCCGGGGGCTGCCGTCACTGCCGTTTGCTGGTTATTCAAAAAGTAGGTTACCTGCTGGCCACTGATTTCATTTTTTTCCTGCCAGAGATGGGCGTTTCCCTGCAACACAATTTCCCCCGAACCCGGTTTATAAATCAGGGTATCTCCGTAGCCGTGGCGCTGCGCGCTGGACATGGTAAAGCTGACGGGACTACCAGTTGCCGTGGCCGTTTGTACTTTACCCTGCAGGGCAGCTATGACGAGTTTGTTGGCATGAATGACCACATCGCCCTGGGTCATAACGACATTGCCGAGATAAGTGGCCTGCTGGGAAGGCTTGTTTTCGGCATGCAGCGTATCTGCACTGATATGAATGGGTCCTTTGGCCAACGTCTGTTGGGCAGCAGGGGCCGCCAGGGCCGCCAGGGAAACCATCACCAGCCCGACCGGCCAGTAGCGCCCTACCGAGCCATGCTTAAGGCGCATAAACACCACGTACATTCCGCAAAATATTGACCTCCTCGGTTTTGACCGACGCCCAAAGCCCCATTCCGGTCATCCAGTCCTGACCATGTTCCAGACGAACCGGATCCTGGGTGCTAATAATGCCCGTTTGCGGGTTATAGTGCACCCTTTCGGTCAGAAAACGGGTATCTGGTTTCATTGTCCCGATGACATTCCCCCACAGGGTAATCAGGTGACTGGATCCATCGACCTTGCCCTGATTGGCGCTCAGATTCAGTTCCTGGCCGGGTCGAAAACGTTTGACTGCGACGTCTTTGAGTATGGTCTGATCGCGACGCGGTTCGTGATAGGCCGTGTGCGCCGTGGCCAGTAAGTCCAGCTTTCCGGCGGCATCATACTGGCGCATGACAACATCTTCAGCGGCCTGATCGCCCTTATGAATTTGACCGTGCCAGTCAATTTGCGGGAGCGACAGGGGGCGCTGCGGCCATGACCACCAGACCAGTCCGGCAAGACACATAAGCAGCACGGTAAAACCTAGGCTGGGAAGCCGCAAACGCAGCATCAACAATGCCCCTGTTGCCCAGCCTGGGTCAAAACGGCGGACCAGCAGCCCTTGGCCTGCAAAATCAGCTCACATAATTCCCGGACGGCCCCTCGGCCACCCTCATACTGGCTTTGCCAGTGAACCCGCTGGGCCAGTTCCGGATGGGCATCAGCTGGCGCAGTGGCCAGCCCGACGCGCTGTAAAATGGGCAAATCAATCAGATCGTCACCCATGTACGCGACCATGGCATCTTCGACATTCAGCTCCAGCTTCAGCTCACTGTAAGCCAGATGTTTGTCCTTGCAGCCCTGAAAAAGATGTTTGATACCCAGGTCCCGGGCACGATGCGCCACTGCTGGAGAGAATCGTGCGGTAATAATGGCCAATTCCACGGCATGCGCCTGCAGCAGCTTGATCCCGTAACCATCGCGCACGTGAAAGGCTTTGCTTTCGGTGCCGGCATCATCAAAATACAGCCGTCCGTCGGTCATCACTCCATCCACGTCCAGGATCAGCAGCCGGATTTGCGCAGCACTTTCCATCAGGGTTTCCGCTGCCAGACGCTTCATACAATTCCGGCCCGAAGTAAATCATGCATATTCAAGGCGCCGACCAAGCGCTGATTGTCGTCCACAACCAGCAGCGCCCCCACCCGTTTGGCCTCCATCAGGGCCAAAGCCTCGGCCGCCAGCGCCTCGGCGCGGATGCTGCAGGGTTGGGCATGAGCCAGGGCAGACATGGGTTGCTCCCAGAGATCCTGACGTTCGGCAAAAGCCCGCCGCAAATCGCCATCGGTGAAAATTCCCAACACCCGATCTTCGCCATCCACCACGGCGGTCATCCCCAAGCCTTTGCTGCTCATTTCCAGAACCGCATCACGCAGCATGGTCTCCAGGAATACCTTTGGCAAAGCCTGGCCTTGGTGCATCACATCCTGAACCCGGAGCAACAGTCGCTTGCCAAGGCTTCCACCGGGATGGGAAAGCGCGAAATCATCCGCCGAAAAACCGCGTGCCTGCAACAAGGCCATGGCCAGGGCATCGCCCATGGCCAGAGTTGCCGTGGTAGACGCCGTCGGCGCAAGATTCAGAGGACAGGCTTCGCGCAGCACACTGCAATTGAGATGCACAGCGGCACTGCGCGCCAGGGTCGATTGGGGATTGCCGGTCATGGCGATCAGTGGCACGGCCAGACGCTTGACCACCGGAAGAATGGCGAGCAATTCAGCCGTTTCACCCGAATTGGAGAGCGCCAGAAGACAATCAGAGCGGGTCAGCATGCCCAGATCGCCATGACTGCCCTCCGCAGGGTGCAGAAATAAAGCCGGACTGCCCGTACTGGCCAGGGTCGCGGCGATTTTTTTGCCGATGATGCCGGATTTGCCCATACCACTCACCACCACCCGGCCCGAACATTGGAGAAGTAACCCGCAAGCCTGGACAAAACTGTCGTCAAGACGTGCTTCCAATGCACTTACCGCTTCAGCCTCCAGACGCAAAACATCACGCCCGGTAGCCAACAAATTATCGACATCCATGCTTACTGCCATTCTGACAAACACTTAATCTGCACGATCACCGTCCTGTTCCTGAATGGCTTCATAGACTGCATGACAATGGGGATGAGCCGCCATGACCTTGTCAATATCCGCAAATGAAGTCTGGCGGAGCAAGGTCCAGCAACGCATATTTTCTGCGGCCAGACTTTCGGGATGCTGCGCATACCAGTTGCTGCTGTCCTTGGGCGTATTACCGACAAGCACCTGCCCCCGCGCCCACCACAATAGCAGGGCAAAAAGTGCTAGCGCACCAATAATGACCAACGTATATACAATTTTCATAAATTCTGCTGGAAGACCTGGGTCAAGTTAAACTTCTTCGTGATATTGCTGGTTCAACAATTGTACCAGTTTCCCTTCGCGCTCAGTAATATCCGCCATCAGGCGGTCGCTGAAATCCTGCCAGAATGATTGCAAACGGGCGAGATCTTCTCCTTCTGCAAACTGGCCCATCAATTCGCCCACCTTTCCAATGACTTCACGAAGTTGCAAACTGGTACTCAAGGCATTTTTAATTTGTTCGCGAGGATGGGGTATCCAGCTCCGGTCACTGACGTAAGAGCGCAAACGCTCACCATACTCCAGAACCCGTTTGCGCAACTTGCCGCCAAGCCCAATTTGCTGACTGCGCAAATCCCCCCAGACAGCGAGTTCCATCAAATCAACCCAGTCTTTCCGCCAGCGTTTTCGGAGTTCGGCGGACACAGATATCGCGTCCTGGACGGCTACCAGGTCAAATTCCATCTTGCCGTACCCTGCATATTTTCTGCGCCACTTGCCATCGCTCCGGCGTACCTACATCTGTCCACATTCCCTGATACAGGGTCCCCTCCACCACACCCGCTGCAATCCACTGTCGCAACCAGGGCGCCAAGGGTGCCGACTGTTCCGGATAGCCCCGCAACAGCGCCGGATCTATGCGGGCAATTCCTGCATAAGTATGACGTTCTTCGCCCTGCAACGCCACCATCCCCGCATTCAGGGCAAAGTCTCCTGCAAGATGATGGAGTGGATTAGGAACCAGGACCAAATATACAGAAGCCAAAGACGCCTGCAGCAGAGAATCCCAGGGGAAATCCGTACAAATATCGCCGTTGACCAGCAAAAATGGAGCATCTCCTAGTTGTGGCAAAGCCCGGATCAAAGCGCCACCGGTCTCCAGGCAACCCGACCTTTCGTCACTATAGACAATGCGCAGCCCTTGCCATTGATGACCCAATCTTTCCACAATCAGGTCGCCCAGATGACCGATATTGATGATGACCTCGCAGACTCCCGCAGCGGCCAGGGATTCCAGATGCCGCACGATGAGCGGTTTTCCCCCGACTTCCAGCAAGGGCTTGGGAAGATGGTCCGTGTAGGGACGTAAGCGTTCACCCCGCCCGGCTGCGAGGATCATCGCCCGGGTCATAGCGCCAGCCAGACCGAGAACTGCGGGAAAAATATTTGCAGCTGCGCATCACTGGCCAAGGCATCCAGTACATATTTGCGAAATTGCGGTAGTAAATCCAGATAACCCGACTTGCCATCGCGATGGGCCAAGCGGCAAAAAATTCCCAAAATCTTGATGTTGCGTTGCAATGCCATCCATTCGACACTGCGTACAAAGGACGCCTGCGGCAATACCGCCCTGCCAGTTTTGCTGAGTCGGCCCTGAAAATCCAGAATCCATTGGTGCCGGCGGGCAGAGCCCCAATCCCAGTAACGATCCCAAAGCAAGGAGGCCAGATCATAGGTCCAGGGGCCGGTCACAGCGTCCTGAAAATCAATCATCACCAGCCGCCGGGGATCAGTCTGCAGCATGAGATTGCGGGCGTGGAAATCCCGATGGACCCAGACCTGAGGCTGATTGAGGGCATTGTCCTGCAACAGTGCAAACAGCTTTTGCAAGTTCTGCTGCGCTTCTTCATCCGGCGTCACCCCCAGATGCCTGAGCAAATACCAGTCATAAAACAAAGTCAGCTCTTCGCCCAGACGTTGCCTTGAAAAAAACGGTAGACGAGGTCGCGCATCATCCTTTCTGCCCGCGCTTTGCAGGGCAACAATGAGGTCCAGCGCCTGCTGCATCCAGAACTCCGTTTCCGTGCCTGTATCCAGAATGGCCTTGAGATCCGTAGTTCCCAGATCTTCAATGAGCACAAATCCCGGCTGCAACTGCGCTGCCAGAATTTTTGGCACGGGCAGTCCAGCACTTTGCCAGCGCTGCTGAACCCGTAGAAAGGGCAAAATATCCTCAGGTGGTGGCGCATCCATAAACAGCCGCTGGTCCGGCAAACGCCAGTAATGCCGGCCACTGGCATCACCGGGAATGGCCTGAGACTGTCCAGCATCCACGCCCCTGGCCTGCAGCCAGGCTGCTGCATCTGGCGATATTTGTCCGGCCGAAACAGCGGGCGTCAAAATTTTTCTGGTGCTTAGAGATTGCGACATAAAAGCATTTTGTGCGATTTTAGGCGCCTATGAAAAGCCCTCTTCAGCAGGTTCGCAAATTTCGACACGGAAAATCTCTTCCGTCCGGGCACGTTGCTTCTCCGCGTCGCCGCATTTGCCTGGCCCTGCTGGCAGCATTGTTAAGCCCCGGCCTCGCCTGGGCTACGACCGTGGAAAAGCCGGTGACCCTGTATGCCGATCAAGTCAACGGAATGGGCAGTGGGCACTGGACGGCCAAGGGTAATGTCGAAGTACTTTATGGAGATCGGCGGGTTTACGCCGATACGGTGCATTACGACCAGGCCAAAGATGAAATTCTGGCTGATGGCCACGTGCGGATGGTGAGCCCCGGCATGGTCACAGCAGCCCCCCAGGCAACCATTCATCTCAAGGCCAACGAGGGGATAGTCGTACACCCCCGTTATCTGCTCGAAGCCGAGCAGGGACATGGTCATGCAGAAAGTGGTCGCGAGTTGAGCAAGGGTCACTATCAGCTGAATGAGGCTTGCTACACAACCTGCCACGGCAAGGTACCCGCCTGGCAACTGTGGAGCAGTCAGATCGACCTCAACCAGAACGACAACTATGTGACGACCAAAAATACTACGCTGAATGTATCCGGTCTTCCGGTATTCTGGATGCCCTATTTCAGCTTTCCGCTCAAGCGCCATTCCGGTTTTCTGGCCCCCGGCCTGGGCAGCTCCACCGTCAACGGCTTTTATCTGGGCATACCCTACTATTTCGACATTTCCCGCAACCTGGACGACACCTTTACCCTGAATTACTTCACCCGGCGTGGTGTCATGCTGCAAAACGAATTTCGTTATCTCGAACCGAACTACAGCGGCAAGCTTTTTCTGGATTTGTTGCCTTCGGACCAACTGACCCATAAAAATGTCTGGGCATTGTCCTGGCAGCACATCCAGAATCTCGGCGACGGCTTCAGTTTCAACGTCAATTACAATCGGGTCAGTTACAAAAACTTTCTTTCCGATTTCGGCAGCACCGCAGGTTTCGGCAGCAGTTTTATTGGCGGTATTGGTAACGCCCCTTACATTACTTCCACCGGCGGAATTTACTACAACAATGCCCACATCAGTGCCGGTGCCGAATTACAGGGTTACCAGGAACTCGCGCCAGACAGCAACGCACCTTATGCCCAGTTGCCGCGCATTTATGCAGATGGCTACTGGCGGGTGGGACGCAGCGGCTACTTCAATTGGCATAGCAGCTTCAATTATTTTTCTGCTTCCACCGGACCCATTGGTCAGCGCCTGGATCTGACCCCCACTCTGGGATGGCGCTTCAGCCGGGGTTGGGGCTTCCTCGAACCCCAGGCCCGCCTCTACTACAGCCATTATCAAATTCAACGCAATGCCCCTTATGCGCGCGCCATAAACCGCACCCTCCCCGCCCTGAGCCTGAAGGGTGGACTGAATTTTGTCCGCTATGGCAGCAATGGCAGCACGGCGCTCCTGCAACCGATTTTCAAATATACCTACATTCCCTTGCAGGCCCAGAATGACATTCCCAATTTTGACGCCAGCACGCCTTACCTGGATTTTCCCGGCATTTTTAGCGACAACGTACTGTATACCGGCAGTGACCGGATAAATGCTGCCAATCAAATTGCCTATGGGCTACGTGGTACCTGGCTGACCCCCACGGGCCGTCAGCTCTGGGAAGCAGCCGTCGGGCAAATTCGCTATTTCAATCACGAACAGATCAATCTGGCTGGTGATATTGTTCCGCAGGCCACACAGTCCAATTATTTTTTCGAGGGACAATACGCTCCCGTTGCCGACATGAACCTGCTCGCCAGCACCCAGATCAACCCGCAACATAGCCAGCTCGACCGCCTCAATCTGCGCGCCCAATGGTTGCCGGGACCGCAGCGGGTGATCAACCTCGATTACCGCTTTACCCGGGATTTCGTCGACCAAACCGGTGTTTCCGGCGCCTGGCCGGTATTCCGGAACTGGCAGTTACTGGGGAGCTATCAGTATGATGTTACCGACAGCAAGCCTCTGGAGGAGCTGGTGGGGATCGGCTATGATGGCGGCTGCTGGGCAGCGCACATGATGGTATATCATCAGATCCTGCTTGGCGGGCAGTCCAATAATGCTGTTTATTTCGAGATCGTGTTGCGCGGCCTAACCAGCCTGGGCAATGCCTCAACCGGTTTGCTCAGCCAGTATGTGCCGGGCGCCAGTATGGAGTTTTGATGTCCTGCAAACGTCGTCCACTTGTTATTGCCCTGAGCCTGCTGCTTGGAACCCTGCCCGTTGCGGGCTGGGCCAGCACGCCTTTCCTGAACCGGGATACCCTCCTGGCCCAGGCACCAGCGCCTGCTGTTGATTCTGCACCGGCAACGCATACTTATTCGGAAGACTCTGCACTGGCACCCATGAATGCGCCAATGCCCAGCAACGCGGTGAATCTGGATAAAATCGTAGCCATCGTCAACGACAATATCATCACCTCCATGCAACTGGAGCAACGCGTCAGCGCGGTGCGCGCCCATCTCCAGCAGAGCGATCCCAATGCCATGCCTGCGGATGACATTTTGCGCCGTCAGGTGCTGCAACAGATGATTTTGCAGGATATCGAATTACAAATGGCGCAACGCGCCAACATAAAAGTGGACAAAGGCATGCTGGATCAGGCCGTCAACAACCTGGCCCAGGCCAACCACATGACCGCTGACCAGTTACGTCAAGCATTGAGTAGTCAGGGACAATCCTGGGAAACCTTCACCAACGATCTCAAGGATCGCATTATTGTTGACCGACTCATGCAGCAGGAAGTGGAAAGCCGCGTCCATGTGGGGCCTGACGAAGTCAAAACCTTCGCTCATCAACTCAAGGACATGGGCGGAGTCAGCTTCAACCTGCAGCAGATATTCATCCCCATGCCCAACAACCCGACCCCCAACGCCATCAGCGCAGCCCGCCAACAGGCCACCGAGGTCCGGAATCACCTGATTGCCGGGGAAGACTTTTCACGCCTCGCGGCGCAGGTCAGCAGTGGCCGCGATGCCCTGCAGGGCGGTCGGATAGGCTGGGTGAAAGCCGGAGAGCTCCCCCCCTCGGTGTCTCAGGCCCTCATGTCCCTGAAAACCGGGGATATCAGCCAGGTCATCGCCGGACCCACCGGTTTCCACATTTTCAAGATCCTCGACAAAAAAGACGAACAACCAACCATCACTGAGGTCAAAGCAGCAGCCATCGTGCTCCGCGCTGGCAGTAGCCTGCAACTTCAGGAAGCAGAAGATCGCGCCCAGGATATTCAGACTGCCCTTCAGAATGGCAGCCGTTTCTCGGAACTGGCGCGGAACTACAGTCAGGATCCCAACACCGCTGCAAAAGGCGGAGAAATGGGCTGGATTACCCCGGGACAGCTGCCAGACACCCTTGAACGGACTTTGCTCACCTTGCAGCCCGGAGCCGTCAGCAGTCCCATTCGTGAAGGCGATGCGATTTACATCCTGCAGTCCCAGGGCCGGCGTCAGCAGCCCGTGGAAGAAAAACAGATCATGGCAGCAGCACGCATGCAGCTCTTTAACCGGATTGTCCGTGAACGCATGGACGAATGGCAACATCGGATTCGCGACAGTGCCTATGTAGAAATTCTGGAACCCAATCTACGCGGCAGCGATGCCTGAAATTCTGCATAGTACCCCGGCAACTGTCGCAAGCGGCAACCGCATTCAGGGCAGTCTGACCCCGACTTGGACCCTGTTTTACAAGGAAACCCTGCGTTTCGGTAAAGTCTGGTTGCAAACCATTGCCGCCCCGCTGATTACCACCATTCTCTATCTGGTGGTTTTCGGGCATGCTCTGGGCAGTCATATCACCGTGTATCCAGGTGTCAGTTATACGGCTTTCATTGTGCCCGGCTTGATGATGATGTCTGTGCTCCAAAATGCCTTCGCGAACAGCTCTTCCAGCCTGATTCAATCCAAGGTGACCGGAAATATTGTGTTTGTGCTGCTCAGCCCGCTCACGCCCACGGAAATTTTTACGGCCATGGTCGCCGCTTCGGTGTTCCGGGGTATTTTAGTGGGGCTGGCCATTTTTGCCCTGGCCTTGCTCTACCTGCAAATTCCCGTGTTGCATCCCTTCTGGATTCTGATTTTCGCCATCCTTGGTGCCAGCGGCATGGGTAGTCTGGGTTTGATAGCGGGCCTCTGGGCCGAAAAATTCGATCAGATCGCCGGTTTTCAGAATTTTGTCATTATGCCCCTGACCTTTCTGGCCGGAGTATTTTACTCGGTGCAATCCCTGCCGGGGATCTGGCGGCAGATTTCCCTGATTAACCCTTTTTTCTACATCATTGATGGCTTTCGTTACGGTTTTTTTGCCGATTCGGATGTCAGTGTCTGGGCCAGCCTGGGGGTCAGCCTGGCTTTTGCACTCATCACCGGCTTTTTTGCCTGGCGCCTGCTTGATCGGGGTTACAAGCTGCGCCAGTAATACAGCACGCCATGCGAAAATAGCCGCTTTGAAAAGGGGATCACAAATCTCCTGTTATGGGATACAATGGCCCGCATGAACGCCAACATGATCAAATCACTTATTCAGCAAGAACTCCCGGATGCCCTGGTAGAAGTACAGGGAGATGACGGTGCCCATTTTGAAGCACTGGTCATCTCGGCTACTTTTACCGGTTTGTCCCCTGTCAAACAACATCAGCGGGTTTATGCCGCTCTGGGTGAAAGCATGCGTGAAGAAATTCATGCGCTTTCCCTGCGCACTCTCACCCCTGAACAGGCCGAGCAGATCCGTCATTCTGCCCAGCACTGAAACCATCCACGCCCGACACGTCACGAGGATTACCATGGCTACGATTCAAGAACTCATTCAGGAACAAGTTGAAAAACACCCTGTTGTGCTTTACATGAAGGGCAACCCCCGCGCGCCTCAGTGCGGATTCTCGGCGCGCGCCATACAATTGCTGCAACAGTCGGGAGTGAAGGAATTATTCACTGTGGACGTTCTCGCCGATCCCCAGATTCGCGACGGTATCAAGCAGTTTTCCAGCTGGCCAACCATTCCCCAGTTGTATATTCAAGGTGAATTTGTCGGCGGCTCCGACATCATGTCTGATCTCTACCAGCAGGGCGAACTCCAGAAGCTGGTGGAAAAAGCCCAAAACGCCTGAAAGGTTAGCATCGACCCTTATGGATAAACTGCTGCTGCGTGGTAATGGCCCCCTGCGTGGCGAACTACGGATTTCCGGGGCCAAAAATGCGGCGCTGCCCTGCCTCGCTGCCACCTTGCTGGCAAAAGAACCCGTACAGCTTCGTAATATCCCACATCTCCGGGACATTACCACTACCCTGGAACTCCTCAGTACCCTCGGGGCCAGAGTCCTGGTGGACGGTCAACTCGGTATCGAAGTGGATCCCCGGCCGGTGCACTCGCTGGTGGCTCCCTACGAGCTGGTAAAAACCATGCGAGCCTCCATTCTGGTGCTCGGCCCACTCCTCGCCCGTCATGGTTCTGCTGAAGTCAGCCTGCCGGGAGGCTGCGCCATTGGTAGTCGTCCCGTCAGTGTCCACCTGAGCGGTTTGCAGGCCCTGGGTGCGGAAATTACGGTGGAAAATGGCTTTGTCAAAGCCAGGGCGGCAAAACTCATCGGCGCCCGGATTGTCATGGAAATCGTTTCTGTCACCGGCACCGAAAACCTGCTCATGGCCGCGACACTGGCCGAGGGGCACACCACGCTCGAAAATGCGGCCCGCGAGCCCGAAATTGTGGATCTTGCCCGCTGTCTGAATGCCATGGGCGCGCGCATTTCCGGGGCGGGCACTTCGGTCATTGAGATAGAAGGTGTCAAAGAATTACATGGTGCCGAACACAGCGTGGTGGCTGATCGCATTGAAACCGGCACTTATCTGGTCGCCGCAGCCATGGCCGGGGGCGATGTCTGCCTCAAACGTACTGACGCCAGTCTCCTGGAAAGCGTCATCCTCAAATTGCGTGAAGCCGGGGCAGAGGTAACAACCGGCGCCGACCTGATTCGCCTGCGCATGAAGCAGCGACCCAAGGCCGTAGACATTCGTACCGCCCCTTTTCCTGCTTTCCCAACGGACATGCAGGCGCAGTTCATGGCCCTCAATTGCATTGCCGAAGGCAGCGGCGTAATTACGGAAACGATCTTTGAAAATCGCTTCATGCACGTTTCCGAATTGCAGCGCCTCGGGGCGGAAATTACCGCCGACGGTAAAACGGCGGTAGTCCGGGGTGTTCCGAAGTTGCGCGGCGCACCGGTCATGGCCACCGATCTGCGTGCCTCTGCCTGCCTGGTTCTGGCTGGTCTGGTCGCTGAAGGGGAAACCCTGATCGACCGGATTTATCATCTTGATCGTGGCTACGAAGTCATTGAAGAAAAACTGGGCGCTCTTGGCGCGGATATTCGACGTATCAGCAATAGTGGTCTCAGGAGCACATCATGAATACCGGCATCACCATCGCCCTGTCCAAGGGCCGTATTCTTCAGGAAGCCATTCCGTTATTTGCCGGTGCGGGCATCGAACTGGCCGAAGATCCCGATGAATCGCGCAAACTCATCATTCCCAGCACCGATCCGCAAGTGCGTTTTCTGGTGATTCGTGCCAGCGATGTCCCTACCTATGTGACCTGGGGTGCTGCCGATGTCGGTATCGCCGGAAAAGATGTGCTGCTCGAACAGGAAGGACTGGATTTGTATGAACCGCTGGACTTGCGCATTGGCCTATGTCGCATGTCCGTGGCAGAGCCTGCCGCGCTGGCTGCCACCGATGCCCCGCAACGCTGGGAGCGGGTGCGGATTGCCACCAAATACCCGCACATTACCCGGGACTATTTTCATAGTCGTGGGGTGCAGACCGAAATCATCAAATTGTACGGCAGCATGGAGCTGGCGCCTCTGGTCGGACTGGCGGATCGTATTGTCGATCTGGTTTCCAGCGGTCGGACGCTTCTGGAAAACGGCCTCGTCGAAGTCGAGGAAATCATGCCGATTTCCAGCCGCCTGGTAGTCAATCGGGCCGCCATGAAACTCAAGCGCCGCGCCATTGAACAGCTGATCACCCAACTGGAGGCACAGGTCCGCTCATGAATCGTCTCGACACCAGCGACTCTGATTTCACCCGGCAGTTTCATGCCCTGCATGATTGGGATGCCAATCTCGATGATCAGGTAGAAGGCCGGGTCAGGGAAATTGTCAATGCTGTGCGCGATCGGGGGGATGCCGCCTTACGGGAATTTACCGAACGCTTCGATGGTTTGAGCACCGCTTCTGCAGCTGACCTGGAAATACCTCGGACGGCTCTGGAACAGGCTTTAAACAGCCTGGAACCCTTGCAGCGTGCGGCCCTGGAAGAAGCCGCCCAACGTATTCGCGCCTATCATGAACATCAGCGTAGCGAGAGCTGGAGTTTCAGCGAAGATGATGGTACCCGGCTCGGCCAGCGCATTTTGCCCTTGTCCCGGGTAGGCATTTATGTGCCCGGCGGCAAGGCCGCCTACCCCAGCTCGGTACTGATGAACGCCATTCCTGCCCACGTGGCTGGAGTTCAGGAGATCATCATGGTTGTCCCTACCCCCAAAGGTCAGGTGAACTCCTGGGTATTGGCCGCTGCCGCCATTGCCGGGGTGCATCGGGTGTTTTGCGTGGGTGGGGCCCAAGCCGTTGCTGCACTGGCTTATGGAACCGAAACCGTTCCTGCCGTCGACAAAATCGTCGGTCCCGGCAATATTTATGTCGCCACGGCCAAGCGTATGGTTTTTGGTCGGGTAGGCATCGACATGATTGCCGGCCCCAGCGAAATCCTGGTAATTAGTGATGGGTCTGCGCCTGCAGAATGGCTGGCCTGGGATCTTCTGTCTCAGGCAGAACACGATGAAATTGCCCAGAGTATTTTCATCAGTTGGGATGACGCTCACATTGACGCTGTGGTCAGCGCAGTGGATCAGGCTCTGAGCGTGCTCGACCGCGCCCCCATCGCCGGTAAAAGCTGGGCGGATCGTGGGGCGGTCATCCGCGTGCGTGACCGTGCCGAAGCCTGCGAGGTCGCCAACAGGATTGCCGCAGAGCATCTGGAGCTGGCAGTAGCTGATCCGGAAAGCTGGCTGCCCGACATTCATAATGCGGGCGCCATATTCATGGGTATTCATAGTTGTGAGGCACTGGGTGATTATGTAGCGGGACCCAATCATGTTCTGCCCACCGGTGGCAGTGCCCGGTTTTCCTCGCCGCTGGGTGTTTATGATTTCGTCAAACGCAGTAGCCTCATTCAGGCCAGTGCGGCTGGCGCTAACACGCTCGGCCAGCTGGCCGAGCGTCTGGCGCTGGGTGAAGGGCTGACCGCTCATGCCCGTTCTGCAGCCTGTCGCGTCACGGACCGGCAAAAATGAATAGCCGGACGCTGATGGAAGTTCTGCTGCGCCCGGAACTGCTGGCCAGCAAAGCTTATGCAGTCGCACCCAGCACCGGCCTGATCAAGCTGGATGCCATGGAAAATCCCTATGGGCTCCCCGATCTGCTGCGCGAGGCCTGGCTGGAAAGTCTGAGCGATGCCCCCATTAACCGTTATCCTGATCCCCACCCCGACCGCCTGATTACTGCCCTCAAAAAGCATATCGGCCTGCCTGCGGGGGTTGAACTCATGCTCGGCAACGGCTCCGATGAACTGATTCAGATTCTGGTGACCGCTGTGGCCGGAACAGGTCGGCCGATCATGGCGGTTGATCCCAGTTTCGTCATGTATCGCCTGCTCGCCGAGCAACTGGGACTGCCCTTCATCGGCGTGCCCCTGGATGCGGAATTTCAGCTGGATTTGCCCGCCATGCTCCGGGCCATCGCCGAACACCAGCCCGCCATCGTGTTTCTCGACTGGCCCAATAATCCCAGCGGCAGCCTGTTCCCGGAAGCCGACCTCGAGGCCATTATCCAGGCGGCTCCCGGTCTGGTGGTTGTGGATGAAGCCTATCATGCCTTCAGTCAAACCACTTTTGCCGGTCGACTCGGACAATATCCCAACCTGCTGCTGTTGCGTACGCTTTCCAAAGAAGGTCTGGCAGGACTCCGCCTCGGCATGCTGGCAGGGCCATCCGCCTGGATTCAGGAACTGGACAAATTACGTCTGCCCTACAATATCAACATCCTGACTCAACGCAGTGCCGCCTTTTATCTCCAGCACAGCACCGTACTCGATGAACAGGCGGATATTCTGCGCGCCGAACGAGACAGGATGTTCAAGACCATCTCCGCCATGGGCCTGGCAGTCTGGCCCAGTGCCGCCAATTTCCTGCTTTTCCATACGCCCGGAAAAGCGGCAGAAATTTACGCAGGTCTGAAAAACGGGGGGATATTGATCAAAGCCTTTACAGGCCACCCCCGTCTCGGCGACTATCTGCGGGTGAGTGTCGGCAAACCTGCCGAAAACAGCCGTTTTCTCTCCGTACTGGAGTCATTACTGTGAAGCCGCGCCAAGCTGAAGTCGAAAGAAACACCCTTGAAACCCAGATTCGCGTCCAGATCAATCTGGATGGCTCGGGACAGGCGGATCTGCATACCGGTCTGCCTTTTCTCGACCACATGATTCATCAGATTGTGCGTCACGGGCTTTTTGATCTGAGCATTCAGGCTCAGGGCGATCTCGACATTGATGCCCATCATACGGTCGAAGACATCGGCATCACGCTGGGTCAGGCTTTTGCTCAGGCCGTGGGGGACAAATCCGGCATCCAGCGCTATGGACACGCTTATGTGCCTCTGGACGAAGCCCTGTCACGGGTGGTTGTGGATCTGTCCGGCCGTCCAGGCTTGGTGTTTGCCGTAGAATTCCCGCGTGCCCAGGTTGGCGGCTTTGATGTGGATCTTTTCCATGAGTTTTTTCAGGGATTCGTCAACCACGCCATGCTCACCCTGCATCTGGATGCCTTGCGCGGCCGTAATACCCACCACATTGCCGAAACCCTGTTCAAGGCCTGTGGTCGCGCCCTGCGCATGGCGGTCAGCCGCGACCCCCGAATGGCCGGTAATATCCCCAGTACCAAAGGAACCCTGAGCCTATGAACGGCACCAGGGTGGGCATTATTGATTACGGGATGGGGAACCTCTATTCCGTAGCCAAGGCCGTGGAATACCTGGGCGGTAAAGCCGTTGTCAGTGATCAGGTGAGTGAACTGGCCACTACGGATCGCATTATTTTCCCCGGTGTTGGTGCCTTCGGGGATTGTATGGCGGCATTGGAAGCGCGCGAACTCAGCGATTTTGTCCGCGTAGCTGCCCAGACCCGCCCCTTTCTGGGCATCTGTCTGGGCATGCAGATGCTGATGGACAGCAGTGAAGAACATGGCGAACATGCGGGTCTTGGCCTCCTGCCGGGCCGCGTCATCCCCTTTCCCGAAGAAGCCCTGCACAGCGCCGATGGTCGTCGCCTGAAAATCCCGCATATGGGCTGGAATGAGTTGCATCAACTGGTGGACCATCCGCTGTTCGCTGGCGTTCCGCAAAATGCCCAGTTTTATTTTGTGCATTCGTATTACGTGGAGCCTTCTGCCCCGGAAATCCTGGCGGCTTTCAGCGATTACGCTTTTCCTTTCTGCGCAGCAGTCGCGGCGGACAATCTTTTTGCCATGCAATGTCACCCGGAAAAAAGTGGCAGCGCCGGCCTGCGCCTGCTCGGCAATTTTCTTGCCTGGGATGGAGACTGCGGCTCCCAATGTGCCATCTGAGCTGATTTTGCGGAAAAATTTTTTACGGAGGATGTTGTCATGCTGTTGATTCCGGCCATCGACCTTAAAGGCGGCAGTTGTGTGCGCTTGCGCCAGGGACGCATGGAAGACCATACCATTTTTTCTGATGATCCGGTTGCCACGGCCCAGCGCTGGGTAGAAGGTGGTGCGAAACGTCTGCATATTGTTGATCTGGATGGAGCCGTACAGGGTGAGCCGGTCAATGCCAAAGCCATCGCGGCCATTTGCGAACGTTTTCCAGACCTGGAAATTCAGGTTGGTGGTGGCATCCGCAGCGAAGAACAAATTGAAACCTACATCCAGGCGGGGGTGCGCTATGTCATTATCGGCACCCAGGCCGTCAAGGCACCGGGCTTCGTCCGCGATGCAGCCGTCAGCTTTCCCGGCCACATCATGGTCGGCATTGACGCCCGGGATGGCAAGGTAGCCACCGAAGGCTGGTCCAAGCTGTCCCGCCACGATCCCGTGGATCTTGCCCAGCATTTTGCTGCCGATGGCATCGAAGCCATTATCTACACTGATATCAGCCGCGACGGCATGTTGAGTGGACCCAATATACCCGCCACGGTAGCACTGGCGCAGGCCGTCCCGGTTCCGGTCATCGCCTCGGGAGGCATTGCCGACCTCGACCAGGTGCTGGCTCTCAAAATCCACGAAGACGATGGGGTAATGGGTGCTATCACCGGCCGGGCGATTTATGAAGGGACACTGGACTTTGCCAGTGCCCGCGCCCGGGCCGAGGCTTAGGGCCATGCTTTCCAGGCGCATCATTCCCTGTCTGGATATTGACCATGGCCGCGTCGTCAAAGGTGTCCAGTTCGTCGCCCTGCGCGATGCCGGTGACCCGGTAGAGGTGGCTAAACGCTACAACGACGAAGGTGCTGACGAACTGACCTTTCTCGATATTTCAGCTAGTTATGAACAAAGGGGCACCCTGGCAGAGGTGGTTTCGGCAGTTGCTGCCCAGGTATTCATCCCACTGACCGTCGGTGGCGGGGTGCGCAGCGTCGACGACATCCGCACCCTGCTGCTGGCAGGTGCGGACAAAGTCAGCATCAATAGTGCGGCCGTCAAGGAACCCGAACTGGTGCGTGCGGCGGCCCGGCGTTTTGGCAACTCCTGCATCGTGGTCGCTATTGATGCCAAACGCGTCGATGACCACTGGGAGGTATTTACCCATGGAGGCCGCCATTCCACGGGTCTCAACGCCATCACCTGGGCGCAGCAGATGGCGGACTATGGCGCCGGAGAAATCCTGCTGACCAGTATGGATCGGGATGGAACCGGTGTGGGATTTGATCTGGAGCTGACCCGCGCTGTCAGTGATGCGGTTCCGGTTCCGGTCATCGCTTCGGGTGGTGTCGGTGCCATTGAACATTTTGCCGAAGGCGTTGTGCAAGGTCATGCCGACGCCGTGCTGGCCGCCAGTGTTTTTCATTTCGGGCAGTTTCGCATTGCCGAAGTCAAAGCCGAAATGGTCAAAGCCGGTATTCCCGTGCGGGAAAGTATCTGAAAACGCCGGGTGTGCATCCAGCATCAGACATATTGCGTAGTTTATAGAGACACACATACTTCGGGGGTTTATAGCGGCATGGGTGATAACCAGTACAACGCTCTCCTGGCAGCCGTACGCTGGAATGCCGATGGCCTGGTTCCGGCCATTGCCCAGGATGCCCGCAGCGGTAGGGTCCTGATGCTCGCCTGGATGAATGCCGAAGCCTTAACAGCGACTTTGCGGGACGAGATGGGCACCTACTGGTCACGTTCCCGGCAAGCCCTCTGGCGCAAGGGAGAAAGCTCCGGCCATTTTCAGCATCTGGTCGATCTGCGCCTGGATTGTGACGGCGATACGCTGCTGATGCGGGTTATCCAGGAAGGGCCGGCCTGCCATACCGGCGAGGCCACCTGCTTTTTTCAGGGAGCGCCCGGTGCCGAAGGTTGGCAGCACCAGGCTCCGCCCTCGGGCAGCATTCTCGACAGCCTGCAGAGCACCTTACATCAACGTAGGCAGGCTGATCCCGGCCAGTCCTACGTCGCGCAACTGCTCCATGGCGGCCAGGACCGGATCCTGAAAAAAGTGGGCGAAGAAGCCACAGAATTTGTGTTGGCCTGCAAAAATCATGAGAAAAAACCGATTATTGCCGAGGCTGCTGACCTGCTGTTTCACCTGATGGTGGCTCTGGAGGAACAGGATTTGCATGTAGATGATGTCCTCGCTGAACTGGCGAAACGCGAAGGAATTTCCGGCCTGGATGAAAAAGCTGCAAGGCGTCCGCTGGCTTGACGCAACAGAATTTTTTTTCTATGGTCAAAGAGTTAGGTTGTAGCGCATAGCCCTTTCGGGGCAAGGAGAGCAGTGATGGGCGCTTTTAGTATCTGGCATTTGATTATTATTTTACTGATTGTTGTAGCCCTGTTCGGCACAGCAAAATTGCGGAATGTTGGCTCGGATCTAGGCTCTGCAATCAAAAGCTTCCGTTCTGCCGTCAAGGAAGAGGAAGAAGAGAAAAAGGATGCGAGCATTGGTCATACCATCGATGCCAGCGTTCAGCCCAGTAAAGAGCACGAAACCGTTAATCGTTGATCGGTCATGTTTGATTTCAGCTTTGGCGAACTGGCACTTCTGGGCATTATTGTTCTGCTGGTGGTCGGCCCGGAAAAAATGCCTGAAATGGCTCGAACTGCAGGCAAGTGGTACGGTGTCATGCGCCGTACCATGAATGGTCTGCGTTCTGAAGTAGAGCAGCAGCTTTTGCTGGACGATTTGCGCAAGGAAGCAGACAAGTTAAGGGATTATGCCAGTGAGGAAATTTTACCGGGTGACATAACCGCTTCTGCGTCGCTTCGGGAAACCCGTGCCAATGAGCTTGCTTCCGAAGCATCCCCTCCACAAGAAAGCGGGCCAAGACAAACGGAACTCGACATTGATGTCGTACCACCAGCCATACATTCTGATAACCTGCCTGGACCAGAAGATCGCCTGCATTGATGATGGTTCTCTACTGCTGATGGAGTAGTTATTTTCACTTTTCCCTGTATGCCTTCTATCCCTTCATACGGCCTGGATGCTTGCACACACACTTTTTTTTGTATTCCGCCTGAGGAAATTGCTTAAACATGGAGAAATTGGCGGAGAACACTTTTATTGGTCATTTGCTGGAACTGCGTCGCCGGGTACTGGTATCCGTCATCGCCATTTTTGTTGGTTTTCTAGTTTCCTATCCCTTTTCCAAAACCATTTATAATATTCTTGCTGCCCCCCTGATTGCGGTTCTGCCCAAAGGCAGTCACCTGATCTACACCAGCCTTCCCGAAGTATTTCTCACCTATATTCAGTTGTCCCTGATTTCAGGATTTGTGCTGGCACTGCCCGTAGTGCTTTATCAATTCTGGGCTTTTCTGGCTCCGGGCTTATATGAACACGAGCGCAAAGCATTTTTCCCCCTCATTTTCGCCTCGATATTTCTGTTTATTGGCGGAATGCTCTTTGCCTATTTTGTGGTGTTTCCCAATGCGTTTCGTTTTTTTACCAGTTTTTCCGGTTCAGATATCACCGCCATGCCGAAAGTGGACAGCTATTTGTCCCTGATCGTCAAGTTTTCCCTGGCCTTTGGTCTGGCTTTTCAAATTCCTATTTTGATTGTTGTTCTGGTACGCGTAGGTATTCTCCAGGTTGCGACCTTGCGGCGGAGTCGGCGCTATGCGTTTTTAGTCTGCGCCATCGCCTCAGCCGTCCTCAGCCCCCCCGATGTCATGTCCATGGTGCTGCTCCTCATCCCCATGTACATGCTCTTCGAATTGGGCTTGTTCTTCGCAGGACGCATCCGGACACCTCAGCCCATTGCAGGAAACGCGGAAGAAGATGAAACCCCTGAGCGCAGTGCTGCCGACGAAATGGATGCGGCAGAGGAGAGTTTCCGGAAGAAGGATGACGAGGAACAGTAAACAGGAACTACTGCGAGGCACCGCATTGTCTTTTCTCTTTGTAGATTCCATAATTAATGTGAAAGAGATAGGATTACGGGCACAGAAGTCCCTGGCCTGTGAGGACCATTTGACGGGATCTGAAAGCGGTTATGCCGGATCGGGCAGGAATCCGAACTTGATCAGCTTTTTATCCAGCGTGCGGCATTACGTTGTACGCTCAAGGCTTCATAATCGGTGGCGGCGTCCCGGTAATATGTGCCGCGAGAGAGCATGAAGTAGATGATGCGCAGCATTTTGTGGGCCAAGGCGATAATGGATCGTTTATGACCTCGGCGCACGACCAGGTTCTGGAATTTGGTGGGCAGAGCGCATTGGGTGCGACTGGCGGCATGGGCGCATTCGCACAAGACGCGGCGCACGTAAGGATTCCCTTTCCGGGTGCGACCACTTTTGCGCTTACCGGCCGATTCGTTGTTGCCCGGGCACAGACCGGCCCACGACGCCAGGCGATCGGCACTCCCGAAGACCTTCATATCGTCCCCGATTTCCACCAGCAATAAGGCAGCACCTATAGTATCCACCCCCGGCAAGGTCTGCAGCAAGGCCAGTGCATGCTGTTGCGGGGCCAAACCGTCCAGCAAGCGGGTATCGAAGCGCGCGATCTGCGCTTCCAGGGCTTCGATATGGTGCATCACTTCGTCCAGAACAAAACGATGGCAGGCACTCAAATCGCCCTGCAACGCATCCAGAATCTCCTCCCGGCTGGCCTTGAGGCGATGGCTCGCCAGGGACAGTACCTCCTGGGGCGTGGCGCCCTGAATCAGCGCTTTGATCATGGCGCGTGCCGATTGACCATGAATATCGCTGACCACCACGCCCAGGCGAGCTATGCTCGAAAGTGGTGTACGGGCGCGTCACAACTGGCTTGAATGAGGTGGCGTACTGTTGCTACAAAGGGTTTCCGACTCAAAGAGCAACATAAGGAGTACGCCGTGGAAAAGAATACCGTAATAGCAGGTGGGATGGGAGAGTTGGGTCTGGGCATTGAAGGGATACTTCGACGCGCGGCACGCTCTCTGATTGAGCAGGCCATAGAGGCAGAGGTGGCGGTATTGCTGGAAGAATTTGCGACGGTGCGGATGGTTGATGGGCGCCAGGCGGTCGTGCGTAATGGACACTTGCCGGAGCGCGAGATGATGACCGCCCTGGGTCCGGTACCCGTCAAAGTACCTAAAGTGCGGGACCGCTCAGGATCGGGGGTCAAATTCAATTCGGTACTGGCGCCTCCGTATGTACACAAATCACGAACGGTAGCCGCTACAGTACCTTGGCTCTATCTGCATGGGGTATCTTCCGGCCACATGCAGGAAGCCCTTTCCATTTTGCTGGGTGATGAGGCCAAGGGACTTTCACCTGCGGTGTTGGGACGTCTCAAGGCGGAGTGGGCGCAAGAGTATGCCCATTGGCAACGCCGCTCCCTACAGGGGAAGCGCTATGCTTACTGGTGGGTAGACGGTATTTATTACGAACCTCCGTGCGGAGGAGGATCCGCGTATCTGCCTGCTGGTGATTATCGGCGTGACGGCAGAGGGTAAGAAAGAGCTGGTCAGTGTCAGTGACGGCCTGCGCGAATCCAAAGCTTCCTGGCTGGAGATCCTGCGTGACCTGCAGGCGCGCGGTCTGGAGACGGCCCCTTTGCTCGCCATTGGGGATGGTGCCATGGGGTTTTGGGCCGCACTGGAT
>NZ_MOAD01000001.1:108110-159904 GCF_001931655.1 Acidithiobacillus albertensis | reverse complement strand
ATGCCATTGAGTCCACCTTCGCTACGGTACGCCACCGGACTACCCGGACGAAGAACTGTGTATCACGCAGCAGCTTTCTGGGATTGGGTTTCAAGATGCTGCAGCAGGCTGAAAAACGCTGGATTGGGATTTATGCTCCAGAGAAAGTCCTGCAGCTTTTTGCAGGGGTGAAATTTATCGATGGCATACCGGCTAACCTCACCCTGCCGGATGATCAACAGACCGCCGCCTGATCTATGTCAGAAAATGCTCATACACCAGATTTGACTATAGCTCCCGCCCAGGCGGATCCCCCCGTCGGTCAGCACCTTGTGTAGCCGGTTCTTTTCGGAGGCCAGCATGCCGACCAACTTCTGGCGTTGGCGGGCAATCAAGCGTAATTCCCGCAGTGGCGCTGGCGGGACAAAGGAACCGCGTAACAAGCCCGCGCGCGCCAGCATGGCCAGCCATTCCGCATCGCCAACATCGGTTTTGCGCCCGGGCACCTGTTTGACGTGACGGGCATTGACGACCTGGGCACGAATGCCGACCTGCTCCAAAGCCGCATAGGGACTTTTCCAGTAAATCCCGGTACTCTCCATGACCACTGCATCCGGCTGCCAGGTCGCACACCAATCCGCCAAGGCCCGGCGGTCTTTCTTGAAGCCGCCAAACTGACGGCGCTCTACCTCCACAGTGCCATCCGGGTTGCCTATGATGGCACAGGCCGTGACTTGTGCCTGATGAATATCCAGGCCGATCACACGTTGAAAAATGGGTTTCAGTTCCATTGGCTTTCCTCTCCATCTATACTGAAAACGTGGGAGGCGACGGATGCCGATGCCGAATCAACCTGCCTGCAGCAAGCCACAGGCGGTCCTCTTAATGTGCGCTCTCATGGAGGCAATCCGGGGTACGAGTCGGCCCGGCGGGTCCCGTTAGAAACGGGATCAAGTCACCAAAATTTCGCGCGATCTCAATCCGCCGCCACCCGCTCCCATTCTCTTTCATTCTCCGGGGTGGCGCGAGTCGCAATGGACGTTAGAGTGAATCAGACATAGGGTGCGCGAAATGGAAGACAATTTGGTACTGGAACAACTCGGAAAAATCCGGGCTGAGCTGGATGCCGCCCGTGGGCGTGACCACGAAATCTTGGCGAGATTAAGCGGTATAGAGACAGGGCTTACCCGCATTGCCCGTGACGAAGCGGGTAATTATGCTGAAGTTATCCATGACCGACACAGCATTGACAGAATTCGGGAAAGATTGGACCGTATTAAAAGTCGCTTGGAAATAGCTGACTAAGGCCGCTTCATCACCAAGGTCACGCAAAGCGTTACGAACAAACTTAATCTGCACGCGAAGCCCATTTGTCGAACTCAGCCGCAACATCCTCTGTGCTGGAAAAATCTTCGGCATCAGCTTCTACAAGCCCAACATGAATCTGGGATGCCTGCCATTGCTCCCTTTCCAGGTACTCTTTGATAGCCTCCATAGCCAACCAAGACCGGCTACGTCCGGTCATTTCCGCCAACGATTCTAAATCATGCTGAACAGCTTCTGGCGCTCTGATAGTCAATACAGACGACATGATGCACCTCCGTACTCAATGTATGACTAAGCATACATAAGATACAGCGCAACATGAATGGGGTGTAAAGTCCAATGGTACGAAAACTTACGCGAAGCCCGGCGCGCTCAAGAACGAAGTGCAACCCAATGAAGAATACACTGGTTGAGCACGTTCAAACTTGCTTTTTATCCTGCCAGCAATGGTCAGGGTTTTTTGGTCTTTATAGTCCTGCCAGACGGTGTGCTGGACATATTACCCACTTTCTCCTGCGCTACATTGCCCGGCAATCTGTCAGACCATGAATTTCTCATCAGGATGCGCGGTCAGTTGGTCGACAATTGATTTGTCAAGATTAAGTGCCCTCTTCTTATCTTTCATTCGTAATGCTCTCAAACCGGCACTGTATTGAAATCACCGGCCAAGGCTGTGTGCTGTTTTACTCCACGAAGATCGACTGCAGTTGCGAGAACGCTGGAAGCTTCAGACAACGCTCCTTAAGACAAAACGGCAGCACCCAAAGGCGCATCCCGCTGGTTTTCGGAAAATCAAACACAGGTAACGGGTCGGCGAAGGCCCCCGTTCTGGGGTAGATCAGCACAACATCCCCGGCACCATCGAGATAACTCAATCCATAGGCCTGCAACTGGTAGAAGTCGCTTTGTGACAAGCCATATTTATCCGTTCCGTTCGACTTCAGTCCATCCAGTAGCTTCCACTTGGTGTCGAGTACCAGTAAATCGCGATCCGAATTTCTAACCAACAAGTCCGGTTTCAACCGAAACCAATTCTGTTCGCAGTGGCGCACCAGATGATGACTTCGTGCCTGAGTTTTCAGAATGAGCGAAGTGGCTAACTGTCGTGGAAGATGCTTGGCCACATAGGCTTCAAAGACAGCCTCCATCGGAAACAACAATGATGGAGCGCTGTGGCGGCCAGAACCGGTCAGGGGTGATTCCCCGTCCAAGATAAGCCTCGCCCATGCGAGGGCATCGGCGTAGTGGCCCATACCACGATCCAGTCGCACCTGCTGGAAATCGATCCTAGTTTGCGTGGAAGGCGGCACATCCGCAAATACGAAATCCAGCTCTCGGGCCAGCTGCTGGTTGGCCTGCGTTCCGGTCAGAATCAACACGCGCTGTAACGCCGCGTGTAGCAGTCGGTTCTCTGGTCGGTTAGTCGAAAACTCATCGTGCTCGGTAAAGAATCGGTCTGCCCGGAACAGGTTTTGCCGCAAATGAGGCGACATCAAGAGTTTGCCACGCAAGGCAAATAAATTGTCTTGACGCTGGCGATAGTCGCTGCGTAGCCCACGTTTGACGATGTGCTCGACAGTGCGCAAAAACTCGCTGATGAAAATTTCCAGTAGCGGCATCCGCGCCGCAGAAAGTTTGGCACTATCGGTAAGGACATGCCGAAAACCATGCAGGCAGCACAGCATTTCAATCAGCAACTGACGCGTCTCGACAGCGCCACCACCGATAGCTTTGCCAACCTTCGGCAACACCTCTATCTGGTATCCATCTGGAGCACGGATGACGCCGACAAAGCTGGTCACCTGTATGACACGACGACCTCGGCGTTGAGTCCATCGCAGCCAAGCGGCATCTCCAGCGTCTGCAGCCCGTAGGCATTGCTCCTCAAGCCAGCCAAATACATCGGTCGGAACAATGTGCACACCCTCGATGCCCGAGGAGTCAGCCCCCGCTGTTGCCAAGGCGTCAAACTCGTAAATCGTCAAGACATTCATGAGGCTGGCAGCGTCTGATAGATGCCGATGTAGGCATCTGGATTAGTGAAAGACGCATCCTGAACCACGTAGCGCTGCTTGGTGGCATAGGTGTCCAGGCCATGATCGCTGCCGAACAAGCGCGCCAGATCCTCTTCATGATCCTGGCTCTCAATCACAAACCGCGCCGCCTCGGGCTTCTGGTTGTCTGCCAGCACAAGCCGAATTTTTTGCCAGTCTTCGAAGAAGTATTCCTCGAGCAAGGGGACGATGCGATTACTGAAGAGCTGCGACAACGCCACGAGCCGTTCGTCTCCGTCAGGGACCTGTGCAAGCGATGTGAAGTAAGCATGACCGATGCAGTGATCACGGTCGTAAAGTGCCTCGACACGCTGATTGATGACAGACAGCATTCGCGGGATGTCGACCACCTGCCCACCCAATGTCACCCGCAGGCCAAAAAGTGGCGCACCCGCCTCATCACGCGCATCCGGCAGCACAGGCACAAAGTCGAACCTGCGACGCAGCGCCGTATCCAGCAGGGCAAGCGACCGGTCCGCTGTGTTCATCGTGCCGATGATGTCAACGTTGGGTGGCACCGAGAACGATTCGCCCGAGTACGGCAACGTGACCGAAATGGCGTTTTCCGCACCCTCACGCTTGTCAGGTTCGATCAACGTGATCAATTCACCGAAGATCTTGCTGATGTTGCCCCGGTTGATTTCGTCGATGACCATCGCAAAGCGCTGGTCCGGTGCGAGGCGTGCCTTGCGACACAGATCCTTGAATGCGCCTGGGCGTATTTCGTACTTGATCGCACCAGACTCAGTATCGTCATCCAGCACGGGACGCAGCCCCTCCACGAACTCCTCATAGCCGTACGATTGATGGAACGTGACAAAGCTGTAGTGACGAAGGATTTCCGAAGACTGGGCACCAGCCCGGTACTCCTTGAGCAAGGCAACGAGGTCGGCGCAGGCTTCTTCCCATTCACCGGCCAGTTGCCAAACAGACTCCTCTCTCTTGTCGAAAACCTGTGGGCTAAAGCGCAATTTAGTCTTAACCGTCGTTGACTCCTCGATTGTGCGCTCTTGCAATGTGCCCCAAATGGTTTGCCGCACATTCTGCTTCCGTCCTTTCATGCTCGAAATTGCATCAATAAAGTGATGTTCCAACAGCTGGCTGACATTCGCCTTGCCTCCCAGATCAACCAAGGCCAGGACGACACCTTCCCACCATTTCAGTGGAGCAATCCTGTCAGCGATAAATTGGCTCTGCCATTCCGCAGCGGACACCGAGGTCATTGCCTGCTCATAATCCCGCCGCAGCAGCTTGGATACCTCGTAAGTTTTGCCTGTCCCCGGCGGCCCGTAGTAAATACGATTGAAGGCTTGCGAAACGGCTGTATCCATTGGCGGCTCCTCATCATCAGATTCCTCGTCGGGCTCCGTAGGGTCATCTCGAAGTTGATAAGGCCACAGTCCTGGGCGTTCGGTTTCCAACACCCACCACTCGTCCAAGGTTTCGCGTTCGGCGACCAAAGCGGCTTCAATTTTGGCCACCAGATCATCGGTCAGTGGCTCCCGGTTCAACTTGGGCACCGCACCGACATTGCGTAACCAGGATAACTTCCTAATCCGGGTGCCACGGATCACACCGAGCACGCCGATCGCTCGCTCACTGCCAGGGTTCTTGCGGCCAAAGCGCACTTGAATCCCTTTGCCCATGTGCCACCAGTCCAGTCCCGCTGCGTGAACAGCTCTGGCCAGTCTGCAAAACGTCCCATTGTCTTGCGGCGACCATGAAGCTCGGAAGGTTTTGAAAGCAGGCTTGCCATCGAAGTGCTTGAGCAGATCTTCATCACTCAGCTTTTCAACCAAATCCAGCTGGGTCACCAGCTCGTCATAACGTACGCGGAATTTGCGAATGGCCTCGATGCTCCAATCCACCAGCTCAGCCAGCGATTTGCCCAGTCCTTCCGAGGCCGGAAGCATGGCGACGATGGGCGACCCGTTGTCGTAGCCGCCGCGCAGTGCAAGGTAGTCACGACGCTCGGGTGCGTCTTCATTAAGCCCGACCGTGTCGATCTTGACCACAAAGCCATCATCGGCCCCAATTCCCACGGTATAAGCCAGTTCCTTGGGCGAATCCGCTGCCGGGTAGATTCGCGCCCAGTTGTACGGCAGGAAGGAATTCGCCTGATTGGTCGGGCGCTTGCGAACCTTGACCACACCCGTCGGGAACAACTTGGTCTTCACCTCGTCGGCCCACGCCTCGGTCACCTCGTAGGCCTTCTTCAGTTCCTTGTAGGCGCGGTTCTGCTCGGGGTTGGATTCGTCGCGCTTTTGCCCCTTCCACTTATTCAGCAGTTTGAAGTGGTCACTGGTGAAATAGTCCGCCATGTTTTCTTATATCCCCTCAACATCAATTCCATGTTCGGCCAGCCAGGCCTTTCGCTGCGCATAGTCGGGCATTGCGCGCTCAACGCGTAGCCAGAAGGCAGGGGTGTGGTGTGGCTCGTGCAGGTGGGCAATCTCATGCACCACCACATATTCCGCGATACGGGCTGGCAGCAAGATCGTTTTCCAGTGGAAGTACAGCCAGTCGCCCTTTCCGCAAGAACCCCAGCGATAACCGAGGTCCTGCACCTTCACGCCAGCAGGTGCCACCTCCATGCGTGACTGGTAGTCGGCCACCCGGCCCGAAAGCCAGATCCGAGCCTTTTCGCTATACCAGCGGATGAAGTGCTCCCGTGCGCCTGCCTGCGCATCATGGCGCAGCGCAAAGCGGCCATTCACCAGCTTCAGGGGGGGGTCTTGGTCGTCGACCAATTTCAGCCGATGGCTGCGCCCGAGATACAGGAAGCCCTCGCCGCCAACGAACTCTTTGCGCGGCACCTGGCGTTGCAGCCGATCCTTCTCGGCCAGCTTGGTGTAGATCCAAAAGCGCTTCTCGCTGACAAATTCGCGGAGTTGGTCGATGCCCACCTCGGGCGGCGCGCTCAGAGTCAGTTCCCCCGTTCTTTCCACGGTGATTTGCATCGTCTGGCGCCGGGCACTGCGCCGTATCGTGAACTGCAAGTCGTCCACCTGGATGCAAGCCTCTGCCACAGTCGCAGAGCTTTCCGCGTGGTGGTGGGTAGATTTCAGGGGCGACAACATGGCTTTACACCTGCACCAGCTTGTCGTGACTGGCGCGCGCCTGCTCCATCAACTTGTCGGCCAGCACACCCGCCTTGTCGGTGTCCACCAAGGGTGGCCGTAGACGCATCAAGTGCTCGAACAGTTGCGTATTCAGGTCTTCTTGCGCCGCACGTTTATGGGGGCTCCAAATATCACGGTTGCCTTGCAGCTCCTGCACCAGCAGGTCCACCAGCTCCACGGTCACATCCTTCAGCCGCAGCAACTCGGCTGCCGTGGGCGTCTGGCCAGCACACACCACGTCCA
The DNA here is from genome assembly GCF_001931655.1 of Acidithiobacillus albertensis. Lineage (NCBI taxonomy): Bacteria > Pseudomonadati > Pseudomonadota > Acidithiobacillia > Acidithiobacillales > Acidithiobacillaceae > Acidithiobacillus > Acidithiobacillus albertensis. Next base: position 153,180 of record NZ_MOAD01000001.1, on the reverse strand, counting down.
GCACGGTGCGCAGGAAGGGCGCGCAATGCTCGGGCAAGTCGCTTGGGGCATCGGCACTGCCTGCCTTGCCCGAGCGCAGTTCGTCGATGATCTCCTGTAGTTGCGAGATCACCTCATTCCACTGCTCGCCCAAGGATTTCAGTATTTCATTCAAACGCTCCGAGAGCCTGCGGTAGAGCACAGGGTCCTCATCGATATGCTTGCGGATGTGCGAACGGATAGCGTGTTCCATTTCGGAAGCCACTGCACGACTGGCTGCAACACCCGCTTCACGGGCTGTTTTCTGCAGGTGCTTCTCAAAGGCAGCATCAGTCAGTTGAATAGGCGGAATCTTCGGATCGACACCGAGCGAGATCACATGGTCGTCGATCAGCTTGCGTACCTTGGCACCGACGTCCTTGCCCAGTACCGGCGTGTCCTTGTAGCGGTTGCGGGCGCGAGCGTAGATGTAGGCCAGGCGTTTGGCGTCGCCAGAATAGGGCAACCCTTCCGGTCGTGGCAACACGGAGTCGAGTGATCCCAGGAAGGCCTTGAGCTTGACGGCAAACTCGGCGCGCAGTTTCTCGCTGCCCAATGCCTCGACGCAGGCTTCGGTGTCGTCCAGTGACTCGATGCCTCGCTGGCGGAACAGATCTACCACGCGCAGATGCCGGTCGCGCAGTACCGGCACCTCGTCCTTCAGGCTGGCCAGCGCGCCTTCCACGTCCTCATCGGCGTAAGCCGCCAGCGCTTCCTTCAAATGCTGCGCCACGCCGAAGTAGTCCACCACGATGCCACAGCGTTTGCCGAAGCCGGTGCGGTTGACGCGGGCAATCGCCTGCAGCAGTTCCGCCTCTCGGATCGGTCGGTCAAGGTACATCACGCCCTCGATGGGTGCATCAAAGCCGGTGAGCAGCATCGATTTCACCACCAGGAAGGCCAGCGGGTCAGTCTTCTCTGGTTTGGCATGGAACAAAGGCTTCTTGAAGCGCTTGATCAGCTGCTCGTGCGTTACGCCGTCGGTCCACTGCTTCCAGACCGGGTCATCGTTGTTGCTGCCCGAAATGATGGGCGCGAATTCAATGCGCGTCAGCGTGTCGCGGTAGCGCCAGGCCTGCACCACCGCCTGCACGCTCACAGGGCGCTGACACAGCGCCTCGTCATCCAGCGCCTTGTCCTCAGGCGAGAGCGCGTGGGCCTCGGTCAGCAACTCATCGCGGGCTGATCGCAGGGCCTCGAAATAGCGAATCGCCGCCAACCGGCTGTACGCCACCACCTGCGCCTTGTAGCCGTTGGGCAGGATGTTGGTCACGTAGTGGCGAAGGATGTCGCGCGCTTTGTCGGCTATCAGCGCCGGGGCGTCAAAGATGTGGCCCTTGGTGGCGTACTTTTTCTTGATCGCCTCCAGGTCCTCCAGCGAGTGCTGGCGGAACAGGTCTTCGAACAGTTCGTCGAGGCTGGCGCCGTCCTTGATCGCGCCGTTGGCCGTGCGGCCCTCGTAGAGCACCGGCACCGTGGCACCGTCGGCCTCGGCTTCCTTGATGGTGTACTTGTCGATGAACTCGCCAAAGATCTCGTGGGTGCGCTTCTTATCGCCCATGATGATCGGCGTGCCGGTAAAGCCGATGCGCGCGCAGTTGGGCAGGCCCGCCAGCAGGTTCGCGTGCAGGTCGCCCGCCTGGGTGCGGTGCGCCTCGTCCACCAGCACGAGGATACTGTCGTCCTCGTTCAGCACCTCAAACTTTTCGTCGGGTTTGTAGGTGGCCTTCGGCTCTTCCACCTTCGGCAAATCGTCTTTCGTCAACGGGGCATCACCTGCGCTGTCCTGGTCGCGGTATTTCTGGATCGTGGCAAAAATCAGCCCCGGCCCTTTGCGCCGTGCCAGCGCTTTCACGCCCGCCGTGCTTTCGGCCACATCTACCACCTCGCCGGTCAGCGTGGCGGTCACCGACAACTGGCCCTGCAGGTCCTTGCGGTCGGTGACAACGATGACCTTGAAGCGCCGTAAGTCAGCGTCTGCGCGCATCTTGCGCACCAGAAACACCATGGTCAGGCTCTTGCCCGAGCCCTGGGTGTGCCAGATGATGCCGCCACGCTTGTCGTGTTCGCCGTTCTGCAGCCGCGTCTGGCCAGTCTTGAGGCGGGCAATCGCCCGGTTCACTGCCCGGTACTGCTGGTAGCGGCACACCGTCTTGATGGTCTGGCCGCCGGTCTGCATGAACAACATGAAGTTTTTCACTACATCCAGCAAATGCGCGGGGGCCAGCAGCCCGGCGATCAAACGTTCCTGCTCGGAAATTGCCGCCTTGCCTAGCGCCTGCGCCACCTCAATCTCGCCACCTGAACCCTCCGGGCCGACCACCGTTTTCCATTGGGCATAGTGCTCAAAGGCCGCGCCCACGCAGCCCACCCGCGCCTCGTCGAAACTACTGGCCACCAGCAACTGATTGGTGGCGAACAGCGCCTCGTTGCCCTCATTGTCGTCCACCTCGAAGGCGGCCTTGCGCTGGTTGCTGTAGCGCCGCAGCTGATCGACGGCCTCGGCCAGCGGCTCAGGCACGGACGGGCTTTTGCACTCCACCACCACCAGCGGAATGCCGTTCACCAGCAGCACCAGATCGGGCACGATGAAGGCCTTGCCGCTGTTGAAGCCGGGCGGGCAATCGACGCGGTACTGGTTGATCACCGTGAAGCGGTTATTGGCTGGGGACTCCCAGTCGATGTAGCGGATGGTCTGGCCGCGCCCACCGTCCCAGCCGGGTAGGCCGTCCACCGTCAGGCCACGGATCAACAGCGCTGTCGCCTTCTCGTTAGCCTCCATCAGCTTGTGGGTGCCCAGCTTTGTGATGGCCGCCACGGCTTCCGACAGTCGCGCCTCATCCAACCAGGGGGCACCGTCAGGCCCCAGGTTCAGCGCGTGCAATTGTTCGCGCAGCAGCCCCTCCTGAATCACCTCGGCAAAACTGGTTCGACCAGTGACTGCCGGGTCATCGAGACTGCCCGCGTTATAGGCCCAACCGAGTCCCTGCAGCTGAGCTACGAACGGTTTTTCGACGTCATCAAGTTCCCACCCCATCAGGCGCTCCCTTGTTGTTGGGCGGCTTCGGCCAGCAATGGTGTAACGCGGACGCGACCGGTGAGGAGGTCGTCCATGAGACCAGATTTCAAAACCACAAACTTCTGCTGTTCGTCGGTCTCATACCGAAGACGCGTTTCTAGCGATTGCATCCGATCAGCAATGAGTTGCTGCTCATCAAAAAGAGGGACGGGAATCTTGAAATCCTTGACCTCAGAAACGTTGAGATGAGGGTTCGTTGTCCCAGAGGTCAACGATCCGATTCGATCCTTAACAGCTCCAGAGTAGATTTGAGCAAGTAGGTAATCCGCAACCAATTTGCCATTCTTTGGCCTGAGCAACATGACCCGTTGACCGAGACAAATTCGCATTTCAGAAGGAACAATGAACGCTTCGCCAACCGGTGCCTCACGAGTGAAGATCAAATCGCCTCCTTGCGGCTCCAGCCTAGTAATTCTGTCGTGATACTGAAGTTCAGAAACACGAGAAGCCAGCGATTCGAGGAAGATCCCGTCCTTGATATGCATCGTCCTGGCAACGAGAACACCTTGCTCCTGGAAATGCGGTGTTGAATGGGGACAATCAACTACATCCGAGCATACCTTGGCAATGCTCTCGACATCCCACTCCTTCGGAATCCACCCCAGTGGCGACGGCTTGTAGAGATGCGGCGCCTCGGCTTGGGGCGGGCGCAGTTCGCCGTTGGCATCGATGCCGCGTGTCAGCAGATCGTGCAGTAGGCCCTGCTTGACGGCCTTGAGTTTGGCGATGATCGCCTCAGTTTCGTGGATGGCGGTGTCGAGGGTATCGAGGATTCCCGTAACATGCGCCCATTCATTTTTCGGGGGGAGTTTGAGGGAAAGCGTCAGCAAGTCACTCTTGTTGACCGCCTCGAACGTTGTACCCTGCGAGACGCGTCGAAGTGCTGAAGACTGTCGTGCAATTACTTCACCGACCAAAGAAGGTTTGATTCCCCTAACTCGGATGGCCGCGAGGCCGCGGCCAATGCAGTAATCGCGATCTGCAAGATTCACGGCGCCAACTGGGGCGCGAACGGATATAAGCACATCATTCGCCTTGCATAGCTTCGCAGGCCGCAGACATCCGTACTTTGGCTCAGGAAATACCGCTCCGAACTCTGCGTTACCCTGCAAAAATGGATGCCCGACAAAGGGGTCATCGATTACGTACCTAGAGTCCGGTGACTGCCCCATCTCTATATGAGCTATCTCGCCCAAGGGAACTGAAAGAAAGTCCGACGCGTTAGTTGTTTCTGCTTCAGACATACCTTAACCCCTTCAAAAACCCCTGCAGAACCTGTGCCGCTTCATCCCGCTTGCCCTCAATCTCGGTCAGTGTCACGCGGTACTTGTCCCACCAGTTTTCGAACGCGGCCACGATCTGCTTGCGCTGCGCGGTCATATAGCGCTCCACGATGACTTGCATGTCGTTGTGCAGAATGTTCAGCAGTAGTTCGGCGGATGCCTCTGGTGTCAGGCCATCAACCGCTTCATCAATGTGCTGCTTGAAGCTGTCGTTCTTGGCTTTGAGTTGTTTCTTGACGGCGGTGAGCTCCTTCTTCCAGGCTTTAAGCTGGGCTTCGTCCACGGCGTTTTCTTCGTCGCCATCGTCTTCCGCCGCCTCGGCGGATTCACCTTCCTCGCCCTCGGCGTCCTTGGGGCTGGCGGCCTTGATCTGGCTATCCAGCTCGGCCTTCTTGGCCTCCAGTTCGGTGATGGCACCGACGAAGTCGCTCATCAGGAACTTGACGAGCTTATGCTCCAGCGGGCTTTCCTTGCTGGCCTTGTCTTCCAGCGCGGTGACGATGCTGGTGCGCCAGGCGTCGGCCACGCCCTTGGCGCCGCGCGCCATCAGGGTGAGGAAGTCGTACTTGGTCTGGTACCAAAAACCGGCCACGATGCCGCGCACCTGGAAGGGGTCAAGCAGGCCAATGGCTTCCAGGCTTTGGCTGAAGCTGGCGAGCAGGTCGGAGCGCAATGCCACCAGGCTGGCGGCGTTGTCCATCTGGCCGGACAGTGCCGTGATGCGGGCGCTGTGGGCTTGCCACCATTGCTCGAAGGCGGCGCGGATGGCGGCTTCCTTGGCGACCAGACCGGCATTGGTTTCGATGGTCGGCTTGATTGCTTGTCGGGTATCGAGGGTGGGCGCGAAGTCGTAATACCGGGCGTCGCGCTCGACCAGCAGGTCCAGCGGTTGAGGCCGTGGGCGCTGAACAAGCCGGCTTTGTCGGCCACTTCGGTCTTGGGGATGCCGCCCACCAGATGGGCGCGCACGTCGTGCGGCTCGGGCGGTGGCGCATTGTCGGCGTAGCGGCGGATGTTGAGGTTATAGTCGTTGGCCTTAAGCGTGGCGGTGTCGACGATGGCCGAGAAGCCGTCGATGGCGCGGAATTCGTCGAAGGTGGTGACGATCTTCTCGATGTGTTCGGGCAGCAGGTAATTCTGTGCACGGCCTTCGAAGAACTCGCGGTCGGCATTGATGAACAGCACTTTGCCCTGGCGCTCGGCGGGCTTGCCGCTGACACGATTGGCGCCGTTCTGCACCCGCTGGCGAAGCACCAGAATGCAGGCCGGAATGCCGGTGCCATAGAACAGGTTGGGCGCGACGCCAATGACGGCTTCGAGTAGGTCGTCCTCAATGATGCCCGAACGGATGGTGCGCTCCTCGCCGCCCCGGAACAGCACGCCATGCGGCATGACGGTGGCCACCATGCCGCCGTCGCGGGTGACGGCCAGCATGTGCTGCAGGAACATCAGGTCGGCCTTTTTGGCACCCAGTGGCACCTGACCGTAGGGGAAGCGCTCGGCTTCGAACTTGGGCTTCCAGGCAGGCTTGCCGTCGGCATCCTTCTCGGTATTGCCCCAGTAGATGGAGAACGGCGGATTGGTGAGCACGCGGTCGAAGTGCATCAACTCGCCGCCTTCAACGTGCTGCGGTTCGGCCAGGGTGTCCTCGTTTTGCAGGTTGGCAGTGCTGATGCCGTGCAGCAGCATATTCATCTTGGCGATGGACCACACCGTGCCGTTGAATTCCTGCCCGAAGAGGTTGGCCTTGCGGCCGTCTTCGCCGTGCTCGTCGATGTATTCCTTGGCCGCAATCAACATACCGCCGGAGCCACAGCAAGGGTCGTAGATGTCGTGCTTGAGCTCGGGCTTGATCAGTCGCACCATCATCCGCACCACCGAGCGCGGCGTGTAGAACTCGCCGCCTTTCTTGCCCGCCGAATCGGCGAATTCGCCAATCAGGTATTCGTAGGCTGCACCCAGCAGGTCGGGGAACTCGAAGTCTTCGTTGCGCAGGCGGTGCAGGCTGAAGTGCGTGATGAGCTGCTGCAGCTTGATGTCGGGGATCTTGCTCTGGCCGATCTTGCGGGTGAAGTCGATGTGCTCCAGCACGTCGTACAGGCTGACGTTGTCACCTTCAATCCCCGCGAGCGCCTTGCTCAGCAGGCTTCCGACATTGGCCTGACGCGAGTTGTCGACCAGGTAGCTGTAGCGCGACTCCTTCGGCACCCAGAAATAGCCGTCCTTCTTGTACCAACGCTTGTTCTCGGCCGAGGCTTCCGCTTCGGCGGGCGACTTGCACGCATCGATTTCGAGCTGGATCACTTCGGCGCGGCGCTGTTCGAACACGTCGGAGCAGCGCTTGAGGAACAGCATCCCGAAGATGTATTCCTTGAACTCTGAGGCGTCCATCTTGCCGCGCAGGATATCGGCGGCTTTGAAGAGGTGGCGTTCAAGCTGGGGCAGGGTTAAGGGCATGTAGGGAATCCAGTCAAAATCGGTTGTTCTGTATTGGCGCGGCGCATCAGTCAGCCTTGCCCATGATGTTTTGTGCGTCTGGCGATCGGTATCCGGGGGCCAGCAGTGCGTTCTTGACGCCGTACAGCGCCAGGTGCTCTTTCAGCCAGAGCCGGTATTCGTGGCCGCGCAGACTGTGGTCCGGAGAGCAGTCCACACTCCACTGCCGCAAGATGTATCCGGCGGTGGCAGCACGCAGCTTCAGCCGCAGCACGCCGTCACGCATGCCGTAATTCATTTCCGTGATCTCCGGTCGGGGCTGATCCGGGTAATGTAACGCTGGCAGGTCATCAGTCCTGGTGAAAACATCGTTACCAACTATACGAGCTAAGAAGCCCCCTTCAGGGATTTCTACAACGATAAAGTGGATTTCAAGCATAATTTTCTCCTAAAAGCCGTCAATCCCCTCTGAAACAAGTTCTTCCAACAGATTCAAGGCATACATTCTGTTTGGATTGACGACCAATAATTTATAGACCTTTGCTGATGAATACTGACCAGAATTACAAGGACCCAAGTCCTGCATGGACGACTAATTCATCATAACTTTCCACAGCCTATTCCTCGTCGAGCGGCACACCCTCAACCCCGAAACACCACCCGCCCCTCCACCAGGGTATAGCGCACCCGACCACGCAGATCCCATTGTGCATAGGGCAGATTGCGGCCCCGGCTAGCTCCGGATGCGGGATTAAGGGTAAATACCGCTTCCGGATCAAACAGACACAAATCTGCCACACTGCCGACTTGCAGAGAAGGCAGCGGCAAACCCAGCGCCTGAGCAGGGCCGGTACTGAGTAATCGCAGTGCAGCCATTAAACCCAGCAGGCCGTCGTCCACCAGACGCAAAGTCAGCGGCAACAAGCACTCCACCGCACTGATCCCGAAAGGAGCCTGAATAAAAGTCATGCTCTCGCGGTCTACTCCCCAGGGAGTATGATCGCTGCTGATGGCCGCAACATCGCCCTCGGCCACAGCCCGGCGCAGGGCATCCCGTTCGGCCAAAGAGCGTAGCGGTGGCAATACTTTGGCATGGACGTTGAAAAACCCGACATCCTGCTCACTGAGCAACAAGTGGTGGATGCTGACCCCGCAGCGCACCGCCTCACCACGCTTACGGGCGGCTTTTACCGCAGCAACAGCGCCGCCCGTGCTGAGATGAGGGAAAAACAGAGGGCAGCCACTCAGTGCCGCAATGGCTATATCCCGCTGGATGCCCACCTGTTCAGCCACGGCCGTGCGCCCCGGAAGGCCCAGTCGCAGGCTCAACCCGCTTTCGTTCATCACGCCATGGGCGGCCAGTTCGGGGTCTTCGGGATGGAGCATTACCGGCAGTCCCAAATCAGCCGCGTAGCTCAGGGCCAGACGCAACAAAGCAGCGCTACGGATAGGTTGCTTGGCCTGACTGAACACCCGCGCCCCGGCATCCATAAGTGCCGTCATTTCACTCAAGGCTTGCCCTTGCAAGCCTGTTGTCAGGGCCGCGCTGACCTGCACCCGCGCCAGAGCCAGCTTTTCAGCCAACAGTTGCTGCTCCCGGAGGACGGCAGGGGTATCGGCAACGGGCTGGGTATCCGGACGCAGCACGACCTGCGTCACCCCACCCGCCACGGCGGCCTGTAGCTCGCTGGCCAGATCGCCATCGCGTCCATGACCGGGACTATGCGCCTGCAAGCTGCTTTCTATCAGCCCCGGGCAAGCTACCAGGCCTGTACCATCGAGAATTTCATCCGCCCGAAAATCCTCAGCAACAGCACCCCGTACAGCGATTTTTCCAGCGACAATGGCCAGGTCGGTAATCGCATCAAAACCATCGCCGGGATCCATGACGCGGACATTGCGGATGATTCTACGCATGGTTTTCGCCTCCTCCAGCAGCACCCGCCAGGAGGGTCAATACCGCCATACGCACGGCGAGACCGTGTGCAACCTGTTGCAAAATCACGGCCTGATGACCGTCCGCCACTTCCGACGCAATTTCCACGCCGCGATTCATAGGCCCCGGATGCAGGACTAGCGCATCAGGCTGCGCCCACTGTAAGCGCTCCGGAGTAAGGCCAAAGCGGCGATGGAATTCATCCAGACTGGGCAGACGATGGGATTCCATGCGTTCCTTCTGCAATCGCAGGGCACAAATGACATCGACACCGCGCAATCCTGCCTGCAGGTCGTGGTAGACATGCACCCCCAGCGCGGAGAGTTCTTTGGGAACCAGGGTTTGCGGTCCGATGACCCGGATTTCCGGGCAACCGAGAATCGACAAGGCATGAATCTGGGAACGCGCCACCCGCGAATGCAGGACATCACCCACAATAGCCACGACCCGATCTTCAATGGGTCCGGCCAGACGCCGAATCGTGAATACATCCAGCAAGGCCTGGGTCGGATGGGCATGCTGGCCATCACCTGCATTGATCACCAGCGCCGAGTCTCCCAGATGCCGGGCGATCAGATGCGCGGCCCCGGCTTCCGGATGGCGAATCACAAAACCATCCACCTGCATGGCCATCAGATTATCCACCGTGTCGATCAGGGATTCGCCCTTGCTGGCACTGCTGGTACTGACCGCAATATTCAAAACATCTGCTGAGAGGCGTTTGGCGGCCAGCTCAAAGGTGCTCCGCGTGCGTGTGCTGTTCTCAAAAAACAGATTGACGATGGTTTTGCCCCGGAGCGTCGGGGTTTTTTTGACGCTGCGCTGAGCGATGCTGAGGAAGGATTCGGCCGTATCCAGAATCTGCAGCATTTCGGGTTCACGCAGCCCTTCGGTATTGAGCAGATGGCGGAGGCGACCCTGGGCGTCGTACTGAGGATTACCATCACCAAAACGGAAAGTGGAAAGGCTCATGAAGCCGTCCTTGGCGATGTCAGCAATTCCAGACGCAGCGGATCGGGCCCCCGGAGTTTGATTTGTCCACCCACCGCCGCGTTGAGGCGCAGGGCAGCAATGTCGGCCGCCACCGGGACTTCGTGCCCACCGCGATCTACCAGTACGGCCAGGAGGATGCTAGCCGGTCGGCCATAATCAAATATTTCGTTCATGGCGGCGCGGATGGTACGCCCCGTATAAAGCACGTCATCCACCAGAATGATGGAGCGACCGTCCACAGCAAAAGGAATATCCGACGCCCGCACCTGCGGGTGCAGACCAATCTGACTGAAATCATCCCGATAAAAAGAAATATCCAGCTGCCCCAGCGCCGTTTTCAGCCCCAAAGCGCGGTGCAGCGCCTGGGCTATCCAGACACCACCTGTAAATATACCAATCATGGCGGTCTGCTCCGGGTCAACATGCGGGCGCAAATCCCGAACCATTCCTTCCAGCAGTGTTGTCACATCCCAGTCTGCATTCATTGCATGGCTCCGACATCCTGAAAAGTCTGGAGAATTTCACAGGCAGCGGCCTGATCCAAAAGCTCGGCGCGCTGTTTCGCCGAAAGCGCACGTTCTTTCAGCATCCATTCGGCAGCGTGGCTACTGAGGCGTTCGTCCACCCAATGCACCGGCAGGGGGAAACGGCGCTGCAAACTCCTGGCAAAATTGCGCACCCGGCGCACCATCAAGCCTTCACTACCGTCCATATTCAGGGGCAAACCCAGAACTATAGCGCGCGGTTGCCAGTCCTTGAGGATGCGCGCAAAGCTCTCCCAATCCGGGCCACTCTCGCCATTGCGCAGGGTAGCTACGCCCTGTGGCGCCCATCCGGATTCGCCCAATACGGCAATACCAATACGTCGCTCCCCGAAATCAACCCCCAGAAGCGGCCCGGAGCCCTCAGGCATGGCCCGCCGCCCCGCTGAGCAGGCGCATATCCACTCCGAGCGAGCGAGCGGCGGCCTGCCAGCGTTCACTGGCGGGCAACTCAAACATGACCTGCATATCCAGCGGACCGTGCAACCAGGAGTTTTCTTTCAGCTCTTCTTCCAGTTGCTGTGCGCCCCAACCGGCATATCCCAAAGCTAACAGATAACGCTGGGGTTCCTCATGCTGGGCGATGGCTTGCAAAATATCGGGAGAGCTGGTCAATGCCAGGTCTTCGTTCAACTCCAGACTGGAAAGCCATTCCCCCTTGGGCGAATGCAAAATAAAGCCGTGTTGCGGCTGCACCGGTCCACCCCAATACACCGGGCGATGAATCATTTCTTCGGAAGGCTGGATATCTACGGCCTTGAGAGCTTCGGACATGTTGATATCCACAAGACGATTGATGACCACGCCCATGGCACCGTCGGGGCTATGCTCGCAAACCACAATCACCGTCCGGTCAAAAATACCGTCATGAAGCGCCGGCATGGCAATGAGCAGATGATTTTTAAGAGAAGAGAAATTCGTCATACTGCCTATCATACGGGTTTTCGATGAAAAACGGCAGATTGCATTCCCGACTGTGCCAGCGCGGCCATTACTGCCCTTGTTCCAGACGCTGCCAGAGCAGCTCGGCGGCATCCACAGCAAAAAAGCGACGAATCTCCCGCACCCCGGTGGGACTGGTGACGTTGATTTCAGTCACATAGCCGCCAATCACATCCAGCCCGACAAAAAGTAATCCTGCAGCACGGAGAGCTGGCCCTATTGCCGCACAAATATCCTGATCCCGCGCACTCAGCTCTGCGGCTACGGCTGTAGCCCCTGCTACCAGATTGCCACGAAAGTCTTTTTCAGAAGGTACCCGCAACATGGCGCCAGGCACCGCCACGCCGTCCACCAGAATAATGCGCTTGTCGCCTTCGCGTATGGCCGGAATATAGCGCTGGGCCATGACATAATGCTGTCCCCAGGCCGTTACGGTTTCGAGGATGCTGCCCACATTGCGGTCTTGCTGGTGCAGGTAAAATACCCCTTCGCCCCCCCGCGCAGAAAGGGGTTTGACCACCACCTCGCCATGCTCGGCCAGAAAAGCGCGCAGGTCACCCAGATCACGACTGACCAGAAAGGGCGGGAGAAACTCGGGGAAATGCAAGGCATAGAGTTTTTCATTGGCATTACGCAGACTCACCGGATTGTTCACCACCCAGGTTCCGGCATGTTCCAGCAGATAGCAGGCGGTCAGATATTCCAGATCGACCGGAGGATCCTTGCGCATCAGTACCACGTCCATATCTGCCAGGGGCCGCTCTTCAACGTCAGCCAGCGTCGCGAAGTCGGTACTTTCATCCTGCACTGTCACCGCCTGCAGGCGTGCCCAGACCTTGCCATCGCGCATGAACAAATCAGGCAGGCCAAACACCCAGCACTGGTGCCCCCGTGCCTGCGCCGCCAGGAGCATGGCGAAAGTGCTGTCTTTGGCGGGTTTGATCCCGGCTATGGGATCCATGAGAATGGCTGCTTTCAACGGGGTCATCACTCAACACTCCGGATTTGCTGTCGACGCCAATCGGCCATTTCCCGGGCCGCCGCCACCAGGGTCAGGCGGGCAATGACGCCATAGGCATAGTAACGGTTTACCGGGGCATCGGGCGGCGATTTCCGGCAAGGCAGTATGCAAGGCTCACCAAAGGCCATGGGCTCAAAATGCGCGCCGGGGGCATTCAGGTTTTCATCGCGCCCTCGCCCGGTATGCACCCGGTAAAAGCCACCCAGCACCTGCTGACCCACCATATAAACTACCGGCTCAGCCACCGCCTCCTCGGCGGTCTGCTCAAAGGTATACACCCCTTCCTGAATAAACACGTCACTCACTGGCAGACCTTCCTTACTTTTAGCCATGCGCGTGCGTTCCTTGCGATTGAGATCCATGAACTCTTCACCGGAGTAAGCCGTCATGATGCCCATTCCGTAGGTGCCCGCGTCGGCTTTGACAATCACAAACGGACGCTGGGTAATCCCATAGTGGGCGTAGCGCTCGCGGGTCAGCTCCAGAACCGCATCCACATTGGCGACCAGGCAATCACGGCCTTCGGCACGCATAAAATCAATACCCTGACAACGCCGGAAAAACGGATCAATCAACCAAGGGTCGATATCTATCACTTCCGCCAGTTCATGTGCGGCGGCACGATAATGGGCAAAGTGCTGGGACTTCCGCCGCGAGCGCCAACCTGCCGCCAGAGGCGGGGATATGGGTTGTTCGAGATTCTCCAGAATTTCCGGCACACCGCCGGAAAGATCGTTATTGAGCAAAATCAGCTGGGGATCAAATCCTGCGGCCTTTAAGCGTCTACCTTCACGAAAAATGGGCTCCAAAAGCAGGGAATTACCCGAAGGTAAATCATAAGCTGTGCGCTCTTCCAGCAAGAGCGAACCCACCCGCACTTCAAGTCCGGACATTTCCAGAAGCTCTCGCAATCTGGCCACATTTTCCAGATAAAACAGGTTGCGGGTATGATTTTCGGGAATGAGCAGCACGCGCTCCAGGCCCGGATGATGCTGGTTCAGATAGTGCTGAATGGCCGATACATAGAGCGATGAAAATTCAGGGTTCAGATTGTTGAAACCTGCCGAAAACAGATTGGTATCCACCGGTGCCAACTTGAACCCGGAGTTGCGCAAATCGACAGACGCGTAAAAGGGCGCCGGGGTTTTTTGAAACTGACCTCGAAACCATCGTTCGATGGCCGACTGACCCGCTATCAGATGCCGCTCAATATCCAGCAAGGCCTCGGTACGTTCCGTAGCGAGGAAGGGAATATTTTGTAAAACTTCTGTCATGCCTGTGCCTGATTCCTTTTGTCCAGCGCTACATAAGCCCTTGGGCTTGCACCATTGTAAACCTGGGTGGGACGAAATATCCGGTTGTCTGCCAGCTGTTCCCGCCAGTGTGCCAGCCAACCTGCCGAGCGCGCCATGGCAAATATGGGCGTAAACAAATCAGCCTTGATTCCCATTTCGTGGTAAAGAACACCAGAATAAAAATCGACATTGGCGTGAATGCCCTTGGGGCCGAGGCGATCAGTCGCCTGTTTTTCGACCTCAATGGCAATTTCAAAAAGCTGGCTATGCCGCAAATGCCCGTTGCTGGCCAGTTTCTCCATCATCTCTTTCAAAATCGCCGCACGAGGATCGCGGGTTTTATACACCCGGTGACCAAAGCCCCAGATTTTTTCCTTATTGGCCATTTTGGCGTCCAGATAGGCACCCACCTTGGCCACACTGCCAATTTCCTCCAACATCTCAACCACCTTCTGATTGGCACCACCGTGCAAGGGACCCGCCAGCGTGCCAATCGCACTGCCAATCACATGGTAGGGATTGGTGAGCGTAGAACCGGTGACCAGCACCGCAAAGGTACTGGCATTGATGGTATGTTCGGCGTGCAGAATCAGACAGGTGTCGAGGATTTTCGCCAGTGCCGGATTGGGCTCCTTACCGGAAATCATATACAGAAAATTGGCGGCATGATTCAGATCCGTACGCGGCACGATGGGATCATTGCCGAAACGCATCTGCTCCCACATGGCGACGATGGTGGGCATCCGGGCGATGATGCGCATTGCCATGGCATCCAGATGCGGGGTGTTTTCGCGCTCAGCATCGGACAGCTCTTGCTGAGGATAAAACATCCCCAGACTCGCCACGGCGCAATGCAGCATATCCATGGGATGCCCGGTTACCGGCATGAATTTCATGATTTCCCGGACATTGTATTTGACTTGCCGATGACTGCGCAGCCCTTCATCAAAAGCTTTGAGATCTGCACCATCCGGAAGTGCGCCGTCCAGCAGAAGCAGGGCCACTTCTTCAAAGCTGCTATGGGCTACCAGGTCATCAATAGCGTAGCCACGATAACTCAGCAAGCCAGCCGCACCATCTATGTGAGAAATACTGGAGTGCGTTGCCGCCACGCCTTCCAGACCGGGAGCCACGTTCGTATCCGCCATGCCGAACTCCTAAGTTATTCTGGTCAGTAATGAATCCAACTGTCACTGGGCAACAACCCACGCACAGTTGCTGTCCTGATCAGGACAGCAAGAGCCTGAGAGTCATCATAACGCGCTGGAAAAATAAAAGGGAGGCCATGAGCCTCCCTTGGAGAAATCCTTATCTCTGCAAAAATCAGGCAGAGAAAGAAGATCCGCAACCACAGGTGGTGGTCGCATTCGGGTTTTTGATCACGAACTGGGCACCTTCCAGGCCTTCGCTGTAATCAATTTCAGCGCCAACCAGATATTGGTAACTCATGGGATCAATCAGGAGGCTGACACCAAACTGATGCACTTCCGTATCACCCTCGTTCATATTCTCATCAAAAGTAAAACCATACTGAAAACCGGAACAACCGCCGCCCGTCACAAAAACTCGCAGCTTGAGGTCTTCAGAGCCTTCTTCTTCAATCAGAGAGGTAATTTTATCCGCCGCGTTTTGCGTCAGGGTCATTACCGGAGGAATGGAATCCAGATTGGTCATTGTTTCAGTTGCTGTGCTCATTGTGCTTAACTCCATGCGCTGCAGCGCGTTGTTCAGTGGATACCCGACCATTTTGCTCGCTTTTTCGGGGCAGCGTCAAGTTGTCCGGACAATTTTCGGGACGGATATGGCCGTTTCAGTCTCTTTCGGTGTTCTTCGGAGCGTACTGAACAGCGGCAACCCGGGCACCGACCAGCACTGCAAGCAGCACTGCCGTTGCGATCAGATCCATGGGTCCGAGACGATGGGCATAAAGACCGATAAACAATTCCCGCAATACAAAAACAATGGCCACTTCCGACAGCACCCGCAAGCGGATACGGTGAAACTCCAGGTAATCGGTAAACGTCCGGAACAGTTCAATGAGCACAAATACCGACAGCACATCAGCCACCAGGCCCTGAATGGCCGCTTCTTCCCGAAAGGACAGGATGGTATCGTACACGTCCCAGACCACCCCCACCACAGAGGCCAGCAAGGTGATCAGCATGACAAATATCAGCACCACCACGATGAGGTCGAGGAATCTTTCGTAAAAGCGCAGGATGCGTGCGCGCACCCCACTGATAATTACTGCTGGCTGCGATTCCTCAACATCCGGCCTGGCCAAGTTGTCAGCCTGCTGCCCGTGCCGAGCGCCGCAAACGCGACAGCAGACGCCTGGCCATTTCTCCGAACAACTCAGTCTGGGTGGGATGGGGATGAATAGCCTCGGCCACCTGTTCCAGTGTCAACCCGGCACTGACCATCATGACCGCTTCGCCCACCAGCAGATCGGCGTGATCGGCCAGGAAGTGGACGCCAACAATGCGGTGGCTGACCTTGTCGGCCACCATTTTGATGAGACCATCGGTTTCACCGGTCATCATGGCCTTGGCATCAATACTCATGGGCACCTTGACCTCGGCCACATCCATACCTGCGGCCTTGGCCTGCTCCATGGACAGTCCAACGAAGGCGCACTGTGGCCGGGTAAAAGTCACACCACTATCTTTGGCTGCATCATATTGAGCGGTATGCCCGAGCAGGTTGGCAGCAGCTACCCGGCCCTGCTGACCCGCCGTGTGCGCCAACATGTAACCGCCCACCACATCACCTACCGCATAAATATGCGCCACGCTGGTCTGACCTGTGCTGCTCGCCGCAATCGCGCCCCGATCGGCAAGAGTCACGCCTGCAGAGGCCAAGTTCAGCGCGCTGGTATCAGGACGTTTGCCGGTAGCCACCAGCAGCAGATCACAGGAATGATGGGTGACTTCTTCACCAAACTGATAGCGAATATCCAGGGCTCCGGGCTTACCGGAAACTTCCTGCACCTTGACGTCAGTCAGAACCTGCAGACGCGGACTGTTGTGCGCCAGTGCCTTCATCAACTGCTCGGAAACTTCTTTTTCCATTTCCGCAACCGGTCGCGGCAGCGCCTCCAGCACCAGCACCTCGGCACCGAAATCATGGAACATCTGCGCCATTTCCATACCAATGGCACCCGCGCCGATGACACAAAGCCGCCTGGGAGGTTGGGCCAGATCCCAAACCGTATCCGAAGTGACCGCAGCACCACTTTTCAAGGCTTCCTGAACGCCGGGAATGGGCGGCACAAAGGCGGGAGCGCCGGTAGCGATGACGCAAGCACCGAAACTGAGACTGCGCGCGTCTTTACCGCTGATTTCGACGCTGTGTTCACCGGTAAATCGCGCCTTGCCTTCAAGCACCTGAATTTTCATGCCCTGGTCGGTTTTCAGGGCCATTTCTCCGCGTGTCTGCAAGATGCCCCGACGATGTTTTTCCAGTTGCGCCCAATCCAGCTTTGGCGTCCCCATTTGCAGCCCCATGGCCGCATCATGTTCCCGATCCCGAATCCGGTCTGCTGCAGCCCGCCAGGCTTTGGAGGGAATGCAGCCACGCCACAGGCATTCACCGCCGGGATAGGGGGCATTATTGACCATGGCTACCTTGACACCGTTTTCGACGAGTTCCCGGGCGCAATCCTCGCCGCCCGGTCCAGCGCCAATGACCAGCACCTGAACATCATAATCGCCTTCGGGAATGGGCGCGGCAGCAGTCCCCAGCCAGCCTTCCGGATGTTCAATGGCTTTTTTGAGGTCTTTCAAAAAGAGCGCGGCTTCGGCACCATTGACTACCCGATGATCCGCCGTAATGGTAATGGGCATGCCTTCCGGACTATTACCGGCAATGGCAATAATGGCGGCTGTTCCCGGCGTGACAATGGCATCAAACTGGCTGATGCCATACATCCCCATATTCGAAATGGTGAAGGTGGGATGTGTATATTCGGGAGGACTCAAGCGCCGCTTACGCGCTTTTTCTACCAGCGGCGTCCATTCGCTCTGGAGTTGCGCCAGATCTTTGCCCTCCACCGCACGCAACACCGGAACCACCAGCCCGCCGTCTTCCGTCGTCGCGGCGATGCCAATATCATGCTGGGCGCGCTCCACGATTTTGTCCGTCGGCTGATAAGCGGCATTCACCAGGGGATGCTTGGCCAACGCCTGGGATGCGGCCTTGGCGATAGCCACGGTCAGCGACACTTTGTGCGCTTTGGCAGCGCGCATCAGAGCTTCGGGTTTGGCCTTCACGGTGACATGAAACACCGGAATACTCAGGGAGGCCACCATGGCCTGACTGATGGCCTTTTCGATGGCGCTCATCGCCCGCCCTTCTCCGGGCACGGCAGGTTCAGAAACTCGGGCGCCCGCCGTGGTGGGTGCAGCACGACCAGTCGCAGCAATGACATCTGCGGCAACAATGACTCCTGCTGGCCCACTACCCTGCAGATGATTGAGGTCCACGCCATGCTGCCCGGCCAACTGCCGGGCAAAGGGACTTGCCGCCCCCTGCTGAGGGCGCGGCGCAGGTTGCGCTCCAGGCACCCGGGCTGACAAAGGCTGAGCAACAGGCGCTTGAGCGGAGACTGTGGAAGCGCCGTGAGTCTTGCCCACCGCAGCGGCCGACACCTCCGGTCGTGATCCCGAAACAGTGCCGGCTTCGCGCACCTGATCCGCAGTTTCTACCAACCAGGCAATCGGATCACCCACGGGTACCACCGCATCCACCGCAACTCGCGGACCGGAAAGATAGCCTTCACGAAATACTTCCACATCCATGATGGCCTTGTCGGTTTCAATGGTCGCCACCACATCGCCACGCTGGATTTTATCGCCCAGAGATTTTTCCCAGGACACCAGCACGCCTTCGGTCATTGTATCGGAAAGCTGTGGCATTTTGATGGCATGCCCCGAAAGCGCTTCAGATTCTGTCGGTTCTGAAGCAACGGCAGGCGCAGTTTGAACTGAGGCATCCTGAGCTGGGGCATCCTGAACCGGGGATACGGCATCATCCGGCGTTTCCGTCAGATAAGCCATGGTCGCACCAACCGGCATGACACTATCCACCGCCGCCAGAGGACCCGCCAGATAACCGGAGCGGAACACTTCCACATCCATGATCGCCTTGTCCGTTTCGATGGTCGCCACCACATCGCCGCGTTCGACCCGGGCGCCAATGGGTTTTTCCCAGGAAACGACCACACCTTCCGTCATAGTATCGGTCAGTTGCGGCATCTTGATGACGTAAGGTTCAGCCATTTTTCACCCTATTGAGTTTCTGTAGATCAAAACATATCGAGAGAAGTGCGGCCTTAGCGGCCAAACATCTTCCTTACCGCAGCAATCACATCCCCGGCATTGGGAATCGCCGCCTTTTCCAGACGATGATTGTAGGGAATGGGAATATCCAGGGCATGCACACGCACTGGTGCCGCATCCAGATCAAAAAAGCATTCTTCATTGATGATGGCCATGACTTCCGAACCAACACCAACCGGAGCTTCGTCTTCTTCCACGATGATGGCATGATGGGTTTTGCGCACGCTGGCAGCAATTCCGGCACGATCCAAAGGTTTCAAGGCCCTTAAATCAATCACTTCAGCATCAATACCATACTCGCTGGCCAGTTTTTTGGCCGCGTCCAATGCCCAGTGCACACTGATGTTGTAGGCAAAAATGCTGACATCCTTACCCGGACGCATGATTTCCACACCTTCCAGCGGGGTGAAAAACTCCTCGTCCGGCACTTCGCCCTTGAGGTTATACATGCTTTCATGTTCGATAATCACCACCGGATCATCTGAGCGTACGGCACTTTTCAGCAAGCCATAAGCATCCCGGGGGGTAGCCGGAGTCACCACGCGCAGGCCGGAAATTCCCATGAAGACTTTTTCCATACGCGCCGAATGCTGGGCACCCAGCTGATGCGCCGTGCCACCGGGAACGCGCATGACAAAGGGACAACGAATCCGTCCACCCGACATGTAATGAATTTTCGCCGCGTTATTCATGAGCTGATCCATAGCCAGCCAGGCAAAGTTCACACTCATAATTTCGACTATGGGGCGGGCACCAACCATGGCGGCACCCACACCAATGCCGGTGTAGCTGTTTTCGGAAATAGGGGTGTCAACAACCCTCTGTTCACCATATTTGGCGAAAAGTCCTGAAGTCGCCTTGTAGGTACCGCCAGCGACACCAATATCCTCACCCATGGCAAATACCAGCGGGTCACGTGCCATTTCTTCATCGTGGGCACGCAGAATTCCCTGCCAATACATTAACTCAGCCATGGTTGTTACCTCCTTCGGTATAGACGTAACGCGCTACATCCTCAACGCGCGGTTCCGGGCATTCATTAGCGTAACGCACCACTTCGTTCTCGATTTCGTCCTGAACAGCCTTGTCCATGGCATGGAATTCATCTTCAGTCACCACGCCGGCTTCTACCAGACGGCGCTTATAAATGCCGATGGGGTCGCGCTGCGCCCATTCTTCCACTTCTTCCTTGCTGCGATAGGCACCAGAGTCAGACATGGAATGGCCGCGCAAACGATAGGTCATGAGTTCCAGGAAATAGGGCTTGCGTTGTTCGCGCACATAATTTACGGCTTTTTCAGCGTGAGACATGACAATATCAATGTCTTGCCCATCACATTGCGCTGCTTCGATGCCGTAAGGTGCCACGCGTTTGTACTGGTTGATTTCCACCGTCGAACGCTCAATGGCCGTACCAATGCCATACAGGTTGTTTTCGCAGATAAACAGCACCGGCAGGTTCCACAGGCTTGCCATATTCATGGTCTCATGGAAGGTCCCCTGGTTGTTGGCGCCATCCCCCAGAAAACAGATGGAGATTTCCTGACCACCACGCAACTGGATCGCCTTGGCAAAGCCGGCTGCCAGCGGGAAGGGTCCGCCAACCAAGGCGTAACCGCCCATGAAATGCACGTCTGGGTCGAACAAGTGCATGGAACCACCCCGGCCCTTGGAGCAACCGGCTTCCTTACCGAAAAGCTCGGCCATCAGCGCTTTGGGGTCCATGCCGGATTTGAGGGCATGAATGTGGTCCCGATACCCGGTCACCACATAATCAGAACCCGTTTGGGCTTTCTCTAAAACACCAATCGCGCAGGCTTCCTCACCCGGATAAAGGTGTAAGAAACCGCCAATCTGACGTTCGTGATAAGCCTCCGCGCAGCGTTCTTCAAAGCGGCGGGCAAAAAGCATTTCACGCAACAGGCGCTTCTGGTCCGTGGCGTCCATGGTCCTCCCAGACAAAATAATGGACCGCGTCCGCAGACGTGGTCGTAGTGAAAATTCAGCCAAAGTCATGGAGATGATGGCCTAGGCTACTGCAAAGCGTCAAGAGTAGTGGATATGGCGTGGGGCATTCCAATGCCGTATCCTTAAAAAACCCGCTTGATAAAGACCAAGCGGGTCATCGCAAAAAAGCTCAAACGGCCGTCATACAACTTTATTTGACGGTAGTACGCACCATGACACTGGAATTGATTTCAACCCGCTGGTTTTTGAAACGACCAGCCGGAGTCGTGTTGGTAGCAATGGGATCTTCATAGGAGTGGCCTTTGACCGTCATATGATCCGCAGCAACACCCCGCTTTTCGAGATAACCGGCAACACTGCCCGCACGCGCTTTGGACAGCTTGTAGTTATAGGCATAACTTCCTGTTTTACTGCAATAACCGTTAATATGCAGAGTAGCATCCGGGTGCATTTTGGCGAAACCGGCCACTTTATCGAGGACGCCAATATCCGACCCCATCAACTGCGCAGAACCGGTTTTGAAATTGATACCGGTAATGGTGATGGGCTTACTTTCCAGCACCGTACGCTCTACCGGAGCGATAGGTGCAGGCGGCGGTGGTGGTGTCGGTGCAGAAACCACCGGGGCTACCGGAGCAGGACCAGCCGGGCAAGGTGTCACCTCATATAAACCACAGCCCGAAGCAGCAACGACGGACCCCAATAGCAGTAACTTGGATAATTGCGCAGCATGTTTCATGTTTGGATTCTCCTGAACTCAAAATACGTTAGATGGAGAACCCCGCAGCAGCGAGGCTCCCTTTTGATAAATTGACCGATCAGAACATGAAGCCGGTTTCGACCATGCCACGGAGTTGATTGGTGTTGGTTCCATTAGCACCGGAGAAACCGAGTCCGGCAGGTGCAGAGGCGGTCACATAAGATAGTTCTGCGCGGGCGAAGAACCCCCCACTTTGGTAGGTCGGCGTGAGGGTGATGGACCAGGCGTGGGAATCAGCGGGGAGACCTGTCAGACCTGAGGCGACAGAATTCAGCCCCTCACCTAGTTTTCCGCCAACTTCCAGGTACTCGGCACGGGCACCCAAAGAGATCGTTTTGGTAAAGCTATAGTCAGCCAATAGGGCGCCACCATAGTTATCGAACGCGTGTGGTATCCCTAGACGCGTCGATTTGGGTGTGTGCATGTACTGGAAATAGGGCTCAATCATCCATGGACCAGAGCTATATTCATATTCGACGCCATAAATCTGACTTTCATTACCTACAGGGCTGTAAGCCGTACTATTATAAGGCAGACGGGATTTCCCCAAAGAACCCTGAGCATAAAAACTGAGCGTATTGGATCCGTTGATCGCGTAGCTAAGCAGACCACTCATCACATTATAGCGATTCGAAAAATATCCATCCGTCCAGGCAATCGACGCACTCAACGGCCCTGCACTACCATTAAACTGGATTCCACGACTAATGATGGGCTCCATATCCCAGAGCAAACCGCGCTCAATATTGATATTCTGGTAGGTAAAAGCACTCTCAGCGCCAATCAGGGTGGGCAACTGTCCGATTTCCATGGAGTAATTTGAAGATGGTGCTATTTTTAAATAGGCTACGGGTAATGCACCAAATTCTTGTATATTAGTTGATGCAGAAGGAATAGGTTCTGCCAGCGTTGGAAAGCTGTAAGCCCCCGCTTGAATGTAAAACTGAATTGGACCATTTTCTTTCTGGATGATCACCATACCATTGGTGATAGAAGCGCCGACCCGCTTTGCCCCTAATAAACCTGCCAATTCGGCCTCAGTATCCCCACCTCCGGGAGGATTATCCTGATAAAAAGCCATGCCGCTGGCTACGCCTTGCACATCCAATTGACCCAATGGTCCGGCACAGAATTTGAGGGGATTCGGCAAAGATAATGGACTGGCATCCGCCACACCGGCGACCAATGGCAGACCCATCAGCATGCTGGCGAGAATTGAACGACGTAAAAACGAATAGCGGTTTTTAGTGCTGTAGTGCGACATATTGACTCCCTGGTTTGTATGAAAAAAATCAAGCCTGTTGTCAAAAAGCAAAATACATGCCCGCACAATGTTTTTGTATAATACTATGATTTATTTTATGTTTTAAAATTTAACACCACAATCCCAGGAAAATTATAAGCGCGCAATGCACCACTTTGGTGCCAAACGCATTAAATTGGTGCGACAGCAGATTGCGCCCACAAAAAACCCCGGCATAAAATGATGCCGGGGTTTGAGTACATAACGTCGGGGAAGTTTTCTGGTTAATTCCCGTTTAAGGTTCTTTCAATATTGGGCAGTGCCGCACCAACTCCGGCACCCACCGCACCACCCACGGCTGCACCCACCGCAGGATTGCCAGCAACAACCGTACCCAACACGGCCCCTCCGGCAGCACCAATAGCACCACCACTAAGTGCCCGTTGGCCGGTGGGACTCATGTTTGCACAACCACTCAGTGCAACCACACACAATGCGATCAACAACCATCCACTTTTTCTGGAGCCGCGCTCCAAAACCTCAGCATTCATTTTCACTTAACTTACTCCTGTGCTTTCCTGGCTCAGTGGACCACTGAGCCGATGAAACTAACGCCTCCAGCCATCATGACCATCATCATGCCGCCAACGACCCGCCCATGGCGGTGGACCGTGATGCTCCCAAGGGCGGGGCCGGTAATAGCGAATGGGTGCAGGCTGCACATAGTACCCGGGCAATTGATAGCGCACAGGCGGCGGAGGTGGCGGCGCTGGAACATAATACACACGGTGCGGTGGCGGCGCGTAATATACTGGCGGGGGTGCATAAACAGGCGCGGCATAATAACCGGGGTTATTCCCTAAAAACACGCTTAAACCAGGAACTGCAACGCCCAGGGACAAATCACCATCCGCCCAGGCAGGACTGCTCAACCCAAGAAATAGCCCTACCAATGCCACAAATTGCGGTATGCGATGAAGGGGGTGCGTCCATATCTTTATCATGTGGCCTCCTTGAGCCGTCAGACTCATCAAGATATATACGTTTGCAGATAAGCATAGGGATTCCCGATAGCTATCTGACTAACCCAATACCACTGCAAGAAACTTGCCAGTCCAGCACCTATATTTTTCAAGCAGTTAAAAATATCCCCTGTAGCCAAATAACCACAGCAATGCGCCCAAAAATGGAAACTATTGGTTTTTTATCACGTTACCTTGTCGCCGAAAGCTTCTGATTCAGGCTGTAGCTGAAGATCTGCGTCGTAAACCATCCAAAACTGACTCCGTTCCAATTTTTTCGCCTTGATGGCATACAAGGCCTGATCGGCACAACGGAGCATCGCATCCTGATTTTCTATCAGCCCCGCATCCTTGCAAAAACAAATGCCAAGACTGACTCGTACGGGTAGCAGCAAGTCGTGGGACAATTTGGCCGGAGATTCCAGGACACGTTCCAAACGCAGCAGAACGGCCTCCAATACCTGTCGTTTCTCCAATCCTTCGAAGAGAAGCACAAACTCATCCCCACCCCAGCGGGCTACACAATCAGAAGTACGCAACGCCTCTTCCAGCCTTCGGGCGATAATCACCAGTAAAGCATCTCCTGCATCATGTCCGTATTGATCATTGACTCCTTTAAAATCATCTACATCCAGAATACCTAATGCGATGGATTGACTATTTTGACTGGCACGTGTCAACCCCTTTTCTAATCGCTCATTCAGCAGGCGACGATTCGCCAATCCGGTAAGGCTATCGTAATAAGCCACCTTACGAATTTCGGCTTCCGCATCGGCCAGTGCGTTATGACGTTTCCAGAGAGTGAGAGCTAGCCCCACACTACTTGCCAACTGCCCGATAAGTGCTTTCAGCGCTTGGCTAAAGTGTTTAGTTTTGGCATGGGCAACCACCAGCACAGCTTCCACCTGCGCTGCGTCCTGCAAAATAATCGGGTAAGCGATCATACTCCGTATTCGTCGTAGCTGTGGACGTCTTTCCATAGCCGGCGAGTTTTCCGTCATTTCATCACGGAACCTGATTTCTTCTGCCTTGCCCAAACGAAACACCCGTTCAGGAAGGAAACTTCCATTACGAAGATCTTTTGGATTGAGTGCGGTTATCCAGGTAAGCAAGCTTTCACGCAAATCCTTTTGATCAGCCCCCAGAGCCGATATTTGCAGAGATTCAGTCATCGGATCGGGAACGAGCACGAACGCAGCAACAGCATTGGTTTCACGAACAATCGTTTGTACCAGACGCGCATACATAACTTTTGGTTCTGCCTGAACCAGAAGAGATTGCTGCGTCAGAAGTGCCGCTTGCTGGTACTGCCGTAAGTCGAGCAACTGACGCAGAAAGCGCACGGAAAGGCGATCCAGAATCAGCAAAAAAAGCAAAATAACTATAAAAGGGATACTTTGCCAGATATTCTGACGCCAGAAATTATGAGCAAATGCTAAAGAAGACCAGCGCACATAAGCCGTCCATGGGTAACCCGGCACCTCAACGCGCAGATACTGACCCGTCCAATGATCCTGTGGAGCAGGAAGTTGCCAAGTCCCACTTTTCCAAAAAGCCACTGGGATATGACCGGCACCCTTAATCAGAATATCCATATCTTCCGGGGTATGGATATTTTTCAGACGGGAAAGACGAAACGGCGATCCGATATAACCGACAACCTGCCCTTGATGATTCAACAAATGTTCGCGCATGGGCATCACCCAAATTTTACCCGGCAACAAAACCACGGGACGTCCAACCAGATAATCGGGGTTTCTCTTGAGCTGGGTAAATTCCGTGGCTTTTAGCAGAGGAGTTGGTAATTGTCCCTCACTTGACCAGATGATCTTATTTGCCTGAGCATCCAACAAGTTGATGGCAGCAATTGCAGGATGCGTCCTCTGAAACGCGATCATTGCCGCTTTTTTTTCTGTTGTGAGTAACAGCGGGTTTTGATCGAGTTCCAGTAAGGAGCGGCGAAAAAAAGTCAGGTCATGGAAATGACCGTCCAGATTTCCTGCTAATTGATCGGCAATACTGCGCAAGGCAATCTCACCTTTATATCGAAACTCCTTGTGCAAGGATGCCCGTAAATCTTCGAAGCGCCAGCCCCACAAGGTAATAAACAAAACGGCCATTCCGATAAAAAACAAGTGCAACAAAAAAATCGGAGAAGACTGTATCGTCGAAAGGAACTGTTTAGTTCGGTGCATGTCGATTTTTTATTCGCGTTGCTCAAGATGAATAGCTTCACGCACCAGCTCCTGAATTTCTGTTTCGATGTGATTCAAGGTCTGATCCAGATAACCCAGGTCAGGATCGGACTTCACGCTGACCAAACGATGATGGGCGGCAACAATGGGATGATCCTCTGTTGCCCCATGTTCGCGCAGAAAGGCTATCAATGGGCAGGGCGGAGGCGTCGTGACAGAAACATCAATCCAGCCACGTCGCAACGCATCCATCAAGGGACGACGCAAGAGGTGTGCTGCATAGGCGCCCAATAAGCTGGCAGGATGTTTAGCGCTGCCTTCCGGTAAATCATAGCCCTGAATGACCATGGCGATGAGTTCATGGGCAGGCATCGGCCTGGCAATGGCATAACCCTGTATAAAATCCAGATGCAAAGCGCGCATGGCATCCAGAATAGGTAGCGTTTCGACGCCTTCTATCACCAATTCGGCATTCAAAGCGTTAGCCAACAGTTGAATACTCTGCACAAAAGCCAGATTTTTGGGTTGCGCCGTCAAGTCGCGGATAAAACCCTGATCCAGTTTGATTTTATCGATAGGCAGCTCTTTCATGCGCAGCAGGGAAGAATAAGCCGAACCGACATCGTCCAGAGCAATGCGTACTCCCGTATCCCGTAAAGCCTGCAGGCGGTCTTTAGCAATATGGCGGTTCAGAAAATCGCCACTTTCCAGAAGCTCAAGACATACTCTTGACGGAGCCACGGGACTGTTCGTCATGGTCCCCTTAAAACAAATCGCACAATCATGCTCAACCATAAAATCAGGATCTACATTGAACGACAGGTTAAGAACAATGCCCTGGGCATCCAGTAACTCCAGAACCTGGAGGCCTGCTACCAGCATCAGGCGGCTGAGCTCTCGACGTTGCTCCATATCCAAAAATGGAATGAAAGAATGTGGGGAGATCAGCTGTCCGGAAGCATCGCGCATCCGTGCGAGAGCTTCAATTCCAACGATTTTTTGCTGACTGATGGAATATTCGGGCTGAAAATAAGCCACGACATCTTCAGGAAAGCGCCACGCGCTCAATCCCTTGGTATTCACCTGCTTTGCCAGGATAACGATTTTGTTTTTTCAACAAAAAAACCTGTGACGATAATCGCAAACAAAATAGACTGACCCACAGTCAAAGCCTCATCCTAAGAATACAATAGCCTAACACTATGGCAACAAAGCAATTTGTGTCAATCCAAGCGTTTCGGGCAAGGCAAACAGGCGGTTCATGTTCTGAACTGCCTGCCCTGCCGCACCTTTCACCAGATTATCAATGACGGACAGAACCACTACCTGCCCGGGACGGGGCTGGTGAACGGCAATACGACACACGTTGGCCCCGCGCACAGAGCGAGTTGCCGGATGACTGCCAAATGGCAGAACATCAACAAATGGCTCCTGCGCGTAACGCTCTGCAAACAAGGTTTGCAAGGCGGCGTCACTCAACGGTTGCCGCAACCGTCCGTACAAGGTGGCATGAATCCCGCGAATCATGGGCATCAGGTGCGGCGTGAACTGTAGTTCAATCGTCTCCCCGCTCAGTTTTGAGAGAGTCGCCTCAATTTCGGGACGATGACGGTGACCACTCACCCCGTAGGCAGTGACACTATCTGCGGCTTCCGGCACGATCAGGTTCACCCGTCCAGTGCGTCCCGCACCACTTACCCCCGATTTGCAATCGGCAATCAGCGTATCTTGATGCAGTAATCCCGCCTCCAGCAAAGGAGCGAATCCCAGAATGACTGCGGTTGGATAACATCCGGGATTGGCAATCAGGCGTGATTGGGCAATTTGCTCCCGAAAATATTCCGGTAGTCCGTAACAAGCTGCACGCAACGCCTCAGGCGCCCGATGCGCCATGCCATACCAGTGCGCAAAAGCCTCCGCATCGGCCAGCCGAAAATCCGCACCGAGGTCAATGACACGCACATCACGCGCCAGCAGTTCCGGGGCGCTATCCATGGCCACGCCGTGGGGCGTCGCAAAAAATACGACATCCAGTTTTGCCAGAGTCTCTGGATCGGGAGCTGTATAACACAGATCACACACGCCCCGCAGATTGGGAAAATGGATATCTACCCGTTCTCCCTCTTCAGCACGAGAGGTGATGACCTGCACTTCCACTTCGGGATGAGGAAGCAACAAGCGCAACAATTCCACTCCGGTGTACCCGGTACCACCCACAATGCCTGCACGAATCATGCTGTAACCCTCTGTCTTAGACCAACAACAAAAAAGCCGCCCTTAGGCGGCTTTTCCGATCCGAAGCGGTGTTATTAACGCTTGGAGAACTGATGACTACGCCGCGCCTTATGCTTGCCGACCTTCTTACGTTCCACTTCGCGGGCATCGCGGGTCACAAAACCCGCGCCACGGAGCGGACGCCGCAAGGTTTCGTCATAAACCATCAGGGCGCGGGTGATGCCGTGGCGAATGGCACCAGCCTGTCCGCTGGCACCACCACCGCTGACATTCACCAGAATGTCAAACTGGCTGCCGTGCCCGGTCAGTTCCAGTGGCTGCATGACTACCATGCGCGATGTCTCGCGACCAAAGTATTCTTCCAGGCTGCGCTTGTTGATGACGATCTTGCCAGAGCCACGACGCAAATAAACCCGTGCAGTTGCGCTTTTGCGCCGACCAGTGCCGTAATATTGTTCCATAATAGTGCTTACCTTAAATATCTAAAGTCTGAGGCTGTTGCGCAGAATGGGGATGCTCGGAACCACTATAAACCTTGAGTTTCCGGTACATAGCGCGGCCCAGGGAGTTTTTTGGAAGCATTCCCTTGACGGCAATTTCGATAATCCGCTCTGGATGCGTTTCCATCATCTTTTCAAAAGAAGCACTCTTCAGATTGCCGACATAGCCGGTATGATGATAGTACATCTTGTCTTTGGCCTTGTTGCCGGTCACCGCAATCTTGTCTGCGTTGATCACAATAATATGATCCCCGATGTCGGCATGGGGGGTAAATTCGGGCTTATGCTTACCGCGCAGGCGGGTAGCCACCTCTACAGAAAGACGGCCCAGCACTTTATCGGTCGCATCTACGACGAACCAGTCTCCCTGTACTTCATGAGACTTGGCAGAATAGGTCTTCATCACAAAACTCCGGCTTCGGGTTTTTCACTGAGGGGCGGGAGATTAGCGATGAAACGGGGCCATGTCAAGGCATATACGGGCTGGTGAAGACGCAAACTTCTCAAACCATTCCCAAGGGCGCCAGCAACCAGCCGAATAGCAGGATCAATATGCCCAGTGCGGCAAAAGTCTCCCAACTGCGCCGATGCAGCAGACGATCGGGGTTGCTGAGCACGGACGGTTTCCACAAGGTACTGAGATAGTAAGCAAAAGAAAAGGCGCTACCGAGAGCAATCAGAATGGCCAACCAATAGGCCTGGTCGTGCACATCGGCGATAATGACCAGCAATTTGGCAAAAAAACCTATGCTGGGCGGCATTCCAGCCAGCGAGAGCAAGGTCAGGCCCAGAAGCCCGGCCAGTACTGGTTGGCGCTCCCGCAATGCCGCCCAGGGGATGGCAATACTGTTTTCCGGCAGCGCCGACAGGCCCATGAAAGTCCCCATGTTCATCAAGCCATACACCAAGGCATAAATAGCGCCTGCGATGATACCCAAGGGGCCGACCGCGAGGGCGGCCAGAAAGTAACCGGCATGAGCAATAGCCGAATAGCCCAACATTCTTCGCAAATGTCCGGCGCGATAAGCCAGGACGTTACCCACTACAATGCTGGTTGCCGCAATGACGGCAATGGGTATTTCCAGCTTTGGTGTTGCCGCCGCCAGGGTAATCAGCGCCCCCATAATGGCGACTTTTGCCACTCCACCCAGAAAAATCAGAAATGGCGCTGGCGCGCCTTGATAAATGTCTGCTACCCAGGCATGAAAAGGCGCGGCGGCAATCTCAAAACTCAAAGCGGCCAGTAAGGCCAGCACGCCCATCAATCCGAATACATTGGATGTCATATCACCCATTGGCGGAATTACTGCCAGACTGCCATCACCCAGATAAATCAAGGCAATTCCAATGGCAAACTGGGCCGATGCAAGCCCGGCCAGCACCGCATATTTAAAGGCGGATTCTACGGCTGCGCGGCCGCTGCCAGGCCAGGCCAGCAACGCAAAAAAAGGTAACACCTGCAGCTCCAGACCAACAAACATCAACAGAAGATTCTGGGCACTCACCAAAATCAGACTACCTGCCAACATAGTCAGCAACAGCCCAACCAAACTGCCTGTCATCTTTCGGGAAAGTGGATGAAAGGTAATAAAAAACAGTCCCGCCGCCATGGCCAGGCTCAAATAGACACCGAGAAGAGTGGCGCTGAGATCCCAGTACAGATCAGCTCCCAGAGCCATATGTTCGACGAAAATACTGGCTGCAGCAGCAATACTGCTGATTCCGCCTAACCAGGGCATGAGTCGACCCAGCCGCAGGGCATCTGCGAGAAAAGCAATCAGTGCCGCAGCAGCAACTATGAGTAATGGCAGCAAGGTTGGACTATAAGCCATGACCACCTCCGGCAATGACATCTCCACTATGAATGGAGAGCAGGGTACCCAGATGGGCAAGGATGATCTGGGGATCCAGGCCGAGCCACAAGGTCAGCAGTCCCAGCACCCAGAACAGCAACCACTCGCTCTGCTGCAAATCCACCAGATTATCCGGCAAGGTTGCGTTCAGCGGACCCAGCATGATCCGCTCGTAGGCACGTAAAAAATAGACCACACCCGCGAGGATCCCCAAGGTCGCCAGTCCAGCAGCCCAAGGCAACACCCGAAAGGCCCCTGCCAGGCTGAGAAACTCTCCAGGAAAATTGGCCAGCCCCGGCAGCCCCATTCCTGCCAGAAAGAAAAAAAGCATCCAGGCACCGAGACGGGGCGCGCGTCGAAACAAGCCTCCCAGCCCTGACCATTCTCCCGTCAAACCCCGGCTTTCCATAATGCTGACTACGCCGAACAGTCCTGCCGAGACCACGCCGTGCGCAATCAACAAAAACACACTGCCATGTATGGCCTGCGTTTGCAGGGCAAACAGTCCGAGAGCCACCAGGTTCATGTGGCTGACACTGGCCCAGGCTGCGAAAAGGCGAAGGTTGGCAGCATTGAGGGCGAGGAAGGCCCCATACAGGGTCCCGATTGCACCGAGAATAATGCCGACCGGGGCAAACTCCAGTGCCGCCTGGGGAAGCATGGGGATAGCAAAATGAATCAGGCCATAGGCACCTGCGGTCACGGCGGCCCCCGAAAGAAACACACTCCCCGCCGGCGCGGCATTGCCGTAGCCAGAACCCGCCCAACTATGCAGAGGGAAAAGTGGCATTTTGACCGCCAGGCCGGCGACCATACCCAAAAACAGCCAGATACCGAGACCCCCGGTAATACGGGTGTCAGCAAGCTGCAAAATGGAAAAATTATAGATCCCGGTCTGCTGACCGTGGAGGACATAAACTACAACCAGTGCGACCAGAAAAAGTAACGAGCCAACGAAGGTGTACAACAAAAACTGTAAAGCAGCAGCACGGCTTTTGTGGCCGCTGCGCAAAATCATGAAAGCTCCCGCCAATGCGAGGATTTCATAAAAAATATAAAACATCAGGACATTCTGAGCGAAAAATATCCCGAACAAAGCTCCGGACATCACCAGCACGGCGCTCGCCAGCGCCCGGAATTCGGGTAAGCGCCAGGCAAAAGCCAGACTCACCGGAATCAGCAAAGCGCACAGAAGCGCCAGGGTGCTGCCCAGAGGGCCAGCGTGCAAGGTCCAAAGACTACCCAGATAAGGGATATGGAGAGCATGTCCTAAAGTGCCGCTGGCTCCGGGGGCAAAACGCTGAATCAACGCCAACAACAATTCGAGCAGTGCGATGCTCATGGCAAAGTACTGACCACTTTGTTTTTGCGCAGAAAGCCACAGCGCCGCAACCCAGGGGAGAACAATCAACACCGTTACCAGGATCACAACAAGTACCCCCAGGCGATGAAGAGCAGCACCACCAGACCCAGAATCATGCCACTGGCATAGCGACTGATCAGGCCATTTTCGCCCGCTTCCAGAGCGCGGCTACCGAGTCCAAAGCCGTCTCTCAGCCCGCCGAGCAGCATCAGTTGAAAACCGCCCTGCTCAATCAGTCGGTCCAGGATATGCGCGAATGCGTACCAGATGGGCGGAAAAATGCGTAGAAAAATCCGGTCGAAAAACCAGGCATTGAAAAGAAAGGCTATACGACTGAGGCCACGACCTTCACGCTCCCATTGTGCGGCTTTGTAGGCAATGGCAATACCAATGAGGGTGGCCACTGAACCCGCCACTTGCAGAAAAATATTCACATCCCCCGACGGGGCTGGCGGCATGCCCAACTCTGGAGCCAGCCAGGGTAACCAGATTTTCGGGCCTGGCCAGCCCGGCGGAAACTGCAGCCAGCCAATACCAATACTGGCAACGGCCAGGATTCCCAGAGGAATTTTCATGCCCCAACCCATCTGATAGGACTCGCCCGGCTTTTCCGGGCCTTCAAACACCAGAAAATAAAGCCGAAACGCATAAATCGCCGTAAATACTGCGCCCAGCAATGCCAGCACCCAGAGCAGCTTACCACCGGGAACGATAAAAGCCGTAGCAATAATGGCGTCCTTGCTATAAAAAGAGGCCGAAATCACGGGCACGGCAGCCAGGGCAAAAATACCCGCCAGAAACGTCCAGCGTAAAAAGGGTTGCTGCTTTTTGAGGCCGCCCATCTGGCGAATATCATGATTATCGCTGTAGATGAGAATGACCACACCCGCGCCCATAAACAGCAGCGCCTTGAAACAGGCATGTACAAGCAGATGGAAAAGGCCGAGCGAAGGAGCACCAATGCCCACCCCGAGAAACATGTAGCCCAGTTGGCTGATGGTGGAGTAGGCCAGCACCCGCTTGATGTCCACCTGAGCAATACCGCAACTTGCCGCATACAGGGCGGTAAAAGCCCCGCTCAACCCGATCACCCAGAGCATCCCGGGGACTGCTGCAAAAATAGGGTACAGACGAATACACAAATACACGCCAGCAGTGACCATGGTAGCCGCATGAATCAGGGCGGAGACCGTACTGGGACCGGCCATGGAATCAGGCAACCAGATATGTAAAGGAAACTGCGCAGATTTGGCAACAGCACCAATCAACACCAAAATCCCCGCTATGGTGAGGGCCAGTAGATCGGGGCGGGCCGCCACAGCCGCAAACAGCGTGTGGTAATTGAGGGTGTGATATTCGGCAAACAGGATAAATATTGCCAATGCCAGGGCTGTATCCCCAATGCGGGTCACCACAAATGCCTTGCGCCCGGCCCAGGCATTTTCCTGTTTGCGATACCAGTGCGCCACCAGGGCATAAGAACACAAGCCGACCGTCTCCCAACCCAGGTAAAGAAGCAGCAGGTTATCTGCCATGGTGAGAATCAGCATTCCGCCCACAAATAAGTTCAAATAAAAATAGTAGCGCCGCTCGCCGTAATCGCCGTTCAGATATTGCTGGGAAAACAGATGGATCAGAAAACCTACAAAGGAGGCAATACTGATCATGACCAAAGTCACTTGATCTACATGAAAGCCTATATTGGCATGGAAATTACCCACCGAAATCCAGGTCCAGACCTGTTCATGGAGATTGGGGTCGCGACCGTGGGTCATCCAGACTGCAAATACCACCAGGGTAGACAGGAAGGGCATGGTTGCGGCCATGCGACCTATTTGCCGTGGCGAAAAATGCTCCCCAAAAATGCCATTCAGCAACGCCCCCAGCAGAGGAAAACCAGGGATTAGAAAAAGCCACTCATTCATCGACTTCCTCCCGAAGCTGCCGCAGGTCATCTACCGTATCCCCGCCCAGTTCCTGCTTGACGCGCAACAACAAAGCCAGGGTCAAAGCCAGGGCCGCACCGCTCAGCGCCATCATGAACACCACCAGTACTTGCCCGGTGACAGAATGCCAGCGGGCACCTCCGGCCAGAGCAATGACCATGGCAGCGTTAAAGAGCAACTCAATGCCCAGCAACAAAAAAATGAGATTGCGGCGCAAAATGATCAACGCCATTCCAATCACAAAAAGTAATGCGGCAATCACCAGTGCGAGTTCAAGCGTCATGATCATCCCTCCGATGAATTGCCAGCACGGCGGCAATCACGGCAAAGAGCAGCAGCGCCACAGCCTCCGTGAGCCAGAGATAGGGACCAAAAAGGGCACGCCCTACTGTGCCTGGGCCTATTTCCTGAATAAGCACCATCAGATCCGGGCGACGACTGAAAAGAAGAATCAGGACTGCCGTCAGCAGAACCACCAGCACCGCTGGCCACCAAAAACCCCGGCGCCAGCGCGGTTCTTCCCGGATCGTCAGCGGAGTGCGTAACAACATGATGGCAAAAAGAAAAAGGACCAGAATAGCGCCCACATACAACATCACTTCCAGAGCCGCGACAAAGGGTGCTCCCAGCACCAGAAATAGAATGCTCAAGGCCAGCAGGCTGACGCCCAGATTCACCGCGCCATGCATGGGATCACGGACCACCAGCAACGCGGCTCCGGTTGTGAGAATAATCAACAATAACAGCAAGATCAGAAAAATTGTCATGGCAGATTACTCCGGACATTGACGGGCGTTTTTTCGTTGATGCCCTCACCTTTATCCTTGTCTTGCAGCGCCACTCCGGAATGCCGATAAAAATTGTAATGCGGATGCTTACCCGTCCCGTCAATGAGCAACGCCTCTTTTTCGTAGATAAAATCAGCGTGGTGTTCTTTACTGAAAGCAAATTCATCGAGGAGCTGGATGGCCAGCGTCGGACAAGCCTCCTCACAGAGGCCGCAATAAATGCACCGGGAAAAATTAATGCGAAACGTCAGGGGATAGCGGCGCGTGTCAGGGCGCTCCCCGGCTTGCAATTCAATGCAACGCGTCGGACATACCGCTGAACAAAGCTGGCAGGCAACGCAGCGCTCATCACCGTCGGGATCACGCGTAAGTACGGGCCGTCCCCGCCAGCGTGGCGGCAAATTCAAAGGCTCCTCAGGATAACTGACGGTTGAAGTTCGGCCCAGCTGACGCAAGGTCGTCCACAGCCCTGCACCCAGTTCGGAGATATTGCGCCAGACCCTCATGCCAGCCTCCACAAAGCTGCCGCCAAAGCCGTCGCAAGCACATTGAACAGGGCCAGTGGCAGAAGCACTTTCCAGCCCAAGGCCATTAACTGGTCATAACGTGGTCGGGGCAAGGTCGCCCGCAACCAGAAAAACACGAAAATCACCGCTGCCGTCTTGATCAGCAGCCAGATCCATCCAGGTAGCCAGGGACCATGCCAGCCGCCGAGGTAAAGTAATGCCGTCAGCACTGCGATCAAGGTCAGGCCAAGATACTCTCCCAGGAAGAAATAGCCAAAGCGCATCCCCCCGTATTCTGTATTAAATCCGGCCACCAATTCACTTTCTGCTTCGGGCAAATCAAAGGGAAGGCGGTGGGTTTCGGCCACACCGGCTATCAGAAAAATGACAAAACCCAGAGGCTGAAGGACGATATAGGGCAGATTTTGCGCCGCGACGATCCCGTTGAGGGACAGCGATCCACTCAGCAAAACCACACCTAAAAGGGCCAGTCCCATGGGTAACTCATAGCTGACTAACTGGGCCACTGCCCGGACTGCGCCCAGCAGGGAAAACTTGTTGCCCGAAGCCCAGCCCCCCAGAAATACTCCGTAGGCGTTCAGAGAACTCATGGCCAGAATGAACAACAAACCGATATTCCAGTTGCCTGCCCAGGAAAAATGATGATCCAGCGGTACCACGGCAAAGCTGGCCAAAGCGCTGAAGGCCACCAGAACCGGTGCCGCCCGGTAAAGCACCGGATCGGCAAAATCGGGCACAAAATTTTCTTTGCTCATCAACTTGAGGGCATCGGCAAGCGCCTGGCCGACGCCCAGAGGGCCCAGGCGATTGGGGCCCAGACGATTCTGCAGAAAACCCAGAACCCGCCGCTCTGCAAAAACCAGAAAACCCGCCACACCCAGCAAAATCAGGGTGGTAAACAACATGCCCAGAGCCATCAGAAAAAGCATCATCGGCTTTGCTCCCAGCTGACTTCGACGGGATCACCAGGATATAAGCCCAGCTCGGCGAAACCTTCCTGATCAATGGCAATGACCCCTTGGACCATTTCTGCGCAGGCAATAACCGGCAACTGCAGATCTCCGCAAGGACCATGCAAGGTAGCAGCCACGGCCTGAACATCCGGATGCACCCGCAAACCCCGGGCCGGAGCCAGAGAATGCAGTTCGTCTGCGGTATCAGCCAGCGTTTCCCCACCAAACCAGCGAAAAATATCGAGCTCCCATTGCTCGGGCGTCACCTTCCGGGTTGCCGGAACTGCTGCGATTTCAAAGCGGGCACGAATAGTGTCTGGCAATAAAACTCCGGGGCCCTCTGGGTCTGGCCGTTCAGGACACAGAAAATGCAAATAAAAATCCAGCCGTTTTTGCCAGGCTTCGTGCAAGTGCAGCATTTCCGCCAGACGACCCAGCCAAAACAAAGGCGGCGGCGGACCGAGCGGGTGTTTCAAGCCTCCGGCCGCCTCGGGAAAGCCGCTGCCATGCACCGCCGAGTGCAGTACCTGCGCCTCGCGGCGATAAACCGGTGAAAACGCCTGAATCCGGCCTTCATAATTCACAAACAAACCGGCCCGCTCGGGAAAGGCCGCCACGGGTATCAAGGCTTCTGCGCTTCTGGCCGTTTCTGAATCAACCATGTCCAGCAAGCTCAGACCATCCAGACCTGGAGCGAGCGTTCGCCAGGTACCCGCCCCCCAGTCCTCCCCCAAGGGATCAGCGCCCAGACAAAGCAGATGATTGATTTTGCGTTGCCGCAAGGCCTGCTGCAGGCGCTCGGTATGACCGTCTGCCGCAAAATAAGCGGCCCCAAACAAATTGGGTCGATTGACAAAAGCACCGGCCCGGGCGTTGGCAGGCAGTTTTTCCAAGGTTTTGCGCAGTGCATACAAACCAGATGGGCCCAAGGTTTCTGCGGTGGCCAACAGCACCGGAAACCGTCCCCCCTGCAAACAGGGATCATCCGCTAATTCGGCAACCTGATCACGCAAGGCACTCGGGCGTAAAGGCCGATAATCCCCTTTTTGGGCCAATTCGGTCCGGCTGCTGGCCAGCACCGTCAAACTTGCGCCCTGGCGCAATGCCTGACGTACGGCAAAACCCGCCATGGGGGCAATGCTGTCCAGATCGCCGATGACCACAATGCGGTCGGCAGCCGCCACTTCCTGCAAACTGGGCGCCTGCGGAAGTGCCAGGCATTGTTGTGCCAGCGCTTCTGCCCAGGAACTGGTGACCGCAGCAAAAGGCGCATGCAGGCAGTCTGCCAACGCAAAAAGACCCAGATTACTTTGCAGATCTTCGCGCGGGGAGCCCAGAAAGCCACTGCGTCCTTCTTCCAGACGGCTGGCCAGCTGACGCAAGACGGCATCCTGACGGCTGGGTTCCCCCTTCAGGCGGGGCTGCAGGGGCCGGGAATTTGCCGTCACGTAGGGAAAAGCATAGCGACCACGGTCACAGAGGAAGTGACCATTTATTTCCGGCCGTATGCGGTTTCGTATGCGGCGCAAGGTTCCCAGACGCGCTCCGGGAGTCGTGTTACAACCCACTGCACAATGAGGGCATACCGAAGGACCCTGCTGCAAATCCCAAACCCTGACATAATCATGACGAAAAACCTTGTCCGTAAATACGCCCGTCGGACAGACTTCGACCAGATTCCCGCTGAATGGACTTTCCAGCGGACCATCTTCCAGGCGTCCAAAGCTGACCCGGTTGCGGGAGCCGAACACTCCGAAATCTTCACCCTGGGCAGCATCCTGATAAAAACGCACGCAGCGATAGCAGGTAATGCAGCGATTCATTTCCTGATACACCAAAGGACCGAGGTCCTGATTGCGATAGGTACGCTTCGGACCGCTGTAATGGCGCACACTATGTCCGGTCTGCACCGTCATATCCTGAAGATGGCATTGTCCACCCTCATCACAGACCGGACAGTCAAGCGGATGGTTGGTCATCAATAGCTCAATAATTTCCCGATGCTCGGTATGCACGTCGTCTTCCAGAGTAACCAGTTGCAGACCATCGCTGGCTGGCAGCAGGCAGGCCATGGTAATCCGGGGTGGGTGTTTGCTGTCATGGGCGTACATTTTCACGGCACATTGCCGACAAGCCCCCAGACTTCCCAAAGCGGGATGAAAACAAAAATAGGGGATCTGCTGATCTTTTCCGGCGGCAATAGCTGCCTCCAGCACATTCTGTCCAGGGGTGAAGGGAATCTCCTGACCATCCAGAAAAAATACATGCTTCATGATTGAGGCCCCCGATATGGACAATGACCCAGGCGAACATGTGCCTCAAAATCATCCGCAAAGGCATGTAAACCCGAAAGCACCGGCATCAGCGCTCCCGGAGCCAACGCACAAAAACTGTTGGGGGCAATTTGCCCACCAAGCTGATGCAGGGTCGCAATATCCTCGGCACTGCCTTCTCCAGCCTCAATCCGCTCCAGCAACCAGCGCACATAGGGCAAGCCTTCCCGGCAGGGCGTGCAGAATCCACACGATTCGCGCGCGAAAAAACGGGTCGTCGCCACCAGAAAATCGACGGGGCACTGCCGATCATCCATCAGAATGAAGCCGCCTGTACCCAGTCGCGAACCGACTTTGGCCACCGCATCAAAATGCATGGGCGTATCGAAGTGTTCGGGCATCAGAAAGGGTGTGGAGGAGCCCCCCGGCAACACCGCGCGCAAAGTGCGCCCTGGCTGCAAACCTCCAGCATGTTCAAACAGTATTTCCTGAGCGGTCGTTCCCATGGGCAATTCAAAAACACCGAGGCGTTTCGCAGGGCCACAGACACTGTACAATTTGCTGCCCACGCCGCCATTGACGCCCAGACTGCGAAACCAGTCCGCGCCATGCGCGAAAATACCCGGCAAATGCGCAATGGTTTCGGCGTTGTTGACAGTGGTCGGTTGCTGCCAGAGCCCCTGTTGACTGATATGCGGAGGTTTTTTACGCGGATTTGCGCGTTTGCCTTCAATGGCATTGAGAATGGCCGAATCTTCGCCACAAATATAGCGTCCCAAAGAAACATGAATATCCAGGCGCAAATCGCCATCAGGCAAGCGCATGAGTCCTGCCTCGCGGGCCTGATGCAGTGCTTTTTCCAGAACACGGGCACCTGCTGCATATTCACCCCGTACAAAAATGACGGCATAACGCACCCCCAGAGCGTGAGCCGCAATAAA
The DNA here is from genome assembly GCF_001931655.1 of Acidithiobacillus albertensis. Taxonomy (NCBI): domain Bacteria; kingdom Pseudomonadati; phylum Pseudomonadota; class Acidithiobacillia; order Acidithiobacillales; family Acidithiobacillaceae; genus Acidithiobacillus; species Acidithiobacillus albertensis. The sequence continues at coordinate 113,729 of NZ_MOAD01000001.1, read as the reverse complement.
CATGCCTTCCAGAATATGGTGCGGAGCCCCGAAAAGCAGAGCACGGTCCTTGATACTGCCCGGCTCGGTTTCATCCAGATTGCAAACCAGATAACGCGGTTCAGGAGCATCAACTCCGCGCAGACGCCATTTGAGACCCGTCGGAAAGCCCGCACCACCACAACCCCGAAGCCCGGATTTTTCTAGTTCCGCAATAATATCAGCGGGATCCATCTGCACGGCTCTTGCAAGCCCCACATACCCCCCGGCATCCCGGTAAGCGCGCAGATCTGCCGGATCGGGATCTGCAAAATGCCGGCTCAGGATGGCTTCCATATATCCGCCTCCAGTTGTGCCAAAAGCCGGGTCAATGTCTGGGTGTCCACCGGTCCCAGCGCCTGGTCATCCACCATCAGGGCGGGGGCCCGATCACAGAGGCCAATGCAGACATGCGGTATCACCGTCAGTTTGCCACTGCGACTGACCTCACCGAGATCCACGCCCGAATGCTGGCGGGCCTGGGTCAGGATATCCTGAGCCCCGGCCATATGGCAGGCGATGCTGTCACAGATGCGCAGAACATGGGTGCCCACCGGTTCACGCAACACCAGGCTGTAAAAGGTGCAAAGCTCCTCGACCTTGACCGGACTCAACCCGGTCAAAGACGCTGCCAGACGCAATGCATCCTCATCAATGTAGCCTCTGGCCTTTTGCAGGACCTGCAGGACTTCACTGATGGCGGCTTCCGGAACCGGTGACGCCACCACCAGATCCTGCAACCTGGCGAGAAGCGATGCATCATTCAAGTCAACGATCGAGGTCGGCGAGGACATAATCTATGGATCCAATCGTGGCAATAAAATCGGGGAGGGCCGTATCGCGCCCCAGTTCGGTAATCAGCTGGACGTGGGGGAAGGAAGGAGTCCGTACCCTGAGCCGGTATGGGTGGGCGCTACCGTCAGCCACAATGTAATAGGCGAGCATGCCGCGCGCTGACTCGGTGATGCTCAGTACCTGTCCTGCAGGAGGACCAATTTCGCCCGCCATCTGCTCGAAATGGTGAATCAGCGTTTCAATATCCCGCAAGGTATGGTCTTTGGGTGGCAGGGCATACCGGGCGTCAGCAGCCAGAGTCGCACCATCCGGCATTTTGTCGGCGAGCTGCCGAAGCATCCCGATACTTTCGCGAATTTCATCAATATGCAGTTGGGTTCTGGCTAAAGCATCCCCATCGGTGGAGGTCGGCACCTCAAAATCAAGAGCATCGTATAGCCCGTAGGGTGCTGCTTTGCGCATATCCCAGGCTTTGCCCGTACTGCGCAAGACAATACCCGATGCGCCCCACTTTTCCGCCTGCGCCGCTGACAGCACCCCAATCCCCTGAGTGCGGGCGCGGAAAATGGGATTCCCTACAGTGAGTATCTCCGTATCCCGCAAACCGGACTCTACTTTCTGGAGGACTTGCAGCAGATCATCGCGCCAGTCCTCCGGCAAGTCAGCCGCTACTCCACCAATCCGAAAAAACTGTGGATGCAGGCGCCCGCCGGTATATTTTTCGATCAGATCGAGCAACAGCGCTCTATCCCGAAATGCATAAAATGCCGGTCCCATGGTGCCGAGATCATTTCCATAGCTTCCCAACCACACCAAATGGGAAGATATCCGGCAGATTTCCGCCAACAAGGTCCGGATACCCTCGGCGCGATCCGGCAATTGCAAATCCGCCAGCATCTCCACCGCACGGACATAGGGAAACTCACCCAGGATTCCCCCCAGATAATCCACCCGGTCGGTATAGGGAATAAAATTATGGAACGTATGTCCTTCGGCTATTTTTTCCACACCCCGATGGTGATAACCAATATCGGGGTCCACGCTGGCAATTTTTTCCCCGGAAATTTTCAGTACAAAGCGCAAAATTCCGTGGGTTCCTGGATGATGTGGGCCAACATTCAGTACCGTCTGCCCGGATTCCGGAGCTGACACCTCGTCGCTGTAGGCTTTGAGTGCTTCCTGCAAATCGGTTTTACTCAAACGATAGGCGGGGCGCTCTGTGGCGCGGATGGCTTCGCTTTTTCGCAGCGGGTGCCCTTCCCAGAGGGGCGGGAGTAAAATGCGCCGCAAATCCGGATGACCACTGAACTTCAGACCAAACAGATCGTACACTTCCCGTTCATACCAATTGGCATTGGCAAAAATACCGGTTATCGACGGTACCGGAAGCTCGGCGTCGGCGTGTGTCACCCGCAAACGCAGGGCACCACAACCCTCCAGTCCGTGCAGATGATAGGTCAAGGTATATTGTGCAGCCTCTGCGGCACCATGTGATCCTTCATCCACGGCCGTCAAATCCAGCAACATCGGAAAAGACGGTTGCATTTGTTCATGCAGGAATTGCATGGCCGGCAGCAACTGCTCTTCAGGCAGCAGAAAATCCGGCCAGCCATCCCGCCCATCGGTAACCGGACTCGCAGCAAAGTGCTTTTGCAGCATCTCAGCCAGAAGCATTAGTCAGCTCCCGCTGAAATATCCGGGGAGGATTACGCCGGATTTTCTGCTGCAACAATAACAAACCGTCCATCAGGGCTTCCGGACGGGGTGGACAACCCGGCACATAAATATCTACGGGCAGCAGTCGATCAATACCCTGGACCACGCTGTAGACATCATACATGCCTCCGGAGTTGGAACAGGAGCCCATGGAAATTACCCATTTGGGCTCCAGCATTTGTTCATATATCTCCAGAATCATGGGCGCCATTTTCACGAAAATCGTCCCTGAAGTGATCAGCACATCCGACTGCCGGGGCGAGCCACGCAGCACCTCGGCACCAAATCGCGACAAATCATGGCGGGGCGTCACGGCAGCCACCATTTCAATAAAACAGCAGGAAGTACCAAAATTCAGGGGCCAGAGAGAACCTGCCCGACTCCAAGCCAGCATTTCTTCAAATTTGCCCACCAGCAAAGACAAGGGACCCGGAGCTAATGCCATTGCAAACCTCCCATACGCCACTCATAAAACAAGCCCAGACCCAGGATCACCATAAAAGCCAGTCCAGCCACAACCGGTCCCCAGCCCAGGGCATGAAAAGCCACTGCCCAGGCAAAAAGAAAAGCGGCTTCCAGCTCAAACACCAGAAAGGAAACGGCCAGAAGATAAAAAGCAACGGGGGTTCGCGGATGCGTACTGGTGTTGGCTCCCAGCCCACTTTCAAAAGGAATGTTTTTATTGCGATTGGGGTGTTGTCCGCCGAGCAGACCCGATATCCAGAGAATACTCATCAATACCAGCAACACTGCAGCGGCAAAAATCCCAACTATCAGGGCAGGGCTCGCCATCATTGCCGATTCTCCCAAAGTGCGATTTTTGTCGAAAAATACAAAAAGCCCCCTTTTCAGAATTCAGGCACGGCGCGATACCACGCAGTGTCATCATTGAACTACGCTGTATAGTATAGACCATCATTTGTAGCGCATCTGAGGAGCTCTCACATGAATATTTGGGAAGACCCCGTCGTCCAGTCGGGCATATTGGACTATCTGGAGCAAAAACAACTGCTGGCCAGCTTCACCAGCATGGGTGGTGTGGCACTCAGGGAAGGTGCACAGTGTCACTGCAGTCTTCCCGAGCATGAGGGCAATGAAGTGATTGTGCTTTGTCAGTTTGATTTTGAAGAACTGGTCCCCTTTGGAGCTGCTGGAGATCAGCGTCTGCGACAACAGGGACAGGCGCATGTGCGTCTTGATGCCAATGGTCAGGTCAGTGACGCATGGTTATGCCGGCCGGGTTCCTGCTAAAAAGTCCATTCAGCTTTTCATGAGCAGGGCAGGATCTTGCAGCTTACGGGCGTAGCGCAAACCGACCACCGCAACAGCAGCACAACCCAGAATGGTAATGCCCAATGGGAACGCACTGTGCATGACCATACTGCCAATAACCATGGCAGAAACAGATGCAGCCGTGAACTGCATGGCTCCGAGCAGTGCTGAGGCACCGCCCGCATGAGCGCCTTGCCCGGCCATGGCCAGTGCCGTGGCATTGGGACCGACCAGACCAATGCTCGCGACATAGACGAACAGCGGCAGCATAATGGAAAACATGCTGATTTCTGGATAATAACCAATGATAAACAATACGATACCCGCCAGCAACTGAATGATCACCACCGTCTGGAGGATTCCTTCTGCTGTGTAGCGCCGATGCAGGATTCGGTTGAGTTGTGACATGACTACCAGGCCCAAGGCATTGGCACCGAATATCCAGCCAAAACTGTTGGCCGGGACTTTATAAAGATCAATAAACACAAAGGGTGATCCGGCAATATACGCAAACATGCCGCCGTAGCACATGGCATAAACCAAAGAAAAAGCCATAAAACGCCTGTCCTGCAAGAGCGCATGGTAACGCCGCAAAACCTTGCTGACCTCCAGGGAATGTTCCGCTGTGGGTTGATGGCTTTCGTGCAATCCCAGATAGACCAGCCCAAAAATAAACAGCCCGAATACTGTCAACAACCAGAAAATACTCTGCCATCCCAACCAGACCAGCAAGTATCCGCCCATCAACGGCGCGATAATAGGGGCAAGGCCCATCACTAGAATCATGGCGGCAAAAATATGTGGCGCTTCCCTGGGGGAAAACAAATCACGCACCACGGCCCGGGAAATCACCAGACCTGCGCATGCTCCCAGCCCCTGCACAAAACGTAGACCGATCAGCACCCCGATAGAGGGAGATAAAGCACAGCCAGCCGAAGTCAGCACATACAGTATCAGTCCCAGCAACAGGGGTCGGCGGCGTCCAAAACGATCCGAAAGCGTCCCAAAAAACAACTGCCCCAGAGAAAGTCCTACAAAAAAACTGGCCAGGGTCAACTGCACCGCCAGATGTGGCGCTGTAAAATAGCGGGACAGCGTCGGCAGACTGGGAAGGTACATATCAATAGACATCGGGCCAAAGGCGCTTAACATGCCCAGGATAAAAATCAGTCGTCTTTTATGCAGCAACGTTTTTCCTTGCCATGCCTGATAAACCAAAGGCACGGGACGACCGTGCCTTCTGTTTTCACTAAACCTTATACTGAGCTAAGGAGGATACATCCTGATCTCAGGAATGCTTTTTTACCGGGCAGGTTTTGATACCCAGCAAAGTATACAACCCACAAAAACCAGTGATTCCAGTAATCAGGGGCACCAATCCAACCACTGCCCACCATTTGTTTTCACCGTGCAAGAATACTGCGAGCACCACAATAATCACCAACCCCACAATCACCCGGATCAGACGATCCATGCTTCCTTCATTGACTGGCATTGCCCTCTCTCCTGCAGGAATTTCCTGCCCGTATCAACTGGAACTGGATTATAGTACGTAAACTCCCTGAATCACTAAAAATGATCTGTTTTTACCAGGGACTGGATGTCAACCCGATTTCTTTCCCAGGCATTTTCGGTCCCTTTACCTACGGCAATCATGTACCCGATCGCATGATTTTCTGGCAAATGGATCAGTTTTGCCACAGCATCAAAATCAAAACCATCCATCGGACAGGAATCATAGCCGAGATCCTGGGCCAACAACATCAACGTCATTCCAAAAATGCCCAGGGTACGCATGGCTTCATCCCGCGCAATTTC
>NZ_MOAD01000001.1:68110-103110 GCF_001931655.1 Acidithiobacillus albertensis | reverse complement strand
CCCAGCGTCCGACCCGCTGCGCGCGGGCCTCTTCCCTTTGGTGGAGCTGACCGGGATCGAACCGGTGACCCCCTGCTTGCAAAGCAGGTGCTCTCCCAGCTGAGCTACAGCCCCATTTGGTGGGCCCAAGTGGACTCGAACCACTGACCTCACGATTATCAGTCGTGTGCTCTAGCCAGCTGAGCTATAGGCCCGATTCTTTACCGAGTGGCGTGTGTGGGGTCTAGGACCCATTTCTTTAAAGGAGGTGATCCAGCCGCAGGTTCCCCTACGGCTACCTTGTTACGACTTCACCCCAGTCATGAACCATACCGTGGTCATCGCCCTCCCGAAGGTTAGGCTAACGGCTTCTGGTACAATCCACTCCCATGGTGTGACGGGCGGTGTGTACAAGGCCCGGGAACGTATTCACCGCGGCATGCTGATCCGCGATTACTAGCGATTCCGACTTCATGCAGTCGAGTTGCAGACTGCAATCCGAACTACGACGCGCTTTCTGGGGTCTGCTCCACCTCGCGGCTTGGCTTCCCTCTGTACGCGCCATTGTAGCACGTGTGTAGCCCTGGACATAAAGGCCATGAGGACTTGACGTCATCCCCACCTTCCTCCGGTTTGTCACCGGCAGTCTCCCTAGAGTGCCCGGCCGAACCGCTGGCAACTAAGGACAAGGGTTGCGCTCGTTGCGGGACTTAACCCAACATCTCACGACACGAGCTGACGACAGCCATGCAGCACCTGTGTTCTGATTCCCCGAAGGGCACTCCCGCATCTCTGCAGGATTCCAGACATGTCAAGCCCAGGTAAGGTTCTTCGCGTTGCATCGAATTAAACCACATGCTCCACCGCTTGTGCGGGCCCCCGTCAATTCCTTTGAGTTTTAACCTTGCGGCCGTACTTCCCAGGCGGAATACTTATCGCGTTAGCTACGACACTCAGTACGCTTGGCACCAAACATCTAGTATTCATCGTTTAGGGCGTGGACTACCAGGGTATCTAATCCTGTTTGCTCCCCACGCTTTCGTGCCTCAGCGTCAGTATTGGGCCAGGTGGCCGCCTTCGCCACTGATGTTCCTCCAGATCTCTACGCATTTCACCGCTACACCTGGAATTCCACCACCCTCTCCCATACTCTAGTACACCGGTTTCCACCGCCATTCCCAGGTTGAGCCCGGGGATTTCACGACAGACCTAATGCACCGCCTACGCACCCTTTACGCCCAGTGATTCCGATTAACGCTTGCACCCCCCGTATTACCGCGGCTGCTGGCACGGAGTTAGCCGGTGCTTCTTCTTGGATTCACGTCAACAGCAGGCGTTATTAGCACCCACCTTTTCGTCCTCCACGAAAGAACTTTACAACCCGAAGGCCTTCTTCATTCACGCGGCATTGCTTCGTCAGGGTTGCCCCCATTGCGAAAAATTCCCCACTGCTGCCTCCCGTAGGAGTCTGGGCCGTGTCTCAGTCCCAGTGTGGCTGGTCGTCCTCTCAGACCAGCTACCGATCGTCGCCTTGGTAGGCCTTTACCCTACCAACTAGCTAATCAGACGTAGGCTCCTCTTCCAGCGCGAGGTCCGAAGATCCCCCGCTTTCCCCCTCAGGGCTTATGCGGTATTAGCCCAAGTTTCCCTGGGTTGTCCCCCACTCAAAGACAGATTCCTACGCATTACTCACCCGTCCGCCACTCGTCAGCATCCGAAGACCTGTTACCGTTCGACTTGCATGTGTTAGGCATGCCGCCAGCGTTCAATCTGAGCCAGGATCAAACTCTTAAGTTCAATCCATACAATTTCTTCAACTTCTGCCATATTCAGTACGATAATTCGCATCCAAATACAGCCTGGGCCTAAACCCCACACATCTCCACTCGGCTTTTAAAGAACATCCGGACCGGAGTCCGGTGCGGCTCAACGCCGCGTCGTGAGGGCGCATTATACGCAGGGTTCGAGGGGTGTCAACACAATATTTTCGCATCTTTCCTGTATTCCTGGCTCGACCATCAGGAAGTCTTTATATTCTGTCAGTTAGCGTTTTTCTCCGCACAGAGCGTCACTCTGGCAAAGTGGCGTTTACCGAGTTGCAGTAAATACTCCTCCCCAATATTCAGCGTAATCGCCGGATCGTCTGCGCGCTCGCCGTTCACCCGCACAGCATTTTCGCGGATTTTGCGCATGGCTTCGCTGTTGCTGCTCGCCAAACCAGCCTGTACCAGCACCTGCGCCAGGCGTGGAGGGCTATCGAAGACATAATTCTGCAAGGGTAGATCCTGCGGCGTTTCATGACGCTGAAAGCGGGCCAGAAAAGTCGTACGCGCCGCTTCTGCCTCTTCTTTGTTATGGAAACGAGTCACCAGTTCTTCGGCAAGATCCAGCTTTATATCGCGAGGATTCAGCAATCCTGCTTCTGCTCCTCGCCGTAATCGTTCCTGCTCCTGAACAGAGACCCGGGAGAGCAGTGTGTAATAGCGCCACATCAAAACATCTGAAATAGACATGATCTTGCCAAACATTTCTACAGCAGGATCTTCTACAGCAATAAAATTACCCAGGGATTTGGACATTTTCTGAACCCCATCGAGGCCCTCCAGAATCGGCATGGTCAGCACCATTTGCGCTTTTTGACTGTATTCTCGTTGGAGTTCCCGACCTACCAGCAGATTAAAACGCTGATCGGTCCCGCCCATTTCCAGGTCCGCCTTGATGGCCACCGAGTCATATCCTTGTAGCAGGGGATAGAGAAATTCGTGGATGGCAATGGGTTGATTCGCTGCATAGCGCTTGCTGAAATCATCGCGCTCCAGCATCCGGGCCACCGTATAACGTGCGGCAAGCTGGATCAGTGCTTCTGGAGCCAACGCGCCCAACCACTTGGAGTTAAAATGTATTTCAGTGTGCTCAGGATCAAGAATTTTGAAGACCTGGCGCTGGTAGGTTTCGGCATTGGCGGTCACCTCCTCACGACTGAGCGGCTTGCGGGTGACATTTTTGCCCGTCGGGTCACCGATCATCGCTGTAAAATCACCTACGATGAATAATAATTTGTGCCCCATATCCTGAAACTGTCGTGCCTTATGGAGTAATACCGTATGGCCGAGGTGAAGATCCGGAGCGGTCGGATCCATACCGAGCTTGATTCGCAATGGTTCGGATTTTTCTGCCGCGAGCTCCAGACGTTTGGATATTTCTCCTTCCGGAAGAATATCCACTGTGCCTAGCGCAATTTGTGCTTCTGCCTGTTCTGTATTCATGGTCATAAATAATCCGCAATTGATCGAGTAGGCCGCATCTTAGCATTTACGCAAGCCGCGCTGAATGGAGGCGTAATCATTCATGTAACGTACCGGCCAATCTGACTATTGTTGGCCGCTAACTTACGGACATGTAATATTATTTATGCTGTATAACCTACCAAAGAAAAGGAACGAACGATGCTTAAAAAACTGTAATGTCATTGCTGTGCTTGTCTCTTGCTGTCCCGCCTTGACTTTTGCCGAAACGGCGACACATGCTGTCAAGCCCCTCACGCCCCACCAGGAACGCATGAAGACCTGTAATGCCGATGCCAAAGGTAAAAAAGGCGCAGAGCGTAAAGCTTTCAAGAAATCCTGTCTCGGCAACAAGTAATTTCCAGCAAACCAGCAGCCATCTCCCGGTTTTGGGATGGCTGCAACCATTCCCCCATTACCCTGCAAGGGGTAAACTCAATAACCATTAAACTTGTCGGGAGATACTCTCAATATGCTTAGTCTCTGGGGAGAAATTGTGATTATGGTCGGAACCCCCCTGCTTCTGATCATTGTAGCGGTGGGCGTCAATCGCCTGGCCAAAAAGCACCAGCAGGATGAAGACCGCTCATGACTTTGCTCACCTTACTCAAGGGCAAGCTGCATCGGGTTCGGGTTACCGCCGTGGAACTGGAGTATGAAGGCTCCTGCGCCATTGATGCGCATCTGCTGAAAAGCGCGGGCATTTATTCTTACGAGCAGGTGCACATATATAACGTCAATAACGGCGACCGGTTCAGTACTTATGCCATTTCTGCAGCGCCCGGTTCGGGGATCATCTCTGTAAATGGTGCAGCCGCACGCCGCGTCGCCTTGGGCGACACTTTGATTATTGCCGCCTATGCGCAAATCGCTGAAGAAAAGGCTGCGGAATTTCAGCCTCGACTCGTGTATGTGGACTCGCACAATCAGATTACCCGTACCCATCATGAAATCCAATAAGCTGCTCCACTGAACCTGTCCTTCTCATTGCTTTCAGACATTCCTCGCAATGCCCGCCTGCTCATGGCTGCACGAGTCGCCCGGAGTGTCGGCCAGGGTGCACTGGTCGTAGATTTTGCCCTCTATCTCCATGCCTTGCATTGGTCAGCCATCCATATCGGCGGCTTATATTCGGTTAGTTTGCTGGTGGGCGCGCTGGCAACCCTGATTGTTGGGCCACTCAGCGATCGTTTTGGCGCCAAACGCTTTTTGTTGGGCTATGAGGGTATCCAGATTGGTGCCGCAATCATCGCCTTGAGTACGGCCCAGCCAGTCTGGCTCAGCTTGGCGGCCATTCTCGGTGCCTTTGGAAGGGGCGCTAATGGTGGTGCCGGCCCCTTCGCCCCCGCCGAACAATCCTGGATGTCACGGAGCGTTTCTCATAAGCAATGGGGACAGATTTTCCACCTGAATACCAGTGCCGGACTGACAGGCATGGCCGTTGGCGCATTGCTGGCTACGCTGCCCGGACTACTGAATGGGGTGCTGCCAGGACCGGAAGCATATCGGTCTTTATTTATAATCGTGTTACTGGGTTCATTGTTTTGCCTGTTTTTTTTGCTCCGCGCTAGAGAGTCCTCCCTATCGGCTGAAGGTATTGATCAGGATACCGCTCCTGCCACAAAACTGGAAAGCCCTGAGATCATTGCGGACAAGCCTTCGTCTGTAGGACGAGTTCTGCTGAGATTTGGCGCCATCAATGCTTTGAACGGATTAGGGATTGGCATGGTCGGTCCACTGATGGCCTACTGGTTTCATCTACGCTTTGGCGTAGGTCCTGCCGCTATTGGTGCGGCCATGGCTTTGGCCTTTTTCAGTGCGGCGCTCATGTCGCTTCTGGGATTACGCCTGACCAGACGCTTTGGCATGGTTGGTACGGTGACCCGCATGCGCCTGCTCGGTTTGATTATGATGTTGGCTTTACCTTTTGCGCCAGTATTCTGGCTGGCCATGCTGCTCTACATTTTTCGTGCGGCATTGAACCAGGGCAGTATCGGATCACGGCAGGCATTGTTTCTGGGGTTGGTTGGAAAAGACAAACGCGGTCTGGCCGCCACCGTAAACAGTTTATCCCTGCAAGCACCCAGAGCCATCGGACCCAGCATTGCCGGACTTTTCTTTGAAGCCGAAATGCTGGTGACCCCATTTTTATTGGCCGTCGCCTTACAGGGAATGTATCTGATTCTGTTTCGTCAGTTTTTCAGCAAACAAAAACAATAAGCATCCGATCAGATCTCGCGCCCACCCTGTTGACTCTCACCGTAATTTACAGAAAAACCTTCGCAGCACGGGTCATCAGATAATTAACGAGTCTCAGAAAACCGGGTTCATCAGGAAATTTATAACTTCCCGTAAGAATGCAACCCCGAAAGAAACATATTGACGCCCAGAAAGCAGAAACTCACGACCCAAAGGCTCATGAATGACCACCAGGCCATGGCCGTACCACGCCACCCTTTAACGACGCGGGCATGTAAATAACCGGCGTAATTCAACCAGACAATCAGCGCCCAGGTTTCTTTGGGGTCCCAGGACCAGAAGCCGCCCCAGGCCTTGGCGGCCCATACCGCGCCCAAAATGGTTGCCACCGTAAAAAACAGAAAACCCAGGGCAATGGCCTTGTACATCACGTCGTCCATGACTTCACTACTGGGCATGACCCGAAGCAACATTCCCGAACCACGGCGGCGCGACCGCTCCGTCAACAAATAACCCACGCCAATGAGACTGGCGATGGTAAAATTGGCATAACCCACAAACATCATGGGAACGTGTAATTTCATCCAGAAACTTTGCAGGGCAGGGATGAGTGGCTCAATCTGGTCCATGTGCTGGGCAAATGTCAGCCAGAGCAGAAACCCCACTCCGGCGGCCACCAGAGGCATCACAAAGGCGCCCAGGGCACGTGCTTCGTTACGCTTTTCATAATACAGGTAAAACAATGGCGTAGAGGCACAAAAGAGGACCAGAACTTCCCAAAGGTTGCTTACCGGAATATGCCCCCAATCCGGATGGCCCAGATAGGTTTCCCGCCACCGTACCCCAAGACCAATGAATCCCATGATGACGCCAGCCCAGGTCAGGGCTGTGGCCCACTGACCCGCCCGTTCACGTCCGCTAAAAAGATAAAAAAGATAACAGGCGGTGGCGGCGAGCAGCAGCGCGGACATCCACATAACCGCCGCGTAGCCCTGTAACACATCGCGCAGGAGCATGTTATTTGCAGTGGTTTGGCCGATGCTATAAAGCCACACAGCCAACAGTGCGGGCAACACGATTCCGATGCTGGCCAACTGCACGGGACGCCAGGCCAGCCCCGCCACCAGCAGGGCGCTATACCAGGCAGCCAACACCACAAATTGCCAGTAACCAAAACTGCTACCGTACAGCCCTAAAATAATTCCGGCAGAAACGCTCAATCCGGCAAACCATGCCCAGTCTCTTAATTTCCACTGTGCCCACCAGCTTGGCTCCGGGCTTAATTCTGTCCAGCTTTCAACGCGTGTGTTGGCCATCTTTTTGCTCCTTGTATTCGGCGTGATCGACGCCCAGGGCCTGCTCCAAGGTCCCGGTCCATCGCTTAAACTCTTTGGTAAAATCCAGACGGTTGCGGTCTGCAGAAGCCCCCAATAACAACTCTACCCCCTCGGACTCCTGTCCCCGGGGACGAAGGCGGAGCCAGATACGCTTCTGGGGAATATAAAACAGGATGAAAATGCCCAGCACCAGGGCCACACATCCCCAATAAATCACAATGGTCCCCGGCCACTTGGTCACCTGCAAGCCGGCTGCCCAGCGATGATCAAAACTACTTAACGATAAAATGAAAGGCATGGGGTAATCGTGCAGTTGCACCAAGGTTTGCATACCCGCCTGCAAAAAACGGGATTGATCCGTCGTGCTCATTCCCGGAGCATGACGGGCAACAACCTGCTGGAAGGTCTCTGTGAAAATAGCCTGAGAAGCGTTGGCACCCGCACGGGCCGCAGACTGCAAGGCCGCCAGATAATCCATGAACAAACCAATGCTCCCGTTAGGCCCGGTAGGGATATATATGTATCGGTAGGCATCTCCCAATGCCTCGCGATATCCCTGAATAAAAAAACCTTGCCCACCCCGCCGCATGGGTGTCATGTAGGTCTTGAATTCGGCGGCCTGACCATTGGGATTGTGAATGATGTAGGTAAAACTGGGGCCCAGATTGAGGGTCGGATGATCCGGAGTGGCTTTTTCGCCCACCGCCGCCTTCGGCACGATGTTGTAAAGATTGAAATTTTTCAGATCGACAGCGTAGCCGGAATTCCCTGCATGAAGGGTTTGTCCCACCCGTCCGGAAAGTTCGCCGGGGGCGGCACCCGAGGCTCCAAGCAGATAGGTTTTCATATGCAGCAATGACCCCCCATCACTGAAGCTCGACTGATAAATATATACCCCGTCATAGGACATGGGGTGATTTACGCGGACATCACCCGTTTTGAGGACTTTCCCCTGCGGGCTGTAGAGCACGACCCGGGAAGTAAAATCCTTAGGCATTCCGGTGGAATAATAGGAAATATGAAACGATTGCAAATGAATCCGAAAAGGCAGGGGTTGCACCAGATAACCATTGCCGGCGAGTTCAAATACCGCATTGGCGGTCTGACCTTCGGGCAGCGTGATAATCCCCCGATAGGCCGGATTGTTTTGGGACATCCAGGCCGTCCGGGGGATTTTTGAAAGCGGAAGATCAAAATTCTGCTCTGGTTTGAGTGTTCCTTGCCATTCTGCCCATTTAACGGGCACGTCGGCGTTATATAGTGCCGCCGCACAAATGACGACAATGGCAATATGGGTGAGAAAGTAGCCTAGACGATGGTAGCGTCCCTTGCGGGCAGCAATGGCCATATCGCCATCTTTTTGTTCCACGCGGGGTTTATAACCAGCGGCTCGCAACACTTGCAGGATGCGCTCTTGTGCCTGATCCATCGGCAATGTCGTAGCCATACGCACCCAATGATCCTGACCCAAAATCACGGTATCGCGTTGACGGATTGGAAATTCGCGCATTTCGCGCAGCATCCGGGGACTGTTTCGAGTAACGCAGGTTGCCGTGGATAACACCAGAAAGGCCACAATCGCTGTATACCACAAAGTGCGGTACACATTGTACAAACCGAGTTCACGGTATACCGAAAACCAGAACGGCCCAAACTGCATGGCATAATTCTGGTAAGGCTGCTGTTGACTGAGAATAGTGCCGATCACTGAAGCAATGGCCAGTAATACCAGCAGACTGACCGCCAGTCGCATGGACCCCAAAAACTGTACCAGCAATCGCCAGCGCGGCTGCTGCCAGGCAAGGCCATCTACATGTGCTTGCAAACCTGTTCTCCCTATTTTTTTCAGTGAATTATTCCACTTGAATTTTTTTTCGCAGTCTAGGTCCTGGGCCTGGTGGCAGCAAGCTTCCTGAGCATGACTTTCAGATTGCCAGAACCAACTGACGACGACTATGCTCTCAGCATGAACCATACCAACCCAACACCTTTCCGTTTCGCCCCGTTACGTCGGGCCAGCTTTCGCCTCAGCGTGACCCAGGCGGGACAACTCCCCCCGGATGATGGGGCCGAAGTGGCCATTGCCGGACGTTCCAACGTGGGCAAGTCCTCTACCCTCAACATGCTCACCGAACGCCGCGCGCTGGCACGCGTCAGTCGCACGCCCGGCCGTACTCAGGCCATCAACGTGTTTGATCTGGATCCTGGGCAACGCCTCATCGATCTACCCGGTTATGGGTATGCCAAAGTCCCTGAGGCCTTAAGGCGTTCCTGGGGTCCATTACTGGAACAATACCTGCGCCGACGCAGCAGTCTGCGCGCCCTGATTCTGGTCATGGACATTCGCCATCCCTATGGGCCGCATGATGCTGATCTGATTGGTTTTGCTGCGGGTTGTGGCCGCCCGGTCCACGTCCTTCTCAATAAGGCCGACAAACTCAGTCGCGGGGCGGCCTTGCAGGAAATGGCCCGATTGCGGCGGATGCCGGAATTACAGGGGGTTGCCATGCAACTGTTTTCGGCGCAAACCGGACAGGGTCTGGACGAATTGCACCAGTTGATTGCAGACTGGCTGGCACCTGGCGAACAAAAAGAAACCCCGACTTCTGCCGGGGTTAATAACGAGCCCTCAAAGGGAGGGGAGGACTCATGATCCGGCCAGGGAGGGTAGACCGGATCCAGACAAGCAATTCGTTACTCATCGGGTTTGAGTGAAGCATGTCGGAAAAGTTCAGTCACACGCCTCATCCCTGGCATATTTTACGCCCGAGCTGGCGTAACCGCTGGCGAGGACGGGCTGAGCGCTGGGCAAGACGCCTGCAGCTTGACCGCTGGTATCCACATACACCCATTGCTGCAGCGGTAGGTTTTCTGGGGCTTTTCAACATTCTTCCGGCCATCGGACAGTTGCTGGGCCTGAGCTACGTCGGCAGCCTTGCCGACATGTCCAGCGGCTTTGTGCTGGATGCCTTTCGTGGCCTTCCGCAGGGTGCTGCAGGCATCATTCTGCTGATCATGTCGCTGGGACTGTTATTTCGTTCGCGTTTCGCCTGGGCCATTGTTCTGACTATTGCATCAGCGGTTCTTGCCGTTGGTATTTACCGCCATCCCCAACATATTTCAGCATTGCTTTACTACAATGCGGTTCTAGTGTTTTTTTTATGGATTTTCCGGGGTCGTTTTAATCACAGCAGTCTCGCCACCGGCACCCTGTTTGCACTGGTAGGCGCCATTATGGTTATAGGTTATGGGGTGTTCGGTGCGTATATTCTGGGTGACGGCTTCAAACCGCATATTCATAGCCTGACGGGGGCACTTTATTTTTCCATAGTGACCATGTCTACCGTCGGTTATGGCGATGTTCTGCCCGTTTCCAACGAGGCCAGACTTTTTGTGGTATCTTTGATTGTGCTGGGAATCACCGTATTTGCCACTTCGTTATCGGCCATTATTGTTCCGGCAATCAATAACCGACTGCAATCGGCGCTACAAGGGGAAAAACGCCGCATGACTCTGAAAAATCATTACATCATCGCGGGCGATACGCCGCTGGCGCGCAATAGTTATCGCGAACTGAAAAGTCGCAATTTACCCGTTATCGTGATCATGGGACACCAACCCGATGACTCCATTTATCAGGCGGATGATTTGATTATCGGGGACTCCAGTGACACCGATATATTACGCAGTGCCGGTGCCGAGCAGGCTCTGGCGGTTCTCGCCCTGCGCGCAGATGATTCAGAAAACGCCTTCGTGGTGCTGGCGGTCAAAGAAATGGAAGGCTCTGCCAAAACCGTTGCCGCAGTCAACGACAGTAAAAATCTTGGCCGGGTGCGCAGGGTCCAGCCGGATATGATCATCGCTCCCCAGGTACTGGGTGGTGAGCTGCTTGCCATGGCACTCAATGGCGAGCAACTAGATAACAACGCCGTCATGAAAATGTTCCGTTTCAGTACTGGCGCCACGCCCAGCAAGGGTTAGCCGTGCGCAGCATCCCAATGCTTTCCCACCCCGAGACCCACTAGTAGGGGAACTGCCAGATCCGCCACGCCTTCCATAAGCTCCTTGAGGGCGGCACGGGCAGCTTCAAGACCACTCTCGGGCACCTCAAGTATCAACTCATCATGCACCTGCAAAATCATTCGACCCCGGACCGGGTTTTCCTGCAACCAGGCATCTACGGCAATCATGGCTTTTTTGATCAGATCAGCCGCCGTACCCTGCATGGGCGCGTTGATGGCAGCCCGCTCGGCGTAATTGCGCCGCGCGGCATTACTGGAGCGAATTTCAGGCACATACAGACGGCGGCCGAACAGGGTTTCCACATAGCCCTGCTGGCGCGCCAGAACACGGGTTTGCTCCATGTAAATGAGCACCCCTGGATACCGTTCGAAATACCGATCCATGTAAGCCCGGGCAGCGCTCTGCTCAATACCTAACTGCTGGGCGAGGCCATAGGGGGTCTGGCCATATATCAAGCCGAAATTGATGGCTTTGGCTGCACGCCGGGCATCACTATCTACCGCCTCCGGAGCCAGATTGAACACTTCGGCCGCCGTCGCGGCATGAATATCCTGGCCCTCGGCAAAAGCCTGCAAAAGACGGGCGTCCCGGGAAAGGTGGGCCATGATGCGCAATTCAATTTGTGAGTAATCGGCACTCAGCAGATAAAATCCGTCTTCGGCAACAAATGCCTGCCGGATACGCCGACCCTGCTCGGTACGCACCGGGATATTCTGCAAATTCGGCGCACTGGAAGACAAGCGTCCGGTGGCCGCCACGGCCTGCTGAAAATGGGTATGCACCCGACCTGTCCGGGGGTTGATCATTTCCGGCAGGGCATCTGCGTAAGTGTTTTTCAGCTTGGCCATTCCCCGATATTCCAGAATCAGTCGGGGGAGATCCGCCTGAACCGCCAGCTGGGCCAACACATCCTCACTGGTAGAGGGCTGGCCACCAGGCGTTTTTTTCAGGACCGGCAACTGCATTTTATCAAACAGAATTTCCTGGATTTGTTTCGGTGAGCCGAGATTGAACGATTGTCCGGCTGACTTGAAAGCTTGGGCTTCACAAGCGGCCATATCCCTGCCCAATTCCATGCTGAGGGTCTTCAACTGCTCCTTATCTACCCGAACACCGGCCTGTTCCATACGCGCCAGCACCAGCACCAGCGGCATTTCAATGTCCATCAGGACGCGCTGCAGGCCCGCCTCATTGGCAAAACGTGGCCACAGTTGGGCATCAATCCGCCAACAAACGTCCGCATCTTCAGCCGCATAGGGTAAGGCCTCAGATACGGGCACGTCGGCAAAATTGCGTGCCGCTTTGCCTTTGCCCGCGACTTCTTCGTAGGTAATGTTCTGGTGCTGCAGATGGCGCTGCGCCAGAGTATCCAGATCGTGGTTATTCTGGCTGCTGTCCAGGATGTAACTTTCCAGCAGGGTATCCCGGCACAAGCCTGCCGGATGAATGTCGTAACGCCAGAACACCCGCCAGTCATACTTGGCATTTTGCGCCAGTTTGGCGGCCAACGGATTTTCCAGCCAGGGGCGCAACGTGGCTAAAACATGATCCAGCACCAGCTGTGTACTGTCATCCCGATGTCCTATCGGAATATACACTGCTTCAATCTGATCGCCTTCCTGCCAGGCACAGGAAATACCCACCAGATCGGCATTCAGCGGGTCCAATGCCGTCGTTTCCGTGTCCAGTGCCACCAAGTCCGCCTGCTGCAACTTTTGCAGCAGGTTTTCCAGCGCTGCGGGGGTCGTAATCGCCCGATAACGGCTGCGATCAATGGGCATCAATCCCCCCGCAGCGCTTTCATTTACCGAAACCCCGGTATCCTCGGTGCCCGGCTCGGCTGGATATTCCTTGAGCCAGGCATGAAAGCCCAGGCGCAGGGCGAGGCTGCGCAATTTTTGGGTGTTTTCGGGGGCGCGCAAATAGGACTGCTCCGGCAAATGGAGATTGCGGCGAATCGTGGTCAGATCCAGGCTGAGGGGCAGATAGTCCAGAGAGGCCCGCAGTGCCTCGCCTATTTTGCCACCGATTTCATCGGCGTGGGCCAGAACGCCATCCAGACTGCCATATTGCTGAATCCATTTGGCCGCTGTTTTAGGCCCCGCTCCGGGCACCCCTGGAATGTTATCGACCTTGTCACCCGTAAGCGCCAGTAAATCGGCGATACGTTCCGGGGCCACGCCATAACGTTCCCATACCCCGGCCACGTCGGTTTTCACGCCCTTCATGGTATCCAGCAGGGTGACCTGATCATTGACCAACTGGGCCATATCCTTGTCACCCGTCACGATAATCACCTGCTGGCCCGCCTGCGCCGAGCCCGCGAGCGTCCCGATGACATCATCGGCTTCCACATCCGGCACCAGCACCAGCGGCAGACCTGTTGCCTGAATCCATTCATGCAGGAGCGGAATCTGGGCGCGTAAATCCTCCGGCATGGCTGGACGCTGGGCCTTGTATTCTGGATAAAGCCGGTCACGAAAGGTCCCGCCGGGAGCATCAAAAACCACAATGATTTCATCACTGGGATATTCTTTCGCCAGGCGCCGCAGCATGTTGGCCACCCCGAATATCGCCCCGGTAGGCAGATTATCCGGCGCCCGCAAGTCCGGCAGGGCATGAAATGCCCGGTACAGGAAACTGGAGGCGTCAACGAGAATACGAGGGTCTTGGGGCATGATCTGGGACTTGTTAGCGAATTTCCGTCATAATACGGAAAATCTCCATCATTGACACGGGAATGAGGCATGCGGGCGCATCTTGAGGAAGAAAAACTACGGGACGGGGGAGAAGGACGACTCACCCGCGAGGCCTGGAAAATCTTCCAGATCATGGCGGAATTTGTGCGCGGCTATGAAAAACTGGTGGACGTGGATCCCTGCGTCAGCATTTTCGGTTCCGCCCGCCTGGGTCCCGACAATCCCTGGTATCTGAAAACCGAGGAAATTGCTGAAAAACTCTCCAATGCGGGCTTTTCGGTTTTGAGTGGCGGCGGCCCCGGCATCATGGAAGCGGCCAACAAGGGGGCTTTCCACGGCACCGGCTACAGCATCGGACTAAATATTGAGCTTCCCCATGAGCAGCACAGCAATCCTTATCAGGACATTGCCATTTCCTTTGAGCATTTTTATTCCCGCAAGGTCATGTTCATGAAATATGCGGTCGCCTATGTCGTCATGCCCGGCGGCTTCGGGACATTGGACGAGCTGGCAGAGTGTCTGACCCTGGTGCAAACCGGCAAAACCCGGCGCATGCCCATTATTCTGGTAGGCTCGGATTTCTGGAACGGGCTGATTGTCTGGTGGCAGGAGGCCATGCTCGGCCTTGGCACTATCAACCCTGAAGATCTGCATCTGATTACCGTCATTGATGATCCTGACGAAGTCGTATCGGCTATATTTAATCATTATGAAAAGCGCGGTTTTGCCCCATCGGCCGCCGAAACAGAAGCCCTTCTCAACCTTTAGATATTCAGGGAGTTCCCATGTCTACTCGTATCATGATTACCACCATGGTTGCCGCCCTTGCGCTGGGTGTCGCCGCCACTGCCCTGGCAGATACGGATGCTGCACTACCCAATTCGGCACAACAAAACATCCAAAAACTGCATCTGCCCAAACTTGCCCCGCAAAAAATCGGTCCCAATGCCGAGATCAAGGCACCGACCGGATCCAAAATCGAGGAATACAAGGTCAACGGCAAGGTTTACATGGTCAAGGTCATTCCACCCAAACCCTTCCCGCCCTACTATCTGGAAGACAAGGGCGGCACCGGGCGTTTCACGGAAGTTCCGCAAACCGCTGCGGAGCACCTGAGTGTTCCGCAGTGGATTATATTTCGCTGGTGAAGCGCCTGTTAGAGTAAAACTGCATCTATGTCTGTTTACACCAATGTCTCCGATCAGGAGCTCGCGCAATTTCTGGAAGGTTATGATCTGGGAAAAGCGATCTCCCTGACCGGCATTTCTGCGGGCGTCGAAAATAGTAATTATTTTCTGGATACGGACCAGGGCCGTTTTGTGCTGACCCTGTTTGAGCGCCTTTCCGCCGCCAAAATTCCCTATTTTCTGGATCTTACCGACTGGTTGAGCACCCAGGGCATTCCCTGTCCGCGCCCTATGCACGCCCGTAGCGGGAAAAGCCTGAATAGCTTATGTGGCAAACCTGCCGCCATTGTGCAGTGCCTTCAGGGCCGGTCCATTGAAGGGCGAGCCCCCACGCTAACGGAAATTCGCGCTTTGGGGCAATTACTGGGGCAAATGCACCTGGCGGGAGAGGACTTTCCCCAGCGCCACCCCAACCCTGCGGGACTGCCCTGGATGCAGGAGACCGCCCGTCATCTGGTGCCGCATCTGGATCCTGCCGACAACCAGATAATTGCCGATGAACTGGCCTATCAAAGTCACATTCAGCGGGAAAAACTACCGGGAGGAGTCATTCATGCAGATCTTTTCCCCGACAATGTGCTCTTCGCAGAACAACAGATTTCCGGCACCATCGACTTCTATTACGCAGGTGATGATGCCTGGCTTTATGATCTGGCGGTCGTCGCAAACAGCTGGTGCGCACGCCCTGACGGCCAGCTGGATCCTTCTCTCAGTACGGCACTGTGGGAGGCTTATGTGGCGACCCGTCCGCTGCGGGATGACGAAGCCCCCCTGTGGTTTGCCATGCTCCGGATAGCCGCCTTGCGTTTCTGGCTGCTCCGGCTGGATGCGGTGCACTTCCGCCGCCCCGGCGCCATCACTTTCTGCAAGGATCCGGAAGAATATCACCGGATTTTGTTACAACGCCGTCAAGGGCTATAGCCACTCGTTTGCGGGTTCAGGACGATTCCTGCAGGGAAAAATGCCGGTAATGAAAGGCATTACTGTCTGGGCCACCATCGAGAATATACCCGCGACTGCCACGGCGGACAGCGTGCTCTTCTCCGGCTGGTATCGGTTTTTTTCGCGAAGCCGCTTTCCCGGCCGAACAACCCGCAACGGACGATAGAGCCGTCGTTTGACCATCCAGTGCCAGAGATGGGCGCAATCTTTCCAGCAGCTTGCTGCCAATGCCATGCACCCGGGCAAGATCATCGAGAGTTTTGAAAGATCCGTGCGCCTTGCGATATTCCACAATAGCCTGTGCCTTGGCGGGACCAATACCCGGCAAATTATCCAGCGCAGCAACATCTGCGGTATTGATGTTGACAGATGCCCAAAGTGGCAGAGCAAACAAGGACAAAGCCACACCCAGTAGTATTCCCATCCGTATTTTCATCACGCTCCTCCCATTCTCCTAAAAACGACTGTTGCTTTGACGGCTTTGCAGTGACTTTGGCAGTTTTTGCTTTTGAATGTCAGGGTAACTGCTGTAATTGCACAACACCCAAAGCCAGCCACTTTGCCCCCGAACTGAACTGCACCTGGATTCGACCCTGACGACCGCCTGCCTCGTAATCCAGCACCGTCCCCTCGCCAAATACCGGGTGCTGTAAACGGGAGCCCAGCGGATACGGCATTTCCGGGGCTGCAGGTCGTAGCGCCATGGCGGGACGACTGATGCGCGCGCGCGGACGCAAATCCTGCAAAAGCTCCTGGGGGATTTCCCGCAGAAAACGGGAGGGCATGCTCATTCTTTCACTGCCGTGCAAACGCCGGCTTTCAGCATGACTGAGCACCAGCAGGCGCATGGCCCGGGTCATGCCCACGTAACAAAGGCGGCGTTCTTCCGCGAGACCCTGACCATCTTCCAAAGAACGTTGGTGGGGAAACAGACCCTCTTCCAACCCCACCAGAAAAACCAGAGGAAACTCCAGGCCTTTGGCGCTGTGCAAACTCATCAGCTGGACGCAGTCTTCCCAGGCATCTCCGGCCCCATCGCCCGCTTCCAGCGCGGCATGGGTGAGAAACTCGGAGAGCATGTTGCCGGGTTGCGGTGCCAGCTCACCCAGTTGCGGATCAGCATGCCAATCCTGGCCGTACGCACGCGCGGCATTGATGAGTTCATCGAGGTTTTCGAGGCGGCCTTCAGCCCGGTCGCCCTCACGACTGTGCCATTCGCGCAGGGCGGTATGCTGCAAAATAATTTCCACGCGCTTGTCGAGGTCCTGCTCTTGGGTCTGCTCGGCAAGCGTATCGACCAGATTCAAAAATCCATTGATTTTTGCCTGATTCAGCGCTCCGGCCGCCTGCCAGAGCGACAGGCCCTTTTCGCGGGCGAGATTGCGCAGGCGTTCGACACTGACCGCCCCGATGCCACGCGAAGGCACATTCACAACCCGCTCGAAAGAAGCATCATCATGACGATTGGCAGTCAGTCGCAAATAGGCGAGGGTATCCTTGATTTCCGCCCGCTCAAAAAAGCGCAGGCCACCATAAACCCGATAAGGCAAACCTTCACGCACCAGAACTTCTTCAAAAGCGCGGGACTGGGCATTGGAACGATAAAGAATGGCGCAATCAGAGCGACGCCCACCCTGATCCTGCCACTGCTGAATCCGCCCGATGACATAACGGGCCTCATCAAATTCATTGTACGCCGTGTACAGGTGTACCGCTTCGCCACCGGACTCGGCGGTCCATAGGGTTTTACCCATGCGCTCGGGATTGTTGGCAATTACGGCATTGGCTGCCTGGAGAATGGCAGCGGTAGATCGATAATTCTGCTCCAGACGCACCACCCGGGCACCCGCAAAGTCTTCGCCGAAACGCAACAGATTCTCGACCCGCGCGCCGCGCCAGGCATAAATGGACTGGTCATCATCCCCAACCACAAAAATCTGGCCATGCCGCGCCAGCCCTTTCAGCCAGGCATATTGCACCGCATTGGTATCCTGAAACTCGTCCACCAGAATATGTTGAAAACGCCGCTGATAATGATCCAGAATCTCGGGAGACGCCCAAAGCTTCAGGGCATACAGAAGCAAATCACCAAAATCGAGCAGCCCGGAGCGTTGCTTGGCGACTTCATAGGCCTGATAAATCGGCACAAAAGCCGCAGCCGCCGGTCCCTCGTAGCGCAACACCTGTTCCGGTCCCCAGCCTTCGTCCTTCCAGCGGCCAATGCGCCCCGCCATCGCCCGGGGTGGCCACTGCTTTTCGTCCATCTGCGCCTCGCGCATGAGGCGGCGCAACAAACGCTGACTGTCTTCGGAATCCAGCACCTGAAAATCAGCGGGCAACTTCAGTGCTTCATGATGCAGGCGAATCAGGCGATGTGCGAGGCCGTGAAATGTCCCCATCCACAGGCCGCGCAGTTCCATGGCGACCATTTTATCAAGGCGTTCGCGCATGGATCGTGCCGCCTTGTTGGTGAAGGTGACGGCCAGAATTTCTCCGGGATGCACCCCCTCTTCGAGCAGATGCGCGATGCGGCTGGTAAGCACCCGGGTTTTACCGGAACCGGCACCAGCCAGCACCAGTGCCGGACCAGGGGGAAGCGTCACCGCCTCCAGCTGGCGAGGATTCAGGGTTGACCAATCAGACAAAAAACATTCCTCCCACCCGACCTGGCGGGCTTGAAAACACGGTATAATGGCCGCATTGTGAGAGCAGACTTACAGGCTTGGCCCTGTCTGCTATAACCCATGATAAGGGGGAACCATTGGAATACAAAGACTACTACAAAATTCTCGGGGTGGAACGCGGGGCCGATGCCGATGCCATCAAGGCCGCGTATCGCAAAATGGCCCGGAAATATCACCCTGACGTCAGCAAGGAAGCCAACGCTGAAGACCGCTTCAAGGATTTGCAGGAAGCCTATGAGGTTTTGAAAGATCCGGAAAAACGGGCGGCTTATGACCAACTGGGCAGCAACTGGCGCGCCGGGCAGGATTTCCGTCCACCGCCCGGCTGGGGTGGGCAGCCTGGCGGTTTTGGAGGTGGTGGATTTGGCGGCGCAGATTTTGGGGGCAATGGCGGCTTCAGCGACTTTTTTGAATCCCTGTTTCGCCAGCAACATGGCGGCGCTGGTGGTTTTCATGGCGGCGGCGGAGGATTTCGCAGCCAGGGCGAAGACAGTGAAGCCAGCATCCAGATCAGTCTGGAGGATGCCGCTCAAGGAGCGCAACGCGACATCAACCTGGAAATGCCCACGCTTGGACCCGATGGCCGGATGCGCCGGGAAGCGCGGCGCCTTACCGTCAAAATCCCCAAGGGCATTCGCGAAGGCCAGCGATTGCGCATGGCAGGACAAGGCTCACCGGGCATGGGCGGCGGACCCAATGGCGATCTTTATCTGCAGGTCCATTTTCAGCCCCATTCCAAATTCCGGGTAGAGGGGGCCGACCTTTATCATGACCTGCACATCACCCCCTGGGAAGCAGTGCTGGGTGCCAGCGTTGAGGTTCCCACTCTGGAAGGCAGTGTCCGGATGAAAATCCCGGCGGGCAGCAGCAGCGGCCAAAAACTGCGTCTCTCCCAAAAAGGACTGCCAGGAACCGGCAGCAAACCAGCGGGTGATCTTTACGCTATTATTCAAATAGTCGTCCCCAAAAATATCAGCGATGAAGAAAAAGCTTTGTGGACCCAGTTAGGAGAAATATCCAGCTATCATCCCCGCCGTTAGAGAGGAGAGTGCACGATGGTCTCAACACCCATTCAGGTTATTGAAGCGGAACTGCTGGAGGAGGGGGCTTTCTGCTTTGATTTGTCGCGCTTCTGCACCTTGCTGCATTGTGCTGAAGGCGAAGCCGTGCAACTGGTCCACTATGGCGTCATTCATCCCGAAGGCAGCGGTCCCCAGCACTGGCGCTTCCGCAGTCTGGACCTGTATCGGGCCAGGCTGAGCCGCCGTCTCGCCCGTGATCTGGAAATTGATCTGGCCGGAGCTGCCCTGGCGGTGGATTTACTGGAACGCTTGCGGCATTAGTGGCTGGCCCTGGCGAGGCTGAAAGTATGTCTCTCAACGAATCCTTGGACTGGCTTATTCATAGGTGCAATACGCCTTTGGGGGAAATGCTCCTGGTAACTGATCCGCAAGGCACTTTGCGGGCATTGGATTACTGGGAGGACAGGCAGCACAGTATTCTTGCAGATCTCGGTCGATTGTACGGCACGGACCGGATCACGCTGACCAGCGGACCCCTGCCCACGTTGATACGTCATAGTCTGGAGGCTTACTGGGCGGGAGATTTGCAGGCACTGACGGTCATTCCTACAAAATCTGCCGGAACGCCCTTTCAGCAGGCAGCCTGGGCGTGGTTACGCACCATCCCCGCCGGAGAAACCCGCAGCTACAAGGAACAGGCTCAGGGCATGAACCATCCTGCGGCTGTTCGCGCGGTAGGACACGCCAACAGCAAGAATCCCATTGGTATTGTCGTACCCTGCCACCGGGTCATTGGCAGCAATGGCACCCTGACTGGATATGCGGGCGGCATAGATCGCAAACGCTGGTTGTTGCAACATGAAGGCGCCCTATCCTGATTCGCACCATTCATTTGGAGATTGAATATGAACGACACACTCAACGTGTTAAAGCAACATCGATCCATACGGCGCTTTAGCGGGCAACCCGTTGAACAAACCCTGGTTCAGGATATCGTACGCTGTGGTCAACATGCTGCAAGTTCCAGTCATATCCAGGCCTGTACGGTCATTCAGATAAGCGATCCGCATTTGCGGGATAAAATCGCACATCTGGCTGGCGACCAGGAATATATCCGCAGTGCTGGCGCTTTCCTGGTATTTTGCGCAGATTTACATCGTGCAGCCCGTATTGGCAGCCGGGAAAATCAAACATTTGTGGCGGGCATGACCGAGCACTTCATTATTGCCACCGTTGATGTCAGCCTGTTCGCCCAAAATTGTGTAACAGCGGCTGAATCAATGGGATTGGGCACTTGCTACATTGGCGCCGTACGCAACCATCCGCAGGAAATCAGTGATCTGCTGCATTTGCCTGAACAGGTTTACCCTGTTTTTGGACTCTGCATCGGTTATCCCGACCAGAATCCTGATCTGAAACCGCGACTGCCCCTGTCCGTAGTGCTCAAGGAAAATAGTTACGATGAAACCCGTGATGAAGCGGAAATCAGCCAGTACGATCAGCAGATGGCCGAGTACTATCGCAATCGCAATGCTTCGCAAAAAAACAGTCGCTGGACCCAGGAAATTGCTGCTCTGGTAGGCCGGGAAGCACGGCCCCACATGCGCGGCTTTTTGGAACGGCGCGGCATGAATACCCGTTAAAAAAACTTTGCTGCCTGGCCTTGCGAAAGGCTCTCATTTTATGTCTTGATGATGAGGTGCGCTGTGCAGTCCGCTGCTTCCTTGCGTCAGACTTTGCGGGGTATTTATGCTCTATCCGTCAGGCTGCCAGTCAGGCTGATTCCCCCATCTCTTTGAACCAGTTACTCCATCCTAAAACTGCACGGGCGAATGTTCCCCGATGCGTCGCATCGCTTCCGGCAGAAATTGCCAGGACTTTTCTATTGCCCATCCCCGTTTGATAGGACATGGCCAATTTTCCCAGACCGACAGTAATTGCTTCGTCTGCCTCACCATAATAATTGCGCGTAGGGGTTTCGATCACCCACCGATAGACCTGATTCCTATGGACAAGACGACCGAACTCCGACTGCATGAAATAATTGGGATTAAAATATTCTGAGCGGATCAAACGATGTAGATCGGTTGGTATCTTATTAAGATCACTTAGCTGCCTAGAATATAGCGCACTACAAAGATCGTAATACTTCGGATTAAAGAAAGATCTTGCCAAGCCCGGCACATCGTAATAACTTTCGTAGGCAAATGCTGACAATACAAAAATAGAATTAAGCCAGGGAGCATCATTAGGACGTGGAAAATTTAAATACCCGCTCATTCCGGCAAAGAGATCAAGAGGTGCAGACGCCGTGGCTGCCGCTTTTACCGCTAGGTTTTCACGTTGCAAAAACTCGGGTAGAGCCATAGTAACAAAGCCACCTTCAGACCAACCACTCAAAAATAAATCGTTAGTCTGAACGCCACGATCAGCGAGTACGGCCTGCCCAGCACGGATCATATCGGCACAGGCCTGTTGCTGGCTTTCCAAAACCAGGTAGCTCTCCGGCTCCTTAGATAGTCCCATGCCGAAATAATCTGCACCTATTAAAACATCACCACGACCAGCAAAAGCAGCGATCATCAACTGAGTTTCTGGTGACTGATCGGGAAACGAAGGAACCTCCTGCCTCCCATAAACGGTTCCATGCTGATATGAGATCAGTCTTGGAGTTGTTTCGGCGTTGACAGGAATTGCGACCAGGCCGGAGGCTGTCGTTGGACGATTATTTCGCTCAGGAATAACTGACGGATAAGTAACACGAAACAAATCTACCGCATTCAGTGCCGGTTTATAGTCTACTTTGAATCCAGTGAAAGCTGGTGCCTCAACGCTTAAAATATGATTAAGACGGGATACTTCCCACCGACCTATATGCTGATAAGTTATCCCCGATACTACCGGGGTCATCCTTGAATTCAATAATTCAGGCCCTTCTTGCGCCGCAGCCTGAGATATGGAAATGGTATTCGCCGCGACCGTGGCACCAACTAATGTTGCAGTTTTCATTAAAAATGAACGACGACTAAGAGAGCTTTCTTGAATTGTTTTCGGCATCAGAGTATTCCTTTATATTAAAGTTTAGTAACTATAAGACTTACGAGCCATCGCTTGTAAAAAAGCGTCATTCGTTTCGCATCTGTTAGCACCAGATGTCTATCATCCCGTATTGCGTATATAGGCTACTCTTGACTCTTTGCCACCTCAGCCCATTCACTAATCACGCCTTCCGCATGCTTACCGTATCTTGATAAGCCATGGTAGCCTCCCTTCACGCGAAGCATAAATCCAAGCCTATCTAATGCAGAGGCGGCGTATCCACCAATCCTGGAGCAATGGCGTTTACCCGAATACCGGGTCCAAGGGTTTTTGCCAGTAAACGGGTAACATGATTCAGCTCGGCTTTGCTGGCAGCGTAAGGAATAGAGGCACCCTTGGGCCGCACCCCGGCATGAGAGCTGATGTTTAACACGGATGCCGGTTGTTCATCTGTCGATGCAGCGCGCAGGTAAGGCTCGCCAAGCGCAATAAGCTGCCAGGGTGCGACCACATGGAGCTCGTAGAGGTGATGCCAGATATCCGGGGTTGCGGCCCATAAATCATCATGCGGAATCACGCTGGACGCACCCGCATTATTGACCAACACATCCAGCCGACCATAGTGCGCAACCACTTGATGGATCAGTTCACGGCGTGCGGCCTCGTCCAGAAGATCCGCCTGAAAATAATGGGCGCCCGCCTATGTCGCTGCTGCTTGAAGGCCTGCAGCTGAGGAAGCGCGGGAATGCAGGGCTACCCGATATCCGGCCTGAGTCAAACGCTGTGCAATGGCGAGACCAATGCCGGAACTCGCACCGGTGACCAGTGCGACACGCGCCCGATCAGTCATGGCCCTTTAATTGCCGAATCATAAATGGACACCTCCAGCAGATTCCCATCGGGATCGCGAAAGTAGACCGAAGTAATCGGACCTGCGGCCCCAGTGCGGAGCACGGGACCCGCTTCAAGGGCAACACCACAGTTCCGGAGATGGGCGAGCAACTCGTGAATGTCTCCCTGAGCGATGAAGCACAAATCTGCTGATCCAGGAACAGGATGAGCCGCATGCGGAGCAATGGGACATTCTGCCGGATGCAGATTAATTTTCTGTTGCCCAAAAACCAGGGCGTTGCGCCCCTCGCCAAAAGTGACGGCCTGCATACCTAACACCTGCGAATAAAAGGCGATGGTTGCAGACATATCCTGCACGGTCAGCACCAGATGATCCAGTCGGTCGATTTGCATGGGGGAGTCTCGGGCAACAAAGATGGACAACTAATTTAGCAGCTGGAAACGTTGCAATATAGCGCTGGAATCACCAATACTGCATTAGTAGGCGTTTTTGCAGATGGAACGCCCATGGCCTGACCATCACTGCAACCGATCCCACGGATTGATGAGGGGCACACCCGTAGACTTAAAATCCGCGACGTTGCGCGTAAACACCGTCATGCCATGCACCAAGGCGGTTGCCGCGATGAGTGCATCGCGCTCTCCACGCTTGTCGGGTACATGCAGCCTGGCGCAGCGTTGTGCCACAGCGGTATCGACTGACAACGTGCGCCTGGAGAACTCAGGCAATACGTGCTGCTCCAGCCATGTGCGCAACAAGGCCCCCTGCGTAGCGTCCTTTCGCTCAATCGACAGCACGCCAAGCTCAAGTTCCATGATGGTGATGGCCGACACAAAGAGGTCGGTGGCATCCACACTTTCCGCCCATGCCGTCACGTTCATATCGGCCTTACCAAACCGCACCTTGCGCAATTCAGAAACCACGTTGGTATCGAGAAGCAACATCATGAAAAATCAGCCGGACGCCTTTCAATAGCCACGCGCGGCGGATCAAACTCGATGTCAGCAATACCCGGCATAGCGAGTGCATCGGCAATGTTGCGGCGCTGCTGCGTGAGCCGCTGATAATCCTCAAAGCTCATCAGCACATGGGCCGGTCGGCCTCGATCCGTGATGAACACCGGCCCGTTGTTGGCGGCCCGTTTGGCCTCGCTCGCCCTTTGGTTGAACTCGCGACTGGTTAAGGTGGTAATGGTCATGATGACACCCCCGCACGCTGGATGAATGTAGAAACGTTACTACGCCGATCCAGCGGGTGCAAGCGTTTCAGAAGTTGTAACCAGTAAGCAATTAATCCACGCTCGGCAAACCGGTTCGGGTTTCGTGGGGATTTTTTGCCTCAAAGGAGTATCACTTGTTGGGCATTGCTGAGCGTTACTGAACAGACAACTGGACGTGTTTGCCTGCTCTCGCCAGCATATCCACCAACGCGTCAATGGTGAATTTGATGGCCTTCTTGTTGACTACGTCAGAAACACGCGGACGGGTCACGCCCAGGATTTCCGCCGCTTCAGCTTGCTTGAGCTGCTTCGCTTCAATCCATTCTGCCAGCTCTGTCATCAGTGAATCCTTGATGGCCAGCTTTTCAGAGATGATGCGTTGTGATTCGGCCTTCAGGGCTGCCGCTTCTTCTGGTGCAAATCCCAAGTCCGCGAACACGTTGCCGCCGACAGGGGTGATGTGCATGGATTTGGTTTCGATGCTCATTGCTTACTCCTTTCCTGGATAACAGACTTGTAACGCGCAGCCGTGATGTCCTTGTCGTGTTTGCTGGTTGAACTCGTCTTCTTCTTGAAGCAGTGCAACACATAAACCGCCTCCGGAAACTTGGCGACGTACATCACGCGGAACCAACCATCGTCGAGATTGATGCGAATTTCTTTGGTTCCCGCGCCTACCACGTCAAAGGGCTTCCAGTCATCAGGTTCAAGTCCTGCCTGCACCTGACTAAGCTGGTGTCCAGCCTCCTTGCGCGCATTAGGGGTGAAGATGTCGTCGTCCTTGATGTCTCGCAGCGAAGATCCTCGCCAGTCAATCGGTTTTTCGCTCATACACCTCCCCAGCAATAATGTATCATATTTTATACACGGCGCAAGATAACTGTCTACTTGCCCAGTGTTCAGTGACAAAAAAGCATCATCCTGATTGGCATGCAACTTATTGATTATGGGTCGCCGTTTGGTTGGCCTAGTGGGGTAAGTATCATCCTGAGTTGCCTATCAAACACGCCACTGACGGGGGCGCAGAACAATAAAGTGTCATCCTGATAGCAACTTAACTCGTTGATTCTTTGTCCGATACATACTTTCTTTCACGTTTTTGCTGTACTCTAGGATGATACTTTATTGTTCAGGATGATACTTTTTTGTCCTTTAACAACATCTGTAGCATGCAAATAAAGTTGGTAACTTTTTCAAGTTATAGGCCCCTAAAATTAGCGTATTGAGATTTTCAAAAATAAATAAAGTTGGTAACTTTTCATCCGCTCAAGATCAAAGCCCCTAAATTTTGTGCAAATAAAGTTGGTAACAATCGTCATGATCATCCCCCACGAATAAAAGGTCGTAGTGAAACACCTATGACCTACAGTTGAGCATTTCAACAGGGTATTCCTTGGACTCGATCAAGAAACAATGAGTTTTTCCATTAGACATCATCCGGTTTGGAGGAGATTCACTTTGGCATTTGCTGAAAGCTGAACGATCACAAGCTCTGACCATGCACCACCCCGGTGTTAGCCATGAGTAGGGTAGGCTTGGCCTCCACGACCAGAAGAAATTTGTTTCCAGATAGATTTGACCGGAGTTATATGCAGTCACATACTGATCGGGCGGTTGGCCTGACAGGAAATGATCATGGATGCCGATAGTACCCATAAAACGCCCCACTGCGTCCGTAAAAAAACGCCACCCACTCGGAACCATCAGGTCAATGTGCATGTGTCCGATGCCGCGTGGCAAGCCTTGCAGGCTGCAGGCCTTGCAACAGTTGAACATCCACTTTGGGACCGCTCTGAATGACACCATTGAGACCCTGGTGGTGGATGCGGAACTCCGTATATTGCTGGAGAAAGGGCGGGAAGATGATCTCGAAACCGGATAACCCCCCATATGGCGCAGCCAAATCCGCGCACGGTTGCCATCCAGGTCTGGACCGCATCTGGTGACGACGACATCCGCAGGACCCGAAAGTGCCGCACCAGCCGCATTCTCCGAACAGGACACGCTGCTCCTGAAACGTCTTGGGACTACCCTCCGCCCGCGTCTGGCGGAACTGGCCGAAGATCTGTACAACCACATACAAAGCCAACCCGAACCCCCAAACCTGCCCGGCGACGCAGATCAGGCCGCCCGTTTGCGGGCCATGCAAAAAGACTGGCTGGAGAAGCTGTTTGCCGGTCCCTATGATGGCGCTTTTTGGGATACCCAGCGGCATATCGAACTGGCCATTCCTTTGCCGCAAATCTGGGCTACTTTCACTTTTCTGCGCACATCTCTTACCCGTGAAGCCATTCGTGTGGCGGTGACGGAACAGACCGACCCGGTAGCAGGGATCACGCCCCTACTGCGTTTGCTGGATGCCTGCCAATATGCGATGAGCACGGCCTATGAACGCAAACGCCTACACAATGCCATTCTGGCGCTGCGTCAACTGGCCCGGGTCTATGATCTGGAGGCATTTTTCCATGAAGCCGCGAAACTGGCCATTATGGAGGCCCAGGCCGATGGTGCTGGCCTGCTCTGCCCGGCAGAAGGACAACAACTCCAGTATCGGTTTTTTCATGGCCTGCCGATGGCTTATCAGGCTTTTGCCCGCTGGTCATTCCCTGATCATCTGGGCACATCCGGTGCCGCCTTGCAGCGGGGAGAGCCGGTTTATGTCCCCGACTATCCCCAATCCATGTATGCCATGCCCGAATTTGTCGATGCCGGTCTGCGGGGGAGTCTGGCCATCCCTATTCCCGGTCCAGAAGGCCTTCAGGGCGTTTTGGCGATCTCCTGGTTTCAGAGCCAACCGCCCACACGCATTCCGGAAGACCGCTGGGATCACCTGCGCCTCATCACCGACCTGCTGGGGGCCAATCTGCACCGCGAAAAACTCGAAATACGCATGGAAGGGCTCGCCACCCGAGATATGCTGACCGGTTTACCCAACCGTCGCGTGGTCACTGAACGGATCACGACCGCCATGGCCCGCGCGGAACGCCACCAGTGTTTGTTTGCCCTGCTCTTTCTGGATCTGGATGGATTCAAACCCATCAATGATCGCCTCGGGCATCATGTCGGCGATGAAACCCTCCAGCAGGTCGCACACGATTTACGCAGCGCCTTGCGCGGCGAAGACAGTGTCTTGCGCTATGCGGGCGATGAATTCATGGTGCTCGCGCAAGATATGACCCACATCAGTGAAGCAGAGGCCATCGCCCAAAGAATGGTGGAAACCGTACACCGGGATGTCCATAGGGGGGAACTCACTCTGCCGCTCAGCGCGAGCATCGGGGTCAGCGTCTATCCTTTCGATGATGGGAGCGCCGAAGAAATCGTCCATCATGCCGATCTCGCCATGTATGCCGCCAAGCAGGCCGGCGGCGATCAATGGCAATTTTACGATAATGATATTGGCGAGGCCCTGGCCGAAAGGCAAGCGCTCGTCCATGATTTACGGCATGCCCTTGAGCGCGGGGAATTCCGCTTGCACTGGCAACCCATTGTCACCCTGTCCCCGCGCCAGATCAGCGGAGCTGAAGCGCTGTTGCGCTGGCAACATCCGACCCGAGGCTTGCTGAGCCCCGGAGAATTTCTGGAAATCCTGGAGTCCCTCCCCCTGATGCAGGCGGTCGGGCACTGGATCATCGAGACGGCCTGCGCTCAGGCCGCGCAATGGCATCGCCAGGGGCACTGCCTGGATGTGCACATCAACCTCGCAGCCTCACAACTCGAAGACAAGGCATTACTGGATTTTCTCAAAGACACTTTGCGCCGTCACCCCACCCTGCAGCAGGATCACCTCTGGTTAGAGATCGTCGAGAGAGTCGCCTTACGTGACATTCCAGCCACAGCAGCCATGATCCGGGCCTGTCGTGAACTGGGCCTGCATTTTTCGCTGGATGATTTCGGAACCGGTGCGGCAGCCCTGCAGTATCTGGTGGAACTGGAATGCAGTGGAATCAAACTCGACAAAAGCATGGTAGATCCCATGCGCAATAGCCCCAAACATCACAAGATGGTTCGCGCCATGGTAGACATGGCCAAGACCTTGTCGATTCACGTTGTCGCAGAGGGCGTTGAGGACCATCAAACGGCAGAGATCCTGGATGCCATGGGCGTACAGCATGCCCAGGGGTATCTGTTTGCCAAACCCATGGAGGCCGCTGAAATGACCCAGATGCTGGGTTAACGCCGACGTTTGTTTTGGACACAAGCAATGACTCAGAGCCAGCATTCCCCCGTATGGTTTCACCTGAATAGTTTCAAATTTGCAACAGATGTTCTTCGTTGTTACAGTCCGTCATCAGAATACGGCACCATTATCCAGCAGAGGAATCCACAGACTTCACATAGCCTGGCGAACCCATGAGCCTTTCCGTCGACGATACCAACTTAGGGATGCTGCTGCCCATGCGTGCAGGGCATAGCATGGTCGGATATCAGCAGGCTGTTCTGACAGAATTTGCAGAACCCATTCAGGACCATATCCCCGAACATCTATGTACGACAACGGCTGCCGACGCCATGCTGTTTTCTGATGAAGCGAGTGAAGATGGGCAGCACTTCGTTTTCCGGGGCTGTGATCAGGGTGGTTTGGTGTTTTCCCCAAAAAATCCGCTTCTGCCGGCTGAGCATTATCAAAACACCCTAATATTTCTGGAGATAGACAGCCGCATTTACACCTTCATTGCGCGACTCAAGTACATTTTTCAGGGGGATCTGCATTTCGATATGCCCCAAATCCTCCATAAACGCCAAACCCGACATAATAAACGCGTCAGAATCGAAGGCAGCGTGGTTCTCGGACGCAAAAATGGCCGTACTGCCATTGCCCGCATTTATGATTTCAGCCCGACCGGACTCAGTTTTCTGACCGAAGAAACGGACTTCCTGCCCGGAGAAAGCCTATTGGCTTCGTTTGATGTTCCCGAGTGTGGTACCTGCGAAACCATTGCCACCATCGTCCGGGTCGACAACCGGCCTGCGGGGCGCGGTTTTCGGGCCCTGGTTGCGGTCAAAATGACCCTGACCCAGGCGCAACGCGCCAAGGCGGAGCAACTGTATCTCTGCAAAAAAGCCGAAGAACTCAAAAAACGTTCGGAATCTTCCCGGACCCTCCGCCCGGGGGAGTTTTATTTAAAAGACTGACTTGCAGAGCCTCAAGCGGACAAATCCGAATGCATCGTCGATAACGCCTTTCGGAATGCTTCGTGCTGCTTTTGCAGTGCTTCGCGCAAGGCCGACAAATCTGGTGAATCTTCTTGCGCCGCCTGCAGGAGCTGAACAGCTAACTGATGAATCTGCTGATGCGGGACGGCCAAGTCCTGAAAACCACGAAGGGAAGCAAACTGCATCCGGCCAGTGCCATCGTACCATTTCCCCAGACGGCAGGCATGAGAATCCATGGGCAGCGGCAGGTGATCTGGAGACAGTGCCTGGGTGCCCTTTTCGGATTCGCGCAAGGCCACCTCGACGAAATGCTGGTGCGTCTCCTGTGTCGCTTCAAACTGTAATCGCGTGGTCATCTTCCGCAAATGATGCGACTTGTCCAATAAGCGCTGCACGACAGAATCGACGCCAGCCGTCTGCTCCTGAACTGCGCTGTTTTTCTGTTGCATGGCTTTTCCGGAATCCGCAATCTGTTCCATGCTCTCCCGGATTTCGACGGTTGCTTCCTGAACATGGGCTGCCAAGCTGCGTACTTCATCAGCCACCACTGCAAACCCCCGCCCATGTTCTCCTGCCCGCGCTGCCTCAATGGCCGCATTCAAGGCGAGCAGATTGGTTTTATAGGAAATATCCTTGATAGTACCCACGACCCGACTAATTTCCTGAATCTTTTTGAGCAGCAACTGCACCGAAGACACATTATCCGTAATGGCCGATTTAACCTGACCAGAACTTTGTTGCACTTCCTGCATGGCTGTTTCAATATCCGCCGCCGCCCCATCCACATTGACGGTAACCGCCCGCAAGTGCTCCACCAGTTGATGGGTTTTTTCCTGTAAACCCAATACTCGGGAAATCATGGGTTGCGCGAGGGCTTCAAAGTCGGGGTGCTCAACAAGGATCTGCTCAATACGCGGCCCATCACCTTCCAATTGGGCCTCCAGATATTCCAGTAATGCCCGTACTGCCTGACTTTCTTCTGCCACAGTTATCTCTCCTCGCTATTTTTTATCCACTGCATTAAGCACGGTCACTGATCTCAGGACCCTGTGGACGGGTAATGTCATGGGTTCTCGCTGCCGACATATCCGGAGCACCAGAGACCTCCGTGCTGCGATCAACGCAATAGCCCAGGAGGGCCTCCATGAGGAGGATATCCAGTATCCGTTCCGCCGACAGGCCAGAATCCTTGGTCAACAGGGTGAGCGCCCTTTTCTGAAAAGGCGTGATGCGTTCTCTGGGCAGGGAATGGATTTTTCTAGCAATCTTCATCTGGCGTACCCCTCATGATCGTTCCACGCAGACCGTTTCCTTTGAGGCCCGGTAAAGAGCGCCCACCTACCGAACATGGGGATGCCCCAGAAAGCGGTGTAACACATCCATCAGCTGGGCATTCGTTTCCAGCAGCTCCTGAGCTAATTGCCGCGCTTGCGGACTGCCCGGTGGACCGACATGATCTCTTAGCAGTTGGTGCAGGCGATGATGGAGCTGATCCACGTCGACCGGCAAAGCGGCGCGGTCGGGCAGCTGGTTCAACCACAGGGCCAGATGACAATGTTCTGCATCATCACGACCCAAGATCCGCTCCGGCAGACAGCCCTTCCCCTGGAGGTACTGAATGGATTCTTGTACGCGTATCTGGTGCGCGCCCAACAGCCCTGTATCCGTGATACCCATGAGGTGATTGCGTGGTGCAGCAGAATTACCGATGTAATTTATTATGTTAAACGCCTTTACCCAGGCTGGCACGGCCTCTGCGGGCATCGGTTTGGCAAACAGATAGCCCTGCAGGGCCGGGCAGTCCAGAGCCTCCAGCAACTGTAAATGCCCGACGGTTTCCACGCCTTCGGCAATGACCTCCAGACCCAGCATGCGGGCGGTCTTTACGACGCCAGCAACAATGGCAAAGTCACGAGGATCATTGAGCATGTCCAGGACAAAACTCTGGTCAATCTTGATGGTCTGGGCAGGCAGTTTCTGCAGATAGCTCAAGGAAGCATTCCCGGTTCCGAAATCATCCAGGGCGATGCGTAGACCCAGGGCATTACAGTGCTGGAGTGTTTCCTGAGCCTTCTGAAAATCCAGCATGGGGGCACTTTCGGTGACTTCAATTTCGCAATACGCAGGGGCTATCCCGGGATGTGCAGCCAGAGCGCACTGCAAGTCATTCAGAAACTCGGGATCCAGCAGATGCCGGGCGCTGATATTCAGCGACAGGCGTAAGGGAAGCCCGGCCTGGTGCCACTGTTCTCCCTGGGACAGGACCGCATCCAATACAAAGCAGCCGATACGACGGGCCAGGCGGGGATGGTCCAGCGCTTCGGCGAACACAGCGGGCGTGAGCAGCCCCCGTTGGGGATGCTGCAAGCGGATCAGGGCCTCAAAACCAATCACGCCCTGCTCCGGTGACGCAGAAGGGGCAGGCCGGGTCACTACCGGCTGGTAGTACATGACCAAGTTCTGGGCTTCAAGCGCTTCCTGGGTCATCGTCAACATCTCCATCAGCTGTGCTTGTTCAACATCCAGGCTTTTTTCATAAAAACAATACTGATTGCGACCCCGGGCTTTGGCCGCGTAAAGCGCGAGATCCGCATGCCGCAATATCTGCGGGGCATCACCCGTATCCCCGGGGAGAATCGTCCATCCGATACTGGCTGAGACGTTCGCCACCTGTGTGTCCATCTCAATAGGCTGGTTCAACGCATGGATCAGCCGGTAGGCGAGATGCTGGGCGTCTTCCAGATCCTGCATATGGGGCAGCAGCAGTCCAAACTCATCCCCGCCCAGGCGGCTGACACTATCTTCAGGCCGCAGCGTTTCACGGACCCGTTGTGCTACCGTACAAAGCAGTTGATCCCCTTGGTCGTGTCCCCAGCGATCATTGACCTGTTTGAATCCATCCAGATCGAGAATGCCAACCAGGAGGAGATCTCCCGGCAGGGGCTGCGCCTCTGTGGCCTGGCGGAGCTGCTCCAGAAACCACTTGCGGTTGGGCAAGCCGGTCAAATCATCGTGGTGCGCCTGATAAGCCAGGTGCTCGGTCAAACGGCGCCGTTCCGTGACATCATGAAAGACCAGTACGGCGCCCAACACCTGACCATCCCGTCCGTGAATTGGTGCCGCAGAATCTTCAATGGCGATCTCCTGACCATCCGCGCGCAGGAGAACCGTATGGTTGGCCAGCCCCACGATCCGGCCTTCCTGCAAGACTCTGCGGATGGGGTTTTCTACCGGAAGGTGATCCCCCTCATGGGCGATGTGGAAAACCGTTTCGAGCGGTTTTCCCAGAAGGTCTGAGCGTGCAGAACCCAGCATGGATTCAGCAACGGGGTTGATATCTGTGACCCGACCTTGAGTGTCGGTCGTTATCACCCCGTCACCAATGGAATGGAGGGTGACTTCCGCCCGCTCCTTGGCCTCCCACAACCTCAGATCATGGGCCGATCTTTCACGCTGCCGGTCTTCGCCGACGCGGCGAAAGGTCCAATAGCCGAAGGTAGAAAGCAGCAGCAGAGCCAGCATGGCCGCGAAAGGTCCGGTCATCCGATTCCACCAGGTGGCCAGCAGAAAGGAACGTGGCAGTCCCACACCGGCTACCAGCGGATAGCCTCGCACCTGGTTCCAGGCCCCGAGACGCCATTGATTGAACGCCGTAGCCAGGCCATAAAAGCTGGCAGAGCGGGCCTGGGGGTGCGCCCGGATAGACTGGACGGCAATGCCGTTTTGGCGTGCACCAAAGGGGCTTTGTGTGGGCAGAGGATAGAGGCTTTCCAGAAAGCCATCCCGACGCAGCAGAAAGACCGAACTCAAGGCAGGAAGCGGCAGATTGCGCCAAAAAGGGAATTGGCCGTGCTGCAAGGGCAGCAGGGCCACCATGTTGGTCACTACGGAATGTCGGTAGGGGATCCCTTGTGCCCCCAGGAAAAGCGGGACCACCCAGTGTGGATGTTGGGGGTGTCCCGGATTACGCACCGCCAAAGGAGGACCGACGCAGAGGCCGGAAGCCTGTCTACAACGCTGGATCAGTTGCCGCTGCTGGTCCGTAATCCGGAAACGGACATCCGGCGATGCCGGGCGAGAAAGCAAGGTCCGCAGCAGTCCCTTGTCCATCCCGGCAGCCACCACTCCGTCACCTGCCGTACGCACACCGACACTGTTGAAATCGGGATTGAGGACCAGGTAGTCCTGCAATTTTTCGTGAATCGCCAGAGGCGTGGCATCGGCTCCTTTGCCCGTGTCCTGACCCAACATAGCCAATGAAGACTGGGTCCCCTTGAGAAATAAATGCGTGCCATCCGCCACAGCGGCTGCCAGCACCCGCAAGTTGGTGCTGTATTCCTGACAAACATCCTGCCATGTTTCATAAGCCAGGCCTTCTCCAGCCAGCACCACAATGACCACAAACAAAAGCCAGGCACGCAATAACCAGGGTAGCATCGGTATCAATCTACCTTGGAGAAGCGGACATCATGAGTAAGCACTTTCTACAGCATCCTTTCACACGCACAATTATGTTTCATAAATAGTACAATGTGTTTCACAAATAATACATATTGGTAAATCTACCACGAAACCCGCTGCACCTCATCCTGCGTGTCGGCAGTAATTGTCATACAGGCTTTTGCAAAACCAGGGAGGACGCGGTGCTCCACTCGTTGCGGTAATGATAAATCCATACCGGCGCTTAGCGCTTAGTCCGTTATTTCCGTGGCATATAGGTAAAGGGCATGGCGCGCCAGGCGGCCTACCGAACTGGGATGACCACTCAAAAGCCGCCACTGACGCAACGCCCAAAAGCGGTTTTGGGCGATTCCGCGACCCAGGTACAGGGCCTTGCCATAGTAGTAGCGTGACCAGCGACATCCATGAGGAAAGGCGGCACACCAGCAGGCAACTGCCCGTTCCGGCTCTTTCGTGCGAAACCAGTAGACCCCCAGGTAACGCTGGGCATTGACATGCCCAGCGCGCGCCCGTCGCTCAAGGGTGGCTAAGGCCGTCGCATCGCCTTTGCGCGCCTGGTAAAGGAGCCCGCGTATTTCAGTGTCGCTATACTTGGTGATCAAGTTGCTGCTCATGCCATCTGAGTGCCTCCATGAGGAGCGGTGGCGGTTTCTATAGGCAAAGAGGACGGTCAGTTTGCCCTCTCCGTCTAAAATCCCTTACAGTTCCATGCTATCGGGGTGGAGTGCTTCAGATGACCGTCCTGTTTTTGGCGGTAATAAGCCACAGGCCTAAAGCTTGTCACCCCGACCTTGCCATGGGTGGCTACCCATCAGACGTCGTCCGTGAACGGATTTAAACCGGAGCGAATACCGACAAGCCACGCAGGATGCTGCTGTCGCTCACGGCATGTCCAGATTATCCCATCGATTTTCC
>NZ_MOAD01000001.1:0-68010 GCF_001931655.1 Acidithiobacillus albertensis | reverse complement strand
CCTGGCAATGCCACGAATACTCAGCCCCTGATTCAATCCACGCTGTATCTGGTTTCGCTGATCGGGCAACAATTGCCTGTATTTTCTGGCCATCTCTCACCTCCGTCTGCCTTCGACCAGAGGTGTTGCACTTCATTTTAGAGCGCGCCCACCATTGCCGTCCATCCCCCTGCCGACTCACCACGGGAATCGGACAGGCATCGATAGGTTCCGTAAGCCAAAGGCGCGTATTTTCTATCACTACCCGTTTCAGGAATCCGGCAGGCAGTGGTTGTTCGGTTGCATTCACCACTCTGCGTCTAGCTAAAGTCGGAATTTGAGAAACACCCACATGTTGTTTCTTCTGCCCAGGCTCCAGTTTAACATTGATATGCCAACCAGAATCGTCATGACGGCGGAATAAAGAACCAATCTCCCGAATAACGCTATTATTTTCTACCCCTTTTAACTTCATATTCTGTACTCCGACACACTAAAACTTCCAAATATTGTCTGGCAGGTCCTGTCATTCGTTCTTCACTTAATCCCGCGTTTCGCAGCAATCGCCACCTCGGTGGTGACTCAAACAGATTTCGCAACTCCGCATAGGCATTTTGCAAACGTCGGATCTGGTACTGGGAGATGCTTTCCGAATTAACTGCCAGAAACGCCGAAGTACGTGGCATTTGATGAAGGTTCTTTTCAAGAGTCGAAAAATTGCCGAGAAGCCGAAGATAGCAGGTTTTTGAGCGTCTGGGCCCTTGTTCGTTTGCCTTCAAAAAGGTAGCCAGTTGTCGAAGTGCTTGCAGATGTTCCCGGTCCCGTTTGTCCCAATCGATGCGTGGTACGTTAGTATTTGTCTTACCTTCTGCATGACGATAATTTATGTCCAATAGCCAGTCACGATGATTTCGATAAAGCCGGGCATACAGGGCTGATGCAGTTTTTCTGGCTTTCTGGGGTGGATGGGAGGACAACAATTCGCGCCAGACCTCCTGATCTGGCGTTTGGCTGCTGGACTTTTGTATAGCCACCTGAACTTGCGAGGACTTTTCGCAGATTGGCGTCCTGCTTACCTCATTGAGCACGTCATCTATCCGCCAGTGACGACCCAACAGCGCCTGATGAACCACAATATGCTGAAGATAATTGAAACTTTTCCGATGCTTGCGGAAGATTGCTTTCAGCCAGTCTGATTCATCGGCAAACGAAGAACGTGGCATCAGACGATTTCTGGTTAACCAAGTAGCGGGCCAAGCCATTAGTACCCTATCTCTTATCGACGCGTGGTCAATTTGCGCTTTTCCTCGGGAGAGGCACAGACGGCAAGCAAGGTTACGGTAGTACGCTGCCCATTGCTCTAAACTTGGGGACACTTGGGTAGGTCGGGCCAACAACTGACGCACCTGAGTTGCTACCCAGTCAGAATTCCTCATTCCCTTTTGCTGTTTAATAAAATGACAATATTCAGGTGCGGCAGCGATAAAACGATGCCTTTCAATCAGTGGGCGAGCTATCTGCGTATCCTTCAACATGCCATGTTCGGGGCACGATTCCACACCGGCGACCTGCCATTCTCTCAGCCAAAAATACTCACCATATTGTTCACGCTGAGCGGTTATGCAACCTGGACAGTATCGGATAAAACGTGGTGACTTAATAAGAGAGGCAACAACCCCCAATACCAGATGTACGGCTCCCTGAGTTCCTTGATGCAACCCCCTCATGCACTGACGCCGTCGATCCTCTGAAATAAAAGGGGCATAAAGCGGAAATAAGGTATGGCTATAGATGAGTTTCTCAGGCGTATATTCATCAGGAAGCCAGCGTGAGACCGTTGCGAGATGGCTCGGTAAGTCTATCGTTGCAATAACACTACGAGATTCGAAGACTTCATCCAACAGTTGCTTGGGGCTAGTATGACCTAGCCGAACACCCGCTCTTGCGACGGTGCTATACAGCAATTCCTCTGCATAAGGTATAGGAAAATTCAACACGACCATCACCCAAAGGAATTGATCCAGTTCTCGGCATCGAAAAGCAAACCTTCGCGACTCAGTGATTCTAGGAAGGCTTCCTCATTGGCGGACTGCGAAAATAAAAAACGCAAATCGTTTGAGTCCAGGGTATGCCAATCAGCTTTTTTCATCGCCTTCATTTTCGGCTTTGATGATGCTGTCTTTTCTATCTCTGCGCTCTGATACCAAGAGAGAATCAGCGGCATAAGATCCTTCATCACAAGTCCCGGGTGATTTTCAAAAGCCCTATTGATCAGAGGTTCAAGCAACTCAGAGACATACCCCATATCGACCAGCATATTGTGTAAACGAATGGCTTGTTCATTTCCCCCATACTTGACGGCAGTATCAATGCGTTCCTGATTGGAACGCAGCAGATGGCCCAGTTCGAGTATTTTTCTATCCACGTCGGGAATGGTCAGGTCGGAGTAACGGGCTATTTTTGTGACATCACCGGACCGCAATGCATCAATCATAGGATGGATGGGCTTTAGCTCATCCTGATAAACTTTTCTCATCAAGCTCTGGGTAATGCGTTCAACGCCTGTGACAACAGCCCGGATTTGTGACAGAACAAATAGCTTGATGACGACATCCATAATGCCTTGAGAAAGATCATACCAGGTATCACGAATTTCATCGGTCACATCGGGTGATGCTTTGGTCAGCCACTGATACTTCCACAAACGGTTGGTGAAGGCTCCCCATTCGGTCCGTGATATTACCTGCTCGCCTGAAGGCTTGCTCAATGGCTCCCACAGAATTGCACCAAAACCTGCACCGCGACGCGCGGATCGCAGGTCCAGCTCAAAGACAGATCTGGCTTTTGGTGTCCCCACCATGACAACCGGGACTGAAATTTCATTCACCAGAGTGACGAAAAAATTGAGCATACGCTCTGCACCACCGGAATGCTTAACACTCAAATGCTGGATTTCATCAATCACCAGCAGGCCAATCGCGTGCGTATTAGCAATATGCGCCATTACCGCAATCAGGGTTTCCACACTATGCCGTTTTTCCACATAGCGCCGTACGTAATTGGTGGCGAGCACCGCGTCGATTTCACGGAAAAAGTTATGACAAAGGCTTTTCAGGGATCCGTCATGCGGGCAGTCAATTTTGAGGAAAACAATCTGGGTGAAGTTGTACGTTTCGTGATAAATCAATTGCGGGTAGGTGGCCAAAATACGATTCAACGAACTTGTCTTTCCTGACCCGGAACAGCCGATGAAAGCCAGGCTCTTAGCCGTGGACTCCACATGCTCGAACCGGAAAACGGCTAAATCACCCTGCATGACACGCTCATAACCATTCTGGATGTGAGCATTCAGCTCGCCAGTCGCCAGATTTCTGCCAACATACCCTTGCCGAAGCATGACCGATAATTTCGACTCCAGCTCGATGTGACGGGATAGCGGCTGGAAAAAATTATCGAGTAATTGGGAGATAACATGAATGCGGGTCGGACCATCAAGATAAATATCCGTTGGTCGAAACGCAATTTGGCCTGATAACCCCTCCTTTAACTGACGTCTATCCAAGATCGGCGGCAGCGCTTCAATGAGTGGATTTCCTTGGTATTGACTGATCCCGGTATCCTTGTAAATAGCCTGAACCATACCTTTGGGTAGTGTCATACATCCTCTCCAAACAGATCATCCAGAAAATCTGGGAAAGCAACA
Source organism: Acidithiobacillus albertensis (assembly GCF_001931655.1). Classification (NCBI taxonomy): domain Bacteria; kingdom Pseudomonadati; phylum Pseudomonadota; class Acidithiobacillia; order Acidithiobacillales; family Acidithiobacillaceae; genus Acidithiobacillus; species Acidithiobacillus albertensis. The sequence goes on along the minus strand of NZ_MOAD01000001.1, from coordinate 64,328 downwards.
TTTTCGGGTTGTTCAGTCAAATACCTGACCTCTGCTTTGGGCCTCGATTTCGTTGGTTGACTATCCACACGTCGTTGCTGGCGTTCCTGCTCACGGGCATCCCGGCGGTTTTGGTTGATGCCAGCCAAAGTTTCTGTTTTCGATTCGCCAAAGGAAGAAGGACGTAATTTTTCCGCTCGTTGGATCGTTTTCTGAATCACGTTTTCCAGCACTCTTTTACTTTCTGCCTCCTCTAATTTAGCTGTCGCTGTTGATTTTCGTTGTTGCTGCTGACTATCCCAGAGCTCCCACATCGTTCGGCCCCTGAATTCCCTTGAGCGATCGGTGAGCGAGCATTCCCAATAATCCGATTTGGATACATCAGGGAAGACATAAATGATATCGGCTACTGAAGGATCGTAAGCAGCCACAAATGGGCCGGGCCGCTGTCGCCCGCTTCTATGTAACCAACCGGATGCCAGCAACTCATTACAGGTGTAATAGGCACCAAAGCACCGAATACCAAAATCTGAAAGCGTCGCCTTTTGACGCGGCAGCATTGCCAGCCTCAACGCCGCCTCAGACGTGTTACGCAGTCGTCCACTGCGATTTTGAATACCCCAGCGCCAGATATTGAGGGGCACCGGAGCGAGGGTGTCAGGCATATCCGAATCGCGATCATATTTGACCAATACCGAACTCTGGTTGCGATGCAGAATGGAGCCGATAATGATTTTAGTGAAATCTGCCAAGGTGAGTGTTGCGTCCAATCGATAATCTTTCCCGCCCCGCTTTTTAATGATGGTGCCCGCAACTACTCCTGGTGCAAATGGTTTGAAATCCGCCTGAATGGTCCGGAAGTGCCGTTCAACGATACCCTTCGCATCCCCACGATACGGCGGCGTATTCTCGATTCGGACTCCAAAGGACTGCTCCAGGTATTCAATCTGATGACCGAGCAGTTCTCCACGATCTGCCAAAATGGCGTCCGGTAGCCCCATGGATGGCCAATCTTCTGGTTCTATGTCATAGCCGAATGAATGGCATAGCTGAGACTTATCAGTCATGGCCGTCACCAGTGCCAACATGGCGGTGACATAAGATGGATTTTCAAGCCCCACATAAAAACCGGTGATCAATCTGCTGTAAACATCGACAACTACATACAAGGTTGGTCGGCCAATGATCTTTTGTCGGTCAGCGGAGAGCAGATAAATATCCGCAATAGTTGCGTCGATTTCGTATCGTGCACCAGGGCCGTGAACTTCGGCTGTAGCTGTTCCTTGTAACGGCCTGATGTCCTTCTGGTACTCGATCTTATTGACCCTCAACCGGATACGTTCAGGTCGGACATATTCCCGTTCATTGAAATAACGCAGTTGGGCGAGAGTCGGGAAATTCTCTTTCGATATATCGGGGTGAGCTGTTTTGAACATATCCTCGAAGCGCCGATGAGCATAGGGCAGAGAATGGCCCTTTTCAGTCAGAAAATGCCGATCAAGCACAATGCGAAACATGCGTTCAATGCTGTCATCTATTATTGCCCCCGTACCGAGCGCTATACATCTCGGACGCCCTAATTTTTTCTTCGTGGCTGTTCTCTTTTTTCCGCGCCCTCCTGATTTATAATAATCCGGCAAAAGCGCGTTTGGTGTACAGCCTCGCTGCCAATATTGGCGAAGATAGGCATATATTGTTTTTTTAGCCGTCCCGGAGTCATTTGCGATCTGCAGAACTAGTGCGCCTCGGCCACTTCGAAAACAGATGTCCGGCTGATGTATTAAAGGCTCGATAATCGCGAAACGTTTGTCGCGGGTTTGCTGTGCCCCCGAGCCATGCTCCGGAAGCTGAACTGCAAGATGCGAAAAGGGATCGTCAACTTTTTTTAATGTCTCAGCATGGATAAGCTCATCTACCTCTGCCAGTGAAATCCGTTCCGGCAAAGACTTATCGGAGTCGATATTAATCCAAGTATATCGAATTTTCGATACATCAAGAATGCGATACCGAGTTTCTTCGAATGTCACGACATCATTGATTCGCAACATAATAGTTCCTCAGTGAATCAAGATCTGAAGATGCTTGTAGCTCTCCAACAGCCAGCTTTGACCAAGGTTTTCTGAGGTCAAACAAGAAAACTCTCAGAGCTAAAAGCGAACGGATCCTTTGCAAGGACTCTCCTGGAGACAGTGTATAGGCTTGATCAAGCATCATTGCAGTCTGAGAAATCTGTAACATCGGATGCTTTGCAAAGAAGCCTAGATAAACTGGTGCCATATTCAGAGTGTTTTCGATCTCATCCAGAACCAGTTGGGCGGGATACAGCCAGGCAATGTTCCTGGTGACGGTCTTGGGTATTTGTTTTTCAGTCAGCAAGTACCATGGCACTCCCTTTAATGCCCAATATCGTCGTTCAAGTTCTAGTTTTTCTATGATCCTAAGGTTGGAGAGATCTGAAGAGGTTTTTACCTGAATAGCCATTCTTGGGAGTTCTGGTTTATTGGTGTCCACTAGAAAATCCGTGGACATGATCTGAACTTGTCCTCGTACTTCCGGATGGCGAATCTGTGCTTGCGTGGCAAGCTCACTGGTATCCTCTAAGCGGAGAGGATATTGCTCGCGGATATCAGCGACAGATGGATTCCAGTCAAATAGAAAAAAAGCCGCCAGTTCGAGATCCGACAGCAGATGGTGGGTCCGTTGAGTCTGGACTCCCCAGATTCTATGAGACCGTCCTGCAGAAGGCAGGTCTCTGACAGTCAACCAGGGTTGGTAATCTTTTCCTGAGCCCCTTCCCCGACCTTGTTTAATCCATTTCAGCGACCGGTGGTCAAGGGGTAAGCAGGTCAAGATCCGTACCTCCAACTCTGAACACAAGTATACGGAGCAAAGTTACCATCTTTATTTGAAAGTTACCAACTTTATTTCGTTGTTACCAACTTTATTTGTATCCTACAACATCCGTAACAGCACCTACCCGATCATTCCACCGTAACCGCCTTGGCTAGATTGCGGGGACGGTCCACATCGGTGCCTTTTACCAGCGCGGCATGATAGGCCAGGAGCTGTACCGGAATGACGTGTACCACCGGTGAAAGCAGACCGGTGTGGCGGGGCAGGCGCATGACGTGAATACCCGCGCTGGCGCTGAAGTGACTATCTGCATCAGCGAACACATACAACTCTCCGCCTCGGGCATGCACTTCCTGCATGTTTGCGGCCACTTTTTCCAGCAAACGGTCATTGGGGGCAATGACCACGACGGGCATATTGTTGTCTACCAAAGCCAGAGGGCCATGTTTGAGCTCCCCTGCGGGATAGGCTTCGGCGTGGATATAGGAGATTTCCTTGAGCTTGAGGGCGCCTTCCAGGGCGATGGGATAATGCAGGCCTCGACCCAGAAAAAGCGCATGTTCCTTGCCCGCAAAACGCGCTGCCCAACCCTGAATTTGTGGTTCCAGATTCAGGGCATGCTGGACGCTGCCGGGAAGCTGGCGGAGAGCCTCCAGATGGGTAGCCTGGGTATCCACATCCAGTTTGCCCTGCGCCTTGGCCAGAGAAATCGCCAGCAAATACAAAGCGACCAGTTGGGTCGTAAACGCCTTGGTGGACGCCACCCCGATTTCGGGGCCGGCGCGGGTCAGAAAACGCAGTGCCGAGGCTCTGGGGATAGCGCTTTCCGCCACATTGCAAATGGACAGGGTATAGTCGTGACCCAGCTCCTTGGCCCGTTTCAGGGACTCAAACGTATCCAGCGTTTCGCCCGATTGGGAGAGTGTCACAATGAGCTGGCGCGGGTTGGGAATGGAGTCGCGGTAGCGGTATTCATGACCGAGCTCTGCCTGAGCGGGAATCCCGGCAATACTCTCCAGCCATTGCCGCCCCACCAGGGTCGCGTAATGACTGGTGCCGGAAGCCAGAAACAGCACGCTGTTCACATCCTTGAAAATGGCTTCCGCCTGCGCTCCCCACAAATCGCCCAGATTCAACTGGCTGTTCAACGCCCCTTCCAGGGTATCCGCCAAGGCCCGGGGCTGCTCGTGGATTTCCTTTTGCATAAAGTGCCGGTATGGTCCCAAATCGACAGCGGCGGCACTCAGTTCACTCCAATGTTCTTCACGCTTCTGGGGCTGACCGGCCTGATCGGTAATCGACAGCTTGTCCCGCTCCAACAAGGCCACGTCGCCATCCTCCAGATACAGCACCCGGCGGGTTACGGGCAACAAGGCGGCCACGTCCGAAGCGAAATAATGGCCTTCATCCGCAATCCCCAGCAACAAAGGGCAACCCATCCGCGCCACGCAAAGCCGGTCCGGGTCTGCAAGCGACAAAACGGCAATGGCATAAGCGCCGCGCAATTCCGCCACGGTTTGCCGTACCGCTGTGAACAAATCAGGCGCTGTCTGTCGATAAAAATGGACCAGATGGGCAATGACTTCCGTATCTGTTTCGGAAGTGAATACATAACCTGCCTGTTCCAGACGGGCACGCAGGGCATGAAAATTTTCGATAATACCGTTGTGCACCACCGCAATTTGTTCATGAGACAACATGGGATGGGCATTACATTCTGCCACCCCCCCATGGGTCGCCCAACGGGTGTGACCAATGCCCAGCATGCCTTGCAAAGCCCGCTCGCTGGTTGCCGCCGTCAATTCCGCCACCCGGCCCACGCTCCGCACGCGCTCCAGGCTTGGCTGCTGTCCTGGAACCTGCTGGAGCATCGCCAAACCCGCCGAATCGTAGCCGCGATATTCCAGGCGCCGCAAACCTTCCAGAATCATGGGTACCAGGTCAGTTTTACTGACCCCGCCGACAATACCGCACATAAGCTATGTCTCCCGAAGACGAGGGGCATCCTGCCCGCACTGAATTTATACTGACATCAGCCCACAGGCTGGATGATTTTCTCTTGGACCCGTTGTGCTACGTTAATCTACGCCCCGACCCGCCCCTTTCGCCAGGAACGGACCTGCTGCCGTCAGGTTTCCTTGATCTTCCGTTGCGGCCGCTGCCAATCCGCTATGGAACGCTGGGGACTGCGGCTGAGGGTCAGGCCACCGGCGGGCACATCCTTGGTGATCGTGCTTCCGGCACCAATAGTCGCGCCGTCACCCACACTGACTGGCGCAATCAACTGCGTCGCCGAACCGACAAACACATCATTTCCGATCACGGTCTTGTGCTTGTTAACCCCATCATAATTGCAGGTGATGCTCCCTGCGCCCACATTTACTCCGGAACCGATTTCCGAGTCACCAATATAGGTCAGATGATTAGCCTTGGAACCATTGCCAATGGTCGAGGCTTTCACTTCCACATAATTACCGATATGTGCCGCCACGCCAATATCACTACCCGGACGAACTCTGGCGAATGGGCCGATCCGTGCACTAGCGCCTATACGGGCGCCTTCGAGTACACTGTAGGGCAGTACTTCTGCATCATCGCCAATTTCCACATCCTGCAGAACCACGCCCATACCGATGCGCACCCGATCTCCCAGACGCACCTTACCGATACACAGAACATTGGGGTCCATCCAGCAATCCTGACCGCATTCCAGAGTTCCGCGAATATCCACACGCTCCGGATCCGCCAGGCGCAGCCCCTGAACCTGCAAATGACGCAGCTGCCGGCGCTGATAAATTCTCTCCAGCGTCGCCAGCTGAACCGGGTCATTGACGCCCAGGGCTTCGCTGGCATCGCTAAAAGTAAAAGGCCAGACCTCGTGATGACTGCTCCGGGCGATGGCAACCACATCCGTCAGATATAACTCACCCTGGGCATTATTGGCTGACAAGTCCGATAACCAGCCCTGCAGTGAAGCGACAGGCAATATCATCATGCCCAGATTCACTTCCCGGATAGCATGCTCTGTGCTGCTGCAGTCTTTCTGTTCACGAATGGCCTGTACCTGGCCTTGGGCGTCGCGGACAATACGACCGTAACCCTGGGCCTGTTCAAGAATGGCGGTACTCAGTCCCAGAGCGTTTTGCGGAGTATTTGCCAGAAATGCGCGCAAGGTGTCAGCGGTGAGCAAGGGAACATCCCCATACAGCACTAGTACCCGGTCAGCACCCCGCAGACCGGGTAAAGCCGCTTTCAGGGCATCGCCGGTGCCACGTTGCTCCTGCTGATGCCACCACTGCACGGGCCACTGACTGAAATGCTCTTGCACAAGCTCAGCGCCATTGCCAATCACCACATGCAAGTGTCGCGGTTGCAAGGCCTGCGCCGTATCCAGCACATGCTCCAGTAAAGGCTTGCCTCCCAAAGCCTGCAACACTTTGGGCCGGGCAGAACGCATGCGGGTACCCTGACCGGCCGCCAACACGACAATATCGGTAATCACCTGATCCATGATCTCTTCCTCAAAACGCACAAACCCCAGTCACCATGAGCGACCGGGGTTTATGAAACCTGCCCAAAGACAGGAGCATCGCTGCTTTCGAAACTAGCGCAGCAGGCCTTGCTCGCGCAAGCGCTGAACGGCTTTCAAACGGGCAATCTGAGCCAATAGTTCACCCTGAGCTGCAGCATAATCCATCTGATCCAGATTGCCGGCCAGACGCGCCTCAGCAGCCTGTTTGGCAGCAAGCGCCTTGGCTTCGTCAATATCCGTAGCCCGTTCCGCTGAATCTGCCAGAACCGTGACCACGTCCGGCTGGATTTCGAGCATGCCGCCGTTTACGAACAAATATTCGGTGTTTTCACCGTTGATAATCCGTAACTCGCCGGGACGTAATCCGGTCAGCAAGGGAGCGTGGCGCGGCAAAATACCCAACTCACCCATTTGACCGGGGGCTACCACCATGGTGGCAACGCCTTCGTAAATACTCCCTTCAGCACTGACGACCCGCACATCAATGGTCATGGCCATACCTTATCCCTGTTGCAGCTTTTGCGCCTTGGCAATCGCTTCATCAATAGTACCTACCATGTAAAAGGCCTGTTCCGGCAGATGATCATATTCACCGGCAACAATAGCCTTGAACCCGCGAATGGTATCTTTCAGTGAAGCATAGGTACCGGGGCTACCCGTAAATACTTCCGCCACGAAAAAGGGCTGGGACAGGAAGCGCTGAATTTTACGGGCGCGCGAAACCAGCAGCTTGTCATCTTCGGAAAGTTCATCCATACCCAGAATGGCGATGATGTCCTGCAATTCCTTGTAGCGCTGCAGGGTCTTCTGACAGGAACGTGCCACGTCATAGTGTTCCTGACCGACAATCGCCGGATCAAGCTGACGACTGAAGGAATCCAGAGGATCCAGAGCGGGGTAAATACCCAGTTCGGCAATCTGACGGGATAACACCACCGTTGCGTCCAAGTGAGCAAAGGTCGTAGCCGGTGACGGATCGGTGAGATCGTCAGCAGGCACATAAACCGCCTGTACCGAGGTGATGGAACCCACCTTGGTAGAGGTAATGCGTTCTTGCAACTTACCCATTTCTTCAGCCAGCGTCGGCTGATAACCCACTGCCGAAGGCATACGCCCGAGCAGCGCGGATACTTCCGTACCCGCCAGGGTGTAGCGGAAAATGTTATCAATGAACATCAGAATATCGCGGCCTTCATCACGGAAATGTTCCGCCATGGTCAAGCCGGTCAGTCCGACGCGCAAACGGTTGCCGGGTGGCTCATTCATCTGGCCATAGCACAGCGCCACCTTGTCGAGCACGCCAGATTCGGTCATTTCGTGATAGAAGTCATTACCTTCGCGGGTTCTTTCACCCACACCGGCAAACACGGAGTAACCGGTATGCTCAATGGCGATATTCCGGATCAGTTCCATCATGAGCACGGTTTTACCAACACCTGCACCACCGAAGAGACCGACCTTGCCGCCCTTGGCGAAAGGACAGACCAGATCGATAACCTTGATACCGGTTTCCAGCACTTCGGTGCTGGCCGCCAGTTCATCAAAGCTGGGGGCGGGGCGGTGAATGGCCTTGCGCTCTTCCGTCTGTACCGGACCCTTGCCATCGACAGGATCACCCAGGACGTCCATGATCCGTCCCAAAGTACCGTGACCAACGGGTACGCTGATGGGGGCACCCGTACGGGCAACCGCCAGACCCCGCTTCAAACCTTCGCTGGGGCCCATGGCAATACCGCGCGCCACGCCGTCACCCAACTGCGCCTGAATTTCAATGGTGAGATTTTTTTCCGTGATGACCACGGCTTCCATGATCTCCGGGACCTGCCCGCGAGGAAAGGCGACATCGATCACCGGTCCGATCACCTGGACAATGTGGCCGACGGCATTATCTTTAGCTACCGCTTCGCTCATGATTTAACCCTCAAAAAATCCAAAAATGCTGTGCTTAATCGTCAAACCGCCGCCGCACCGGCGCTGATTTCGGCGATTTCCTGTGTAATGGCTGCCTGACGGGCCTTGTTGTAAGCCAACTGCAGATCGCCCACCATCCGTTTGGCGTTGTCCGAGGCATTCTTCATGGCCACCATGCGCGCACTTTGCTCGCAGGCCAGATGCTCAATGACCGCCTGATAAACGACAGACTCCACATAGCGATGCATCAGCTTGTCGAGAACCGGGCGAGCCTCCGGCTCATAAATGTAATCCCACATCTCCGCCGGTTTTTCGGCAGGCACTTCCGGCTTGGCTACGGGCAGCAACTGCTCCAGAGTGGCGCGTTGCAGCATGGTATTGACGAAGCGGGAAGAGACCATATAAACCACATCGACCTCACCCTTGGCGTAAGCATCGGCCATGGCCTTGATGGGTCCGATCATGTCCGCCAGATTGGGCTTGTCGCCCAGTCCATTCAGTTCAGCGACCAGATGGGCGCCATGCCGACGCAAAAAACCCAGCCCCTTGTTCCCCATGACCGCGAGATCCGAACTGACGCCCTGTTCGTGCAGATCGTGCATTTTATGGACAACCTGCCGAAGCACATTGACATTCAGCGCACCGCAAAGGCCACGATCGGTAGTGATGACCAGAAAACCCGCTTTTTTAACGGGCCGAACCTGCATCAAAGGATGTTCATACTCCGGGTGTGCCAGCGCCAGATGGCCCAGTACTTCGCGAATTTTCTCCGCATAGGGCCGGGCAGCGCGCATCCGTTCCTGCGCGCGCCGCATCTTGCTTGCAGCCACCATTTCCATGGCGCGGGTGATCTTGCGCGTATTTTTTACGCTCTTGATCTGACCGCGAATTTCCTTGGCATTGGCCATGCTGCTCTCCTAGTACGTCGAACTGGACTTGAACTGCTTGACTGCCGCGTCGAGCTGCTTTTTGAAGTCATCGGTGAGCTCTTTTTTGTCTTCGAGCCCAGCCATCAGGTCCTTGTTATTGCTGTGCAGATAAGCCAGCAAGGCCTTCTCAAAAGGCCGCACCTTGGCCACTTCCACGTCATCCAGGGCACCGCTGCTGGCGGCGAACAGGGCAACAGCCTGTTCTGCGACCGACATGGGTGAGAACTGATCCTGTTTCAGCAGTTCAGTAACCCGTTTGCCCCGTTCAATTTGTTTGCGGGTTATTTCATCCAGATCAGAAGCAAACTGGGCGAAAGCCGCCAGTTCACGATACTGCGCCAGATCCAGACGAATACCCCCACCCAACTTCTTGATGATCTTGGTCTGGGCAGCGCCACCGACGCGCGACACGGACAAACCGGCGTTAATGGCGGGACGGATACCGGAGTTGAACAAATCGGTTTCGAGATAAATCTGGCCGTCGGTGATGGAAATCACGTTGGTCGGCACGAAGGCAGAAACGTCGCCGGCCTGGGTTTCAATGATGGGCAGGGCGGTCAATGAACCGGTCTTACCCTTCACTTCACCATGGGTGAATTTTTCTACAAAATCCGTGTTGACACGCGCAGCGCGCTCCAGCAAACGGGAGTGCAGGTAAAACACATCGCCCGGATACGCTTCGCGACCCGGAGGACGCCGCAGCAACAGGGAAATCTGCCGGTAGGCCCAGGCCTGCTTGGTCAGATCGTCATACACAATCAGCGCGTCCATGCCGCGATCGCGGAAGAACTCACCCATCGTGCAGCCGGAATAAGGCGCCAGATACTGCATGGCCGCTGATTCGGAAGCGTTGGCGGCGATGACCGTGGTGTATTCCATGGCGCCATATTCTTCCAGCTTGCGGACCACTCCAGCCACGGTTGAAGCCTTCTGGCCCACCGCCACGTAAATGCAGTAAACACCCTTGCCTTTCTGGTTGATGATGGCATCCACTGCCACAGCAGTCTTGCCGGTCTGGCGGTCACCAATGATCAGTTCGCGCTGTCCGCGTCCCACCGGTACCATGGCATCAATGGATTTGACGCCGGTCTGCATGGGCTCGTCCACACTTTGACGATCCACCACGCCGGGCGCGATTTTTTCGAGAACGTCAAATTCCTTGGCATCTACCGGGCCTTTGCCATCAATGGGCTGTCCCAGGGCATTGACCACACGACCCAGTAATTCCTTGCCGATAGGAACCTGCATGACCTTGCCGGTGCATTTAACAATGCCACCTTCTTCAAGGCCGGAGAATTCTCCCAGTACCACGGCACCGACATTGTCCTGCTCCAGATTCATGGCCAGCGCATAGCGCCCGCCGGGAAGTTCAAGCATCTCGCCGTACATAACGTCTTCCAGACCGTGAATGCGCAGGATACCGTCGCTCAGGCTGATGATAGTGCCCTGGGAGCGCGTCTCGACACGGCCTTCAAAGCCAGCGATGCGTGCGCGGATCAGGTCACTGATTTCCGATGGATTCAGTTGTTGCATACTTTGTTCCTCAAGACTTTAGCTGCGAAGGGTTCGGGCAAGTTGCTGCACTTGTCCACGCACGGAAGCATCTATGGTGAGATCACCCGTATGAATTACGAGACCGCCAATCAGCGAGGCATCTACCGACTCACGAAAAGCGACTTTGCGACCGCTGAAACGCTGTTCAAGCGCCGCCTGAACCGAGCTTTTCTGCTGCGCGTCCATAGCCACCGCACTGGTTACCAGAACGTCGACAATGCCTTCGTCATGGCGCAGAGCCTCAGCGAAGAGGACGGCAATTTCTGCTGCCGCTGCCCAGCGATCGTTATGCACCAGAAGAGTCAGAAAGGCCTGCCAGCCCGACTGTTCCAGAGTAACAGGAGCGGCGGCGAGCAAGGCCACCTTGTCCGCTTCCGGGCGTTCAGGGTCATTCAAAAATGCCTGGGCCTGGTCGTCTGCAACCATGGCGGTAAGCACCTGCAAAGCGTCTGCCCAAGCCTGTTGCTGACCAGAGTCTTTGCCCAGCCCGTAAAGCGCCTCGGCGTAGGGTCGCGCCACCGTGATCAGATCTGCCATTTCAGATCCTCACAGTTGGCCGACCATACGGTCGATGATGTCGCGATGGGCGTTCTGATCAATTTCACGATGCAGAATACGCTGGGTGCCGTCGACCACCAGCTCCACCACCTGACCACGCAGGACTTCACGGGCCCGGTTGGTTTCCACATCAATTTCTGCACGGGCTCCGGCAATAATCCGGTCAGCCTCCTCACGGGCCTTGACCTGAGCTTCTTCACGTAGCTCCACACCACGACGCTCGGCGTTGGCAATAATCTCTGCCGCCTTGTCCTTGGCCTCCCGCAGTATTTCTGCCGCGCGTTTCTGGGCCAGGGCCATTTCTTCCTTACCACGTTCAGCAGCGGCTAGACCGTCAGCGATTTTCGCGCGGCGGGCGTCCATTACCTTACGCAGGGGACCATACATATACTTGTACAGCAACGCCACCAAAATGACGAAGGTGATCAGCTGTATGATCAGTGTTCCATTGATACCTACTGGATTCATGACTACCTCACTTGCAAGAGGGCCGGATCAACCGGGCCCGCATCAGCCCAGGAACGGGTTGGCGAAGAGGAACCAGAAACCGAAGGCCAGAATGATGAAGGGGAAAGATTCCATCAAGCCGGCAAAAATGAAGGTATTCACTAACAACTGGGGACGCATTTCGGGTTGACGGGTAATGCCTTCAATGGTCTTGGAGGTAATCAGACCCCAGCCAATGGCGGAACCCAGACCAGCGGCGCCAAAAATAATACCCACAGCAATGGCTGTAGCAGCTACGATAATGGTGTGTGCGTCCATGATAACTCCTTACAAGTGTCGCAAAAGTGAAATATAAAAACTGTATTAATGATCCTGCATATTCGCCATGCCGAGGTAAACCACGGTCAACACGGTGAAAATAAACGCCTGCAGGACAATGATCAAACTTTCAAACAGGGACCAGACCGTACCCATCACCAGCTCGCCCCACCAGGGCAACATGGCCAGCAGCAAGAATACCAGCTCGCCGGCAAACATGTTGCCGAAAAGTCGCAGGCCCAGGCTTAACGGCTTGGTGATTTCTTCGATCAGGGACATGATGATGTTCATCGGAAACAGCCAGATACCGAAGGGATGGGTCAGGTAGGTCTTGAAGTAGCCGAAACCCTTCACCCGCAAATTGGTGGCAATCATCACCAGAAATACCGTGATGGAAACGCCGAGGGTGGTGTTGAGGTTGACGGTCGGGGTTATCCGAAATTCTGGAATACCAAACCAGTGCGCAATAATGCCGGGCAAGTAGGCAGGGATGACGTCCAGGCTGTTCATCAGCAGTATCCACAAAAATACCGTGATGGCCATGGGTGCAATCAAGGGGTCCTTGACCGGGAAACTGCCCTGGACCAGATCATCAATAAAATCGACGACGCCTTCCAGCCAGTTTTGCATGCCGCTGGGGGTACTGGTCTGCAATTTTGCGCCGACTACCATGCCGGTAATGACCAGAATGGCCGCCATGATCCAGCCCATGACAATGGTGTCCAGATCAAACGTCCAGAAACCGGAACCGATAGTCCAGTTGACGAGATGATGGGCGATATCGCCTGAAGCCACACTTAACTCCTTTGCCTGATACGTTCCCGCATCAGAAATGCCAAAAATACGAAATGGGCCAGCAAAAACCCGGCAACCAGCCCGATAACAGGCAGATGCAGCCAGAAAATTGCCAAGATGAGACCCAGAATGGTGATGATCCAGCGCTGCAACACCGCCCCACCCAGCCGCCGTGCGGCAAGATGCGTAGAAGCGGGGAGCGCGATCAGGCGACCACCCAGGATGAGCATGTTGATTACGCTCAAAAATGCCGCAAAAAGCAGTGCGTAGGCTTCTTGTCGTCCCCAGCGCCATGCCAGCAAGGCAGCCAGGAACAGGGCCAACGTCAACACCGTCGCAGTGACTCGCCCTACATAGGACGAGAAGTTCACCATGCCCATTTGTTTTTCTTGCTCTTTCAATGGGCAAAACTCAAATACAGGCGGAGTCTAAACACGCAGATGCCCAGCGTCAAGAGTGATCCATCAGCTTTCGTCGTCATTGAGCGATACGCCCAGACGTTTCAGAAGCATGGCCTCCTGCTCCGGACTTTCCCAGCGAATACGCAGTTCCCCCCCCTGGCCACGGGCGCGCAAATCCACACCAAGTCCCAGAATGGATTGAATCAGTGCTATGAGAGCGGCCGTGTTGGGGTCCGGTTCCGGCGGGGGTGCTGGCGGATTCAGGTCTTTTTGAGCCAGCTTTTCGGTGGCGCGGACGCTCAGGTTTTCCTGGACCACTTTTTCGGCCAGAACCTTCTGCCGCTCGTCACTGAGGGTCAACAACGCGCGGGCATGTCCGGCACTGAGGGCACCACTTTCCACGTGCGGATGCAACGCGGGACAAAGGCGCAAGAGCCGGAGCTGGTTACTGATGGCCGCCCGCGAACGTCCCAGCGTTCCGGCCAGCGCTTCGTGGCTGAGGCCAAATTCATCCAGCAAGCGCTGCAGCGCCTGGGCTTCTTCCAGCGGATTCAGATCCTGACGTTGTATATTTTCGATGATGCCGATGGCCAGGGCCTGCTCATCGCCACAATCGCGGACTACCGCAGGTATTTGGGTCAAACCCGCCAGTTGTGCGGCACGCCAGCGGCGCTCGCCGGCAATAATTTCATAACGACCGCCGCCCACGGCACGCACCACGATGGGTTGTACCACTCCCTGATGGCGTATGGACTCCGCCAATTCCTGCAGGGAAGACTCCGCAATGATTCCACGCGGTTGATAACGACCGCGCTGGAGAAGATCAACCGGGATTTCCCGCATGGACCCGCTACCCGAATCTTCATTGGCAAACAGTGCATCGAGCCCTCGACCCAAACCCACTCGCTTCATTTTGTCCCCTCCCGTTGCAGGAATTCTTTGGCCAGACCCTGATAGGCCAGGGAACCCGCGCAGGAAGGATCGTATTCCAGAGCAGCGCGGCCAAAGCTGGGGGCTTCGGCAAGGCGAATATTGCGGGGGATAACCGTTTGATAGAGCTTATCCGGAAAATGCCGTTCCAACTCCTGACCGACCTCCGAGGAAAGACGGTTGCGGTTGTCGAACATAGTCCGCAACAGGCCATCCACTTCCAGATGAGGGTTCAGCTGGGCGCGCACCCGCCGGACGGTATTCAGCAACTGCGTGAGGCCTTCCAGGGCATAATATTCGCATTGCATGGGAATCAGCACACGGTTTGCCGCTACCAGGGCATTGATGGTCAGCATATTCAGGGCTGGCGGGCAATCAATGAGGACATAATCAAAGTCCGACGCCTCGGCCAAAGCTCTTTTCAGATGCTGTTCACGATCTGCGCGCGGGTAGATTTCCACTTCGGCCCCGGCCAGATCGGGGCTGGAGGGTGCGAGAAAAAGTCCGGCAGGGGATACTGCATGCAGCACCGCGCAGAGCGGTAATTCCCCCAGCAATACGTGATAAATGCTGCTCGCCGTATTACCCACCTGGCCCAACCCGGTGCTGGCATTGGCTTGCGGATCCAGATCAACCAGCAGCACCCGCTTGCCCGTCTGGACAAGTCCGGCAGCCAGATTGACGGCAGTCGTGGTTTTTCCCACGCCACCTTTCTGATTGGCAACAGCAACGATGCGCATGTTTTGGGGTGATTTCCCGATGAAGTCTACAATCGCGCAAGAATACCCTGTCAGCTCGCGGGGGGCTAGGGCATCTGCAGCGGATTCGTCCAAATCAAGAGCTTGCGCAGGGGTGAACCCGGTACCTGCAAGTCGTGACAACGCAGCTCCAGCGCAGCCGCGCGGGGCCAATCGGCCAGTTCTTCTTCGACACCGGGCCCCTTTAAGGCCAGCACTCTACTCTGCGGACCCTGCAGATGGATGGTCATTGCATCCAGGCGCGCGAGAGGGGCGGTAGCGCGGCTGATGAGGATGTCCGGCAAGTTTTCGGGCTGGTATTTTTCGCTGGTCGTGGGGACCACCTGCACATGGCGCAGGCCGAGCTCGGCCAGCACACTGCGTAAAAAAGCCACGCGCTTGCCAGCGGGCTCCACCAGCGTAAAGGCCTGGGCGGGTCGGCAAATGGCCAAGGGGATTCCCGGCAAACCCGCACCACTGCCAATATCCGCCACCTGCCCGGCATCCAGAAAAGGCAGCACAGCAAGACTGTCCAGCAGATGCCGGGAGATCATTTCGAGCGGGTCGCGCACGGCGGTCAGATTGTGGGTACTGTTCCAACGCTGAAGGAGTAGCACATACTGAATCAGCAACTGGCGCTGATCGGGATGAACCGAATCCAGTTGCATGAGCGCAAGACCGGCGTCCAGAGCCTCGGCCAGTTGTTCTGGCAGGGCAGAAGCGGACGGCATCAGCCTGCCTGCGGCAAGCTGCGGCGTTTCACGTGAATCAACAACAGCGACACGGCTGCCGGAGTGACGCCCGGAATGCGGCTGGCCAGACCAATGGTTTGCGGACGCTGGCGACTCAGGCGTTGCCTGACTTCCGTGGACAACCCGCGCACCGAGGCATAATCCATGTCCTCAGGAATGGCCATGCCCTCCCAGCGGACGGCCCGCTCAATTTCGTCCTGCTGCCTGGCAATGTAACCCGAATATTTGCACTCAATCTCCAACTGTTCGCTGACACGTGGGTCCGCACAAACCGGGATGTCCAGAGCCGTCGTCAGGCTGGCGTAATCCCAATCCGGACGGCGCAACAATTCCAGCGCGGTTACGTCCCGGTTCAGGGCCTGACCCACATGCGCGGCAACCCGCTCCGCTGCTGCATCTTCGGGGCGAATGCGCACACTCTGGAAACGCCCGCGCTCGGCTTCCAGATCATCCTGTTTGCGGCTGAAGGCTGCCCAGCGTGCATCATCCACCAACCCAAGTTCGCGACCCTGCGGGGTCAGGCGCATATCGGCATTATCTTCACGCAATTGCAGGCGATATTCGGCCCGGCTGGTAAACATCCGATAGGGTTCATCCAGCCCCCGGGTGACCAGATCGTCCACCATTACGCCCAGATACGCCTCATGACGCCCCGGCACCCAGGCAGACTGTGACCGCGCCCGCCGTGCCGCATTGAGACCCGCCAGCAGGCCCTGTGCGGCGGCTTCTTCATAGCCGGTGGTGCCGTTGATCTGGCCAGCACAAAAAAGTCCGGGCAGACGCTGGCTTTCGAGGCTGGCGTGCAAATCACGCGGATCGAGAAAATCGTATTCAATGGCGTAACCCGGACGCAGCAAAACGGCATGTTCCAGACCGCGCATGCTCCGCACCAAATCCACCTGCACGGGAAAAGGCAGACTGGTGGAAATGCCGTTGGGATAGACTTCGTGCGTATCCAGTCCTTCAGGTTCGAGAAATATCTGGTGCGAGGTTTTTTCGGCAAAGCGCACCACTTTGTCCTCAATGGAAGGACAGTAGCGCGGCCCTACGGACTGAATGTGCCCGCCATACATGGCCGACTGGTGCAAATTGGCGGTAATGATTTCATGGGTGCGCGCATTGGTGTGGGTAATATGGCAAGCGCGCTGGGGGATATCCACCTGCCGGGTCATGAAGGAAAATGCGGGGAGTGGATCATCACCGGGCTGGGCTTCGAGCACGCTATAGTCGATGCTGCGTCCATCAATGCGGGGCGGCGTGCCGGTTTTCAGACGGGCAACCGGAAAATCCATTTCCCGCAGGCGCAGGGACAGGGCGTTGGATGGCGGATCGCCTGCCCGTCCGGCGGCATAATTCTGGTCTCCCATGTGCACGCGCCCGCCGAGAAAAGTCCCGGTAGTCAAAATCACCTGACCCGCACGCAGCTCCAGGCCGGTTTCCGTGCGCACACCGGCCAGATGCCCGTTTTCCATTAACAAGTCGCCCGCCATGCCCTGAAACAATTGCAAATTGGGAATGTTTTCGAGAAGACGACGCACTGCGCGTTTATACAAACTCCGGTCGGCCTGGGCGCGGGTCGCCCGCACCGCCGGCCCCTTGCTGGCGTTCAGGGTCCGAAACTGGATGCCCGCCTGATCAATAGCGAGGGCCATGATGCCCCCCAGGGCGTCGATTTCCTTGACCAGATGCCCTTTGCCAATACCGCCAATGGCCGGATTACAGGACATCTGCCCAATGGTATCGAGATTCTGGGTCAGGAGCAGCGTGCGCGCACCCAAACGGGCTGCGGCTGCGGCAGCCTCGGTGCCGGCATGGCCTCCACCGACAACAATGACATCAAATTCGTTTTGCATCCGCTGATTATCCGCGCCCGGGGGTGGTTTTTGCAATATCCAAAAAAGTGTTAAACCTGTCCGCCCACGCCTTTGAACTTCTCGACAAAGGCTGCGATTTTCTGGAACACACTCTGCTTTTTACTCAGGTACTGAGGATTCAGTGGGCTCATTTTGGGGAGCAGGGCATTGAGCTCGGTGCCATTATCGCTGGCAAACTCCCGTTTCAGGGAAACGCTGATATAGCGACGCGCGGCTTCGACATTCAGGTTTTCGTCAGCGATAAGCGCATCGGCTTCGCGCCGCTGTTCGCCCTGGGCAAAGGTAAAAAAGGCCTCAATCAGGCTGGTTTTGTCACCAAGCTGATCCAGATCGGTTTGATTGATGAAATCCACCAGGAGCGTTTCTTTGGCACGATTCCCGAGGCTGGCACGGATCACCCGGCGCACATCTTCCACCAGGGCCACCTTGTCTTTGATTTTTTTGTTGTTCTCAAAAATCAGCTCGAGAATGTAATCCAGATTGATTTCCTGAGATTTGAGCAAATCTACCTCAAACACCACGTCATCCCAATCGATGCTGGACTCTGCTTTTTCCGAAGCGGATTTTTCCCGCCGCAACCAATCGCGCACATCATTGTAGGTAGAACGGTAGTCCTGGGTTTTGCGTTCGGATGGGATTTGAACAGCCTGCAACGCAGGCAACTCCTCATCCGTCACATAATACTTGGCCTTGAAGGCTTCTAAGGCTGCGGGGTCATCCATATCGACATTTTGCAAAGCTTTCAGGCTGGCGAATTCATCAAAGTTTTGCAGCACATTTTCCACGCGCAAAAATTCGCCAAACAACTTCACAAAGGCTTTTTTATCCGATTCTTTTTCAATGGCAGCAGGATCAGGAAAACGCTGCTCCAGTTCTTTCACCACATCCACAAAGCCGCGCCGCGCTTCGCCTGTGACCACATCGGTAAAGCCTTCCATGTACTCCCTGAAGCTTTTTTCGAGCACGACATTTTTGGTGTTTTTGTCCCCAAACAGGGTGATGGCGTCGATAGTCGCCTGTTCGAGATTGCGGAACGTGATGATATTGCCAAAGGTTTTGGTCGCATCATAAATGCGGTTGGTGCGTGAGTAAGCCTGAATCAAGCCGTGATAACGCAGGTTTTTGTCGACAAACAAGGTGTTGAGCGTCGGCGCATCAAAACCGGTCAGAAACATGCCCACCACAATCAGCAGATCAACTTCCCCGGCCTTCATTTGCTTGGCCAAATCGCGGTAGTAGTTCTGAAAACCGTCGCTATCCAATCTGAAGCTGGTTTTGAACAGTGCGTTATAGTCGGCAATTGCTGTCGCCAAAAACTCCTTGGCACTGCTGTTCATGGCCGAAACATCAAAGCTTTCATCAATAATATCGCCCACGGCATCTTGTTCTTCGTTGGCTGCAAAGGAGAAAATGGTGGCGACCTTCAAGGGTTTTTCGCGGTCTTTTTGCACGGTTTTGAAGGACTCATAATACCACTTGGCGGCTTCTACGCTGCTGACGGCCAGCATGGCATTAAAGCCTTTACCACCGGCCTGCAAACGATGGGTTTTTTGCCGGAAGTTATTCAAAATGTACTGGGTAATTTCGCGGATACGGTCGGGATGCAACAAGGCCTGGCGATTTTCGGCGGCACTGAGTTTTTTCGCATCCTGCTCGGCTTCCAGCGCCTTGAACTGAGGACGGACATCGTTGTAGTCCACCTTGAACTTCAGCACTTTTTCGTCGCGGATAGCATCGGTAATCACATAGGCATGCAGTTCGCGGCCAAATACGCTGGCCGTGGTATCGGCTCCCAGGGCGTTTTGCGGAAAAATGGGGGTGCCGGTAAAACCGAACTGATAGAACTTTCTGAAGCGTTTTTTCAGGTTTTTCTGGGCTTCGCCAAACTGGCTGCGATGGCATTCATCAAAAATAAACACCACCTGCTGGTTATACACCGGCAGGTCATTTTCGCTTTTGATCAGCCGGTTGAGCTTCTGGATGGTGGTGACGATGATTTTGTTATCATTTTTATCCAGATTGCGTTTGAGTCCGGCGGTGCTATCCGAGCCATTGACGCTATCGGGCGAAAAACGCTGATATTCCTTCATGGTCTGATAATCCAGATCCTTGCGGTCCACCACAAAAAATACCTTGTCGATAAAGTCCAGCCCGGTGGCCAGACGCGCCGCCTTGAAACTGGTCAGGGTTTTGCCGGAACCGGTGGTATGCCAGACATAACCGCCACTTTCCGTGCTGCGCCAGTTTTTCGCCTGATACGCGCTGTTGATTTTCCACATAATGCGTTCGGTGGCGGCAATCTGGTAAGGGCGCATCACCAGCAGGGTATTGTTTACATCAAATACCGAGTAATGCAGGAGCACATGCAGCAGGGTGTTTTTCTGAAAGAAAGTAGCCGTAAAGTCCTTCAGGTCTTTGATCAGGCTGTTATCCGCCTTTGCCCAGTTCATGGTGAAATCGAAGCTGTTTTTATTGCGCTGGGTGGTGTTGGCAAAGTAGCGGGTGTCCGTACCGTTGGAAATCACAAAGAGTTGCAGATACTTGAACAGGGAATGTTCACTGTTGAAACTCTCCTTGCTGTAGCGATGCACCTGATTAAAGGCCTCGCGGATGGCCACTCCGCGCTTTTTCAGCTCTACCTGTACCAACGGCAGGCCGTTGACCAGAATGGTCACATCGTAGCGGTTGGCGTGGCTGCCGGATTGCTCAAACTGATTGATGACCTGCACCTTGTTGCGGGCGATATTCTTTTTATCCAGCAGGTAAATATTCTGAATATGGCCATCATCAAACACAAAATCGTGAATATAGTCATCGTGAATTTTGCGGGTTTTGTCCACGATGCTATCGCTGGGTTTATCCAGCCAGGTTTCCACAAAACGCAACCATTCACCTTCCAGAAACTCCAGGTTATTCAGTGCCTGCAACTGCACACGCAGATTGGCGAGCATTGCCTCGGGATGATTCAGGCCGGGCAGGTATTCATGGCCCTGATTCGTCAAATCCTGAATCAGTTCGCGTTCCAGGTCCCCTTCACTCTGATAGCTATCGGCCACCTTCCAGTCCCGGTTGTATTGATCCAGAACAATGAAGTTGTTGGATTCGGCAATGGTTTTGTAGTCTGTCACGGCTGTACCTCCCAATGGCCGGTTTTATCGGAACCGACGCGATTAATTTTTCCCGCCTGCTGTAATTTGGCTAAAGCCCGGCCAATGGTGCATAGGTCTTTGCCCATCAGTTCGGCGAGCTGCTGGCGTGTCCGCTGCGGGTTATACGCCAGTAACACCAGAATCGCTTCGGGGGTTTTGAGTCCACGTACATCACGCTCCGGATTTACAGGGGCGTTTGCAGGGGCACTTACAGAGGCGTTTTGGGTTAGCGTCCGGGCAATTATCGACAACATGAAGCGAATAAACGGCGTACTATCGGCTTGCTCGTCACCCTGTTCAAGTGCCTGGTAATACGTCTGTTGATGATCTTTAATCACGCTTTCCAAGGGTAACGACAAAAACAGCGGGTGCCACCGAGACAAAATTAAGGTTTGCCACAAGCGCCCCATACGGCCATTGGCATTTAACGCGCTGGCGTCCAGCCGCTTTACTTGCTGGCTGATCTCTGCTACCAGATTCAGGATTTCGCTGGTAATGGTAAAGGGCGGTTTATAAGGCATTGCCGTCCTCTTTCAGCAAAATAAAATGCTCGATCAGGCGAATCATCAGCGATTTTTGCGCTGGCTCGCTTTCCGCGACCAGCAAGGCCAAGGCGACCAGCGTGTTGTCGTTAATCAATCGCTCCACGGGCCTGGCCAATAAATGCTGATTGCGGCGCAAGTACCATAAAAACAAAAATGAACCACTGCGCTTATTACCATCAGCCAACGGGTGATTTTTAATCACAAAATACAGCAGGTGCGCGGCGCGACTCGCGACATTCGGATAAAACAGTTCGTCACCATAACCCTGCTCGATGGTGGCAATAGCCGATTCGAGGCCATTGCCGCGCAACTGACCAAATAATTCCGTAGCTTCGCCCTTGGTGATCAGTGCTTGTTTTAATTCATGGATGGCGTTTAGCGCCTCGTCCAGATTCAGCGCCAGCATGGCCGACTGTTTACTGTTCAGCTCCCCCAGACTTTGTTCATCATAGCCCTGCAACAGACTCCAGCTCCGGGCATAGTCGCTGATCACCGAAAGCACCGCTGCGCCTTCAGCGTTCACCAACTGCTGGTTGCTGAGGGTCTGGGATAAAAGCGCCATCGCCTGCTCAAATTCGATGCCGCGCTCGTGCAAGCGGCGTTGATTGAGGGTGTAACCCTGCACCAAATGTTGTTTGAGGGTGCGAGTGGCCCAGATGCGAAATTGGGTGGCGCGACTGGAGTTAACGCGGTAGCCCACCGAAATAATGGCATCAAGATTGTACTGTTTGGTTTTGTAGCTTTGGCCATGCCCAGCCATATGTTCCAAAATGGAACAGGTGCTATCTTCGGACAACTCACCCGATTTATAAATATTGCTCAAATGTTTGGTAATGGCTGGTCGCTTGGTGCCGAACAAATCAGCCATTTGTGATTGCGACAACCAAACGGTGTCTTGGTCAAAGGCCACCTTCAGCTCAAGCTGACCATCGTCGGACTGATAGATTTGAATCTGCGTATTTTCATGATTCATGGGCATTCTCCTGCTTGAACCGGCTTGGGAAAGCGGAGCAGCAGATCGCGGTAATAATCGTATTGCTTTTGGCGCAGTTCGATTTCGCAGGGTAGGCCTTCGGTGAGGGAGGTGGTCAGTGCGTCGAACTTGTCGAGGATGGCGACGATGCGGGCTTGTTCGGCCAATGAGGGGAAAGGTAATTTTAGATTTTCAAATGTGCCTAGATTTATATTGCTTTGGGCACTGCCCTGGCCTTTTTCTTCTAGCTTTGTTTTTAATGAAGACAGTAGGTATTCAACATAACCTGAACTGGTCTTTTCAGGATTAGCTATAAAACCGATGACGCTATCAGGAAAACATGCATCAAATCCTAAAATGGATGTTTCAGCAATATTAGCAGCAATAGTTACGCACAATGTCCCTTTAGGCCACAATTTGCTTTGTATTAGCCCAAGCTCGCTATAGGTCTGGCTATATTGTGTAATGACATGCGCCGCATTTCTAATATCTCCGGTCTGGATGAAAGGTATATCACCGCCATACAATTTTTCATCATTTCTAGGACGATGTTTAGATTTGCCTCTACCAAAATCTAAGGCCACTTCTCCCAACGTCTTCCACTCCACTTCGCCGTTTTCAAAACTCAACAATTGGTCGCGGTAGTGGTTGTATTGTTTTTTGCGTAGATTAAGCTCGGTGGTCAGCTCGGTGGTCAGCTCGGTGAAGGTGTCCAGAATGCGAACGATTTCGGCTTGGATTTCCAACGATTTTTTGGGGTTTTCTGGGCAGGGGATGGGGATTTTTAGCTTTTCAACCGCAGCTATTGATAGGCGAGGAACACTTGCCCTGCGTACTTGAGATGAAATTTCATGCTGTTTCGTTAGAAGAAAGTGATACAGATATTTGTTATTAACAGCATTTGCTTCTGGGAAGAAATAGACATCATCTGCGGCCCAGAAAGCAACATCGCTAAAACCAATCTCGCCCGCCGCGCCGGCAACAATCACAAAGGTTGCCCCGGCTTGAGCATTACTTTTATGGTAGTAGCCGAGCGGCTTCATGCTGTTCTGATAGACAGCATAACTACCGACTTCTTCTAATTGGCTTTTGACGAGTCTTCTCCCGCGCTGGGGTGAAATTAACTCGCCCACCTCGATCCACTCCACCGCCTCGCCATCCAGCAGCTTGTCCAAAAAATTCCCGCTGCTCATGCCTTATCTCCCTGCAATTCCCGCTCAATCTGTTCGATGCTGGGCAGGTTGGTTTTAAGGTGTTCGGGGAGGGCTTCCACGAGTTTATATTCAGCTATGCCCATGGGCTGGGTTTTATCGCCCAGGGCATATTCAGCCACCACTTTGTTTTTGCTTTTGCACAGCAGCAGGCCGATGGTGGCGTTATCGAGTTCATGCTTGATTTGCTTGTCCACCGCCGTCATGTAAAAACCCAATTGCCCTAGATGCTCGGGCTTGAATTTACCGGTCTTGAGTTCAATCACGACATAGCAGCGCAATTTGAGGTGATAAAACAGCAGGTCAATAAAGAATTCGTCACCGCCTACATCCAGCAACACCTGCCGCCCCACAAAGGCAAAGCCTGCGCCTAATTCCAGCAAAAAGTGGGTAATGTGCTCGACCAGCGCCGATTCAATTTCGCGTTCGTCGGCTTCTTTGCCCACATCGAGAAAATCGAACAGATAGGGGTCTTTGAGCGATTCCCGCGCTAAATCACTACCCGGCGGGGGCAGGCGTTCGGCAAAGTTGGTAACCGCTTTGCCGGTGCGTTCAAGAAGTCGGGTTTCAATGTGGATATTCAGCACATTGCGCGACCAACCCTGTTCGATGGCGGCCTGGGCATAGGCCAGACGCTGTTCCGGTTGCTTCAGTCGGGTCAGCAAGACCAGATTGTGTCCCCAAGGCAATTGTCCAACAGCCTGTTGGACAATTTGCTCGTCTGGCCAGGCCTCGGCAAAGGCACGCATATACATGAGGTTGGCGCGGGAGAAGCCCTTCATCTCGGGAAAAGCGTTGCGCAAATCATGCGCCAGCCGCTCGATCACTTTCGCGCCCCAGCCTTGTGCGGCCTGCCGTGTCAGGATGTCTTGGCCAATTTGCCAGTACAGCAAAACCAGTTCGCGGTTGACGGCGAGCGTGGCGCGTTGTTGGGCGCGGTGAATGCGCGCTTTTAATTCGGCCAGCCAGTCGGCATAGCCTGCGGGCGGTTGTGTGAGTGCGATGGGGTGATCGTTCATGCCTCAATCTCGGCCACAATGGCATCTATCTCTTTGCGTAGCTGGTCGATTCTTGCCACGGTGGTTTTCAAATCGCTATTGAGCTCTGCAATATCCACCACCTCGCGGGTGTCGCGGGCTTCGACATAGCTGCTCACCGAGAGGTTGTAATCATTGGCGGCAACCTGCTCAAACGGTACGGAACGGGCAAAGTGCTCGACATTCGCCTTGCTGTCGAACACGGCCATGATCTCGTCGATGTGGGTATCCAGCAGCAGGTTGTTGTTGGTTTCTTTTTTGAACAGGCCACTGGCATCAATGAACTGGGTGGTGGTGTCTGTCTTGTGTTTGGAGAGCACCAAAATGGTCACGGCGATGGTGGTGCCATAAAACAGGTTGGGCGCGAGTGAGATGACGGTTTCGACGAAATTGTTATCCACCAGATATTGACGGATTTTCTGCTCGGCACCGCCCCGGTAAAAAATACCAGGAAAACAGACGATGGCGGCGCGGCCACGGCTTGAAAGGTAACTGAGGGCGTGCAGTACAAAGGCAAAGTCGGCTTTGGATTTGGGGGCCAGTACGCCCGCCGGGGCAAAGCGGTCGTCGTTGATGAGGGTGGGGTCGTCGCTGCCGATCCATTTTACGGAATAGGGCGGATTGGAGACGATGGCATCAAAGGGCTTGTCGCTGTCAAAATGGGGGGCTATGAGAGTGTCCCCCAACTGGATGTTGAATTTGTCGTAATTGATGTTGTGCAGGAACATATTCATCCGCGCCAGGTTGTAGGTGGTGTGGTTGAGTTCCTGCCCGTAAAACCCGTCTTCAATAATGTGCGCGTCAAAATGCTTTTTGGCTTGCAGTAACAGGGAGCCGGAGCCGCAGGCGGGGTCGTAAATCTTGTTGACGCGGGTTTGCTTGTGCATGGCCAACTGGGCGATGAGTTTGGAAACATGTTGTGGTGTAAAAAACTCACCGCCCGATTTACCGGCATTGGCGGCGTAGTTGGAAATGAGAAATTCGTAGGCATCGCCAAACAGGTCGATGTGGTTACTTTCAAAGTCGCCGCTATGCGCATCACCAAAATACAGACCGGCAACGCCTTTGAGCACGGCAGCCAGGCGGGTGTTTTTGTCTTTGACGGTGTTGCCCAGACGATTGCTGGTGGTGTCGAAGTCGGCAAACAGGCCTTTGATGTCGCGCTCGGAGGGATAACCGCTGGCAGAATTTTCGATAGCGGCAAAAATATCGGCCAAATCCGTATTCAGGCTTTCGTTGCTGTTGGCGCGGGCGGCCACATTGGCAAACAACTGGCTGGGGTAAATAAAATAGCCCTTGGTTTTAATGGCATCGTCTTTGATGTCCGGGGTGATGATGTTGTCCGGCAACTCGGCGTAGTGGATGCTGTCGTCATCGGCTTCGATATAAATAGCGAAGTTTTCGCTGATGAAGCGGTAAAACAGGGTGCCTAGCACGTATTGCTTGAAGTCCCAGCCATCGACTGCGCCGCGTACATCATTGGCAATCGCCCATATTTGCCGTTGCAGGGCGGCGCGTTGCTGGATGCTGGTCATTGGGTTTTTCCTGTTTGCATTTTCTTCAACACCATTTTTGCCGCCATTGGTCCGGTAATGGGCTGGCCATCCATTCCCAACTGAATAAGCTGGTTTTCTCCTACCCGAAAGTACATGGGTTGTTGCATGCCTTCCAGCCGGATAGTTTGACCATTGACCCAGGTGAAGCTGTTACTGCGCGAAAAGGCCGAACCCGGACGGTCTACATAGTGAGTGCTCAGGGCATAGGTTTGGTCTTTGTGCAGCACCAGGGTTTCGCGCACTCCGGGACAATCGGCACAGGGCAGGGTCCCCACGTAGGTTCCGGCCCAGTCGAGGGCCGTCTGGCTGCTGTGCATGTCCGGCGCGGCGGCCTTGGTATTTGTTTTGGCGGCTGGCGCAGCGGGTTCAGCCACCTTGCCGGGCAGCTTGGCGCAGGCACTCAGGGAAATGATGGCGAAGACAATCATGCTCAAACGGCCATTCCGGGTCATTGCTGGTCTTCCTCTTTATGGATCAGTAAATTACGTCAGTGTAACAGGGCCGACAGGCGCTCTCCAGACGCCAGCGCTGCGGTCGGCGTCTTCCTCCAGCATCAGCAACTGTAAGCCCGGAAAGGCATGGTTCAGTTCACCCAGACGCAGACGAAAATCCGGATTTTGAGGTCCGCGCCCGGCATAAGGCCCGGCCCAGGTTTCGTAGAACAGCAAACCTTGGGCTTTTATGGCCTGCGCCAATATCGGGAAAAGCGGGCGGTGTAAAAAATGGGCAACCACGATCACGTCGAAGCTGTCCGGCTCCGGTGGCTGCGCCAGCACATCCCGGCATTGGGCATGGAGGGGCAGGCCCGCTGCGGCCTGCTGGACAGCGGCAATGGCCGGGTCGGCGTAATCCCAGGCCCAGGTTTCCAAACCCCGTCTGGCGAGGAACAAGGCATTAGCCCCCCGACCACAGGCAAGATCCAGCGCCTTGCCCTGTGCGGGTAGCAAAGCTGCCTGCGCCTTGAGCAGAGGCAGAGGCGGTGCTTGTTGGGGGTCGCTCCGGGCGTAGCAGTTATTCCAGCGCGCCTGCCGTTGTTGTTCGTCTTCAGGCATGAAGAAGTTCAGTGTTCATGACGAATACGTGGTAACAACTCACTGAGATTGCAGGGGCGATGCCGGTTATCCAGTTGCGGAATGATGATGGCTTCCATACCCAGGCGGACACCTCCGGTAGAACCGGGCAGCAAAAAGACCATGGTGCCCGTACAAATGGCGGCTTCGGCCCGGGACTGAATGGTGCTGGTGCCGA
This sequence comes from Acidithiobacillus albertensis, assembly GCF_001931655.1. NCBI lineage: Bacteria > Pseudomonadati > Pseudomonadota > Acidithiobacillia > Acidithiobacillales > Acidithiobacillaceae > Acidithiobacillus > Acidithiobacillus albertensis. The sequence goes on along the minus strand of NZ_MOAD01000001.1, from coordinate 37,039 downwards.
TTTCTTCATAGGACAACATGCGGAATAATTCACCAAAGCCCGGAATGGGTTTGCTGATCAGGGGTGCGAGAGCCTCCGGGGTTACGTCCCGTCCGGTGACTCCGGTGCCGCCGGTGGCGATGATGACGTCAATGGCCGGGTCGCTTATCCAGCTTTGCATCTGCTGGCGAAGGGTTTCCGCCGTATCGGGCAGGATGCAGCGCGCCGCTATCTGGTGCCCAGCGGCCAGGGCCAGCTCCGCAATTTTGTCGCCGGATTTGTCGGTTTCCGGGGTGCGGGTATCGGAAACAGTGAGGATGGCAATGGCGAGAGGATTAAAGACTTTACTATCAGTTGCAGAATGCACATTACTCACAGCGGAATTTCCTTTACAGGCGACACGGAAGTCCAGTATAAAAGGCTCCGTCCCGTGCTCCAAATGTGCCGGCTGAGTACCCCTGACCGGGAACAGGCCAGACACTGGTGCCCTAACGCCCGCCTCTGATCTGGAGAACATCCATGGATGTATTTCCCCCGGCAGATCATCCCGTAACCGCCCATTCGGAAGAGCAAATTATTCCGGATCCGGTGAAGGGCTGGCAACATCTGACGGCGCCGAGACCCGCCGACTGGGTGCAGGCCGGGCAGCTTGCGGATGACTGGGATTTTGCCCAGGACATTCTCGATCCCGATGAACGCTCCTGGCTGCGGCGCGAAGAAAATCGGGTGTTTCTCACCTTGCAGTTTCCGGTGCGGGGCATCGTCGACGATGCCTGGACTTTGCGGCCATTGGGAATGGTTCTGCACCAGCAAAGCCTGACCACACTACTGGCTGAAGACCTGCCCTCGCTCTCGCCTTTTTTTGAGCAGATGGAGCATCTTTCCAGCCCTCCGGAAAGCATCGAGATACTTGCGGCGATTCTTAAAATACTGGCCCAGAGTTATGAAGATGCCCTGCATCAACTGAATATGGCCATCCATGAAAATGAACGGCAACTGGATTGGACGCAAAGTAATGGTGACTTTTTCACCTTGCTGGAAATCAGTAAAAGTCTGACCCGTTTTGAAGTGGCTCTGGTCGGCAACATTGCCACGGCCTTCAAGATTTCGCGTCTGGCAGAAATTCGCGATGATCTGCCAGCAACCCGACAGGTCGATACGGCCTTACTGGAGTTGCAGGTGGCCCATGAGCGCGCCCGGGTGTATGCCGGAACCAGCACGTCAATGATGGATGCCTACGCTGGTATGGTACAAAACAACATCAACCACGGGCTCAAGGTGGTGACTGTTCTGGCCATGATATTTTATGTACCGAGTATGCTGGCCACCCTGTATGGCGTGAACACGACCCTGCCCTTTCAGAAAACCCATTGGATTTTCTGGGTGATACTGTGTTTGGGGCTAGGTATTTCCGGGGGATTGGCCGCATTTTTCAAACGCAAGGGCTGGATATGATCGGGCAGGAGTCTATAAAGGAGAGGCAGAATGCTGCACTGGTTTGACGACAAAACAGATGCCCAGCTGGAAATCACCAGTGATTTTCAGTGGCCTCCCCGTGCCACCTGGATTCAGGTGGTTGCACCCAGCCAAGCCGAACTGGAATTTGTCGCCAAACATCTGCAGGTACCCGACTACCTGTTTCAGGACGTTTCCGATGAAGACGAACGTCCGCGTCTGGAACGCGACGGGGATGTGGCCCTGATCATTTTGAAAGTACCGGCCCCCATGCAGGACGATGCGGAACTCCGCTTCCAGACCCTGCCGGTAGGACTCTGGCTGCTGCCCCAGCAGATGGTCACTGCCAGCGCGCATCCCCTGGCATTGTGGGACGAACTCCGCAGTCAGCGTCAGCGCGGCAAAATCCTCCATGTTCGGGGGCTGCTCGCTGAAATTTTCCAGGCTATTGCCCGGGATTTTCTGCGGGCATTGCGCATTATCAACGCAGAAATAGCCGCCACCGAAAAAATCCTCCGCCACTCGCAGAACAATAATGAATTTTTCCGGCTGCTGGCGCTGAACAAAAGTTTGATTCTGTTTTCTGCCGCGCTCAAGGGCAACATTTCCGTGGCCCAGCAAACCCTGCGCTTGCCCATGCTCCTTCAGGATGAAGGCGATCTGGAAGACATTGCCGATGCCCTGATTGATTTGCAGCAGGCCCGGGACATGACGGAAATTTATGCCTCCACCATCACCAACATGATGGATGCTTATGTGGGCGTGCTCCAGAACAACATCAGCAACACCCTGAAAATCATTACCGCCTGGACCGTGGTGGTGGCATCGCCCGCTACGGTGGCCAGTATTTACGGGATGAACGTTCCTTTACCCCTGCAGGACTGGACTTATGCCTGGCCGGTACTGATGGGCGGGGGTTTTCTCATTTCCGGGCTGCTCTTTGTATTTTTCCGCAAAAAAGACTGGATCTGAGGCAACGATGACGGCCCGTTATTTCGACATGGCGCTTGGTGACTGGAATTCCAGTACATCTTGCACGGGTCCGGGATTATTTCTGCTCAACCCGGAACAGGCCCCCTCCTGCAGCGGACTGGGAAATCTGCTGCGCCATAGTGAAGACCAGCGCCTGTATTGTGAAGGCGAAGAAATCATCCTGCGGCTGCCCGTTGCTCTGCTGGAAGAAGATGCCCGATTTGGCACTGTCGCACAGGTAAGCCACCTGATTGTGCAGCACGACAGCCCCGGGCGCCTGGTCATCATCGCTGAAGACGCCCTGCTGGCAACCCTGCAGCAGGATTGGCTCGGCAGCCTGCAGCAAAATGCCCGTGGCGATCTTCTGCAAAGAATTCTGCTCAACATCATCTACAGTCATGAACGGGTCGCCCGGGTGTTGGTGGACCGTCTCCAGGAACTGCGTATGGCCCTGAAAACCGCCATGGGTAACCGTGAGCTGCGCGAAATTGTGGTCCTGAACCGGGATCTGGGAGAACTGGTCATCGCCTTGCGCGAAACCGGACTGATTTTGCGCGACGCCTTGCGGGCCACGCCCGGCGATGCTTCGACTTATCCCTTGCTGGATGCCGCCCTGCGCGAACAACGGCGCATGGAAGATGTGGTCAATCTGGTCTATGAGCGTTATTTGACCGTCACCAATGCCTATAACGGCATCATTCAGAATAATGCGCATACCGTCATGAAAGTCATGACCGTGTGGCTGGCGCTGCTGATGATGCCCATTGCCTTTATCATGCCCTTCCACATGATGACCATTCTCCCGCTGGAACACTGGCATTATCTGTGGTTCGGCCTGCTTGCCTATGTTTTCGGAGCCACCCTGATGTTTGCCATCTGGGCCAGAAAACACGGCTTTTTTGCGATGTAGGGAGAAGCCGCCATGCTGCGAATTACCCGCGACTGCCTGCTTTCGGGCAACGCCAACCGGCGCAGCTGGATGGCCCTGGTCAACCCTTCGGCCCTGGAATTAAGCCAGGCGGCCATGACTCTGGATATTCCCGAAAGCTTCTTGCGCAAACGCCTGGAAGGCGAGGCATCGCGGCCGCTGATCAAGGAAGAACGACTGATTTCCCTGCAATTTCAGGTGCCAATACCGGAAGATGGGCGCATCGGCCAGTTTTCTCTGGTGCCTCTCAGCGTTTATTTTGTACCGGGTTATTTCGTGACCCTGGCGGATCAGGAAATCCCCTTTCTCAACCAGTTGATTGATCCAGATAAACCGCGTAAACGCTGGGAACTCGTCCTGCGCATCATCGCCGAGGTGACCCGCCTGTACCTGCCCACCGCGCGCGCTGTGGCCCGGGAAATGGCCATGGTTGAACGGGATTTACGGCAGGCCCAGCGCCATGATGTGGTGTACCGGGGCCTGGATATTCATGACCGCCTCCTGGCCCTGGATCTGGGCTTGCTGCAACTGGAGTATGTGGTCAGTGAAATCGGCCTGTTCCTGCCCAAGGAAGACCATGATCTCAGAGAAATTCATGAAGATACGCGCATTGAACTGTCACAGGTTCGTGATCAGGTGGACAGCGACCAGGAAACCATCAATGAATTACTGGAATCTTACGCTTATGTGGTGCACAACAATGTGAATCATTTGTTCAAGTTCATGGCGGCACTGATTATTCTGGTCACCATTCCGTTGTTCATACCGGGCGCGGCGGCCATGAACGTCCCCCTGGGACCCCTACCCCACTGGCGTTATGGATTTGTCGCCGTCACCGGCGGCCTGGTACTGGTGGAAGCACTTATTGCCTGGATATTTTACCGCAAGGGGTGGTTGCGGCTGGATTAGGGTTTTTTAGACAGCAACGACTCCGCAAGCAATTCCAGCCAATGGCGGACCGGCAGCTCCGTACCACCCTGTAAATGCAACTGGCAACCGACATTGGCGGTAGCAATAGCGCAGGGTTCGCCCTGTTGCAGGGCGTCCAGCTTTTGCTCACGGAGTTGCCGAGATAAATCCGGCTGCAAAATGGAGTAGGTGCCGGCTGAACCACAACAAAGATGCGCACCGGCAACCGCCGTCAACTGGTAGCCTGCGCGTTCCAGCAAGGCTTCGACCTTACCCTGCACCCGTTGCGCATGTTGCAGTGAACACGGCGCGTGAAAGGCCAACGGGCCACGATTTTTGTGCTCCAGCGGCAGGGCTTCCAGGTGTTCGAGCAGCCATTCACTGGGGTCCCGTGCCAACGCCGCTACTTGCCGGGCTTTTTCGGCATAATCGGGGTCGTTTTGTAGAGCCTCGGCATACTCCTTGACCATGCTGCCACAACCACTGGCGCTCACCAGAATAGCCTCCGCACCGGCTATGATATGCGGCCACCAGGCATCAATATTCCGACGCATGTAATCCTGCGCTTCGGCGCGGGCGTTGAGATGCAAACTCAGGGCACCACAACACCCCGCCTCGGGGGGAACTTCCACTTGATAACCGAGCCGGTCAGCAATCTGCTCCAGAGCCGCTTCGGTTTGCGGCGTCATGACGCTTTGCACACAACCCGCAAGGGCAAGCACCGTGGGCCGGTGGTCGGACGTCGCAGCTTGCAGCAGATGCGGCACCGGAAGCGCTGTGCCAGGCCATTCGGGTATGTTCCGGGCGAGGGCTTCCGGCAAAAAGGGTTTGAACAGGGTCCCCAGTTGCAGCGCCAGACGAAAACGCGCGGGATGAGGAACCACCGCACGCAGCATATTGCGCTTCAGGCGCTCGAGGGCCGGACGCGGAATTTCGTTTTCCAGATGTTCACGGCCAATTTCCGCCAGGCGGGCATAGCGTACCCCGGAAGGACAGGTCGTTTCACAAGCGCGGCAAGTCAGGCAACGATCCAGATGTTTGAGGGTTTCAGCGCTGGCGGGCGTGCCGGCCAGAAACTCCTTGATGAGATAAATACGGCCACGGGGGCCGTCCAGTTCGTCACCCAGTAACTGATAGGTGGGACAGGTTGCCGTGCAAAAACCGCAATGGACGCAACTCCGCAAAATACTGTCCGCTTCGACAATGTCGGCGTCATTCTCAAAACGGGGAGCAATCCGGGTTTGCATAGGCTTCTCTAAAGGGCCGCGTACAGGCGACCAGGATTCAAAATACCGTGCGGATCAAACGCATTTTTCAGGCGTTGATGCAGGGCGAACAGGGCTGGCGGCAAAGGCTGGAACACCTCTTTGGCATGGTCACCGCCGCGAAACAGGGTGGCGTGTCCGCCATGCTCAGCCGCCAGCGTCTGCAGGGCGCTGGCATCCCGTTGACCGCGCAGCCAGCGCTGTCCACCACCCCATTCAATAAGCGTCTGTCCGGGCAGAGCCAGGGGGGGCGTGGCGGGCGCTACGGCCAGCCGCCAGAGTGCTGCGCTTCCCTGAAAAAATACATGGCGATGTTCACGCAGATTTTTCCAGAAAAGGATGCCGTCGTTTTCGTCCAGCACCGCTCCACCGATTTTGCTCTGCGCCGCTGCGACGGCTTTCTCCGTCCCCGACAGACGCAGGTACAAGTGGGCCCCATCCCAGGCACTGGCTGACAAGGGCAGGGGCTGGCCCGCCCATTGATTCATCCGGACAATGGCTGTAGCCATGTCGGTGTCGTGTACCAGTGTCAGCTCCCGCTCGGGACGCGGCAACACTTTGAGCGTCACTTCCAGCAAAATGCCGAGGGTACCCAAAGACCCTACCAGTAGACGGGATACATCATAGCCCGCCACATTTTTCATGACCTGTCCGCCAAAGCGCAAGGATTCTCCCAGACCATTGAGCATGTGCACACCCAGCACGTAATCCCGGGCAGAACCCGCATAAGGCCGCCGTGGACCGGAAAAACCACAGGCCAGGGTGCCACCGATCGTAGCTTCCGCCCCGAAAAAAGGCGGCTCGAAGGGCAGCATCTGGCCAGCTTCGGCCAACTGTTCCTGCAAGGTCTGCAGGCTTGTCCCGGCCCGCAGGGTCACAAACAGTTCACTGGGTTCGTAATCCACAATCCCTTGATGCTCGCGCAATAGCAACGGTTCCGCATCAGCAGTTTTTCTGCCGTAAAAGCGCTTGGTCCCGGCCCCCTGAATCTGCAGGGGACGCGACTGCTGAAAGGCTTCGCGGACCTGTTCCTGCAAACGCTCGCGCTGATCCATCTTAAAAGCGCTCCAGTTCCGGGAAAGGTAATTGACCATGATGCACATGCATGGCTCCCAGTTCTGCGCAGCGATGCAGACTGGGGACGGCCTTGCCCGGATTCAGCCGCCCTTCGGGATCAAAGGCCGCCTTGATGCGGTGCAACTGGGCCAGCTCGGCAGGCGTAAACTGGGCGCACATGCTGTCCAGTTTTTCTACGCCGACACCGTGCTCTCCGGTGATACTGCCGCCGACCGCCACACACAGTTCCAGAATGCGCTGACCGAGGGCTTCTGCAGCATGCAACTGCTCTTCCACATTGGCGTCATAGAGGATGAGCGGGTGCAGGTTGCCATCGCCAGCATGAAACACATTGGCGACCCGCAAACCATATTCGGCCGACCAGATCGCGATTTGTTCGAGAACTTCCGCCAAACGCCTGCGCGGGATGGTCCCATCCATACAGTAATAATCAGGGGCCAGGCGACCCACCGCCGGAAACGCGGCCTTGCGGCCTTTCCAGAGTAACAGCCGGGTTTCGGCATCAGCGGCAATACGGATGCTGGTGGCCCCTTGCCGCTGTAACAGCTTTTCCACGGCGCGCAGGCGTTCCTGAAGTTCTGCCTCGGTCCCATCCAGTTCGCAGAGCAAAATGGCAGCGGCATCGCGGGGGTAACCGGCATGCACAAAATTTTCGGCGGCTTCTATGGCGAGTTGGTCCATCATTTCCAGCCCGGCCGGAATGATTCCCGCCGCAATGATGGCACTCACCGCATCTGCTGCCGCCACCACCGAGGCGAAAGCCGCCAGCAATACCAGAGTATTTTCGGGAACCGGCAGCAAGCGCAACGTACATTCGGTCACGATACCCAGCAATCCTTCCGAACCCATCATCAGCGCCAGCAGATCATAGCCGGGACTGTCGGGCGCCTGACTGCCGATTTCCAGACGTTCACCCGATACATCCAGCACTTCCAGAGCCAGCACATTGTGGACCGTCAAGCCGTATTTCAGACAATGTACCCCACCGGAATTTTCTGCCACATTGCCGCCAATGGTACAGGCGATCTGGGAGGAAGGATCCGGCGCATAGTACAGGCCCATGGGCCGCGCTGCTTCACTGATGGCCAGATTGCGCACCCCCGGCTGCACCCGGGCCGTACGGTTGCTGGTGTCCAGCGCCCGAATCTGCTTGAGTCGCGCCAGGGAAAGCACAATGGCCCCGGCGCTGGGACGAGCGCCACCGGATAAGCCGGTGCCCGCCCCTCTGGGAACCACCGCTACACCATACTGCTGACAGATTTTCAGAACAGCCTGTACCTCTGCTCGATGACGGGGGAGGACCACCGCCAGAGGCAGCTCCCTGAGCACCGACAAACCATCACATTCGTAAGGATGCAGGTCCTCGCTCTGCGTCAGCAGGCTATCGTCCGGCAATAGGGCGCGGAGGGCGCTGAGAAATGCGGCATGATCGGAATCAGGACTGCCCGCCATGAGTTGCGCCCGTCACCGACCGCGCAGGCGACGCCGTGCCAAGGCAAGACTTTCGGCATCCCCGACGTTACCGGGAAATATCACCACCGGCAGATCCGGATAGCGTGGATGATCATGCGGACACTGAACCACAGAGCAGCCGGGCAAAATCTGCCCCATGACCCGCGCCTTGCGCAGCGCCAGCCCGCTACTCAGAACATCATTGGACGTGATACCACCCTTGCTGATGAGGAAACCCAGATCTTCGGGCAGACCACGCAACAGATCCATGAGAAAAGCCGATACGGTTTCACCGAAAGCCAAACGTGTCGCCTGATCGGCAAACTGGCGTTCACTGCGGCTGGTAAAAATCACCAGATCCAGGCCCTGAGCGTGAAGCCTGGCGGCCTGATCGAGAAGATGGGTTAACTGCTTCTTGCCCGCCTCCCCGCTGCAGGCATCCACCTCTACCTCCAGTCCTTGCAGACCCGATTCCTCCAGCAAGCGGCTGAGCTGCTCGGTGGTTTTACGCACATGAGAACCGACCAGAATGGCTCCGGCTTTACCCCCGCGTACCAGTTGTGCCATGTTTTCCGCAGATACCGGCTGGGGCGGCAGATCGGCCAGTGCGGTCAGCAAGCTGGCCGCACTTCGGAACAGAAAACGCTTGCCCTGCCCGGCAGCAGCCCGTAAATCCCGGGCAAAGGTGTGCAGATCTGCCGCTTCCACGGCGTCCACGACCACACAGGTATTATTTTTGAGTGCCAAAAGCTGCGCCAGGCAACCGGCGCGCAAGTCCGCCAGACGCAAGCGTTGCACCTGCTCCGCAGGAATGCGTCCGTGGGTTTTTTCGGCCACATAATCGGGCAGATAACTATGCTGAAAGGCAAACACCGAATCCCGGGCAAATTCGGTTTCATGGGCGGGAACTTCTACCCCGTTCTGGATGACATAATGGGTGCTGTCACGGGTAATGCGCCCTCCTTCAAAAAATGCCGGAACCAGAAAATGCGCATCAAAGGGTCCCAACTCCTCAGCCATCACATCGGTTTCGACCGGATAATGGCCGCGCAAGGTCGAATCCGAGCGACTCACCAGCAACGGTTGTATCGGCTGTCCGTTATTGGCCAACTGCTCCAGAGCCACATGCAGGTTCCGGCAGATTTCCCGGGTGACCTGTTCGGCACGGACGGCAGTCATGCCCCGGGTATTACTCAAAACAAAAAAGAGCGGGGAATCATCCTGCAAGGCTTCCCGCAGGGTCTCAGGATCCCATCGGGTCAGCAGCAGGCAGGAATGGACCGTCTGCGAGCCGGTGGGATCATCATCAATGACGATGATTTTGGTACGGGTTTCCCGGGGATTACTGCCCACCAAAACTCCGCACCTTGCTGAGAATGGCATCCGCCGTAATCCCATTGAAAGCCATCAGTTCACCCGCGCTGGCGGTGGTTTCACCGCGCTGCCAGGCCAGGGTATCGCGATACGCCGCGCGACTGCGTAAGAGCACCGGCTCCAGCGCTCCGGAACCGCCACCGCCGATGGTCAGTAACATGTCGCCGGCAAACAACTGGTGGAATTCCGCATCAGCCATGAAATCCGTATCCGGCTCGGATACGGTATGCGCAGCCACATCCGAGGGGCGATACAACTGACGGGGATTGATGACGGAAACAATGCGCACCCCGTACCCTTCTTTTTCCAGGATCTCGCGGGCGGCGAACACCGGCATCAACACCATGTCTCCGGTAACGGCAAAAGTTACCGTGCCGCGCGTGCCGCCAGCCCCTTCATAAAGAACTGCAGCGCCCTTACGGACTGCCGCACGCGCTTCGGCCATACTCAGATGCACGGGCAGCGGGCTTTTCGAGGCAATGATAATCATCGACTTGTTGACGCTATTCACGGCGTATTCATAGGCGGCCTGGATGACGTTGGCATCCGTGGGATAGAGCAGAAACACATTGCCATTGCGCATTTGCGCGGCGAAATAGTTTTCGATTTCCGGACGTTGGTGAGTCCAGCCATTGCGACCCTGCTCCAGAGCTCCCGCCGTGAACATGCATACCGTCGAGGGAGTCTTGCGGCGCAGCTCGGCCATCGCCTGACCCACTGTCTGCATAATCGGCCAGCCGTTGATGGCAAAGGACTCATAGGATAACCACAGGGAACGACTGCCAAACAGGGCCAGACCCGCTGCCAGACCCGCGCAGGCATCTTCGTTGAGGGGCTCGTAAACCTGCCCTCCGGGCTGCTGGTTGTAGAGCGGATCTTCCGTGGGATGGCGGATTTTCAGGGCATCATTAATGTTCTTCATGGCTGAAGCTTCATTACCATCGGCATTGCTCACCACAAAGCGCGGGTCCTGCTGTCCCAGCCAGGCGACCAGTGCGCCCATGGCGGTGGCCGGCACGGCCTGTTCTCCGACGGCAAAATTCTGCAGGGGAAACTCACCCAATTGGGCGATTTCCAGCACCTGCTCGGTCACCGCTGTTTTGGCAGCAGGGCCCCCTCCGGCACGGGAGAAGTTGTCGCGGACCAGCGCCCAGGCCTCCGGACTCAGCGCGCGCTTTTGCAAAGCAGCTTTGATTTCCGGTGACTCAAAAGTGTCCTTGGGATACAAATTGTGGGATTTTGCACCGGAGACATGCACCCCGGCACCCTTCAACTGTTTGAGGATGAAAGCGGTGTGACGACCATTCAAGGCATTTTGCGCGGCCTTGGCGGCAGCACTCAGAACCGCTTCCATGAAAGCCATGCGTTGCCCGAAGGAGAAACGCGTGGAATCCACATAGGCGCCTTCCTGTCCGGCATCATCATAATCCTTGGCATCAACCAGAATGACCTCATCAAAGTCATGCGCCCGCCAGTAGGCCATCATTTCCGCGTTGCTCATCAGCGAGACCATGGAATGATGTTCCTGGCTGAAACCATTCCAGACCAAGATCGGCAGATAGTTGGTCACCCGGGGATAGGCAAAGTGAAAATGTTTCATGGAGCTCAGTACATACGGTTCGCCAAAGCCGCCATCGCCGATGGTGACCGGGAACAGCGTGCCGGGATGCAGCAGCGCCCCGGCCATGGCGAAATGTTGCCCCTGTCCCAGCGGACCGGCAGGCGCCAACAGACCCGGAATAGCGCCGGAGAGATGACCCAGCAGACCATGCTGTTCGCGGAAGCGCGCCATCATGTCATTCATGTTCTGAATACCCATGGCTTCCAGGGAGCGGTCGAGAAACATGGCACTGTAAAAGCCGGGCGCGTGGTGCCCCACTTCCGTGACAATGTTGGTATGACCAAGCATGACCATGGCCGCATAGGCCTCCGCGCTGGAGGCAAAACCCCCGGGATGGCCGGACGACTTGGCGGTACAGACCTGCAGCGTGCAATAACGCAGAGCATCGGCCAACAACAGCGACTGGTACACCGCCTCCCGTGCCTGGGGGTTCGCAATCGCCTTATGATCCGCAGCAATGGCAGAGGATTTGCCGTATTCGTCGAAATCCGGCCAGTTCTCACCAAAGTAGAGCATTCCCGCACAAAACTCGGGGGCATTGGTGGGCAAAGTATTTTGCTGGGTCATAACGGGCTTCCTGTAGCTAAAAATATTGCGCCCACTCTAAGCAGGATCACAGGAATCCGCAATAGAGCGGGTTTTTGGTATTGAATTCAATCCTCTTCTTCGCCGTCTTCGCCAACTCTTCTTTCGCCCTTGAGGGCAATGCTGAGATTTTTCAGCTTACGATACAGATGGGTACGTTCAAGCCCGACGATTTCAGCGGTGCGGGCAATATTCCAGTCATTGCGCGCCAGATGATACTCAAGAAAAGCCCGTTCAAAGCGTTCGCGGGCCCGTTTGAGGGTGCCGCCGAAGTCGTCCTCGTCGAAGTTGCTGTTGGCGAGAGCCATGCGGTTATCCAGACCCAGCGCGCCTTCGATTTCTGCCGCGCTGATTTCCGGACCTTCAGCCAGAATCAGCAGGCGTTCCACCAGATTTTGCAGTTCGCGAACATTCCCCGGCCAGGGATAGTGGTTGAGAACATCCATGCTGTCCGGCGCAAAACGGCGGCCGGGCAGACCATCCCGGGCACCATAAAAACGCACAAATTCTTCAATGAGTACCGGGATATCCGCCGTTCGCGCCGCCAAGGGCGGGACCCGCAAGGGCAAGGCACTCAGCCGATAGTACAGGTCACTGCGAAACTGGCCGTTTTGTACAGCCTGGGATAAATCATGGGCACTGCCGGCAATGACCCGCACATCGACCGGCACGGGGGTACTGCCCCCCACCCGGATGATGCGTTTTTCCTGCAAGGCTGAAAACAGACGGGCCTGGGTTTCCAGATCCATATCGGCTATTTCGTCGATGAACAGAGTCCCGCCATGGGCGACTTCCAGACGTCCACGGATGAGTTTGCCCTGGGTTTCATTACCAAAAAGTTCCGTAGCCACATTGGGCCGGGCAATGGCGGCAGCACGCAGGTCCACAAAAGGCCCCTGTGCCCGACGGCTCTGCCGGTGCAGATAACGGGCCGCAACTTCCTTGCCGCTTCCCGCTTCGCCGAGCAACAGGGCCCAAGAGTCTACCGCAGCGACCCGGGTGAGCTGCTCCCGAAACTGACGAATGGCCGGACTATCCCCACTGGGCCGTTCTACCCAGCCGGTTTGGGCACGCAGGTCGCGATTTTCGCGCTGCAGGCGGCTGGCCTCCAGGGCGTGGGCAACCGTCAGCAGGGTTTTGTCCAAAGACAGCGGCTTTTCGACAAAATCATAAGCACCCAGCTTGGTGGCCTGGACGGCGGTTTCAATGGTGGCGTGTCCGGACATCATCACCACGGGCTGCTCCAGACCCGCATCCGCCCAGCGCCGCAACAAGGTGATGCCATCTTCACCGGGCATCCAGATATCCAGCAGGACCAGATCCACCATCTGGTCGCGCAGAAATTCCTCTGCCGCCGCTGCGCTGCCTGCCGTTTGTACCTGATACCCTTCATCTTCGAGAATATCCGCCAGGGTCTGGCAGATATCGGGTTCATCATCGACGATCAGAATCTTCAATCTTGCCGCTTCCATGCCACCTCCAGAAAATCCAGGTCAACCCAGGGGAAAATCCATCACAATCCGCGCGCCACCATTAACGCCCTGATTATCGGCAATAATCACTCCGCCATGCTCTTCGACAATGCGGCGGACAATGGCCAGGCCCAAGCCCGAACCTTTGACCTTGCTGGTCACATAGGGCTCAAATACCCGGGCCAGGAGTTCTGCCGGAAAACCAGGACCGTCATCCATTACGCTCAACTCTAGCATCTTTGCCGAGCCGCTGTCCGTCAAGCCGGTGCGAATCAGAATATGTTTTCCGGCAGGACTTTGTTCCGTACCTTGCAGGGCATCCATGGCGTTACGCAGTAAATTGTTGAGAATCTGGCGCAGGCGATGCACATCTGCGCGAATACTGGGCAGATCCGCAGCCAGCTCCGCACGGATTTCAATACCATTTTCCTGCCCTCGATAGAGGTCCAGAACATCGAGAATCAAAGGATTGATCTCCAGCGGCCGAAGCTCGATTTGCGGTTGCCGGGCATACTCGGAGAAAGCATCTACCAGCACTTTCAGGGCATCCACCTGATGAATAATGGTTCGCGTCGCCCGATCCAGGGTTTCACCTTCATCACCCAGACGCTCCAGATATTTGCGGCGCAGGCGTTCGGCCGAAAGCTGGATGGGCGTCAGCGGATTTTTGATTTCATGGGCCAGGCGGCGGGCTACCTCGCTCCAGGCGGCGCTGCGCTGGGCGGAAACCAGGGTACTGATGTCATCAAATACCAGAACAAAGCCTTTACTGCCGGCTTCGTCGGCAAATTGCGCACCGTGTACGATCAGGGTTTGCGGTCCATCACTGCGCTCCAGCTGCAGCTCTTTTTGCATACCGGTGCGGGGATGTTCCACCCACTCGGTCACCAGCTTCCAGAGCGGTTCGAGAACGGCCCCGTCCTGCAGTTCTTGCAAAGCCCGGCCCTTGGGTAAATCTTCCTGCAGAATCTGGACAGCTGCCGCATTGATTTCTGCCAGACAATGCTCGCCATCAAAGGTGAGAATGCCGCTGGATAATTGTCCCAACATGGTTTCCAGATAGAGCCGGCGCTGCTCTGCCTGCTCCTGAGCGGCGGCCGCCTGCTGTTTGGCGCGGGCAAGCTGGCGCGTCATATTGTTGAAGGAGTGCAGCAAAACGCCCAACTCATCCTGACTGGCAATGGTTTGCAGGGGGATAAATTCGCCCCGGGCTACGGCCTGGGTGCCTGCAGCCAGCCGGGCAATAGGGGCCGTCAGCCGCCTGGCCAGATGCAGCCCCATCCACACCGCAGACAAAACTGCCAGGAGCAGCGCTACGGCCAGACTGAGCTGAAAAGCCGTTTTCATGGGCTCACGCATCAGCATAAGCTGATGGTAGCGGGTATAGGCCACCTGTACGGCTTCTGCCGCCTTGGTAAGCTGTTCGGGAATGGGCTGCTCCACATAGAGCATGCGGTTACTTTCACCCAGATGCGGGCTCAGAACGGGAATCAGCGCCTTGACCAGCAGGCTGCCATCGGCTTCCGGTTCAATATTTGCGGTAGGGTGTCCTTCTTCCATGGACAGAATTTCCTGACGCGGCAGACGCGGTGCCAGGGCCAGATTATTACTGCTGGTGGCAATAATCCGGTTATCACTGGAAAACAGGGTGACGCTGCTCAAATGGTACTGATCACGCAAGGCAATGACTGTCAGAATGGCATTACTGTCTGATTCACCCACCAAAGCCTGGGCGATACTCTCGGCAGCGAGCAGCGTCGAATTGCGATAACGGTCAATGCCGGCCTTGGCCACATTCAAAGCCTGGTCCAGAGCACTTTGCACGGCCGAACTGAACCAGGAATCGACCCCCCGATTCAGGTACTGCCAGGAAAATCCGAAAACCACGGCCGCAGGCAGAAAACTCAACAGGGTGATGATGATCACCAAACGCGTGGCGAGCTGACTGCCTACTTCTCCCCGACGCAGCCGGACCAATAGCGCCACCACGGAAACCAGCACCAAAACCAGCAAAAAAAGGACGATGCCTGCTGAAATGACCAGCATAGGGACAAAATAGCGGCTTAGGGGTCCGCCCGCGCTGGTAAAAAAATTGATCGCCAGAAAGCCTAAAATGGCCAGAAGCAATAAAATGGCACCCCAGCGGGGGCCAACCTTCTGGCGTTCCGGCGCCGCGCCGGCACTGAGGGCGCGTAACCAGTTTCTCAGTTTGAAAGGAGCGCGCTGACGGTCCATGGGGACTCCAGTTTCCAGTGATCCAGCAATGCACGCAGGCGCAGAGGGACGGGCAGCGCCTGTATATCCACATAAACCCGCAGCGCTACCCGTCCCCGTGCCGCGCCCTGTTGCAAAGGCAATTCGAAATCATGAATCTGCTTCAAGACGCTGACAACATCCTGCCAATGATTGAATAAGCGCAGGGTGCCTGCTGCATTTTTCAGTGCGTATTGGTTGGTCAGCGGATAATAGTGAATTTGCCAGCGGACTTCTTTTTGCGCATGGGTGCCCAGACCTGTAATAAAGGAAAATGGTTCGGGTTCCCGCCATTCCGCTTTCACGACCCAGATCAGGGTCTGTCCCTGATCGAGAATTTCCTGCAGCAGGTCTTCTTTAGTGATTTGCACCTGAGCATTGATTTTCACCCGGTTCATTTCTGGCGTGACCTGTAACTGTTCCACGTGAAACGCGGTACCTGCCAAAGCCCAGCCACAACCCACAAAACACCACAAGACCAGGATCAGGCCCAGCAAAACCGCGCCGCGCTTGCGCATCATGCCACCCGCTCGCGCAAAAACCAGCACAGAGGTCATTCAGCTTTCACCAGGAGGGCATAGTAAAAACCATCCATGTCGTTCTGACCCGGCAAATGTTGTCCGGTGAGGGGATGGGCCTGCTGGCGAGCATCCTCGTGGCGTGCCAGAAACGCCCGAATCTGCAACAGATTTTCTTCGGGCAGGATCGAACAGGTCGCATAAAGAAGCCGACCGCCGGGGCGCAAACAACCCCATAATGCCTCCAGAAGGCGTTGCTGTTGGGCCACGGCCTGCTGGACATCTTCGGCTTGACGGCGCAGGCGGATATCGGGATGCCGGCGAATGACGCCAACGCCCGTACAGGGCGCATCCAGGAGAATGGCGTCATATGGTTCACCATTCCACCAGCTTTCCGGATCACCGGCATCGGCAGCCTGCAGATGGGCAATAGCCCCCTGCCGGAATAGCGCTTCCCGTAATTTCTGGAGACGTTCTGCAGAGCGGTCCAAGGCATCCAGACGGCGTGCGCCCAATGCCCAAAGATGCGCAGTTTTTCCTCCCGGTGCGGCACAAGCATCCAGTATTCGTTCTTCGGATTGGGGAGCCAGAATGTGCGCGGCCATCTGGGCTGCCGCATCCTGCACGGCCACCCAGCCCGCGTCCCAACCCGGAAGCGTGGCGACCGGAATGCTTTCGGGAAGACAAAGAGCGGCGTCACTCCAGTCCACTCCATGACAGGACAAACCTTGTGCCAGCAGCAACTCGCGGTAGTTTTCGGGGCTGACCCGCTGCGTATTGACGCGCAGCCAGAGGGGTGCGGGACGATTGTTGGCGGCGGCTATGGCTGACCATTCTTCCGGATAGGCTTCCCTGAGGCGCGCGGCCAGCCAGGCCGGATGACTCAGATCAGGATCCGCTAGTTGCGCTTCCAGGGCTTCACGTTCACGCAGAAAGCGGCGCAAAACCGCATTCATCAGACCCTTAGCCCAGGTTTTCTGGAGTGTTTCAACCATCTCCACCCAATCGTTCACCACCGCAAAAGCGGGGCGCTGTCCATGCCGCAATTCAAAAAGTGCCAGATGCAGAAGAAAACCCAGATTCTGGTCTTCTTCCCGCCAGCTTTTGCGCAGCAGTAATCCGGATAATTTCTGCAGTAACAAATATTCCCGCAAGGTTCCCAGCACCAGCCACTGCAATGTGGCGCGCTCCGGGCCGCTGACTGTCGTAGCGGCCAGGGCCTGATCGACTTTTTCGCCTTCATCCACGGCTTGCAATACCTTGATGGCTGCTTGCCGCAGCAGGGTTCCGCCGGGCATGCCGGGGCTTCCCTGGTGATTTGGTTTTTTACTCATCCCAACTTTTCTCCCTGCACAGGATGATATCCACGGATGAAATCTCCCGCGCTGAGTTTTCCCTTGCCCGCCGGTTGCAAAAGCAACAATTCGAGTTGCCCGTCACCACAGGCTACCGTGAAACTCTCCTTGTGGATGGCGGTGATGCTTCCTGGCGCAATATCCACCGTTGCCGCTATCGGTCTGACTTGCCAGACGCGCAATCCTTTCTCCCGAAACAGCGTATGCGCAATGGGGCTGGGATTAAAGGCGCGCACCTGACGGTCCAGCATTGCAGCGGGAAGCTGCCAGTCCAGCAAGGCTTCTTCTTTCTTCAGCTTACGCGCGTAGCTTACCCGGCTTTCATCCTGAACCAGTGCTGTTGCGGTCCCTGCCCAGAGCGCGTCCAGAGCCTGCCGCAAGGCGGCTTTGCCCAGCAGTGCCAGACGATCATGGAGGCTGGCCGCCGTGTCTTCAGGATGTATGGGACAGGTAAGTACGTTCAGCACCGGTCCAGAATCCAGCCCGGCTTCCATTTGCATAATGGCCACCCCGCTTTCCACGTCTCCGGCAGCAATGGCGCGGGCAATGGGGGCGGCACCACGCCAGGCGGGTAACAGACTGGCGTGGACATTAATGGCGCCAAGGCGGGGTGTATCGAGAACTGCCTGCGGAAGTATCTGTCCGTAGGCCACGACAATCAGGAGATCCAGCTGCAAGCTGCGCAACAAATCCAGAGCCTCGGGAGTTTTGCAGGACTCCGGCTGAAAAACCGGAATACCCGCCTCCCTGGCCAATTGCTTGACCGGGCTTTCCTGCAGATGGCGACCGCGCCCTGCAGGGCGATCGGGCTGCGTCAACACACCCACCAGAACTTCCGGACCGGCCAGTAATTCTTCAAGAACGATGCGGGCGAATTCTGGAGTTCCCGCAAAAACAATGCGTTTACTCACCCTGACGCACCCGCTTTTCCGCCTTGCGACGGATCAGATTCTGTTTCAGGCGCGACAGATGATCCACAAACAAGGTGCCATTGAGATGATCAATTTCATGCTGAATGCACACCGCCAGCAGGCCATCAGCTTCGAGCTCAATGAGTTTCCCCTGTACGGTGGTTGCCCGCAGGGTAATTTTTTCGGCCCGCCGAACCGTTTCCAGAACCCCGGGAACCGACAGACAACCTTCTTTCATTTCTTCCTCGCCACTATGGGCGATGATTTCGGGGTTCACCAGCACCATCAAATCATTGCGATTTTCAGAAACATCCACGACAATCAGGCGTTGTCCGGCAGCCACCTGAGGAGCCGCCAAACCGATCCCCGGAGCATCGTACATGGTTTCCGCCATGTCATCGGCAAGCTGCTGAACCTGCTTGTCCACCCGGACAATAGGCTGCGCCATATTCTTGAGGCGCTGATCGGGAAATTCGAGTATTTTCAGGAGCGACATTTTTACCACCAAATTAATGAAGGGCTATCCGGCAAAAAACGTATCTTGGACTAATACTATCCCCTGCGGAAGTCCAGCGGAGATCATTACATGTACAAACACATATGGCGCAACCTTGTTTTTACCCTAGGCCTGAGCGCCCTGGCCCCGGTAATGGCCCAGGCGGCGCCTGCCGGTATTCAACTGCGCACACAACAAAGTTATACCGTAAAACCTGGAGATACCCTCTGGGGCATTGCCGGCCATTTTCTGGTTCATCCCTGGCAGTGGCCACAGATATGGCACAAAAATCCCTACATTCAAAACCCCAACCTGATTTATCCCGGCGATCGCATTGTCATCCACTATGGGGCCAATGGTGAACCCGAACTGGGTCTCGCATCGTCTTTCAGTGAAAACGGAAGCAATCTTGTGGAGCTGCGTCCACAAATGTCGAAAGAGGCTGTACCCTCGGTTTCTACTGGTGAAGTGATGCCCTTTCTCGGTACTCCCGGAGTAATCGACAGTAAAAAACTCTTCGCGCAACTGCCTTATCTGGCTGCAGCCGCCAAGCAAAGACCCACCTATGTGACCGGGGATACGCTCTACACAGTCGGACTGGAAAAAGCCCCTGTTGGCTGCCGCTATCAAGTCGTCACCCTGGGACCGGAGTTATTCCAGGCCAAAACCCATCGTTCTTTGGGCTATGCCCTGGAAGACCTGGGGCAAGTGACGGTCACCCAGAGTGGTCATCACGCTGCGGTGCAAATCACCAAACTCCGCAAAGAAATTGATCTTGGTGCACGCCTGGTACCTGTCGTCACGACGGCAATCCCTCATTATTTTCCCAGTGCACCCCTCCATGCTGTCGCGGGTCATATCATTGGCCAACTGGATGGGAACCCGGCGCTGACCGTCGGTCAGGTAGTCATCATTGATCAGGGTGCCCGGGATGATCTCAAGCCCGGTAATATCCTGCAGATCCAGCGTAGCGGGGTAACGACCAATGCGGTTACCGGCAAGGCCTTTACACTGCCGGACCAAACCATCGGCGATATCATGGTGTTCCGGGTTTTCCCCTCGGTTTCCTATGCAGTCATCACCATGGCCAGTCAGAGCATCCGCCTGGGAGATGCAATTCACAGTCCTGCCTCAGCCGATGGCACTGTGCAAAAATAATGTCTGATGCCGCCTGGCTGGCACTTTGCCGAATTAACGGTTTGGGGCCACAGCGGCAACAGGCTTTACTGGAGCGATTTAGCCATGCCGCCGCCTGCTTTCAAACGGGGGCCGGCCTGTTACAAGACCTCGGTTTGTCCGCAAAGCAGATCCAGGCTCTGCAAAAAGACCCCGAAGACCTTATCCGTCCTGCTGACCGGCGCTGGCTGAATAGTCCCGATACGGATTTATGTCGCTGGACGGATCCCGATTATCCGCCTTTGCTGCGGCAAATTCCCGACCCACCGCCCCTGTTATTTATTCGGGGACAGCGTTCCTGTCTGAACCAGCCCATGCTGGCCATTGTCGGCAGCCGCTCGGCAACGGCCGTAGGGGCAGCTACCGCCGAGGCTTTTGCCCGCAGTCTTGGTGAAACCGGGCTGATCATTACCAGTGGCCTGGCCTTGGGCATTGACGCTGCCGCCCATCGCGGTGCTCTGGTCAGCGGCACAGTTGCCGTACTGGGCACCGGCGCCGATCTGATTTATCCGCGCACGCATTTACAGTTGGCGCACCAGATTATCGAGCATGGCCTGCTCGTCAGTGAACAAGCCCCGGAAACCGGGCCACATAGTGGCCTGTTTCCGCGTCGCAACCGCATCATCAGCGGACTCAGTCTGGGGGTACTGATTGTTGAGGCGGCGGAAAACAGCGGCTCCCTGATTACTGCCCGCCTGGCTATCGAGCAGGGGCGAGAAGTATTTGCAGTACCCGGTTCGATCCACTCACCGCTGTCCCGGGGTCCGCATCGTCTGATTCGTGACGGTGCCAAACTGGTGGAAAGTGCCGGGGATGTGTTGAGCGAGCTGGGGCCGCTATTTGGCGCATTATGCCAGGCCCGACCGGTAACATCAGCGGATCATTGGCAACCTGACGATCCCCATCAGGCGAAAGTCTGGGCGGCAATGGACTTTGATCCGCTGACAGCAGAAGAAATTGCTGCGCGTTGTGGATTGACGCTGGGCGAGCTTTCGGCCATCCTCTTGGAAATGGAAATATCAGGTTACCTCACGGCCAGCCCCGGCGGCCGGTTCTGTCGCCTCCCTCCTGCACCCTGAAGGCTCTGGCATGGAAGACGTCATAGACATAATTACATACCTACTGGATCACCTCGACGACGAAGACGACGCGGTCATTGAAGATCATCTTCGTGCCGTGGGTTTTCCCGACGCGGACATTCAGCGCGCCCTCGACTGGATGGAGGGTTTTGCTGTTGAAGAACAGGAAGATACCAGTCCCCGAGCGCTGCGCGCCTATCATCCCTACGAGCTGCAGAACCTTTCTGTGGCAGCACGCGGTCAACTGCATGACTGGGAACGCCTGGGCGTCATTAACGGCGCCATGCGGGAGCGGATCATTGATCGTTTACTGGCCCTCGACCTTGAGGATATGGATATGGAAACCCTTGACTGGGTTGCCTTCATGGTAATGGCCAACGATCCCGGCCCGGAAGCACTCTGGGTAGACGCCTTACTGGACACAGACGGAACCCGGATACTGCACTGACCTATGGCCCATCAGCTCGTAATTGTCGAATCTCCTGCCAAAGCCAAAACCATCCAGAAATATCTCGGGGATGATTTTGAAGTTCTGGCCTCTTATGGTCACGTTCGTGATCTTCGCCCCAAAGAAGGGGCCGTTGATCCTGAGCAGGATTTTGCCATGCGTTATGAAGCCATCGAGCGCAATGAACGACATGTAGAAGCCATTATCAAGGCATTGCGCAAGGCTGATAAACTATGGCTCGCCACCGATCCGGACCGCGAAGGCGAAGCCATTTCCTGGCATTTGGTAGAACTGCTGCGCGAGCGCAAGCAGTTGGGAAACAAGCCCGCCCAGCGCGTGGTTTTTCACGAAATCACCAAAAAGGCCGTGCAGGAAGCCATTGCCAATCCCCGTGAAATCGCCATGGATCTGGTCAATGCCCAACAGGCCCGGCGCGCCCTGGACTATCTGGTGGGCTTCAATTTGTCACCGCTGCTGTGGCGCAAAGTGCGTCCCGGCCTTTCTGCCGGTCGGGTGCAAAGCGCCGCCCTGCGTCTGATCTGCGAGCGGGAAGACGAAATTGAAGCATTTGTCAGCCAGGAATATTGGACGATTGCGGCACGCCTGCTGCACGCCGATAGCGAGTTTTCCGGGCGTTTGACGCACTGGCAAAACAAAAAACTGGAACAATTTGATATCAACAATGAAACCCAGGCAGAATCCATACGCAGCGGTATGGAAGCGGATATGCAGCAGCAAGCGCTTCGGGTCCGCGAAGTGGAGCGTAAAAGCCGGCAACGTCAGCCTGCCGCGCCTTTTACAACCTCCACCCTGCAGCAGGAAGCCTCCCGCAAACTGGGTTTCAACGCCAGCCGCACCATGCGCGTCGCCCAGCAGCTTTATGAAGGCATAAACATTGGGAGTGAAACCGTCGGCCTGATCAGTTACATGCGTACGGATGCCGTCAACCTTTCCGAAGAAGCCATTGCCGATATTCGCGGTTTCATCGACGGGCATTATGGTCATGAATTTGTCCCTGAAAGCCCACGTCGTTACAAAACCAAAACCAAAAATGCCCAGGAAGCCCATGAAGCTGTGCGCCCGACGGACATCAGTCGAACGCCGGAAATGCTGCAGGGTATTCTCGAAAAGGATTTGTGGCGGCTATATGATCTGATCTGGAAACGCAGCGTCGCCTGTCAGATGGCTCCGGCCCGCCTGGATATGGTCGCTGTAGACATGGATGCCGGGACCCACTGGACGCTACGTGCCAACGGTTCGACCGTTACTTTCCCCGGCTTCATGGCGGTTTATCTGGAAGGGAAAGATGATACGGACGAAGATGAAAATAATCGTATTCTCCCGCCTCTGGAACAAGGCGACCAGCCGCAGGTCCAGGGCGTAGATTCGGAACAGCATTTTACCGAACCGCCACCCCGCTACAGTGATGCGACGCTGGTAAAAACTCTGGAAGCCCATGGCATCGGGAGGCCCTCTACTTACGCCAGCATTATTCAGACCCTGCAAAATCGCGAATATGTAGAAACGGAACAACGTCGCTTTAGGCCCACCGATCTGGGCAGAGTCGTTGGACGCTTTCTGTCCAATCATTTTGAGCGTTATGTGGACTACAACTTTACCGCAGGTATGGAAGATGAGCTGGATGCCATCTCCCGTGGCGAAAAGCAATGGCGGCCGGTACTGAACGAATTTTGGGGACCATTTCGCTCCTTGCTGGATGAAAAAGCCAACGTCAGTCGCGCCGAAGCCACCAGCGAAGCCATGGACGAAAATTGTCCTGAATGTGGAAAGCCACTATTTCTGCGCCTTGGACGGCATGGTCGTTTTGTCGCCTGTTCAGGATACCCCGAATGCAAATACACCCGTCCTGTGGACGGACCCCGGGAAGCCCCTGAACCCGTTGGACGCGACTGTCCCGACTGCGGAAAACCTCTGGTGTATAAAACCGGGCGCTACGGGCGCTTTATTTCCTGTAGTGGTTATCCGGAATGTAAGCACATTGAACCGTTGACCCAGCCCAAGTCTTCCGGCGTCACCTGTCCGCAATGTGGAGAAGGCGAACTGGTAGAAAAGCGCAGCCGTTATGGCAAAGTATTTTATTCCTGCAATACTTATCCAAAATGCACTTACGCCGTCTGGGGACCACCGGTTGCCAAAGCCTGTCCACGTTGTGCCTGGCCGATCATGATTGAAAAAAGTGGAAAACGACTGGGAGAACAACTTGCCTGTCCTCAGCAAGAATGTGGATTCCATTTTCAGGTGACTGCCAGTGAAGCAGAAATTGCAGCACTGCTGGTTGACTATACGCCGCCTCCTCCCCGGGAAAAACGCGCCGCGCCCGCCAAAGCTCCGGCGCGCAACGCCGCCAGCAAAACAGTGAAAAGTCCCGCTAAAAAGACCACAAAAACGGCTTCTGCAAAGAAAACCACAGCCAAAAAAACCACCAAGGCCTCAACAACTACCGTCGACAAACCCGCGCCCGCAGCACGCAAGCGCGCCAGTAAAAAAGTAGACAACCCATGACTTACGTCGTTACCGAAAACTGTATCCAGTGCAAATACACCGATTGCGCAGAAGTGTGTCCTGTTGAATGCTTTCATGAAGGCCCCAATTTTCTGGTTATTGATCCTGACGAATGTATTGACTGCGCCGCCTGTATTCCCGAATGCCCGGCAGATGCCATTTTTGCCGAAGACGAGGTGCCGGAAGACCAGCGCGACTTCACCGCCATCAATGCTGAACTCACCAAAAAATGGCCTATCATTTTGCGCAAGAAAAGTGCTCTACCCGATGCAGAAACCTGGAACGGCAAAACGGATAAACGCCCACTGCTGAAAGAAAACTGATCGGAGATCATGAAATGTTTCACGTGAAACATGTCTGCTAAAAAAACAGAAGCGGGCTCTCCCAAATTTTCCCCCTTACGCTTGAGTGGAAGCGTCTTTACGCTTTCTGTTTTACAGTTGGAAAGTAATGACCCGGCCTTGCTCAAGGCGCGCATTGACGAAGAACACCGCCGTCATCCTGCTGCTGCGGCATTCCATCAGGAATCACCGCTGGTCTTGGATCTGAGCGGCATTCCTGAAGAAGCCCCACTGGCTCTCGAAAAAATTATCACGGTATTAAGGGCTGCAGGCTGGCTGCCCGTAGGCATTCGCAATGCCGCAACAACCCATCAGCTGCTGGCCACATCCCTTCACCTTCCGGTATTGCGTGGACAAGCCCAGCGCACTCCGGCAAAATCCGAAGCAACCTTAAGCCAGCCGTCCAATGCTCCCAGCCCAGCACCATCTGCCGGCCTGCTGATTGAACACCCGGTGCGCAGTGGGCAACGAAATTACGCGCGTAATGGCGATCTGGTCTGTATGGCAACCGTCAACGCCGGAGCGGAAATCATCGCTGACCGCAACATTCATGTTTACGGACCGCTGCGAGGTCGCGCTTTAGCCGGAGTCAACGGCGATGAAAATGCCCGTATATTTTGCATGGCACTGGAGGCAGAACTGGTTTCCATCGCAGGATTATATCGGACCCTCGAACCGGACCACCCCCTTTGGGGAAAACCTGCGCAGGTTTACAGCCGGGACGAGCAACTGCATATTACCCCCTTAAATTCATAATGATCCGGAGAAAAAAAACGTGGCCAAAATAATCGTCATAACTTCAGGGAAAGGTGGCGTCGGCAAAACCACCACCAGCGCAGCTTTTGCCAGCGGCCTCGCGCTGCGCGGGTATAAAACGGTCGTCATAGATTTTGACGTGGGTTTACGCAATCTTGATCTCATTATGGGTTGCGAGCGTCGGGTAGTTTACGATCTCATCAACGTCATTCAGGGTGAGGCAAAGCTCCAGCAGGCCCTGATCAAAGACAAACACTGCGAAAACCTGTATGTGCTCCCCACATCACAAACCCGCGATAAGGATGCCTTGACCGTTGAAGGGGTTACCACGGTTATGGACGAACTGCGCAAAGACTTTGATTATATTGTCTGTGATTCGCCGGCTGGCATTGAATCAGGAGCGCTGATGGCCTTGTATCATGCGGATGAGGCGATTGTCGTCACCAACCCAGAAGTTTCTTCAGTACGCGACTCCGATCGGATTCTGGGGATTCTTGCTGCACGCTCACGTCGAGCCGAACAGGGAGAAGAACCCGTCAAGGAACATTTATTGTTGACCCGTTATTCCGCCAAGCGGGTGGAAGACGGTGAAATGCTTTCCCTGGAAGACGTCAAGGAATTATTGAGGACACCACTGCTGGGTGTCATTCCCGAGTCAGAAGTGGTGCTGCAGGCTTCCAACCAGGGTATTCCCGCCGTGCATATGGGAAACACCGATGTGGCTGAAGCCTATAAGGATGTAGTAGCCCGCTTCCTGGGCGAAGAAAAACCCCTCCGATTTATTCAGGCTCCGAAAGTGGGTTTTTTCAAAAAGCTTTTTGGAGGCTGACATGTCCATACTTGATTATATTCTCGGTTCCCGGAAAAAAACGGCCAATGTGGCCAAAGACCGTTTAAAACTTATTCTTGCCCATGAAAGGGAAGAAGGGGGACCTGATTTTTTACCTGCCCTGCAAGAAGAATTACTGACGGTTATCGCCAAGTATATTCCCGTGGATAAAAACAACATCAAGGTCAGTATGGAACGCAAAGGCGACTTTGAGGTGCTGGAGCTGAACATCCTATTTCCTGATCAGCATTAAGTTTTTATCAAAGGCTCAGGTCAAAGTCGCTGCAAAACACCCTCCAGGCCAACTGCTGCTTTCGGGTTTTATTAGCTTTAATCCTAAAAATGGCAGTTGCTGTGGGTGCTTTGCAGCGACTTTTGTTTTGAGCCGTTGTTGTTCTTGGTGAAATCCTGCGCCCGTCAGGAGAGCTGTTTGAGCCCGCAGGGCGAGTTCTCTCCTGACAACAGGATGAGCCTTAGTACAACAGGCAAGGAACAATGGAGCAAAAAGCACCCACGGCAACTGCCGTTTTTAGGCTAATTACTCTCAGCGCGTAAATGATCCAGCCACTGACTGGATATTCTTTCCAGCAAGCGATTCTGGCTCTGGCGTGCCGTCAGATTATCAAGATCCACCCATGCCAGGGGCTGGTCCTGGCCGGCGCAGGAAAATACCGCTTTGGTCCGTTTGCCGGTTTCCGGATCAATCTGCCACTGCAAACATTGGGCGCAGACGCCTTTGAGCATGCACTGCATCGGGCTACCTACTGTGGCTACCGCTTCCAGATCACTGCGGAAATAAGCACTGAGAGATCCTTTCAGGGCCTGCTGAAAGCCTTTTAATAATCCAGTAGAGCCCATGACCATCAAGCGATCCACCTGATCCAAGGCTACCGCCCCCGGCACCGTACTCTGACCGGGAAGTTCGGCGGCTCCGTAAGCACGTAACAACTCCACCATATCACTGGCTTCGACACTCAAGTCCTGAGGACGATGGGTTGCAATCAGCGGACCACTCCCCGTGCACCAGATAATCTGATCCGCCGCTTCTTCAAGTTCCGCCTGATTATCCAGTTCGCTGGCTTTACCCAAAGCGGCGACATACAGGACCCGATTACCCGCAGCGCGGAGCGCTGGACCGATATCCAGCATGACCGCAGCGCCCCAGCGTCCTGCCACCACCAGAATGGTTTTATTCTGGGGAATATCCGTCGGTGCTCCAGTGGGACCCATTAATATCAAGGGATCACCGGGTTCCAGGCTCCCTACCAGACGCGGCCCGGTTCCCCATTGCAGTACCATCAGACGCACCGCATCATCTTCGACGCCGGCACCACTGACGGTCAGAACCGGAATCTGCAGGCGGGTATTATTCACAACCGGGCTATGGCTTTCAAAAGTCTGCAGACGGAAAAACTGGCCCGGCCGGAAATTGCGGGCGGCCAGAGGGGCTTTAATCCACATTTCGGTTACCGCCGGGTTACTGCGATCCACGCGCAGCACGCGCATGGTCAGCAAATCCCGCAAGTTTTCCTGAAAGTCCGGCAGCTTATGTTGGGTTACCGGAGCGAGGGCGTTAAGACCGTGCATGACCTGCGGATAACTGGCTTTTGCCGAGGCAATGGCCTTGACCACGCTGCCATGAAACACCGGATGGGTATCACCAATGAAACTGACACGATGCGCCTGCTCATCTGTATAGGAAGTAAACGGGCCGGCTTCGGGTGCCTTGCAGTGTTCAGCCACCTGCACAGCCTGAAGAGCACTCTTGCCGTGGGCCACATGGGTCTGAAAATGATCCCCATCCAGCAGCAGGGTACCGGGATACTCTCTTTCATAAATAGTATTCGGTACGGTTCCCGCCGCAATAAACACCGCACGAGCTGGTAAACGCAACTCCTGGTCACTGCTCAGCCAACGACCTTCGGCTTCACGCATCTGCCGGAATACCATGTGGGCGATGTGTCCATAGGTATCCAGTTCGGCACGCAGAGGATCCAGACCCTCTGCGTAATACAGGCCTTCTTCCATGGCCTTGATCAATTCTTCATGGTTGCGCGTATAAGCCGGGGATTGCCGCATACCCTTGCGATAAGCCAGCGTGACCCCGCCCCAGGATTGAATCAGGGGGACAAAATTCGGGGATTCTCCGCTTTCCTGCGCGCGTTTCCTTTCCTGGCGAACGGCGCGCCCGTGGGCAAGAAATTCTTCGAGAATTTCCGTGTCTTCGGCAGAAAGTCCGGCACGCATTTTTTCCTCCCCGCCGCGCTGGGACATCTGCTCATAACGCTCAAGGACTTTTTCAACCTGACGAATGTAATAGGCCTGCACTTCGGTGGCAGTATCCACCGCTGTGAGACCACCACCAATGACCACTGCGGGCAAGCGTACCTGCAAATTGGCGAGACTGCTCTTTTTCCCGGCACCGGTCAGCTGCAGGGCCATGAGGAAATCACTGGCCTGACGCATGCCCCGCGCCAAACTTTCGCCCATGGGAACCACTCTGGGCAAACCCGCACCCGTGGCAATACAGACATGATCAAACCCCAGAGACCAGGCATCTTCCAGGGTGATGGTGCCACCCAAACGCACGCCCCCGAAAATCTGAAAGCCGGGACGCCGAGCTAAAGTCAGATAAATGAGTTTGAGAAAGTTCTTGTCCCAACGCACGGTGATACCATATTCCGCCACCCCGCCAAAACCCAGCAGAATCCGCTCGTCCAGGTCTTCCTGCAAGGTGCTCCAGTCACGAATCGGCGCGGACAGCCAGGCTTCCGGCAGCGGTTCGATTTTCAGTCCATCAATACCCACTACCGCACAACCTTCCTGCAGCAAATGTTGAGCCATGGTGAAGCCCGCCGGCCCCATGCCTGCCACCAGCACCTTGCGCCCATTATACGGTTGTGCCGCAAATTGAACGGCGCGCAAGGGATTCCAGCGGGTCAGCAAATCATACAGCTCAATCCCCCAGGGGAGGTTGAGGACATCCGTCAAAATGCGGGTTTCAACCTGCGGAATGTTGACCGGGTCCTGCTTCTGGTACACACAGGCTTTCATGCAGTCATTGCAGATGCGATGGCCGGTAGCGGGAACCATGGGATTATCGACCATGGCCATGGCCAATGCCGCCAGATTCAGTCCGTCCCGTTTGAGAATCTGCATTTCCGAAATTTTTTCTTCGAGGGGACAGCCCGTCAGGGTCACGCCCAGAGGATCAACCTTCAGGCCCAGTTCCGGCACCCCTTTTTTTTCGGGGAATCCTCTGGAGCAAAAATCGCCATCATGATCATGACAATACAGACAATAATGGACTTCACTCTGCACGCTGCGCGGGTCCATGCGCAAATCCGTCAGATGAAAGCTGTCGCGGCGACGCAGGGTACCGTCGGGCGCTACAAATGGCGTACCGGGCACCTGATCGAGCTTTTTGAGGGGCACGAGGGCCTCATGATCTACGCGCTGGGGCAAACGGAAGCTCGACCACCCCGTAACCGCCAGAGCTGCCTGGGGGTCCTGAAGAATCAGGGCACACCATTGGGTCAGGCGCTGAATCTCCTCAGCATGGGTATTTTCATCCTTGAGCCAATCTTCACCAAGCCGGGAAATCGCCCACTCACGATCCGTATCGGGCCAGGCGCGTTGGCGTATCTGGCTATCCAGCCATTGATCCAAATCCGCAAAAGTCTCCGGAAAATCTCCGCGATAACGCCGGGCGCGACGCAGCACAAAATGCTTTTTGAATTCCATGACTACATCATGACTGCGGGTTTGTGTCTGTAATTCAGAGACTTCTTTTTCCAGGGCGAATAAGCGCGTAATAAACTGTTCCACATGGGGAGCCAGGCGCAGCAGAAAGTCGCTTTGTGCCTTGCTCGCCGGAAGCAAACCCTGAGCCCGGTAATCATGCAGGGCTTCGGCGAGTGAACTATCCGCTTTGTTCAGACTGTCGAGAAATTCCTGATCCAGACGCGCAATGCCCTCATCTGTAAAAAGTTCTTTATATTCAAAACCAACCAAATTCAGCACCCGTATCTCCCCATTCGCGCAGAGGCATACACGCCATCCACTTTCATCAAACTGTCACATTTTGCTGGCATTATAGACGTATGTCACGTTTTCAGGACGAAACTATGCCTCATTACCGCAGTATTTTCCTGTCCGATGTCCACCTCGGGACCCGAGGCTGTCAGGCAGAAAGTCTGCTCGACTTCCTGCGCCACAATTCCTGCCAGCAATTATATCTGGTCGGCGACATCATTGATTTATGGCGACTCAAAATACGCTGGTACTGGCCGCGCAGCCACAATACTGTCGTCCAGAAAATCCTGCGTCTGGCGCGTTCGGGTGTCGTGGTCCGCTATATTCGCGGAAATCATGACCCCGTCTATGAGCTGCTCTCTGATTATGTTCAGGGTCAGGATGATGAGAGCATTTCCCTGGGCGATATTGCCATTCTCAGTGAGACCGTTCATGAAACCGCCGATGGAAAAAAACTCTGGGTGATTCATGGGGATCAATTTGATGCGGCCATGCGTTATGCTACCTGGCTGATTCATCTCGGTGATCATGGTTATATCCTGTTGCTCTGGCTCAATCGCCTGCTGCAGTCCGTCTTCCGTCGTCTGGGTCTGCGCCGGCACTGGTCCCTGAGTGCCTACATCAAGTACCGGGTCAAAAAGGCCGTGCAATTTATCAACGACTACGAACATCTGCTTGCCGAAGAAACCGCCCGCCGGGGTTATGCCGGGGTTATTTGTGGCCATATTCATCATGCTGAACAAAAAAGCATTGATGGCATACTTTACTACAATGATGGTGACTGGGTGGAAAGCTGTACGGCGCTGGTAGAACACATGGATGGCCGGATGGAAATTATCCACTGGCCCATCACATTGCGTTTTGATCAGGACGTCGCCGCCTGAAGCCGGTTTACCGGCTAAATATCCAGTCGCGATACAAAGCGGGCGTTTTCTTCTATAAAACGCCGGCGCGGTTCTACAGCGTCCCCCATCAACATGGAAA
This sequence comes from Acidithiobacillus albertensis, assembly GCF_001931655.1. Lineage (NCBI taxonomy): Bacteria > Pseudomonadati > Pseudomonadota > Acidithiobacillia > Acidithiobacillales > Acidithiobacillaceae > Acidithiobacillus > Acidithiobacillus albertensis. Next base: position 6,246 of record NZ_MOAD01000001.1, on the reverse strand, counting down.
ATACTTCATCTGCGGCAATGGCATCTTCCACATCAACCCGAACCAGTCTGCGGTTTTCCGCATTCATGGTGGTTTCCCAGAGTTGCTCCGGATTCATCTCACCAAGACCTTTGTAGCGCTGAATTTCCACGCCCTTGCGGGCATCTGCCAAAAGCCAGTCCATCGCCTCCCGGAAACGCTGAACCACGCGATTTTTCTCGCCCCTCTTGATCACGGCGCCGGGATGCATGTTGCCTTCAATATTTTTGGCATATTCAGCCAGATGCCGGTATTCACCGCCCGCGAAAAAGTCCTGGTCAAAAAAGCGGAGTTCCTGACTGCCATGATGTTCACGCCGGACCACCAGTCGTAATCCGTCCGCTTCGCCGATTTTCTCGACTTGATAGTGTTCTGCGGGTAAAGCGGTTGCGCTCAGGGCCGTTCGTAGTCCTTCCGCAAACTGGTCCCAGTCATCATTACGGGCGGTTTCTGCAGCAATGGGCGGCAGGGTTGCCAGCGCCCAGAGCAGGGTGGCGGGATAACGCCTTTCCAGACGCTGCACCAGGGCTTCAATATTCTGGTATTGCCGCATCATGCCAGCAAGCTGATCCACACTGACGGCTTCACTATTTGCGGAAAGATGAAATTCAGCACCATGCATGGCGATTTCACGCAGATAAGCTGCCAGTTCCGTATCATCTTTGATATAGCGTTCGTCTTTGCCTTTTTTAACCTTGTATAAAGGGGGCTGGGCAATATATACATGACCACGATCCACCAGATCCGGCATCTGCCGGTAAAAAAATGTCAGCAACAGGGTACGAATATGACTGCCATCCACATCCGCATCGGTCATGATGATGACGCGGTGGTAACGTAACTTGGCCAGATTAAAATCTTCCTTGCCGATACCGGTGCCCAGCGCGGTAATGAGGGTGCCGATTTCATCCGAAGACAGCATTTTGTCGAAACGTGCCCGTTCGACGTTCAGAATTTTTCCTTTAAGCGGCAAAATGGCCTGATGACGACGATCCCGGCCCTGTTTGGCAGAACCCCCTGCCGAATCTCCTTCCACCAGATAAATTTCGCAAAGACTGGGGTCTTTTTCCTGACAATCGGCCAGTTTACCCGGAAGGTTGGCAATATCCAGAGCCCCTTTGCGGCGCGTCAATTCACGCGCCTTGCGGGCGGCTTCCCGGGCCCGGGCGGCGTCAACGATTTTCGCGGCAATAGCCTGGGCTTCCTTGGGGTGTTCATCCAGAAAAATGGTGAGGGCCTCGGCCATGGAAGATTCGACCACCGGTTTCACTTCACTGGAAACCAGTTTGTCCTTGGTTTGTGAAGAGAACTTGGGATCTGGCACTTTTACGGAAAGTACCGCCGTCAATCCTTCGCGGGCATCGTCACCAGTGACGGAAACCTTGGCTTTGGCCAGGGTTCCTTCTCTTTCCATATACTGATTGAGGGTACGGGTCAGGGCGGCACGAAATCCAGCCAGATGGGTTCCGCCGTCGTTCTGGGGAATGTTGTTGGTGTAGCACAGCACCGTTTCGTTGTAGCCCTCATTCCACTGTAGCGCTGCTTCTACAACAATCCCGTCGCGTTCGCCGGCAAGGCTGATTACATGCGGATGAATGGCGGTTTTGCTGCGATTGAGATGTTCCACAAAGGCGCGAATGCCGCCGTGGTAATGGAAAATTTCTTCACGGTTGACCCTCTCATCCAGAAGCGTGATATGTACTCCTGAATTCAGAAAAGCCAGTTCGCGCAGGCGCTTGGCGAGAATTTCAAAATGGAACTGGGTATCGGCAAAAACCTCCGGAGAAGGTTTGAAACGGATGATGGTACCATGCCGGGTGGATGCTTCGCCCCGGGCAATAGGCGCCAGAGGGGCGCCATCCGCATAGGACTGGGTCCAGACAAATCCATCCCGGTAAATGCGCAGTTGCAGGGAAATGGACAGGGCATTTACTACAGAAACGCCGACACCGTGCAATCCACCCGAGACTTTGTAGGAGTTATCGTCAAACTTGCCACCCGCATGCAGGATGGTCATGATGACTTCAGCGGCGGAACGACCTTCTTCGGCATGAACATCCACCGGAATACCCCGTCCGTTATCACTGACACTGACCGAATCATCGTCATGAATGGTGACCACAATAGTATCGCAATGCCCACCCAGCGCTTCATCAATGGCATTATCTACCACTTCAAAAACCATATGATGCAAGCCACTGCCATCATCGGTGTCGCCAATGTACATGCCCGGGCGTTTTCGTACCGCTTCCAGCCCTTTCAACACCTGGATACTGGAAGAATCGTACTTTTGCGTCATATTACTATTTCCTTTTCAAGCTGGCCCTGGGCCAGATAAAAATGACTGCCTTGAACACCTGCCGGTATTTGTCCGGCTGCAGTCACCGCAGCAAAAACCTGTACATTCAGTACATTCAGTTGTTCAACCCACCAGTTTCTGGCGGATTCATCCAGTTCGGCCGCAAAATCATCAATCAATAGGGTCGGCAAAGCAAAACCGGCTTCCCTGAGCAGGAGCAACTGCGCAATGCGATAGGCAAGACCCAATATGCGCAACTGCCCACGGGAAAGAATATCCAGGGCCATTTTCTGGCGAACCCGAAAAACCAGATTGGCCCGGTGTGGTCCACTATGGGTATATCCCATTTCCCGATCCTGTCCCAGATCGCGCTGCAAACTTTCCTGCAAGGCCAATCCTTCTTTCCAGCCGCTCTGCAGATGTAAACCCAATATCTCAGTAGCGCCGGACCAACTGGTCCAAAGTTTCTGCAGATAAGGTTCTATGCGTGTCAGATAATCCTGACGGCGTTGCTGAATACCTTCTCCGGCCATAGCCAATGCCGAATCCCAGGGACTTTTGCCTTGGGGTTTTTTCAGCCAAGCATTACGCTGTGCCAGGGCTCGACGATACTCCCGAAAAACCGTGCCGTAGTATGGATCCACATAATAAATTCCCCAATCCATGATCCGTCGCCGATCATCCGCCGTGCCGGCAACAAAATGACTGTTATCATCATGTAGACTTTGCAGAGGCAGGATATCCAGCAATTCCCAGGCTGAATGGACAGACTCACCATCATAACGTATTTCCCGCACTTCGCCACGTCTGCGCAAAGCCAGGAAATGATCAGACATCCGCGCAGTGAGCAGGTATTCCGCATCACCTTCGCGCAGAACGTGGCGTGGTCCATGCCGCCAGGTTTGTCCGGTACCCAGAATGTGGAGGGCTTCAAGGACCGTACTTTTTCCTGCGCCGTTCGCACCAATCAACCAGTTCCACCGGGCATGGGTAGAAAGTTGTAAATTCTGAATACAACGCAACGACTGAATTTGCAGAGTCTCCAGGGTCATCAGGCAGGGATTTTCAGGACTGGATCAGAGCCGCACCGGCATCAGAATGTAAACCGGATTATCTGAGTCCGGCGGTGTGAAAACGGCTGCACTGTTGCCGTCCTTGATACGCATGCGAATATTTTCCTGAGAAAAAATCTGGATGCTATCGGTGAGATAGCGACTGTTAAAGGCAATGTTCATTTCATCATTTTGATATTCTATAGAAAGTTCGATTTCTCCTTCTTCCTGTTCTTCGTTACGACTGCTCAAGGTCATCAGATTTTTGCCCAGATTGACCTGGGTGGTGGGATTACGATCACTGACCAGTACTTCACTTTGTTGCAGGGCGCTTTTGAAGTTTTGGCGATCAAGCATTGCGGAAAAAGGATGTCCCTGAGGAATAACCCGCCGATAATCAGGATACTTGGCATCAATCAGTTTACAGGCAAATTGTTGATCACCATCATCCAGTACAAAACTGGTATCAGAAAGCGAGAGATGAATATTTCCACCGTTGACAATGCGCAGTAATTCCATGACGGCCTTGCGGGGAAGAATGCACTGGAAACTTTCTTCTTCCAGGCTATTGGCAAATGGCAAAGTCATCATGGAAAGGCGATGACCATCCGTGGCTACCAGGCGCATTTCCTGACCTTGTACTTCGAGAAGCACCCCATTCAGAAAGATGCGGGCGTCATTTTGCGCCATGGTGTTGGCGGTTACTGCCAGTGCTTCCCGAAATAAAGTGGCTTCGCAATCACCCTGGCAGCGACTGCTGTGAATATTGAGATAAGGAAATTGTTCAGCGGGGAGTACATGCAGGGTAAAGCGGCTTTTAACTGCTTTCAGTAACAGTTTTTCGCCATCCTTGTGAAACTCCAGAGGGGTGTGTTCGGGTAAGGCCCGGCAAATATCATAAAGTTTACGGGCAGGAACCGCGCAGCTTCCGGGAGTATCTACTGGATGATCCTTGTCCACACTGAGCTGTACTTCCTGATCTGTGGCGATGAAACGGCAATGTTGTCCGGCAGCTTCGATCAGCACATGGGCAAGAATGGGTTGGATGGGTCTGCGATCGGCAATATTCGCCATATTCGCCAAAATGGGCAGTATGTCTTCACGATCCATGGTGAGTTTCATCAGGAAATGCTCCTTATGGTGTTAACTAAATAAATTATATTCTCCTTTTTAACTACTATTATTATTAAGGGCCTGAAGGCCTGTGGGAAACCGATATAAGCCCTTGTTAGGCATATTTTTATTGCATTAGACAAAGCGCCGGCAAGCTGTGGATAAGCAGGTATGATCGGGGATAAAAATGAGCGGTAGTTTTCATACATGCTCAGCACCGTACTTTTCCATGGGCTTTTCCACAGCTTGTTTCCTAATCCGGTCATGCGCCCAGTATCCGCAGCAAATTGTTATAATCTTCATTGATTTGAGAGTCTTCCTGACGAAGTTTTTCAATTTGTCGGCAGGCATGCAGTACGGTGGTGTGATCGCGACCACCAAAGGCCTCACCGATTTCCGGCAGGCTGTGATTGGTGAGTTCCTTGGTGAGCGACATGGCGACTTGGCGGGGGCGGGCAATATTACGACTCCGCCGCTTGGACTGCATGTCAGAGCCACGTATATGAAAATATTCGGCAACGACTTTCTGGATATTTTCCAGGCTGACCATGCGTTTCTGGACGTCAATGAGATCCCGCAGGGCTTCCCTGGCAGTATCCAGATTGTACGGCTTATGGGTAAAGTTAACGTGGGCGACGACCCGCCTTAACGCCCCTTCCAGTTCACGAACATGGGAGCGGATTTTTTCGGCAATGAAAAAAGCTACTTCTTCGGGCAGTTCTATGCCAATTTCTTCAGCCTTGCATAGAACAATCGCCATACGGGTTTCCAGATCATGAGGCTGAATGGCGACGGTGAGACCCCAACCGAAACGCGACTGGAGTCTTTCTTCGAGATGTTCGACTTCCTTGGGGTAGCGATCACAGGTAATGATGATTTGTCGGCCACCATCAAACAGGGCGTTGAAGGTATGAAAAAATTCTTCCTGGGTGCGATCCTTGCCAGCAAAAAACTGAATATCATCAATAAGTAGGGCATCGAGTTTGCGATAACGCTGCTTGAAATCGTTGATGGTGTTATGTTGTAGAGAACGCACCATGTCCATGATGAAACCTTCGGCGCTGACATAAAGCACCTTGGCGTCTGCGTTGCGCTGGAGGATGGCATTGCCAACGGCTTGCATGAGATGAGTTTTACCCAGACCGACTCCCCCATATATGTACAGGGGATTGTAGGATTTACCCGGATGCTCGGAAACTTGTCGCGCTGCTGCTACGGCGAGCTGGTTGGACTTGCCCTCAACGTAGGATTGAAAGGAAAAGCCGGGATTGAGGCGATTGCCGTTACGCGGATCTGTACTGACCGGGCTGGGCGCAGCGCTGCTTTGGGGCTCCGGTGCAGGAGCCGCCGCTGTCGTATCCAGATTGAAGCGGAGCAGCATTCCTGGAGCCAGCTCGGCGAGAACCGCTTCCAGCAAATCCATCAGCCGTTCCCTGACCCACTGCATGACAAAAGGGTTGGGGGCAAACAGATGAAATTCGTTACCATGCAGCTCGCCACGCAAAGGGCGAAGCCAGGTATTGAACTGCTGAGGTGTTGTCTGTTCCTGCAGCTGTATGCAGAGCGCTTCCCAAAGGGCATCTCCGTTGTGCAGCGCGGATAAGTTTGAATCACGGCTCATACGTAACCTGGTCGAGTGCTGGGCGGTAAAATCGTGATGTTTGGACACGACAATCAGTCGCTGCAGTATAGCCAAGTGACACGATCTGCGCCAGTATATAATCTGGCCAGCCGGGATTTGTTAACTGAACATTGCTAAATTTT
>NZ_MOAD01000100.1:0-1653 GCF_001931655.1 Acidithiobacillus albertensis | reverse complement strand
CTTTTGGGCGTTGCGTCAGTGGCGGCTTTTGAGTGGTCATCCCAGTTCGGTAGGCCGCCTGGCGCGCCATGCCCTTTACCTATATGCCACGGAAATGACGGACTAAGCGCTAAGCGCCGGTATGGATTTATTGTTACCGCAACGAGTGGAGCACCGCGTCCCCCCTGGTTTTGCAAAAGCCTGTATGACAACTGCAGAAACGCAGGATAAGGTGCGGCGGGTTTCGTGGTAAATTCCCCAACCTGTACTATTTATGAAACATTACTCGTGCATGTGAAAGGATGCCGTAGAAAGTGCTTACTCATGATGTCCGCTTCTCCAAGGTAGATTGATACCGATGCTACCCTGGTTATTGCGTGCCTGGCTTTTGTTTGTGGTCATCGTTCTGCTGGCTGGGGGAGGCTTGGCCTATGAAACATGGCAGGATGTTTGCCGGGAATACAGCACCAACTTGCGGGTGCTGGCAGCCGCTGTGGCGGATGGCACGCATTTATTTCTCAAGGGCACCCAGTCTTCATTGGCCATGCTGGGTCAGGACACGGGCACAGGAGCCGATGGCACGCCTCTGGCGATTCACGAAAAATTGCAGGACTACCTGGTCCTCAATCCCGATTTCAATAGTGTCGGTGTGCGTGCGGCAGCTGACGGGGTGGTCACTGCCGGGATGGACAAGGGACTGCTGCGGACCTTGCTTTCACTCCCGGCATCGCCGGATGCCCGTTCCCGGATTACGGACCAGCAGCGGCAACTGATCCAGCGTTGTAGACAGGCTTCCGACCTCTGCGTCGGTCCTCCTTTGCCGGTGCGTAATCCGGGACACCCCCAACATCCACATTGGGTGGTCCCGCTTTTCCTGGGGGCCCAAGGGACCCCCTATCGACATTCCGTAGTGACCAACATGGTGGCCCTGCTGCCCTTGCAGCACGGCCAATTCCCTTTTTGGCGCAATCTGCCGCTTCCTGCCTTGAGTTCGGTCTTTCTGCTGCGCCGGGATGGCTTTCTGGAAAGCCTCTATCCGCTGCCCACACAAAGCCCCTTTGGTGCACCCCAAAACGGCATTGCCGTCCAGTCCATCCGGGCGCACCCCCAGGCCCGCTCTGCCAGCTTTTATGGCCTGGCTACGGCGTTCAATCAATGGCGTCTCGGGGCCTGGAACCAGGTGCGAGGCTATCCGCTGGTAGCCGGTGTGGGACTGCCACGTTCCTTTCTGCTGGCCACCTGGTGGAATCGGATGACCGGACCTTTGGCGGCCATGCTGGCTCTGCTGCTGCTTTCTACCTTCGGCTATTGGACCTTTCGCCGCATCGGCGAAGACCGGCAGCGTGAAAGATCGGCCCATGATTTGAGGTTGTGGGAGGCCAAGGAGCGGGCGGAAGTCACCCTCCATTCCATTGGTGACGGGGTGATAACGACCGACACCCAAGGTCGGGTCACAGATATCAATCCCGTGGCTGAATCCATGCTGGGTTCTGCACGCTCAGACCTTCTGGGAAAACCGCTCGAAACGGTTTTCCACATCGCCCATGAGGGGGATCACCTTCCGGTAGAAAACCCCATCCGCAGAGTCTTGCAGGAAGGCCGGATCGTGGGGCTGGCCAACCATACGGTTCTCCTGCGCGCGGATGGTCAGGAGATCGCCATTGAAGATTCTGC
>NZ_MOAD01000099.1:0-2152 GCF_001931655.1 Acidithiobacillus albertensis | reverse complement strand
GCAACGATAGTGGAAAAATTCACCGCGAAAAAAGAAAATCGTCAGGAAACAGAATCAGAAGCAAAACCGGGGCAGCGCCGTGCCGCTGCGTGTGAAAGGTTACCCTCTTAAACTCGGCTGATTATTGTCTTGACAGAGGGGTCCACCATAATAATCGAAGCCAGCGTGCTCCAACTGCATGATACGCACGATGCCTGCCGAAACAATGACTACCGAAGGATCCAACTTGGGAAGATGGCCGGTTTTCTTCTTGAAGGCCTCCATACTGTTGTGGCAAACATCAAATTCCACACCTTCAGCATTAATCGCAGCAATTCGACTTGCTACCGGACTGTTGGGAAAATACATTTTTATGCCAGGACCAAAAGCCACATTTGGAGAGGAACTACTTTAAAGTGGACAAAAGAGTACAATGATTTGTGTTTAAAGGACCACAAGGAATAATTCATGCTCATATATTAATTGATAATAAAATGCGCTGTATTTGCGCTCCCTCAAACCCTAGGTTTCTGACACCATCTTCAAAGTGGATATAATGGCCTTCATGGAGCGCCTGCGCGAAATACCGGACAAGATCACGAGCTTCGCCACTCTTATGCCCGCGCTTGTGCGCAGAGCGGTTTTAACGTCCCGATTCAAGTATTCGTTGAGGTCGGATTCCTGCGCATAGGGGGCAGAAAGGCCAGCTCATGGTGCGTTCTGTCTACTGCACAACAGCCTTGGGATATTTTCGGATGAGCGCTACATAAGCCGGATTCATTTCCTGCTTTGAGAAAAAGGCCTTCCAGGTTGTTATCGAGACTAGCTGTGTGGGCGGTGGAGCAAATACCAGATCCTGATGACGAACCAATACGTGACAGGCAATACAACTACCCACTTTGCCAAAGGCTAGGACTTTCCCAGTAGGGTCATAGGAAGCCATCACCCAGTTACGATCCGCAGGATCATAATGGGCTGCCTTTAACATAGCGGTAACGCCTACCAATTGCTTGTGTGCGTTATAGTTCTCTTTGACCACCAAGCTTCCGTTGCTGTAGCGCGTCACTTTCAAAATGCCACCCGCTTTCTCAACACTGGACTTTGCCAAAGAGTTGGCAAGATCCACAGTGTACGGGTCGACCGTTCGCGATCCTAACTGATAGGGAACGCTTCCAGGCATGATTGCATCACTTTTTTGGAGCGATTGAATTTCTTTCCACAAACCCTTGGGACTGGGTGCTTCAGTATGCGCCCATGCTAACGTAGCAGAACAGCAGATGAGAGAGGTTGCAACTACAGATTTCAGTGCATGCATGACAACGTACCCCCCATTCTTGAACCTTCGCTGGCATCACCACAATGACGAAAGGTATTTTTGCATTGAACAAGAAAAAAGATTACAACTAACTATAGCACATTTTTTTCACTTTTCTTCACAACTTCCTATGTGTTGCTGACTGGAAATAGCTTTAACATGACCATTAACTGGAACTGGATCGTTCTCCTCCTTTTTTTCAGTCTCCCTGCCTGGGCGTCTAGCGCAAGCTTATCTATTCCCGAAAAAACTTACGTGAATTCATGGAAAGGATTGTCCCTGGTCATGCAGGGCCGTATTGAAAGTGTTTCCAATCTTAATGGGGGCATCGCTCCTGGCACAACGGCGACGGGATTATGGTTAGGTGGCTTTGCACTGCATACCAGCGAAGCCGGATGGTGGCAAGGCGGTCTGTTTGTAATCGAAGGACTTGCTGCAGATGGGAGTAACCCTGACAGTCTGTATGTCGGAGATCTTCAAGGCGTATCCAATCTCACCACCCCCTATCCGCATATAGCCCACCTCTATAAGGCGTTTTATCGTCAAAGACTTGGGAGATATACAGTCCGACTGGGATTGATCAACCCCAATGACTATTTCAACGATACTAGTGTAGCCAGCGACTTATTTAATGCCTCCTATGGCATTTATCCCACCATAACGGTCAATATTCCCTACACCCCCACTTATCCTTACTCCAGTTTAGGGGCAATACTGTTTAGATAGGTAATTTTCTGTCAGAATAACCGCCATGTTTTGTTTCTGGGGAGACATGGCAATGGCACGTACCAAAGCACAATTACCTGTAGGCGCTCGTCTGGCCGATTATCTGACGGTGGGCTATCTGGCGATGCGCTG
>NZ_MOAD01000098.1:0-912 GCF_001931655.1 Acidithiobacillus albertensis | reverse complement strand
AACGGTTTTCCACATCGCCCATGAGGGGGATCACCTTCCGGTAGAAAACCCCATCCGCAGAGTCTTGCAGGAAGGCCGGATCGTGGGGCTGGCCAACCATACGGTTCTCCTGCGCGCGGATGGTCAGGAGATCGCCATTGAAGATTCTGCAGCACCAATTCACGGACGGGATGGTCAGGTGTTGGGCGCCGTACTGGTCTTTCATGATGTCACGGAACGGCGTCGTTTGACCGAGCACCTGGCTTATCAGGCGCATCACGATGATTTGACCGGCTTGCCCAACCGCAAGTGGTTTCTGGAGCAGCTCCGCCGGGCCACAGAGGCGCAGCCCCTGCCGGGAGACCTCCTCCTGGTTGGCATTCTCGATCTGGATGGATTCAAACAGGTCAATGATCGCTGGGGACACGACCAAGGGGATCAGCTGCTTTGTACGGTAGCACAACGGGTCCGTGAAACGCTGCGGCCTGAAGATAGCGTCAGCCGCCTGGGCGGGGATGAGTTTGGGCTGCTGCTGCCCCATATGCACGATCTGGAAGACGCCCAGCATCTCGCCCACCGGCTGATCCAGGCGTTGAACCAGCCTATTGAGATGGACACACAGGTGGCGAACGTCTCAGCCAGTATTGGATGGACGATTCTCCCCGGGGATACGGGTGATGCCCCGCAGATGTTGCGGCATGCGGATCTCGCGCTTTACGCGGCCAAAGCCCGGGGTCGCAATCAGTATTGTTTTTATGAAAAAAGCCTGGATATTGAACAAGAACAGCTGATGGAGATGTTGACGATGACCCAGGAAGCGCTTGAAGCCCAGAACTTGGTCATGTACTACCAGCCGGTAGTGACCCGGCCTGCCCCTTCTGCGTCACCGGAGCAGGGCGTGATTGGTTTTGAGGCCCTGATCCGCTTGCAGCA
>NZ_MOAD01000097.1:0-663 GCF_001931655.1 Acidithiobacillus albertensis | reverse complement strand
GGGGGCTGTATTTGTCCTTCAATAAAGGGATTGCGGTCGAAGCGCAAAAACGTTTTTCCGGGACCAACTGCACGGCACGAACCTTTCATTCTTTGGCTTTTGCCGGATTCGGCAAGAAGTATGGTTCGCGGTTGAATCAGCGTCTCAATGCCGGATTCATTCGGGAGCGTTTTTGTGTCGGAGGCGATCACGCCTATTTGGTTTCGGGGATGGCCCTGGATTCTCTGGGGAAGTTTCTTCGCACCATCGATGATGAGGTGGGTCCTGAACATTCAGTCTGGCCGGATGCCTGCAAAACCATCTTTGCATGGAAACCTGATGTGACCAAATCTGAGGTTGATCAGCGTCAATCCAGGATTGAAAGCGATATGCAACGCAAGGTTTGTTTCCAGATCCAGTCGGAAGCCTTGCCGCTGGCACAAAAAATTTATAACGAAATGCGCAGGCCCACGAGCGATTTTCCGGTGACGCACGATTTGTATTTACGCGAATTTGTCGCGTCCATGCCGGACCTGTCATCCAGCCGCTTTGGCTACGAATATATTTTGTTCGATGAGGCGCAGGATGCGGATCATTTGATGTTGATGTTGACCACGGCGCAATCTTTGCCCGTCTTTTATGTGGGGGATGCGCATCAGCAAATCTATAGTTGGCGGGGGGCTG
>NZ_MOAD01000096.1:0-1193 GCF_001931655.1 Acidithiobacillus albertensis | reverse complement strand
GGCTTCCTGGTCTGCTCGATCATGAGCGGACAATCCCACAGTCTCACGGAAATTGTCTTTTGGCGCTTCATGCAAGGGGCTTTGGGGGCATCGCTCGTACCGGTCGGACAGGCGATTTTGGTAGAAGCCTATCCTCGGGAAAAACGAGGAGTAGCCATGGCGACTTTGGGTATGGGTACCATGCTCGGTCCGATTGTTGGCCCCGTGCTCGGTGGCTATCTCACCCAGGACCTTTCCTGGCGCTGGTGTTTTTACGTCAATATTCCCATTGGCCTCATCGCGTTCACCATGCTGTTGCTATACATTCCCAGTTTCGGCAAAAGCGACAAGCCCCGGCCAATTGATTGGCTGGGTTTTGTCTGGATGGCCATCGGTCTGGGGGCCTTGCAGATGATGCTCAGCCTCGGAGATCAGGATGGCTGGCTCAGTTCTCGTTTCATCATCATTTTGATGCTGCTGGCGGGCATGGGGATTTTGCTGTTTGTACTGCGCTCGCTCAATGTTTCCCATCCACTGGTGAATTTGCGTCTCCTTAAAGATCGCTCCCTGACTCTGGGCAGTGCAGGAATCGGTTTATTCGGTTTGGCGCTTTATGGAACCATGGTGATATTGCCCATCTACCTGCAAGATTATATGGGCTATGAAGCGCAAACCGCAGGGCTGGTCATGGCCCCGCAAGGGATAGGCTCCTGGGTTTCCATGTGGATGGCAGGCAGACTGCTTAATCGCGGGGCCAATCCGCGCTGGATGATTCTGGCGGGAATCGGTCTGGGGGCCACGGGCACCTGGTTGAGTCTCTCCTACAACCTGCAGGTGAGCCCTTTCTGGATAATCTGGCCTGGGGTTATCCGTGGTCTCGGCCTGGGCCTGGTATCCATTCCTCTATTCACACTGGCTTTTGCAACCCTGAGCAAAGAACAGACACCCGAAGGATCGGGGATATTCAATCTGATGCGTAATCTGGGGGGCTCTGTGGGTATTGCTATCATCTCCACCATCATGACGGAAGAAGCCCAGGAGGCCTGGAATCAGATGGGTGGACATATCAATCCGTTCAGCGCGGCACTACCCCGCTATATGCGTGATGCGGGATTACATCAGGGAACGCTGGCTTGGCAGGTACTGGGACAAACTCTGGCGCAACATGCAGCAATGCGGGGGATACTGGATGCATTCACGTTCCTTTTCTGGAG
>NZ_MOAD01000095.1:0-926 GCF_001931655.1 Acidithiobacillus albertensis | reverse complement strand
AATGGAATTCTGGAAGGTTTCAACAGCCTCATTCAATCCGCCAAGGCCAAGGCTCGGGGTTACCGCACGCACAAGAACTTTATCAACATGGCCTACCTGATCCTGGGCAAGCTGGATCTCAGGCTACCCACTTGAAATGACGAGGAACCATCTAAATCTACCGCAGCGACGTGTATCAGACAGACTGACTTTCGCCTCGGTGACGTTGAAATAGTTAGTGATGCAGCTGAAGCCGTCATTCAAAAACCCCATCCTCATGTTCACAAAAAACCTCGCTAAGACTGCAAATATCGCAGCAACCTTTCGAGCATGGCTTAGGGACCAGGCCCTATAAAAATCACACGATCGTTGCGCATCCGTAAAACTCTAAATTAGAGTAAATAATAACGGGCATTATCCGTTCATTATAATTCGATAACTGATTCTGTGTGTGTTCATTAAAGAACGCTATTGTTGTGATAAAAACAATCGTTTATTAGGGTTTGACGAACTCCATTTTGTATTGTTAGCGTACTGACGTCGTGGAGGATTCCACGTACTACGGTCAATATCTATTTGACTACTTTCTATCGATTTTTTAGATGGAGGATCTTAATGCAAGACTCAAATTCCAGATTAATGACGGGCCTTGGTGTATTCGCCTTAGGCGTTTCTATGGCTTTTGCGAGTTCCATGACCCCTGCCAATGCGGCGACCCCAGGATATCAACCACAGGGACAGTCATCCTCACACTCCATGCAGCATGGCGCCTCTTCCTCTGCCCAGCCTTACAGAGGACAGTCATCAGCCAGTGCGGCAACCCCGAGATACCAGCCTCAGGGACAACCCTCTTCACCGGCCATGCAACACGGTTCTTCTGCTGCCAGCCCTCCTTATGGCGGACAGTCATCGGCAGGTGCGGCGACTCCGGCATACCATTCTCAGGG
>NZ_MOAD01000094.1:0-1106 GCF_001931655.1 Acidithiobacillus albertensis | reverse complement strand
ACGGAAATAACGCGCCCCGGCAGTGCAAAATCCCACCCAGAGGGCCAAGCCGGCAAGGAATCCCAGTCGTTCATCCGGAAATGTCGCTACCAGCAACAAGGCGACAATACTGCCTGCAATAGTACCAATCGCCCGGTAAAAACTCTTGGCCAGAACCATCCCGTTACGCGACTGCATCACAATAAACACGGTGATTACGACCGTACTGGGAGAGTCCAGCTGGAATCTATAAGCCAACCAGAGACCAATCAGCGCCGCAGCGGCTGTCTTGGCCCAGAAAATCCAGGTTTGCAGATCATGCTGGTAGAAACTCTGCCAATATTGGCGACTGGCAAGATTCAGGGTACTCATGATGGTGAATGCGGTCCCGTCCAGGTTTTTGGAATCACCCTACCCCCCAGAGCGGCATAGAGTTTGATCAGATTCTGCCGGGCATAAGTATCCAGGCGAATTTGCTGCATCTGATTGTCGATGATCGGCAGTTGCGCCGTCATGACTGGCAGGGCATTACTGAGACCCGCTTGATATCTTTGTTGTTGTAAAGCCGCGCTGCGCGACAAGGCTTGCGCACGCCGCTGTAAGATTTTCCGCTCCTGACTGGCAGACTGCAATTGTCTCAGACTGAAAGCGACTTGCTGCAAAGCCTGTAACAAGCTTTTTTGATATGCGGCGCGAGCCAGCTGATATTTCGCCTGACTGGCATCAAAGTGGCCCCGCAGTCGCCCCCCGGTAAACAATGGCAAACTGATAGCTGGTCCCACACCTGCTTGTAAGGACCCCGGATTCAAAAAAGTAAACAAGCCGCCTGCCGCTGCCAAACCACCCGCAAAAGCCACCAGATTGATATTGGGATAATAGGCATCGCGGGCAATATGCACCGCTGCAGCAGCCGCCTTGATGGTCATCCGCTGGGCGACAATATCCGGCCGCTCGGCAATCCATTCAGCCGGAACAGCGCTGGGTTGCTGCCAATGGGTCTGCAACAGATTGGGCTGATAATGACGCAGCACCAAGGGGAGTTGGACACCCACACCGCACAGTGTCGCCAAGGCCTGACGATTGCTGTCGTACTTGGCCTTTTGTGCGGCTATTTCCTGCTCCAAACC
>NZ_MOAD01000093.1:0-508 GCF_001931655.1 Acidithiobacillus albertensis | reverse complement strand
GATGGGCGTCAGGCGGTCGTGCGTAATGGGCATCTGCCGGAGCGCGAGATCATGACCGCTCTGGGTCCGGTACCCGTCAAAGTACCCAAGGTGCGGGACCGCTCAGGATCGGGGATCAAATTCAATTCGGTACTGGCGCCTCCGTATGTACGCAAATCACGAACGGTAGCCGCTACAGTACCTTGGCTCTATCTGCATGGGGTGTCTTCCGGCCACATGCAGGAAGCCCTTTCCATTTTGCTGGGTGATGAGGCCAAGGGACTTTCACCTGCGGTGTTGGGACGTCTCAAGGCGGAGTGGGCGCAAGAGTATGCCCATTGGCAACACCGCTCCCTACAGGGAAAGCGCTATGCTTACTGGTGGGTAGACGGTATTTATACGAACCTCCGTGCGGAGGAGGATCCGCGTATCTGCCTGCTGGTGATTATCGGCGTGACGGCAGAGGGCAAGAAAGAGCTGGTCAGTGTCAGTGACGGCCTGCGCGAATCCAAAGCTTCCTGGCTGGAGA
>NZ_MOAD01000092.1:0-1133 GCF_001931655.1 Acidithiobacillus albertensis | reverse complement strand
AGATTATCGGCGAGTGCTGGAGTGATCCCAACAGCAGATGAAAGGACGAGGGTGGTAGCCACCACCCATAGTATCGGTTTTCGCCGTGCTGTTGAGGGGGAGGGGCTGGATTTCATAATGATGCTCCCATAAAAAAGACCAAAGGCGTACCAGCAAAAAGCATTCCTACAGGATTTCAGCAAGTTTTCATTCGGTCGAGCCCTTCTGCACTGTAGTCAGTCCACTACAGTGGGACGCTGACTTATTCCATCTGGTTAATTTTTAAGTGTTTATGTTGTCGCTCTTGAGTCAACTTGAGAATCTCCCCGGAATAATAGCCACTGTCAGACGATCATTGGCCGCATGTACCGCACAGCAGGGCAACTGGGAATGGGCGTCAGACAATACGCTTAATCAGCATTTTTATTGGAATGCGGCATGTTATAGTAAACGACACTGCCTGCAGCGCTTGCCGCCATTAACGGCAAGCAGCCACTGATCATCATGGCGGTGCCGCAAGCGATTATTATACGCAGGATAAAACCCAGCAGGCTTTGCAGTTTCTCTAACGTCCAGTGATCGTCTGGCCGTGTTTTTTGCGTCATGATTCGATCCTTCGTGGGGGTAGCTTTGGCTGTAAATTTTGGGCACGCATTCTGCATTAGATATTCCACATGGTGGTTGAAAAATCAAACCACAGTACTGGCATCATCAGTTCCAAAGAAAGAACAGTGGAGAACGATACCCGTTCAGCACATTGAAAAATAGGAACAAAAAATGAAATATCAACACATAGCAGTGACCGCAGCAGACCGTAGTTGACGCCTTATGGCCTACCAGTCCGCATCATCTTTGGTTATTACAGCCTGGATCTACGAGAATCATAGCCAGATGAAAGCCTCAGATGTTGGCTATAATCTCGAATGAGCAAATTTCTACAGACTATTGTCTGATAGAGAAATACCTGAACAGGAGGTTACGATGTCTAGAACCGATATAAAAACTGCAAATCCTGCCGCTTCGTGGGTCCGGGCAGTCTTACTTTTGACAGCAGTGATGGCATTAGCCGGTTGTGCCAACATGAGCCCAACGGGCCAGCGTGCTCTGAGTGGCGGTGCTATTGGCGCTGCTGGCGGTGCGGTTTTGGGAACAGT
>NZ_MOAD01000091.1:0-1534 GCF_001931655.1 Acidithiobacillus albertensis | reverse complement strand
ACGCTCCTGCGGGTCTTTGACCTTTTCCGGGTAGAGCAAAGCCATGGGGTGCGCCTTGATGGTATTGCTGATGATGAATTCCATCCGCGCCAGACCAATACCATCGCTGGGGAGATTAGCCGTCTGGAAAGCAATTTCCGGGTTGCCCAGATTGATCATGATTTTGGTTTTGGGTCGGGGAAGTGCGGCCAGATCGGTATGCTGAACGGTAAATGGCAATTGACCCCCATAAATATTTCCCATATCGCCTTCCGCACAGGAAACTGTGACCGGCTCACCGTCGTGCAGTATTTCGGTGGCTGTTTCTGCGCCGACTACCGCCGGTATCCCCAGTTCACGGGCAATGATGGCAGCGTGGCAGGTTCGTCCGCCGCGATTGGTGATCACCGCCGCTGCATTTTTCATGACCGGCTCCCAATCGGGCGTGGTGGTGTCTGCTACCAGTATTTCACCGGGGCGAAACTCGGCGAGATGTTCAAGACTACGAATAATCCGGACGGGTCCGGTAGCAATTTTACTGCCTACGGCCCGACCGCTGCCAAGACGTTTTCCGTGTTCACCCAGAATATACTCCTCCAGAATTTGTCCCTTCTTTTGCGAGGCAACGGTTTCCGGTCGGGCCTGCACCATGTAAATAGCCCCATCCAGTCCGTCTTTTGCCCACTCCATGTCCATGGGTCGGCTTTCGCCCATTTTCTGGCTGTAGTGATTTTCAATTTTGATGGCGTAATCGGCGAGAATGAATATATCCTCATCCTTCAAACAAAAGCGTTCCTGTTCATCGAGATGTGTCGGTACATTGCGGGTCCCATGGCGGGTGTCTCCCTCGGTATAAATCATCTTGATTTTTTTGCTGCCGAGAACCCTGCGCAAAACTGCCTTTTTTCCCTTCTGGAAGGCGGGTTTGAAGACATAATATTCATCGGGATTGACGGTTCCCTGGACAACATTTTCACCCAGACCCCAGGATGCCGTAATAAAGACGGCATCTCTAAAACCAGTTTCAGTGTCCAGTGAAAACATGACGCCGCTGGTGGCGAGATCGGAGCGCACCATTTTCATGATGACAATCGATAGGGCCACCTTGAAATGATCAAAGCCCTGATCAACGCGATAATGAATGGCCCGGTCGGTAAACAGGCTGGCAAAGCAGCGACGACAGGCATCCAGCAAAGCGGCCTCACCGGAAATGTTCAGATAAGTATCCTGCTGACCAGCGAAACTGGCCGTTGGCAGGTCTTCTGCGGTGGCAGAAGAACGCACGGCCAAAGACAGCGTATCTCCGTATTCCTGACGTAATTGGGCGTAAGCGGCCAAAATTTCGGTTTGCAAATCTTCGGGAAGGGGCGCGCTGTAGACAATTTCCCGAGCCTTGGCACCCCGTTTGGCCAGATCGCGAACATTATCGGGGTCGAGGCCGTCCAGTGCCTCATGCAGCTTTGACCAGGCACCGGCCTGATCCAGCAGATAGTGATAGGCGTCGCCGGTAATGGCAAAGCCGTTGGGTACTTTCACTCCCTGCGGCGTGAGTTGG
>NZ_MOAD01000010.1:0-22386 GCF_001931655.1 Acidithiobacillus albertensis | reverse complement strand
CCCATCAATGATCCATTTGTCTGGATTTTTCTTCACATTACCCACATAGGTAATATGCATTCCCGAAAAGACTTGCAGAACGGCAGCCTGAACCGTTCCGAGTGGCCTTGGATAATAGGCATGATAGTCGGACAGAATTCCGGCATTGACAGCAGCGACGCTACCGGCTCCCGCACCAGCTGCAGCAATAGCAACGCAGCCACTTAAAGGCAGTACCGCCCCTACACAGAGAGCTGCAACCATCCAGCTGAATTGTTTCCCATAGTTTGGATATTGAACGCATTGTTTATTCCTTATGTTTGCTGTAAGCATGAAACGGATAGGGCGTCAGGATCTTACTCAACGAGCATGACGCTCTATTCCAGCTTACTGAGTACCGCTCGCTGCCCGATCTGCCTGGTTTGCCGTCTGTTGCGCAGCATCTGCCCGGTTTAATGCTTCATTTTGTTTATGCTCTAGCGCATCGGTTTTCGCCAAGGCCCGATTGGCCGTCTCCTGGGCAGCGCGTGCATCATTCTGCGCTGACTCGGCTTTAGCGCTAGGGCCGCCTCCGCACCCGGCAAGGGCCAGAGGGGTCAACATGATCATTGTCAGCGTGAGCGTCTTCATCGTTTTCCATACATTCATGATAATTTCTCCTTTGAATCAAAGCACCTCAAGACAAGGCTTTGCCGACACTATGTAGGGTATTTTTAGCGTTATAAGACAATGCATCACCAGAGGCTTGTTCCGCACTTTTGCAGAATTCCAACTTATCTCGGCCCGCACTGTTTTTGCATCAGCCTACTTCCTGCGACATTTTTCCTATGAATTAACAACATGACAGAAAATTTTGTCACGCTACTCGCGATTTTTTCTTGCGTGTCAGTAGAGCTATTGGCTTGTCTGCAATATAGGAACAAATTCCATCCGTTGCGAGCTTGTGCAAGTACTCTGCAAAGGATGTTCCAACGCCCGCGTGACGCAAGCCATACTCGACCGTGGCCTGTAGATAACCGAGCTTATCACCACAATCAAACCTTCGACCTTCAAATTCGAACCCAAGAACTTGCCGTTCTTTTAAAAGAGCAGCAATCCCATCGGTGAGTTGAATTTCTCCACCCGTTCCGGCAGGCAAATTTTCTAAATAGTCATATATTCTTGGAGGTAAAATATATCTGCCCACCACACCCAAATCAGATGGTGCATCATCGGGGTTGGGTTTCTCTATAATATTCGATATCTGATGAATTCTATTTTCCCACGCCCAGGACTGAATAATGCCGTATTTATTGGTTTCTTTGTGAGGTACTTGTTGAATGGCCAGTATAGCCGCATGATAGTGTTCATACTGTTCTATCATCTGGGCTAGTACGGGTTTCTTGGCTAAGATGAGGTCATCGGCGAGTAGCACGGCGAAGGGATGATCACCAACGACATCTCGAGTCATCAGTACTGCATCGCCTAACCCCAAAGGGTGAGGCTGTCGGAGAAAGACCGTACTGACTCCGCGCGGCACAATACTCCTCACTTCTTCGAGTAGCTCCTTTTTCCCACAGCGCTCAAGCTCATACTCCAGTTCAAAAGCGACGTCGAAGTGGTCAGCAATGGCGCGTTTACCACGACCACTGACAAAAACTAACCTGTCACATCCAGCTTCTAAAGCTTCCTCAACCGCATATTGAATAAGTGGTTTGTCTACAATCGGCATCATTTCTTTAGCCGTTGCTTTTGTTGCGGGTAGAAATCTTGTGCCCATACCGGCGACAGGGAAAACGGCCGTGCGAACGGAATTAGAGAACTTCATGGTCGAATGGCGGGCTGGTATTTTCATGCTAAACTCCAAAATTATATATTTTTAAACCATGCTGCCTACCAATGCACAAAATCTAGTCCCTTTATGGACGGTGGATTACTACTTTTTCTAATCTACGACGTCACATCAGATCTGCGTGCAACTGAAACAGCTTACTCGATTGGTGATAGGCCAACTAATGATCAATCATATGAAGTTTATGGTGAGTCGTCTGTGCGGTAGGGCACATATGTGACTCGGGCAGATGAAGGGACGCCCCCATTTGGGCCCCATTAGGCTGTTTCATGAGTCATACCATTATTTTCTCACGTCGTTTTTTTGTACGTTATGATCGCCGTGACACAATCCAAGACCGGTTATCTCGATGAAATAAAAGTTATCTGATGTAGGGCATAGACATATCGAAATACCGGCTTTCATGACTCCTGGCAGAAAGGCCTCCCCACTTAAGCCAACTCCGCCATAGCCAGAGTCAAGGGCAGCACTATTTTCCAGCATACAGCAACCAGGCACTTTGCTGAATTATCCTTCTCAACCCACTTTCGATCCCTAGGTCTATGTTTGCCTGTTTCAAAGGCGATATCTGATACCGAGCAAGTCGGATTATTCCATAGGAGGAACCTGAACTGGCATAGCTTCGGATTCTGCTATAGGCGGTGCGACTTTCGGCGCAATCACGGGTGGAGTAGCTGTATTCTTCTCCATTAGTTCAAGAAAGGGCTTTACGAGATCAATTGGCATCGGGAAAATGACGGTTGAATTTTTTTCTGCGCCAATTTCAGTCAGCGTCTGCAAATAGCGAAGCTGCATCGCCGCTGGAATGCTGGACAAAATTTGCGCCGCGTTCACCAAGGTCTGGGATGCTTGAAACTCGGCTTCTGCGTGAATAATCTTGGCTCTACGATCACGTTCGGCTTCTGCCTGCTTGGCAATTGCACGGATCATATCATCGGTCAACTCAATCGTTCTGATTTCGACATTACTGACTTTAATTCCCCAAGTGTTGGTCTGTGTATCCAGAATTTCTTGAAGATCATCGCTGAGTTTCTTTCGGTCTGATAGCATCTCGTCAAGGGTATGCTGCCCCAATACTGCACGCAGCGTAGTTTGGGCAAGCATCATGGTCGCAGGTACAAATGATTCCACCTTGATAATCGCATGTTCAGGATCTATCACATTGAAATAGAGGATGGCATCAACCTTCATCGAGACATTGTCACGAGAAATAAGATCCTGAGCTGGAATTTCGACGACGTGTATTCGTAAGTCTACCCGTACGATCTCCTGAACAAAAGGAATTATAAAAACTAACCCAGGTCCTTTTACATACTGAAACCTACCAAAAGTGAAAATCACGGCTCGTTCATATTGGCGTAGAATTTTTACTGATGCCTTAATGAGAACAACTATAATTACGAGTACAACTATGGGCATAATAAAGTTTGCGGCAACATTGTGCAGTATATCAGACATGTAGCACCTCTTGGATCCGTGAATGCAATGAAGGATAATTAAAATTATCAAATTAGGTGCAAAGAAAACCGCTTTTTCACAATGGACCCATGAGTCAAGACTGTCAAACAGCGTTTTTAGTTGATCAGTTTTCAGTAGAAATCACCGTCAAATTTGTCCACCCATGTAAACAATCAAAATTCTGGCAATTCTTCGGTACGTTAACGGTCCGACATCCTCGCTATGGGATGATCAAATTGACCGTTTCTGCCTTTTTGATCCCGATTGCCTTGTCATCCACCTTGTGAATATCAGCAAATTCAACATTACTGGCTCGGATTACCGATTAGAAATTAAACGTGTCAATGAAATTGACGAATTTTTTACCGTACGCCGCGACTAGGAATAGGTTATACTGAATCATGCATGGCGGGTGGTTTGTCATACATCGCTACACAGGAGCATGTTCATGAACCGCTGGATGGCAAACATTATTGGCATTCTACTTATCGGCAGCGTCGCTGCCGGAGCCCAGGCAAGTACAGACAGGGCATCAACCCCTTATCCGCTTACGCATAACAGGACCATCGTTCAGATGCGCGAGCACCTCCACCATGAAGAGATCGCACAGCACCGATTGGAAGAAAGGATTATCAGGCTGAAGGCCCAACATGATCGGGCAGGCGTCATTCGCACAACGCAGCAACTGAGAGCCAAGTCGGCCGATATAGTAGGGCTCAAGTCAGAACTGAATGATGCTATGAACAATGGTAAAGAGTACCAGGGCAAGTCGCACTAAGGTCCGACAACCAGCTTATTCCAGATTGACCATATATTCCATGCAGCTGCACAGGAGAAACCATCATGAGCAAAGCACAGAAAAGCAATAAAGAAACCAGGAAGCAGCCAGCGATGACACCCAAAGAGAAAAAACAGGCCAAACAGGCCAAGAAGCATTCCAGCGATATGGGTGCCACCATCGTTCCCCGCTGAAATCAGCAGCGCCCAGCCAAAAAAGGAGGGGCGTCCCGTCACGAGAACATGTTGCATTGCATATGAAGTGGAAGAGGAATAGATGATGCCCTGACGTATCGCTAAATTCCTCCGAGGAGAGCGTCATAGCTACAAAAAAATTAGAGTTCTCATCCTGTGTAAAAAACGCACTGAACAACGCATCGGATGCGGACTTGTTACGCTCGGAGCTGTTCAGCGTTGAACAACTGAAACAACATGCGGTAATGTTGGCTGGTCAGCATGCGATTGATCCATACCCTAGGCCAGATCGCCTGCTACCCCGCTTGGCCGACAATGCCGATGTACTACGTGCAGCTTATGACGTGCTCACCGTAGGGACCGCGCAGGCTGAGCAGCGGACACTGTCTGGCGAGATCTGGCTGCTTGATAATTTCTATCTCATTGAGCAGCAAATCATTCTGGCCCGAAGGCATTTGCCTGTCGGTTATGGCAAGCAACTGCCACGCCTGCAATCCGGCAGCTTGGCAGGCTTCCCCCGTGTCTACGACCTCGCCTCTGAATTGATTGCGCATCAGGATGCCCGCGTCGACGGAGATAACGTCAGCGCCTATATCCATGCTTATCAGACCATTACGGCATTAACACTGGGCGAATTATGGGCCTTCCCGATTATGCTGCAATTGGCGTTACTGGAAAACCTGCGTCGCGCTAGTCTGAACGTTGCTTGTCGGCGGGAGGAACGCAATGCCGCGATGGTCTGGGCGGATCGCATGCTCGCCGCCGCAGAAAAAGAGCCGAAACTGCTGATTCAGCTACTTGCCGAATTTGCGCACGCAGATATGCCCTTGACGGCGCCGTTTGTTGAGGAGTTTTACGCCAGATTGCAAGCCTACGGTCCCGCTATGGCATTCGTGCAAACGTGGGTCGAACATAAATTACTTGAACAGGGCATAACCGCGACCCAGTTGTCTGAAGTATCCGCCAGAAATTCCGCCGCCAACCAGATATCCATGGCAAACAGCATTGGAAGCCTGAATTTTCTCGCGGCTATGGACTGGCGAAGTCATGTCGAAGCGTACAGTGTTGTCGAACAAAGCCTGCGCCAGGACCCGATGGGCATATACGACGGACAGGATTTCGCAACACGCGATCGATATCGCCACGCTGTTGAAGATATTGCACGCAGCAGTGGTCGTGATGAGCTGGCGGTGGCAGAGAAAGCGATTGCACTTGCCCAGGCGGCATCGCAGCAAACAGGCAGAGAAGATCGATCTGCACATGTCGGCTATTACCTGCTGGATCGGGGTCGGCAGCGCCTTGATCTGGCGATGGGCTGCCATTTTGAATGGCGGTCAGCGGCCAGACGAATGGGCGATCATCTCCGCCTTTCCTTGTATATCAGCGCCATACTCCTGTTGACGGTACTGATCAGTTTAATTTTGCGCGTCCCTCTTGAGAGCCTCAGTCCCACCGACTGGCGCATCTGGTGGCTAGGCATGGTCGGGGTTGTGAGTATTTCGGCTTTGGCGGTTTCTCTGGTAAATCGCCTGATCACTCTTTTTATGGCGCCCGGCGCCTTGCCACAGATGGATTTTTCGCAGGGTGTTCCTGATGCGCACCGCTGCATGGTCGTTATCCCGACACTGCTGAGTTCGCCACAGGAAATTGACGCGTTGCTGGAGGCCCAGGAAATCCGCTACCTCGGAAACCGCGATTCCAATATTTACTTTGCGTTACTGACGGATTTTCGGGATGCGGCAGAGCAGACCAGTCCGGAAGATGCTTTATTGATCGACTACGCACGTGTCGCTATTCAGACCCTCAACGCTCGCTATATTGATGATCGACCCTGCCTGTTTTATTGGTTTCACCGGCCCCGAGTCTGGAACCCATTTGAACAGGTGTGGATGGGCTACGAACGCAAACGCGGCAAACTGGAACAATTTAATGCGCTGCTGAGAGGGGCGGCGGAGGCGGCAGCATTCTCAGAGCAGGTCGGCGACCTGTCCATCCTCAGCAGCATCCGTTATGTCATCACCCTCGATACCGACACCCAATTGCCCCGTGACACGGCGCGGGCACTGATCGGTCATATGGCGCATCCCCTCAACCAAGCCGTATATGACGTCGACAAAGGCCGTATCGTCGATGGCTACGCGATCATTCAGCCCCGCGTAGCGATCGACCTGACCAGCGCCGGTCAATCGCTATTTACTAAACTCATGGCTGGGGATTCTGGGATTGACCCCTATACGCGCGAGGTGTCCGATGTCTATCAGGATATTTTCAGCGAAGGCTCATTTATCGGCAAGGGCATCTACGCTGTAGATGCCTTCCGCCAGGCGGTTGATGGCCGTTTTCCAGAAAACCTTATCCTCAGTCACGATTTGCTGGAAGGCGGGTATGCCCGTGCGGCACTGGCGACCAGCGTCGTCCTGATTGAAGAATTGCCTGGCAGTTATACCGCAGAAGTCTCCCGTCGACACCGATGGATTCGGGGTGACTGGCAGATTATCGGCTGGCTATTGCCGTCGGTACCCGGTGTCCCAACCGCTAACGGTATGCGGGCGCCGCGTCCGACCAATCCGCTATCCGGCTTGTCGATATGGAAAATTTTTGACAATCTCCGCCGCAGCCTGGTGTCATCCGCACTGTTGCTGCTGCTGGCGGGGGGCTGGCTCCTGGATCCGGCCTTCTCCTGGTTATGGACTACCTTGGTTACCGGGATCATCCTCGTGCCAGTCCTGCTTTCGCCGCTCATCGACCTCTTCCGCAAGCCTCAAGACCTCGACTGGGCAACACATCTCTCCTTGACCAGGGCTTCGGCAAGTCGCCCACTATTCTCCGCTCTGCTGACAGTCGCACTGCTGCCCTATGACGCAGTGATGAGTCTGGATGCCATTCTGCGTTCGGGCATACGAATGCTTTTCACCCGTCGGGGATTGTTGCTTTGGCAACTGCCTTCGTACCGCAGCCGTAACGCCTGTCATACCCCCGGAGATTTTTTCAGGGAGCTCTGGAGTGCTCCGCTGCTCGCCATCCTCCTCGGAATAGTCTTGGTGACTGCCACCAGCCTGGGGACCAGTTCGCCCTCGGTGTTACTGTTCAGCATGCCCATTTTAGGGCTGTGGCTGTTTTCACCGGTTATCGCATGGCGGATCAGCCAGCCGTTGGGGACCAGTGTCACCGATCTGAATGATATACAGCGACGCTTTCTGCGGCTATCAGCACGACGTACCTGGCGGTTTTTTGATGACTTTGTCGGCCCTGCGGAGCACTGGTTACCCCCCGATAATTTTCAGGAGTATCCAACAACGGCCATTGCCTCGCGAACCTCACCGACCAACATGGGCATGTCGCTGCTGGCCAGTCTGGCTGCCTATGATTTTGGTTATATTACTGTCGGCGAGCTTCTCCAATTGACCGAAAACACCGTGACAACCATGGAGCAACTGGAACGCTATCACGGTCACTTCTATAACTGGTATGACACGCGCACCCTGCAAATACTGAGTCCGCAATATATCTCAGCGGTGGACAGCGGCAACCTCGGCGGCTGCCTGCTCACCCTGCAAGCAGGGTTGAACGCGCTCAAAACTCTTCCGGTGTTGCCGGACAACGCCTTTGCGGGCCTGCAGGATACGCTGCATCTGTTGGCAACATGCATCCACGACATCCCCACGACAGATCTGGCCAACAAAGTCCTTGCACTGCAAGATGTGTTGTCTGCCATGACGCTCAACGGATGCCCTCCATCCCTGGTGGATGCCCATCACCAGCTTACGGATATTCAACGGATCAGCGGCGATCTCGTGAACGGACTCCCCGCTGATGTTCCGGCAGATAGCGACTGTGCTTACTGGGCGCAGGCATTTTATCAACAATGTCAGGCTTTGGCGCTGGATCTCAAAATCCTCGTCCCTGATGCGCGGGATGTGAACAATACCCCGACACTGACCGAATTAGCTCATGGTATTGCCACCGGGACGGCTGCCGCAGAACGGTTAAGGGTCATCGATCAGTTGGTGGATCGCTGCCGCGCGTTGGCGGCGATGGATTTTGAATTTCTTTACGACCCTGCGCGCGACCTGCTGGCCATTGGCTATGATGTCGGGGAACGGCGCCGTGATCCATCCTGCTACGACCTGCTGGCATCAGAAGCACGTCTGGCCAGTTTTCTGCTTATTGCACAAGGACAAGCACCTCAGAAGCATTGGTTTTCGCTGGGGCGCCTGTTGACGAGCCACGGCGGTGAACTATGCCTGATTTCATGGAGTGGCTCGATGTTTGAGTATCTCATGCCGCAATTGATCATGCCGGATTTCCCGAACACACTGCTCTACCAGACCTGCAAAGCGGCCGTCTCCCGCCAAATAGAATATGGGCGCCAACGCAGCGTACCTTGGGGAATATCGGAATCCTGTTTCAACGCCGTGGACATGCATCAAGTCTATCAATACCGGGCATTTGGGGTTCCCGGTCTTGGTTTCAAACGCGGGCTCGGCGATGATTTGGTGGTTGCACCTTATGCCAGCGCTCTGGCACTGACTGTGATGCCGTGGGAGGCCTGCATCAACTTGCAGAATCTTGCAGCGCAGGGATTTCTCGGCGCCTATGGATTTTACGAAGCCATCGATTACACGCCATCCCGGGTGCCACCGGGAGAGAGTCATGCCATTGTCCGAACCTTCATGGCGCATCATCAAGGCATGAGTCTCCTGGCTTTTGCCCATGCCCTTCTCAATCAGCCAATGCAGCGCCGGTTTTTATCTGATCCCGGCATGCAGGCCACTCAGTTATTGTTGCAAGAGCGTCTGCCCAGGCAAGAGGCTACGTTTCATCCCCATGCAGCTGAAGTCAGCGCTGCGGCAAACGTGTCCAGCGTCGAAATCACCGCAATAATGCGCGTATACAGCAATCCGGATACGTCCATGCCAGAAGTCCACCTTTTATCTAATGGCCGCTACCACATCATGATCAACCACGCCGGCAGCGGTTACAGCCATCTTGACGGTCTCGCCGTGAACCGCTGGCGCGAGGATACCGCCACAGATGCCTGGGGGACCTTCATTTACCTGCGTGACCGTCATTCCGGACGCTTTTGGTCGACGACCCATCAACCCACCCGAAGCCAAGCCGATCACTATGAGGCGATTTTCGTCCAAGCACGGGCGGAATACCGTCGTCGTGATCAAATGATAGAGAGCTATATGGAGGTCAGCGTTGCACCGGAAGACAATGTGGAGATCCGCCGTGTGACGCTCACCAATATCTCCCCGCGCATTCGTCAGATAGAGTTAACAAGTTATACCGAGATTGTCCTCGCTCCGTTAAATGCCGACCTTGCCCACCGTGCATTCAGCAATTTATTCGTTCAGACCGAAATTCTGTCAAAGCACAATGCGATTCTCTGTACCCGACGTCGTCGCTCGCCGGACGAGCAAGTGCCTTGGATGTTTCATCTCTTTGCTGCGCCCGGAGTTGCCGCCAGCGCAGCGTCTTACGAAACTGATCGCGCACAGTTCATCGGCCGTGGTCGTACCGCCGAGCATCCGCGCGTCTTCGACAGCTTACAGCAGGCTACATTATCAAATAGCGAGGGTCCTGTATTAGACCCCGTTGTGGCCATCCGTCGTACGCTGACGCTTGGCGTAGACGAGTCCGCGACGGTACAGATTATTTCTGGAATGGCTGACACGCGTGAGGCCGCTATTGCCCTGCTGGAGAAATATGGTGATCGTCACCTGGTGGAACGTGCTTTTGAAATGGCCTG
Source organism: Acidithiobacillus albertensis (assembly GCF_001931655.1). Classification (NCBI taxonomy): domain Bacteria; kingdom Pseudomonadati; phylum Pseudomonadota; class Acidithiobacillia; order Acidithiobacillales; family Acidithiobacillaceae; genus Acidithiobacillus; species Acidithiobacillus albertensis. The sequence continues at coordinate 12,391 of NZ_MOAD01000010.1, read as the reverse complement.
GTTCCAGAGTCAGGAAGTGCTCCGTCATCTGAGCGCCAGTGAAGCCGATGCCCAGGTGTTTGGACGCCTGGCCAATTCCGTGGTGTACGCCAGTGGCCTGCGGCGGGCCGCGCCCAGTGTGATTGCCCGTAATCAGTTAGGACAATCCGGCCTGTGGCGCTTTGGGATATCAGGCGATTTACCGATTGTGCTGCTGCGCCTCAGTCAATTAAACCGTATCAATCTGGTAAAACAAATACTGCAGGCCCATGCCTATTGGCGACTGAAAGGACTGACGACCGATCTGGTGATCGTCAACGAAGATTTCACCAGCTACCGGGCCACGCTGCAAGATCAGATAATGGGCTTGATTCACGCAGGTCCGGAAGCACAAGTCATCGACAAACCCGGTGGCGTCTTCTTACGCCGCGCCGAAGAACTTTCTGAAGAGGATCGCGTGCTGTTCCAGACCGTCGCGCGTATTATCCTCACCGACAGCGCCGACTCCCTACTAGAGCAGGTGGAACGGCGGGTACCAAGAGATCACTTCCCTGCTCCGCTGAATCCGCAGTCACCCCCAGCCGTCGAAACAATACAACCTCTGCTTCCGCGTGAACGCATTTTTTTCAACGGGTTGGGTGGGTTCACGGCCGATGGACGTGAATACGTCATCAGTATGGAGCCGGGCCAAAATACACCCGCTCCTTGGGCCAATGTGATTGCCAGCCCACACATCGGCACGGTCATCAGCGAGAGCGGTGGCGCCTATACCTGGGTCGAAAACGCCCATGAATTCCGTCTGACCACATGGCACAACGATCCGCTCAGTGACAGTAGTGGCGAAGCTCTGTATATCCGCGACGAAGACACAGGAGCATTTTGGTCACCCTCTCCACTACCCGCTCGCGGTCAGTCCGGATATGTGTGCCGCCACGGATTTGGATACACCATTTTTGAACATTATGAGTCGGGGATCTCTTCAGAAATGACCACTTACGTCGCGATGGACGCGCCAGTGAAATTCGTAGTGGTCAAACTGCACAACCATTCCAAGCGCCAGCGAAGGCTTTCGCTGACGGCATACTGGGAACTGGTGCTCGGCGAGTGGCGTCATGCCAATATGATGCATATCGTCACTGAAAGCGATCCGCACAACGGTGCACTGTATGCCCACAATGATTATGGGCGCGAGTGCGGACATCGGGTCGTTTTCGTTCAGACCAGTGAACGGGAGCGTACGATCACGGGCAACCGCAGCGAGTTTATCGGCCGTAACGGTACCCTTGCCAAAGCTGCGGCACTGTACCGCAGCCGTCTGTCAGATAAAACAGGGGCGGGTTTTGATCCCTGTGCCGCCATACAAACGCCGATTCACCTGGCTGAAGGCGCGGAGCGCGAAATCGTGTTTGTTTTTGGTACTGCGGCCAGCACCGACGAAGCGCAGCAATATTCAGACCGCTTCGCCAATAGAGAGTATGCGCGGCAAGCTTTGGCCGGGGTACAGGAATACTGGAGCCGTACCTTAGGTACGGTCTATGTGGAAACCCCAGATCCTGCACTGAACGTATTAGCAAACGGCTGGCTGCTCTACCAAACCATCTCCAGCAGACTCTGGGGCCGCAGCGGCTACTACCAGTCGGGCGGGGCCTACGGTTTTCGTGATCAACTACAAGATAGCATGGCGCTGATCCACACGACTCCCGAACTGGCCCGAGAGCAACTGATCCGTTGTGCAGAGCGCCAATTCTGTCAAGGAGATGTCCAACACTGGTGGCACCCGCCCCACGGCCAAGGGGTGCGCACCCATATTTCCGATGACTATCTCTGGTTACCCTATGCCACCTGTCGCTTTGTGATGGCTACCGGCGATACTGGCATTCTTGACGAACCCATTCATTTTCTCGAAGGCCGCGAACTGAATTCCGAGGAAGAGTCCTACTACGATCAACCCCAGCGCTCTGCTGAATCCGCCAGCCTCTATGATCATTGCGTTCGGGCGTTCAAAAACGGTTTGCGATTGGGTGTCCATGGCTTACCTCTGATGGGCTGTGGCGACTGGAATGACGGGATGAATCTGGTCGGTCACGAGGGTCGAGGTGAGAGTGTCTGGCTGGCGTGGTTCTTGATTCAGAATCTCCAGCAGTTTGCTGGTCTCGCGCGCAGCCGGGGTGACCGCACCATGGTTGATCTTTGCGTGCAACAAGCGGCCGTGTTACAGGAGAACATAGAAAAAAATGCCTGGGACGGTGCCTGGTATCGGCGGGCGTATTTTGATGATGGTACGCCCCTTGGCTCTGTTACGAATGACGAATGCCAAATTGATTCCATCAGCCAGAGTTGGTCCATCCTCTCTAGCGCAGGTGATCCCTTGCGGGCACGACAGGCCATGGCAGCATTGGACAAATATTTGATTCGTCGCGATGCGCAGCTTATCCAGTTACTCAATCCACCCTTCGACCGGTCAGTACTCGAACCCGGTTACATTAAGGGCTATGTACCTGGTGTGCGCGAAAACGGCGGACAATATACCCACGCTGCCATTTGGGCCGCCATGGCTTTTGCCCAAATGGGAGACAAAGTACGGGCCTGGGAGTTGTTTGACATGCTCAATCCAGTCCATCATGGAAGTAGCGCAGAATCTATCGCCCGCTATAAGGTAGAATCCTATGTGATGTGCGCCGATATTTATGGCGCCACACCGCACATTGGGCGTGGTGGCTGGACCTGGTACACCGGCGCAGCGGGCTGGATGTATCGGTTAACGATTGAAACCTTGCTGGGTCTGTCGCTCGAAGTTGATCACCTGCATATCAAGCCCTGCATTCCAGCAGATTGGAAATCCTACAAAGTCCACTACCGCTACCGTGACACAATGTACCATATTACCGTCCATGGAATGAGCACTTCGTCCGTACAGGTGGTGCGCATTACTTTGGATGGTACTGAATTACCCCAGGACAGGATTCCGCTCATGGATGATCGCCGCGAGCATACAGCTGATGTTTACCTAGATTAAATCATGATCAAATACAGCGAAGCTCCCAGGCAAGGAGAAAGAAGTTGAAACCATTCTTTGAAAAACTAATTGCTATCAGCTTCATAGCTACAGCCTGCCTGCTTTTTCTAACAGCATGGTCACTGATGGCTTGGTCCATATGGAACTTATGGAATGCTTTGAGATTCGGCGAATCGCTATCAGAAACTCTACTGAGTACAATCAGTTCAGTGGTCATAGCAATGGCAGTTATCGAGGTCGTTCGTTACATTATCGAGGAAGAGATTTATCTTCCGAGAACTCAAATTACGCCAGGCCAGAAGGAAATAACGGGAGGTGTGGTAAAAATTTATGTGATTATTATCATTTCTGTAGGCCTCGAGGGGCTGGTTTTTTTATTTAAGGCAGGTTTAGAAAATATTTCATTGCTACCCTATCCCGCTGTCATTATTCTGGCATCTGTTTTAGCATTGGTTGGACTCGGAATATATCAAAAAATGACGAAATCATAGATGTTTTATTCAGATTTGCAGTAGACTTTCTGGTGCAACAACAGTTGCTGATCAGCATTTATGAATCCAGCCTTAATTCACGCCTTTGGTAAAACCGAGCTGTCCCGGGCCAAAACAGACAAAGCGAACGCTCGGCTCATTGCCCGCTATTGCCAGATGCACTGACCTGCCCCATGGGTGCCACCGACAGAAGCCATTGTGACTCTCCAGGCTTTGGTACAGCGTCTGGATGATCTTCTGGGCATGCAGAATATGGAAAACAATCGCCTCGAAATGGCAGAGCCGGCCGCTCGTGCGTCCATTGAAGCCCTTTTGCTTACCATCCATCAGCAAATGGATACCGTCCGTCGACAAATTCAGGATCATATGGATGATCACCTTCATTCCACCAAACAGGTCGACGCCTATGCGGGACTTAACCCGCATATTCGCGAATCGGGCCAGTGGGTCTGTAGCAGCCATATTGCCAAGGCAGGCTATGTTTTTCTACGCAAGGCGTTGTACCTGCCGGCCGTAGTAGCCAAACGGTACAATCCAGTGATCGCCGCTTTTTTCGATCGGTTACGGGCTAAATGCCCTATGCAGGTGATCATTGCCGCCATGCGCAAGCTCCTGCGTATCGCCTATGGCGTCCTCAAATCCGGTCAGCCGTGCGAACCTGAAGAAGGTCTTGCATAGGCGTCATCAAGACGGCATCTGTTTATCAAATTTGGGTTAAACATCCGACATAGCATTGAGGGCAAAAGGGTGACATTATAACAGATAGATTTATCCGGATATTTCACACAAACGCTCACGGAGGCTATTACCATGGTCACCTGTGGTATTTTTAGCGCAAACCAGACCCCCACACCCTGCCAGGGAACCCCCAAAACGGTTGCGAAACAACCAAAAAGTCCGGTCTTGAGCCTGTTTGGGTCCCCAATTTTGGCACATTGGAGTGATGCCATTAAGACGATCTTCGGTGGCGCCATATTAGCGACCCATTACAGCTATACCTCAAGTTGAAAACAGAGCCCTTTCTCGCATCTCAAATGTTCGTATACCTTTTCTACGGACCGGCAGTTGAACCGTCAGTAATACTTTAGCAGTGTGCCGTACATGTTCAATGTTATTGGAGACCGGGCATTTTGATCATTCAGAAATCTATTAATAGGCTTTTGGACACCTGTCCTGATGAGGAGATAACAGATTTCGTCAAGGATCTCTGGAAATGTCTTGCCGTTGAAATTATTTCTATAGTGGGACAGGACGGATACGATGCGCTCTATGCACGGGCTCAATTTCTCGCAAAAAGGTCTTCAACAGAATCAAGGAAGGGGGGCGCTTTGGGGATTGAAAATCTATTGCCAGATGCGGTCTCTGAATCCGCTAATACCGCCTCGCAATTTCGCGAAACAAACAGACAATTACTGATTATTTTCACAGAGTTGTTGTCGACGCTGATTGGCGAACAATTGACCACGCGCCTTCTGGAAGTTGCCTGGAAGAATCTCATGAACCATCGGGTTAAAGGTTAAACATGAACTCTAAAGTAATCATACGTCAGTTGCCCACCGGGGTTCCCGGTTTGGATGATTTATTGGGAGGGGGACTTCCTGAGTTCTCTTTTAATTTGATTGCCGGGGTACCTGGTGGTGGAAAGACTACTCTGGCCCATCAGATCATGTTCAGTCAGGCTGATCCGGATCATCGTGCGCTTTTTTTTACGGTTCTGGGTGAGCCGTCTCTGAAAATGTTGCGATATCAGCAGCAATTCAGTTTTTTTGATGCGGCCAAAGTGAATGCCTCCATCCGTTACGTCAACCTGGCGGAGGATCTCCTACAAGGTGATTTTGATCGGGTGTTGAAGCGGATTACTGAGGAAGTGCAAGCTTTTTCGCCGAGTCTGGTCTTCGTAGACTCCTTTCGTTCTGTGGCCGATTCAAGCCTCCACAACACCAATAGTCCTGGTGCCATGCAGCGTTTCTTACAGCAGCTTGGGATTACCATGACAAGTTGGCAGGCAACCACTTTTTTAATCGGGGAATATACGGTTCCTGAGGCGGACTCCAGCCCCATATTTACCGTTGCTGACGGTATTATTTGGCTTACTCAGAGCCTATATCGCGATACTATGGTGCGCAAAATACAAGTTTTAAAAATGCGTGGACAAAGTCAGCAAACGGGATTGCACTCTTTTCGTATTCAAAGCGACGGGTTAGCGATTTTTCCACGAGCAGAAGTGACCTTGCAGCATTCTGCGGCGGCTTATCGTAGTGTCATTAAAGAAGAACAACGTATCCCGATGGGTGTGCCAGGTCTGGATGCCATGCTCGGAGGTGGCTTGCCAATGGGCTATGGCTTACTGGTAGTGGGGCCATCAGGATCAGGGAAAACGATTCTTGCCACGCAATTTCTTGCCGAAGGTGCGCGTCAAGGTGAGCCAGGAGTGATAGCAGCCTTTGAAAAAAGTCCAAGTCAGCTATTGAATAATACCCTGTGCACTTTGGTTGAAAAGGGGCATGTCGGCCTCTTTGACGCCCATTCGCTGAGCTTATCGATTGATGAAACACTTCACCATCTGGTGGCGTTAATTCTGCAGATGCAGGCAAAACGTGTGGTCCTTGATTCGCTTTCTGGCTTTGAACTCATATTGGCACCCGAATTCCATGAAGACTTTCGCGGGTCTCTCTATCGCATGGTGGCCGTGCTAACGGGTATGGGGGTTGCCGTTTTGATGACTTCAGAACTTGCGGATTGTTACACGGAGTTGCGTTTTAGCCCCTTTGGCAGCGCTTTTTTGGCGGATGCCATCATCATGCAGCGGTATATCGAGGTGGGCGGCAGCCTGGCACGAGTGATGGCCGTCGCCAAAGTACGTGGTAGCGCACACAGCAAAGAAATCCGTTTCTTTGACATTACCAGCGACGGGATCGAGATCGGTTTGCCGCTCACCAATTACTCGGGGATTTTATCAGGACACCTTGTTCTGGAACAAAAACCACCCGGTTCAGAAAATGTAACCGCCTGATGGAGATCACCTCATGGAAGATCACTTGCAAGATGCAGAAGCAGCCGAAGGACTTATCGGCAAACGCCGGGAGGATGCTCTCCAGAGCGAAGCGCAGGCCATGCTGGATGTTCGTGAAGAAATTGTGGAAGCACGAGAATCTGTCGCAGAGGTTCGTGAGGGTGCTATCCATCATCGGGAAGAGGCGATGGGCACCAGAGAACATAAGGTGTTAGGCCGGGAGCAGAATCAAGAGGCGATTGCAACGCGGCTGACGCTCTCCGATGAGCAGATTTTGCTTTTACGACAAACCAATGCACAATTGGTGATAGCAACTATTGAAGCCCATGAACTAGCCGATCAATTAAAGGTGGCTCGTGATCAGCTGGACTATACCGCACAGCATGACGCACTCACGGCTCTTCCCAACCGCTTGCTGCTGCAGGATCATTTATCTCAAGCCATCGAAGTGGCACGGCGGCAGGGCAAGCCGCTCGCGGTCATGTTTCTTGATCTGGACCACTTTAAATATGTAAATGACTCTTTGGGGCATGGACTGGGGGATGATCTACTCCGATCCGTCGCGGACCGGTTGAGATCCTGCCTGCGACACTCCGATACGATCTCTCGTCAAGGTGGTGATGAGTTTGTGGTACTGCTTCCCGATATTGAGCGTTTAGAAGACGTTTCAATATTTGCTGATAAAATTATTGCCGAGATAGCCCGACCCCATTCGCTGGGCGGCCATGAAATACATATCGGCGTCAGTATAGGAATAAGTCTTTACCCCGTCGATGGAATGGATGTAGAAACGCTGCTCAGAAATGCGGATACCGCGATGTATCACGCCAAAGGTGAGGGGCGCGGGGCTTACCGATTTTTTCAACCGGAAATGCAAGCCAACGCATTGGAACGACGTCAGATCGAGGCAGATATTCGAGCTGCGTTGGAACGACAGGAATTCCTCCTTTATTACCAACCGGTTGTAAGCCTTCCAACGGGTCACATTATCGGGTTTGAAGCACTTTTGCGGTGGCGGCATCCTACGCGCGGACTCCTGCTTCCTGAGGTTTTTATCTCCATTGCCGAAGAGACAGGACTGATTTTGCCGATCGGTCGCTGGGTGTTACGCGAGGCCTGTATCCAGGGCCAGCATTGGAACGATAGTGGGCTTCCACCTCTGACCATTGCTATCAATACTTCCGGGTTGGAGTTTCAGAGTAAGAATTTTGTCGGCTATGTGGCTACAACACTGGCTGAAGCGGGTTTGGATCCCAAATTGCTTGAGCTCGAACTTACTGAAACAATACTCATGACCAATGCGGAATCCAATCATATCGTCTTGTCTGCACTGGTAGATATGGGGGTCAAGCTTGCCATTGATGATTTTGGTACGGGCTATTCCAGTCTCAGCTATCTTCAGCAGTACCCTATTTATGCCCTTAAGATTGATCAATCCTTTGTCAGCAAAATGGTAAACCATCCGGATAGTTATGCGATCGTAAGCGCTGTGATTAGTTTGGGAATCAATCTGAAGAAACGCACGATTGCTGAAGGCATCGAAACCGCAGAACAACAAGCAATACTCGTTAATTTGCATTGCGACCAAGGTCAAGGCTACTATTTCTCCCGTCCCTTAGCCGCTGAACAGTTTGAGGCGTTATTACGAAACGATGAGCGATTACCCACTGCGACCACATGATTTTAAAGGGAGGCTGATTGCGGGTGTCCAGGCGCCTTTACGGAATGCATAAATCGTTCATCAGATGTTCTGTCGCCTGTTTTACCACGGAATAGCATTCACAGACACGCGCTTCCAGTCCGGGACGATCCAGGATCACGATTTTACCTCTATGATAACGGATGAGGCCCGCATCTTGTAATTTCTTGGCGGCCACAGAAACACCTTCGCGGCGGACACCCAGCATATTCGCAATCAGTTGCTGCGTCATTTGTAGTTGATTGCGCGGCAATCTGTCCAAACTCAGCAACAACCAGCGACAGAATTGTTGGTCCAGTGAGTGATGGCGGTTACATACAACTGTTTGGGCCATTTGCGTCAATAATGCTTGGGTGTATCTGAGCAGCAAGCGTTGCATCGGGCCGCCCCGCGTAAAGGCTGTAACGAGTCCTTCACCACGCAAGCGATATCCATAACCAGCTCTTTGTACAACTGCTTGGCTGGTCGTCGACTGTCCACCGAGAAAAAGATCAACCCCGGCGACGCCCTCATTACCAATAATGGCGATCTCAGCCGATCCACCTTCCTCTGTAAGATACAGCAGAGAGACGATGGTGGTCGTGGGAAAATAAGCATACATGATCGGGCGACCCGGTTCGTATAGAGTCATGCCAAGGGGCATTTCCACTAATTGTAGTTGAGGGAATAGCCATTCTGCCTCTGTATTTGAGGGAAGCGCCGCAAGGAGATAATTCTCTCGCGGATCATGCGAAAAAAGCTTCAATTGAGTGATCCTTAAGTCGGGTGGAATGTTAAACCCAAGGCGTAGGGTTTTTGATTCTAAAAAATCTCACTTAATCAAGAGGGCAGGTTATTACGTATGGTAATGACATAATGTAAAAAAATGATTGAGCACGCTTGGCAATCCACATCTGAAATTTTAATATGTACTACATAATAGATAATTTATATATGAATATTGATCTTAAGCGGTTTGTCCTTTCCTTGTCCACTTCCGGTCTTGGTGCCGACGAATCCGGCTTTCAGCTGTGGCTTGAAGCCACCGACTTTAGCCAGCGGTGGGAAAGTCGATTACGCAGCCCTGCCCCTTAATTAGTAGTGAACGGAATCAAACCAATTTGCGGCCATAACTTGTTGATTTAGCGGTTTAATTAAGTTGGTCATGATGTACAGCCCCATCATTACCCATTACGAAGCAATTCCCCAGGGGCTGTTTTTGAAAAGTTCAGATCTGTAAGTGAAAATGACAGATCTTTTCCAGCTTGCCATTAAATTACTAATTTTTTACGCCATTGTCCCTGTTCCATCATGGGCTCAAAAAGCATGTAGTAAGGCCCCTTATCCAAATGAGCAAGTACGCCCTCATTGTGAATCTGCCGCAACTCGTAATCCAGCATTGCATGGGCTATGCCTATATGCGCATGTTCGGGAGACTCCCATTCCATGTGCACCAAGTACTGCGTTGGCTTCTGTCCCGGAATCAGCGGCTTATCAGGCACCTGGCTGCCATAGTTGGTGTTGTACTCTGGTGGGTTGGCACCCAGTGTGGCCTTCAGCATCCCTTTGGGATCAAGCTGAAGCGATCCAATGGCAGAAACGCCAAACTGTTTCATGACCATCCAGCCGATCATGCCCGGAACATTTTCTTTCATCCAGGTGAGCGTCTCTATGGCCCCTTTTTCAAAAGCTTCCTCATGCCCGTCCATCACCCAATGGTCACCAATGGCAATACTCCGTTTTGCCGATAATGCTACTTTAGGCACGGGCTTCTGCTCTGCGAAAGACTTTCCTAAAACTGCAGGGATATCGGTCATACCCATAATCAGGGGGAGATCGGAACGAATGACTTCATAGTAGGGTTCCCATGGCCCCTCTATGACCATATCCAGGCAGCTTCCACATAATTCAAAAATTTCCTTGAAGTTTTCATGATGCATCTCTTCATGCGACTTCACGTCTTTCCATGCGGTGTACTGAAACATGGAAATAGGATTCAGGGTTTCATGCATATCTACAGCGCCACCACCATATCTTCCGGCCATGGGATGAATGCCCGTCTGCAATAATTGTTCAAAACCTAAAAACCCGGGATGCGAGGCCGTAGTGATACAAACCTTAGGCCCAACCTTCATCATGGTTTCATAACTTTCCGGTCGATTGGCTACTTTTGACTGATTGATGGCAATAATAGGATTGTTACTCATAATCTTAAACTCCAGTAGTTACTCATGGAATAATTTTCTCAATCAAGAGAGGACGAGAAAACATTTAATCGGATAGCTTCTTTTTGAATTTACCCCATTTTTCCTGTAATTCTCCTGCTTTCTTTGTGACTTCACCTTCAGCCTCTTGTTGAGCATTTCCGGTAATTTTACCGGCGACTTCTTTGACAGTACCTTTGACCTGTTTTACCCGACCTTTCACCTGTGTTTTATTCATCATAATCTCCTTTATGGATAGCGCTATTCATCCAATGAACGGAGCTATTATCGCGCTGCGTGGGCCAACATTTCCGAGCGTTTATTGATGCCATTCATCAGTGCATGGATCCCGCCTTTGTTCAGAGCACCCGTAAATTCGGCTTTCTGCATCGCCAGGTTGCTGACGCCGTCTGTCATTACATTGATAATTTTCCATTGGCCATGGTTTTGGCTGAGCAGATAATCAAACGTATTGTTTTTACCGCCATTGCCGGACTTCAACGTAGTGCTGACCATCATTCGGTGGCCAAGCACGCTCTTGGAGACGGGGCTGCTAAACTTTTGACCGGCGTAATGGGTGAAATGCGCGGCATAATTTGCCACAGAATAATGGGTCAGTGCCTGCACAAACTGCTTCTTTTCCGGAGCAGACAGCTTATCCCACGCGGTCCCCAGGCTGTAGTGCGCGATTTTTGGAAAATCATAGGCTTGGCTGATTTCGGGATACAATGCGTGAAAACGACTCTCATAGCTACTGGATGGTCCCATTTTCATGGAGTGAATGAGCGCCATGTTGAGCTTGGCCACGACGCTGTCAGGCGCATTACCTGTTGACGCAATAGCGCTTCCTGTACCCAACATGAAAATCGCTATACAAGCACCCAAAAACTTTGGGGGTTCGGTAAGTTTTGAAAATTGCATCCACCTCTCCCTTATCATTTAACTACCATCAAATAGATGGAGCCTTGACGGTAGCCTGGACACCCAGCTTCTGGTTCAATAACGAGAAAAACTGTCTGGAGAGCGCTTTATTGCCAAATAGTCCAACACCCATCGTCACTTTGGTAACCCCTGGACTCGTAGATTTCAAAATGACGTTGACAGCCGTGCCTGCTGCCGTTTTTCCATCAATGATCCATTTGTCTGGATTTTTCTTCACATTACCCACATAGGTAATATGCATTTCCGAAAAGACTTGCAGAACGGCAGCCTGAACCGTTCCGAGTGGCCTTGGATAATAGGCATGATAGTCGGACAGAATTCCGGCATTGACAGCAGCGACGCTACCGGCTCCCGCACCGGCTGCAGCAATAGCAACGCAGCCATTTAAAGGCAGTACCGCCCCTACACAGAGAGCTGCAACCATCCAGCCGAGTTGTTTCCCATAGTTTGGATATTGAATACGCATTGTTTATTCCTTGTGTTTGCTGTAAGCATGGAACGGATAGGGCGTCAGGATCTTACTCAACGAGCATGACGTTCTATTCCAGCTTACTGAGTACCGCTCGCTGCCCGATCTGCCTGGTTTGCCGTCTGTTGCGCAGCGTCTGCCCGGTTTAATGCTTCATTTTGTTTATGCTCTAGCGCATCGGTTTTCGCCAAGGCCCGATTGGCCGTCTCCTGGGCAGCGCGTGCATCATTCTGCGCTGACTCGGCTTTAGCGCTAGGGCCGCCTCCGCACCCGGCCAGGGCTAGAGGGGTCAACATGATCATTGTCAGCGTGAGCGTCTTCATCGTTTTCCATACATTCATGATAATTTCTCCTTTGAATCAAAGCACCTCAAGACAAGGCTTTGCCGACCCTATGTAGGGTTTTTCTAGCGTTATAAGACAATGCATCACCAGAGGCTCGTTCCGCACTTTTGCAGGATTCCAACTTGTCTCGAGCTTGCACTGTTTTTACATCAGCCTACTTCCTGCGACATTTTTCCTATGAATTAACAACATGACAGAAAATTTTGTTACGCTACTCGCGATTTTTTCTTGCGTGTCAGTAGAGCTATTGGCTTG
>NZ_MOAD01000090.1:0-3811 GCF_001931655.1 Acidithiobacillus albertensis | reverse complement strand
CCATTTCAGAAAAATGGGGCTTTTTTTAGACCTGTTTACAGAAAAATTGTCTGACTTTTACAAGACATACGCGCCCATAAAATCCTTCACGGAGGTGGTGGGGGGGGCGGCGGCCCGGGTTGCTGGTAATAAGCCCCGGGACCCGCTGGCGCTCCGGGCGGCGGTGGGGGTGGGGGCGGTGCAGGATGCGCATAATATCCGCCAGGGCCTGGAGGCGGTCCAGGAGGGTACGCATAACATCCCGCCAACGCCATCAAGGTGCCGAACAAGGTCGCTACACGTAAAGCTGGTTGCCAGATGTTACGGCGCTTCAGTGACTCCATTTCATGGAACATACGGTTCTCCTGTAGGAAGATCGGTTTTTTATCTTTCCCCGAACAAATAGCTCAGGGGTTACGGTATAAAAAATGTGCATACCTCCTTTCCGCTTTGCGGTCGCGTTTTTCGGACTTGTGTAGCGCTTTCCAATATTGAGAAAGCAATAAGCGTTCCAGCACAGCGGAAGGATCTTGCGACAGAAGCGACATACTGAGCCGTGCCCGATTCCAGAAGAGAAGGGATCCGTTTTTATGGTAAGGGCATACAACAGGGACACTATAGAGTCATATTGTCGCTAAAGTACAACAGATCTGCTGAAGAAAGGGCCATCTAGTCGCACCATTTCTTGAGCAGACGGCGCAGGCCACTGATTACATGAAAAATCTATCCCACGGGAACCTTTAGCATAAATTCTGCTGTCTTAGTCTCTGGACTCGACAGAGAGATTGTGCTGAGCAGCCAGTAAATAAAACTGAGATCAGATGCCGCAACAGTATGGAGATTTTTTATAACCCACTATTTCTACGCCCTTTTGTTTTTGCGAATCCAGGCAAGAAAAGTCGGATCCACTATTCGGTAAGATCCCGATCCACCTGACCTTGCAATGACACCCTGACCCATGAGCCTCCTGATGGATTGCTGTACATTGGATATTTTGATTGTCCCTGTGGGAAGCCCGAGATAGTGATCCATGTTGGCGCGATGTTTTTTGCCGCAAGTCTTTCCTGACTCAACGATTTGGAGTACCACAGCCTTGTCCATAGGATTAAAGCTTTACCATTTTTCTGGGTGGTTGGTCGCTTTTTCTAGGTTTTCGCGAACTTCCTGCAGGGAAAAATCAAAGTCCTGCGATCCTGTAAGCACCATTTTTTCCAAAAGCGACCGAAAATACTGTGGCACACGTTCCAGTTCCTCAAAGGCTTGCCATGCGCGATTTTCGTCCAGATTGTTTCCGGTGATTTTTTCATAGGTGCCTAACAGGTGTTCGACGAACAGCCTGTCCATCAAGGGAAACACGAGTTGCTGGCAAAATTGGTACAGCGGGGCTTTTCCCTTGTTGAACATTTGCCGCAGACCTTCTTGCGATGATCCTGTGAAAATGACCTTAATCTGATCCTTGTACTTGTCGAGTGCGGTGCGCAATGCAGCTACCAGTGCCCCATAGCGGGCTTCGTCGGCCAGCGTTTACACCTCGTCGATGAGGAGTAACACTGGCCGTTTCCCTTCCGCCAGGTGGCGCATCACCTCACCCAGTTCAATCAGGTCTTGTGAACTTATTTTTTTATTTTCTTCCCCTCCTGCGCTAATCCTGTCTTCTGTGTCCATGAATCCAGCACCCGTTTTGAACCTTGGTATGGTGCGTACTTTCTGGAATGGTGTGCGGAGAAAGCTTTGTTCTTCGGCTTGGATTTTCTTGATTAGTGCCTGTCCAGGGTCTTCTTTCAATTCCCAAAGGGATACATAGATAACCCAATACCCCGCTGCTTCTGCAGCCGGAGTGAGGTCTTTGCGAAGGAACTCTGTTTTCCCCACCCGGAGCGGCGCAAACAGTGCAAGCGCGCTGCTCAAACCGATATTCAGGATTTCCACGTACTTCTGTGCGAGGTCGGTCCTTTGATAGTGCCAAATATCGTTTCTGTCCATTTAGCAGATTATAGCAAGTTACCTAATATATAGTATTTATTTACTATTTTTTGCTATTGCCTACCCAAGGGCCACAAAGCTTGCAGGAAATCCTCCTTCAGGTTCTGTGTAACCTGTATAAAACTGGGACAATGTACGGTCTAAGAAATGACACATCAGGATAACTCCTTTCGTTTTTTTGTGGTGTTGCTTGCCTTGTCTGGTTGTGTCCGGCTTTCAAAACCGGCGAGAATTATCCAGATTCTGCAGTCTGCGTTGCAGACGGTAGCCAGCCAGACACTGCTTTGGCAGCGACCGGGCCGGCAGACGGTGGCGCGTCCAGGCCTGCCCCTGCAAACGCAAGGAAGATCTGGAGCCGGCCCTTGGCGATAGATACTGATTCGCCTCCCGCGCGGTATTCATATCGCGCAACTCCTGCTTAAATGCAACACAGCTATCCGTCTCGTACAGCAGGCAGAGAATGAGTCGGAGGATAGGCGGTTCTGCAAACCATTGCTCTGGTGCCTCATGATTCAGCAAGCCCAAAAAGATCCGCAGCAACACACCCGTCAGTCCAATCCCGATATTGATGGCCATGTCTACCCAACGTCCGACAAAGGCGTCGAGGAGTGCTACCGGAAAAGACAGCAATAACACCCGGGATGTCGTCAACAGCAAAAGAAATACCTGGTTTTCTGCGAGGTCGCGGTGGGCAGGCGGGTCATCGGGGTTGTGGGCATCGACAGAGTATGGTGTATCAGTCTGATCAGTCATCGGTCCATAGCCTTGGGGAGGGTGAATGGACTTTCAGAATACCATAAAAACAGGTCACAGTGACGAATGACCACGCCTCTTTTTATTCTTCTCGCCCTAAGCCGCTTGCGCCTATTGACGCCCCTTTCTGCCCGGCCTGTTCCAGGCGCCGCTCCAGTTCGGCCAGCAGCTCCCGTACCAGAAGTCCGTCTTTACCCTGTAGGGCCTGGCGATAGGCCACACCCAGCAGCTCGATCAGGGCAGTATCACTGATCTGGCTCACCTGACGGAGATCCCGGAGCCGCTGGGCATCACGCAGGCGCTTGCTGCGCATCCGTTCGGTACTGGTGCTTGCCATGCTCGAATCCTTGTCCTCGTCACCTGGGCACATCGTCCCTATGACGCATGGTACCGGGGGAAAGCAGTGGGTGGTATAGGTAGTATCTGCCTCGGAACATAGAAAAATCACAATATCAAACTGATTATCATATACATTTACAGATATCAATGAACTTCTTACGTGTTGCTTTTAAGACTAATTACTAGTGTGTGTTGCATTCTTGATGAAACTTAAGGTTAATGATGATAAAATAGCTCCATGTTGAGGGTATGAATGGAGTCGAGCCTTGCGAGTTGCGCCCACAGTCACTTTAACCAGCGAAGAGCGGTCCGAGTTGTCCCGTATAGTCTCCTCCCGATTAAGCAGTGTCCGCTTGTCATTACGGGCACGGATGATATTGCTGGCGGCAGAGGGCTTGCAGAACAAGGAAATTGCGGAGCGCCTGGGGGTGGATCGCCTGCCTGCAAGTCGCACGTTGGCGCAAGCGTTATCTGGAACAACGCCTGGCGGGTATAGAGCGCGATTTACCGCGCGGCGCTCCTCCAGTGAAAGTGGATGTGGCCGTCTGGTAGAATTGACCACGCAGAGTAAGCCGGAGATGAAAAAAGTCAGGTACAGGCCCTGGATCGGACCCAACCGGGACTCCCCCTCAAAAAGGGCCGCGCATAAACGATGACCCACGACTACAAACGTAATGGCACTACGACCTTGTTTGCCGCACTCAACGTGCTGGATGGTCAGGTCATCGGACAGTGTCAACAGCGCCATACCCATGTG
>NZ_MOAD01000089.1:0-985 GCF_001931655.1 Acidithiobacillus albertensis | reverse complement strand
GGAAGACTTTCTGAAGCCGATGGGCATCACCCAGTATCGTCTAGCCAAGGAAATCGGCGTCCCGCAGCGCCGTATCGGGGAGATCGTGATGGGAAAGCGGGCCGTTACCCCGGATACCGGGCTGCGGCTGTCCCGGTTTTTCGGGATGAGTGACGGTTTCTGGGTGGGCCTGCAAACCGATTACGATCTCGCCGTGACGCGCCACGCGATGCAGGCAGTTCTCAATAAGATTCAACGATACGACGTGCATGCGGCGTAACGACCAGAATCCGCTGGTAACGACTCCGGCAGGTTGAGTTTGCCACACTCTGTGGCAGGTGGGCTGAAAGGCTATATTGCAGCGGAAGCGGTCATTCAGTGTGCTGACAACTTGAGTTATGGTTTTGCCCTTGAGCGACGCATTCGCATGGCTCTACCGATTTCGTCCAGAATCCCAACGAACAACAAACGTGCAGTGATCGGTAAGCGCTAAGTAAAGTGTGAGGAGATGAATCCGCTTGGTATACTTCCTGTCATTGGGGATGCAGCGTACACAGAGATGTCCTCAAATGTCCGGGAGGACACTCTTTGTCACTGAACAATATGGAGGGGAACGAATCATTGTTTTTGTCGACCAGAGTTACGACTATCCCACAGTCCTCGACACAATGATCGTTTGTGGCTTATGAATTACTGCAACACGGCGATGTTACCCACAGCTGAAAACTGGAATCTCCGGCCTAAGACATCACTGCAATCTTACCAGCATACCAAAAACACTTTAACAACACTGTAGTACGGAGTGTCTAAGTGATGAATAAATTATACAGCAGGTAATATGATCAAGAGCGATACAGGGCGGTTTCAAGTTTGAAGTGCAACACCGCTGTTTAACTGCCTGATTTGCTGTGCCATCACTTCGGCTGGAGTTCGGAATCCCAAGGATTTCCTGGGCCGATTATTGAGTTCCTCCGCTACCTGAGTCAAACGCCGTTGCGAATATTCG
>NZ_MOAD01000088.1:0-716 GCF_001931655.1 Acidithiobacillus albertensis | reverse complement strand
TCATAGCCAGGATTCGCCAGACCTGGCGACGGGAAAATGGAAAAGGGACCGAGCTGGAGGTTATTCGCGGATTCGCGGATGTGGATCTTCTCATTATTGATGAAGTAGGAAAGACCTTTGGTAGTGATGGTGAGCGGGTACATCTATTTGAAGTCATTGATCATCGATATCGCGACATGAAGCCCACGATCATTCTCTCCAATGAAGGCGTGGATGGTGTAGAGCGATTTCTCGGTACTGCTGCATTCGATAGGCTCTGCCAAAACGGCGAGCTGCTGATATTGGACTGGCAAAGCCATCGTCGCGGGAGGGCAAGCACTTCAAACTAACCTTTTGTTTTTCTACCTTGTAAACCTTTCTTTATAGTATAGGAGAACCATTATGTCGGGTGTCAATAAAGCCATTGTTTTGGGGTATCTGGGGAAAGACCCAGAGGTACGTTATCAACCAGATGGGAATGCTGTGGCTAATTTCAGCATAGCGACTTCGGAATCCTTCAAGGACCGTGAAGGTAACAAAAAAGAGCGGACTGAGTGGCATCGCATTGTGCTCTGGGGTCGCCTGGCCGAGATTGCCGGACAGTATTTGCGCAAAGGCAGCATGGCGTATGTAGAAGGCAAGATACAGACGCGAAAATGGCAGGACAAAAACGGAGAAGAACGCTATTCAACAGAGATTGTGGGCAACCGCCTGCAACTGATCGGCGGGAAACATGA
>NZ_MOAD01000087.1:0-3434 GCF_001931655.1 Acidithiobacillus albertensis | reverse complement strand
CAATTCCATCCCGGTACGCATGGGTCCACGATTCTCCGGTGACATCATGGCACGCATGCCTTCGTGGTCAGGCGAATCACCCCCCATCATGTTTCCCATCATACTGCCCATACCCGAGGCACTAGCCCGGTCTGCCTGCACATAACCTGCTATAGCCAGTGCCGATAATATCGACTTCAACAACTGTCTTCTGTTCATGACATTTCTCCTTTTCTGAGTATTACTGCAATCTTAAACGACGCCGTTGCCATAAGGCGTACAGCGCAGGGATAACGAGCAAGGCCAACAGCGTTGCGCTCAACATGCCGCCGATGATAGGTGCGGCAATCCGTTTCATCATATCGGCGCCTGTGCCCTCGCTGAGCATGATGGGCAGCAGGCCCACAACGACCAGGGTAAACGTCATGGCCAGCGGGCGCAGGCGGAGCATACTCCCCTCCATAATCGCCAGCTGCAGATCGTGCCAGTTTTGCAAGGCATCGCGGGCCCGCCGACGCTGCAGGGCCTGGTCCAGATAAAGGAGCATAACTACCCCAAATTCGACGGCCACACCGGCGAGGGCAATAAAACCCACGACCACCGCTACCGAGAGCTTGTAATGAAGTACATAAACCAGCCAGAGGCCACCTACCAGAGAGAATGGTAAAGTGACCAGGACAATAGCCACCTCGACCACATTACGAAAATTGAGATAGAGCAGTAAGGCAATCAGTAACAAAACCATCGGCACGACAATCTGCAAACGCTGATTAGCGCGATGCATACTCTGATATTCGCCGACCCAGTTTATGGTATATCCCGGTGGCAGATGGACCTGATGCGCGAGCATTCGTTTCGCCCTGGCCACATAAGTGCCAATACTCGTCCCCGGTTTCAGATCAATGGTGACCCAACTGTTCAGTTGGCTATCATCACTGGTGAGCATGGCTGGCCCATTGACCATGTCTACCCGCGCCAACTGTGCGAGGGGAATCTGCGCACCATTGGGCGCTGCCACACGACTGTCCATCAGCGCTGAAAGTGATTGCCGACGATCGCGAGGATAGCGCAAATCCACCGGAAAACGTTGCACACCCTCTACGGCCGTAGTCAGAACTTTACCACCGATAGCCGTTTCCACCAGTCGGTTCACGTCGGCCACTGAAATGCCATAGCGTGCGGCGGCGGCCCGATCCGTATGGACGACGATATAACGTCCGCCGGTTACTCTGGCGGCATATGCAGTCTGGGTACCGGACACTTTTTGGAGCACTGCTTGGACTTTCTGCCCCAGAAGACTCAAGGTGGCCAAATTCTGCCCGGTAATCTTGAGCCCGAGAGGGGTTTGCAGCCCGGTCGTCAACATGTCCACCCGCCCCTTGATGGGTTGTGTCCAGTTATTACTCAGACCGGGAATCTGCAAGGCCTGATTCAGTTGGTCACGCAGTTTGTTCATGCTGATGTGGGCGGGCCAATGATCGGGCTGTTTAAGCGTGACCACGGTATCAAACATGGAAAGGGGTGACTGATCGGTGGCCGTCTGCGCCCGTCCCGCTTCCCCAAAAACGGTTTTCACTTCTGGAAAGGTTTTGATAATGCGATCCGTCAACTGCAAAAGCGCCGCAGATTCTCCGTAAGAAATGGCAGGATTCTGGGCAACGGGCATATACAGCAGCGTCCCTTCATCCAGGGGCGGCATGAGCTGGGTACCCAGTCTTTGCCAGGGATAAACGAGCGTCGCAGCCACCAGCACGGCCCCGATAACGACCAGCCAAGGGGCTTGCAATACGCCGTGTATGACAGGACGATACAACCTCGCTAACACCCGGTTTAAAGGATTCTTTCGTTCAACGGGAATCTTCCCCTGAATAAACCAGGCCATCAGGACGGGCACCAGGGTGATAGCGAGAATGGCGGCGGCGGCAATCGCAAAGGTTTTGGTAAAAGCGAGCGGCGCAAACAATTTTCCTTCCTGTCCACTCAGCGCAAAGATGGGCAGAAAGGAAACCGCGATAATCAGTAAGGAAAAAAACAGCGCGGGCCCAACTTCCATCGCCGCTATCCCGGCAGTCTGCCAAGGATTGAGGGCTTCTCCTTTCTCCATATGTTTATGCATGTTCTCGATCATTACCACGGGCGCATCGACCATAATGCCAATCGCAATGGCGATTCCCCCAAGGGACATGATATTTGCCGGTATATCGAGAGCATACATCACGATAAAAGCGCCAAGTATACCGATCGGCAATGCAATCAGGACCACCAGCGCCGAACGGATCCGTAATAAAAACAGCAAAGTCACCAGCAGGACGGCTACACACTCTTCCAGCAGTTTGCCACTGAGCGTCTGAATGCTGCGTTGAATCAAGGGGCGCTGACTGTAAGTGGTCACTACCTTCACTCCAGCAGGCAGCGAGGCCTGCAAGCTTTTAAGTTTTTGTTGAATCTTTTTTATCAGGGCATTGGCGTTTCCCCCTTGATTCATCATGACAATGCCACCGACCACTTGACCCTGACCATTCAGTTCGGCAATACCACTGGGTAGAACCGGGCCTAATTGTACCCGTGCCACTTGCTGCAGCGTCACGGGCACGCCGTCGCGCACACCAAGCGGGGTCTGTTGTAAGTCTTTCAATGAGTGAATGTAGCCGGAGGTGCGCACTATGTAGCGCGACTCTCCCATGTCCACGACGGAACCACTGGTTTCGCCATTGGCCGCACGAATAGCTGCTGCGACCTGTGGCAAGGTGAGGTTGTAGGCCAGCAGACGATTAGGGAAGACAACCACCTGATACTCCTGCTCCATCCCGCCCACCGTCGCGACCTGGGCTACACCGGGAATACCTTGCAAGGCAAATTTCAGAAACCAGTTTTGCAAGGTAGTAAGTTGTGCAAGGTTCAGTGAACCACCGGGATCTGTGAGGGCATATTCATAAATCCAATCCACCCCCGAGCTATTCGGCCCCAGAGCCGGGGTTACCCCGGCAGGTAACTGACCCTGGGCCTGGTTGAGATATTGCAGGACCAGATTCCGTGCCTGATAGATCGGGGTACCCCCTTTGAACAGCACGTAAACATAGGAATCCCCGAACATGGAATAGCCACGTACGGCTTTGGCACCGGGTACTTCCTGCAAAGTCGTTTCGAGGGGATAGGTGATTTGATCCTGAATGATTTGTGGAGCCTGTCCCGGATAAGAGGTTTTGACAATGACCTGGGTCGGCGAAATATCAGGAAGCGCTTCCAGTGGAATGCTCAGGATGGAGAGGACGCCTGCAACGATCACGACCAAGCTGGCAATGACTACCAACAATGGGTTGTTGAGACACCAACGCATCACGGCCTTAATCATGGCTTTTGCCTCCCATATTCATGTTGGCCATGGACGCTGGAGTAGATTTTTTGGGTTTTTTCGATACAGGCGTTGACCGGTTCTTTGCCACAACGGGCGACGC
>NZ_MOAD01000086.1:0-1217 GCF_001931655.1 Acidithiobacillus albertensis | reverse complement strand
CCCGGTTTTTGCCGCACTTCTGCTCTAAAGGGATGACGGCGGGAAGGGTGATAGGCATCCCGCCGCAAGGTATGGAAGTGAATCTGGCGGGGCAGGATCTTTTTATCATCCCGGCGCATTACATGCATTCTGTGGGCAATTTTCAGGTAGCAGACTTTGGACCCATACCCTTACCCCGGACATACAGGGCGTAGCGCTGATAACCAATGAGGGCACGGTGCTTTTTCAGACGGGCGAGACCGTTGCCGACGAAACCATTATTGGGGTTGCCGGTGCAGCGGTCATGCGTCTGGCTGAGCACATCAGCGCGGGTCTTGCCGAATGCAATACTCAGGAAATCACCATTCGCTGTCACCGCCATGCCGCCTTTTTTGCAGCAGCAGGGGCGGATACGCTTTTGATGCTGGTACTTCCGGCCGATACCGATACCCGACCATTGGCGGGAATGCTGGCAAGCCTCAGCAATGCATTGTTCTACAATAAATAAGTTTGTCTGGACTCCGGTCAGGGACGATGCTCAGAATATACTAACACTTAAGACCGTCGCCTCCGGCATAAGGATGTCGCAACAGCATGGCACAGTATTCCGGTGGGTAGACATTGCAGCAAACCAGTCCGAAAGGATCCTCTTTCCTGTTGCCAGGGTTTCAAGGCATCATATTCTCATTCAAGCGGATTAATGGAACCTCCGAGAACATTAAAACATGAAGGAATACTTTCTCCCTTACCATACGCAAGAGCCCTCTCCTCTTAGCGAGCGTTTGTTTGCGCTACTCGAAGCCCTCCCGGATGCGTTCTTTTTCAAGGATGGTGCAGGTCGCTGGCAGATTGTCAATGAATCTGCTAAACGCCTCTTTCATCTGGAAGGAATTCCATGGGAGGGCAAAACCGATATGGAACTGGCGGAATTGCATCCGGATTTTCGGGATATTCACGTAGCCTGCATCGCGGATGATGAAAAGGCCTGGCAAGCCAAACAACTGGTCATTGTTGAAGAAAAAATGCTTCGTGAAGATGGCCAGCAGTCGACCTATGAAACACGAAAGCTACCTTTGTTCAAAGTGAATGGTATGGTGGACCCCTCTGTCAAGACAATAATCAGCCGAGTTTAAGAGGGTAACCTTTCACACGCAGCGGCACGGCGCTGCCCCGGTTTTGCTTCTGATTCTGTTTCCTGACGATTTTCTTTTTTCGCGGTGAATTTTTCCACTATCGTT
>NZ_MOAD01000085.1:0-1106 GCF_001931655.1 Acidithiobacillus albertensis | reverse complement strand
GGTTTGGAGCAGGAAATAGCCGCACAAAAGGCCAAGTACGACAGCAATCGTCAGGCCTTGGCGACACTGTGCGGTGTGGGTGTCCAACTCCCCTTGGTGCTGCGTCATTATCAGCCCAATCTGTTGCAGACCCATTGGCAGCAACCCAGCACTGTTCCGGCTGAATGGATTGCCGAGCGGCCGGATATTGTCGCCCAGCGGATGACCATCAAGGCGGCTGCTGCAGCGGTGCATATTGCCCGCGATGCCTATTATCCCAATATCAATCTGGTGGCTTTTGCGGGTGGTTTGGCAGCGGCAGGCGGCTTGTTTACTTTTTTGAATCCGGGGTCCTTACAAGCAGGTGTGGGACCAGCTATCAGTTTGCCATTGTTTACCGGGGGGCGACTGCGGGGCCACTTTGATGCCAGTCAGGCGAAATATCAGCTGGCTCGCGCCGCATATCAAAAAAGCTTGTTACAGGCTTTGCAGCAAGTCGCTTTCAGTCTGAGACAATTGCAGTCTGCCAGTCAGGAGCGGGAAATCTTACAGCGGCGTGCGCAAGCCTTGTCGCGCAGCGCGGCTTTACAACAACAAAGATATCAAGCGGGTCTAAGTAATGCCCTGCCAGTCATGACGGCGCAACTGCCTATCATCGACAATCAGATGCAGCAAATTCGCCTGGATACTTATGCCCGGCAGAATCTGATCAAACTCTATGCCGCTCTGGGGGGTAGGGTGATTCCAAAAACCTGGACGGGACCGCATTCACCATCATGAGTACCCTGAATCTTGCCAGTCGCCAATATTGGCAGAGTTTCTACCAGCACGATCTGCAAACCTGGATTTTCTGGGCCAAGACAGCCGCTGCAGCGCTGATTGGTCTTTGGTTGGCTTATAGATTCCAGCTGGACTCTCCCAGTACGGTCGTAATCACCGTGTTTATTGTGATGCAGTCGCGTAACGGGATGGTTCTTGCCAAGAGTTTTTACCGGGCGATTGGTACTATTGCAGGCAGTATTGTCGCCTTGTTGCTGGTAGCGACATTTCCGGATGAACGACTGGGATTCCTTGCCGGCTTGGCCCTCTGGGTGGGATTTTGCACTGCCGGGGCGCGTTATTTCCGT
>NZ_MOAD01000084.1:0-2411 GCF_001931655.1 Acidithiobacillus albertensis | reverse complement strand
CCGGGTTTCCAGTGCAGTTGTGCAATCATGGAAAGCCCCGGACGCAAGGGGTGTTCCGCGAGTTCCCTGGCAGGTATGGCAATACGTACCGGCACGCGTTCCACAATATGAATGTAATTTCCGGTGGCATTCTCTGGGGGCAGAATGCTGAATGCACTGCCGGCACCGGGAAGCAAACCCAGAACGGTGCCGTGATAGCGTACCTGATGGCCGTAGTAATAGCTGGTCAACTGAACGGCCTGTCCGGGACGGACATGGCGCATGGCCGTTTCCTTGATATTGGCCACCACCCATAAGTCATTGAGCGGCACCACCGAAAACAGGTGCTGGCCTGCAGCCACTTTTAAACCGGGGTAGGCAGAGCGTTGCGCGATATAACCCGATATGGGGGCACGGATGAGCCGCCGTTGCCAGTTGATGTCGGCTTTTTCAAAAGCCGTGGCGGCCTGCTGAACCAGCGGATTATCAGATACCGTGGTGCCCGCGACAATGGCTCGTGCCCCTCGCAACTTGGCTTGGGCCTCTGCGACTTGTGCTGCTGCGGAAGTGATTTCATTTTGCGTATTTTCAATGCGAATCCTGGAAACCGCCCCGCTGGGCAGGGATTGTTGGTAGCGGTTCAAATCCATTTCCAGTTTTTGCCGTTCAGCCAGTTGGGCCTGAACGCTCTGTTGCAACGCCTGGACCCGGGCGAAATCCTGGCGGACCTGTCTGACTGTTGCCGCCAGATGGGCCCCGGCCTGTTCCATGGCCAGTCGGGTCTGCGCACCCTGGAGGGCTGCCAGAATCTGGCCGGCATGAACATATTCCGTATTCTCCACCCGCACCTGCTTGACGGTGCCTGCCGACAAACTATCCACCGGGGTGATGTTGCCGGTGACGTAAGCATCATTGGTTTCAATCCAGTACTGGCCCCGCAACAACCACCAGAGGATTCCCAATCCAGCAGCAATAAGCACAATAACGGCAACCAGCAGCAACAGTCTGCGCCGCTGTTTTTCCCGCGAGCTGTAGTCAGGGGCTGAGGAGGATGCTGTTGTACTCATGCTGGTTTTTTCTCCACCGTATATCCGCCCCCCAGGGCAACATTGAGCAGCATCCAGGATTGTGCGTTATGTATTTGCAAGGTGATCTGCTGGTTTTGCAGATTGATTTCCCGAATCCGGCTGCGATAAACACTTATCTTATTGGTGGTTCCCGAATGAAAAGCGGCTGTAGCCAGTGCGCTATCCTGGCTGGCGGCCTTGGTCATCCGTGTCTGTTCCTGTAGTTGCTGACGATATTTTTGCCAGCTGGCCAAATGCCCGGCAATTTCACGCACCGCGCTGAGAATGGTATGGCGATAATGATCTTGTGCGGCCAGATACAAGGCATTTTGCGCTTTGAGACGGGCACGGAGCTTTCCGCCTTCAAAAATGGGCAGGGATACCACCGGACCAATGGCATGGGCCAGATTTCCGGGACTGAATAAATCACCCAGATCAATACTGTTCCAACCGGCAAACAGGGCAATATTGACATCGGGATAAAAAGCCGCGCGGGCAGCCCCGACCTGTTGCGCAGCGACTTCGATTTCCCAGCGTGCAGCGACCATATCAGGACGGTGGCTGATCAGACGCAGAGGTAATTGACGGGGGATATTTATGGTGGAGAAATCCGGTAACGGTTCCACGCCAATATTCCGTCCCCAATCGGGTCCATGCCCGGCCAAGGCGGCCAGTACATAGCGCTGTTGCACAATGGCGGCCCGCAGTTGGGCGACTGACTGCCGCGCACTGCCATAAGTTTCTGTCTGCGCATACACCGGCCGGGCATTGTTCAGACCATCCTGCCAACGTTGTTTTTCCAGTTGCAACAAGGATTTTTGCAGGTTTTCCAGACGCTCCGCCAGATGCAGTTGCCGTGTTTCACCCGCCAGCAGAAAATAATGCCAAGCCAGTTGTTTCTCCAACTGTAATTTTGCCTCGGCATAATCCGCCTGATGAACGCGTACTTGCCCCAAAGCTGCACGAACCTGATCACTGTCGCGCCCCCACAAGTCCAGATGATAACGGAGTTCCAGCGGGTTGATTGCGGTATAGGTGAAGCTTTTGCCATTGGCCTGAAGGTGCAAACCATTCTGTGAAAAATACTCCTGAGTAAGGGCGGCTCCCGCCGAAAACTGCGGGAGGAGGGCGGCCTGCTGCTCTGCAGTCATGGCTTTGGCGGCCAGAATACGGGTGCTGGCAAGCTGCAGCGATGGGTTTTGGCGAAGGGCAACCTGAATCAGATGGTCAAGAGCAGGTATTTGCGCCGCATCCCACCACTGCTGTGCAGGCCATGGACCCGCCGTGATTCCATAGTGATGATCGGCCCGTGCCAGGGTCTGTTGAATTTGAGGGCTATGGGCGAGATGCGCGCCGGGAAGATGC
>NZ_MOAD01000083.1:0-580 GCF_001931655.1 Acidithiobacillus albertensis | reverse complement strand
TTCGCGGAGCCAGTCGCGGGTTCCGTCTTCACCAAACAGGCGCACAGCCAGCAGTTGCTTGCCCTGCATACAAAGGCGTTTGCGCACATGGCGGCGGGCATCGTCATAATCCAGCACTTCCAGACCATCCATGCCGAGAGCCTGGTCCCAAGCATGAATATCCCGTATGGCCGGAGCTTTTTCTCCAGCTAGACGTAAAATGAAACCTTCGCGTTGCTCCTGACGCATACGGCTGAGGCTGGCATAGGGAAAGTTTCTGGCAATACGCTGTGCGGCCTGAAAATGTGCTGCGTCGCTGTTCAGGCGCAGGAGCGTGCCCTGCCAGGGGAAAATGGCCGGTTCTATGCGAACCGCAGTGTGTTTGAACTCGGGCTCGCCGGAAACGGGATCAATGGCGGGCAAAGTGAGCTGGTTGCAAAGGGCAGCCGGAGCAAAGCGCCGGCCAAAATGCATGGGAGCAAATACCAGCCCTGGCTGCAGGTCTTTTTGAATGCGCACGCGAAATATATTTTCGCCACGCCGACTGATGACCCGGGCCAGATCCTCGTTTTTGAGTTTCAGGCGATGTGCATCTTCGGGA
>NZ_MOAD01000082.1:0-2792 GCF_001931655.1 Acidithiobacillus albertensis | reverse complement strand
GCGTCATCGCTTCCGGCTTACTCTGCGTGGTCAATTCTACCAGACGGGCCACATCCATTTTCACCGGAGGGGCGCCGCGCGGTAAATCGCGTTCAATGCCCGACAAGCGGTGTTCCAGATAACGCTTGCGCCAACGTGCGACTTGCAGGCAGGCGATCCACCCCCAGGCGCTCCGCAATTTCCTTGTTCTGCAAGCCCTCTGCCGCCAGCAATATCATCCGTGCCCGTAATGACAAGCGGACACTGCTTAATCGGGAGGAGACTATACGGGACAACTCGGACCGCTCTTCGCTGGTTAAAGTGACTGTGGGCGCAACTCGCAAGGCTCGACTCCATTCATACCCTCAACATGGAGCTATTTTATCATCATTAACCTTAAGGTTCACCAAGAATGCAACACTACACTAGCCTATATCAGTCACGCGATATGCGCCGTGGATAATGGTCGTGTTGTGGGATACGACAACCAGCCCGGATACCACCATCGTCATTATTTGGGGGATATGCACCCGATAGATTTTGTCAGTTTTGAGGAAGTCGAAGCACGTTTTGAAGAGGATTGGATGGCCTTAAGGAGGCAATAAAATGTTACTGCAGGTAGCCAATGAAAAAATGTTCTTTGAACGGGGTAGGAAGATTGCTCGTACAGCGGATGCCAGACAGTCCATTTCCGAAGAAAAGATCATTAGTTTTGAAGGCGCCGCAGACTTGCTGCATTTGCTGACTACGGCCCGGCTTGCACTGATGCAAGTGGTGTTAGAGAGACCACTTTCCATTACAGAGATTTCGGAACGTCTTGGGCGGGATCGTAGTGCTGTGAAGCGGGATATAGATTTATTAGCGGATTCCGGACTGGTTATCGTGGAGGAAAAACCGTTGCCTGGTCACGGACGAAAAAAAGAAGTGAGGCCTGCCGCGCATTCTCTTCGCCTGGAGGCTGTATTAGCGTGACTGGGCATCTTCGTTTTGATCGTTATGTGTAGCGGCTTACAATCCAGATCCCAACGACTGGTCCATTTGTCCACGATCAGATACAGCATGACGCTCAGCCCAAAAACAGGCAAAAGGGTGGGCAGCACAGCACCAAAGAGAACTATTTCAACGGGCATGCTCAGCCTCCTTTTCAATAGAAAGGCGGCGGGAAACACTGGCTATCACATGAACATAAACACGAAACAAGGCATCGGGCGGCAAAATAGGGTGCAAAGTCTTATCAACGTTTTCTGTGGGCAAGCTGGCTGCAGCGTCTATCACCGCACATAACCGTTCCTCATAATTGGCCGACATGGGCATTACATATTTTTGCGGAAACGCATCAAACAGAGGAGTCACATATTGTGCTTCGTAGCGCTGCAAAGGTTGCTCACCTTCCATTTCTGCCTGTGCATGCAGCAAAATACGCAGCTGCAGGATCCCTTCGGCGAGATCGTCAAGGCGCATTGCTTCGTGCAGAATTTTCAGGTCACTCGCCTGATGCGGAGACAAATCTGCGGCCAATAAACGCAAATATTCACGACTTTCCGCTTGGAATTGATTGCGCAAGTTAAACAGTGGAGCTTGGGCTGCGACCCGGACAAGTCCGCGAAAGCGTTTCAGAATACGCTCTCGCTCCCAGCTATTACCTACTGGAAAAATGAGATAAAAAGCAATACCCACTATAAATACGGCCAGCAATTGTGCGATCCCATTATTCAGCAATGCAGTATAGGAAATTTCCTGCCCCTCTCCCGGAATAGCAAACAGGGGGAAAAATATACCAAAGCCCGCCGCTGTTCCTGACCACCGGGTACGCGTCAACAACCACGGAGGGATCAACAAAAAAGGCAACAGCGCAAGGGCCAGCATAGGAAAACCCGATATTCGGGGTAAAAACTCCAGACTGAACAGGAGAGCCGCGAGAAATGCCAAAAGCACACCGAACCCCATCTGCCGCACCGAGGCCAGCGGATTGGGAAAGGTGGAAAATAACGCGCTGAGGACTACGGCAAAAATGACGGCTTCGGGGCCAGAAGGCCACGCCGTGTTTAGCCAGAAAAGCGAAACCACCGCAACAACAACCATGCTGCGCAAGGCTGCACTCAAGGGCTGGGCTATTTCTGTAGGCGGACGGTCAAAAGAGGTGTGCCAATGTTTCCCTTGCACTCTGGCAATCGTCAGTGGTAAGGGAGGGATCGTTTTGATCGTCTCGGGACAAATCAATTGCCCATAACTGACCACATAGCGCCGGAGTTCAGCCAGAAAGCGGGTGAGTAACAGGATCAGACTATCGAGAGCCAGTCGTTGATCATAATTAAGTTCATCTTGCAAAGAGACCCGTAACTCATCTAACTGCTGTTCGGTCCTGTTTTGCAGAACCTGCAGATGGTTTTCTGCCTTAGGAATCTCACTATTCTGAAGTTGCTGTTGTATCTCCTGAAAATCCAGACGTATCGAATCGATCAAATTTTCAGTTTTGATACGCACCGGTGCGAGCGTATCGCGTCGCAATCTGCGAATATGACTGTTGAGTAAATGCAAAGAACCCGAAGCAAACATCATATTGGCAATCATTTCCCGGACACGGATGTTTTTGCTGCGTCCGCGTTTACTTTCAAACAGCGCCCCGGAACGGTAACTGTCCAACTGTAAAGTTTCCTGAATCCCTTCAAGATGCAGGGCAATCCAGTCAGCCCTCGGCACCCCTCCCTGCAGTACGCGCAAGGTATTGCGCAAAAAATGCTGCAGGCGCGTTTGTGCCGTATGCTGCAGCAGATCTTCCAGCGGTTGCGGAAATACAATGGCACTCATGACCG
>NZ_MOAD01000081.1:0-3922 GCF_001931655.1 Acidithiobacillus albertensis | reverse complement strand
CAGGATTATCCCCGCCTGCGCGCGCAAGCGGCCCAAGAGGGAGCGGTGATTTATTGGGGGGACGAGACGGCCGTCAAGGAAGATGCCCATTGGGTGCGCGGGTATGCGCCTCGGGGACAAACGCTGGTATTGGCGGTTCCCGCCCGATGGGCCACGCTCTCCATGATCTCGGCGATTTCTCCGCAGGGCAAAGTCGCTTTCCAGATTGTCGAAGGCAGCATTGATGCGGAGCGTTTCATCACTTTTCTCACCGCCTTGATTCAGGACGCGCCCCAGAAAATCTATCTGGTCGTCGATAATCTGCGGGTGCATCATGCCAAAGTGGTAACGGCTTGGCTGGCAGATAAAAAAGACCGCAATGAGCTGGCTTTTCTGCCGCCCTATGCGCCAGAATCCAACCCCGACGAATACCTGAATCGGGATTTCAAAACTGCTCTGCGCACAGGTGCAGTCAGTACGTACAAAAACTCTTTAGTAAAAATGCGGGGACGAGAGACGACACTCGCATATGTACCCATGTCGGAGGCAACTGAACTCAAATGAAACAATCGCTGCGTATCCCCCTTGCTGCTGCACTCCCGGCGGTAGTTCTTGCGTGTATCGCGTGCGTGAGCAATCAGGCTCTGGCCAGTACCACGCCTGCGCAAACCCCCGCTCCGTCTGCTGCGACTTCAGGAGTGGCCGTCGTGGACGGACGGTTAGTCGTGGCTGGAACCAATCAATTATTTATACCGCGAGGATTCACCTCGGCATCCTTGGCCTATCCCACGCAGTATGCTGCCACTTTATGTAGTAGCCATTTTCGTGCCTCTCTCGCAGCAGCTAATCTTCAGGAAGCGCAGGCCGCCATGACGGCAACAGCAATGCCTGGTATCGGTTATAACGCGTCCTTGCAAGCAATGGTAAAGGACTGGCACGCCAATACGGTACGCTTCAACCTCAGCCAGGGAGCACTCCAGTACGAATATACCCATGGGCTTTCTGCCTACACTGACATGGTGCGCAACGTGATTGAACAGGCGCGAAGCGCCGGCCTTATTGTTATCTTGTGTATGCAAACCGAGCGATACAGTTGTACGCCTTATGAGGATGGAGGACTCCAGAAGCTGCCAGATATCCGGACCGAACAAGCCTGGAAACAACTCCTGGATTCGCGGTTGACGCATGATAAGGGGGTGATACTGGAAGTCTTTAATGAGCCTTCAACGACTCGCGCATGCGCTGACGGTACCTTCAGGCATCCTGACTGGAAATCCTGGGCGCATGGCTGTGGCAGAGAGCCCGATCAGGGCATGCTCACGGTGGGGAGATGGCTGCGTCAGCAAGCTCCAGAAAATGTCCTTCTTTTCATGGGTGACGGTGTGGATTTTGGCTTCTCCGGCTTCACTGTGCCGCATGGAATGCCGCCTAACTCAGCCTACAGCGTGCATCCCTATCAATATGTGGTGCGCGGAAATCTAACCGACAGTATCCACTTATGGAATACACGGTTTGGAAATCTGGCAGCCAGTGGTCACGCCGTCATCGCTACAGAATGGGACGAGGGCCTCAAACATTGTCCGAATGATCCGAATCAGACCATCACCCGATACTTTATTCAGCGATATCTCCCAGCGCATGCTATTGGGATAACCGTTTACGGATGGGATGCCCCTGTTCAAGCGCCTGGTTATATTGTCAACAGCTACAACTACCCCGGAAATACGGCCACGTATCAATTTGTAGATCCTAATGCTGATGGATGTGGCCATGACGCAGGGAGGATCCTACAAAAGACATTCCGCGCTGAAGCTGTCCAGTGATGATTTCCAATGAAAAGCAGAACAGATGACGTTCCATCCGATAATAATAAAAACTGATCCACCTGTAATTCACGCCCCGGATCATGGGTGTCGACAATGTTCAGCCCATGGGCTACGTGTCGATTCGACACCGAAACCACCACTCCGTCCCAAGGAATATTCAAAGTTATCGAAAGGCCGCCGTTCGAAATGGTGACGTCCTTTCCTTTCGGCCCAGGTCGAAAATAACTCCCGTAAGCCTCGGCCGGAATGCCCGCAAATATCCAGATCACACAAGCAATCAACAAGCACGCCTTACTTATACCTCATGCTCAAATAGGCACTCCTTTTGCTCGACTTTTCAAGTAGGTATTGATTTCCGCCGAGATATAGTCCTGAAATTCATTGTGGTTTGGTCTTTTCATATATGTATGACTTGAGAGTCATAGTCTATTACGGTACATGGGCTTTTTCAGAAATTAAAAGATGCCTTGTTACTTTTCAGTAAAATCACTGACTCATGAAGACATCAACCCAGAGCACAGTTCGCTGTCTCTGGGTTGATGTATGCTTCAGACCATCCTGCCCGCATTATGCCTTAAAACTGCATACCCAAGCCCACATCGCCGCGAAGAATATTCGGCGCGCCTCGCTGTGTAAAATCATCATCATGTAATCCGACGTACAGGGAGACATTGGCCATTAGGGGATAATAGGCGTTCACCCCCATTTGTAGAAGGTCTGAAGTGCGATTGAACGTGGTTGGTGCGAATCCAGAGAGATGCTGGGTTTCCGAAATACCGCCAAGGTATCCGACATATCCGGTGAAATTGACGCCTGGCAGAGATGCTGCCGCATAAAGACCACCACCCAGACCGTTGGTGCTCAGCGAAGAGTGGTAACCATAATAGCCATTGGACTGCGCAAAGCGGTTATACTCATAGCCGACATAAGGCCCGACAGCTAAGATATTGCTGGCGTTGAAAAGATAGCCGAGCTTGAGCCCAATGGTGTTGGTATTGCCACCGGTGTAACCCTGGTAGGTAGCCCCGAACTCATGGCGGTATTTCGCCGTGCCGAACAATCCACCATTGTAAAGGCTGGCCCGTAGACCGAGTCCACCGTTGGTGTTCCCATACCGATTGGTGGCCCCTTGTACATTGCCGGAAACACCAACCTGATTCATGACGCCATATACGGACGCTTCTGCGCCCAGGGGTAATGCCAGTGCGAGGGTCAATGCGGTAAGCCATATTTTTTTCTGAATCATCGGAACACTCCTGTTGGTTGAGTCAAAAAACAGCCGGAAAGTGATGGCAGGACTTTTGAAGTCACACCGTTACGATCAAGCCACTCGGGATAGACAAGAAGTAGACAAACTCCCTGTCGAGTCCAGAGACTAAGACAGCAGAATTTATGTCAAAGGTTCCCGTGGGATAGATTTTCATGTAATCAGTGGCCTGCGCCGTCTGCTCAAGAAATGGTGCGACTAGATGGCCCTTTCTTGATCAGATCTGTTGTACTTTAGCGACAATATGGCGCTATAGTGTCCCTGTTGTATGCCCTTACCATAAAAACGGATCCCTTCTCTTCTGGAATCGGGCACGGCTCAGTATGTCGCTTCTGTCGCAAGATCTTTCCGCTGTACTGGAACGCTTATTGCTTTATCAATATTGGAAAGCGCTACACAAGTCCGAAAAACGCGACCGCAAAGCGGAAAGGAGGTATGCACATTTTTTATACCGTAACCCCTGAGCCATTTGTTCGGGGAAAGATAAAAAACCGATCTTCCTACAGGAGAACCGTATGTTCCATGAAATGGAGTCACTGAAGCGCCGTAAAGTCTGGCAACCAGCTTTACGTGTAGCGACCTTGTTCGGCACCTTGATGGCGTTGGCGGGATGTTATGCCTATCCCCCTGGACCGCCTCCAGGCCCTGGCGGATATTATGCGCATCCTGCACCGCCCCCACCTCCACCGCCGCCCGGAGGGCCAGCGGGTCCCGGGGCTTATTACCAGCAACCCGGGCCGCCGCCCCCCCCACCACCTCCGTGAAGGATTTTATGGGCGCGTATGTCTTGTAAAAGTCAGACAATTTTTCTGTAAACAGGTCTAAAAAAAGCCCCATTTTTCTGAAATGG
>NZ_MOAD01000009.1:0-4783 GCF_001931655.1 Acidithiobacillus albertensis | reverse complement strand
ATCGGACAACTGGGTTTCATCACCTCCTCCCCCCCAGACCAACGCATAATCCCTTTCCCGCTTGTCTCTTTGTCGTTCAGCCGGGCTTTTGCCCATTTTTAAGAACCCCCAAAACGGTTACAGGAGCAGAGCATAAACCGTGACTGTAACGACCACAAGAGGAATCGTCCTAACAGTTGACAAAGAGCTAATCAGAAAGCCGACACAGAATCCTACTGTAAAGGCCCAGAAACCGCCCCAGAACCGACGTAAATCCTATTCCGGTACATTTCCATCACTCAACCACCAAAATAACGCCCTACGCCAAATTTACCCCTCTTTTGTAAAACTAGAGGGGGAGCCACTGCCGTAGGCAGTGGGGGACGCAGTCCCCGAAGGGGGTCGACCCGGCAAGCCGTAGGCGCGGACAGGGGGACCAGCAGGGTCCCCGCCGGGTTAGGTTTGTGCCCGGCGCCGTAGGCGGCAAGTGGGTGCTCATTAAAATAAGGGGGATGCCGGGTGGGACACGCAGACGGACGCGAAGCGTCCAAAGGCGTGGGTTCGAGTCGGCGGGGGCGAAGCCCCCAAGAGACGGCGGCGGAGCTTGCGAAGCCAAGGATAATAAAAGGTTAATTAAAAGGATAAAAAGGATAGGGGCTGGTTAATTCGAGTTTTATTGTTAAAAAACAAAACGCTGAAAAAATGATGTGCGACCTGGATAACCTGCTATGTATATATTTTACAGTGTGTTTGGCTATAAATTGTGGTGATCACGATCGCTAATTTCTTTTTGATCACAACCCGCGACCTGAATAACCTGCCTTTAGCGAAACCCGCGACCTGAATAACCTGCCTTTAGCAAAACTCGCGACCTGGATAACCTGCCTAAAAATGACGTGCGACCTGGATAACCTGCTATGTGCGACCTGGATAACCTGCTATGTGATTTCTATCCCCTTGTTGGAAAATTTCTTAAATTTCATGGGGTGAGTCAGATAATTGAGATTCCGCCGCATTTCTACGTCTCCGGTTAGCCGCTTTTTGCTCTTGTGCAAACTCACTGGTTGGAAATATAGTGTAGACGACATCCTCTAGCTTTCCTCGAACGCCACGCTTTTCCACTTTCTCAACCAAGGAAACCGCCCCAAGAGATTTGATCTCTTCCCACGCTTCGTTTAAAGCAGCCAGAGCATCACGTTGGCGTGAATACCCATCAAGCAAAACACTGTCTCTTTTAATTGTACTTAGATTAATCTGGAAACTATTTGTAATTGATGCTTGCGTGTATTTTAACACCAGCTGACTAATTATCCACCGTGCAAGCTGTGAATTACACTTCATCAGGCGCTGATAATTAAATTGTCTATATGTAATATGATTTATACTGTTAGTGACAAGACCATGAAACTGAACAAACCATTTTGCCTCTGGATCTTCTGCTCTTTTTTTTCTATTAACCTTTGCTAAGGCTGGAAAGTATGGTTGGGATATCATATTTGGGTCATTAGGATCTGATTCAGCATCAATTACTGCTAGATATGAATAATGCAATATTTCAAGGCCTTCTACAATTCCGTTGTAAGTCATTGAATGGCCGTGTTTTGCTAGCTCTGTACGTAATCTATGTAAGGTAAACGACACACCGCTCCGATAGTCTGGCGCATCGTAAAAACCCGAAAAACTCTCTGTAGCTAATTTACGTAATGTGTGCTCAATTAGTTCTTCGCGCGCGCTTGGATAATGTTCTATTGTATCACCTGTATAATTTCCGTTTTTATCTCTAATATCTATTCTAGCAGGTCTTATTTGTGCTATATAGTTCCGTCCCCTATATTTAAAGTCGACCTTTCTTGCAGGAAGAAAACCGCCAGGAAGGCGCAATTCATCCTCTTTCTTTCTTGATATAGAATAGCGTGGTATGCTATCCCATAAGTCAATAGCATTAGATAGTGCCTCCGATTCGCTGTCAGAGTTAACCAAAAAATCTTGGAATAAATTCAGTTGCTTATTGCTAAAGGCATTTTCTGGGACTGGTTTGATAGATTGCATATTTCTTTTTTTTGGGGGGCGTGTCTTAGATTCCATGGCACATCTCCTTTAATTTATAATGAACTAATTTGTTTTCTTTGTAGAAAGAGATAGCGGAGAGATTGTTGCTATTTGTGGTTTGTGCCGCCTAGCAAAAACAGCATTTATACCTTCAGCAATAAGTGATTGAACGCTTGTTCTTTCTCGAGCCGCTAATATCTTCAACTCTGTTTGTACCTCAGGTGCAAAATGTCCTCCAATCAAGACGCGGCCAGCACGGGATGGTGGCAATTTTTTTGTATGCTCGATATGCTCATTTTGCACATCAATCTGAATAGATTTCCCTTGTGCGTTGTCAGGATGTAGCTCTTGTTGTTTAAGTCCTTGTGATAATGGGTTTATTTTTGCCATGCCTCTCTCCTAAATGGTTAAAAGCGATAATGTATACATGTATACAAGGTTAGATTCTTCCGAAGCTTTCCCTTTTGGTTCATACTCTTGTGCTGTCATGCCGACATTTCCCGCATGTCGATGTGCTGCGCGGAGGTGAAGGATTGTAGGACAGACATTAAACCCTTGTTTCGTAATGTATGTTGCGGCATCTAATCCTTCTTTACCCTGTGTTGCTGCTTTACTTATTAAGAATAAAGCCGGCCGATCCCCACCCAATCTTATTATGTCATTTAGTTTTGGTAGTGTTTCAATAGTATATAAGTGAGGTTCTACGGGTATTACCGTTAAGTCTGAATATCGAACAGCTTCTACAGAAGCACTTCCTGCATGGGGAGGCGTATCAATCACCACAAAATTTACGCCTTGTGCCTTGGCGTTTTCTAAAGAAACCGACAAACGAGTCGATGGAATTGCAACAACCCATGGAAATTCGGCTTCACGACGATCGGTCCATTGTGTTGCAGTTGCTTGAGGATCAAGGTCAAACACGGCAACCTTGTTGCCTGCTTGAACAGCAGCCACAGCAAGAGTCAAGGCAACTGTAGTCTTGCCCACACCTCCTTTTTCTGCAATTACCGACACAACTTTACACTCTGACATGTATACACCTCGTTATGTCATAATGGATACTTGTATAAGTGTATTGTATGGCGGATATATTAGTCAATACAGCGATATATGCCTTATCCATCACAGAGGAGTGGCAGCCTCTCGTTTTTCTCGATGAGCACCATCGTCAATGACGTCGATCCAATAATTCCGGATAATACCGCAATTACAAGAAGCAAAAAGCCAAGCCTATCATGCTACGTGTATACATGTAATTATTACGACATGTTAACATATCAACATGTCGTAATGTATTAGCGTAGTGGTGCAGGAGTGTATCCACTTACTGCTTGCGGACGAAATCATCCCCGATCAATTCTGGGGATTTAGTCAAATCTCTGCCAACTCCTCATAAATTATTCGTCCAGGCACAAATGGATATGGTAGCGTAGCGCCCAACAATCTGTGCCTCATGAAACTTACTGAAACTTCAGATTAATGGCTTCTCAGAAAAGGCCCTGACTCAAAGAACTCTATTGTCAAGCAGGGCAGGGGGTCTCCTGCAGGGCATCGGCCGGCCGGCCCAGGCGGTGCAGCGCGCCCGAATCCCCGGGCATCCCTTGGGCCACCAGCCGGCCTTCCGCAGTGCGCAAGGCGCCTTCCGCCCTCCCTTCAGGACTTACGCGACACGGCAAAACAATTTCAGCGCACCTAGCATTGTGCTACGATGTATTTATCCTGTAACACATGAGGGCAACGCCATGAGCGAGTCTACCTTTACTTTCCGGGTCGATGAAGCGCTGAAATCCGAGTTCTCCACCGCAGCCAAAAACCGCGATCGCAACGCCGCGCAGCTCCTACGCGACTTCATGCGCGACTTCGTTCGGCAGCAGCAGGAAGCCGCCGAGCATGACGCTTGGTTTCGTCGCCAGGCGCAAATCGGCCTTGACTCAGCCAATGCCGGTAATCTGATCCCAGCGGCCGAGGTCGAAGCAAAGTTCGCGGTCAAGCGGGCAGCAACACGCCGCCGACTTGAAGCCTCCGCCGAATGATGGCGTTGTTCTGGACGCCAGAGGCGACACAAGACCGCGACGAAATCTATGACTACATTGAGGCCGACAACCCGGCCGCCGCATTGGCCCTTGATGAACTGTTTGCAGAAAAGGCCGGGCGTTTGCTCGATCATCCCGGCATCGGTCGGCCTGGTCGTGTCGCAGGCACTCGCGAGCTAGTGGTTCATCAGAATTACATCCTGATCTATGACGTCGCTGGCGACCTGGTGCGCGTGCTGCGTGTGCTACACGCTACCAGGCAGTGGCCACCAGGTCGGAGGTGAAAATGGCGGCCATCTGGCCGCCCTTGACCGTTTCATTCGCTCTTACATAGGCGAAGAACTGCGCTGTCCTCGATGCCCAATCGTCGTTTTCCAGCTAAAGAAGGCATGTAGTTCTCGTGATTTGTCGCCATACAGCTAATATTATGGCGTTAATGTCGCAAAACGGCTCATCTAATGATTATAGGCGGTCTATCACGATCACAGTGAGACGCCCATGATCAGCCTTGATACGGTTTGACCCACCCTCACAACCGGGCCAGCAGCTTCTGCCCGTCGGGACGCAAGGTGGAGCTATGCTCGAAAGTGGTGTACGGGCGCGTTACAACTGGCTTGAATGAGGTGGCGTACTGTTGCTACAAAGGGTTTCCGACTCAAAGAGCAACATAAGGAGTACGCCGTGGAAAAGAATACCGTAATAGCAGGTGGGATGGGAGAGTT
>NZ_MOAD01000080.1:0-2373 GCF_001931655.1 Acidithiobacillus albertensis | reverse complement strand
ACCGCTCAGTCTAGCGATGGGGGCTCCCGCCGTGACCACAGCCCCGGGGGCCACGAGATAATCAATGCTCCCTGCAAAAGGGGCCACGAGTGACTGATCCGATTGTTCAGCTTGAAGCGCGCGTGAGGTGGCGATGGCTTGTTGCAAGGCGACCCGACTGGAATCCACCGTAGCAACGGCAACAACGCCATCCCGCAGCAAGCGCTGGTTGCGCTGCAGAGCAATCCGGGCGTAGTCCGTCTGGGCCTTTGCAGCCTGAATGCGTGCCTGTAAACCTGGGGGATCAATGCGTGCAATCACAGCACCGGGCTGAAGCATTCCGGTAGGCTGAAATGGCCCTATGACTCGCCCGGTCATAGGGGCTGTCAGGGTGACCTGTCCGACACTTTTGACCTGTCCCATGGCGGATATCTTTTGCGTCCACGTTGAGGCCTTCACAATCGCCACGGTAACCGGCACAGCCCAGGCCGAAGATATCGATAAAAAGGAAAGCAGCATCACCAGGTATCGCGCAGCATGGTGTGGTCGAATGCTTCGGGAGGATAGCGTCATGTGTGGGAAGTTTCCTTTTTTTCTGTAGGGTAGCGCCCCATATCAAGTTCCAATTGAGCGCGCGTCATTTGCACGGCAATTTTGGCACTGGCGAGGCGCAAGCGCGCTCGTACCCAACTGCCCTCTGCCTGAGCGAGATTCAGTGCATTAAAGGCACCCGCGAAATAGCCTTTTCGGGTCATGGTGTAGACGCTGAATGCTTCATGGGCTGTCGTGCGGGCATTATTCAATGTTTTTTCAGCCGCCTGGGCAGCGCCATAATCATGGGCAATTTGGCTGTCAATCTGCAGAATCAGCGCCTGGCGCGCGGAACGTAAGGCGGCTAACTGTTCTTGAGCAGCAGCGATTCGATCTTGATGTGCGCCAAATCCGAATATCGGCATACTGAGTGTCAAGGCTCCCTGCCAGCCGAGATCTCCAGTCCGTGGCGCGGTGGCTGTGTCCACGCCATAAGCAGCACTGGCGTTGATAGTCGGTAATGTGGCACCACGCTGCACTTGAATCTGCGCGCGTGCTAAAGCGATTTGTCGATCCGCAACCTGTACCAACGGTTGCCTTTGCTTTGCCTGGGTATCCAGGTAAGATGGAATGGGCAATAGGCTCGCAAACTCTGGTCTATTGGACAATATGATCTTCCCATCTGCTGCACGCCCTAACTGCAGATTCAGCAACCTTGTCGCAGCACGGGTCTCCGCTGCAGTCTGCTCTAATCCGGCGCGTGCTTTGTTACGCAGTATGGCAGATTGGGTCAGATCCAATTGTGATACGGCTCCGGCTTTATACGCTTTATGCGTGTCCAGATAGAGTTTTTGGGCGACATTCAACGTGCTGCGCCATATGGTTGTCTGAGTTTGCAGCAAGTTGAGCTGATAATAGGCATTGACGACCTGAGCCGCCACCCGCAGAAGGGTTGCCGTTTCTTGAGACCGATTAATGACGGATTGATCTTTCGCGGCCTTCGCTAGGGCATGCAGTTGCGGAGCATAAATCGGGACTGAGACATGGATTTGTCCAACCACTTCGCGCGGAGCGTTGGCCGCAATAAACAGGGGTTGGCCATTTCTGCTCTCGGACCAGATGCTACCTGCTGCAAGAGAAACCTGCGGCAAAAGCACGGCTTGCGCCGCCTGAGAGAGATCTCGACCTGCTGCAGCAGTGTGTGCAGATTGAAAAACTTGCGGTTGCGTGTGCAGGGCTTCGGTAATCGCTGCAGGCAGAGTAAGGGAAACCCCATCTGCAAGTGCAATGCTTGGCAAAATGCAAACTATGAGAGCCGTTAAATATAAACGAACATGAAACATCGGCGAATGTTACTCCCAATCAGCTAGGCTGGTCCATTTGAGGCATATCGTTACGGTAATGAACATGGTCACGCGAACTCAAAACCCGTCTTGCAGGGCAGAAAAACGGTGCTAGCCTCTGGGCGCGAACATAATAACGGCCATTCCCGTCAGGGCAAGGAAACTGCCGATAACGTCCCAAAAACTTGGGCGTATTCCCTCAACCATCCAAAGCCAGCCGATGGCCACTGCGATGTACACGCCGCCATACGCGGCGTAGGTACGCCCGGCGGCGGTCGGATGCAGGGTCAACAACCAGGCGAAGGCACCGAGCGAGATGGCTGCGGGCAACAGCAGCCAGAGCGGTTTGCCCTGTTTGATCACGAGCCAAGGTGTTAAACAGCGTGCAAAAGTTGCCAGAATTGGGTGGAAAACAGCGTGTAAATTGACCACCTGATATCCTGCCGGATTTGCCGGGAGGAAACTGGAGTGATTTGCATGGAAACCATAGCCAAAGTGCGCCGTCTGTATCATCTGGACA
>NZ_MOAD01000079.1:0-4225 GCF_001931655.1 Acidithiobacillus albertensis | reverse complement strand
CCCATACCCGCCTAGAACAATATCTGGCTTTCAGCAAGGCCGTCGGGCAGGTCATGGAGCACACCGATCAGGAACCCATCCTGCTGGAGTCCCTGTGTACACTGGCGGTGGAATGTACCCCCGTCACCCTCGCCTGGGTCTGCCGGGTAGAGCCGGACAATTCCCTGCAAAGCCTGGCGGAAGCCGGAGATACCGCCTATCTGGACAGCTTTGCCGAAAGACGCAGCGGCCTGCCCGCCGACCATGGCCCGCTGTTCCGGGTCTGGCAGGAACAACAGCCGCTGTTTAATGAACCCTTCTCCGAGGGACCGCTGCGCACGGCCTGGCGGCAAAACACCCGCCCCTATCAATTGCGCTCCATGGCCGTGCTGCCCATTCACCGCGACCACCAGCCCTGGGCGCTGCTGGTGCTGTATGACCGGGACCAGCGGGGTTTCCCGCAAGACTGTCAGGTGGTGCTGGAGGGCATCGCCCGCCGGGTGAGTGAAGCCCTGGAAGACTGGATAGGCATACTCCGCGAACGGGTCGCGCGCGAACATCAGCTGTTGCTGGGCACGGCCCTGCAAGCCGCAGAAGATGGGGTAGTGCTGACCGATGCCGACCGCCGCATTCTGTATGTGAATGCCAGCTTTTCCCGTATGACGGGTTATACCCTGGCGGAAATCAGCCGCTTCGGGCTGCATCATCTGCAGGGTCCCCGTACCGACCCCCGGACCCTGACTGAAATTGACGAGGCCCTCTGTGGTCAGGGGTTTTTTAACGGCCGCCTGCTCAATTACCGCCGCGACGGGCAGACCTTCTGGAACCATTTAAGCATTATCCCTATTTACCAGCGTACCGGCGCCATCAGCCATTATGTGGGCATTCAGCGCGATGTGACCGCCGAATGGCTGGCCCGCGAACAGCTGGAGTACGAAGCCTGCCATGACCGCCTGACGGGTTTGGGTAACCGGCGCGCTCTCATGGACCAGGTGGCCGTTACCTTACCCCGCGTCCAGCGCGGCCACGACGCTCTGGCCATCTGCATGATCGACCTGGATCATTTCAAACCCATCAATGATCTTTACGGCCACGAGGCGGGGGACCATGTGTTGCGCGTAGTGGGCCGCCGCCTGCACGCCGCCCTGCGCCGCAGCGACTATGTGGCGCGTCTGGGTGGAGATGAATTTGTGCTGCTGATTGAAGGCTTCAACAACTTCGAGGAACTGGAAATGATTCTGGTCAAAATCGAGGTCGTCATCAATGAACCGATTCATCTCAAATCCGGCGTGGTGGTGGGCGTGCGTCTGAGTATGGGCGTGTGCCTGTCCAACAGTGTTTACGCCGACGATTTCGAGACCCTGCTGCGCTATGCCGACCAGGCCCTGTATCGCGCCAAGGCCAACAAACGCCAGCGCACCCGTTACTGGGAGCTGTGCGTGATGGAAGAAAATGCCGACGAAACCACCCGTAAACCGTCCAGTGCGGACCCCGTATCGGTAAACAGGAGCGATGCAGATGAAAATTGAGAAACGTGATGCGCAGGACATCCAACTACAAACCCGGATTGTCATCGTCGACGACCAGTCCACCGGTCGCAAGATTCTCGAAAAAATCATGCAGGAACTCTCCCCGCATCTGCGGGTGGACAGTTTTGCCAGCCCCCTGGAGGCGCTGGCCACCCTTGAGAACCAGCCGCCCGATTTGATTCTGGTGGATTATAAAATGCCCGGTATGGATGGTCTGGAATTTACCCGTCAGGTCCGGCGCCTGCCGGGCTGCAGTGACGTGCCGCTGGTGATTGTTACCGTCATCCAGGATATCCAAATTCGTTATCAGGCCCTGGAGGCCGGGGCCACGGATTTTTTGACCCGACCGCTGGATGCGGTGGAGTGTCAGGCCCGCTGCCGTAATCTGCTGCATTTGCGGTCCCAGCAAAAACTGCTCAGGGATCGGTCGCAATGGCTGGAAAATCAGGTGGCGGCGGCGACCGATGAAATCCGCCAGCGCGAACAGGAAACCCTCCTGCTCCTGGCCCGCGCCGGCGAATACCGGGATAACGAAACTGGATGTCATGTTACCCGCATGGCCCGCTACGCCCGCTGCATTGCCGAAGCGTTGCAGCTACCAGTGCGTGAGTGTGAGGCGATTGAGTTGGCCGCGCCGCTCCATGACATCGGCAAAATCGGCATTCCCGACGCGATTTTGTTGAAACCGGGCAAGCTGTCTGCGGCCGAATTCGACATCATGAAAACCCATGCGCAAATTGGTCAGGACATTCTGGCCGCCAGCCGTTCGCCTTATACCCAACTGGGCGCCGTCATTGCCGGGGGCCATCATGAAAAGTTTGATGGCAGCGGTTATCCCCGGCAATTGCAGGGTGAGGAGATTCCGCTGGTGGCACGCATTGTCGCCATTGCCGATGTATTTGATGCCCTGGCTTCTGAGCGCCCCTACAAACGGGCGTGGACTACCGAAGAAATACAGACGTATTTCCGGGAGCAGTCGGGTCAACATTTTGATCCCCAATGCGTGCAGGCCTTTTTTCAGCAATATGCGGAAATTCAAAAAATTCAGAGGCTGTTATGCGCCGCCCATCCTTAGGATTAAACCCCGGCAATGAACTGGAGCAGGCCAGCGTTCGCTTGCTGATGGGCCTAGCTTTATATGCTTATGTGTACACCTATCCCTACACCAGCTGGTTCAATCAACACGATAGCCTGCAGAGTCTGAATCAGACCGCTTTGGTATTTTTTTCGGCGATCTTGCTGTTGCTGGCCAGCATCTGGGTCTGGCCGCAAAAATCACCTTTGCGTCGCGTGATCGGAATGTGCATGGATGTCGGTATGGCCACCTATCTGATCCAGGCCAGT
Source organism: Acidithiobacillus albertensis (assembly GCF_001931655.1). Classification (NCBI taxonomy): domain Bacteria; kingdom Pseudomonadati; phylum Pseudomonadota; class Acidithiobacillia; order Acidithiobacillales; family Acidithiobacillaceae; genus Acidithiobacillus; species Acidithiobacillus albertensis. Next base: position 1,373 of record NZ_MOAD01000079.1, on the reverse strand, counting down.
GCGGGTATTGCCGGATTACCACTGCTGGGTATTTATCCCTGGGTTATCATTGGTAACGGCTTTCGCTTTGGGACCCGCTATGCGGTGGCCGCCACTTTCATCAGTATGATCGGTATTGCTTCGGTTTTGGACCCCCGCCACCTTTGGTCCGGTAACAGTCACGCCCTGGTAGCGACCCTGATTATTTTCGGGGTCCTGTTTTTATACATGAGCAAACTCATTTCGCGTGTGAATGGCGCTATTGAAGAAGCGCGCAAGGCCAGTCTCATCAAATCCCAGTTTCTGGCCAAAATGAGTCATGAATTGCGTACGCCACTGAATGGCGTCATGGGGATGAGTGAACTCCTTCGGGAAACGCCCCTATCGGCCGAACAAACCGAAATCACGGGGCTGATTCAAAACTCTTCCCGGACCCTGCTGGAACTCATCGAAAATATTCTGGATATTTCCAAAATAGAAGCCGGAAAGCTGCAGTTACATCCCATAGATTTCAGCCTGCGCAGCTTGCTGGACCAGTCCTGTTCGTCCCTGTTGGTACTGGCCCAGAAAAAAGGCTTGTATCTGGTCTGGGACTCCCCGGAGTCCACCCCGGATCTATTGCGCGGTGACACCCGACGCATACGGCAGGTGCTCTATAACCTGATCGGCAATGCCATCAAATTTACGGAACAGGGTGGCATAGAAATCAAGGTGCGCAGTCTGCCCATGACGCATCGTGAAATTCGCCTGCGTTTTGAGGTGATCGACACGGGTTGTGGACTGAGCGAATTGGCCCAGGAACACCTCTTTGAAGCCTTTACCCAGGTACATAACGCCAGGCAAAACCATCAGGAAGGAACGGGACTGGGGACCACCATTGCCAAGGAACTGGTGGAAAAAATGGGGGGGCAGATAGGGGTCGAAAGTGTCCCCGACAAAGGCAGCCGGTTCTGGTTTGAATTGCCCTTACAACCGGCTGAAAAACCCGAAACGCTTCAGGAAACCGTGGTGAATCGGGCGAAACAGACGCCGGTTTTGATTCTGGCTAATCCAGCGCTGGGACAAGCCCTCGGGAATGCCTTGAAAACCTGGAATATTCCCAGTACACAAACAGACAGCTCCCATCGTGCCCTGGAATTGCTGCGTAGTGCCGGAAACCGGGGCAAAAGCTTCGGGCAGGTCTTTGTGGATCAACAAATGATGGATATGGCCGTCGATCATTTCGCGCGCCTCGCCCGTGACGAGTATAGTGGACCCCAATTTCCGGACGGTTATTTAAGATGGTAACCTGCTGTAAATAAGGAGCAGGTTGTGAGTGAACGGAAGCGCAAGATTTTTAGTAGTCAGCAGAAAGCCAAGGTCGCACTTGAAGCGGTTCGAGGGATCAAGACGGT
>NZ_MOAD01000078.1:0-570 GCF_001931655.1 Acidithiobacillus albertensis | reverse complement strand
TCTACAGGCCCATGGTGGTAGCGCGGAAGCGATCACCGATGTGAGCATGGACCTCTCGCCGGCCTTCCAGAAAGGGGCTGCCGAGCACCTGCCCAATGCGGAGATCACTTTCGATCGTTTTCACCTCATGAAGCTCGTCAACGAGGCCGTAGACGACGTGCGCAAGGGGGAAGTCCTCACCCAGCCAAATCTCAAAAAGACCCGCTGGCTTTGGCTCAAGAACGATTGCAACCTCAAAATGAAGCAGAAAGAAAAGCTGCAGGAATTGCTCAAAGACCAGAACCTCAAGACGGCGCAGGCCTACCAGTTCCGCCTGACCTTTCAGGACATCTTCACGATCAAGAATCGCCACCAGGGGGCTACCCTCTTGAAAGCCTGGTTGGAAAACGCCAGAACCAGCGATCTGCCGCCTATCGTCAGGGTCGCCTACACCATCATGAATCACTGGGATGGCGTGCTCCGATGGTTCGAGAGCCAGATCACCAATGGAATTCTGGAAGGTTTCAACAGCCTCATTCAATCCGCCAAGGCCAAGGCTCGGGGTTACCGCACGCACAAGAACTTTATCAA
>NZ_MOAD01000077.1:0-2410 GCF_001931655.1 Acidithiobacillus albertensis | reverse complement strand
CTGCATTAAAGTCAAAGCCGCTTCAGCATGAATCCACTTAAGTGTCGCTTCTCGATAAGCCCTCAAGGCATGAGGTACCTTGTTCACAGCATTTTTTGCCTTTATATCGCCATTATCTCGTGATAGTACCCGTTTTAAAAAGTTATACCAATACTGAGTGCGGTTTTTCCAGAACCGTTCCTTTTTATGATAAATGGGTAACTTTATTTTAGTAATTTTATGTTCTTGCTGACTTTTTAAAGCATCTTGCTTGAGCTTCAGAAGGATGTTTTCCCGATCAATATCGAGCTGCTGATTCGCATGATGTACTGCACCCATGATGTCGATCGGCATGTTCAGGTACAAACCACCGATGATTGCCATTTTCGTTCTTCCCGCTGCAGGGTAGTAGGAGGGTCTCACAAAAAGCTTTAACTTTACATCAAGAAATCGTAACCAACCGAGTTTGCGCTGCCCATGATAATAGCGTATTAAACCTTCAATAGCAGGATGCCGGCGGAGCACGCTTGGTGGAATTCTGTGCGCATTTTGTTTTTCATTTGGTCGCTTAGGAATAAATGAATGAAGCTTGTGTCCTATAGTTTCGATCAACTTATGTAAAGATATTTCTGTACGCATGCGTGAAAGATAAGTCGTTAGACGCAACCTTTCAAGAATTCCATGCACACTTTCTGGAATATGTTTATCATGTTTAAAAATTATTAAAATCTTTTTTAACTCTCGTGCTATCTTATAATTCTCCCAGTAGGTCACATATGACTTCTGAATATGCATTCTGATATTTCTTGACTCTGAGTCATATTTAGAAAGATTTTTGTAGTATGCGGGCTCGGCTTCTGCGGTAATATGACGCAAATATTTATTTCCACCAAATAAATAATATTTAAATCCGAGTTTTGGTTTCATAATGTAGGCGCGTGGAATACCGTCATAGTTGAAGTGGGTATAATGACCAGCCTTTATTCTCCCTTGGAGAATGGGCGAGCTTTCTGCGTGTAAAATTTTAATTTCCTGCCGGGCTGCACGTACGTCATTTTCTTTCTCGCGCATTGCCGGTGACTGCTGCGCAATATTTTCTATTTGGCTTAATGTCATCACTTGCTTTCCATAAGCAGGACTCACATAAAATGTGGCTATACAGAGTAATAACGATGATAACCACCATGTAAATTTAATTCTATCAATAGAAATGATTGTAGCCCTCCATTTCACGTTTGCAGGTAATTTTATGAACATTAAATCACAAACATCTATAACATTCCCAAAAAATATCCAGCACCGCCCCAAAACGCAACCCATATGACTGCACCTAATATATTCCAGAGATAAAAATCCTGTAGTGTTGTTTCTGCGGATCCAGAGATATAGCCTTGAAGCTGTCGCAACGGAACAATGAATCGGCCAAATAGCACCACTATGGAGCCATATTTATTCATGAAAGTATGCGTCTTATTAAGGCGTTCTGCTGTAATCCCTATCCATCGACCATGTTTTTTGACCCATTTGATACCGACTTTGTAACCTATGTAATAGGCGGTGAACCAACCGGCACTGGTACCTATTATGCCGAGGGCAAATAATACTAGCGGATTAAAGGCACCTTGGCTGGCTACAAAACCTGCACCAATCAACAAGGTCTCCCCAGGTAAAAAAATGACACCGGCGCTTTCCAGGAATAATCCAGCCACGACCATGGCCAACCCATATTGATCCACCACACCCGAAGCTGAAACGACTGCGGCATGGAGATAGCTCAAAAAATAGCTGGAAACTGACATCAGGATTTGGGGTTCGTACGTGATAAGCAAACGGGTAACATTCTGGTCAGCGTATGATCGCGAAGCACGTAATGATGATAAAGTGCTGCCAGGCTATGAATAACGATTAAAAACGCCAGCGTCAACGCTACTGCTGCATGCCATTGCAATACAGTAGAAAAAGCAAAGTGGGGATCGGCGGTAATGGGAAGCGGCATATGCCATGCCAGAATCGTCAAGCCCTTACCCAGAAGCCCCATCATCCAGATACCGATGGCGCATTCAACGAAAATGAGCCCATAAAACGCACCATGGACCATCTTGGCCCATAGCTGGTGACTTGGTTGTGCGCCTGCGCCTGATCTGCGTCCAGTAATGACCCGTACAATAAATAACGAAAGCGTGAGCAATAAAATAAGCAGCCCAATTTCTTCATGCACCACAATGGCACTTGCCAGATGGTCTTGCAGCCAGGCTATACGTAAGTTGGCAGCACCCAATAGGCCCTGAAAAACAATCAGCACGGCGATCAACCAATGCAATACTTTGAACAGAGTACTCTCCCCAGTCACCGAAGATCCTGTAAATTTTTCAAGCCTATTTTTTGCCATTCAGACTCCTTTTAAATATTTCTATGCTTATAAAAAACTAAT
>NZ_MOAD01000076.1:0-1379 GCF_001931655.1 Acidithiobacillus albertensis | reverse complement strand
TTCACCTAAAGATGGAAAGTTATAGGCACCAGCTGTTAAGTTGAATTGGATCAACCCGGTTGATTTGCTTATATTGATTAAGCCGCTGGTAATATCTGCTCCGGCATTTTTGCCATTTAGCCCTGAACCAGAAGGGTTGCTTTGCAAAAACCCCATACCGGATACGACCCCCTGCACGTTGACTTTGCCAATGGGGCCAGCGTCGATTTTCAAAGGCGCTGGAATGGAAAAACCAGATGCATGAGCATACCCTGCGGATGCGATGGTTGCAGAAAGTAATCCTGTAAGAAGAAGTCGAGAACGCAAAGATTGTTTCATGGAGGACTCCATTGGTAAGTTTATGTCATGTTATTGCAACAGATCCGAACAGCAAATATTATGCCAATCTACGATATTTATGTAACATAATGAGTAATTTAACTTATTTATGTACGAATTGAAATTTTACGATCGATTTTTACCATAAAATGAGGGTGCTGCACTTTTTTGGTGCTATAAATGCCTAAATTTGGAGAGCTGTGCGTCACTTTTGTGCGTTGAGAAGTTGAAATCTATTTGGGGCAGTTCGAAAAACTGGCTTTCATGACGAATGTCAGCCCCAAAAATCAGGATTCAGGGCATCTCCCCTTTTATTTTGTAGTAAGCAGCGTTTTTTAAGGCCATATTTCGATGATTTTTCATATTACGGGCATACTAAGTATTCATAAATAAATTGTACTCACTATATAGCGGGTATAGTCTTGCGGCATGGAAGCAGACGCACTGATAGCCGCTCGACACCAAGCGCTCGAAGGGATACTGGATGAGCGGTAGAGACGGCTATATGCGGCAGTAGAAGCGAAGGTGCTGGGTCATGGCGGTGTCAAGCGGGTGAGTGAGGCCACCGGAGTCGCGCGGGGGTCCATCATGGCGGGTCTCAAAGAGCTCAAGGATCCGGAGAACAGGCTCCCGCAAGGCCGAGTTCGTCGATCGGGTGGCGGGAGAAAAAGGCTGGTGGATCGCGATCCGGACTTGCTGGTGGCCTTGGAGGGTTTGGTGGATCCTGCGGCACGCGGTGATCCCCAGTCACCGCTGCGCTGGACTTGCAAGAGCCTCAAGCAATTGGCACGGGAACTGGGCGAACAGGGGCACCGCATCAGCCATGTTTCTGTGGGCATTCTGCTCAAGGAATTAGGGTACAGCTTGCAAGGCAATCGCAAGACTGTAGTGGCTACCGTTCGTGATTTGCATACATACGGAGGCGCCAGTACCGAATTGAATTTGATCCCCGATCCTGAGCGGTCCCGCACCTTGGGTACTTTGACGGGTACCGGACCCAGAGCGGTCATGATCTCGCGCTCCGGCAGATGCCCATTACGCACGACCGCCTGACGCCCATC
>NZ_MOAD01000075.1:0-594 GCF_001931655.1 Acidithiobacillus albertensis | reverse complement strand
ATGATCACCAGCCCTTTTGCACATTTCTGGGAGTGGGTGCAGTTTGTGCTTGCCAGTATCGTGTTGTTCGGTCCCGGTAGGCGGTTTTTTAAGCCGGGACTGATCGCCTACCGTCACCTTTCGCCAGACATGAACTCCCTGGTGGCCACCGGCACGGGTGCCGCGTGGGCTTACAGCGCATTGGTGTTAGTAGCACCCGCGTGGTTTCCGCTCAATGCACGACATGTGTATTTCGATTCAGCCGCAGTCGTTATCGCAGCCGTACTCGCTGGCAAGTACTTGGAGGGGTTAGCCAAGGGCCGCACCTCATCGGCCATTCGCAAGTTGGTCGGTTTGCAGGCAAAGACCGCGCATAGGCTGGATGCAAACAGTATCGAGCACGAGGTACCGGTATCGCGACTGCGCACTGGCGAGCGCATCGTAGTGCGCCCTGGTGAACGCATTCCAGTGGACGGACGCGTAGTCGAAGGGCGCGCGCATGTAGACGAGGCTATGCTGACCGGCGAACCACTGCCTTCGGTCAAGACCATGGATGACAACGTAGTGGGTGGCACCATCTGCCATGATGGGCGATTGGTCGTAGAGGCCACCTCC
>NZ_MOAD01000074.1:0-545 GCF_001931655.1 Acidithiobacillus albertensis | reverse complement strand
GGCACGGACATCGCCATCGAAGCCGCAGACGTGACCCTCACGCGCGGGCAACTCGGCGAAGTGGTCACGGCGCTGACGGCCGCACGACGCACCCTGAGTAATATCCGTGGCAATCTGTTCTGGGCCTTTTTCTATAATATTCTACTGATCCCTGTTGCGGCTGGCGTGGCCGTGCCGATCGGCATCCATCTGAATCCGATGGTGGCTGGGGTAGCCATGGGGCTGTCCTCCGTCTTCGTGCTCAGCAACAGCTTGCGTCTTAAACGGCTCAAGGCTTATGTACCAACGTTAACGCCGGGTGCTGTACAGAATACCGCACTCAAACCTGCTCATTCCTGAGCGATTGTTCAAACGAGGAGAATCCATATGAGCCAGTTCGTTTTCAGCGTATCCGCCAAGGGCGATTTTGATGCCACTGTAGGGCAGGTCACCGAGGCCCTCAAGGTGGAAGGATTTGGTGTGCTTACCACGATTGATGTGGCCGCGACACTCAAGGCCAAACTGGGCATTGAAGGGCGACCTTATGTCATTCTCGGTGCTTGCAA
>NZ_MOAD01000073.1:0-1684 GCF_001931655.1 Acidithiobacillus albertensis | reverse complement strand
TCTCTTTTTTGTTGCTTTTTACTGTTATCGGACTGTCTGGATGTTCCTTCGGACCTAGCCATCAGGATGTACGTCGGGCACTCAAAAAAGCAGATATTATCCGCGCCATTAAAGACAACAACATGGACATGAATATTACCAAGAGTCAGAGGCAGCATATTGATCAGGAAGTCAAAGAAACAAAAATCAATCAGTGCAGACATTTGCACGGTCTGATTTATCGATGCTCCATGATCAGTAACGGTCAAATTCAGCTGATCGAAGTCGGGAAACCGGGCGGAAGCCATTGGGAGGTCATCAACAATAATCATCTGAACTAACCCAGTCATGGCAGCGCGTTTTGAGATCGTGGCTGACGATGGACTGAGGCCTGAATCGTTAAGTATCCATTGTGCTCATTCCATTGCCACATAAAATGACGGTATATGTAATTATAATTCCATGTTTTTGGCCCATTTATGCATCCTGCAATATCACGATTCGTAAGGAGAGTCCTATGGCGAATAGTCGCCCGAAAACCCTGTTGAAACGCCCGAAACTACTGATTACTGCTGTTGTCGCTGCGTGCTTTGGTTTTACCCTGGGCGCCACCGAATGGGCACAGGCCGATGCCACCCCTACGGCTCCCGCCTTATCCATCAACACCAACACCGCACCCCAACAGGCGCTGGTTGCCCTCCCGGACTTTACCCCCATTATTGATCGCTATGGTCCGGCAGTGGTGAACATCAGCAGCACCACCAACAAAGTCATCCACCAACAGCACAATCCGTTTCCGCCAAATTCTCCTTTTTACCAGTTTTTTCAGCACTTCGGCGCACCCGGACAAGCCGGTCCCAGCCATCAGCAGCACGAAAAAATTCAATCACTGGGTTCCGGATTTATCATCAGCCCGGATGGTTACATTGTCACCGCCGGTCACGTAGTACGGGGTGCCAATCATATTGTCGTCACCCTGACCAATCATCATGCCTATCCCGCCAAACTGATTGGACTTTCGGTGCGATACGACACGGCCCTGCTGAAAATTGATGCCAAGGATCTTCCCACTGTCCCTATCGGCAATTCTGATCATCTGAAAGTCGGACAGTGGTTGCTGGCTGTAGGTGCGCCCTTCGGTTTTTACAATACCGTCACCCAGGGGGTGGTCAGCGCCATGAACCGGCCGTTGCCTGATGACGAATACATTCCTTTCATCCAGAGCGACGTGCCCATTAATCCCGGCAACTCCGGTGGTCCGCTCTTTAACATGAAGGGCCAGGTGATCGGCATCAATGATCAGATTTATACCAACAGCGGCGGATATATGGGATTGTCATTCTCCATCCCCATCAATACCGTCATGCGTGTGGTGCAGGACTTCAAGGACCATAAACCCATTCAGTTCGGGTATCTGGGTGTCGAAGTGCAGGATGTCACCCCGCAAATGGCCCAGGCCCTGCATCTTCAGGAACCGGTAGGCGCCCTCGTGGCTTCGGTGATGCCGGGCAGCCCCGCTGCCAAGGCCGGCATTCAGCCCGGTGATGTCATTGTGACTTATGACAGCAAACCGGTTTACAACGTCGGGCAACTGCCGCCCATGGTCGGCAACACGGTTCCCGGCACCCATGCCAGCGTAGGTATCCTCCATCATGGTGTCGCGGAAACTAAAAATGTCCTGGTCACCGCCCTGCCGAAAAACATG
>NZ_MOAD01000072.1:0-544 GCF_001931655.1 Acidithiobacillus albertensis | reverse complement strand
GTCACCTACGCCATCAATTCTGATAATTCCTTATCTATCTATGGCATGGGTAATACTGGGCATACTGGCAGCATCACTAGCACAACACGTTACTCGCCTAATGGCTATGTCAATGGTGAACTTGCCCTAGATAATAGTCAGATGTATGGCGCTTACTACACATATACAGGATCTGATTTTACGATCACTCCTGAAGTACAGTACATTCACACTCCTAAGAGCGTCTCATTAGGAACAACAAAAAGTTCTTCTAACATCAGTGCCATGATCCACGGGGCTTACGATATCAGTAGTCACTGGTCAATAGCTGCCGGCGTAGACTATGAACATTCCAGTCAATCCGAAACAAATGGTTTCTATTTCGGCTATGGTCCAGGATCCAGTGCGTTGGGTGTCATGATCACACCCACCTATACAAACGATGGATATTTTATTCGTGATGAATTGTCCTATGTGCGTCTAAGCAATTACACTACCGGTTTTGGTAATGATAACAGACCAGACCAGATCCGGGATATTCTTGAAACCGGCTTCTGGTTCTAAA
>NZ_MOAD01000071.1:0-989 GCF_001931655.1 Acidithiobacillus albertensis | reverse complement strand
GTGAGGGGCTCGTGATGATGCGGATGCGCATGGCGGGTTCCTGGAGCAACCGGAAAGGCATGGGCGTGTTGGTGATGGACGTCATGGATATGCATGTGGGCATGATCCATGGCCTCATGGGAATGGACATGATCGTGGCGTTCATCCAGATGCATCCAGATGCCCCAGGCCATCAGTGCTGCCGCGATCAGTAGTAGCGGGGTGACCGGAGTGCCCAGGATGATGACGCTGAGAATGGCCCCAAAGAAGGGAGCGCTTGAAAAATAGGCTCCCGTGCGAGCACTGCCCAGATGGCGTAAGCCAACCACAAACAGGGCGAGGCTGACCCCGTAAGCAAAAAATCCCAGAATCATGGCAGCAATGGCATCGGGTAGAGCCGGTATTGTGCTGCCCAGCCATAAGGCGAGTAGTAGATTGACGCTACCCGCGACCCAACCTTTGTTGGCGGCAATCCAGCTGGAGTCCGTCAGGGAGACTTTCCGGGTCAGATTATTGTCTACGCCCCAGGCAAAGCAGGCGGCAATGATGGTCGCTGCTGGCCACAACTGTTGGATATGAAATTGCAGTGTTCCGGCACCGGGCCAGCTGAGCAGCACCATGCCGAGCACAATGGCGAACATGCCCCAGGCAATCCGACGATCAAAGTTTTCCTTGAACACCCACCAGGCCAGCAGTGTGGTGAATACGGATTCGGCATTGAGCAGCAAGGAGGCATTGGATGCTGCCGCACCCCGCAGTCCGAACATGAACAGCACTGGTGCGATGATGCCTCCTGCCAGTACGGAGGCACCAAACCAGAAGGTGTCTGCACGCGATAAATGGACGCGCGGACTGCGGCGCAGCAGTCGATACACGCTGAGCCCCAGGCCGGAACCCAGATAAAGCAGAGCCGCCAGCATCCAGGGGCTGACCGACGCCAGGAGAATTTTGGCCAGAGGAGTGCTGGCACCAAAAAGCAGGGCGGAGAAAATCGCTGCCGGAATTCCGGG
>NZ_MOAD01000008.1:0-11952 GCF_001931655.1 Acidithiobacillus albertensis | reverse complement strand
AAAGGAGAAAACGTGACTGAAGGGAAAAAACGGGTGCGGCGCACTCCGGAACAGCGTCTGGCCGATCTGGAGAAAAAGCAGACGGAGATTCTGGAACGCCAGAAAGCGGCACTGGCCAGAATCGAGGCGGCGAAAAAACGGTTGATGCAGACTCCGTCAGCTCGTAAGAAAAACGTAGCGCAGGAAAAACGCTTTGTGCGGGCGGCTGAGGCATTAGCTCCGGAATGGGATTACCGTCACTTTATCGCGGCTATTGAAAAAGCCCTTCAGGAAGATCCACAGGCCTTGCAGGAACGGGGGGAAGCTTTGTTGGAAGAACATGGCAAGGCCCGGCGGGGACGGCGACCAAAGGTCCATTAAGCATGCGGTCAGGGTAGGGGGCCGCAGGGGGAATGGTCCTGGTCCTGACTCGGCGTACTATGAAAACTGTCACGGGTCGGCAATATGGCGCCATTGCAGGGTCACCATAATGGTGCCACCTGCGGCTTAGTTATCAGGGTCTCGAACTTCTATTGGATCGGTTACCTTCCTCACTTTTGGAGGGAACCATGAGCAACAGGAGATTTGAGATGTTTACGATTCGTCAGATTTTGGTGCGGATGCGCCAAGGCGACACCGACCGCAGTATTGCCCGTGCTGGACTCATGGGCCGTAAGAAATTGGGGCTGTTGCGGCAGCAAGCTGCACAAAGGAACTGGCTGGATCCTCGGCAGCCATTGCCCGAGGATGCCGAGATGGCGGTGGCCCTACAACGGCCGCCAGAAGGTCAACCACCCCAGCGTCTCTCCAGCCTCAGAGAGCATGAGGAACGCATCACCGCGTGGGTAGCCCAAGGTATTCAGGGGACCACCATTCATGCAGCACTGGTGCGGCAGTATGGCTTTGGCGGTAGCTATTCCGCCGTTAAACGGTTGATTCGTGGGATTCATGCAGCCGAACCCCCTCGCGTCACCTCCCGACTGACCTTCACTCCGGGGGAAGCGGCCCAGGTGGATTTCGGTGCGGGTCCGCTACTGGCCGATCCCAGAACAGGAGAATTACGCAAGACGTGGTTTTTTGTGATGACCTTGTGTTGGTCGCGACATCAATATGCGGAGTTCGTTTGGGACCAGAAGGTGATGACGTGGCTCGCTTGCCACCAGCATGCTTTTCGCTGGTTTGGAGGCGTACCCAAGCGGGTGATTATTGATAATGCCAAATGCGCCATTACGAAGGCTTGTATCAATGATCCGGTGGTACAACGGGCTTATGGCGAATACGCTGAGGGGTATGGTTTCCGGGTCGATCCCTGCCCACCTCATGACCCGCAAAAAAAGGGTATCGTGGAATCGGGTGTGAAATACATCAAGCGATCCTTTTTGCCCTTGCGGGAGTTTCGCCACCGTGATGACGCCCAGCATCAGCTTCAGGAATGGGTGCTGGGCGAAGCGGGCAACCGGATCCATGGCACGACCAGAGAGGTGCCACTCAACCGCTTTGCCGAGGTCGAGCGGCCCTTACTGCAACCGTTACCGGAGAACCCGCCAGAAATCTCCGAATGGGCTCGCCCAAAGGTCTATCGCGACGGGCATGTCCAATACAATCGTTGCTATTATTCCGTCCCCTTCCGATTTGTTGACCAGCAGCTCTGGTTGCGTGCCACCTACACCACTGTCCGAATTTATTGGGAACAGGCCTTGATTGCTACGCATCCACGGCTCTTTCAACCGGGCAGCTTTGCCACCGTCCGGGATCATCTGCCACCGGAGGCCCAAGCCTGGCAGACTCAGGACATCCAATGGTGTTTACGCATGGCAGAAGGTGTCGGCCCTCATTGTCATGCGGTGGTTCATCAGCTCTTTGCTGACCGTCAACTCGTCTATTTGCGCACGGTGCAGAATCTCTTGCGTCTCCGCGAGAAGTACAGTCCGCAGCGGTTGGAGAATGCTTGTGCACGAGCGGTGCATTACGGGAATGCGCGCTATAAGCCCATCGCTGAGATCCTGAAGAAAGGGCTTGATCAGGAACCACTCACTCCGGTCGACATTCAGAACGACAGCACCTATACGCGCGGTGGCCGTTTCCTGCGCGACAGCAGAAACCTTTTTCATTGAGAGGCATACACCATGCAAACCCAAGAATTACTTTATGCTCTACGCTCCTTGCGTCTATCCGGGGTACTGGAGACCCTGGAAGCCCGTAATCGCCAGGCGATCGACGGGCAACTCGCCTACACCGAATTTCTCGCGCTTTTACTTCAGGATGAAATGGCCCGCAGGGACCAAAAGAAATTCGACACGCTCTTACGCCAAGCCCGGTTTCGCAACCACAAAACACTGGAGGATTTTGCCTTTGATCGCCTGCCGACCTTAAATCGCAGCATGGTGCACGAGCTCGCCACAGGCCGCTATCTCCAGGAGAAAGCCCCTGTGCTCATCGTTGGGCCCTGTGGTACGGGCAAGAGCCATCTCGCGCAAGCGCTGGGCCACAGCGCTGTCCGCCAAGCTGTTGATGTGCGATTCCTCACGCAAAGTGAATTGGTGGGTGGTCTCCATGCGGCTCGGGCTACGGGTACCTATGACAAGGTTTTCCGGCAGTGGGTCAGAGTCTCTCTCCTGATCGTGGATGATTTTGGACTCAAGCCATTGCGACCGCCCCATGATGAGGACTTTCACGACCTCATCGCCGAGCGCTATGAACAGACCACAACTATGGTGACCAGTAACCTGGATTTTAACGAATGGGGAGACGTCTTTCCCGCTAACCGAATGCTGGGCGTAGCCACGCTGGATCGGTTACGGCACGGTGCTTACCGACTCATCCTGGAAGGGGAAAGTTACCGCACGCCAAGGCCCTGCCAGAGGACCCGAAAAGGACGGTTGCGAAACACCCAAAAATCGCCCAATCTTGACCCTGTTTGAGACCCCGATTTTGACACTTTGAAATGGCGCCATTATGCCGACCTTCGGTGGCGCCATATTGCCGGCCCGTGACAGTCCCTTCAGAAAACGGAATATAAAACCCGTTAAGCTCCTGCGAAGGGCCTCAGCGGCCGATATTTTCCCTGCCTGGGGGTGTAAGCCGGAACCCCAGAAAATTCCGTCGGGAAACATCGGCGGCAGAGTTTCCGAGCATCGCACCTGACCGACATGGTTTTCCGACAGCCCGCACCAGAGCGGGGTTTTGGTCTTTTTTTCAAATCATCTGGGAGGCGTTTCACACAAAACTCCAGAGCAGGTTTTTCAAGTTTGACGTAAAAATCTGAGGTTCAGGCTTACACCCCCATGACGGAGAGCAAGGTGGCATCGGCCAGGAAACTTCTGGATAACGGCACACCACGCAGAGAGGTCGCGGAGCACCTCGAGGTATCCTTGCCGACGCTCTATCGCTGGATTCCAGGAGCATCGCGCCCTTAACGGGTTTTATATTCCGTTTTCTGAAGGGACCCCTAATACAATACCGGAAACGGGAATACGTCCGGTGCTCCACAAGCACTGATTAGCCCCTGGCCGCCTGAGTCATTCAGGCACTTTGCACAGAGGGCTTAGATCATGGAAAACCTCACAGATTTAACCGAGATCAACGAAGCGCAATATTTTGATGTGGACCGGACTGACAGCTCCGGTGCGGCGGCGCTCGACGGCATTACAGCGATTCTGTCCGTTCTTCGTGGCGATGTATCGAATGACAGATGCGCTGATTGTACTGGTAGGCCAGCGGTACGCCTAAGTCCATATACAGCGGGTGGCCTCATCGAGGCTATTGAAGTGCTGACGGAAGTCGCGAGAACCGAATTGGACGGCAGTTGAGAAAAGGGGAGAGGCGTCTGACTGCCTGTCAGACAGCACGGTTTTTTTGTCTGACCAAGCGTCTGACACCCCGTCAGACAATGCTGTCGGACGCCCTGTCCGACGCTTTTTATTTCACCACACCTGACGCACCAAAGGTGCAGTTTTTAGACCCCGTCCAGATGGCTGGATGTCGGACAATCAATAGGTTGCGCGTCTGTCAGTAGGTTTGCTAAAACGGTTGTTATTCTTGTAAGGAGGCTTTTTTATGAGCACACAAGCATTGGCCCAGACCCAGATCAATAACCGGGAAATCCGCTACGCCAGAGTTGAGCGGTTTACCGGCATTGAAAGCGTCATTCAATTGATGCCCCCCAGAGACAACGGGCGACCCGAGTTCACTACCCTGCTCGACAGTGCTCGGGAAATGGGCATCCTGAATCCGGTTGTCGCCATTGAGCATAATGACGGCGCGCTGTATGTCATTGACGGATACATGCGGATAATGGTCGGAGATCGGCTGGGACTGCAGCAGATTCCCTACATCCACACGCCGTTAAATCCCGATGATCCCGCCGTAGTGGACATGGCCGCCCGTCTCAATTGGTCTCATCGCCATCTTTCGGATTTTGAAAAGGTCTGGGTGATTGGGAACCACTATATCAGTGAAAAACAGAGAGAGGGCGCACCAAGTGGTAATTTGAATGCAGCCAAAACAACGGTGCCAAATGACACCGTTGTTTCCTCAACATCGGCGGATGGCCGTACAAGAGAAAAGCTTGCAGATCTTTATCATGTTGGTGCGCGTACCGTTCATCGCTACGGCAACATGGCCAAGGTCTGCCGCAGCATCATCCGCGTGCTGGCCGGACAGCTGCAGATCAGCGAGGAAGATGCTACATCGCGCTTCTTCGATTTGTGGAAGGACACCCAGCGCGGCAAACATGTCGATCTCAGTGTGCTTTCCAAAATCAGCTATCGGCTGGTGGAATACGGAACCATTGATGACCCGGATCCCTGGATTCGGCAGGCTTTCAGCGCCTACGCTGTGGATCTCGCCCGATTTCCCAAAGATTCCGCAGCGCATGAATATGCATTGCCCAATCTGAGAGCGGAAGGATTGATCCTGGCCACCTTTGCGGAACTCGAAAAGACCCTACCCCCCAAAAAGGGAACAGAACAATGGACCCGACAAAATAAGGCCGCACCGACACAGACAAAATCCGGAGAATATCTGCCAGCAGAAAAAAACATGGGACAGCCTGAAGCAGCGATCGTTGAGGAAATTCCGTCTATTCCAGAAGATTCATCGCCCATCAACCACATTCAGCAGCGTGCCGTTCAGTTTCAGTCTGGGGTCTCTGCCATGCAGCACCAACTGGATAACACGTTGACGGCATACATCCCCAATCTGACCCGGCTAACAGACGATCTGATCCAGATCATGGAAGACAACTGGAAAGAGGACTTCAACAGCGCCAATAAAGCGTTGCGGCCTACCTGGGAAGACATATCCCGCTTTTATCGATCTCTGAACCTCAAAAAAGGCATTTTGCTGGAAGTGATGGAGGCAGACCGGGATGCCATCACCCGACTGCGTAGCCGTCTGGAAAAACTCGCGGAGCTGGTCAATAGCAGGATGCCGGAGATTAGCAGCGGACTGTTCTAGCGACTAAATCCTCCGTAACCATTATTGCGATACGTTACTGTTACGGCGTAACGACAGTCACAGAGTTTCGTGACTGGTCGCAAATAGGGTTTTTCGGGAGACACTTGGGCGCATTTTGGGCAATGTGGTCAAATCTGCCCCATTCAAAGACCAAAAACCAGCATGGATAATGGCTTCAGAGCCAGTCAGACCAGCGGATTAACAATCCGGGGGTCTGTGAAACAGCCGTTACCGTAACGATTGCGGCAGACCTCCCAAAATAGGGTTGTTCGTGATGCTTCCGTGAAACTTGCTGTAGCAAGTCCCCTCATAACTCCTCATCGGCCGGGCGATGATGCTTCGATGAATAGGCATCGAGAATGGCTTCTCCCAGCGCGTTTTGTGCTTGTTCCATAATGCACCAGTCTAAAGCTTCTAGAGAGACTGATAATTGGCGGATCATCTCTGCGAGGGCTTTGTGGTACTCCCTATGACGCTGATCTAATGGGCTTCCTTCTGATACACCCAGATGCTGCATCGCCCTGTGTAATGGACAAACGCCAGGATCTACCATCTCTTTATAATTCATCAGCCGAAGATTCTGGCGCATGGTTTTTTCCAGGACGCTGTGGAGGCTGAGATGAAGGGCGTATAGCCCCAAAAAGGTATGAGGATAAGTCGATCGCTCAATGGCTGGGCGCCGCAAGAATTGCTGTAGTTCTTTCATGGGCAAGGGCCTAGCAATAGCGTATCCCTGTAAAAGGGAGACGCCTGCAACCGTGACCGCATCCAGGATGTCTTCTGTTTCCACCCCTTCTACAACCAGAGTCACCCCTAAACTGGTAGACAGATCCTGCACCGTATTCACAAAATAAAGATCTCGGGGTTGTTTCTCCAGTGTGCGAACAAAAGCCTGATCCAGTTTGATTTTATCAAAAGGCAGTGTTTTTAAGCGCAGGAGTGAACCATAGGCGCTGCCGAGATCATCTAATGCCAGATGAACACCGAACCGTTTCATTTCAAGAAGATGCTCTATGGACGAGGACTGCTCCAGGAAGTCATCTCCTTCAAGAATTTCCAGGGTAATACGGGATGGATCGATGCGGGTTGGCGCAATCAGTGCCCTTAAACATTCTACGCATTCGGCAGAAACGGAATGCGCATCAAGATTGACGGATACCCATAAGGAATATCCTTGCCCGTCCAGAACCGCAAGATCCACCAATGCTTGTGAAAGCACGCCCTTCGTCAATGTAGTAAGGTCCATGGTCTTTAATTCCGGTAAAAAGCGAGCAGGGGTCCAAAGCTTCCCCTCGGTATCTCTTAAGCGTGCCAACGCCTCTAATCCAACAATCTTCCGGGTAAAATTATCAAGAATGGGTTGATACCAGACCTCCAGTGCGCCGTTATCCAGCAGAACCTGTGCCGGATTACGCTGATCTGGATGGAGATCTTCGCCGAAAACCATCCAGCAATTCTCCCGATCCGCTTTGTGGGCTTTGATTTCATAGAGCGCCTGATCAGACCAGCGCAGCAGCTGATCTGCTTGGTCTGTATCAGCAGTAGGATAGAGCGCGATACCCATGCTTGCCCCAACCTGAACGCTTTCACCATTACTCAGACGGATGGGTACGGTGATGATCTCCTCAATCTTTTTCAGGAGTTGCGCAAGGTCTGCATGCCCCGCCAAATCTTCCAGCAGGAGCACGAATTCATCCCCTCCGTAACGGGCGATAAAATCGGTTTTGCGCAACGTATTAGACAAACGTTTACCCAGCATCATCAGCACTTCATCGCCTATCTCATGACCATAGGTGTCATTGATTGGTTTGAAATTATCCAGATCGAGCATACAGACCGCCAAAAGACGATTGTGCCGAATGGCTCGGAGCATGGCTTGCTCCATCTGCGTTTCCAGGAAACGCCGGTTGGGCAATCCCGTAACCAGGTCGGTCCTGGCGAGCTGCGCCTCCTGTTCCTGCAGAAAACGCAGACGCTCCTTGAGGTCATATTCGTCCAGGCTGTGACCCAGCAAGGAGGCTGCGCGCTCACAGGCGGTGATGGTGTCACTATCGAAAACCGGTTCCGTGGAAATAAACGTTATGACGACGAAGGGTTTTCCATCTCTCCATACAGGAGTCGCTAATGCCGAACTCCATCCGAATGTAGCGAGTATCTGTCCCCACGGACGGTCTGCCTGTGAAGAAGAGAAATCGGAATGTACGATGGTTTTCTGCTCGCTCCATGCGCGTGCAGAAAGGCAAGAAGGATCGTCCACGTAGATTTGGAACGGTTGCATCTTCTCGACTCCGGGACCCGCCCCAGCTAGCACCTGCACTCTTCCCTGCGGGTCAGGGCGCACAACGCCGATGGTATGAAAGACCTCCATGTCCACGAGCTGGGTGCAGGTAGTTTCCAGCATGTCCTGTACATCACGCCCCTGCAAAAGGAGATCCGCTTCCACGGACAAAGCCTGATAGATCTTCTGCTGTTTCTTTAGCTGCTGTGCCTGCTGCACCGACTCCGTCACATCCACCATGGTCCAGATGGAGGTCTCCTGATCCTCCAGCAACGTCCCGAATGCGTCGATGAGCAGTGGTTGTTGATCGGCATGAGAGAATGCGATACGGCGGACAACGGTCGTTCCCGTTTGGAAGAGCTCGGAATAGGCCTGTCCAACCCGTTCCCAGTTTGCCTCATCAGGGTAAAGTAACCGGGTGTCTTGCCCGATCATGCGCTCTAGCGACAGACCCATCATGTCTGCCATATGCTGGTTGCACTGCACGATGTGGCGTTGGCGCACTACCATAATCCCCACCGCCGCGTTGTCCAGCAGTGTCTGGAGAAGATTCCTGTTTTCGCGTTCCTGGGTGATGTCCTGTTGCAGGCCGATGAATCCGGTCAATGTACCTTGATCATTGAGAACAGGATCAATGTGCAAACGATTCCAGAACAAAGTGCCGTCCTTGCGCTGGTTGAGGATGTCTCCGGTGTAGGACTGTTCCTGCGCCAAAGCAATGGCAATCTCCCTGACAGTCTGTGCATCGGTCTGCCGGGTTTGCAGAAACTTGCAGTCGCGTCCAAGTACTTCTTCCTCTGTGTAGCCGGTGAGTTTCAGAAAAGCTTGGTTGGTATAGACAAAGTGTCTTTGTGGGTCAGCAATGGTGACGCCGCCATCCAGCGCCTCCACCGAGGCGCGCAAAAAGCGCAACCTCTGCATATCCTGCAGTCGCTCCAGACCCCGACTGATCTGGAGGGACATTTGTTGCAGAATGGTCCGCAGGACATCGTCGAATGGGGTTCCATCGCCGCTATAGACCGATAAAAGTGCCCAGACCTTTCCGTTGCGGAAAAGGGGCAGTATTGCGCTGGCGGTCAGTCCATAGGCCAGTGCACGCTCTTTCCAAGGGGTCAGAAATGGCGCGTTTGCAAAATCATTGTCGATATAAGCGCGCGCCTCGCGCCAAGCACTCCCTGCGGGGCCTTGCCCTTCTGGAATCTGCGCATCACTGGAGATGAACAGATCTTTGAGGTAGTCCACTTGTCCGGCAGTAGCCAGAAACTGAAATCGCCCCTGTGCATCTGGTCGGGAAATAAAGGCTAGCTTCAGATCGGCTTGCTGCACGGCAATTTCGCATAGGTGTTGTAGCAGTACAGACTCGTCTTCAGCGACAGAAATGGTCAGATGGATTTGGGTCAGGAGAGTGTTTAGGGCCATGGTTTTCGCTTTCGTCTGTGCACCTCCACCCTATGACTTATATGGAATCGGGCAATGAACGCTAAGAAAGGTTCAGAGGTAGCATGAAATGGTTTGTTCTTGGTCTACAGGACAGAATGCGTCATTCTGTCTCGTAGTCCCAAAACCCTGAACGGCAGATCGCCCGGTTTTGCTCGGTTCTTCTGCCACCCACGAGGGCCGATTATGGGACATTACGTTGGGTCTACTTATTTGGTCATTCCAAAATGGCCTGTATTTTGGTTATCACTTCGTCGACTATGGAATCTGGGACCATCTCAACAAACTTGCCATCTCTTGCCATAAGGTCAACGGTGCGGGATTGGTTACTCATCACTATCCCCTGTGTTTTTGTTCCAGACTCCATCAAAGAGACTGCAAAGCCCGCGAATCGAGCTTGATTGCCACCTTGGGTGATAGGGCTGACCCAAACCAGGCCAGAGCGATTGAAGGCTTCTCTCGATATGATCAGCATAGGGCGATGACCTTGCTGCTCACGGCCTGAAGTCGGGCTGAGATTTGCCTGCCAAATCTCCCCTCGCCGTGGCCACCGCATCAAATTTCCTCAATGCCTACGGATGGCGCGTCTATCCATTCGCGCTCCTCGGTGCTTATGGGCTGAGTGAAGTCACATTGTGATAGCAATTCGTCCAAGGTGTAACGCTTTTGTGCTGGTCGTGCTACCAGTGCGCCGTTTTCAATCTTCAATGAGACGGCTTGACCCTCGCCGACGCCCCAACTCCGTATAGTCGTGGCGGGTATGCGTAGGGCCATGCTGTGTCCCCACTTCTGAATTTTGGTCTGATTCATGAGTGTGCCCCGTGTTTAATGAATAAACATTGTAGATTCAATTCGATTGTGGTGCAAGCCTCTGAGGGAAACTTATGGACAGATTTTCTGATTGACATGATATATGTCAACAACATTACACTAAATGACATATACGGTTAACAGGTGAAGACATGTCTTTTGTTACGGTAACGCATGCTGCAAAATTGGCAGGAGTCAGTCGCCAATATCTTTACAAGGCTTACATAAATACAGGGAAAATAAGCGTTGAAAGGGATCCAAGCGGAGCCCCTCTGATTGAAACATCCGAACTTATTAGAGTTTTTGGGGTTTTGGAAGGGAAATTTTCGGAGAGACAAGAAGGCGACAATAATTTACATGAAATGACGCAAGAAAATGTTGTTGACATCAAGGTGTTGGAGGTCGAGCTTGCTGCAAAAGATGAAGTTATTCGCCGTTTGGAGCGGCAAATAGCTGAGGGAGGAGAGCGCGAAGTGTGGCTGCGTCAACAGCTTGAGAGGGCGCAGGCGGTATTGACCGACCAAAGGACAACAGAAAAGCGTCGATGGTGGCAGTTTTGGGGCTAATCTTGCCGAATAGAGGCTCTCGGGCGTAGTCTCAGAGGATTAATAACAACCGAAGGTATTACCCATGATAGAAATGGTAATGCCCCGTAACCTGACAGTCTGGGCAGACAAAGGTATACGGGGCATCGCAAGTCCGGCGACCGACAGGTCCAGTATAGCCACCCTTGGCTATGCAATCAAAGCCTAGCCTGTCCGATCCCCATGCAGAGCATGAGCGCGATCGGGGGCTTTGATGGGCAGATTTGATCCCACAGCCTCCTGTGTTCTTGACCGCTTTGCCGAACACCTGCCCCATAAGCCGTATTGCACGGATGACCTGACTGCAGGCCTGCAAATCCGGTCCTTAAAAACCGCCTTACAACGCGCTTACATCCAGCACAACCACCCCGGCATGATCTGGGCCATGGTCTATGACGTGGACCGTGCCTGTGTGAATCCGACAGACTGGTGGCCGATCTGGGAAAGTGTTGGACTGCCTGCGCCCAACATGGCCGTCATGAATCACCGGACAAAGCGTGGCCACCTGATTTATCTGCTGGAGGCGAGTGTATGCCGGACGGAACTCGCGCGCCTCAAACCCTTGCGCTACATCGCCAGCATTGAGCGGGCCTATACCGCCGTTTTGGGTGCGGACCCTGGTTATGCTGGCCTCATCTGCAAAAACCCCTTTAACGACCGCTGGCAGGTTTGGGAGATCCACAGCAACCCGTACACGCTGGACGAGCAGGCCAGTAGCCAAGTTGCCATGAGAAAATCGTGGTGGCGATTTTGGGGATGAGTGGCTTGTTTGGTATCAGAAGCGATATATTAAATCATAGCTGACAAGAAGCTCGTTGATGAAGTTCATCATATTTCCAGAAAGCGAGGGAATGGGCAGCTGCGCCGGGAAGTGTGGGTGGATGAAAGGGGCGAAGTAACGCGGTACAACCTAGTGTAGTGTTGCATTCTGTTTGCTGCTTAAGTGGCTATTGGCGCGAATGACCTTTTGCAGGATGTCGCGGGCGGTTTTGGTCCAGATGAAGGGTTTGGGATGGGTGTTGTGGTGGTCGATGTACCCCTCAATGGCCTGGATGAGTTCAGGCACACTGGTGAACGCCCCACAACGTAACCGCTGGGTCGTGATATCCCGAAAGAAACGCTCGACCATATTGAGCCAGGATGCCGAAGTGGGCGTGAAGTGCATGTGAATACGCGGGTGCTTGTCGAGCCACGCCTGTACTACCGGGTGTTTATGGGTCGCATAGTTGTCGGCGATCAGATGCAGAGCCTTGTCCCTGGGCGTCTGCCGATCAATTTTCTTCAGGAACTTCAGCCATTCCACATGGGTATGGCGCTGTTGACACTGTCCGATGACCTGACCATCCAGCACGTTGAGTGCGGCAAACAAGGTCGTAGTGCCATTACGTTTGTAGTCGTGGGTCATCG
>NZ_MOAD01000070.1:0-570 GCF_001931655.1 Acidithiobacillus albertensis | reverse complement strand
TTGATAAAGTTCTTGTGCGTGCGGTAACCCCGAGCCTTGGCCTTGGCGGATTGAATGAGGCTGTTGAAACCTTCCAGAATTCCATTGGTGATCTGGCTCTCGAACCATCGGAGCACGCCATCCCAGTGATTCATGATGGTGTAGGCGACCTTGACGATAGGCGGCAGATCGCTGGTTCTGGCGTTTTCCAACCAGGCTTTCAAGAGGGTAGCCCCCTGATGGCGATTCTTGATCGTGAAGATGTCCTGAAAGGTCAGGCGGAACTGGTAGGCCTGCGCCGTCTTGAGGTTCTGGTCTTTGAGTAATGCCTGCAGCTTTTCTTTCTGCTTCACCTTGAGGTTGCAATCGTTCTTGAGCCAGAGCCAGCGGGTCTTTTTGAGATTTGGCTGAGTGAGGACTTCCCCCTTGCGCACGTCGTCCACGGCCTCGTTGACGAGCTTCATGAGGTGAAAACGATCGAAAGTGATCTCCGCATTGGGCAGGTGCTCGGCAGCCCCTTTCTGGAAGGCCGGCGAGAGGTCCATGCTCACATCGGTGATCGCTTCCGCGCTACCACCATGGGCCTGTAGA
>NZ_MOAD01000069.1:0-2040 GCF_001931655.1 Acidithiobacillus albertensis | reverse complement strand
TGAATCAGATGGTCAAGAGCAGGTATTTGCGCCGCATCCCACCACTGCTGTGCAGGCCATGGACCCGCCGTGATTCCATAGTGATGATCGGCCCGTGCCAGGGTCTGTTGAATTTGAGGGCTATGGGCGAGATGCGCGCCGGGAAGATGCCCAGGCAGGCGCGCACAGGCCGCAAGCAGTAACAATGGTAGCAGTAGAACAATGGATTTTTTCATCAGAGATCCACCAGTTCTTCTATGGCGCGGCGTACCCGAATATCCGGTTCTGCGTAAACCACACGTTTGCTGAACAGCAGGAGACCCGCGCCGAGCAGGAATCCCCATGCGGCTATATAAAATATTTCGTTGAAGGCGAGCATGGCTGCATGATGCGTAATGTAGTGGGCAGTGCGAATATTGCTTGCTGTCGGGTTGGGCGCATAAACCCAAGTGCTGTTGTGACCTTCAGCAAGAAAATGCGCATGCAGAATCATTCTCCGGTCGAAAAGTGTGGCAATAAGGGGGATGCCCATAGCCTGTCCACAGAGCCGCAATACATTCAAAAAGGCGGTACCACGCATTTCGGCAGGGCCGGATAATCCGGACAAGGCAATGGCGATGATGGATGGAAATAAACTTCCCAGAAATATTCCTACAAAAGCTTGTGGCCACAGTAATTCGCTGAAAGAGGCCGGATGATTGTAGGAGGAAACCCAAAAACTGGCGGCCGCAAATCCCAATAAAGAGAAAATAGCCAGGATACGTGCATCCAGATGATTGAGCAGGCGCTGGGTCAAGAAAAAACTGATTTTCGAAAAAATCGCCATGGGTAATATCAACAGGCCGACCAGCCAGGCGCTGTAGCCCATGACCAACTGAAATCCCACAATATAAATGGCGATGCTGCCTTGGAAAAACAGGGCCGTAAAAAACAGCACAATACCCCCGATCATGAAGTTACGTCGTTTCAGGAGCGTGAGTTCAAGTAAGGGATGCGTGCTATACCATTCCCAAATCCCAAAAAAAATCAGAGTGATCAGGCTGATGCTGCCGAGAAAAATAATGGGTAGTGATCGCCACCAACTGATGATTTCCCCGGCATTAAGGGCTGACTCCAAAGTGGCCAGGGCAATCAGCAGCATTAGCAGGCCCGGCCAATCCAGAGGGGGATGGCGATGTTCTATTTCCCGACCAAATAACAAAATCACAATGATGATAGCCACGCTGATGGCAATGGGTATATTCAGGAAAAACAGCCAGCGCCAACCGATGCTGTCGGTGATCCAGCCACCGATAACCGGCCCCAGAGTAAACGGCGTGATGGCAGCGACCCCCCACAGACCCAGGCCAATATTACGGCGATGTGCCTGATAATGGCGCAGGATAATCTGCAAGGAGACCGGGATGGTTAATCCACCCGAAAATCCCTGAACAATACGGGCACTGAGAAAAGCATCATAATGGCCAGTTTGTGCGCAGATGGCCGAAGCCAGGGCGAACGCCATAAAGGCCCCTGCCAAAACCCGCATTTCTCCCCAACGCTGTAAAAACCAGGGAGAAGTCGGAAAAGCCAGAGCCATGGCCAGAAAAAAATCTGCCTGGGTCCAATCCGCAAAATCCGGGTTGACGCCCAAACTGCCGGCAACATGGGGTATCATGGGCAGATAGGCGCCAGTGTTGAACAGCACCAGAAAATGTCCGAGCCCGATCATCAGGTTCAGCAGCAATACCATGCTGGTGCTGAGTGGGGAAACTGCCGGAGCATTCTGTGAAAAAGCCATGAATAGGAAACCGCTTCTATGCTGATTAAGTAAACGCGCCGATCATGCGGGGCATGAATACATAGGTCAAATTGGTAATATATATATAATCTATCGGACATAGCGATATATGGACACAGAACTTTTGTTAACCTTTCTGACAGTGGCCAAAAGTGGCGGGATTAGTGCAGCAGCGCGGATACTCCATCGCAGCCAGCCGGCCGTCACGGAAAGACTGCAGAAATTGAGCCAGATGGTCGGAGAACCTTTGACTATGCGTCATGGTCGCGGTATTCAACTGA
>NZ_MOAD01000068.1:0-1077 GCF_001931655.1 Acidithiobacillus albertensis | reverse complement strand
GGCGGTTTCAAGTTTGAAGTGCAACACCGCTGTTTAACTGCCTGATTTGCTGTGCCATCACTTCGGCTGGAGTTCGGAATCCCAAGGATTTCCTGGGCCGATTATTGAGTTCCTCCGCTACCTGAGTCAAACGCCGTTGCGAATATTCGGATAAGTCCATGCCCTTGGGGAAATACTGACGCAGTAGGCCATTCGTATTTTCATTGGTCGGACGCTGCCAGGGGCTATGTGGGTCAGCGAAATAAACACATATGCCCGTATTTCGCTCCAGTTCCTGATGCCGAGCCATTTCGCGGCCCTGATCATAGGTGAGCGTTTGCCGGAAGCTCTTGGGCAGCGTACGCAAACGCCGCGTAAAGCTTTCCAGGATCGCTTCTGCCGTAGCATCCTCCACTCGCGCGAGGATGACGAAGCGACTGCTACGATCCACTAACGTGCCAATAGCACTGGCATTGAATGCCCCCTTGATCAGGTCGCCTTCCCAGTGACCGGGTACTTCGCGAGCTTGTGCTTCCTCCGGGCGCTCACGGATTGAGCGCATGTTCGTGATCCCGCCACGACGGTCTTTACCTCGTGTGCGGGGCTTGCGTTTGCTGTGCCCTCTGCGCAGCCCTGCAATCAATGCCTTGCGCAGTTCACCCGCCGGGTGGGCATAGATAAACTGGTAAATAGTCTCATGAGAGACGTGCCACTGTTTGTCTTCGGGATAGTCCATCCGCAACCTCCCCGCTATCTGCTCCGGTGACCACTTCCTTTGCAGAATAGCGTGTGTCACCGCGAGGGTTAAAGGCGAACCTTCAGTCAACTTCCTGACTCCCTTGCGTCGGCGCCTCTGCGCTTCTTCCCGAGCGCATACGGCGTCATAGGTCTCTTCCACACGACCTCGCTGAATCTCCCGACTGATCGTGCTAGGGCTTCGGCCCAACTGCCTGGCAATGCCACGAATACTCAGCCCCTGATTCAATCCACGCTGTATCTGGTTTCGCTGATCGGGCAACAATTGCCTGTATTTTCTGGCCATCTCTCACCTCCGTCTGCCTTCGACCAGAGGTGTTGCACTTCATTTTAGAGCGCGCC
>NZ_MOAD01000067.1:0-4867 GCF_001931655.1 Acidithiobacillus albertensis | reverse complement strand
CCATAAATGTTGGTATGACTGCCAATATCTCCTTGACCAAAAGAAGCACTTCGTGTCGGATTGAAGATTTCAGCAGCTGCATCCCCTTGCCCTCTGATCCATGCCATGCCAGCGGGATTAGGTATTACTGTCATCGCATCTCCTGGCGCAGCTACAATAGCTCCAGACATCCCTAACTCATATTGCCCAATATCGTTTAGCTGATAGCCGACCGTAGCATCTGCGGTGGAAATGGATAGAACAATTGATGCGACGATGGTTAATAGCTGCAAATTGTAACGCATACGATAAGATCCTCAGTATTTAATGAGTAAAAATGCCAATTTATAAAATTGGCATTCGCCCGTTGGCTACAAGCTTTCACTACCTACAGATCAGTATGGATCTTTCTCGTTGTAATAAGCGGTGACAATCAACATAAGAAAGACTGGAACTATGAGTGTATAAAACCAAGCAAAAGGATCGGGTGCATAACCCGTTGCTCCGCCAGTTGCTATAGCAGCAATAATAATTGTTGCTATGATGCTCACTACCATAAGCCAATTGATTACCTGATTACCACATTTGCTAACCATATCTATCTCCTTATTATGGATGTACTTTCTCAGAAACATTTCTGTAGACAATTTTTGCGGTAATGACCCCGGAGATCATCACAATGACTCCGAAATAAAGGCCGCTGGCTGCCATCTGAACGACACCACTGAGAATATGTCCAGAAGCGCATCCGTCCGCCATCCGTGCACCAAACAGCATTAGATAGCTACCAATAAAAACGCCGATAGCTCGTTTCCATTCTTCGTTGCCAAAACGGTTTCTCCAAGATGGTGGAACTACCTTACGAAATGCAGTAAATCTTTTAGTAATGACCACTGCAGAGAAAAAAGCACCTAGAAAAGTACCTATATCCGAAAAGGGTTCCCAGCCAATGTGCGTCAATACACCCACTGAGTATTTATAAGTAGGCATAATGAGTACTGCTACCACCCAGGAATAGGTGGTTGATTCACCAAATATTTGATGAAGCATTATTCCCATCACGACGGCAATGCCAACCAGAACCGCGATTGCGACTAACACTGGCGAATAGACATTAGGCTCGGAGGAAAGGGCTCGAGCAAATTTCTCAGCCTTGCCACCTTTGTGGGCGATTGATCCTTCCAGGAGATAGGCAGTCGTATCTTCCCGAATTGCATGCAATTCAGGATTATCTTCATCACAGCCGCCCTTAACGAATGCCACCAAACAACTGTGCTTGGTTTTTCGAAAGCGAGGAAGAAAATAGGCAATAGCAAAAAGGACCAAAGCGTAAGGAATGGCTATCAAAAATAATCCCATAGGACTAGTTTGAGCTATGGTTTGCCCACTAATTAACACTGAACCCACATTGGCCGTCTTCACCAACCATTGTCCTGCATCCGTTTGATAAAGCGCGGTCCATGATGCTGCGCCTAATAAACCAGCTGGTATGGCAAAAAGCGCATCCCGACGACCTTCACCCAGTGCCATCCATTCAGAACCCGGGAAATATCCGGATAAGGCCAAACCTATTCCAAACATGATTCCGCCCAGCCCAACCCCATAAAAATACAAGGGTTTAAGACTGAAATGCATGTCTATACCAAACCAATATAGTCCATACAGCAGAAGCACAGCAAAGGCTCCGCCAAGGGAAATGCAAGTGATAAATAATCTATCTATCCATCGAGTTAGGCGAATTATGGATTCTGGATTCGCAATACCCCACGCTTCTGCCAATCCCCCAATGACAAACCCTATACCAATCCCAACCCATTGTGGCGCTGTTATCAATACCCCACTCATTTTTTGATCTCCTTTATTATTTTCCTGTTGACCTGGCAATAAACCAGCGATTACAAATCACGAATAGCTCCTATCACATATGCGAATAATCTGCTATCCACCTAATTTTATATATTATTTTGACTTATTGACCAGGGCTGTTTGTTCAGTTACGCCACTACGAAATATAGAAAACCGTCCTTTCTCGCTTCAGAAATCGCGATTAATCCAGGTTTTGTTAGAGCTCCTTTGGGAGGAGTGGCCTCACTAAGCCCTGCGGCGGCCATGCTGACTGAACAAATTTCCAAGCTTAAACCTTTATCAATAGCCTCCTGCAAGGCGCTTCTAAGCTTGCCTGGTGCAAAAATTGGGACAATGGCAGCCCCCAGTGCGACTACCTTCAAATCCAACTTACCCAGATTGTTGTTCACCATGATGAGCGCATGTTCCCAATTCTGCCCATCCATTATCTGCAAAACCCATTTATCCATCTGAATCTCCTTTATCAACCGAACAAAACAGTACAATACAATCTCCACATCCTGAGAGTAGTACATGTTCGACATAAAGCAAGCAGGACGCTCTATGAATGCAGAGCCATGCTTCCAACAGTACTTGACGCTGAATCTAGAAGAGCCAGACAATCGTTCAAATATGTGGTTGAGATTTTGACCGTCAGTCGGAGTGAAGGCACAGCAGATCAGATAACTTGGCAGGCTGTGTTGTTGCACTTCAAACCTAAAATCGTCCCGCGCAGTTAGTGCTTTTGGGGAATTGTGATGCAGATAAGCGTTAAAACAGCAACTTTCAATCTGTTACGTCAGCTTGGGATGATCTGGATCGTGGGCAATCCCGGCTCCACCGAAGAAACCTTTCTACAAGATCTACCAGAAGATTTTACTTACATACAAGCTTTGCACGAGGGTAGCGCCGTCGCTATCGCTGACGGACTTGCGCAAGGCTTGCGTCAACCGGTGCTGGTCAATGTGCATACGGGGGTAGGCTTGGGCCATTCCATGGGTGCAATACTCACGGCGTATCAGAATAAAACGCCATTGATTGTTACCAGCGGTCAGCAAACGCGGGATATGTTGTTGTTTGAACCTGCTCTGACTAATGTGAATGCAGTAACCATGCCTCTTCCGTGGGTAAAATGGAGCTACGAGCCTGCACGTCCTGAGGATGTGCCGGGTGCATTCATGCGTGCCTACGCCATGGCCGTTCAGCCTCCAGCTGGTCCTGTTTATCTGTCTGTGCCCATGGACGACTGGGACAAAATGGTTACTGATTGTAGTTACTTGAGGACGGTATCGCATCGGGTGGCACCGGATCCAGTGCGCCTGGCCGACTTTGCTCAACGCATTGATCAGAGTAAAAATCCTGTACTGATATATGGTGCTGATATTGCTCGTTCTGATGCTTGGGATGCAGGCGTGCATTTAGCGGAACAGTTACAGGCTCCGGTCTGGTCCACTCCTTTTAACGAAAGAGCGATATTCCCATCCAATCATGGTTTGTATGCGGGAATTTTGCCCGCTGCCATAGCGCCTTTGGCGGACTGTCTACAGGGCCATGATTTAGCCATTGTGGTTGGTGCGCCGGTATTTCGTTACTATCCTTATGTCGCAGGCCATTTTCTACCAGAAGGCACATCGCTCCTGCAAATAACAGATGACCCCGATGCGGCTGCCAAGGCGCCAGTCGGGGACAGTCTGCTAGGTGACAGCTTATTATTTTTAGAACAAATAATGCCTTTGATTACTCCTCGTAGTCCCCTCGTGCGGCTTCATCACCATGATCAGGGAGCAACCCGGTCTGCTTCTGAAAAATTTCTTTCCGCTGAAGCGGTCTTTAGTATCTTGAAACCACTCTGTCCAGATGAAGTTATCCTTCTTGAAGAGTCTCCTTCCAATGCTCCCGCACTTCGGCAGATTTTTCTTGTTGATCAACCGGATAGCTTTTACACCTTTGCTTCTGGGCAATTGGGCTGGAACATGCCGGCAGCCATAGGTTTGGCACTGCACGAACAAATCAGTGGACGACATCGACCAGTAATTGTTTTTGTCGGTGATGGGGCTTTTAACTATGCACCGCAGTGTATTTACACCGGAGTACGTCACCATACCCATGTTATATTCGTGGTATTGCAAAATCACGAATATGCCATTCTTAAAGAGTTTGCAATTGAAGAGAAGTTAAAAAACATCCCTGGCCTGGATCTTCCAGGAATCGCCATAGCAGATATTGGGACGGCTTATGGCGCACATGCCTCTGTAGCTCTCACCACAATGGAATTAGAGGCCGCTTTCAGGGAGGCACTGAGCTATCAGGGTGTGAGTGTGCTACAGGTGCCGATCAGTTCTGAATTGCATCCGCTGATTGATTAGGGAGTGGAACACATGGACAAAGCTCTACCTGGCGCGGCTTATCTCATCCTGAGCAAATCTAATTTCAAACCACTTGCCTAACATGTCTATTCTAAAGGATGGAAAAATTATTTTTATGATTAGCCTCGATAAAGCTTTATGATTACGTTGACCTTTGCTCAAAACATCGATTGCATTCTGGCTGGTGTGATCGTAGGATTCTCCTTGGGACTGATAGGCGGCGGTGGCTCCATTCTGGCGGTTCCGCTGTTGCTCTATTGGGTTGGTGTAGACAATCCTCATCTGGTTATTGGCACGACGGCGCTGGCTGTGGGTATCAATGCTTTCATCAATCTGATTCCACATGCGCGTGCTGGTAATGTTCGCTGGGCAGTCGCTATTCGTTTTACTATCGCGGGTGTTATTGGAGCTTTTGCCGGTGCTGAATTAGGGAAGGCGATCAATGGAAAATACCTATTGATTCTCTTTGCGCTGCTCATGCTTTGGATTGCCTTAACTATGTATCAAACACGAGATAAGCAGCCTGTTGCGCATAAAACATGCAAGCGGCATGCTTGTGTATATTTTTATGGCGGTGGTACTGGCATTTTGTCAGGATTTTTTGGCATTGGCGGTGGTTTTCTCATTGTTCCTGCACTGATGCGTTCTGGGCGCTTGCCTATTTTGAATGCCGTCGC
>NZ_MOAD01000066.1:0-2006 GCF_001931655.1 Acidithiobacillus albertensis | reverse complement strand
AACAGAAAAAATTTCCAGGCATTGGCAGCTGACTGAGGGATATATGCATGCCTTTAAAAATACTATGCATAGCATTATTTCTGGAACCAATATTCCCAT
Source organism: Acidithiobacillus albertensis (assembly GCF_001931655.1). NCBI lineage: Bacteria > Pseudomonadati > Pseudomonadota > Acidithiobacillia > Acidithiobacillales > Acidithiobacillaceae > Acidithiobacillus > Acidithiobacillus albertensis. The sequence goes on along the minus strand of NZ_MOAD01000066.1, from coordinate 1,907 downwards.
TAATACATCTCTTGCTGAAAATGCTTTCGGTTTTCAGATGAATTATATTTTCAACTAAATTTCATAAAACACCGCTTCTTAGCTCTCATTAACTATGGGCATGTTGTGTTAACAGCTTGAAGATGAAATATGTTAGAGGTATGGCTTGGGAGGCGAGGCCATTTGGTGGCGCAGCAATTGTCAGAGTAACCGGCTATATCAAGGTTTGGCACCACAAAGACGATTAGCCGGAACGGAGACATCAATCAATTTTGGAAGTGGCAGATTGAGTGCGGCCATGATAGCGATGAATTCCTCACGCGATTTGTTGGCGAGACGCGGGTTGTTGTGTTTTTCCTCACCGATGCAGCTCACCCGGCGACCACGATAGTCGTGGCCGGGATAAACCAACGTCTCGTCAGGTAAGGTGAAAAGTTTTGTGGTAATGCTGTCGTATAAGGTGCCGGCATCGCCGCCCTGAAAGTCAGTGCGCCCACAGCCGCCAATGAGCAGAGCGTCACCGGTAAAAACCCGATCATGCCAGCGAAAGCTTAGAGATTCAGGAGTATGCCCAGGGGTAGCAAGTACGCGAATAACATCGTCTCCCAAGACCAGGAAATCGCCGTCATCCACCGCAATGTCGGCACAGTCGGCTTGAGCTCGGACACTGAGGACTACCTGTGCGTCCGTCTGCTCGCGGAGTTTGTGGGCAGCGCTGATATGATCGGCGTGCAAATGGGTTTCCAGAATATGAGTCAGGTGCAGGCCTTCATTACGCAAAATCTGCAAAACTTCGGCACTACCCTCGGCCACCGCATCGATGACCACGGCATCGCGCCAGGTATTATCCGCGAGAATGTAGGTGTAGGTACTGCTCTCGATATGAAACAGTTGTCGAAAATACATGACGTTATCCTTTTACCCAGAGGCTGCAGTGAATTCCGAATATGGCCTAGCGTGTCACAGCCAGGCTAGGGTCGCATTGAGAAAAATCATTTAGAAGACGATCTGGAGAGGCTGGAGGCGAATCCGGCGAACAAGAAGAAAATGCGCAAGGTGGTACGGGAATTTCGCATTTATATTGATGCCAACCAGGCATTTATCCCCAACTACGGCGACCGCTACCGGCATGACGAAGTAATTTCCACGTCCTTTGTCGAATCCACGGTGAACTATGTGGTCAGTAAACGCTTCGTGAAAAAGCAGCAGATGCGCTGGACCCAACGCGGTACGCATCTGTTGCTGCAAACAAGAGTGCAGGTCCTGAACGATGACCTACGAAAAACTTTCATCCGCTGGTTCCCTGGGATGAGCACGGATGAGCAGGCGACGCCAAAGGATGCAGCATAAGTGGCTTCAGCCCTCGGAATGATTCACCCTCCATGTATGGATGCCCCAAAAATTGAGTCCGCATCCCTGCATTTCATGAGGACATCATTCCCCGCATCATCGCAGGCATGCCTTCTTTGACAAAGCGCGTAATTTCACGCGCGTGGGCATGAATCACCTGGATCATTTCCGGATCTGACGACGTTTCTGTCACCGCCACTCCATCCTTGAGATAGTCCAGTTTTCGTTGATATAGCGTTGGATGAGCGAACATGACGGGAACGCTTCGACTGGCCGGATAGGGGAAAGGTTGGTCTTCCGCCAGGCGCTGATACATCTGGGTCACATGTGCCTGGAGTAATGCAACCGTATGTGGCACGGCCGAAATCGTGACCGCGTGTATCCCATTAGGCAGAAAAGTCACTTTGCGATGCACCTCTGCATGGACCTGGAACAATTCCATCCCGGTACGCATGGGTCCACGATTCTCCGGTGACATCATGGCACGCATGCCTTCGTGGTCAGGCGAATCACCCCCCATCATGTTTCCCATCATACTGCCCATACCCGAGGCACTAGCCCGGTCTGCCTGCACATAA
>NZ_MOAD01000065.1:0-1462 GCF_001931655.1 Acidithiobacillus albertensis | reverse complement strand
CAATAATGTTTAGTTAGTAACGATCACGGCGCACGGGTTACAGGGAACCCTTAATGGATCGCCTCTATCCCTGATTGGATATGAACTCATTTTTCGGCGCACTCCGCGTGGGTTACGCTTACCCCGACTGGTAACAGCGCGACCGGAAGCCATTTCCTGCAACACACTCTGCAACCAGGCAGACCTACCCCGAGGGGGGAAGAGCGCCGACAGCGGGAAGACGGCGATGGAGGACGCGCACCGCATGGATGAAGGACAGATCCTGCGCGGCCTGACCGGTTTGCGCTGCGGCTTCGGTCATCAGGTGGCGGATAGCTGCATGGACTAACAGGAGTGCATAGAACTCCTGCTCCACTAACTCCGGTCGCTTGCTGCGCAGTACGACCTGGCGCTCTGCCAGGTGGGTCTTGAGCTCATCGAAACTGGATTCGATGGTCCAGCGCTGGTGATACAGGGCGGCCAATTCCAGGGCGGGCGCCTCAATGGGATCCAACCAGCTGGTGATCAGGCGGTAAACCGGCTCAGCATCGGGGATGCCCTTCAAGGTATATTCGATAACCCGCACCCGGATGCCATGGCGCTGTTTTTTTCGGTCTGCAGAACTGGGGTAAATGGTGCTGAGATACGACCCGTCGGGCAAGACTTCTTCTCGGGGCAATTGCACGACGCTACTCAGTCGAAACAGCAGACGGGCGCCCGTGGCGAGGGAGTGCTTCCAGAAAGCGTAGCCATAAAACCCTCGGTCGGCGGTCACCAGCATGCTGGAATCCGCATGCGCCATGACTGACAAGGCCAGATCTCGCTCCCCCTGGTCGTAAGGACCCGGTTCTGCATAGCACAAGGTGTGGGTCCCACATTCGGCCATGGCGACAAAACGGAGCTTGGGAAAAGCCGACGCACCCCGAGAAGAAGGGGGGTAGCCATAGCACTCCGCATTGGCGGCTTCATCCGGCATGTCCAGGGTGGAGCCGTCAATGGCCATAATTCGTAGGCCGCGATAGAACACGCCGGGCATCTCTGCCGGGCCATGCGGTTGGACCTGCTCTTGATACAACGCCTTCAGCGGACCCGCACCGACACGGCCGCGCGCCTGGGAGATGGCCCCCTTGCTGACGGTGGCCTGCCTCAAGCCCTTCTCTCCGAGCAGGGGCCGTAACCCCTCAATCACCAAACGGAGAACCTCCTCGTAGGCGACGTTGGCATAGAGGACCATCGCCAGGACAAAATAAATCAGGACGTCGTGGGGCAGTCCCCGTCGCCGCTGACTTTCCAAGCCTTGTTGCGCCAAGGTCTTCCGGACTTTTCCGATGGGACAGCGCATCGCCAGATAGCCCACCGTCAGATAATCGGCCAGACGAGCGCCTACAGGTAATTGTGCTTTGGTACGTGCCATTGCCATGTCTCCCCAGAAACAAAACATGGCGGTTATTCTGACAGAAAATTACCTATCTAAACAGTATTG
>NZ_MOAD01000064.1:0-1853 GCF_001931655.1 Acidithiobacillus albertensis | reverse complement strand
TTACTGTTACTGCGTAACGCCCGCCCCGCTGTTTCTCGCGTATGCGCCTCGGTGCCTAGTGAACCGCGTCCCTTGGCGACCCGACAGAGTTTGACCAGGTGAAGGCGTCATCATCGAAAGGTGGTATATGTGTTACTGGCTGCCCCCTGCGATGAAAGCCCGCCCCCGTTACTGTTACGGCCTAGACGGTATCCGGGCGTAAAAGCTCATTTCAGACTTTGCAGCACTTGCCCCCCGTTGCCTGTGGGCCTATTCTCGGTCTTGGGATATCTCCTGTGGTAGGCAGCACTGGGATGGGGAGCCTACTAACAGCGCTCCCTTTTCTCACGGGTGATACTAGCCATTGTAACGCATTGTTCTAGTTGCGGAATTTTTAGGCGGTTTTTTTCTGCCAATGGGAGAGGTGTCTCGTTTTTTTAAGCAAAAACAGCGGCATAGATTGCGCTTGCACCCTCTCCCCCCAGACCCCCCTCACCCAGCCAGTGCCACACCTGGAGCTGCACGCTGTAGCAAACATTCCGCCTTTGGCGGTTGCGGATTCGGTCGTGATCGCAAGCGATAACGCCCTCACCCGCTCTCACCCATGAAAGCCTAAAGCTAAAGCTCTTTGTGAAGAGGAGCAGCAAGCTGCAAGAGATTCCCCCGCTGCACTGGCGTGCAGCCCCCTGTCCACCCGCTCAAAAATTCGAGCGTTAGAACATGGCTCCGGCCAGTGCAAATCTGCACCCCGCCTAGGCGTCCGTGACTTCTAGCCCTCACCGCTGAGGACTACCCCTTGTAGGCTCACGGCAGCACGTGCCTATAAAATTCGGAAACCTGAAACATGGGCGGGAGTTCTTCCAAGCGCCTACTTTCGGCCCGTGCTGGCTATACCTGCCGACCTGACAAGATCCCCGTGATGGTCGGCTATTACGCTATGCCGCCCACAGCATCATGATTCCAAGCGGCATATATGCGCGTGGCGTCTCTAGCAAGGGTATTTATTACTGCGGGATTTGAGTTAATATGAATTTCCACAGTGGCGGACCCCGTGCTAGAGACTTCGCCACTAACCGCAATAAGTGGGATCAGCACTTAGAGCGGCGTTAAGCCCCCTTAATTGGGGGCTTTCTGTTTATAGCGCCGTTTTACCCTCAAAGGCAATACATGCCCACTAAAACGCCCAGCGTGCGCTACAGGGCAAATAAGGCCCCTTTCTGGCCGATTATTTAGCCATTGCTGAATTGCCATCAGTCGCCAGCTCACAAGTTGATTGATAAATACCAATCACCACGACCTGACAGAGAGACGCGAAAGGGGGGGCGGGTGCTGGCCAGCGCTCGTGCGGCCGGCCCCGCACCCTTGCGCCTTCCTTCCCCCCTCTTGCGTAACCTACTACGCCATAACTCCGTTATGTCTTGTTGGCCAAGGGGTGCCCCTTTGGAATCCCCGTTACTGTGACACGTCACGCTTTTCGTTACTGTTACGCTGTAACGCTCCTCACCGTTACTGTGACCCGTCCCAATTTCCCGTTACTGTCACGCCCCCGCCTGCCCCCCTTGGAATCCGTCCAGTAACGGTAATAGTCTTACCGTTACTTTGTCCGATTGTTGGACTGAAATATCCTTTTTGCCCCCCCTTCCCGTTACTGTGACATGTCACGCTTTCCGTTACTGTTACGCTGTAACGCTCTCCCCCGTTACTGTGACAAGTCACGTTTTACGTTACTGTTACTGCGTAACGCCCGCCCCGCTGTTTCTCGCGTATGCGCCTCGGTGCCTAGTGAACCGCGTCCCTTGGCGACCCGACAGAGTTTGACCAGGTGAAGGCGTCATCATCGAAAGGTGGTATATGTGTTACTGGCTGCCCCCTGC
>NZ_MOAD01000063.1:0-506 GCF_001931655.1 Acidithiobacillus albertensis | reverse complement strand
TCTTGGAATCAGGCATCTGCCGTGAATTCGTTGCTGTTTTGACGGATTCAGCCCCACGTCACGGGGCATTTTCCTATACCAGGAAGGTGCTATGTCCACGCTCTTATGTCGCCAGTGCATTTACTACGTTGCTTTTGGTCTCACCGTAATTCCCGTTGCAGCAACGGCTGGTGAGTTAGTGGTTCATCACGTCCCCGAATTTCGGGTGCATGTAACGGAGATGCCAAAATCAGTGGCAGGAATGTCTGTGAATAAACTTGTAAAATGGGCGCATGCTGGAGATCCTGCAGCAGAAAATGCCTTAGGTGTGCACTATTTTTATGGGAGAGGGATTCCAAAAAACCAGCAAAAAGCAGATATCTGGTTTCGTAAGTCGGCAGAATCCGGAAACGCCAATGGGGCTTTTCATCTGGCCTTCGCCTACAACTTCGGCGAGGGTGTACCAACCAACACGCATAAAGCCGTTTATTGGTGGCAACAATCTGCAAAAGATCGCAAGAAATGAG
>NZ_MOAD01000062.1:0-2639 GCF_001931655.1 Acidithiobacillus albertensis | reverse complement strand
GCGCTGTCAGAAACGGGATTGGCATCGGTTTCTCCTCGACATTGCTGTCGCCCGAGCAGCTGGTCGGCGTGTGCCTCATTCCGGTGGTTCCCAGTATTCCTCATACATTGAGTGTGTTGTATCGCACGCATTACGGGCATTTGGTGGCGTCCTTTCTGGAAGTTATCCGGTTATCGGTATTTGAGCATTGAAAGCACCCGGATTCCGACGGCCGCTCCTGTTGTAGGACTCGTTTCTTCAAGCAACAAGTGCGTTCATGCACGGGGCTGTGGAGAGGGTTTCATTTGTCAGGGCGCGATGTCGGTGGCAACTAAGATTACGAAGGAGTATTCATGAAAGATTGGCAAGGTGTTTGTAAAGGAATGGTAACGGGTATGGTGCTGGGCGGGTTCATCGCACTGCCTGCTCAGGCCCAGGCTGAGAATGCGGGAATACGGGTCATTCAGGGTGGTCCTGCGTACTTCAATATGGGGCTCGGTGCGTTTAATGCGGCAGGGGTCAGTCCCGGTGTCGGCAAAAATAACGCGACGCTTCCGGAAATGGATCTGGAATACCAATCCGGCGCCAAGTTATTTGGGATAGGATCTGTTTACGGGATAGTTGCCAACACCGATGGCGGTTTCATGGGTTATACCGGGTTTTACACGGATATTGCCTGGCATCACTGGGTACTGACCCCGGTACTGGCGATGGGGGGATACCATCAGGGCCGTGGGAAGCAGCTGTATGGGACCTTCCAGTTTCGCCTGGAACTCAGCCTGGACTATCAGTTTGCCAATCAATCCCGTTTCGGCCTGAAAATTGCGCATATTTCCAACGCCTTTATCAAAAAACAGGACCCGGGTGAGGATGAAATCCTCCTGAATTACTCCATGCCGATTTCTTGGGGAGAACACCAGCAGGGGGGTTGATTGCTCCTGGTGCGTAGGAGGAACGGGTGATGTTGCATGAACGATTGGATCCCGCGTTATTACTGGTCTGGGCGCAGGCTGCGCGCCACAAGAATCTGCATGCGGCAGCGCAAGCGCTCTTCATGACCCAGCCTGCCGTTTCCCAGCGACTCCGGCAATTACAGGACGTTGTTGGCGAGCCGCTCTATCAACGCAATCCGCAGGGCATTACGCCGACCAGCACTGGCATGGCTTTATTGCGTATCTCCGAGCAAATTGAAAGCGCGCTGGAAAGTGCTCGCGTCCTTTGCCGGGACAGAAAAGACCTGCTGCGGGGTTCTTTGTCGATTCTTGCCAGTCATAGCAACGCTGAAACGCTCCTCCCGCAGGTGATCGCGCGATTCCGGCAGCATTATCCGGGTGTATTCCTGCGTCTGGTGGCGACCAATAGCCGGGCGGCCCGGGAAATGCGCGATCAGGCTGATCTGGTGTTCGTGGAAGACAGCCCGGCATTATCCAGAGGTTCCGGATGGAAAGAAGAAATTCTGGTGGACAGCACTATTATCCTGCTGGCTCCCGAAACGCCACGCTGGCTTCAGTTAGCCCCAAAACTCGTGCCTCTGCTGTCATTAGAAACAGAGGTGTTGGTGTGGCGGGAAGAAGGTTCAGGCATTCGTGAACAGGCTTTACAGGCCTTGAAAGCGGCAGGTGTTCACCCGGAAATTCGTTATGAGCTCAGCGGTCTTGCGGCTATCCGGGCTGCCGTGCGTTGCGGATTAGGGGTCAGTTTTGTTTCTGCGCTCAGTGATGGTGGTGATCTGCGGCCAGGTCTGGTGACTTTGAAAACGGTGCCCCGAATTCCACACCACCTCTCTGTTTTGTATCGCAAGGAAAGCAGTCACAGTACCCGGGTATTCCTGGATGTACTCCGGCAATCTTTGCTCTGGTTCGATAATAAAATGCTATGATAATAATCAATATATTATTCTCCATTACTTCAAGCGAAAAGTCTGACTCTAGTTTGCAGAAGAAATAGATCTTGCCATCTAAATTTTGACCGTTTTTTAGCGATGGGAATCGGTATGATCAAAAAAAGCTCTTTTAAACGATGCTAAATGGTGAATAGTTTTTTACTATTTTTAGGATCTTCAGGAAATGCATATCATACCTATGGTTATGCTCCCCCAGTGGGGCCGCAAGTGGACTTTCATGAAGCCGAGATGGGTAATCGGTGCCACATTCCCGGTTCGGAAGTCATCATGGATCGTCTTTCCCGCTTTGCCGCGCAAGGGTTTTTCGTGGTTTTGATGCCACCAGGCATCTTCTTTCAGGCATATCTTGGAAGATCATTCTGCATCCCTGAAAAGCTCGGGAAATAATGCTGCTCTGTTATCTGTTACCATACAGCAGTTAACTCTAATGGCAGCGATCAGCCTGTCCGTACTGTGTACTTTGACTATCTTTTATTCAGAGTGTTTACTCTGATTTATCTGGAGAAAATCTTATGACTGCGAAATACATACGTTTTTTTAATGAAATTCGCATAGAAGATGTGCCCTTGGTCGGTGGTAAAAACGCTTCTCTGGGAGAGATGTATCACCAACTCACGCCGCAGGGAGTGAAAGTACCCAACGGCTTTGCCATTACCGGCGACGCCTATCACTATCTGCTGGATCAGGCCGGTGCCTGGTCAAAGCTGCATGAGGCACTGGACGGCCTCGACCCCGATAATGTTCGCGATCTGGCCAA
>NZ_MOAD01000061.1:0-895 GCF_001931655.1 Acidithiobacillus albertensis | reverse complement strand
ATATCTGGTTTCGTAAGTCGGCAGAATCCGGAAACGCCAATGGGGCTTTTCATCTGGCCTTCGCCTACAACTTCGGCGAGGGTGTACCAACCAACACGCATAAAGCCGTTTATTGGTGGCAACAATCTGCAAAAGATCGCAAGAAATGAGCCAATTTTGTGCTCAAGCGTATCTTGAAGATCCTTGCGGTAGTTTTATTCGCGGCCTTCTGGGGATTCTGGATTGGTCATCAAGGCCACACCCATATAGAACGGCTTTTTGAGCCCAACAAGAGTCGCCCCCTCTTCGTTGGCACGCCATCAAACACACTCTCAACAATGCAAAAGACAAACAAAGCAATGTAAGCTCTCTAGAGCGAAAATGATCATGCATCCTGTAAATACTTCCACCTCAGGTAGTTGGGCAAAAAGGCTGCGTCTACCTCTTGTATGGGGCATCTATTCCATTACTTACAGCAGCATGTCAATGAAGTAACTTGGAGGTAACAAGACATCCTCTTCTCATGATTGGTTCCTGAACATCCCCCTTTTCCCCAGCATTTCACGACTCTTTTTAACACAGGCGCTTTCGGCTCCTGTGGCACACTTTCCCGGCTTTTATTGGCTTCAAGCATTTATCTAGAAAGCTGTCGAGGCTTCTGGAGGAAACGGATTCCATTCGCTTAGGTGCTATTGTGCAGCCCCTTGAAATTTTAGTGGAGCGTACCCATAAATCTCTCAGCCTGAGAGCAGGCTATGATTGTTAAAAGGTTATTGTCATAAGATGGAGGTATACACCATGGCTAAAGAAGTATCCCGTCCCACGGTTATGGATGTGCGTCCGACTGATCCACTGGAAGGCGTACTTGACACGTTTATGCCCGGATTCTTTTCCCCGGCATCTTTACGTAGACAAT
>NZ_MOAD01000007.1:0-9617 GCF_001931655.1 Acidithiobacillus albertensis | reverse complement strand
TTATCGGACGCATCGAGCGCCGCCTGGAACTTTCCTGAGCATACTCAGCCCTCAAATCAGGAATACGAAACCGCCCTACTTTCCCTAACACGGCAAACTGATTATCCTCACAGGACAAGCCAACATAGGGGGTGTCCCATGGCTACGGCAAAACAGCTTGATCAATCCACAACAAGCTTATATGAACAGGATTTCTTCGCCTGGACAAAAAACCAGGCTGAGGCCTTGCGCGCTCGCCAGGTCAATTTTGTAGACTGGGTCAGCCTACTGGAGGAAGTAGAAAGTATGGGGGCAAGCCAGCGCCGCGAATTGGAAAGCCGCCTGACCATTTTGTTAATGCATCTCATGAAATGGGCCTGGCAACCAGAAAAACGAACCACCAGTTGGAAGCTAACCATCCAAGAACAACGTAGAGAACTCGCAAGACTGATAAAACAATCCCCGAGCCTAAAACCCCTCATTCCTGAAGTTCTGAATGAGCTTTGGCAGGATGCCCGCGAGGATGCGGAAATAGAGACCGGGATGCCAATTCAAACCTTCCCTGAATCGTGCCCGTGGGATACAGACGGACAAACACTGAATAAAGCCTGGTGGCCAGAATAAGCAGCCTCAGCGTAATGTCCCATAATCGGCCTTCATGGGTAGCCGAAGAACCGAGCAAAACCGGGCGATCTGCCGTTCAGGGTTTTGGGACTACAAGACAGAATGGTGCATTGTGTCTCGCTGCGTTATCTGGCACTACTGCTGAAATATCCGTGTCTCCTCATAACGATTCCAACATAATGCAGTAGGGCTGCTGCGATGAATGTCTTTTCAGGAACCAAGAACAAATCATCCTGAAATCCAGCACCGCCAACACCGAAGAACCATGTGTTTGTCCAATGTGCGGCCATGCCTGCCCCATACAAATCAGGGATAAGCGTACCGACAAAAGCCATTGGATAGGCCATGGGCCACGGGAAACGGTTGCCCAGCAATAACGCCAGCACCGGCCAGATGATGAGTGCAGCAGGGAATAGATGTAATCCTGTTCTTCCCCAATATTCAGTGACTATGCCCACGATCATGGTAAAGAGCAGAAAACCTAAAATGATTTGCCAGTCTTTAGCTTGACGCCGATATTTTAGAAGCAGTCCAGTGCTCGCAATGGCTGGAATCACTGCCCCCTCCAAACTTCGGGTGTCTACCAGATAAACTACCATAGGAAGGCTTTGGAAACGCAACCATTCCAAGTGCGTCCATGTTAAAAAATCAGGGTGAAACATAATCGTTATGCATTAAAAACCTCACTTGCATAATCAAGGGCACCTGTACGAGATGCCCTTTGTTATGCGCCCTTATTTAGAGGGTGCGATGAATCCCATCATGGGCTACGCAATGGGATTTTGGGGTTTACTTAACCACCAGCAGCAGCAGCAGCAGCAGGAACCGATACGCCGCCATTCGCGCTAATGTTTACAGTGCATAGCCCGCCAGTACAGGCACCAGGATAGACATCGTTGATAGCGGCAGCTGTATCAGCTCCAACAGTTGAACTTGTTGAATAGGTTGTTTCTACCGTGACAGGATAAGTCGTACCCGTTGGGGCTATGCTCGCAGCGCTAACTACAACAGTGCCAATTGTTGTTCCTGTTGAGTTGAAGGCATAGTTTGTTCCGGTTATGCCCGAAACAGGGTCTTTTGCCGTTGCACTCAACACGGATACGCCTGTGCCTGTTCCTGCCGTACCGGGGGTTGCTGCTACAATCTGTGTGGTTTGCCCAGCACTTGCTGCCGCAACAGCCGCAGTCACGGCGCGAACAGCGCTTCCATAGTTCGTAGAAACGTCCGTGGCCTGCGCTGTATCAATGTATTTTTCATACTGCGGAATGGCGATTGCCGCCAGAATGCCGATGATGGCGATGACGATCATCAGCTCTATAAGTGTAAAACCGGCTTCGGCACTGGCCTTGGCCTTTTTGACTAGCATGCTCATGAGAATCTCCTGTCTTGCATGATAAAAGGTACCGCAATGCAACATGCGTGCGGTGGCAGATTACATTAGAGCAATTTCGCCAAAGTGCCAGCCCAACATGCAGACAAAATTAAAGCGCCCCAAACTATCGTCAGGCCAGTGACGACAACTCGGAGCGCGACATTGTTACCACGCAAGAATAGGAGCCGAACTCATGATAAGGCACCTTCATTTAGTATGCACAGAAGCAAAAATGTAAATCAATAGCATAGGGCCTTGACACACCCGAAAAGCCTCTACGCAAACCGTGAAAGTAACATATTTCCACAGACCCCCGGATTGTTAATCCGCTGGTCTGACTGGCTCTGAAGCACGTATTCATGCGGGTTTGTGGTTTTTGAATGGGACGGATTTGACCACTTTGCCAAAAATGCGCCCAAGTGCCCCCCGAAAAACCACTATTTGCGACCAGTCACGAAACTCTGTGACTGTCGTTACGCCGTAACAGTAACGTAACGCAATAATGGTTACGGTAACAATTGCAGGATTTAGTCGCTAGAACAGTCCTCTGCTAATCTCCGGCATATTGCTACTGACCAGTTCTGCGAATTTTTCAAGACGGCTGCGCAGTCGGGTGATGGCATCCCGGTCTGCCTCCATCACTTCCAGCAGAATCCCTTTTTTGAGGTTCAGAGATCGGTAAAAGCGGGATATGTCTTCCAAGGTAGGCCGCAACGCTTTATTAGCGCTGTTGAAGTCCTCTTTCCAGTTGTTTTCCATGATCTGGATCAGATCATCTGTCAGTCGGGTCAGGTTGGGGATGTACGCCGTCAAGGTTTCATCCATTTGATGCTGCATGGCAGAGACCCCAGACTGAAACTTAACGGTACGCTGCAGCATATGGTTGATGGGCGATGAATCTTCTGGAATAGACAGATTTTCTTCAATGGTCACAGCTTCGGATTTTTCTCTGTTTTTTTCTGCTGGCAGATATTCTCCGGATTTTGCCTGCGTTGGTGCGGCCGTATTTTGTCGGCTCCATTGTTCTATCCCCTTTTTTGGGGGTAGGGTCTTTTCGAGTTCCGCCAGGGTGACCTGGATCAGTCCTTCCGCCCCCAGATTGGGCAATGCGTATTCATGCGCTGCGGAATCTTTGGGAAATCGGGCGAGATCTACAGCGTAGGCACTGAAAGCCTGACGAATCCAGGGGTCCGGGTCATCAATGGTTTCGTATTCCACCAGCCGATAGCTGATTTTGGAAAGCACGCTGAGATCGACATGCCTGCCACGCTCGGTGTCCTTCCAAAGATCAAAGAAGCGCGTGGTGGCATCTTCCTCGCTGATCTGCAGTTGTCCGGCCAGCACGCGGATGATGCTGCGGCAGACCTTGGCCATGTTGCCGTAGCGGTGAACAGTGGCCGGGCCAACATGGTAAAGATCTGCAAGCTTTTCTCTTGTACGGCCATCAGCCGGTGTTGAGAAAACAACGGTATCATTTGATACCTTGCCATGGACAGATTCTAAATCAGGTCTAAATCCACCTTGCCGCTGTTTCTCATTAAGATAGTGGTTCCCGATCACCCAGACCTTTTCAAAGTCTGAAAGATGGCGATGAGACCAGTTGAGACGGGCGGCCATGTCCACTACGGCGGGATCATCGGGATTTAATGGGGTGTGGATGTAGGGAATCTGTTGCAGTCCCAGGTGATCTCCGACCATCACCCGCATGTATCCGTCAATGACATACAACGCGCCGTCATTATGCTCAATGGCGACAACCGGATTCAGAATGCCCATCTCCCGAACACTGTCGAGTAGGGTAGTGAACTCGGGTCGCCCGTTGTCTCTGGGGGGCATCAATTGAATGACGCTTTCAATGCCGGCAAACCGCTCAACTCTGGCGTAACGGATTTCCCGGTTATTGATCTGGGTCTGGGCCAATGCTTGTGTGCTCATAAAAAAGCCTCCTTACAAGAATAACAACCGTTTTAGCAAACCTACTGACAGACGCGCAAGCTATTGATTGTCCGACATCCAGCCATCTGGACGGGGTCTAAAAACTGCACCTTTGGTGCGTCAGGTGTGGTGAAATAAAAGGCGTCGGACAGGGCGTCCGACAGCATTGTCTGACGGGGTGTCAGACGCTTGGTCAGACAAAAAAACCGTGCTGTCTGACAGGCCGTCAGACGCCTCTCCCCTTTTCTTAACTGCCGTCCAATTCGGTTCTCGCGACTTCCGTCAGCACTTCAATGGCCTCGATGAGGCCACCCGCTGTATATGGACTTAGGCGTACCGCTGGCCTACCAGTACAATCAGCGCATCCGTCATTCGATACATCGCCACGAAGAACGGACAGAATCGCTGTAATGCCGTCGAGCGCCGCCGCACCGGACGTGTCAATTCGGTCCACATCAAAATATTTCGCTTCGTTGCTCTCGGTTAAATCTGTGAGGTTTTCCATGATCTAAGCCCTCTGTGCAAAGTACCTGAATGACTCAGGCGGCCAGGGGCTAGAAAGTGCTATGAGAGCACCGGACGTATTTCCGTTTCCGGTATTGTATTCCGGCCACCCCCGGCCATAGAGGACATGCCCAGGCGGATTCCGGGCATAAAAATATCCGCATGACTGACGGGGCGGTGATCCGCTCATAGGTGTTTCTAGCACCATGAACAAAGACTATATCGCTGGCGGTCGGTTGGTCAACTTAATCATAATTCGTGACTTGTCACTGTTACCGTTACCGTTACCGTTACGGCGTAACGGTGGTAGAGGCCCCGCAGAATTTTAGGAGGTGCATGTAGGGGTCCCCTCAGAAAACGGAATATAAAACCCGTTAAGTTCCAAAATGGAGCGGCGGGGCATGGAAAACGCCTCTCGCAAACGCAGGTTTTTGAGAGGGTCCGTCGGCCATCGTGACCAAGAGTGGCAATCAATGACATAGCGTTCTCAAAAACAGGTCTTGAAATATTATTCTTGATTCATTACCTTCGCAATGAATACTGAGAGGTTCAGGAGACGGCTATGCTGATCGGTTATGCCCGGGTATCCACCCAGGATCAACATCTTGACCTGCAAAGAGAAGCGCTGATAAAAGCCGGTTGCGAGAAGATCATGGAGGACCAGATCAGTGGTGCCCGCGCAGAGCGGCCGGGCCTTACTCAGGCGCTGGGAGAGCTCCGCACAGGGGATACCCTGGTGGTCTGGAAGCTGGATCGGCTAGGACGTAGCGTGCGGAATCTGATCGACCTAGTCAGCAGCCTGCAAGCTCGGGACGTTCAGTTCAAAAGCCTGACCGACGCCATCGATACCGGGACGCCATCGGGACGGTTTTTCTTTCACGTCATGGCCAGTCTGGCCGAGATGGAACGAGATCTGACCATTGAGCGTACCCGTGCCGGCTTGGCAGCTGCCCGCAAGTTCGGGCGTATGCCGGGGAGGAAGCGACTGATGACGGAGAGCAAGGTGGCATCGGCCAGGAAGCTTCTGGATAACGGCACACCACGCAGAGAGGTCGCGGAGCACCTCGGGGTATCCTTGCCGACGCTCTATCGCTGGGTTCCAGGAGTATCGCACCCTTAACGGGTTTTATATTCCGTTTTCTGAGGGGACCCCATGTACGCCTTTTATTGTTACTGTAACAATTCGTGACCTGTCACAATACAATGTTACTGCGTAACGAGCGCCGCTATCGCGTGACGCGCCACGATTTCCGTTACGGTAACGGAAAGGCACAACATGCACCCTACCTAAAACCGAACTATCCAGGCCTCCAATGATTCGACTATTCCGCTGGGCTTCCCGGCTCCCTGATGGCCCAGACGTTGACCGTCGCGCCACTACCAGACGTTCTGCAGTGATCCACCTGAACCAAGCCCTGTTCACGCAGTTGACGGAGCAGGCCATTCACTCGGTTCACCGTCAGCCGCAAAGCATAGGACATCTCGCTCGCCGTACCCGGTTGACCCTGCAGGTAGGTGAGAATGCTGTCCATGTCATGCGCGACTAGAGGATGCGTGGGTTTCATCGGCAAAAGGTACCAGAAACCCGATGGAACGCCAGATAAAGACTCGCCCCAAAGCTATCACACGATAAGGGACTGATTCGTTACTGCGTAACTTTCTACAGGTAGGCTTCCCGCTCAGCCTCATCCATGTCCGCCGTCACGCGCGCATCTTCGGCCAGCAAGACCAGCTCCAACATCTCCCGCCTAGTTACCTCGTTATGCCTGGCCAGCCTCTTCAGGGCCAGATATGTCCCCGTATCCACCCAGGTGTTGATGCGACGCTCTCCGTTGTTATCGACACCTGCAAGGGGTCGCTTGGCACGATAGGCCGCTTGGCGTTCGGCAGTGGTTTTGGGCATGTGGTTTTCTCCTGAATAGGTTACGCAGTAACGTAACTATACCATACCGTTACGCAGTAACAACGGTTGTCCCATAAACGACCGTTTGACGGAAATTTCGGCGGTTTGTGGTTCAACCCCCCTTAACGGGTTTTATATTCCGTTTTCTGAGGAGACCCCGGTTACGCAGTAACGTAACCATACCACAACGTTACTGCGTAACAAAATCGTCAAGCGCTTCTCCGCCATCACGTGGAGCAGAAACATCTTGCAAAACCACTCCGTAAAGGCCCCATATTTGCCATAGAACAAACGCAAATTCCATTCTGGTACATTTCCATGACTCAACTACCAAAACCGCGTCCTGCGCCAAATTTACCCGTTTTTTGGAAAACTAGAGGGGGAGCCGCTGCCATAGGCAGTGGGGGACGCAGTCCCCGAAGAGGGTCGACCCGGCAAGCCGTAGGCGCGGACAGGGGGACCAGCATGGTCCCCGCCGGGTATGTTGGCGCCCGGCGCCGTAGGCGGCAAGTGGGCGCTCATTTTAAGTTATCCACAGCCCGCCTTAGGTAGAAATATGGTAGAAAAAAGGTAGAGGGAAAAAAACGCGATTTTTCTCTCATGGAATCATATTGTTGCGAGAGCTGTATGGAACGCTATGCCACTAAAACGGAACGCTATGCCACTAAAACGGAACGCTATGCCACCGCTACCGGAACGCTATGCCACCGACGTTGAGCGGAACGCTATGCCACCGCTACCGGAACGCTATACCGATGGCTGGAGCCACAGAGCAAGTTGCATTTTGCCTTTTGTGCTGTCCTCAATCTTGTGGTTGCTGATAATTTCCAGCCGCTCTAACTCTTCGCACGCTCCGACCAGTGCCTCCCTAAACTTCCTCATAGGGCTGACGTACTCCATCTTTGCTTTGAGCCAATCCAGTGCGTACCGCTGTACTGGGTCGGATGAGGTGGCTACAAGCCGTTGCAAGGTCTTGGCCATGTCCAGCCCGCGCCCGATCTGCAAACGCTTGTCCCAGTCAATCAGGCTATATTCCCGGTTACCAAACATTACCACCCACCGAGGATCAAGGGTGTAAGAATACGCCTCGCTATTGCCGTCATATTTGAGCTCCTTCAGCACATTGAAGGACTCCATCTTGCCCACGGTATAGCGAGTCGAACCATCTGGCTTGCGTACCTCAAGGAACAAAATACCTTCACGCAGCCGCTTCATACTCTTGTAGAGCCAATCATATTGTGTGCTGCCAATGCTGCCCGGCTTGATCTTGCGCAGCAGCTCCTTGCGATTCAGCGGCACAGGCGCACCCAACGGGAATGGTTGGGCGAAGGCGATCAATGCCATGATGAGGTCGCCGTCTGCCTCATCCAGTTGCTCCCCCGTGTACTCCAGCACGCAATCTTTGCGCGTTACCATCGCAGCTTGCCGATGAAACTTTCGACGCCCGCGCGCGATCGGCGCGATGAGGCTAGAGCGATTCAGGTGGTTGGGAAATGCCCCTATGTCGAAACCCGGTAGAAACATTTGGCGCGGCGTCTCGGCTGCCTCCTGGTCCGCCTGTACTACCGCTTCCGCCGCTTTTTGTCTGACCCATTCAAACGGATCACGCCTGCTTTTGGTCTCTCTGTTTTCAGCCGTTTTCGATGGTTTCATGGCTTAACCTTGGGCCATTGTTGCGCCCCGTGTAAAAATCGAATCACCTGGACCTCGCCGGCTTCATCCTGAATCCGGTACACCACGATAAACGGCGTACCAGATACCACCAGCTCACGGGTGCCACGCATACGGCCAGCCCGTCCCATCCTTGGGAAAGCTCCCAGTCGGGCAACCGCACTGGTAATGGATGCGTCCTGCTCTAGCGCGGCCTGCGGCTTGTCCGCCGCCACAAAATCCATAGCATCCTGATATTGCTGCCACGCAGTAGAGGACCACTTCACCGCAAAAGGTAATACCCATTTCCTGCTGTTCATGAATCGCCATTTTCGGTCTGCCTGAGCAGGTCAGCGCGCCACTGCGCGCGGTCGCGTTCGACGGCTTCATGCGCGATCCACTGGGTGGCTGGATCGTCGGCTTCTTTCAGGCCCATCTCGACCTGTTCCCGAAACCAGCGGTCATGCTCGGCGGCGGCAAAAGCGTTCCGCATCCGGTCAGCCGCATCCGGTCGGGATTTTCCGGGAAGGACGCTTTCAGCATCGTGTTGGGTCGCGTCCAACAGATCCACTTTGACGATACGCAGTTCATCTCGGAGATACCCGACACACGTATCGAGGCTGCGCCAGAGACGGGGCTTGTCGGCGCGCTGAATCCCCAGCGGTCTTTCTTCCGTGCCGTACTTGAGCATGATCGACCAGCCACCGGGCTGACCGATAATGGCGGCACCCCGAAGGGCGCGGGCTTCGACTAGGCGTTTGACGGTTGCGGTGTCGATGGTGTGCGTAGTCATTTTTGACAATCCCCGTAACGATGATTCGTAAATAGCACCATACTCTGCATTACTGGTAATTTCTGCAAGCATGAATTGAGCGCATCGGGTAAAGGCTTAACATAAAATCCGTTATCGGAATGGCGGATACTTTTTTCCAGTCTCTCCAGAAGTAGTCGCGATCAGCCCAACACAAAGCCGATAACCATCTTCTTGCATTGTGAAACAGGTTATAGTACATCGTGTGAACAATGTATTACATAACAGAGGACATCCTGTGACACTCGTCAGCATCTCCGAAGCGGCCCGTCTCACCAAGCGCAGTAGAACGACCATATATCGCTATCGTGATGAAGGAAAAATCAGCATATCTTCAGACCATCAAGGGAATCCGATGATAGACACTTCGGAGCTTATGCGCGTTTTCGGCCCAATATCTCTGGACACAACAGAACATCCGCATGAACAGGATGGTGAACATTGTGTAACAGATGAAAATGACACCGTACACCCCGGTAAAACAACCGAAAATACCATGCTCAGAGAGTCCGTCAGGAGGCTTGAGACAGCGTTAGAAGAAGCCAAACAACGCGAAGCCTGGCTACAGGGCCAAATGGAGCGATTAACCGTTCTACTGACACACGCCAACCCACCCAGCCAAGCGCCTCATGCGCCGTGGTGGAAGTTCTGGTCGCAATAAAGCCAAAATCCATCTATTCTCGAAATCGTTATCGGACGCATCGAGCGCCGCCTGGAACTTTCCTGAGCATACTCAGCCCTCAAATCAGGAATACGAAACCGCCCTACTTTCCCTAACACGGCAAACTGATTATCCTCACAGGACAAGCCAACATAGGGGGTGTCCCATGGCTACGGCA
>NZ_MOAD01000060.1:0-2527 GCF_001931655.1 Acidithiobacillus albertensis | reverse complement strand
CAGCGCATCGCCAGATAGCCCACCGTCAGATAATCGGCCAGACGAGCGCCTACAGGTAATTGTGCTTTGGTACGTGCCATTGCCATGTCTCCCCAGAAACAAAACATGGCGGTTATTCTGACAGAAAATTACCTATCTAAACAGTATTGCGTGTAAACACGTGCTTCTGTAGGGTTGTTTTTAGTTTTTTCATCGTTGAGTATCTCAAGACGGTTAAGTATGCGTCCATGATCTAGAGGATGAATAAAAGAAGTGATATCCTTGCCCAAAAAATAATCTGAATTATCTCCATCAAAAAGTTTAACAGCGGATTTATTAGCAAATAGTAACTTTCTGTTGTGTGTAAGTGCATGGGGTATCGGATGTTGCTGTAATAACTCCAATGCGGGGAAACTGTTTAAGATTTCCTGTATAGTCTGGGCGTCCAATTCATCTGGCTTCTTTGGATATTTCAATGGACTTTCGACTCCGCTTGGATAGGAAGCTTTTGTCAATAAATGGTGTATCAGTAAAGACTATCATGAGAAATGCGGAATGTCACTATAAGCAAATTATAATAATGTATTATATTAATGCATCCAACACTCTGATTATAGACCCTTGGCTTTTCTCTGCTGATCCCACCAGCCATTTTTGCGAATGCGGTTCCAGGTAGCCGCTTTCTGTTCAGGTGTCATAGTTATCCACTGGCAAACCTCTTCAAAAGTTCGACCGCAGGATTTACACACGTCATCGCCCAGAGCGGTAGTGCAAAATCCCAGGCATGGAGAATCAGGTAGTGAGGAGTTAGTGGGCATCTTCAGTGGGAGCTACGTCAGGTGCAACCAGAGCCAGAATCTGATCGCCAGCACGCGGTTCAGGCTGGCTTTGGTCACTGTTTATAACTTGCAGTTTTCCATTTTTATGCAGTACAAATAATGCCAGAAAGCCTGCAGCAAATTGTTGCTGGTATTGTGCCCATTCAAACTGCTCAGTCAGGCCAGTTGCTTTCAGGGTCCAGCCCTTTTCCATTTTATCCAGCAAAGAACCAGCGGTAGCGTCTTCACTGAAAAGATGAAGACGTCTATGTTGTTTTGCCGTGCGGTTACGGGCACTGGTTTTGCGACTGCTGCCATCGGCCAGGGTAAACACAGAACGATGACCAAATTCGGGATCATAACGCAGTGAGGCGATCAGATTACGGGCGGCATCGGTGGATAGAGCCAGCAGATAACCAAATCCAATCAGGTTGAGTTGACGATCAGCGGCTTCTGAAACCGGGCTACCCAAAAAAGTATCCAGTCCTGCCATGCGTGCCGCCTGGATTTGCCGATATTCATCATCCACCAAAAGTGGCCGGAACCCCCATTCCTTGAGTTTTCCAGCAACGGCGATGGCAAATGCGTTGGCCCCCACAATAAGAATGCCACGAGGGTCTTTTTCAGAGACACCCAGAAGCCTTGCCATGGGACGCGCCGTAAAACTGGCCAGGAGCACGGTGACAATGATCAGCGCGAAAGTCAGAGGCACAAACAAGTGGGCCTTGGGATAATTCAGTGCTTCCAGTTGCCCGGCATATACGGGGGCGCCTGCTGCCGCGACAATTCCGCGCGGGGCGATCCATCCGGTCATGAATCTTTCTTTCCAGTTCAGTTCCTTGCCATCGTAAGCCAGTAACACTTTGACAGGCTGGGCGATCAGTTGAATAACCAGCGTGAGCAGTACGCCGGAGATGATAACTTCTTTCAAGGCCAGCAGATTCAGGCGCGCAGCGAGGAGAATGAAAAGAATGGAGATTAATAAAATAGAGAGACTTTCTTTGAAATTAAGAATATTTTCCAAGGGGATATCGCGCATATTAGCAAGCCATACACCCATCAGGGTGACAGCAAGTAGTCCGGATTCGTGGGCGATTTGGTTGGCTGCAGCAAAAATAATAAAAACACTACCCAAGGCCACTACGCCATGCAGATAATCGGGGATAGCTCTTTTTTTGAGTAACCATCCCAGGCTTTGACCAGCTAAAATTCCTAAAACAACACCTGCACCAAGCATTTTTAGAAAAACTTCAACGGCAGAATTGAGCCCAGTGGAGCCGTGATGGGCAATAATAGCTTCGAAAACCAGAACGGCCAGCAAGGCCCCAATGGGATCAATGAGTATGCTCTCCCATATTAATACATTACTGATACGCGCATTGGGTCTGGCTGCCCTTAACACCGGGCCGATGACGGTGGGTCCGGAAACCACCACAACTGCACCAAAGAGGATTGCCATGGTCCAGTTAAAGTCCGCAATCCAGTGAGTAGCTACCGCCAGTATCAGCCAACTGCTGATGGCCCCCAGGCTGACCATTCTGCGAATGACCGAGGCGAGACCGCCCAGTTCTCGCAGGCGTAAATTCAGCGCACCCTCAAACAGTATTACGGCTACTGCTAAAGAAATACCGGGAAACAGGAGAGGGCCAAATAGCTGGTCCGGTTGAATCCAGCCGGTGACCGGGCCGGCAATAATGCCAATACCCAGAAGAAATAAAATGGCGGGTAGT
>NZ_MOAD01000059.1:0-1652 GCF_001931655.1 Acidithiobacillus albertensis | reverse complement strand
GGAAGCTGCAGCAGCTACGGATACCCTGCAAGGCCAGTCCGCCGAATTAGTGTTGTTGTTACGCCGCGCCTGGCTGCAAGCGCTCTATACCGACAAAGCCATAATGACGGTCCGGCATCAGGAACAGTTGCAAGCCGAGAGCGTGCAGGCCGCACTGGCGCTCTACCGATCTGCACGGGGATCGGAGGCCAATGTGCTCCGGACCCAACTGGCACGAGACGATCTTGCGAATGACATCAGCAAATTACAAGCCGAACGAACGCGCTATCTTGCACAAATTGCCCAGATCCTGAATCTATCGCAGCCACCTTCCATACAAAACCGATGGCCGCATCTCCCGTCGCCCAAAACCTTGCGTACCGCAGAAACCCGTCTTTTGGGGCAGCCTCTCTTGCGCTCTGCACAGGCGCAATCGCGCGCTGCGCAAATCGGGGTACAAGTCGCTCAACGGAGCTATTGGCCCAATGTTACCGTCAGTGCTGCCTATGGTCAGGATTTCTATCCGGGCAGTCCGAACTGGTTGTCTGTAGGCGTCAACCTGAGCCTGCCCATCTTTCCGGAAGACCGGCAGGATCAGAATGTGGACGCCGCCCGAGCGCGGGCGCTGCAGGCCCAATATCGTTTTGACGACCAGCATTTAGCGCTGATCCAGCAGCTACGCAGCACATTCGCCCGTTATACTGCGCTGAAAAAAGAATGGACACGGACCGATGAGCGTCTAGTGCCCAAGGCACAGCAGGCATTTTCAGCGACGCTCGCTGCTTATACCTCGGGACAGGCCCACATGGATGCGGTGTTGCGCACCCAAAATGCGGTATTGCGCTATGCGCTGACCCGTCTGCAGTATCGCCGTGATCTCGCTCTCAGTGTCGCGGAGCTCGATTTCCTCACCACGCAAGGGAGGACAACGTCATGAAATTCCGTCAATGGACCCTCCCTGTGGGTCTCCTTGCGCTGGGTGTAGCCTTGGGTGCCGGCGGGGCTTGGTGGTTACGAACGCCCAGTGCCGTGCCGAATCTCACCAAAAGCCAACGGCCCTCCCCGAACAACAGCACCGACCAGCGCCATATTCTCTATTGGGCTTCCCCCATGAATCCCAAGATTCATTCGAATCACCCGATGAAAGACAACATGGGCATGGCCTATATCCCGGTCTACGCTCCCGGTACCAATGCACAAAAGCCCTCGGGATTGCATATCAATTCACAGATGGCGCAAAACCTGGGGGTCCGTCTTGTGCAGGTTCAGGAACGGCAGATGGGTCATACCATTCACACCGTAGGAACCGTGGCTGTGGACGAAAACCGGGTATATTCAGTGAACCCGCGCTTCTCCGGTTGGGTGGAACAGTTGCGTGTCAGGGCGGTGGGGGACACGGTGCAACGCGGTCAGGTGCTTGCCGAGATTTATTCTCCGGCATTATACAGTGCCCAGCAGGAGTATCTCATTGCGCGGCGCCAACAGGGACGAACGGCAGATCCCGCCCTGCTGGCGGCTGCTCGGACGAAATTGCAATTACTCGGGATGTCCAGAAACGAGATTACTGCACTCGCCCTGCACGGTCATGCTGAGCGGGATGTCGCATTAAGGGCGCCGGCTTCTGGCGTCATCGAGAAGCTCAACGTGCATCAGGGCAGCTATATCGCACCGCA
>NZ_MOAD01000058.1:0-1586 GCF_001931655.1 Acidithiobacillus albertensis | reverse complement strand
CAATGGAATTCTGGAAGGTTTCAACAGCCTCATTCAATCCGCCAAGGCCAAGGCTCGGGGTTACCGCACGCACAAGAACTTTATCAACATGGCCTACCTGATCCTGGGCAAGCTGGATCTCAGGCTACCCACTTGAAATGACGAGGAACCTAGTCAACAGTCACGGTGTATTGTTTGTGATTAACCCAAACAATGGAAGGGTTTTATTTAAAAGACATCTTTCTGCTGGGTCTCCTGGACCCGCAGATGTTTTGCTCAGTAGAAACCATTTAGTTGTGGGAGGATCTTCTGGGAAGCTTGTCTCCGTAAAAACGGGATTATGAGTTTATCTTAATGAAACCTATTCATATGAAAGCTATGAGGGCAGCACTCCTGATAAGGCGTATCACTTGTCAGTATTTCTTGCGTTGGGGTGCTCTTTAACATGACTATCTGGTGATGTTACTGTCTATTTTTTTGGTGAGCTATTGGGAATTTTTTAGTTAAAAGTCCTCAAGTCCTGCTGTTACGAAAGGCCAAATGCGGATAATTGACCTGCCTAAATAAATCCTTGGATTTCGATTTCTTGCTGAGCATCGCCTATCATGTGACAAAAGCTTTACCGCTGCTCCAAATGTGGATGCGTAACCATGTTCGATATGGGCCGCTAATCAAGTCGGTGCTAGCCTCTGGGCGCGAACATAATAACGGCCATTCCCGTCAGGGCAAGGAAACTGCCGATAACGTCCCAGAAACTTGGGCGTATTCCCTCAACCATCCAAAGCCAGCCGATGGCCACTGCGATGTACACGCCGCCATACGCGGCGTAGGTACGCCCGGCGGCGGTCGGATGCAGGGTCAATAACCAGGCGAAGGCACCGAGCGAGATGGCTGCGGGTAACAGCAGCCAGAGCGGTTTGTCCTGTTTGATCACGAGCCAAGGTAGGTAACAGCCGACAATCTCAGCGAGCGCCGTAACAATAAACAGGAATAATATTCGCAGCAGCTTGAGCGCCACGCCCACATTTGTCATATTCGGTTCAGTTGCGAGCATGTTCAATCCTCTGCTTGGGCTCAAGATCGTATGTTTGGCCCATCTTTAAGCGGGTTCGGGTGCCAGGCCTGGCAAGTGTCTGCGCAAAGGCCGCAGCGCGAGTATCGTTAGCGCGCCGGCACCGAGCAGCTTGATCCATTCCGGCAGCAATTCTTGAGTGACATGCAACTGTGCGACGATGTCAATATGCAGCGCAACAACGACATAATTGGTCAGCAGTCCAAACCCGATGGCGGATACGCTTATCCCAGCCAGATAGACGAACACAAATCGCCATCCGAACTCCTTACGCAATGGGCCAAGCGAGCCCAGATTGGTCGCTTGACCAGCCAACAAAAACACCAGCACCACGCCAGGAGATATACCCGCCAGGAGCATGGCCGTTGCAATCGGCGTGGACTCAGTCGCGCAAACGTAAAACGCCAAGCTCACCAGCAGAATCACTAACATGGCAGGCAGACCACTGCCGTAGGTGCTCAACGCGGAGGGCGGCACCAGGGTCATGGTAATGCCCGCGAGCGTCAGGCCGATGAGTAGCCAGACGCTGAAGTCA
>NZ_MOAD01000057.1:0-721 GCF_001931655.1 Acidithiobacillus albertensis | reverse complement strand
TTGGTGGCTCAACCCGCTGCTGGACATGTTTTTTTGCATTCCACAGCGGCTTGCGACTATCTCAAGGAACATGCCATCACAAATCGTGATATGCAGACTTCGGCTCACACTGCAGAATCATGGTCCAGGCAAAGGGTCGCCCTGTATATAGACCAGCCTCAGTCTATTAGGCGTGTCGCCCATATTCCAGAGGCGCCTTACCTTACAGCCATTGTTGGCAAAAAGGCAGAATGTGTTGCCGCTGCACCTGCCTGGTTCAAGAATTTAACTTCAGCAGAGCAATCCTGGTTATGGTTGGTAGGCATTGCCGGTTTACGCCACCCGCACATCTATCATCTCATGCTTCATGCTGCGGAACATCCACCACAAGGACTTTTTGCCGGTGTTGAAAAATGGTATGGACACCACGTTGCGAATCGCAGCATTCTGAAATCAGAAAAGCAGGCGACTCTCTGGTTGCCAAATCAGAATCATCGTGTAGCCCTGAAAACCCTGGAGAAGCTCGCACAAGATCGTAGTTTTTCGGAAAATTCCTGGCTACCCAACATAAAGCTACAACTGCATGCCGTAGATTAGTTTTTTATAAGCATAGAAATATTTAAAAGGAGTCTGAATGGCAAAAAATAGGCTTGAAAAATTTACAGGATCTTCGGTGACTGGGGAGAGTACTCTGTTCAAAGTATTGCATTGGTTGATCGCCGTGCTGATTGTTTTTCAGGGC
>NZ_MOAD01000056.1:0-641 GCF_001931655.1 Acidithiobacillus albertensis | reverse complement strand
GGCTCTTCGTCAGATTGAGTGGGTAGGGGGTAGAATGCTGTGGAGCGGTCGTGCCCTGAATTGGAGTTAGCTGATGGTCCCTGAAGAGCTGTTTTCTCTCGCGTTAGGATTGGTTCCGCCGTGGTTGGTGGATCATGTGACTTTCACGGTGGAGGAGAAACGCCTGGATCTGCACATCAACTTTCCCAAGGGTAGTCGCTTTGCTTGCTCCGTCTGTGGTGAGGAGTGTCCGGTACATGATACCCGTGACCATACTTGGCGGCACATGGATTTCTTCCAGCATGAAGCCTATCTCCATGCCCGCGTACCTCGTGTGAAGTGCCAGGAGCATGGAGTGCATCAGATATCTGTTCCCTGGGCACGGGAAGGCTCGCATTTCACCCTGCTCTTCGAAGCGCTGATCATGACCCTGGTGCGGGAGATGCCGGTATTGACCGTAGCCCGCCTAGTCGGCGAGACCGACACGCTCCTGTGGCGGGTGATTGACCACTATGTGCCAGAAGCCCGTACCAGAGTGGATATGGCCCATGTCCATGCCGTCGGCGTCGATGAAACCAGCAGTCGGCGCGGCCACGACTACATCACGCTCTTCGTGGATCTGGATGCCCGGCGACTCTTGTTCGCTACTCCCGGCAAGGATG
>NZ_MOAD01000055.1:0-1018 GCF_001931655.1 Acidithiobacillus albertensis | reverse complement strand
AAAATATAATTCATCTGAAAACCGAAAGCATTTTCAGCAAGAGATGTATTAATGGGAATATTGGTTCCAGAAATAATGCTATGCATAGTATTTTTAAAGGCATGCATATATCCCTCAGTCAGCTGCCAATGCCTGGAAATTTTTTCTGTTGCACCGGCAGTAACCTGATTTGTGACAATTGCAGGTGCTAAGAGATTGGAGTATAGATCGGCCTTACTGATAGGACTACTACCATATGAATAACCAGTACGCAACACTAGCCATGAATTGATGATGTACTGCATACCTATGCTTCCAATCCATGAATTCTTCCAATTTGTATCCATAGTGATATTACCCGTTTGAGTCCATGGACCATAAATAGTCACATTATTTAAAGTACTATTCCAGTTAATCCACTGACCTTCTACACTGATTAGAAGTTTCTGAGTAGGATGTACCGCTATACCTAAAGCAATTTGTTGAGGATAGTTTAGACGCATACTATACTGCCCAGTAGAGCCCGTCGCATTGATTTGTCCCGTAACGGGATTAGGTACAGATTCATTCGTTTCCTGCCAAGTGAGCGGCGTGAAAAATATTGGGGATCGGTAACTGGCGCCCAATGTTACCAATTTGTTGACTTTATAAACCACGCCTAGTGTTGCGCCTATTCCATAAGCATTAGCTGATTTAGAAAAATTCATTCCAGCACTGAATGGAAAGCCATTAGACATATTTCCTGAAGTAGTTTCTTGAAATCCTACACTTTCATCAGCAGCATCTAAAGCAATACCAATACTCCACTTGGAGGACGGTTTCCAAGCCAATCCTAACGCCATAATCATCATGGAAATACTACTGTAGGCATTTAATGTGGCAGGAATAATTTTTGAAGAATCAATAGGATTTGGCACAAAATATGGTTGCTGTGTGTAATTAACACCTAAACCGGCCGTACCAAAAATACCACCACCGAGAAACAATTGATGATGATCGACTGGTACCATCCATCCTAAAGCGGGGAGACCATAAATGT
>NZ_MOAD01000054.1:0-901 GCF_001931655.1 Acidithiobacillus albertensis | reverse complement strand
CTTGCAGGGTATCCGTAGCTGCTGCAGCTTCCACGCGTGTTTGTCGACCTTCCAGCCCCAGTTTACCGAAGGAGGGAAAAGTCTGACTCAGCCCCACACTCAGCATACTCATCTGCTGCTGGTTCATGGAGAAACTGTTGAGGGGTAAATTTTCAGCACCCAGAGACAGGTGCGGATCAGGCAACTGGGCTACGGATACGGCCTGATGTTTTAATTCTACTATTTTCTGGGTCAGCGCGCCGAGCCCCGGGTTTTGACGCAAGGCAATGGCTTGCGCGTCCTTCAAACTTAACGGATCAGCGCATGCTGCGGCCGTTGAAAAGCACAGTAACATCCCGGCCAAGAGCCGCATGCTGTTCTTGGCTGATAATCGTTCCAATAGATTGGCATCCATGAAAATCTCCATAGCAAATCATTGACATTTCTCCTTTGAAAAAAGGAGTGCCTACTTGCTGAGGAGAACTTAAATGGTCAATCGTACGTGAAGCAGCGGAGGTGGATGGTAAGAGGGTTCAGGGGAAAAAAGACCGGGACGATCCTTCGCAACGAACTGAGAGTGGGTCCATGTCACGGATCCAATCCACACGGGAGTCGGGACAGAAATTCCAGAAAAGCGCAATCCGCCAGGCGCATGCGTCTGTGCACAGATGGCCATACACTGACTACTCATTGCTTCGGAATGGGGATCCATCATCCGCATGTCCATGCCGGGGTTATCCCGGCAACAGGGCATGTTCACCATGGACATCCCCATCATGGACATCCCGTGCATTTCAACACAGGATATGCCCTGTGGCATCGCCACCGCAGCATTGCTCATCCAGGTTCCAATAAGGAACAAGGACAACATTGCCAGCGAACGAAAGTAGCGGCGAAGCTTTAACATAATTCGACCAGAAGA
>NZ_MOAD01000053.1:0-1586 GCF_001931655.1 Acidithiobacillus albertensis | reverse complement strand
AACGGTTTTCCACATCGCCCATGAGGGGGATCACCTTCCGGTAGAAAACCCCATCCGCAGAGTCTTGCAGGAAGGCCGGATCGTGGGGCTGGCCAACCATACGGTTCTCCTGCGCGCGGATGGTCAGGAGATCGCCATTGAAGATTCTGCGGCACCGATTCACGGACGGGATGGTCAGGTGTTGGGCGCCGTACTGGTCTTTCATGATGTCACGGAACGGCGTCGTTTGACCGAGCACCTGGCTTATCAGGCGCATCACGATGATTTGACCGGCTTGCCCAACCGCAAGTGGTTTCTGGAGCAGCTCCGCCGGGCCACAGAGGCGCAGCCCCTGCCGGGAGACCTCCTCCTGGTTGGCATTCTCGATCTGGATGGATTCAAACAGGTCAATGATCGCTGGGGACACGACCAAGGGGATCAGCTGCTTTGTACGGTAGCACAACGGGTCCGTGAAACGCTGCGGCCTGAAGATAGCGTCAGCCGCCTGGGCGGAGATGAGTTCGGACTGCTGCTGCCCCATATGCATGATCTGGAAGACGCCCAGCACCTCGCCCACCGACTGATCCAGGCATTGAACCAGCCTATCGAGATGGACACGCAGGTGGCGAACGTGTCAGCCAGCATTGGATTGACGATTCTCCCCGGCGATAGGGGGGATGCCCTGCAAATATTGCGGCATGCGGATCTGGCGCTTTACGCCGCCAAAGCCCGGGGTCGCAATCAGTATTGTTTTTATGAGAAAACCCTGGATGTTGAACAGGAACAACTGATGGAGATGTTGACGATGACTCAGGAAGCGTTTGAGGCCCAGAACTTGGTCATGTACTACCAGCCGGTAGTGACCCGGCCTGCTCCTTCCGTATCACCGGAGCAGGGCGTGATTGGTTTTGAGGCCCTGATTCGCTTGCAGCATCCCCAACGGGGGCTGCTCACGCCCGCTGTGTTTGCCGAAGCGCTGGACCATCCCCGCCTGGCCCGTCGGATTGGCTGCTTTGTGTTGGATGCGGTCCTGTCCCAGGGAGAACAGTGGCACCAGGCCGGGCTTCCCTTACGCCTGTCGCTGAATATCAGCGCCCGGCATCTGCTGGATCCCGAGTTCCTGAATGACTTGCAGTGCGCTCTGGCCGCGCATCCCGGGATAGCCCCGGCGTACTGCGAAATTGAAGTCACCGAAAGTGCCCCCATGCTGGATTTTCAGAAGGCTCAGGAAACACTCCAGCACTGTAATGCCATGGGCCTTCGCATCGCGCTGGATGATTTCGGAACGGGGAATGCTTCCTTGAGTTATCTGCAGAAGCTGCCTGCCCAGACCATCAAGATTGACCAGAGTTTTGTCCTGGACATGCTCAATGATCCTCGTGACTTTGCCATTGTTGCTGGCGTCGCAAAAACCGCCCGCATGCTGGGTCTGGAGGTCATTGCCGAAGGCGTGGAAACCGTCGGGCATTTACAGTTGCTGGAGACCCTGGACTGTCCGGCCATGCAGGGCTATCTGTTTGCCAAACCGATGCCCGCAGCGGCCGTGCCAGCCTGGGTGAAGGCATTTAACATATTGAATTACATCGGTAATTCTACACCCCCCCCCC
>NZ_MOAD01000052.1:0-807 GCF_001931655.1 Acidithiobacillus albertensis | reverse complement strand
GGCTCTTCGTCAGATTGAGTGGGTAGGGGGTAGAATGCTGTGGAGCGGTCGTGCCCTGAATAGGAGTTAGCTGATGGTCCCTGAAGAGCTGTTTTCTCTCGCGTTAGGATTGGTTCCGCCGTGGTTGGTGGATCATGTGACTTTCACGGTGGAGGAGAAACGCCTGGATCTGCACATCAACTTTCCCAAAGGTAGTCGCTTTGCTTGCTCCGTCTGTGGTGAGGAGTGTCCGGTACATGATACCCGTGACCATACCTGGCGGCACATGGATTTCTTCCAGCATGAAGCCTATCTCCATGCCCGTGTACCTCGTGTGAAGTGCCAGGAGCATGGAGTGCATCAGATATCTGTTCCCTGGGCGCGGGAAGGCTCGCGTTTCACCCTGCTCTTTGAAGCGCTGATCATGACCCTGGTGCGGGAGATGCCGGTATTGACGGCAGCTCGCATGGTCGGTGAGACCGACAAGCTCCTGTGGCGAGTGATTGACCATTATGTGCCCGAAGCTCGTGCTGCGGTGGATATGGCCAATGTCCATGCCGTCGGCGTCGATGAAACCAGCAGTCGGCATGGACATGACTACATCACGCTCTTCGTGGATCTGAATGCCCGGCGACTCTTGTTCGCTACTCCCGGCAAGGATGCCAAGACCTTTGAGAAATTCT
The DNA here is from genome assembly GCF_001931655.1 of Acidithiobacillus albertensis. Taxonomy (NCBI): domain Bacteria; kingdom Pseudomonadati; phylum Pseudomonadota; class Acidithiobacillia; order Acidithiobacillales; family Acidithiobacillaceae; genus Acidithiobacillus; species Acidithiobacillus albertensis. The sequence continues at coordinate 145 of NZ_MOAD01000052.1, read as the reverse complement.
CCGCAGATCTACAGGCCCATGGTGGTAGCGCGGAAGCGATCACCGATGTGAGCATGGACCTCTCGCCGGCCTTCCAGAAAGGGGCTGCCGAGCACCTGCCCAATGCGGAGATCACTTTCGATCGTTTTCACCTCATGAAGCTCGT
>NZ_MOAD01000051.1:0-3198 GCF_001931655.1 Acidithiobacillus albertensis | reverse complement strand
CAGCGCATCGCCAGATAGCCCACCGTCAGATAATCGGCCAGACGAGCGCCTACAGGTAATTGTGCTTTGGTACGTGCCATTGCCATGTCTCCCCAGAAACAAAACATGGCGGTTATTCTGACAGAAAATTACCTATCTAAACAGTATTGCTATTAGCACGATCACCACATTTCCCGCCTGGGATCTATAGTGCGTTAGCCGGATTTGTTGAGGTGGGCGAGTCAGTTGAGCAATGTTTGCGTCGTGAAGTTCGGGAGGAAGCTGGTATTGAAATTAAAAACATTCGCTGGTTTGGGAGCCAGTCTTGGCCATTTCCAGACTCATTAATGATAGGTTTTATAGCTGACTATGCGGATGGCGAAATACTCCCCAAAATTAATGAAATTGAAGATCTACGCTGGTTTAAAAAAAATGAATTACCTTCTTTGCCACACCCTTCTACGCTTGCCTATCAAATGATTCAAAGTGTCTTACGGTCGGGTTAATTTACACAGAGCTACTCTATATTCATGTAGCCCTCTATACCAACTAAACGCACACACCATATTTATTATTAACTTATACAATAAAAACCGTGCTCGGAAGTTGATTTCTCCTAGAAAGCAGATATACCAAAAAATAAAGCTCCTCAGAAACGTGCCTTAATAGAGAGAACAGCAATGACAATAAAGAGAATCGGCGGTACATAATCAAACCATGCTGCCTTCCGAAGCAGACGATTGACCTTGTCTGCCAGTAGGGCAACCGAGAAGTTCACCATAATGCCGCCGAAGTTAAAAATCAGACCATAGAGAACAAAGGTCATGGCATTACTGCCCTGCGGAACGAACTGAGGAATTAGACTCAAGAAGAACAAAGCAATCTTCGGATTCGTCAGGTTAATCAGCACGCCTTTCAAGAATGTACCCTTATGATTGGGGCGAGACTCGGCCACGGGACCGCTCGAGGCCTTCTTACGGGGCCAGCTAAGGTAGGCGATATAAAGGAGATATGCGGCACCAATCAATTGCAACCCGGTGTAAACAGATGGATATTCCTTGAAAATGGCACTGACACCGAATGCAGTAAGCAGGACGTAAATTAATACGCCAATTTCAATTCCGAGTGCAGCAAAAAGACCAGTCTTCCTCCCATGCTTCTGGGACTGATGGAGCACGAACATCATGGCTGGCCCAGGAGATATATTGATAATAAAGGCCGTAAGCAAAAAATAAATAAACAAAATATCCATAAATGTGCCTTTTCAGGATTGATGGGAAAAACCTAATGAAACAGATTTGAAAATGCCTCCACCAAACAGAAGCGACGTTGCGGTGGACGGAGGGTGTCCTGAATTTTGTGTAAACAGCGTTTTCATTTAACGTTGTGGCATCCGGTTATCGAGCTGGATGATAAGGCGGTTTAGGGCGGCTTTCTAGTCCCGGATCAGCATGGTCCACTTTTGGCTGATATTCTGCAGTCGCATAAAACCTGGGGATCGTGTTGCCTACTATTCGCCAACGGTTGAATTCGGCGGTAAGTATAAATTTCAGACTTTCACGGCGATCGGGATCGTGCAGGGCGGTGATCCATATCAGGTGGATATGGGAGGAGGATTCCAACCCTATCGGCGGGACGTGTGCTGGTTCCCTGCCGTAGAAGCCCCCATTCGACCCATCCTTGGGATGCTGGAGTTCTCCGCCGAAAAACAGAACTGGGGCTACCAATTCCGCTTTGGGATTTTCGTCATTAGCGAGCACGATATGAATGTAATTGCTGCGGCAATGGGTCTTGAATTGTCCAGGGCAGCAAGCTATGGCTGGTGATTGTTAATCGGGTTTTTACCACCTCGTATTGCGAAATATGAGTCATTGGCTCATTGAAACATTTTGTGCATGAGCAAATAGCAATCTTTTCAAGGGTGAACTATCCAGAAGCTGGTTTCTGCTAAAAACTGATCAATCGCCAGTGCTGTTAGACAGTCTCGGGCCCACACTGTTCGAGCAGAGCAGGGGTTTATTCACTAACCAATGAAACGTTGACCGTAGCGCAGCCAGTAGTATGCGCGCATGTCAACAAACCTTTCTCCAGCAAAAGGCAACACCGTCGCGCAAAACGAGCCGGCTTCGCCTCCTCATCGATTCTGGCTCAGTGTGGCGCTGCTGGCTGCCACCGTCATGCAGGTGCTGGACATTACTATCGTCAGCGTGGCTTTACCCTATATGGCCGGAAGCCTGTCTGCCAACACCTCCCAGATTAGCTGGGTAGTGACCAGTTATCTGGTCGCGGCCGCCATTTCCACGCCGTTGACTGGATTTCTGGCGGCGCGATGGGGACGACGCCGGTTACTCTTGGCCAGTCTCGGCGGATTTGTCGTGGTTTCCGGGCTTTGCGGAGTCAGTCAGGATCTGATGGAGATCGTCTTTCTGCGTCTACTTCAGGGTTTGGTTGGGGCGCCTCTCCCTTCTTTGGCACAGGCCATGCTGATAGAAGCCTATCCCCCGGAAATGCGGGGACGAATCACGGCGCGTTGGAGCCTTGCCGTAGTAGCGGGTCCCATTCTGGGGCCGGTGATTGGGGGCATCCTCGTTACCCATCTGGACTGGCGGTGGGTATTTTACGTGAACTTGCCTGCAGGCTTATTGGCCTGGATGCTGGTCTACCGTTTCAGCAGCCCCTCCACCACTATCGAAAAACGCCGTATTGATCTTCTGGGCTTCGCCAGCATGGCCATCGGTCTGGGCGCCCTACAGGTCGTGCTGGACCAAGGCAATACGATGGGTTGGTTCAGTTCGCAGCGGATTGTGATTCTGACCATGCTGGTCGTCTTGACGCTCAGTCTTTTTCTCTGGCGGGCACTGACCCGAGACGACAGCATCGTTCATCTCCGTTTACTGAGGAACCGGGATTTTGGGATCGCCTCACTCGCATCGATCACCTTTGGCGCGGGTTTCTACGGCATCGTGACCTATCAGCCGATATTCCTGGAACATCTGCTCGGCTATCCGCCAGAAACGGCAGGGTGGATTTCTGCAGCACGCGGGATTACGGCTATGTTGGGGATGCTGATTGTTAAACAGCGTGCAAAAGTTGCCAGAATTGGGTGGAAAACAGCGTGTAAATTGACCACCTGATATCCTGCCGGATTTGCCGGGAGGAAACTGGAGTGATTTGCATGGAAACCATAGCCAAAGTGCGCCGTCTGTATCATCTGGACAA
>NZ_MOAD01000006.1:0-8373 GCF_001931655.1 Acidithiobacillus albertensis | reverse complement strand
CTGCATCGCGCTGGAGCCTCGCGCGGCTCCACCCTGTCCTTTTTGATTGCGACACCAGAAACAGGCGTCGATTCGATTTTCATCTCGTACGCTTTGCTCGGCCCCTTCATGACGGTTGTCCGCCCAGTGACCGCGATTTTGAGCGGTATCATGACCGGTTTGCTGGGTAGTCTGGTCTCGCCTGGCCGCCATACGGCAGCGCCCACTCCGCTTGCAGCCTCGTCCTGTTCGAGCGACTGCGGGACGCAAACGGCGCGGCAGGAGGGCGCACCCGCAAGCGCGTGCAGCGCTTCGACATGCAATGATGAAACCTGCATGGCTGATGCTTCACAAAGTCGCAACGGCTGGGCGCGCACTGGCGCAGGCATACGCTATGCCGTCACGAATCTGCTCGATGACTTCAGCGTCTGGCTACTCATCGGCCTGACGCTCGCGGGCATTACCATGACCCTGGTGCCGCCCTCCGCGTTGAGCACCTACGGCAGTGGTCTGCCTGCCATGTTAGTGATTCTGCTGGTGAGCTTGGCGTTTTACGTTTGCGCGACCGAGTCCACGCCGATTGCAACGGCCATGCTCCTGGCGGGTATATCTCCTGGCGCGGTGCTGGTGTTTTTGTTGGCCGGTCAAGCGACCAATCTGGGCTCGCTTGGCCCATTGCGTAAGGAGTTCGGATGGCGGTTTGTGTTCGTCTATCTGGCTGGGATAAGCGTATCCGCCATCGGGTTTGGACTGCTGACCAATTATGTCGTTGTTGCGCTGCATATCGACATCGTCGCACAGTTGCACGCTACCCAAGAACTGTTGCCGGAATGGATCAAGCTGCTCGGTGCTGGCGCGCTGACGATGCTCGCGCTGCGGCCTTTGCGCAGACACCTGCCAGGCCTGGGGCACCCGAACCCGCCTGAACATGCTCGCAACTGAACCGAATATGACAAATGTGGGCGTGGCGCTCAAGCTGGGGATGTAAGCCCAAATCGAGGCGGGACAGGTCCTCCACAGCAGGTCGAATCCTCGCCCTTGACAGATGGGCGTAGTGATAATGAAAGCTGATTCTCGCCACAAGCCGTTTTTGAGAAGCTTGCTGCAATCGTTACGGTAACGGTTATTTCACCGGACCCCCGGATTGTTAATCCGCTGGTCGGCATGTTAAAACACCAGTAAAAATAGGCGTTTCAGCCTGTGCCATGCCGTGATTTTTGGCGCTTTGCCCAAAATATGCCCAAGCGTCCCCGGAAAAGCACCATATACGCAACTTGTCACAGTAATAAACCGTTACTGTAACACTAACATCACAACTCAGGACCATCCAGCTCATATTCCCGAGGCGCTGGCCGCTCTACCTCCTGCTCCCGTTGCAACTGCTGCTCCGCCTGAAACCGCTCAAAGGCCTCCCGCGCCTGCTGCTTGCCCGCTTCTATCTCCTGATACTGGGCAAACTGCTTCCGAATGTCTGCAATCCCCTGGGCAATCTCTTCGCGGATTATCCGGTCCCGCTCGGCGCGCGCGGCTTCCAGGTCGCCGGATAGATCAAGAATACTCTGATCTACCGCCAGGTCTTGCCGCTCCAGCTCACCCGCTTCCTTGGCCAGCTTTAATCGTTCCGAAACTTCCTGCTCAAAATCCAGCCTTCGGCGGCTCGGTTGCCCGGTCCGCCGCTCATAACCACTGGCCGCTGGCCCCAGATGCCGGGTCGGTGCCCGATCCTGACCTTGCTCCGCCAGACTGCGGTGATCCACCTGGGCGGCTATGCCGTTTTCCTGTAATCGGGCGTTCTGTAGCTCGGCAAACCGTTCCCGCCATTCGCTCACCAGTTCTTTGCCCGTCTTCCGGTCATCCAGTTCCCGCGTCTTTTCGGTAAACCCGTCTGGTCCTATCCGCCGGGTCGTCAGCAGAATGTGGGCATGGTGATTGCGCTGATCTCCGGCTTTCCCCGGCGCATGCACGGCCACATCCGCTGCACAGCCATGCCGCTGGACCAGCTCTCCCGCAAAATCCAGCGCCAGACGCCGCCGCTCGGCAGGGGGCAGTTCTTCGGGCAGGGCAATCTCGAACTCGCGGGCAACCGTTGCGTTCTTCCGGGTCTCCGCCTGCTCGGCGGCATTCCACAATGCCGCCCGGTCCGCTGCCCAGTCGGGGGCATCTTCCGGCAACACCAGATCGGCGGACTCAACCCCGCTTCGGCGGGTGTAGTCGTGTACTTCTCCCGTCCGTTCATCTTCGATCTTCTCGCCGGAACGATACGCGGAGGAAGCCGTGCCGCTGCGGCCTGCAGATCGGCTGATGGCTTTGACGGAGAGATGATAGATCGCCATTCTGGCCTCCTCCTCCTACGGGGTGTCGGGGCGGAGCCTTGACCGCACGCAAACTCGCAGAGTTTGCATAAGTGCGCCCTTGCTTTTTCGCTGCGGGTCTATGTTGCCACACCGTCAAGGCCTCTTCCAGCAGTTCGTTCCGCCCTAAAAACGCGCTAAAGTATCTCCATGATATTGCAGAGGAGTGACCATGACGACCATCGAAGAACGCATCGCTAAACTGGAGGCAAAACTCAAACAGGAGAAAGCCAAGAAACAGCAGATCGAAGCCCGTAAACGCAGCATCGAGGCCAAAAAGAAACGCAGCGCAGATACCCGCCGTAAAATCCTCGTTGGAGCCGCCATCCTCGCCAAGGTCGAACGCGGGGAATGGCCACACGACAAATTTATGGCCCTCATGGAGGCCGCCCTGACCCGTGCCGATGATCGCGCCCTCTTTGATCTGCCAGTACGTCCCGAAAATTCCCAAGGAGGCCAGTAATGGACTCACAACAGCAGCTATTCGGCTACATGGCGGTGGCAAACGATCAGCAGAAGGCCATACAAACCGCCATCGACACCTTGACCGCTGAACGCGAAGCCCTCGCCCAGGAACGCACCCGCCTCGCCCAAACCGTCCAGAGCATCTCCAAGGCCGTAAGAACCGCCGTAGGCGCTGCCGTAAAGGATCAGATGGGGGATGCCGGAGAAATCGCCGCTACGTCCCTGGAAACCGCCTTAAACCCGATTCTCGAAAACTTCTCCGGCGTCATCGGGAACACGACCGAGGCCGGGAAGGCCATCAGCCAGGCTTCCGCCTGGTTTTCCTGGAAATGGGTCATCCTGTTCGCTGCCGGATTCTTCGGAATCTGTCTGATGGCTTATATTTCCCTGGCCTGGCAGTTCCACGAAGTCCAGAACCTCCGCCAGCAGAAGGCCACGCTCAGCGCAGAAATCCCCCGGATGCAGGCGACCGTGGCAGAGCTGGCCAAGCACGGCGGGAACGTGGTCTGGAACCATTGCGGCGGAAGACTGTGTTTCGAGGTCAGCAACAATCAGGGAACCTACAGCAACGGCAGCCCATTGCCACTCGGCGCATGGACCACAGACCACGGCAAAACAGAACTGGTCATTCCCAAAGGGTATTAGGGGTCCCCTCAGAAAACGGAATATAAAACCCGTTAAGCTCCTGCGAAAGGCCGCAGCGGCCGATATTTTCCCTGCTTGGGGGTGTAAGCCGGAACCCCAGAGAATTCTGTCAGGAAACATCGGCGGCAGAGTTTCCGAGCATCACACCTGACCGACATGGTTTTCCGACAGCCCGCACCAGGGGGTTTTGGTCTTTGGTGGATACCCGTGCATACCCAACAGGATATTCTCAAAACCCATAAAATCCAGTGGAATTGATCATGCTGTTTTGAGATAGATTTTTGATAACACTAACTGTTTGAAAAAACCAGTTTTCAAATCATCATTCCCACTTTATCAAAAACGGTTGTTTTCAAGAAGAACGGTGACCAATCTCGTACCCAACTTGGACAAGATATCCAGGGCATCCCGTCAATATGAGCCTACTGGTACTTTGGGAGGCGTTTCACACAAAACCCCATCGCGCCCTTAACGGGTTTTATATTCCGTTTTCTGAGGGGACCCCTATTAGCTCAATAAACGCGACAAGTCACAAAACGCCTTTAATAGGTGACTGGCTGCAATTTGAGCAAATGGATAAGCGCCAGATCGATGATCTCTTTTTGTGACTTGTCACTGTATAGGGCGATGAGGTCATTCAGAGCCATATGCGCGTCACCCGACAACATCACGGAGATCGGCTTCCCGCTGTAGCCTTCCATCGGGAAGCGGCGATGGTCGCGGCTGGCCTTGGCCCGTTCCGCTGCCGTCATGGGGCGGTCGCCCTTGGGCTTCCGGCCTCTTTTCTTCGTGACAGGTTGTGATAAGACTTCGGCTATCTTGGTCATGGCTGTTCTCCGCATCAGTCGCCTGAATCTTATTATACGTGACACGTCACAAGTTACCAAACATTCTGTGACTAGTCGCGGAGCAACACAAGTGCCCATCCTCGTCATGGCCAAACCAGAGAAACCCCGTGCAACCATGCCGTAAAGGCCCCGTATTTGCCCCAGAACCGACGCAAGAGCATTTGACAGGGAAAACACCACCAAAGCCAGAAAACGCGTCCTACGCGAAATATGAGCATTTTCCAAAATAAAAATACCCAAACCCCAGACAAGGAGTGCCTGGTTGCCACGGCTTCGCCGTGCCAGGCACGGATTGCTGTCGATGCAAACAGCGTTCTATGCGCTGCGCGCGTCATAACGGTGGCCCGTTTACCATTCCGCGCCCTGCGCGGTTGCGAACGATTCAGACGATTTGCAAGCAAATCGCCCAAATCGCCCGCGCCTACTTTGCCCCTGCGGGGCGGGAGCTAAAGCTCTTTTTCAAAAAAAGACCTCATCCACTGGTAAACCAGCAGGGGGAGCCGCTGCCGTAGGCAGTGGGGGACGCAGTCCCCATAGGGGGTCGATCCGGCGAGCCGAAGGCGAGGACAGGGGGACCAGCAGGGTCCCCGCCGGGAATGTTTGTGGGCGGTCCGACGTAGTCGGAGCAAGCGCCCACTCCTTGTCAGAAGGTCCGGCACAAAAGTCCCAATAGAACATAGAAAGGACCATTTTTTAACTAACTGATTTTTTAATGTGTTTTAGGGGGGGTGCGGAAACCAGCTGTTTCCGGGGGTGCGGAAACCAGCTGTTTCCGGGGTGTTCCAAAAATGTGCGCTATGATGTACATTTTTGGAACAGATTATCGGAAAAGGATTTCCAAAAAAATGCAAAGAGATTCCGCCCCCCAGGAAAAATTAGGCACACCTGCCGCACCCAAATATGGCCAATGGGTCCAAACAGAACGCAAAGCCCACGAGGCGTGGGCAAACCTGACGATGAGAAAACCTCGTGCTGGAATTCTCCTGCATCATTTGGTCGCTAACATGGGGCATCAAAATGCAGTCGTTATCAGTCAAAAGACTCTTGCCGGATTGATGGGTGTAACGGACCGAACAGTAAGAAACGCTGTGTCCGATCTCGTGGCAGAGCGATGGATACAAGTCATAAAGCTCAACGGCCCAGGAAGCGTGTCTGCATACGTGGTCAATGACCGGGTGGCTTGGGGACAGCCGCGTGGTGAAATGGTTTTATCTGTTTTCTCCGCTGCCGTGGTTGCTGATAGGAGCGATCAGGATCCTTCCACAGTGGACACCACAGACCTCCGCCGTATCCCGGTCTTATATCCTGGCGAACAGCAACTGCCAGCAGGCCCAGGAGAGCCGCCTCCTTCTCAGCCTATCTTGGATGGCTTGGAGCCTGACTTGCCTTTTCTTCAGGCTGAAACACCCGTTAAAAGCCCAAAAAACGCCGTAGATGACGATCAAATTCCGCTCATTGAGTGATTGTTTTGCTACAATGGTGATACGTCCCATGACACACCAAGTGAACCAATAGGCGACAGTCAAATGACACAGGTAAGCATCACCAAAGCTGCAAGCTTAGCGAAGGTTTCTCGCAGCACCTTTTATCGCTCTTACATCAATAACGGCAAGGTCAGCGTTACGAACGACAACCAAGGAAATCCGGTTATTGATACCTCTGAGCTGCTACGCGTGTTTGGTGTCCTACATGACACAGTAGAAGGTCAAGACACAGGTGGTGTCCGAGAGGCTAACGACCCAAATATTCTTGTTATCAGTGAGCTAGAATCAGAACTTCAGCGAGTGCGTGATATTTTGCGAATCCGTGAGGAAGAATTGCATAAGGCTGAGGAACGCGAACTATGGCTGCGCGACTTGCTAGCCAAAAGCCAAAACCAATTACGACACGAAGAGAAGGATGACCGTCCGTGGTGGCGATTTTGGGGATGATGCCTTGTATATAAACCAAAGCGCGCCTAGGATAACGACATTATGCCCACCATCGATCACATAGACGCTGCGCGGGTAGTGATCTACCTCAACGACCATCGTCCCGCTCATGTGCACGTGATAAAAGGGGATAGTAAGGCAGTATTCATATTGCATTGCCCGAAAGGGCCACCGGAGCTACGGGAGAGTATCGGCTTTTCCAGGGCGGAAATACGTCACCTTCTGGAAGAAAGCATATCCCGATTGGCATTATTCTGTGGAGAGTGGGAGAGGTACCATGGACCAAGTAGACAAAATTCTTGAGCGCGACTGGGACGCTGCAAATCAGCGTGGACGGGAGACGCTTGCTGCTGGCCCACTGGCGGAGTCCGCCTACTATGACCAACCTACGGGAAAGGTCGTGATCGAGTTGAACAACGGTGTTGGTCTACACATCCCACCAGCATTGATTCAGGGCATAGAGAATGCCACTCCCGCAGATATGGCAGAGATCGTCATTCAAGCGCGTGGTCTTGGGCTACACTTCCCGCGACTGGACGCTGATCTGTACGTCCCTGCATTGGCGCGGGGAGTTCTCGGTACATCGGCCTGGATGCGCAGCCTTGGGCAGAAGGGGGGCGTATCAAAAAGCCCCGCCAAGGCAGCGGCAGCCCGAAGAAACGGACGACTTGGCGGGCGTCCACAGTCAGCAGAAAAGAAGGCTATATCGTAATGTCCCATAATCGGCCCTCCTGGGTGTCAGAGGAACCGAGCAAAACCGGGCGATCTGCCGTTCAGGGTTTTGGGGCTACAAGACAGAATGACGCATTCTGTCTACTAAAAGACAAAATTTTTACTGAGGGTCGAGGCTCGTGGAAATAATATTAGAATCAGTAATCACTTGTCCTAAATGCGGGCACCAAGAAACAGAAACGATGCCAACGGATGCATGCCAATGGTTTTATGATTGCAAAAACTGCGGTGCAATTCTAAGCCCGAAGGAAGGTGATTGTTGTGTTTTCTGTTCTTTCGGTACGGTTCCTTGTCCACCCATTCAAAAAAACGCCAGCGCTTGCTGCACGCCTTAAAATTTTACGCCCGCGAAACATAATGGCACATCTGTCTAACTGTGAAACATAGATCACACTCCCTGTAACCGATCCTGCTGGTGATGGAACCACAGCGAAATAAGGGTTATGCAGTGAACCATGCTTATCCGGTTGTCTCCCAAACCCACTACCGGTAGTGGGTTTGAAAATCGATGAAATCGCGGCAACACTGGTACGGCGATCCTCGCCAAGCCTTTTTAGGCAAAGCCAGTCGGTCATCGTAGGGTAGTTTTTAGGGGCTTTCACAGAACCCCATATTTAGTAGCATTGGGAGACAACCGGATAAGCACGCAGTGAACTTGCAAGGAGAGATAACGTGCCTAGATCCAGAGTTTAATTGCGAAATTTTGGGTTTGTGTTTGCATGTCATTTTGATATTATCGGAAACATGAAAAAGACTGCGCCCTCCCCAGATACGTCCGTTGCAGCCGAAACCTGCTTGGTCCGCTGTTTTCATCCGCTCGAGATCAACCGCGTGCGGAAACATCTCAAGGCGGATGGCGTACACCTGGCCGCTGCTGCAGACCGGTTCAAAGCCTTGGGCAATGTGAAACGGTTAACCATTTTGCAAGCGCTACGGGTCACGGAATTGTGCGTGTGCGACATTGCCCATCTATTGGGTTTGAGTGTCGCGGCGACCTCACAGCAACTCCGACAACTGCGTAGTCAGGGTTGGGTCGTCACGCGCAGTGACGGCAAGATGGTGTATTGCCAACTCAGCAAAACTGCCCCACTGCGCGATTTGGATGCGGTCCTGCAACTGCTCGATTCAACTCACGTCTCCGCGCCTCATCCAGTGCCGGACACAGAATTAGGAGATGCTGATGCTTAATGCGCTTGAACTCATCATCCAGCACGTCGTCGGAAATACCTGGGCACTCTACCTGGACGCTGCGCCCTTCGTGATGATTGGCCTACTTAGTGCAGGCCTGATCAAGGCATGGGTGCCGCAGCAGCGTTTGGCCAGCTGGCTGGGTGGCGATGGCCTCTGGCCAATCACCAAGGCGGCAGTGATGGGTGCGCCTCTGCCCCTATGTTCATGCGCCGTGATACCGGTGGCACTGGG
>NZ_MOAD01000050.1:0-1768 GCF_001931655.1 Acidithiobacillus albertensis | reverse complement strand
GCAAGAAGCTGTTGCAACACGGCATTTTCAAGAATCAACCTGGCAGCGCGCCGTTGCTGTTCGGCTGCCTGCAAGCGCAGGCGCGCCTCCTTGACCTGCTCCTGCTCCTTGCCCCAAAGATCAAGATGAAAAGAAAAATCAAACTTTAACGAATTGTTCCAGGAGGTTTCTCCGGCATAGGGTGGCAAATAAAATTGATTTTTGGTCCAACGGCTTACCCCAATCTGACCGGTGCCCTGGAGTTGTGGTTCGCGCTGCGCTCCCGCTTCGCGCAAGGCAGATAAAGCCAAGGCTATTCTTGCTTTCGCAGCAAGCATGTCCGGATTTTTTTCAAGAGCCAGTTGCATGATGTTTTGCTCTGGCTGATTGAGTAAAGAACGCCACCAGTCCGCAACAGCAGCTACAGACGATTTTTTTTGTGTCAAGTCACTGCCAAGCTGTAAATCCTGCAATGGGGTAGGTTTTGCCAGATGCGGCATGGGCGGTGCACAGCCAGCCAGCATCAACGCTGGCAGCAAGCAGCCCAGGAAATGCCAGGATTTCAATCATTTTCTCCCGTAGAAGATTTTGGAGATTTGCCGAGACTGGTGGTTTTCAGAACAGTCGATAGATACCGTCTTATCCAGAGCCTTCAATTACAAATAGCCTAAAGTTTCACGGTGGGTGCCGCTCTTTCTAGCCCTTTTACATCCTCTGCGTCTTACACTCCACGAGAAGCAGTTCTCCAAATCACTCTGAATGACCATAGAATAAATTGCCCTCTTCCTCAGATAATGAAAGAAACGCCTAAGTCTATCAGATGGATAATGTCATTTCAGCGGAGTTAACTGCCGAATTAGATTCAATAGATTTCTCGCTTTTCCAGTTCCAGAACATGCAGGGTGGTTTTCAGTACGGAATCCGGGTTGAGGCTCATGGATTCAATGCCAATATCGACCAGAAACTCAGCCATTTCCGGATAGTCTGAAGGCGCCTGACCACAAATTCCAGAGTGGATACCATGCCGTTTACAGCCATCCACAGCGAGGCGAATCATAGTTTTCACCCCTTCGTCGCGCTCGTCGTAGTCAAAGGCGACAATTTCCGAATCCCGATCAACCCCGAGAGTGAGTTGGGTGAGATCATTACTGCCAATGGAGAATCCGTCAAAGCGCTGGGCAAACGCATCAATTAAAAGCACATTGTTGGGGACTTCGCACATGGCATAAATTTTCAGGCCATTTTCGCCGCGCTTCAGGCCAAATTCTGCCATTTGCGCAAGAACGTCGTCGGCTTCCTGCACGCGGCGTACAAAAGGCAGCATCAAAATGACATTATCCAGGCCCATGGTTTCTCGCACTCTTTTCATGGCCAGGCATTCCAGATGAAAACCTTCTTTGTACGCTGGATGTGCATAGCGGGAAGCACCGCGAAAGCCCAGCATGGGGTTGTCTTCTTCGGGTTCGAAGCCGCGACCTCCAAGCAATGAGGCATACTCGTTGCTTTTGAAATCAGACATACGGACCACTACCGGTTTGGGATAAAAAGCGGCAGCCAGGGTGCCGACGCCCTCTGATAGCCGTTCCACAAAAAAATCCTGGGGCTGCGTGTAGCCTTGGGTGAGCTTCGCCAGGGCCAGACGCTCCTGCGGGTCTTTGACCTTTTCCGGGTAGAGCAAAGCCATGGGGTGCGCCTTGATGGTATTGCTGATGATGAATTCCATCCGCGCCAGACCAATACCATCGCTGGGGAGATTAGCCGTCTGGAAAGCAATTTCCGGGTTGCCCAG
>NZ_MOAD01000049.1:0-1931 GCF_001931655.1 Acidithiobacillus albertensis | reverse complement strand
CCCGAGTTCGACAGTTCATCGGCAAAAATCGTCAATTTCGTAACGCCGCCCCAGCATTCATAGGGGTTTCAGCGCCTATTTTCTAAAAATGCTGTGGTGGCACGTTTTATCACTTTTGATCTTTTATTGACATGCCTATGAACGCTGATAAAGTGGCGGCATGCATGTGAAGATCACCACCTCCGGCAGCCGCCGCTATGTCCAGCTTGTGGAGTCCTACCGGGATGATGCCGGAAAGGTCAAAAAGCGTACCGTCGCCACACTTGGGCGGCTGGATCAGATCGACAGTCAGTTGAATGCCGTGATTCAGGGCCTGATGAAGGTCAGCGGCCAGGTACCCACCCCGACGCCAATAATTTCTTCACCATCCATCGCTTTTGAAGCAGCGCGTGCTTTTGGCGATGTCTGGGCCTTGACCGAACTCTGGAAGGAGCTGGGGTTCAGCGCCCTACGTCAGGTGTTCCGCAAGACCCGCCATACGACCGATGTGGAAGCTCTGGTCCGGGTGATGGTCCTCAACCGGCTCTGCGATCCCGAATCGAAACTGGGCGTACTGCGCTGGGTGGAAACCGTCGCCTTGCCGGATGTCACCGTGACAGCGATTACCCACCAGCAACTCCTGCGCAGCATGGATGCCCTGATGGAGCAACAGAGTGCCGTAGATGCTGTGGTAGCCGGACTGTTGCGCCCCCTGATCGATCAGGACCTGTCCGTGGTCTTCTATGACCTCACCACGATCCGCAGTGAAGGCCTGGTCACGGTTCCCCAGGACGTCCGTCAATTCGGGATGGCCAAGGAAGGTCTGATCGCTCGCCAGTTCATGCTGGGGGTCGTGCAGACTGCAGAAGGTTTGCCGATCTACCATGAGGTCTTCGATGGCAACACCGCTGAGACCAAAACGCTGCTGCCGACCCTGGGCAAAGTGCTGGAGCGCTTTCCGACAGTGCGGCGCCTGGTGCTCATCGCGGATCGCGGGTTGTTGAGTCTGGACAATCTGGCAGCCCTGCAGGCGATTCGGCTGGCCAACGGGCAGTCTCTGGAGTTTATCCTGGCCGTACCGGGGCGGCGGTACCATGAATTTACCGATCTGCTGGATAGTTTCCAGCGGGAGTCGTGCAACACTGCCACTGAAGAAGTCATCGGTGAGCGCACCTGGAACGACCTGCGGCTGGTCATCGCCCATGATCCCATGACGGCGGCGGACCAGACCGCCAAGCGGAACGCGCGGATCGAAGCGCTGATTACCCAGGGCGACCAGTGGGCCGGCAAACTGGATGATCAGGACGACGGCAAGAAACACCGGGGCCGAAAACTCTCCGACAGCGGTGCCAAGGCACGCTTCTACCATGCCGTCTGCGAGGCGCATTTGTCGCGCATCATCCAAGTCGATATGGCCGCACAGCAGTTTAGCTACGACATCGACAAAAGCGCACGCACCCTGGCGGAAAAGATGGATGGCAAGCTCCTGCTCGTGAGCAATGTGCAGGACCTGTCACCGGCGGAGGTCGTGGCGCGCTACAAGTCTCTCGCCGATATCGAGCGGGGCTTCAAAGTGCTCAAATCCGAGCTGGAAATCGGCCCGGTCTACCACCGCCTGCCCGACAGGATACGGGCGCACGCAGCGATCTGCTTCATGGCGCTGATTCTGCATCGGGTCATGCGCAGTCGTTTACGTGCGAGTCACACCGGGCTGACGCCGGAACGAGCCTTGGAGCAACTCCACCGCATTCAGCATCACCGAGTTCGTCTCAATGGCGCCCCACCCGTATCCGGGGTGTCTTCCATCCAGGAATGTCAAAGCGAGGTTCTGCATGCCCTCCGGGTAAAAAAACCAGCCGCGTCTCAGCAACTGACGCTGTTGTAGTGGAGCGTTTTGAAATCGCTATTAGCAATATCAATAAGTTGCGAGATTAACTGTCGAACTCGGGTGG
>NZ_MOAD01000048.1:0-2962 GCF_001931655.1 Acidithiobacillus albertensis | reverse complement strand
TACAGCCCCCACCGCCTCCACCATCTGGCGCACCGCAACCACCCCCGCCTGGTCCTCCAGGTCGATCAGGCTTTGGGCCCCCAGGGAGACCACCACAGGGTCCGCAACCGGGTGGACCGGGATTCGGCCCACAGCAAGGCCCACCCCCACCACCCGGAAGACCAGGTCCTGGCCATGGAGGGCCTCGGTTCCAGCCAGGACCAGCAGGAGGACCCCCGCAAGGGCCTCAATCTGGCCCGAGAGGAGGGCCGCCACAAGGGGGGGCTGGAGGACCTGGACCTCAACAGCCACCCCACCAAGGACCTATGGGTGGACCGCCTCCACCGGGTGGGCCAGGTGGACCTCCCCCTGGAGGGCCTGGCGCACCTTAACAGCCAAAACAAAACGAGCCGCTTGTCATGGGGCTCGTTGTTTGGAACTGTTATTAATGTCCTCTATTAACAAGACAACAGATCCACTAGACATGGTGAATCTTTCTTAATAATCTTGCTGTTAGAATTGCTAATTGCTAATTGCTAATTGCTAATTGCTAATTGCTAATTGCTAATTGCTAATTTTTGGTCTTTTTGTCGTCCATGCGACATATAACACCGGGGCCAACCATAAGGTCATCACTGTTCCTAGTGCCAGTCCGCCCATGACCGAAATAGCCAGGGGTTGCAGTAGATCGGTTCCGCGCCCGATACCAATGGCGAGGGGCAGAAAGCCAAAGACATCGGCCAGCATCGTCATCAGGATGGGCCGCAGGCGCTGATGTGCAGCGAAGACCACGCTTGCTGGACGGGGATGATTACCGTCCAGCTGCCGGGCACGGGCAAAGACCAAAATGACATTATTCACGGCGATGGCAAAGACCAGCAAAATACCCAGAAATGCGGTGCTGTCCAGTGCTGTATGGGTAATCATCAATAAGATCAATGCGCCTGGTGCCGCCAGCGCTATGGAAAAAATAGCCACCGTCGCCGCTTTCTGGCTACCAAACTGAAAACCCAAAAGAATCAGCAGAATTAGCAATGCGCCGATCAGAATGACCGTCATTTGCTGAAAACTTTTTTGTTGCTCGTGATAATAACCGCCGATATGGCTGGTTACTCCCGGCGGTAAGTGCGCATCAGCAATGATCTGGTTGGCTCTTGCTGCCGCTTGAGACAAACCTTCACCCGCTTTGGGACTGAGTTTGATGGCGGCATAGGGCACGAGATTTTGGTGGGTCACATAGGGTACCATGCCCAGCGGTTGCACGTGAGCAACTTGTGAGAGCGGAGCGAGTGTGCCATTGGGTAGGCGCAGTAACATCCCGCCAAAATTGGCTAGATTTCTACTTTTAGACC
Source organism: Acidithiobacillus albertensis (assembly GCF_001931655.1). Taxonomy (NCBI): domain Bacteria; kingdom Pseudomonadati; phylum Pseudomonadota; class Acidithiobacillia; order Acidithiobacillales; family Acidithiobacillaceae; genus Acidithiobacillus; species Acidithiobacillus albertensis. The sequence goes on along the minus strand of NZ_MOAD01000048.1, from coordinate 1,631 downwards.
CCTCCACTTCCACCCGGATGGGTAAAATCTGCTCCCCGTGTAACAGAAATCCAGCACGTCGACCCCAGTAGCGGGTCTTGATCTCGCTGGAAAGGGTTTGTGGTGTAAAATCCTCCATGTTGGCCAGCGCACTCGGATGAATAGCGAGTTCCGGTCCTGCTGATGGGGATTTGAGGACGATCGACTGGAAGTCATGACTGGCCTCCAGTGCATTGGTCAGATGCAGGCCAGCTTTATGGAGGATAGCAGAACTGCTGCCAAAGAGTTTAATAACCAGTGGCGCGTGCGAACCAGACAAATTACCTAGCCGATTGATCATTACCTGCATAGTCTCTAAGGTTGTCAGATCTGGTGCGGCTTTTCGCAGTTTGTGACGCAGACTGCGCATCACCACTTCGGTGCTCTGTGTACGATGAGCTTTCAGTAATATGGTCAATGCCCCCTTATTCGGCGTCGCATACGCATTACCCAGGCCACGGCCCGCGACCAGATCAACCCGCTCCACATTCGGATTTTCCAGGGCGATGCGCATAAAGTCTCGACCAACGCGCATGGTTTCCCCAATGCCACTGCCCACCGGCGTACGATAAGGCACCACAAAGATTCCTTCATCCCAGTGGGGCAAGAAAGCCGTAGGCAACTGGGTGGCGCCGATCCCGGCTACGAGCGCCATCACCAGAACTACCGGTACCGCCAACCAGGGACGGCGCATACCAGCCACGAGCAACCGTCCGTAATGACGGCGCAGCCAGCGTTCTCCAGGCAGGCGATGAAAATGTTTTGCACGCGTGGCAATCCACATGGCAAAAATGGGCGTAACGACAATGGCAATGATTTGTGAGGTCACGAGGGCTATGACAATCGCCATCGCCATCGACCGGAACAGCAAACCAATGGTGCCAGAAAGAAAAATCAACGGTAGGAAGATAATACAGGAGGTCAGGGTTGCCATGGTCATCAATGGCAGAATATCGCGTATGCGACGCAGAGCCTGTTCGCGACGCGTCTCGGCATCCCCTTCGAGCCCATGAATACCGCGCTCGACGATTACGATGGCATGATCAACCAGCGCCCCAATCGCTGCGGTGATCCCACCAAGCGTCATGATATTGATACCAAAACCCAAGGCGTGCAGGGCCAGCATAGTGGCCGCCACGGCCAGAGGTACTACGGCCAGGGTGGCAACAGCTCCGTCCCAGCGCCCCAGGAAAAGGAATACGATCAAGAAAGCAATGCCCGTCCCCAGACCAAGTGCGATCCAGACATCGCTCAAACTGGACTGGATGAGATGGCTCATTTTATAAATAGGAACGATATGCATATGTGCTGGCAAATGCGCCTCCAGCAACTGTATTCGTTTTTGCACGGCACTCGAGACATTCACCTGATTCGCGCCCTGTTGTGCCGAGATGTCCATGAGCAGCGCGTGGCGGTACCCAGCGACGGCGGCCTGTCGGATCAGTGGCGGTGGTCCGGTCTGGATGCTGCCGAGTGCCCCCAAGGCGATGGGTGCGTGCACCCCTGCGGCATTGGCGCGGCCTAATGGAAGTGTCACGTTGGCTAGATGGGCGGCGTCACTGGGGCGCGGCGTAGTAGCAAGAATAAATTGCTCATGAAACGCATTGAGTACC
>NZ_MOAD01000047.1:0-1346 GCF_001931655.1 Acidithiobacillus albertensis | reverse complement strand
TATAGTGGACCCCAATTTCCGGACGGTTATTTAAGATGGTAACCTGCTGTAAATAAGGAGCAGGTTGTGAGTGAACGGAAGCGCAAGATTTTTAGTAGTCAGCAGAAAGCCAAGGTCGCACTTGAAGCGGTTCGAGGGATCAAGACGGTCAACGAGATCGCTCAGGAATTTGGCGTGCACCCGACTCAGGTGGGACTGTGGAAGAAGGAGCTGCAAGAACAGGCGGCAGGCCTATTCGAAGCCAAGCGTGGCCCCAAGCCGGTGGATCAATCCGCCAGCACGGAGCGGCTCTACTCAGAGATTGGGCGGCTCAAGATGGAACTGGACTGGCTTAAAAAAAAGTCCGGGATAGCCCAGTAGAAACGCGCAAACCTTGGGTCAACGTTCTTGACCCCTTGGCACTGACCCGGCAATGCGAACTGGCAGGGGTTGCCCGCTCTACCGTCTACGCGCCGCGCCCTGTGCCCAAGCCGAACGAACAGGAATTGACGCTATTGGCACTGATCGATGCCGAATACACGCGCCACCCGTTCTACGGCAGCCGCAAGATGACCGTGTATCTGCGCGGCATGGGACATCGGATCAACCGCAAGCGGGCACAGCGGCTGATGGGCATACTGGGACTGGCCGGCATGGCGCCAGGGCCGAATACCAGCCTTCCGCATCCCGAGCACAAGGTTTACCCGTATCTGCTCAGAGGCATGGAAGTGGCCCGGCCCAATCAGGTGTGGAGCACGGATATTACCTACATCCGATTAGCGCGAGGGTTTGTCTACCTGGTGGCGATCATTGACTGGTACTCGCGCAAGGTACTGGCCTGGCGATTGTCGAATACCATGGACACAGGATTTTGTCTGGACTGTCTGGATCAGGCACTACAGACTTACGGCAACCCGGAGATATTCAATACCGATCAGGGCAGCCAGTTCACCTCGGCGAGCTTCACCGGGCGGTTGGCGGCAGCAGGCATCCAGATCAGCATGGACGGGCGTGGCCGGGCATTGGACAACATCTTCGTGGAACGGCTATGGCGGAGCGTCAAGCACGAAGACGTGTATCTGAAAGGCTATGCCACCTTGCCGGAATTACTGCTGGGGCTGACGGAATACTTTGTATTTTACAACACCGAGAGAATGCATCAATCGCTGGACTACAGCACGCCGGACGAGGTCTACCGGACAGCGAACGGTGGCGGCGCAACGATAGTGGAAAAATTCACCGCGAAAAAAGAAAATCGTCAGGAAACAGAATCAGAAGCAAAACCGGGGCAGCGCCGTGCCGCTGCGTGTGAAAGGTTACCCTCTTAAACTCGGCTGATTATTGTCTTGACAGAGGGGTCCACCATA
>NZ_MOAD01000046.1:0-10583 GCF_001931655.1 Acidithiobacillus albertensis | reverse complement strand
ACATCCGGCTGTAAGTCAGGCGAAAGTGGGCGACCTTGATCGCCATGGCCACCCCATCCAGAATCACCGTCTCGCTGCTCCAGTCAAACTGATACGCTTCACCGGGACGGAAACTCAGGGGAATAAAGGCTTGGTGCAGACCAGGGCGAACGTTCGCCTTCCACGCCTTTACCCAGCGCTGAATGCTGTCATAGGCCCCCTGGTATCCTGCCTTCTGCAAACCCTCGAACAGTCTGCGTGCGGTCCGCTTCTGCTTGCGCGGTAAGTGCGCATCCGTCTCCAGCCATTGCTGCAGGATCGCCTCAAAAGCTCCCAATTGCGGCCGTGGTCGGGATTTCCGCTGGGGGTACTTCGGTTCATCTCCGACATGGTCCAGATACTTGCGCACCGTAGCACGCGATAAATTCATTTTTCGAGAAATATGGCTGACCGTCTCTTTGTCCAGATGATACAGACGGCGCACTTTGGCTATGGTTTCCATGCAAATCACTCCAGTTTCCTCCCGGCAAATCCGGCAGGATATCAGGTGGTCAATTTACACGCTGTTTAACGAGCCGTTGGAGTATTCACAATTCGGAGCGCAAGCCAGAGTTAATACCACTCAGGGGCGGATACCAATATGGCGTCAACAACCATCATTTATTAGGTCAATGATACACATTGGTGCATTAAAGTAGTTTTTGCACCACGTTAGTGCAAAAAAGACGCTCAGTTCAAAATAAGGGGAGACAGAATATTGACATTATCATTCTGTTTTTATTGTTAGTCTAGCAAGCACAAAATGTAGGCACGTTTTTTGCTTATATTATAGAGGTTGAAACTAGCTTTTGTCGGTCCGGCTTATCTATCCTAGTCCGTAAAGCACAAAAGCAGCGGTGTGTTTAGCGGTTTGATAACATCTTAGTTTATGTATATCACATTGATATAATGGGGGTAATATTTATGGTTCAGTCAGTTGATGAGCTTCGTGATAATATGAAGCACGAAAAACACACAATTTTTCCGATAGCGCTGAACCTTAGGCATGGTAAAGCCTTTGATCTATTCACATTATGGTTTGGTGGCAATATGCAACTATTAACTATAACTATTGGAATTATCGCCACGGCTAAAAGTGGCTTTGGACTATCATTATCTTGGGCGATGGTAGCATTGCTAATCGGAAATCTTGTTGGGGCAATCTTTATGGCCCTACATTCTGCACAAGGTTCGTATCTTGGAATTAGCCAGATGCAGCAATCTAGAGCCCAGTTCGGAAGCTACGGAGCATTACCTATTTTAATATTAGTCGTGATAATGTATATCGGATATTTCGCTTCATTAGTGGACGTTGGAGAGCAGGCCATAGCGTCAATCATGCCGAATATGGGAAAGTATGGAGGTGATTTCGTAATAGTCGGTATCAGTATGCTAGCCTTTGTTGCCGCATATATTGGATATGACATGATTCATAGATATGCAAAGTTTATTACCGTTTTTGGTGGCGTATCCTTACTAGTACTTTTATTGTCAGGAATTGGTGACAGTAACTTTGCTTCAATTCATGTTGTAAATGGGTCCTATTCTATGGTAGGTTTTTTTGGTGTGCTCGGTATGGCAGCAATATGGCAAATATCATATGCACCTTATGTTTCTGACTATTCAAGGTACTTGCCTAAGGACACTGGTCCAAAGGCGGCTTTTTGGTCTAGTTATTTAGGAGCAACATTGGGGGCGTTGATTGCGATGGCGGTTGGTTCATTGATAGGAATTACAAGCCTATCAAGTGTATCCGGTGGATTTGGTGCGTTTAGCGTGCTATTTGGTGTTACAGGAATAATATTTATTGTAATATGGTCTGTGTCTGGTGTGGAGGCGGCAGCTATGCAACTATACTGTAGCTCACTGACATCAATAAGCATTTTGCAAACGTTCTTTCAGGGGTTGAAGACATCACGTATCTATAGATTTATAGTAATCTTTACTCTCCTGATTGTTAGCACAGCATTGGCATTGTTCGCCAGCGCAAAGTTTATGGGATATTTTATGAATTTTATTTATTTTTTGCTATATGTTCTAGTCCCGTGGTCTATAATAAACTTAGTTGACTATTACCTAATCCATGACGGACAGTATGAATTGGATAGCTTTTATATGAAAGGCGGGGAATTTGGATATGTCAATAAGAAGGCGGCTATTGCATATACACTAGGTTTTATTCTTGAAATCCCATTTATGTCCAACGCATTTTATACAGGACCGATCGCCAAAATGATTGGGGGTGCTGATATCTCATGGCTTGTTGCGTCTCCTTTTATAGCTGCTTTTTATTATGTTATTTCTAAATCAGATGGTGTTAGCACACATCGCAGGCTCTCTTCTATTTTTAAACCTCGATCTACGATCAACTAACTAAGTAGAGTGAGCTATAAAGATAGTAGTGGACGGGAAGCTGACAAAGTATTTGGCCAGCTTCTCATATAGAGCACAACATATATCATTTATTATTTTTTGGCGATTAATTGTAGAAAACTACCGTATGGTATATCAAACCAAAAAAGAATCTTTCTGATGATTTTTCATAAATTATATGTTTTTTGTCTTTACGACAAATATTGTTTATCTGGCTGCGTCTGAATATAAAAAACTTGATATCTTACAATTGTTAAATAAGTTAGGTATAATCCTATGGATACAACAACAGTTACAGTTAAGAAAATATATCGAATCACTCATTCGTTTGTTATTTTTGTTCTAGCTCCAATAAAAGGTGGTCATCTTATCGATCCAGAACCTGGCTCCATTATTGGTGTTAGAATGTGGGACGGAATAATTGTGCCATATTCAGTGTTTTCACTGCCAGATTATGATGATTGCTATTGTATAGGAGTAAGAATCAACCATGAAGGTGAGTTTTCAAAGTATTTTATTACTATTAATGATGGCGATAAATTACATATAACAAAACCAATTAAATCTTTTTACATTAGAAATAATTATGGTTATATTCTTATAGCTGGTGGCGTTGGTGTTACTCCATTTATATCTATGGCAAAACGGCTAGAAAAAGAAAATAAGAGCTATCATATTTATTTTAGCGGTGCAAATAAAGGTGAGGACAAAATTTTCGATATATGCAAGATACCAAGATATCGCGTTACATCAAGATACAGCGATAGTGATCATCAAAGACTAAATATAAAATCCATCTTGAACTCAGGTCGGGATGGGTATGGATTTTATTGTTGTGGTCCAGAATCGATGATTAATGATTTTGAAGAGAATGCTAAATACCATAACATAAAAGATTATTACGTTGAGAGTTTTAACAATAATAGTTTTACAGATGACAAACAGTTCAATGTCCACCTCAAAAAAAGCAATGCTACTATCACAGTCAATTCAGATGAATCAATTGCGCAAGCGTTAAGAAGGTCTGGATTTAATGTGTTTAAAAGTGTTTGTGGTGTGGGTGTTTGTGGTTCATGCGAGACAAAAGTAATCGACGGAATTCCTGATCATCGAGACTGCGTTTTAACGGCTAAAGAAAGGTCTTCTGGTGATGTCATGATGATTTGTTGCTCTCGAAGTAAGACTGATTTAATTACTCTTGATTTATAAGTTTGTGAGATATTCCATACCATGAAATAACTACTATTTTTTATAATACATAAAATTCCTGATTATTATTTTAATTACAAATAACAATCTGGAAAAATATAATTTCCAAATTTACTGTTGTCTTATCTAACGAGGATCAAATCATGCAGATTACTTACGATTTTACAGGGAAGGTGGCACTAGTCACAGGAGGTTCTAGTGGACTAGGAAAGCATATAGCTATTGGCTTCGCTAATGCGGGTGCAAATGTGATAATTGTTGGTCGTGATTCAGAAAAGTTAACAATGGCAAAAAGCGAAATAGAAACCCTCACTTCTTCAAATAAAATATCGATATTTCAAGCTGATGTATCAAACGAAAAAGATGTTAAAAACTTAATGGATACAATTCACAATAAGTATTGTCGAATTGACATTCTTATTAATTCTGCTGGTGTTTATCGATTATCTCCTGCAGAGGACATGTCACTATCCGAATGGAATTATATCATCGCTATCAATTTAACTGGTTCGTTTTTATGCTGCAAAACGGCAGCTAAATATATGATCCAGGATGGTGGTGGTAAAATAGTAAACATATCTTCTATATCAGCTTATTGTGGTTTCCAAGGAGAAGTGGCTTATTCCCCATCCAAGGCTGGTGTATCAGCCCTTACCAAAGTATTAGCGGTTGAGTGGATTAAAAAAGGAATAAATGTCAACTGTATAGGTCCATGTGATTTTGATACTCCGATGATGGATGAAGTAAGGGGCACAGAAGCACATAATGAGTTTCTCAAAACTTTCCCAATTGGTCGAATGGGCCAACCTGATGAGATCGTTGGTGCTGCTTTATTTTTGTCTTCAGAAGCATCCAACATGATAGTTGGTCACACACTAATGGTCGATGGTGGATATTGTAGTGTGTGAGACAAGCGTAACCTTATTAGGAGAGTGAACCATGCTTATATTGTTGTCACAATTTGGCGCAGTTGCTAAACATACTACTGGTGGTGAGTGCCCCTAATGGCCTGATAAGCATACAACTTACGTTAGCTGCTGCTCATAATTTCTCGGAGTCATCATGAAAATCTTGATTATTAATGCCAGCCAGCCGGTTGAAGGCATGTCAGAAGGCAAACTCAACACGTTCCTGGCCGAAGTTATCGCGGCACATTTGGGAGCCTTAGGTCACGATATCACAACCACGCACATTGTCGATGGCTACGATGTCGAGCAGGAAGTAGAAAAGCACCTGTGGGCGGAGGCCATCATTACCCAGTCGCCCGTTTACTGGTTCGGAAATCCATGGCAGTACAAGAAATACGTTGATGAGGTCTTCAATGCTGGGCTGCTCAATCCGCGCATGGTGGCGAATGACGGCCGGACGCGCAGTGATCCAAGCAAGCAGTACGGCACGGGTGGATTGATGCATGGACGTAGGTACATGCTTTCGCTTACTTGGGACGCACCGGAAGCGGCATTCAACGATGTCGATCAATACTTGTTCGGCGGTCGGTCGGTTGATGACGTATTCATCTTCAACACCGCGAACTACAAGTTCTGCGGGGTAGAGATTCTTCCTTCGTTCTCGTGCCATGACGTTCTGAAAAACCGCGTCTCTGAACAAGACGTCGCCCGCCTTAAAAATCACCTTGATACCTATGTGCTAGAGCCGTCAGGCAGTGGCTAGGAGCCTTATGTCTTGGAGCCAGTCAGTATGTACTGGTACCCTTCGGCTGATCCCCGGAGCGAGGCAAGATAGATTGTTAGTAGCCTAAGGAAATAAAAATCCCCGCAGCAAGCTGCGGGGTATTCCCTCAGCCGCTTTGATAGATTTCGCTGCAAGCAGCGGGGAATCAGACCCGAAGAGATTGATCCTGTTCTACAGATTAATCCCTTGCCTCAACTTTGACACCCAGTTCGGACGGTATCCGAGGCATGCATGGCGCATGAGCCTGCACAGATAAGGATGAATCGGCATGGTCCGTAGATCGCCATGATGCTAGTCAAGGAGGTTTATGATGATGAATCCCGTTTCCTGTGTTGGTATTGACGTAGCGAAAGCCCAATTCGATGTTGCCCTGCTGAAACCCAATGGTAAATATCGCAGCAAGGTTTTTTGCAATAATTCTGGTGGGTTCCGGCAATTCCGGAATTGGTTGGAGAAGCAGGAGGCCCTCAAGGCTCACCTCTGCATGGAAACCACTGGCGCCTATGGCCGAAGCCTGGCGCGCTTTCTGGCGATCCACGTAACCGGTAACTGAGCGGCGTATCTTGCGGGCTACTTCAGGATATTATAGAGGTCCGAGCGCAGAGGGTTGCCGGCGAAGTGCTGTTTCCAGAGCCTGGGGCCCAGTTCGGCGACGCGGGAACTGGGGTGCTGGCGGACCCACTGCAGGACATCAACCAAATAGTCGTAGGGATTAATGTCATGGAGGCGGCAGGTGATCAGCAGGCCTTACACAATGCCACCTGTTTGGCCCCCAGTTCCGTAGCTCAAGATACCTGACGAATAGGTAACGTGATGGCTGCAGTTGTAATGAACGGAACCCTTTGAATAAGAAAAATAGATTCAGATTATAGAAATAAAGCATTTTTCTTATTTTTTTCTTGCCAATATGATCAATATCTAACTAAAGGGTGTCTATTAACAGATACAGTTTGTAAATCCAACGTTGTTTGATAAGGAGAAAGATTGAACCATGGCAACTAAAATGACTCTGATTGATACCCTTGTAGTCGGTGCTGGGCAGGCCGGCGTGGCGGTAAGTGAGCACCTGACTCGGCTTAAAGTGCCTCATTTGGTCTTGGAGCGTGATCGCATTGCCGAGCAATGGCGAACCGGACGATGGGATTCCTTGGTCGCCAATGGCCCCGCGTGGCATGACCGTTTTCCAGGCCTTGAGTTCGAAGATGTCGATCCCGATGCGTTCCCATCTAAAGAGCGGGTAGCTGATTATATCGAGGACTATGCAAAAAGATTCGCTGGGCCTATCCGTACCGGGGTAGAGGTACTAAGAGTTGAACGAAATATCGGAAATACAGGGTTCACAGTAAATACGTCGGAGGGACAATTCAAAGCCGAGCATGTGATCGTTGCGACCGGCGCATTTCAGCGGCCCGTGATTCCGAATTTCGTGCCTGCGGATACAGGGATAACGCAGATGCATGCGTCCGCATACCGCAACCCGCAGCAGATTCCCAAGGGAGCAGTCCTTGTGGTGGGTGCCGGTTCGTCCGGTACACAAATCGCGGACGAATTGCGGCGTGCAGGGCGCCAAGTATACCTTTCGGTCGGAGCGCACGATCGTCCGCCACGAACCTACCGAACTCGTGATTACGTTTGGTGGATGGGTGTACTGGGCGATTGGGACAGGCAGGCTCCGCAGCCCGGATCAGAGCATGTGACGATAGCTGTAAGCGGAGCGTATGGTGGCAGGACTATAGATTTCAGGCGCCTGGCTAGTGAAGGGATGACGCTGGTTGGCCGTGCCAAAACATTCATCAACGGGAACATAGTGTTCGAGGATGATCTGGCAGTTAATTTGGCTCGCGGTGACGCCAGTTACTTCGCACTTTTGGACGCCGCCGATGCGTACATTTCCCGCAATGGGCTGGATTTTCCGGAAGATCCCGAAGCCAGGTTAATCCTCCCTGATCCACCGTGTGTGACAGACCCAATCATAGAACTCGACCTTAAAGCGGCTGGCATTTGCACAATCATTTGGGCTACCGGATATACTGTCGCATACGACTGGCTCAAGGTCGACGCGTTTGACGACAAGGGCAGGCCAATTCATCAGCATGGCGTCTCATGTGAACGAGGCATCTATTTTGTTGGGCTGCCCTGGCTCTCACGTCGTGGCTCGAGCTTCATCTGGGGCGTATGGCATGACGCCTGGCATGTAGCGGATCACATTGCTACCCAGCGCAAATATCTCTCGTACCGTGATGCCGGATAGCGCAGTGGACAGAGCTATCTTTACCACAATTGCGCGCTGGCTCGCCGAGTCAAAAAACGCAACCGCCCTAAATTAAAGACCGGAGGAATTTGATGCCCACCCATACCCGCATTCGCATGTTCAATACTAAAGACACATATCCGAACCAATCTCTGGACAACGATCTGTGTCAGGCTGTTCGCGTCGGTAATACTGTTTATTTGCGTGGCCAAGTGGGTACAGATTTCGAAGGCAATCTGGTTGGACTGGGCGACCCGCGTGCTCAAGCCGAACAGGCGATGAAAAATGTCCAACAGCTGCTTAAAGAAGCGGGTAGTGATCTTTCGCACATCGTCAAGACCACTACATATCTGACAGATCCCCGATATCGCGAGTCGGTCTATCAAGAAGTCGGGAAATGGTTGCGCGGCGTGTTTCCGATTTCCACTGGGCTCGTTGTGGTGGCCTTGGGGCAGCCGGAGTGGTTAATGGAAATCGACGTGATTGCGGTGATCCCTGACAATTGGTCGAACGGACTACCCTGAGGGAACGAGACATGACCTTCTCAATAGTGGGACGCTGCGCAAAGACGGGACAGTTGGGCCTTGCAATCAGCTCTTCCAGTATCTCGGTGGGTGCCCGTTGTTCCTGGGTTCGCGCTGGTGTAGGTGCCGTGGCCACACAAAATGTGACGCTGCCTGCACTTGGTCAACAGATACTCGACTATCTTGAGCAGGATCAGGCGGAACCGGAGACGGCTCTGAAGCGAGCTCTCGATGCCGACGATTACCACCAATACCGACAGGTAGCAGTGATCGACGGCTCGGGGCGGACAGCGTTCTTCAGTGGTACGCAAACACTTGGCATTCATAACGTGGTTGCAGGTGAACAAAGTGTCGCCATAGGCAATTTGCTTGCAGACCCTGGGGTGATTGAGGCTATGACCATTGCGTTTGAAGAGGTTCAGGGGCATTTGGCCGATCGTCTGCTTGCAGCCATGTATGCCGGCGCGAGCAAAGGCGGTGAATTTGGCCCTATACACTCTGCTGCTATCAAGATAGTGGACAAAGTTGTTTGGCCTATCGTCGACCTGAGAGTCGACTGGGTGGATGCCTATCCGCTTGAGGAACTCAGCAAACTCTGGGATGCCTATAAGCCTCAGATGCAGGACTATCTGACTCGGGCATTGAATCCCACTGCAGCTCCTAGTTATGGTGTTCCAGGCGATGAGTAGAGGGCTGACTACTCAGGAATTACTAAAATTGTTGGTTGGTTTTGCGACAGTGAGCCGAGACTCTAACCTGGAGTTGATCGACTTCATCCGACGATATATGTCTACTCTGGGTGTGGAAAGCGAACTCTTCTATAACACAGATCGGACCAAGGCCGCGTTGTTCGCAACTATCGGGCCTAGTGATCGGGGTGGAATCGTCCTTTCTGGACACACCGACGTGGTCCCGGTCGATGGGCAGGTATGGACGGTGGACCCGTTTCGACTAACCGAGAATGACGGGCGCTTGTACGGGCGCGGAACTGCGGACATGAAAGGCTTTATCGCTTCGGTGCTGGCTGCCGTGCCCGGTTTCCTTGCACAGCCATTGCAAATCCCCGTGCATCTGGCTTTTTCCTATGACGAGGAGATCGGATGCCTCGGTGTTCGGCCAATGTTGGCCGAACTTGCAAAACGCCCTAATAAGCCGCGCATGTGCCTGATCGGTGAGCCAACCGAACTAAAGCCGGTGCTGGGGCACAAAGGTAAACTGTCAGTGCGATGTTGTGTGCACGGTTCGGCCTGTCATACGGCTTATGCGCCATACGGTGTCAATGCGATTAGTTATGCGGCACGACTGATCATTAAGCTCGAAGAAATCGGGGAGAGACTGGCCGACCCCAGGTTACACGACGATCGCTTTGATCCGCCGTTTTCGACGGTGCAAGTTGGCCTCATTAACGGTGGCGTTGCGCTCAATATAGTTCCAGCTCATTGCGAGTTCGATTTTGAAGTTCGCGCGTTACCAAAATTTGATGCTCACGAAGTGCTGAGCGAGTTGCATTCATATGCACAATACATTTTATTGCCAAGGATGCGCGCCATTGAGGACAGTACTGAAATTCAAATGCAACCGCTCAGTACCTATCCAGGGCTTTCGACGCCCTCCGACAACGAAGCAGCAAGACTCCTGTCGTTGCTATGCGAGACCACTGATTATGAGACGGTTCCATTCGGAACAGAGGGCGGGCTATTCGACGAGTCCGGCATCCCCTCGGTCGTATGCGGGCCGGGAAGCATGGATCAAGGACATAAGCCAGATGAATTTATCACTAAGGAACAACTAACCCGTTGTGATTTTATGTTGTCACGACTGACGAGATATTTACAGATGCCAGATAAAGATTGACATAGAGATGGGCGCTGCATCCACCTAGTGTAGGGCAGCACAAAACCTGCTTTCCTGACGCAATTAGTCCTCAAATCCAGTCAGCCGTTCGAACCTGAAAAAGCTCTTGCATAGGCGTCATCAAGCTGGTACATGACACTGGGGGATACCGGAAAACCATACAGTTCGGGCCCTTCAACCCCCCCGGTGTCAGGGTAGTTGTCGCCTCTCTGAAATGGAGTCAGATGCAGGTTGGGGGCGGAAAGTGGATTATCGAGATGAAGAGTTATTCAGCAGAACGTAAGGCCGCTGTATTGCAGAAGATGTTACCGCCCACCAGTTTATCTGTGCCAGAAGTGGCCAAACAGGAAGGGATTTCTGATGTGACGCTGTACCATTGGCGTAAGGAGCTATAGTCAAATCTGGTGTATGAGCATTTTCTGACATAGATCAGGCGGCGGTCTGTTGATCATCCAGCAGGGTGAGGTTAGCCGGTATGCCATCGATAAATTTCACCCCTGCAAAAAGCTGCGGGACTTTCTCTGGAGCATAAATCCCAATCCAGCGTTTTTCAGCCTGCTGCAGCATCTTGAAACCCAATCCCAGAAAGCTGCTGCGTGATACACAGTTCTTCGTCCGGGTAGTCCGGTGGCGTACCGTAGCGAAGGTGGACTCAATGGCAT
>NZ_MOAD01000045.1:0-12371 GCF_001931655.1 Acidithiobacillus albertensis | reverse complement strand
CATGCCGCCAGTCGCACCCAATGCGCTCTGCCCACCAAATTCCAGAACCTGGTCGTGCGCCGAGGTCATAAACGATCCATTATCGCCTTGGCCCACAAAATGCTGCGCATCATCTACTTCATGCTCTCTCGCGGCACATATTACCGGGACACCGCCACCGATTATGAAGCCTTGAGCGTACAACGTAATGCCGCACGCTGGATTAAAAAGCTGATCAAGTTCGGATTCCTGCCCGATCCGGCATAACCGCTTTCAGATCCCGTCAAATGGTCCTCACAGGCCAGGGACTTCTGTGCCCGTAATCCCATCTCTTTCACAGTAAGGGCCTCCAGTGTTTTTGCTGCAACTGAAACACTGCGGGACCTATGTGTAGCGGCTTGCAATCGAAAGAGCCGTGCTCACATTAACTGCAACTGATTGTCTTTTTTACATAATTTATCAGGCAACCTCTCATAAGATTTGGTCTTTATTTTATGCCATCGTGAATTTGTGTCCAGATATACTCTGGAGATATATTCTTTTCTTTCCACCATGATTCAAACATGCATTTTTTTATTTCAACAGGTTGAGATAGATTTCCCCATCCGGTTATTTCTGGGGATAAAATAGGTATTTGAAAAGCCTTGTTTTGAGGTCTACATAAAATAACTAACGTAACATCTCCTACTTTCGAGTGATAAACACACCCAATAGTGATTGTGTCTGCCAGTATTGGGGTTATTATTATTTTCTTTAGAAGGTCTTTGTTTATAACTACTGGAGCAAGTTCGCTCAAATCTTCTATGTTTGTGTTCCAAAAATGTACAATGCCAGGCTTTATATGTGTATATTCCAGCCCTAAATAATTTGAAAGGATCTCTTTTTTTTCTAAAGACAGCCTGTTTGGAGTGCCTCCCAACCATCCTGAGAGTCCGCCGGGATCAAGTTGCAGAGCTTTCGCTATGCTGGACAGCTTTTCGCTACGTAGGACAATAATAGCCTTTGCAGCCAATCGAAACTGCTCATCTTCGTTTGCGCTTTGTTTTTTGTATGGCATGCCGATCAATTAAAACGGGCCGCTGTCATTGCGGCGGCGACCCATTTTTTGCTGATTAACTAATCAGAATCCAGCCTGGAACTGCAACATCAGTGTATTGTAGGCCATGCCGTTGATAGGAGCATCATTGGCGCCGAATACACCTCCCATTGTTCCTGTTCCGAACTTACCTTGACGTGCAGTTGGGATGATGTAATTCAACTGTATTTCTGCAGCGTGTTGGTTGTTTGGGTTGACGAAATAGTTCAATCCAACCGTCGTGTTGTCGATCTTCGCATCGTATCCAGTGTGGTTATTGATACTGAAGGAATCGAAGCGTACCGCAGGTTCAATATCTAACCATGATGGCGTTAGCGTCATCTGATGCAGGTTTACACCTAAACCTACGTTCCAGTCAGTAGCCAGCATACCGTTGTTATTGTAACCGTTCACACCAAAACTACGCCCGGAGGTCATGTTGGTATAAGAAGCCACATAGTGAATACCCATCAAGCCGCCATGCACGCCGACGTTCCAAGTGTAAATGGCTGTGCGCGACAAACCGTCGGGTGGGATAGGGCTTCCGTTGGGTGTAGAGCCAAGACTCATGCGCGATCCGCTCAACTCAGCCTTCAGCAACGGCCCCATGAAGTCATAACCCAAACGGGCAAAGGCGATGTAATTACCGCTGCCATTCAAGTAACCGCCCTGGCCGCTTCCGAACGGCATGGAGCCGTTTGCAGTCCAATTATAAGCGTTATAAGCATCTAGGGATGTGTCATCAGCCAAACCTGCTGCGTAGCTTACACCTGTTCCCATCACGTCATTGGCATGGATCATAGCGCCGGCAGACCGACCCGGGAGTAAGGACTGAGCCATGCTACGGAATACGAAAGGCAACTCATTACCTGCCCTACTCACATATTCATTACCCACAGGCAGTTTGAACTTACCAACTTCCAGTTGAGCAAAAGGTACAGGAGCATAATTCAACCAAGCGTTGATGATTGAGGCATTGCCGCTATTACCGAGGCCGTCATTCAACATATTGCCGCCAGGATAATAAGTGTTGCCAGTGATCGCAGCATTATCCCAGCCCGCTTCAATGTTGTACGTCACACCAGGAACTGCTTCACCCTTGACGCCCAAGCGAATTCGATTGGCGCCGAAAACCAAACCATTCGATCCTGAGGCGGATCCGTTCGTTGATGTTCCCCACTGCTGGGCACCAGTGATCTGAGCGTAACCATACAGAATGGGGCCAGTATCATCATTGTTATTTGCGGGCGCGAACACGCCGTTCGTAGACGCAAAAGCCATACCGGGGACTACAAAAGCCGCTGCTACTGCCAAAGCAATTAAATTCTTTTTCATTTGATACTCCTCCTGAAACAAGTTAGAGGCTTGGCACCGCCCCAAAAATGCGGGCGTGTGTATTTTTTGCCTACCTCATGTGGAAAGCATACAACAATATCAGGAAATCGCAAGGCATAATAACGGAATGCCTAGCGAAACTAGAAAAAGCACGGGCCAGACAACAGTGCCTAGCCCGTGAGGAGGAGTCTGACCATGAAAAATCAGATTCGCCGATAATCCTAGGTCGCTTCGGTACCGGATGCAAGCAAGAGGAGATTGAGTTTTGACCGCTAGCCGCTTTTAAATGCGGACGACGGGCGGTCATTGCTATGCTCTGCTTGGGCCTGTAGCCAGACATGAGAACTTGCCATGACTAAAAACGACAAGAATTATATCTGAAAGATCAATATGCTTATGAAAAAAGTGCCGGGTTAAGCCCCGGCAGAATAAATCGCAAAACAACCTGTCGCATTGCGCAGCAGATCAGTGAATAATTCTAGCACAAATCTACAAAAAGAAGGTGGAACAGTTTCATCCAGTGTCAAGGATCGCTGGTGATCAGCCAGCTTTCAGCAGAAATCAGGGTTTGGATGGTTCGCCATTGAGGGCCTCAGCATTTAGCTAATACACTTAATATTTCAACAAACTAATGATTCATACTCCACGATATGAGATGGTAACTACCTGATGCTAACAGATGGCAAACAAATGACGCTAATTAGCAGCGTTAGCTCGTAGTGCCGTGTGCCGTGTGCCGTGTGCCGTGTGCCGTGTGCCGCTTACAGTTTATCCCTCTCTCTGTAGCCTGTTTTCACCCAAACGATCCCGCTGTGTCTTTTGCGTTACTGATGCCGGTATTATTGACGTTGATCGATGCGCACGCAAAATCGCGATAAAGCATTATTCTTGATAGGAATAACAGGATTCGATCTTATCATTGGCCTGTTGCGCTGACAGGGCTTATAAACGTACGGAGTAAAGGGAGATGTGAGGAAACGCAATGTGTGCCGGACAAAAACCACATGAAACCTTTCAGGGCGTGCGGAAGGAATCCGAACCGATATCGGCGCAGCGCGATATGTCTCGTGCCGGATGGCGTGGGTTTTTATGTTGGTGTGTCTGGTATCATGTTCTTTTCATCTTATTGATTCTGGGCATATTGGGTGCATTGGCTTTGCGGTATGCCCATTCCTGGGTCTGGATCGGTCTACATTTCTACGCGGCGCCCATTACCGGCGCCGGCATCGTTCTCATAGGCCTGTTTGTTGTTGCGGTTATTGGCGTGTTAACCCACGCTCTGACGCAGAGTATTTAGTTTGTAAATGGTTGTATAAGCGTCTGTTGGACGTGGAAGTCAGATGTGCGGCGCTTGTTATGTCGACGATGAGGGAGTTGATCATGAAAAAAAGTTCGGTAGCGTTAGCTGTTATTACTATTCTTTTTGGTAATTTCTCGTACGCAGATATTATTACCCATACGGGTGTTCCTTTTCCGACTGCTTATCAAAAGCAGAATGACTGCGGGCATTGTCAGCCGGCTCAGCCATACAAAAAGGGCAGATCGATTGAAAAGAAATCGGTGACTCCGAAAGATGCGGGCTCAAAAGCATCGGGATCTTCAAAAGAGAGCACTACAACAACAAAACCGCACCACAAAGCGTCTTGACATTTTCCTGGGCGCGATCATTCCGGGGCGGGCTGCGAAGCGCTTTGAAATGTCTGGAAGCCGTTATGTGAGATACCTATCGCGAGATGGCCAAAGAATAGAACGTCTTTGTGATATTCCATATGCGAATAATGACATCTAAAATCTGCATGGGTAAAGGCTGATGGGTTTTTCTACAATGAGTTATTGGTATTCCGACGTTTCCAATGGGCAGTAAAATTGTCCGGTCAGGTGGGAATAAATGCTCCAACGCTTAAAATCGACTGGAAACTTTGACAGTCCTGATTGGGCGGGTTTAGATGGCTTGTGCATGATTGTGGATGTTCTTTCGGCAAAAGGAGATGCGTTGTTACCTTATGAGAAATTTTTATCGCGGGATTTCATTCTACGGGACTGGCTTGCCGTGGATCGGACGATTCTGGCGAACGAACGGACACTTTTGTCCTACACCCGCACGGCGTTGACGCTGATTCTGGCGGGCCTGACCTTTATCCGCTTTTTTGGACCGCAACTGTGGGCGGCACTGGGATACGTCAGCCTGGCCACCGGTTTGGTAATTTGGGGAATCGGATTGCAACGCTATCTGGGCAAGCTTCAGCATTATCAGGCCTATGTGCAGGAAGAACGCGGCGAGCGCTCGGAACAGAAGGTGCAAACGCACTGATATTCTCTGCATGAATATCAACATCCAAAACCTGCATTGGTAAAGGCGGCAGGACTCTATTATGGTGAACTTCAATGATGGCGAGAGGTAAAGGATGATGACAGATCAAGTGACGGTCTTTGAAGACCATAAAAATCAGCGGATCGAGTATTCCACCTGTTATATGTGTGCCTGTCGTTGTGGCATTAAAGTGACGATCGAAAATGACAACGTCCGCTTCATCCAGGGGAATCGTAATCATCCCACCAATCAGGGAGTGCTCTGTGCCAAGGGCTCCGCCGGCATCATGAAGCAGAATTCCCCGGGGAAACTTCGCCAGCCGTTGCTGCGCAAGCCGGGAACGGCCCGGGGTGCAGGGGAGTTCGTCCCCATCTCCTGGGAAAAGGCCTTGGATATGTTGACGGCGCGTCTTCAGAATATCCGTTCCACCAATCCGGACAAGCTGGCTTTTTTTACCGGTCGCGATCAAATGCAGGCACTAACAGGCTTGTGGGCGCAGCAGTTTGGCACGCTGAACTGGGCTGCGCATGGGGGATTTTGTTCGGTCAATATGGCCGCCGGCGGGCTCTACATGATGCCCTTCGCCTTCTGGGAATTTGGCGATCCCGACTGGGATCGTACCAAGTATTTCATGCTCTGGGGTGTCGCCGAAGATCATGCCTCCAATCCCATTAAAATTGCCTTGGAGAAGCTCAAGCGCAGAGGCGCCAAATTTGTGGCCATCAACCCCGCACGCACAGGCTATCAGGCGATCGCCGACGAGTGGGTGGCCATCAAACCGGGAACCGATGGGCTATTGGCCTTATCCATGGTCCATGTCCTGCTGGAAAGAGAACTCTTCGACTGGGATTTTCTGATCCGCTACACCAATGCGCCTTTTCTGATTATTGATGCACCGGGAAGCAGTGATCATGGCCTGTTTTGGCGCAATGCTGCCGGTCATCCACAAGTGTGGGATATGTGTACCCAGAATTTCGCCGATGGCATGGAAGCGGGCTCCAATCCCTCCCTGTCGTTGCTGGATAAGCATATTACCCCGGCCGGACGCACCGTGCGTACCGTGATGTCCCTGATGATCGAAAAGTATCTGGATGCATCCTATGCCCCGGAACAGGTAAGTAAAATCACCGGCGTGCCGGCGGAAACCATTGAACGTCTCGCCCTGGAGATGGCCCAGGTGGCTTTTGAAGAAACCATTGAAATAGCCTGTGAATGGACGGATTGGACGGGGCGGAAACACGACAAGTTCATCGGCCGTCCGGTCTCCATGTATGCCATGCGCGGGGTTTCTGCGCATTCCAACGGGTTTCAGTCGGCCCGTGCCATTCATCTGCTGCAAATTCTGCTCGGCACCATTGATTGTCCCGGCGGTTTTTGCGCGAAGCCGCCCTATCCGAAGCCGGTGCCACCGCCCGTCAAGCCGGCGCAACACAGCGCGCCCAACCAGCCGCTTTCCTCATCTCCCCTGGGCTACCCGACCGGACCTGAAGATCTGGTGATTGATGAGCAAGGGAATCCCAAACGGATTGACAAGGCATTCTCCTGGGAAACGCCCCTTTCCATTCAGGGCTTGCTGCATATGGTGATTACCAATGCCCACAACTATGATCCTTACCGTATTGATACGCTGATTTTGTTTATGGCCAATATGGCCTGGAACAGCAGCATGAACACTGCAGAAATCCAGAAGATGTTAGTGGCAAAGGATTCAGAGGATGGCGAGTATCGCATCCCGTTTATCGTGGTGTCGGACGCCTATCATTCGGAAATGGTCAATTTTGCCGATCTGATTTTGCCCGATACCACCTATCTGGAACGTTACGATACCTTGTCCATGCTGGATCGTCCGATTTCTGAGACCGATGCCGTATGCGATTCGATTCGCCACCCCATCCTCAAAACGAATCGTGATGTGCGCGCCTGGCAGGAAGTGCTGGTGGATCTTGCGGGAAGACTCCAGTTTCCCGCCTTTGTGCACGAAAACGGCGAAAAGCGCTACCAGGATTACAAGGATTTCATTGTCAATTACCAGAAAGAGCCCGGCATAGGCTTTCTTTCCGGCTGGCGGGGCAAAAATGGGGATCAGCATCTGCGCGGGGAACCCAACCCGCGTCAGTGGGAAGCTTACATCGATCACCAAAGCTTTTTTCAACACCATCTGCCCCTGAATATCCGGTATTTCCGGTTCGTCAATCAGGCCTACCTGGATTTTGCGGTGGAAGCAGCCTACATTCCGAAGGCCGAGCCGATGTTTATCGAGATTTATTCGGAACCCTTGCAACGTTTCCGCCTGGCCGGAGAAGGGGTTTATGACGGACCTCGGCCCACACAGCCCGCAGACCGGGAGCGGCTGGCCAAATATTTTGATCCGCTGCCTTTCTGGTACGAACCCCTGGAACAACAACGGGTCAGTGCGGAAGAATATCCCTTCTTCGCGGTCAATCAACGGCCCATGATGATGTACCATTCCTGGGATAGCCAGAATGCCTGGTTGCGGCAAATCATTGCGCAGAATTTTCTGTATATGAATCGCCAGCGTGGCGAGCATCTCGGCATTGCGGATAAAAGTTGGGTATGGGTGGAGAGCCATAATGGTAAAATTCGGGTTCAGGTCAAACTGATCGAAGGCTGTCAGGAAGACACGGTATGGACCTGGAATGCCATTGGCAAACAGTCCGGGGCCTGGGCACTCTCGCCCGATGCCCCGGAAGCCACGCGCGGATTCTTGATGAACCATCTGATCTCAGAGCTCTTGCCGGAGAAGACGGGGGAAAGGCGTTTGACCAACTCGGATCCGATCACCGGTCAGGCGGCCTGGTATGATTTACGGGTGCGCATTTATCCGGCCGCCCCTGGCGAAGAAGGCACCTGGCCGACCTTCCCCACCATCAAGCCATTACCGGATGAGCCGCGACCAGTGGACCGCTTGCGGTACCACACGCACCCGCCCGTCAACCTGAAATCTTAAGGAGGCATCGGATGAGACTTGGATTGGTTATCGATTTGGACACATGCGTAGGTTGCCATGCCTGCGCGGTTGCCTGTAAAGAATGGAACACCAGTGGGACCACGGGCGCTTTGACCGACTATCATCCCTATGGCGCGGAACCTTCCGGGGTGTGGTTCAACCGCATACGGCATTTTGAGCTGGGGGATTATCCGCACAACAAAACCATCAATTTTCCCATGTCCTGCATGCATTGTGAAAATGCGGAGTGTGTGACGGTTTGTCCGACCGGCGCCTCCTATAAAAGAGCGGAAGACGGGATTGTCCTGGTGGATCAAAATAAATGCATGGGCTGCAATTACTGCTCCTGGGCCTGTCCTTACGGAGCCCGGGAACTGGATAGGGCCTCCGGAACCATGAAGAAATGCACGCTTTGCGTGGATCGCATCTATGACATGGAAATTCCGGAAGAAGAGCGACAACCGGCCTGTGTTTTGACCTGTCCGGCCCACGCACGCATGTTTGGTGATTTTGATGATCCGGAGAGTCCAGTCAGTCGCGCTGTCCGGGAAAGAGGTGGGTATGAGCTGATGCCGGAGCTGAATTATCAGCCGAGTAACAAGTATCTGCCGCCCCGTCCAACCCGGCCCATTCCCACAGAGAATCTCAAAAAACGGGGAATCCGTCAGGTCAAAGACTGGATTCATCAGGCCGTTACCCGGTAAAGGAGAAGCCGTATGCATCCCGCATTAGCAGTAATCTTTCTGACCCTTTTTTCAGGGGGTGGTTTTGGCCTCATGGCCCTGACGGCGCTGGTCAATGATTTCCAGATTGACGGTGGACTCAATCCACTGCAGACCATGATAGCACTGATTATTTCCATGGCTTTTGTTTCCATCGGGCTGCTGTCATCCACTGCGCATCTGGCGAATCCGAAAAATGCCTGGAGAGCGTTTACTCGATGGAGAACCTCGTGGCTGGCGCGCGAGGGCGTTTTCGCGGTGATGTACTATCCCTTTGCTTTTTTATACCTGGTCTGGGTCTTTTTCACGGGCGGCACCCACGACGCTATCGGATTGATTCTCGCGAATCTGGCGGCGATTATCGGTCTGATCACGATTTTCTGTCAGGGCATGATTTATGCGGTGCTCCGGACGATGCGGCAATGGAATACACCACTGGTTCCCGCCAACTTTTACGCGATGGGACTGGCCATAGGGGCCACCTGGTTAGCGGCGATTCAGCAGCTCACGACGGGCCAGCCGGACCCCGCACTGATCGGCATTGCAGCGGCCCTGCTCGTGGCTACGGGCGTGCTCAAGGGGATTTATTACTTCTGGATCAGTCGCCCTGGCGGACCGACCATTCGCACGGCCACCGGTTTCAATCGTTTTTCCGTGCGGATTCTGGATCAGGGACACACTTTTGGTACCTTCCTGACGGAAGAATTTGGACATCAGCTTCCGCCTGCCAAAGCCAAAAGCATCAAGATACTGATGTATCTCATTGCCATCATCCTGCCGCTGGCTTTGCTGGCCATCGCGCTCTGGGGGCAGGTGGCTGCCCTCGCGGTCCTGGCGGCTTTATTGGTGTTGACCGGATTTGGTGTCGAGCGCTGGCTGTTCTTTATTGAGGCGCAGCATGTCGTGAACCTCTATCACGGTCGGCAGCAATGTTGAAGGAGCTTACGCAGATGACACAGGAAGTGAGACCCTATGATGTGCTGGTCATGGGCGGGAGCGGTTTTCTCGGGCAGAAGCTGGTCCAGCAGCTGGCACAAAAAGAACGTCGGGTACTGGTGAGCACGCGGAAAGCCGGGGCACTGAAACCCGCATTCGCGGCCCTCAACAACGTCCATGTCCATCAGATCAGGGAATATGATACCAGTACGCTGGACACCCTGCTGTCGCAGGCGGATGCGGTCATCAATCTGGTGAGTATTCATCGTGAGGAGCGACGTAGCCGCATCGATCTGCCGCCCGCCAGGCGGGGGGACTTTGAGGAAGTGCATATCGAAATTCCCCGGCGCATGATCCACAGTGCGGTGAAAATCGGCGGGTGCCGGATCGTTCACGTCAGTTGTTATGGAGCCAGTCCCTTGTCCTCCAATGCGCGTCTGCGCAGCAAAGGCCTGGGGGAAATCATTGTCCGCGAAGCGAGCGAGGACAGTGCCGCCCAGGGCCACTTCACCTATCTCAATGGCCCCAAGTTTGGATGGGGTTCCAGGCTCGCATCGACCGTTCTTCGGCTGCCCAAGCTGCGCAGTGCCGATCTGGATCACTGGGCACGAATTATCATCGAAACGCTGGACGATCCCGAGAGTATCGGCAAGATTCAGGAGGCCTGGACGGACAAGGCGCGGGTCACCATCTATCCCGGCAAGATCTACGCGTAAGGGGGCATTTTGCGGCGACTCCCCTATGATGATTATTCCCGAAAAGAAATGATTCTTCGGGACTGGTTAGCGATGGATCGAACGCTTTTTGCCGGGACACGCACCTTCATGGACTACATAAAGACTTTCACGACGCTGGTGATTGCGACGATTGTCTTTCTGGCGGTTTTCAGAGGGCACGTTTGGGACACGCTGCTTTATTTGGGGTTTATGGTGGCGTTTATTCTGTTGGTGACGGGGGTGCTGCAGTTCATGCGCATCCGCCAGCATCGTCGGGATTTGGATCGCATAGAGCGCTGTGCCAAATGGGATGCGCATGATTAAAGGGCCGCTCCGTGCTGCCTCTGCAAAGCGCTGGCATTTCCGGTTTCTGGATGCGCATCGTCATCATTTTCATCGCTATCCGAAAAGTAAGCTGGTGTTAAGGGATTGGCTCGCGTTGGACCGGACAGCGGCGGCGAATCGCCGGACTTTCTATTCCTTTTTACGGACGACGCTGGATTTTAATATCTCGGGACTGGTGTTGATTCGGTTCTTTGGATATTCATGGGTCATCGCCATTGGTGCCCTGTTTATCCTGATTTCCGGGTTCACCGGTGGCTATGCGCTGTATCGGTTCATGTCGGTCCGACAACATTACCGGCAGTTTCTGCTGGCCTCGGAAAATTTCAAACCTTCGGCGCTGACGCGGGTCGAGAGATAGTCTGAATGAGATACATCTTGAACAGGAGAAGACAATGAAGAAAATTGATCCTCAGCAAGCCATACAACGGGCCTTGGCGTTGCGTTTACACAGTGCCTTGGATGCGGCTTTCCTGGCCGTGTCAGAGCAGCTGTGCGGATGCGATTCCGTCACCCTGGATGCGGCGGTAAAAGTTATCGATAACGATCAGGTGCTGGATTATGCGACCTTTTTATATCAAAGCCAGACCCCACAAAGTTTATCAGGCTCCTGCGCAGAGCACCCTGTGTCTGTGGAGAGTGAACGCGAGTGGGAATTGACGGAATCCGAAGCGTGCCTGGCCCGGAGCATTGCCCAGGTGGCGGCGGAAGTCGATGCGCAAATGCATCCACGTGCGTAAAACGACGGTAGAAGGCACATAGTGAAAGGATTAAAAGAACCTGCCAGTTATCTGTGCACAGGAGCGTGGATCACGACAAGACCGGCTGCTGGTATGAACATCCAGGTGCAGTCCATTCCTGAAAAAGTGTCTGCAGATGCGGGATATCGGGAGGGGCTGACCCATGCAGGATAAGCCCCAGACACTGGAGGATTCCTGGCAACGAAGCATTCGCTATGTGCGTATTTCGGTGACCGACCACTGTAATTTCCGATGCCAGTATTGTACGCCGGAAAGCGGGGCACCCTGGTTTCCGAAACCGGAACAGCTGACGGCAAACGAATATAAACGGCTCATCCGTATTTTTGCCGGGCTGGGTGTTTCCCATATCCGATTTACCGGGGGAGAACCCTTGTTGTTTCCGGCGTTGCCGGAGCTCATTGCCGAAGCCAAAGCGGCGGGTGTGGCGAAAAGAAGCGTCAGCACCAATGGTGTTCTCTTTGCCCGGAAGGGTGCCACCTTGCTGCGTGCAGGACTCAGTAAAGTGAATATCAGCCTGGACTCCCTCAACAAGGAACGCTTCTCGGCCATTACCCGGGGGGGAGATTTGGATGCCGTGTTGGAAGGGATCGAGGTGGCCAGGCAAATAGGCGTGCCGCAAATTGCGCTCAATGTCGTCCTGCATCAGTCCAGCACCCGCGAAGATTTGCTGCGTCTTGCAGAGTTTGCCCTGGTCGGGGACCTGGACATCCGTTTCATTGAGTTGATGCCCCTGGGTTCTGCTGGCAGCACGCTTTATCAGCGTGATTTTTATTCCGCCCAAAAGGCGAAGGCGCTGATAGAAACCGTATTTGGTCCGCTACAGCCCGAGCAGGATTCCCCCACGGACGGTCCGGCGAGCCTCTATCGCGTACCGGGCTTTGCATCGCGGGTCGGATTCATTACGCCCTGGAGTCACAATTTTTGCGCGGCCTGTAATCGGGTGCGTGTGAATGCTGCGGGACGATTACTCTATTGTCTTGGGCAGGAAGCCGGGCTCGAACTGCGTGAGGTATTACGGGAAGGCCTTGCGGACCGTTACATTGCGCAGAAGATTCAGCAGGGTGTCTGGCATGACAAGCCGCAACGCCATTATTTTGAGGACGTACCCGACCGCTCCGCACCGGTTTTTATGATGCGGGTGGGGGGATAACGTCTCAGTGCGTGGTTATACCGTTTTATGCAAAAAATAGAGCCCTCGTTATTGCTGGTTTGGGCACGTGTAGCGC
>NZ_MOAD01000044.1:0-4916 GCF_001931655.1 Acidithiobacillus albertensis | reverse complement strand
CGTGAAAGTCACATGATCCACCAACCACGGCGGAACCAATCCTAACGCGAGAGAAAACAGCTCTTCAGGGACCATCAGCTAACTCCTATTCAGGGCACGACCGCTCCACAGCATTCTACCCCCTACCCACTCAATCTGACGAAGAGCCTTGAAGCGGGCCTTATTCGTGCGCCTAGTGCCGAAGGAGCCATGCAAGGATTCATGAGTTATAACTTTGTGTTGTCATCGACGATGATTGGGCAATTGATGCAGCAACCAATGTATAACTCCAGAAATCCTTACAAAATCAATACTAAACTGAATGCCTACTTGATTAATGGTCAACAGACTCTGGGTGTTAATGCCTTCCGCTATCCAGGCATCATGGCCTTTGACTGGTTCCGTAACGGTCACTGGGAATTTACCTACGGCGCCATGATTGGAATGTTTGGCACGGTGGCCGCCGGCAATCAATCCAGCAGTCCTTTGTATGCAGCGCGCTTGCAGGAAGCTTATATATTCGGGGGGAAAGGGCCCTTCCGTAGCGATGTGCAGGCGGGTATCTGGTATCAACATGCCAGCCCTGAATTGAATGACACCAGTTACAGTATGAATCGCTACGGCGTGGATGTGCAGTATTTGCAGGGTTATATGCACCAATGGGGCAGGCAATTCCGCTTCCAGTACATGCGTGGTACCGGCTGGATATCGGCAGCTTCGGCATTCAGCAGCGCCCCTGGTCTGGCTGCACCACTGACCAACACCCAACTTTATCCCGGCAGTCAGAACACGGCTAATGGTTACATGCTGGAAGGCGGCTTGTTTTTGACCAAGCATATTGAAGCGAATTTACGTTATGACTATTACGACCGCTTGCCCAATGATCCAGCACAGCAACGCATTTTCAAGACCTGGGCTATCGGTCTGCAGTATCACTTCACGCCACTGACCAAAATCATGGCCGGTTACTACTTCCGGACGCTGGATGTACCGCATCAGCCTAATCCTGTTGCGAATAGTATTTCCGATGCCGTGGATAATGAATTTGCCATGCAGGCGATGATTGCCTTTTGATGAAGATAACGAGGAGATGGTAATGTTATTGAAGAACTTTTTGAAGGCGGCCGTATTAGCCAGCGCTTTGCCGGTGATGGGCATGTTGGGCATGACCACTGCCTCGGCCAATGTCGATTCGGCCAATGTTTCGATGCTCCATGATTTTCATTTTAATCACCCCACTTTTATTCATGATTTGCCTTTTGCCGAGCATCATGTGGTGATCCAGGTCAGTCAGGCTAATCCAGCCCGCTGGAATCTTACCTTGAATAATGCGCAGAACCTGCTCAATTATTTTGGTCAGCAGAAGGTTCAGATTGTTGTCGTGGCGTTTGGGCCGGGCATCAAAATGTATCTTCCCAACAGCCCGGTGGCGAGTCGCATTGCCGCGATTAATGCTGAGGGCGTGGAGTTCGATGTGTGCCATAACAGCATGGAAGAGTTCAAGAAGAAAACCGGCCATCTTCCCAAACTGGATCCTTCGGTGGTCATTGTTCCGGCAGGCATCGTCCGCATCATGCAACTGGAGCATGCTGGCTTCAGCTATATCAAACCCTGATATCCTTTACGATCGTTCTTCCGTCCTTAGGATGTATAAGACAGCTTGCTGTCCATGCATCCTTTTTTAATGGATCAATTCATAATATCTATTATTATCTATCCAGAAATTTTATTGCCCGCGACTACGGCTGGTCACTGCTGCCACGATTTGTTTATAATAGGCGGTTTGCATCTGCGTATCTGCGCAGATATTTGTCTGCGCAGTACTGTGCTGCCGATGGTTATTTATTTGGGGTATTACGATAAAAGCATTACCAAAAGAGAAACTGATTGATGACTTGAAGGACCGCTATGCTTGTCCCGTGGTCGAATACGACGAGGGGCTGGTTGCATCTCAGGCAATCCTCCGCCGACTCGACGTGGACACTCTGAGAAACGAGTTATGGTTGCCTGTGGCCTGGACGGCGGAAAGTGCTGAAGTCATAGTCTGTACACCGGATGATCCGGCTTTGCTGGCGCATATCCGGCAAACCCTTGGTGTCGAAAACCTCACTTTCAGGGTCGCCACGCGCCCTGATCTCATTCGTCTGATTGAAAACAGTGCTGATCTGAATAACGATTTTCCCGTATATGGCGGGCGTACACCACTGGCTAAGATCCGTACCTATCTGGCCGGAGAACGCACCCGCTACTCCGCGCAACGGACCCGTTTTGCGCGCAGCCGCACCGGGCTGGCTCTGGCACGCACGGGGGTCGCGTTGACCAGTATTGGTGTCGCCTTTTTGCGCCTGTTCGGTGGTGGGGCCTGGTTTTTTTTTGAAATCCCACTCCTGGTTTTCGGGATTCTGGCCATGATTGACGGCCTGCTCTGGTATTTGCCGGCGCGACAGGAGTCGCGCGCCATCAAAACCTATCTCCCCTACGCGGTTCCCGAAAACTATTCAGCCCTGAATGTCATTGATCCGGGCGGGCAGATGGCATTTCGACGCAGTCCGGTGGTTGCGGTGGCTGCCGGACTGCGTGAGGCCTGGGATGCACTTTCTCCGGTCGAGAGGCGGCGTTTCCTGGCGAATGACCGGACCAATCTCGCCGAAGAACGCACCATTCTGGCCTATCTGCGGACGATGATGGCCAAAGCGCGGACGGGACTCGCCTTTGCCCGGACCGGTGTGGCCTTTGCGGCTATCGGTATTGGCTTCATCCGCAAATTTCCTACCGGTCCCTGGTCGATTTTTGACTGGAGTCTGATTGCTATTGGCCTTTTCATGCTGGTGGAGGGTTTTCTCTGGTACCATCCCGGGCGGGATGCCGCCAATAGGGCGCTGGAAGCGGTGAGTAATGCCCACGTCAAACGCGGGCCTTGGGACCGCATTTTTCCCTCTTTATGCCTTTATACCCACAATATAGATCCGCTAGTTGAGGCCAATGCCGAGCAGGCGCGCCCAGGAGTTTTTGCAACTACCGGCCTGGCGCTGGAGCGCACTACCCTTGCGGACAAACGCAACGTCATGTCGCGGCTGCGGACGGTCATGGCCCGGGCGCGCACCGGCATGGCTTTCATCCGCACCGGCTTCAGCATCATGACGGTCGGCGCCGGACTCTATATTTACTTCGAATTTACGGGCCATGTAGACATCCTCTGGACAATTTTTGATGCCGCGTTGGTGATCATTGGCCTGTATCTCATTGTCGATGGCCTGCGCTGGTATCTGCCGGCAGAACGGGTCAAGCGCAGTTCACCACTTGTCGACGGTAGTTTTGAAATCGCCGATGCCGATTATAGTCAGCCGAAAAGCGCCTGGAAGCGCACCAACTATCCGCATGAACACTGAAATATCTCCCTATTATCCCCTGGTTGAGCAGGGCATTCTGAGTGAAGCCCTGCTCCAGTCGGCACTACATAGTGCCGCCAAGCGCGGTATCGACGCCGAACGCATCTTATTGAAAGAATTGGCCGTGACGCGCTGCACCTTGCTGGATGCGCTGGCCCGGCATTATGACTGCGCTATCGCGCAATATGATGAGCGCCTGCCCGTGCCGCAGCTGTTTTCGGGCCTGGATGGCAAGGTGCTGCTTACCGGAGAGTGGTTTCCCATCCGGCAGATGGGCGATACGGTCATCATCGCTGCGGCTGACCCGAACAACCTGAGCATGCGTGCCCAGGTTCAGGAGCTGATCCCTGCCCATCATTACGAATTTCGTGTCGCGCTCAAGGAAGACATCCGCTGGTACATACAGGACTACAAGCATGCCGAGGCACCCTTGCTCATTGGCATTGAGCGCACGGGCCTGGCCTATTGGCGTAACACCATGGCGCACTGGCGCACCAAGCTGGCTGCCCATCGTACCGCTCATGCCCGCGCCCGGACGGCCATGAAGTTGCTACGCTGGGGGCTTGCCATGGTGGCACTGGCCAATGTGCTGACTAAAGTCTCCCACAACGACCTCTCACCTTACCACCTGCCGATTTTGTTGGTCGGCATTGTTCTGGCCCTGATCGGCTTGTTCGATTATCTGAAAGTGCGTGGCAGCCGCATGGATCTACCCTGCCAAAGCGCCTTGATTGATATTACGACCGAGAACGTGCGCTTTACCGATCGTTATCACCTTCCTGAAGCCCCGGTTGAGGCGGAGGATGACAGTGCCCTGGCCAGACTGGCGGCGGCCATTCCCCATTACTGTTCGATTTTGCGCCCGGTTCCGGCCAGCAAGGAGCGCACCCATCTGGCCCGCGAGCGTAATATGCTCGCCGCCCAGCGCACCATTGCCGCCAGTCACCGCGCCTCTTACGCGCGCGCCCGAACCGGGTTGTCGCTGATCCGCACCGGGGTGGCATTTATCGGCCTGGGTCTGGCCATCCACAAAATACTGGGCGCGACACCCTACAGTTTCACCGATTATATTCTGATTGCTGCGGGCTGCCTGATGCTGCTGGATGGTTTGTTCTGGTATTTGCCTGCCCGCCGCCTAAAATATGGCTTGGGGCGCGACATCAAGCCCTAAAGGGAAGAATCATCCCGGCGCTACCCGCTATTTCTTGCCATCTTGCGGCGATGACACAGAAGCTTCCACGTTTTATGATGAGGACTGTTGATACGCTGAGTCAGGAGGAAAGGTCATGCAGATAGCCATGTTACGGCCTTTGTCTGGCAAAGAGTATCTGGAAGGTGAGGAGCGCGCAGATATACGCCATGAGTATGTGGCCGGGCAGGTTTATGCCATGGCCAGGGCCACCCGAGTTCGACAGTTAATCTCGCAACTTATTGATATTGCTAATAGCGATTTCAAAACGCTCCACTACAACAGCGTCAGTTGCTGAGACGCGGCTGGTTTTTTTACCCGGAGGGCATGCAGAACCTCGCTTTGACATTCCTGGATGG
>NZ_MOAD01000043.1:0-22531 GCF_001931655.1 Acidithiobacillus albertensis | reverse complement strand
ACCGTGAAAGTCACATGATCCACCAACCACGGCGGAACCAATCCTAACGCGAGAGAAAACAGCTCTTCAGGGACCATCAGCTAACTCCTATTCAGGGCACGACCGCTCCACAGCATTCTACCCCCTACCCACTCAATCTGACGAAGAGCCATCGTTCCGTTCGTCCCTCGTACAAAAAGTCTCTGTGAGGGGTTTTTACTCAAGGCGCGTATACTGAGAATGTTTTTGGTCCCAGGGACAGGGGAAACGTCAATCCTATTAGGGGCCTCGCTCCACCATGAAGCAATAGCATTTGGCATCTCCAGCTCGGTTAAGTCGTGCCGACGAACGGGTACCGGTATGTATTCTTTGCCTGTCCATGTGACGGTTTGCGCAATGCCAAGAGGGGAGACAAGCATCGGTACAACGCTAAATAGGGCTGCCTTTATATACCGGTTCATTGGCCTTCCTTTGTTACATTAAAGCTGTCGATGACAACACCGTAGGGATTCTTCGGTGTTGCCGATACAGCGACTGTAAAAACCATCGTAATGCGTTCCTTATGGTCACCTAACACCAGATTCCCTGAAAAATAGTGGTAATGCCCATAGGTTGTCATTTTATACTGATTATGACTGAGAGATTGCAGCTTATAGTTTTCGGGTACAAATATGCGGCTCTCATCATGAGACTTGATTGATTCGGTGATGCCATCTTTTTGACTCTGGAAATTCATCAATTCATCAGGACTTAGAAATTTTTGAAACTCATTGTATCTTTGGTTGACATTGGCTGGTGTGATATCTAAAGGCAACTTAATAAGATATATCGCCAGGTTTTTAACATTGTCTGCGCTGATACCCGGTGAATATAAGCCGCTGCTTGCACCAGGGATTACCATGACAGGGATGTGCTTAGCCATACTGCCTACCGTGTTTTGTGCGTTAACCAGAAGGACGCCCAACACAACGATAACCACAGTGAGGCCTGCGATAACCAAATTCTTATAGCTATTTACAGACTCTACTGCAGCCATGAAGGCAACAAACCGTCCTCTAGGCCAGCCATTGGCTTCACTATCATGATCTTCCTGTTCACTCATTTTTAATCCTTTTTTAATTCGTGTTACGGGCTTAGTCTCTTGATCTTCCGCGAAATAAGATTTCTTACAGGGAAACCCAACTTATAAGCTAAGTGTATCAAGTAACCGTCTTGCTTATCGCTGACAAAGCGAACATACAATGGCAAAGCAACCACTCCTGTTACCACTCCAGCGATTAGAGAGAAGGTGTGGAGTAAATAAAATGGGCCGAAGAGGATGACCATGTACTCGAATAGCCGATTCTTCCTGTCGATGTGCCTTGGTGATGGTCTAGGCTCGTTTCCCTCTTCGTCCATTATTATTCCTCTTTTAAAACCTGTATTTTTTGCTTCTTATCCCGTTGTTTTGGTGTAACCAGCTTGGCTTGCGCCCCATTCTTGTGCGTGTTCAATAATTGGAGGAATCAGAAAAATTATCACCCCCAGAGCCATGACAACCAAAGCTGCGCCCAAACCTAATTTCAGGAACATGCCAATAGCTGTAGCAAAGATAATAATACCAATTACCAAGCCCCACCCTCCGTACAAGATGCCTTCAATCGTAGAAACAGCATCGCTGCCTGAATAACCTGTTACCGTGTTGGTGGCGGTCGTTGAGGCTAACGCTGGTGAGCAAAAAATAATTGAGGCAATCAGCGCAATAAACGCCGCCGCAACAATTCTGGGAAAATCCATCTTATTCATACTGGTCTCCTATTTACCAAACAAAGTACGCTGCACGTTTTTTTCCATATCTCGTGAATCAATTTCACCCGTGACGAGATAGGTTATACTCGTTGCCCATAGTCTTTTTTGAACATTGATTGAAGCCATCATATCCACGAAATCACGTTGCTGTATGCTCTTCTTGACGTCTTTATCGCTTTCAGAGATTTCAATGCCTTCAATTATTCTGGCCGTGTCTGAGTAGCCGATAAAATTACAGGAAGGACAACCAATCCCTCTGCGCATGAGTTTCTTTGCGGCTTGGTCAATTAAGGTTCTTCGCCATGCGGTGTTTTCATTGACGTGTTTAGCGGTAGATTCCCGTTCGTCAACTCTGGCACAGTCCTGGCACAATATTGGCAAGTTTGCTTGCAAGGCAACCAGATGTACGCTGTTAATCATGAAGCTGACTGACATTCCGTTATTCAGCAGTTCTTCCATCGCCTCCGGTATGGATGAGGCCTTGATGCAAACAACAACCAGTTTCCCAGAACTGGCTAAAGTTTGCGCCAATCGCCCAAATTCCGGGATGTTATTTGTATCAATCAGCAACGCGACGGTAGAGACGGAAGATGGAACCATGGCGCTATCTGGTTCTAGGCTAACCCACTTAGAGGAGCGAACCTTAAATCCTATTGAGGCAGCGAATCCATCGGTATCGCGTCCAGCTCCCGCAATACTGATTGCCGTTTCCAGATTCACGTCCACCTTTTCCCCCGCTATAACGATAACGCCGCTACCCTTTCTCGCCTGTTTTTTTATGGTGTCTGCAGACTGTTGATCCATCTTCTTTAGAAGGTATTCTAACGGTATCTCTTCTTGTGGCTTGGATTCTATAGCTAGCAAGAATGACTGGTTATCAATCATCGTCACATGTTCTTGCCCATCTAGCTTTAGAAGATAGTCAAAGATTTCTGTCGTTATATTATAAGTGTCTCCGTTTTTAAGGTTTCTTCTGATTTTAATTTGTTTTTTTGTAGCCAAAAACTCAGCACACGACGCATTCATCAAGTCGCTAGAAATTTCTGACAGAGAAGTATAGCTTTTATTGCTTATTTTTTTGATGATAGGCGTTATTGATTGGTTCATACGCACTATCCCGGCCATCTCATGCGCTGGGATTTTAACGACCTCCATCGACATGATTTCTTCGTTGGTAGCCGCTTTGAAAACGTTCTTCGCTTTTAATAATGCAGAGTCATCAACAGAGCCTAGCGCCACGACTTTAAGGCCGATACCTCCGCCTGGGCGTCTGTATATCACCCATGGTTGCCAATCATCACCACCGAAGCCTTGAAGATAGTCTGTTATGGAACCAAAATTGGTTTGCCGCGCCAGACCGGTCGCCGTGACCTGTCCAGCTTCAGAGGCTGACTCCAGCATTTCATCAACGCGAGACTCGGTTGGGAGTTTGCCGTAGTCCAGCTGAAGTGAAGCGGGTGACTGAATCGAGGGTTCTGACTCATCTTTGGGAGCAGGCGCTTCTTCTTGGTTGGGTTGGTCGATAATCGGTTCCGCTATTACCGGTTCTACCACGGATGCTGATTGGTCCGTGGGCTCAGGTTCTGTGTGATCTTCCGGAGCGGAGACTGGTGTATGATCCTGAGTCGCTATAACGGGTGCGTCCACCACGGTATCGATCGGTTCGCCCGAAAAAAACTCATCGAAAGTTTCCGGCTTTGGGATGCTCCGATTTTCTTTTTCCGGTACGGCTTGGGGTTCTTCCTGCTTAACCGGTTGCTGCTTGTCCTTATGGGACCCGAAATCCATCTGCTGTCTCCAACTCTAAGGCCGCGATTCTACAAGCCTGATCCAGATTTCGATCATTGATCGCCGATGTTCTTTGCATTATATTGGCATAGTTCGTCACATTCAAGGGCGAAAATCTGATAAGGAGCCATCTTATGTATAAAAAAACTGCATTATTATCATCGATAATTATTGCTTTTTCTGCTTCTCAGGCGCTCGCTTTTGCTGGTGTTGATGGGTCGCTACATGTTGATAATACAGGTGCTTTGCACCATTCCACCCTTCGCTCGCCAAGTATGCAAAAAACGGTTGTCACACGTAATGGATCTGATGTGGATCCGTTCACCGGAAAGATTGGCAAGTATGAAAATTATGTAAACCAATATAATACGACGAATATATTGAAGAAAATCAAAAAGAATGACCTTGAAATTGCAAAGATCAACCATCAAATGGATGCCCTTAATGGCAATGTAGACCCGCAGTCTTCGATGGCTGGTGGCCCAAGTAAGGCGGTTAACTCCGAAAATGCCGTGCTCTCCAGGCAGGTGGCCGCTTTACATGCGCAGGTTTCTCAGCTCCACGCTCAATTCGTAAAGGCCGAGAGGGCTGTTGTCAAAAAGCGGGAGATGGATAACACCCCGCGCCTCGTTGCCATCATGGGGGATGCCGGCGATCGAACCGCATTGATTCGTATGGGCCATGCGGTGCATAGCTTTCGGTCTGGATCTTCTTTCGGGGCCTATCGTGTAGGGAAAGTCACCAGCAATGGGGTGATGGTTTATGGCCCTAATGGCGGCAACTACATCCGCCTGTCCCAAGTCGGCGCCATTGGCGTTATGGATGCGGCGGCGCCGATGGTAACAAATGAAGATGGTGGTGGCGAAAATGACGCAAGCATGGGGCAGCAGGCATCTGGCCCCCATGGTAGAGCGCTGAATGCTCAACTACTACGTGAATCTGGTGTGCATGTGCTTCCACCCCGCCCTGGGATGCCGTCTGGCATGCCCTGATTAAAAACCCATTCAAAATCGCGCGATTTATATCGCGCTTTTTTTGCTCAAATAATAAAAATGCCGAACCATATCGGATGGTCCGGCACTGTTGCAGTCAATCCTCTCTGCATATATTGGCGGTTAGTAGGCTCCAATAACAGGAACAGCTATCAGCGTTCCTCCTGGCGCCCAGGCGTCCACAAACGCCGTGAAAGGCGGCGTTTGTAAATTTCCGTTGGCCGACGATGGATCCCGGTCGTCCCCATAGCAGCTGGAGGCTGCAGAGTTGGAGTTAGGGCCATTGCCGATCCCGATGGGATAACCCCAGGCAGAAGTCATGGACTCACCAGAAAGACCCAATGCTGAGGCAAATCCAGAAAGCGAGTCTGCCGGCTGGACATCACAAACGGATACATTAGTGTTGGTGAGTGGGCTGTTTGTTACTCCAGGGTATGGGAAACCCGGGCCATTTCCGTTTCCGCTATTCCCTATTTCACTCGTAGAATCCCATTCACCGGTATTCGTCGTGTCGTTGCTGTCACTCGTGGCGAAATAATCCATGCCCAAATTGCGCTGCGTGCTGGCGAGATAAGTGGTTGTGAAGTAGGTGCCATAAGCATTTGCAATGGTATGCAATTTTTTGATGGTTTTGCTGTAAAGCTTTTCTTCTATCGGTAACCCGTTGATGATGGCGGCAGACGCGTGTGGAGGCAAGGTGAGTTGACCTGTTTGGGCGTCAAATTTCACGCCGGATGCGCTGTCATTCTGAGAAGCGCCGTTTGATGACACAGAAACAAACGCAATAACATGGTATGGGATAGTGTATGAAAGGTAATGGCCGTACAGCAAATCGCTAACATAAACCTGCCAAGGGCGATTAAAGCCGTCCACAGCGGTCTTGTTGGGGGCTTTCCCAGTATAATTGCTTAAAGCCTGATATCCTGTCTCTGTCCCTGCTGGATCATTGAGAGGGACAGTCGAGTCCGTAGTGAAAGTCTCCGTCCCTGCCGTGTTCATCCAGATTGTTGGCCCCGTCTGCGTATCAATGGTCATCGCATTGTTAAGGTATGCTTGCGTCATCGCTTTCCGGATCTTTTCGGCGTCGGCCTGGGTTTCAAGCTTTTGAGAAAAGGTGATGTACTGGTCAATCGAAGGCAGAATGAACGCTGCGAGCAAAGTGATCACAGCAATAGCCACTAAGATCTCGATCAAAGTGAATCCACTTTGACCTTTGCTATGACCTTTCGTTGATAGCTCTTTCATCGTTCACCTTTTTTAGACTTTCAGCTCTTTCGGAAGGTATGAAGTGCGCTTGGCAGTTTCAGGGGTAATCTTGCCTTCGGCGACCATTTTTTCGAGGCACTTATTCAGGGTAATCATTTCCCTTTCAGTTTCCATGTCGCGCAGGATCTGGTTGATATTATTTTTCGCGATGTTCCCGGCAATGGCTGTGGTATTCGTCATCATTTCGTAAGCTAACACACGTCTGCTCATGTCGGCCGAAGGCACCAATGCCTGACTGAGAATCAAGAGTGCCGCATCAGAGAATTGCTGCAATACCGCGTTTTCCTGTTCTTGTGGGAACATATTGCGGAAGCGTTCGACTGTTCTTGGCGCGGATCGCGTGTGTAATGTTGCCAATACGAGATGCCCAGTATCTGCGGCCTTCATCGCGATTTCTGCGGATATCCGGTCGCGAATTTCACCAATCATGATAACGTCCGGGTCTTCGCGCAACGCAGAACGCAGGGCGTCATCGAATGATTGTGTATCCCGATATGGCCCGACCTCTCGCTGAGTAATTAGCGCCCCGCTTTCGTTTTCGTGATGCCGGTATTCTACGGGATCTTCCACCGTGATGATGTGCTCCTTGCGTTTTCCCCGGTGCTGAATCATTGCGGCCAAAGTCGTGCTTTTCCCTGAATTGGTTTCTCCAGTAACCAGAATGATCCCTGACTTTCTATCAATAAGCTCCAGGACCTTTTGCGGCAACCCAAGCTCCGTAATGTCCGGCACGGTTTCAGAGATTTTTCGCATGGAAACACCAAGCTTCCGGCTATTGTGCCAGTACATGCTGACGCGGTAACGGACGCCGTTAATGACAGAAGCAAAATCCGTTTGGCCCTTGTTGTCAGCCAGTACCGCATCGACCCTGGCCTCTGCTCCTTCTGACTCCAGTGAATGATCCGCCTGGACGAGAATAGATTCAAAATCCGACTTTGTAACCGGATTCAGGCCCGGCATTATTTCTATTTCACCGGCTTTTGTACGCCAACGTGGGTGTCTCCCTTCGTGGAGGTGAATATCAGAAAAGGTCTGGTCCTGAAAATTGATTAACTCATCGATAAACATTGACATTGGTTTCTATCTCCACGATGTATTAGCCGATTGGCTCTGCAAATTCTTCTTCGAGGTACGCGCCACCCGGCAATTCGGACCTAATATAAATGGTGTAAGGGGGTTCCTGATCGTTGGCTACTGGCGTGGTGTTATCCAGTTGAAGCTCCTGCCCCCAGGCGTTTCTGTGGTACAGACTGGAGCTACCCACCCAGTCGCCCAGAGACATTTCTGACGCGTTTGTCCAGCTCTCGGCGCAACCTAGCGGCCCCGCGCCGTTGTCACCATCGCAGCCATACGGCTTGAAATAATCAACATCTACATTATGGACGCCGCCTGACTGTTGGGCCGCTTCAAAAGCGGTAACCAGATTGGCGCCCAGATCACGCATGGTTTTCTCGGTGGCAAGGAAGAGCGACTGTTGAGCGATGGCTCCTGAATACTCGTCATAATCTGTCACGGAATTTGGTGTAAAAGAATTGGTGCCGCAAACGGCAGGCTTGCCGCCGCCCGCATGTGGCACCCAAACCCAAATATTGTAATAAGGGATCTTGTAAGCGCCTAAAAACTGCTGCTGGCTTACGCATAGCTGTATATTAAATTTTTTATTTATTCCGGCATTAGTAAGTAATTGATCATTGCTTAATGGAAAACTTGTGCCCTGGCTGAGAGCCCAGGCATTGACGCGATAATAGTCGCCAATCCTGTTGGCGGCAGACTGGATATATTGTCTTTGCTCATAACGAATCCTCGGTAACTGTATGGAACTGGTGTAGGCGGCGGCCGTGGCCACCATGGCCAGAATGACGAGCATCAGTACCACCGCGAGTAATAACGCGGCGATGCCTGACTCATCATTCCGGTTTGGCTTCATCGGTTTTACTGGTTGGTGTACGCAAAAGCGTAGTAGAAGTCAGAAGTGTTGCCGGTTCCACTTGTAACCGCGCAATTATTTCCTTTCTGTCCGATTGTCGTGCCACCTACCGGAGCTATACCGCAAGCGATTCCCGCTTGGTTGGCGACATTATTGGGAACATTCTTGAATTCTACGGCAATCGCGTTAGTGTCTGCCGCGTTGGAAGCAAT
This sequence comes from Acidithiobacillus albertensis, assembly GCF_001931655.1. Taxonomy (NCBI): domain Bacteria; kingdom Pseudomonadati; phylum Pseudomonadota; class Acidithiobacillia; order Acidithiobacillales; family Acidithiobacillaceae; genus Acidithiobacillus; species Acidithiobacillus albertensis. The sequence goes on along the minus strand of NZ_MOAD01000043.1, from coordinate 14,579 downwards.
CGTCGAGGAAGCGACCTTGGTAATCGTGGCCGTGACGCCTGGCCCAAACTTGGGTAACACGATATTGTCATTGGTGCTTACATCACTGTAGACGTTAATGTATGGCCCATTCCAGGTCGATGAAACGGAGCTACCGCACGTATTTGTCGTGGAGCCATAAGTGGTGTAATTAAAAAGTTGTGCCGTGTTCAACGGGTAACAGGAAGTATCAATTTCCATTCGTTTGGCAGCACTGGCCAGGCTGGTTGAGAGGGAATACATGATTTCGCCTTTACTCTTGCCGAAATTGAAGTTCTGGATGGCTAAAACACCCAAAATAACAATCAAGGCCAGGGCGACCAGCAAAGTAATGAGCGATACGCCCGATTCGCTGGAAATTTCTTTTACATCATCACTTGTGTTGTTCACGTTGAGCTCCTGTTCATTAAACTTGGTGAAGGGCTGTTTCAATCATCGGGACAGCGGTTATCATGGCGACGAAAAAAATGATGACGCCCATCAATATATACATTGCATTTCTCGCCAGGGTGGTAATTCGTTCAGAAAGGAGGTCCACGTCCTCTGCCAGATTTTGGGAAAACAGGCGTAAGCCTTCTACTACATCGTCGGCGCTGCCAGACCGCAGATAGTTGGCAACCGCCCCCTGAACGAATCTTGGGAAACCCGCTACAGCAACGGCTCTTGCAGGCTCACGCCCGCGACGCATGGCGATGGCCATGTTGGCCAGTGCTGCGCGGCTATCCATTCTTTTTGCGCTCTTTGAAATCAGTTCGGCGGCCTCAGCACGGTTGATCGCCGCTTCATAGAGCAAGGCATAGGATGCCCATATCATAGCGTGATCACTCCTTTCTGAGAGCGCCCTGAAACTGGGTATATTGTCGCGAACAGTGGCCCATAGCGGACTTCTGATAATCAAAATCAGAAGTGGCACAATCAAGAGATAGAGTACAGTCGAGACAACGATATGGGCATCGAACATATCCACAAAGGCGTAGAGGCTTTTCACATACCCAGGGAGTGAAGCATTAGGGAGTTGGGCATAAAAGTGCTGGATTCTGGGTACAGCAAAGACAAATACGCCCCAAATAAGCGCATAAGAAAAAGAGAGAATGGATAACGGTTCCAGGAACACCGAACGTAACTTTCTTTTGAGAGAATACGTCTGTTGGTATTCAGAAGCCAAATCGCCCAGACCTCTTGGGGCATCCCCCGCTTCGCGCAAAGCGCGGATCACGGCAACGTCGCGCTTATCGATGCCGGCATATTGCATGCAGGTATCAATATTAGCTCCATTTTTTGCGGCGACCAGCATCATTGAAATAATGACGGACAGCACTGAATCCAGTGTGAACTCCATACTTTCTTCCAGAGACTGTTCTAAGCCGCTACCATTACCCAGCCTTCGCCCCAGGGTTTTGTAAAACTGAGCCATCTCCCGCCCGTTTGCGGTCTTGCGAACAATAAGATCCAGTGAATCGCTTGCATTCATGCGCATTTCAATGACACGGAGGCCTTGCTGGGAAAGCTTGCTTTGCGCGAGTTCCATACTCGTTGCCATAACCTTCCCGCTAAAAACAGGACCGTTTTGTGGCTTTGCCTCAAAATGATAAACGAAGTTCACTTTTGGATTCCTTTATTCAATATCTTCCAACGCCACGCGACGAAGTTCGTCAATGGAAGTTACTCCGCGAGATACGAGAAACATCCCTGTGCCCCAAAGGGTCAGATGGGGATCTATGGCCGCTTCCAGTTCGGTGATAGGGGCCTTGCTGGAGACCATCTGGCGGACCTCTCTTGTGAAATGGAGCAATTCATAAATCATGTGCCTGCCGCGATAGCCTTTACCGTGGCATATTTCACAACCATCTGGATTGTGCCGATAAATCACCTGTCCGGATTCCAGTTCGATGGTTTTTTCAATCTGATGGTGGCTTTCTGCCCTGTCATCAGGAATCTTGCAGAAATTACACAGTTTGCGGAGTAATCTCTGCGCAAGAATTCCGTGCAGTGTCGAAGAAACAGCGTCCATATCCAGGGATTCGCCCGTGCTATCCAGCTTCATGTTGCGGAGCCGTTGGACGGCACTAGACGCTGATTTGGTGTGCATGGTGGTAAAGACGTTATGCCCTGTGTTGGCGCCATCCAGCGCAACAGCGGTCGTGTCGGCATCACGGATTTCGCCATACAGAATGGTGTCTGGATCGCGGCGCATCAGTGCTTTGAACCACCGAATCCATGTCTGGGCTTCACTTTTGGAGTTGTCCAGAATTTTGGCGTGGTGCTGGGCCCAAAGTCCGACTTGCAGTTCTACGGGGTTCTCGATGCTTTGTACCGATTCCGAAAGCGGATCAATGGTTTTCATCAGCGCGTTCAGGGTGGTTGTTTTGCCTGATCCGGTAGGTCCAGTCACAATCAGCATGCCCGCGCTTTGTCCGGCATAGTGGAGCAATCTTTTTTTAGTGATGTCATCAAAACCAATTTCTTCAAACTCTGTGGTGTCGTCGGACACAGAAAGAATACGGATAACCGCACTTGCTCCTCTGACCGTCATGGTGATTTCTACACGAAACTGGTATTTGCCGGCGATGGCCGGGGGGACCGAATCACCAAGGGTTCCTTCTGTGATAACGCCGTCCTGGGATGCGGTATCCATTTTTATAACCTGTATGATGCGGTCGTATTCCAGCTCTTCGCCTTCGGCTCCGCGATTATTGCGGTGCAAGATCACAAATGGTTCGAGGACGCCATCAATTCGGATAAAAACGGCTCCAGCCCCATTAGGCAAGGGGAGAAAATGAAGATCAGACGCGCCCTGATAGCAAGCATGGATCAGGAGTGCCTGAAGCATTTCTTTGAATCGTTCTTCTGAATGCGTCTTTTCCCTTGCCTTTGTAAACAGACTTCTAGTGTCGAAAAATTCACTGCGGTAAATGTTCTGAATGATTTTTTTGGCAGCGAGGCAGAACTCTATTTTCCTGGTTCTTTTATGCAGGCTGTTGATGGTTTCCTGTTTTTTGGCCGGATTGCTTATAGCGATAAGCACTTTCCCATTTTCATCAATACCCACAGGCACATAAGGAATGTTCGATTCTTCCGCACGGATTTCTGGCGCGTAGCTGTGCAGCAAATTGGCCTTAACATAGTCTGCAGCAGCAGCAGGGAAATAGGGTAAGCCAGAGGTGATGCTTTCTGCTTTTGTCACCTTTTCGCTGGTTCCCAAACCAAGATCAGTAATAGCATCCGCCATATCAACAGCAGATACTCGCGAGTAATCCACCAGAAATTTGATTTGCTCATGCTTGAACCCCATGATATTCAAGGCTTCCGTGATGTCTCCCGCTGTTTTCTCGGGAGCAAGTATATTGGGGATATTAAAACGCTTTCCCTCTTCCCAGGTGACGAATCCTTTGATCATAAGCCGATCACCTCTACATCCATTTCAAAGTGTTGGCCGGTAATGCTGATATGGGGTATAGCGAGGCCGATGTATTTCAAGTAATCCACCCATTGATGAAAGCCGTCCAAAGTTTTCCATTCACCCTTTATGTTTATTTCCTGTCCCTTTATCCCGGGGTAGCCAGGTACAGGTTTTCCTATGTTCCGCAATGTGATTCCCATGGCGTTATATTGCCCGCCGAAGACTTTGGCGTTGACATCAAACCGATAAATTTTTACCCCAAAGGCTTCGCTTGTACGGTTAATGTTCTGCACGGATATCGGGACGAGCTGGCTAAGTGGCGCAGCCATGGATAATGGTTGGCCAGTCAGCTTCTTTTTGAGCTGGTCAGCCACAACCATCTCGTGTGCATTGCGCATACTGATGCTTCTGGCCATCAAGAGGGTTTGTCTGGCCTGGTGTTTGATGTGCACAGAGTCATGCAACATGGTTGATCCAGCCGCTAATAAGGCGATAGCCAAAACGCCAAAGGCGATCCCTTTGTTTTTAGTGCTTATCCGCTTCATAAACGACCTCATATTTTTGACCAGAAGGGTTCATGTGAACCGCATCAATCCGATATCCATGCGGGGCGGCTTTTTCAATTTTTGACATCAAGAGCTTAGGAGGAAGCCACTGGGTATCGTTCTGAACGGATCCATCGGCGCTTATGAAAGGGGTTACCAAAATGGTGATCCCGTTGCTCGGAGTTTTGTCAGGATTGCTTCTTCCTGAAGGGGCTCCGTTCGATGACATGGATAAAGTGGCTAATTCACCCGGCTGCCAAAGCGTGCTCGCTGCTACGATCCCTTTCGTCAGGTTGACAGAGTTTTTTGATTCAACATAGTGAACATGTTTTTTGAATAATGTTTTTATTTCTTGCTCGCCTTTGCCTTGATCCTGCATGGCTACTTGCATGGCTGATTTTGCAGATGCTAACTGGCTATTCGCGCTCACCAGTAATCCACCAGAAATAACCACCAGAACCACGCCCGCTGCAATGCCTATACCGCCCCAGTAAGTCGCGGGCTTGCCTGCTAATTCGCCATCTATCGGATAAGCGAAGCTCAATAATTTTTTGCTGGGGAGGCTTAACGAAGAAGCTTTTACCCAAACGGCAGGTAGATCACCAACGTCACCATCAATTAGCAACCGCGCTCGACGGCTTACCTCCTCCCTTCCGGATTCAGAAGCATCCGTACTAACGGCATAGCCTTTTATTTCACCTGTCTCATCGATATAGGCGGCAACCGCTATGGAATCCATGCCTTCTGCGTAAATTCCGATGATGCGATCACCACCCGGCATCTTTTGCACGCTGAGCAATACGCAGATACCAGGCGCTTGACGATTCTCAAATCGGATCAGCTCTGATTTTGTCGTCGCATACGCGATATTTCTATGCGACTTTATCACCGGATTGTCATTCAAGATCACTCTGAGTTCATTTTTCAGAACCTTGGCGTTCTTGCCCTTCTTTGACGTGCTTAAATCGTTTCCGGTAAAGCGGAGAATAACGGCATTCGCTGGAATATCGTCCACATTGATAATCTCAGAGGTTTCACGCGTTATCCGCCAAACATCCACCTGACCACTGGAAAGTTCGGCTGCAATATAAATCTCCGATGGCCCGGCTGATTTTTGCTTTGGGCGACTCTTGGGAGTGCTGTCGATCTTTCCGCTACCATCAACGAGGTCATCATCCTCATCAATCAAAATGGCATCTATACTGCCATCTTCATTCTGGATGGGTTGATTTTTCTTGCCCCTTTTCCAAAGCATTACAATGCCTCCGAGACCAGGGGGTTATATTTGGGTGCCGGAATGATATCGGCATGCACGAGGATGACTAGCTGGCTGGTAGTTCCCTGGTCGTTAATCCCCTTAAATAGATACCCTAGCCCCGGTATTTTTCCCAAAAGCGGGGTCTGGTTGTTGTCGTTTTCAGAGGATGTCGTCGAGGCGCCGCCAATAATGAGGGTCTTGCCGTTAGGGACCAGGGACTGCAGGTACATTTGGCGTAACTGCTGATCCGGCGCATTGATTTTCGTGCCGTCCACATCGCCCGTGGTGAAGCCGGTGATGTTAGATATGGAGGGAATTATTTTCATGCTAACCAGATGGTTGCCCATGATGTTTGGCACGATTGAGAGGCTGAGTCCGTTGACCGCGTAGGAGAACGAAGCGCCTGTGCTGGTTGTGCCCCCGAGAGAGGCCACATTGGACTGCACATCACCAATATAAGGGACTTTGTGCCCTGAAAAGATCGTAGCAGGCGTGTTGTTTTCGGCCACCAGTGTAGGCTGACTGATGATGCGCGTGTTGGTAACCGTTTGAAGGGCACTGATAATTCCGGAGATGGTTTGACCGGAATAGTTGAGGTAGCTCTGGCTGGTTGAACCGAGGCTGCCCGTAATGGCATCGGCCCCATTGCTGCCTGAAGAAGCAGATAAGGATATGGGGGAGGTGGAACTGGAGGATAAACCGGGTACCGCATTGACGAATCCAAGTCCCATAGCCTGCGTGCCGCTGATCTGGATAATCTTGTTCCAGTTGATGCCATACTGCAGACCGTTTTTAAGTGTGACTTCCAGGAGGGCCACATGCACCGCTACCCGCTTGTCAGCCTGGGCAACATAATCTTTAATGAAGGCATCCACCCTGGCTAGTCCGGTGGCATTGGCTGTGACGCTGATCATCCCTGTTTGCGCATCCACCTGAACATGGCTTCCAGCTCCGGCAACAGACTGCAGCTGCTGCTTGAGGTCATTTGATTTTTGATTGCTGGTTTTGCCTTTAATGGTAAAGCTGGCATTCAATGAGCCGCCACCACTACTGCTGCTGCTGCTGCTGCCACCGCCTAATCCATCGCCAGTGCTAGAACTTTCTTCGTAGCCGCTGACCGCGCTATTGCCGCCTACCTTGTATTTCGCCTGTCCATTTTGGAGGATGCTTGTTGGGACGCTGAATATATAAGTGCCATGTTTAGCAATGATGATTCTTCTGGCGTTCGGTTGAATAATTGCGCAATAACCGGCAGCCTCGGCCATTGTCCTGATAGCGCTATCTGTGCTCTGCCCATCGACCGAAACGGTGATTGTTCGTGTTGGATTGGCACCCTGGGCAAAAAATACGGAATAATTTTTCTGTTGTGCGATGGCGTTGACCATGGCGCCGACAGGGGAATTGTTCGCTGACATCCGTACCTGGTCCGCAGGATTGATATATTGGGATGCGTATCCACCCGTGTAGGCCCGATTCATGATGTGTACCGTCTGTACGGACTGGGAGGCCTCTGCTTTATGATAAAGCGCCTCCTGCTGTGCGCTGATCGTTTTCATGCTGGGCTGAGCACAACCGGCAAGTCCTATCCCAATTGCCGCTAAAATAGAAGCCCGGATGATCGCTGCTTTCTTGTTCATTGTTTTCCTCCGTCAAAGGCTACCATCGCGTTTTGATTCGTGTAAGGTGTTACCGTAACGACGCGGTTAACTCCCCACATTTGGATTTTGAACTGTGGGTAGATTTTTTGAATTTGGTTAAGAACATTGGCGACACTTTGTCCTGAGTAGGTCGTTGAGAAGTAAGGTGTGATGTCATGCTTGTCATTCCAGAGCAGCTTCCACCCATGCTTGACCAAGAAAGCGCGTAACGACGTGCTCATCTGAACACCGCCCTTCGCCATGTAAACAGGCTTAATTTCGGCTTTTTTTATGGTCACTTGGAGATGTTTGTGTGGGTTTATCGATGATTCTTTTAATTTTTTGTCCATAAGGTGATAAGAGGATTTATCAATATGGACCTTCACTTTTGGTTCAGATGTGGTCTGATTGGGTGTAGGCAAAGTTTGCTGAACCGATGATGGTGTAGCGTTTGGATGTTCGGGGTCATGGGCCACTAAGGGCGGCACGTTATTCATGGCTTGCGTATTTTGGTTGGCAGGGCTGGTTGAAGCTTGGAGATTGGCCAGAGCTGCTTGTGCGGTTTGACTCTCCTGGCCGCTCGCCAAGTTGTTGAGGGCCTGCTGCTCTTTTTCCGTGTTTGAAACAGAATGTGCAGCAAAGGGGACAGAACCCGGCTGAATCATGACAGGCTCTTCGTGGGATGGAATATAGACCCCACCTATGATTTGGGAAGGCGCCATTTTATTCTGAAAAGGTACAGCTGGGCTGTAGTGATCAGCGAAAGCGACACCAGACATGCCTGCGCATACAAGGGCTAAAGCAGTTATTTTAAGGGGCATTTTACCCATTTTTGACGTTCCTCCAGGGGGTTAAACTGGTTTTACTGCGCATTCTACTACGTTTTCGGTTTGATTATCTACGATAAATTGCGGCCATTTCCATTCTATACATACGACATTGAAAAGATTAACCTTGCTTGTTTTGAATGAAAAAAGCCCTAAGTCTCCGGTTTCTTTACCTTTTATCTTTGTAATGAGTTGACCGCCTTTAGTCAGGGCTTCCAGAATCATTTTTGCATCTTTGCTCAGGACACTACTGGTCGGCCGTTGCAGGCCAAGTATCCCGGAGGTTTCTGCAGAGTCGATGATGTGGCTTACAAAGGTTATTGCATCGATGAACACCATATTCTTGTATTCAATATTGATTTGAGCCTTTTTTGAACCGGAATTTTTGCCTATTTTGAGCTTTTCTATCAGGGTATCTATGCTGGAATCAAAAATCCTGCCAATCAATTGAGGGTCGATATGCTGAACCGCGTTTGGGGCTTGAGAGGTATTGAAAGCTGCGCCAGGCTCCTTGGGCTTATCTGGATGCGCCATGCATTCTTTATTGGTGACAAACATGTCTGCAGCTCGAACAGCCTTGACGGCGGTATCTACCGCAACCCCGGTTATCACTGGATTATCGCCGTTCAGAAGGATGGCTGCAGACTTTTCGAGGCCTTTTCGGACTTCAGCATCCATGGACCAGAAGCTTCCAATGGATCGCATCACCACCGGACCCAGCTGCTCGTGTCGGTTACTGATTTTTTCCCACGCGCCGTCGCGCTTCTTATAAGCAAGGATCTTCCCTGCGTCGTGAGTCAAGGCTAGGCATCTGGAGATTTGTGCGGTTGGGCTTTTTGGGTCGATATTGTTATTTTTCATGGTATTGGCTACGTACTTCCATACGGAAACACTGTGTTCATACAAATTTGTCCCATGATAGTCGCTGACATCCGATGGCCAATCACGATGCTCGAAAAGAATGCTCAATAGTTCTATTTCATAGGGTGTAGCCCATCCAGGAACCTTAATTTTACCTCTATATTTTTGTAACTTGATTGATTGATCCGATAGATTAAAAGCTGTTTTCATACTATAAAACTTCAATTCAACAGCCACGTAGGCGCTTTCTGGACCGCCAATTTTATCTAGTACTACTGATGACCTTGACTCAACCTCTCTGTTTTCTACCGTTATGGCGTACCTGAAAATCGCATAGGCCATGATGAATCCAAGTCCGGAAGCCGCCACGCCGTAGAACAGTCCATGGGCAAAATCGGCGATGATCCATGTAATCATGCCAATCGAGCGATTCATGCCGATTGTTTTGAGAACCGGCCCGGCATATCCCGACCCGCTCAAAATAGAAACATATTCTATGTAATGTACTGGCGCAAAAAACCATAATCCCAAAACTACAAGGGAAGCGGCTACGAAAAATACCCACAAAATCCTAAACATTCAGGAGTTTTGATCTTTCACAAAAAGGTTGTATGTGTAGGATAAGCAGCCATTATTAATGTCACCCATCCAATTTTCTGTGTCGCTACCCACCTGTGCAGAGGCAGCTCCCGTCAGGTCGGATATGATACCTGTGGCAAAAATGACCGGCCTGCAAGCTTCAATCGGTCTATAGTCTGGCGCCGCCTGCCATATACTGAACGCGTAAATAACTGCAAGTACAGCAAATAATAAGCCCAACCATTCACTTACAGCTCTCATTTTTTTCTCCTATTCGGATATCTTCTGCGGGTAAAACTACCCGCAGAATTTTGGGTGTGGTCAGAGAACCGGTGTAGAAGCTTTCTGTTGCACGCCGCCAGATGTGTCTTCACCTTCAATTTCTTCGGTGCCATCTGCACGCCGAATCCGTCTTTTGAGGAACGGACTGATTTCCATACCAGAGTTTTCTACCAGCTTATAAATCGCTTGCATAAAGTCGCTTTGCGCATCTTCAAACTCGGCAATAGCCTCGCGGTACTTGGCGCGATTCTGCTTGCTGGAGGTCATGGCCAGATCTTCAGTCAGGCGTTGAAGGGCGCGATCGGCGGGCATCAACATGGTTCCCACTGAATGGGTCAGCGGATTCAGAACAGTCACGTCGATTTTCCGTCCGGCAAGGATCCGGGCTTCAAACTCTTCGATGGCAACCTTCTTTCGGCCGCCCTGCCCTTCGATGTATTCGGCACCGCGAATTGGCGCGCGGGCTGGTCGTGCCCCTTTTCTGGGTGGCTTGTTGTTACCCTTTTCGGGGTTCACGCTGCTGGATTGTCCATTACTTACTGTGTCTTCATTCGCCATTTTAGGCTCCTTCTTTCTGATTCATGAGTTACTTCGATTGGGTCCCTGCCGGGAGCCCGCCTGGCCCTTCCACGAGAGATTTAAGGGCATCTACCTTTTTGTTGACTGCCAGAATCGCTAACTGGTTACGATTCATATCTTTCTTGATTGAAGCTATTTCCTGGGTATTTTGCCGCTCTTCTTTGAGCTGCATTTGCGTTGCGCACCCAGAGAGCACAACCGCCACGCAAATCATAAACATTGTTTTTGCTATCATTTCTTCACCTTTCCCGTATGATCCAAAATTGACTTCGCTTTATCGAAAAACTGGCTCACCTCCAAGAAATGTCGGTGCCATCTATCAAAATACTGAATTGCTTGCGCACCATCATTCTGCGCTTCCAGTGGTGACCAATATGCGGCCACCCCTTTCCAGGTGTACCCAAATTCAGAGAAATTTCTTTTGATTATTTGTGCGGCAAGCGAGGCTTCGGCTGCCGGGTAAAGCGCATACCGTATCATGGGCATGTTCCGATTGATCGCAGTGTTAACCTGGAAGATGCCGGCGTCATAACCAACTGCCGCAGGCTTGAGTAATTCCACATTGTAGTTACCATTTTCATTCAACGTATAGGCCGCGAGGATTCTTGGGTTCAGTCCATAGTTTTTCCCCGCGTAACAAATGGCGGAGGCTATCTCGTGATTCATGCCCGTTTCGAGATTTGGTGCTCTCGTGTGGACCAGCATGGATATGCCAAGTAGGCAAACTGCCATCGAACTCATTTAGCCACCTCAACGACTTCGAGGCTGTCGATCCATGCCGATCTACAAATAGCTTTCAAATTTCTTCCATGCTTACCAGACATTATTTTACCTTTCCCAAATGGAACGTGTATTTTTGCAATCCTTTTTTTCCCTTTTTCTTTGTCGATAATGATCGGGTCACGAACCAGAGAAACGCCTGCTATATCTCGTGCCAGTCGCCTTACGAGTGTGTCAGCGTATGTTGTTCTTGTTTTGTGAATGAAAACCAGTCTTTCAACGCCCAGTATGGTTGCATTTTGTTCTGCTGAACGGATAAGCGTTGATAAAGATTTGTCCTCCTGCTCTTTAGGATCAATCTCGTAAATAGCTAACCCGGAACAGGTGTAACCATTCCCTATTATCCCGAGTCTGGGACCAACTATTGCCGGGAATCTGTCTATGGCGCGAGATGCGAATAAACGCGGTTTAATAACTTTACCTGATAGTTCCCAGCTTTCTAATTGGGGAGTCTCAGCAATGGCAATTAAAGCGGGCTGCCCTTCTTCGATGCCTTCGTAATCATCCTCATAAGCAAGTTCTGAGTAGGGCATAACCGCAAATTCTCCATTCATTTCGTGTACCGAATCTATGATTCTCAGTAATACCAGGCCTTTCTTCTTGGCCTTCACCTCAGCTAAGGCGGACCACCACGATCCTTTCATTGTGGAATAGATCGCTTCGCTTATTTCTTTTGCGCTCGGAATAAGCGGTATATCAATAACTCTGACATTCTCGTTTCCCTGTGTGTCAACAAACATTTCTATGACACCGAAAACTATTTCCGTTCTTCCTGTGATCATCGTTTTTTTAAGGTCTGCGGTTACTTTTCTTCCTAAAGCAGCATATTTTCTTTCTATTGCATAGCTTATGATTTTTAATGCAGCCTCCTCATTTATGCCCAAATCACGGACTGCTTCAGAGAATATGTCCATGCGTATTTGTTTGATTCTTAATCTGGCTTCCTCGTTATCCAGTTTGTTCCCATTCGTTGGGTATATGCTCCTTACATAACGATATAACTGCGATGGAAAAACCGCGTTCTCGATTTCTGAGGTTATCGCTTCGTATCTATCGCTATGTAGCATATTTTCAGTGCACAGACTGGCTTGTATTGGAAATCATCCCCCCGTCAAAATGGCTGCTTTCTACCGTCATTGGATACTGATCCGCTGTCATGTAGATTTCGCAACCATCATCTGTTTTGCCCACGCTGGTCGCTCCATTCTCCATGATGGAGATTGATTCTTTGTTATTTTCAGGCAAGATTTCTTTTACGCTTAACTCAAACTTCATATCACTGGTCGGCCATCTATCCACGATGATGGATTTGATCGTGAAGCTGCTTGAGCCGTCTGGCTTCATCACAAAACCCATTACCCTTACACTGTATCCATGGATGGTCTTATGTATTCCGCCGATGGTGATGTTGGCATACCTTCTGCGTCCATACTTGATCTTAATGCTGTGTGCGGTGAAATTTCTTGCGCTCATATCTTTTCCTTTATGTAGCCATCCTGGCTACGCACTGTTCATATTTTGTGAACGGGACACAGCAGCTGGTGTGTACCCAATAAATCCAACCATAATTCCCGTTTTTGCTGCCTTTTGTTTCTGATGTCACTTTTTTTATGCTCGCACCGGGGTGAAAGCATTTGCTGACTTTCGGGTAGGCTTCCTGCATTTTTCCGGATAGTGACAGTGGTGCCGACATGGTATCGAATACGGTTGCGGCTTCGCTCATTCCTCTGTAAGCCTCAGTTGCAGAAGCGATGACATTGGTTGGGCCAATGTCACGCATCTGCCTTGGGTAGAGGGGTCCCCAGTCGCCAATGCAGGCGTCTTTACCGACAATGCTCCTTATTTTTGCGCTTAGATCGCCTATCCCTTTTGTGTCGCTTTCAGCGCTGCAGGTAAACGAATTGGATTTGAGCATCTTTACTATGCTGAAATCTCTACACCCTGTTCGCCAATTCAGGGAATCCAGCTCAGAAAAGTATTCTGGAATCGGCATGTAAGGGATTGCCATTGCCAGCTTTGCCATGGCACCAATCGCTTTACCTTCAATAACACTGGAATCGCCGCACTTTCCCCCGGATGGTTTTTCTTGACCGCCGATGCCTGCGTTGTACCTCAGCCCCTGTGCAGCCGACAGTGAACACCCAAAGCATGACAACGTAGCCGACGAAAGCGCTAATATCTGATTGGTTAATCCCCAGATGTGTACGACAAAAGTATTGTCCGTGCCATTTTGACTAACCTGTTCCGTGTGTCCAAGCACCTTTCCGAACATTCCAGCGATCAATGATCCAACGCCCGGCATCATGAAATATCCTGGTGTTTTAACTGTCCCATCAAAATTGGTAGGCAGCCACTCCGATACGATATAGCCATATGGTACAGGGGCTCCGCAAAGGCCTACGATCATGGGCTTAGAGCAGCTTTTCCAGTTGATGGATGTGGCAAGATTGAACGTGCTGGCGTTAGCCGCTTCTCCAGAGGCAAGCAGGATCATGGCAATCGCCGTGATCACAATCTGCTTTTTTGTCTTTTTTGATCGCATAGTATGGCCGTTTTGCTATAAAAACATAATCATATTAGACCATAATTTTCATAAAAAAAAGCCACACCCGGTCAGGGCATGGCTTCATCGGTCAATCTTTTATGCGGTTGCGGCCATAAGAGCCGTTGCAAGATTGTTGTCTGATGCGTTGATATAGTGGGTAAAATTTACCTTAACCGCTTCAACGCCTGCTTCTGTAAGCCCTAAACCATAAACTTCTATGCCATTCTTTTCCAGGTTTTGACAAAGGTTTAGATGGGGTTCATCTGGGTGACCGTCAGTGATCACGATGATGCCTCGTCGTTCATATGGACTAGACGCAAGCATCTGAGCTGCGAAAGTGATCGCTTCTGCAGTCGGTGTAAGCCCATCAGGTTCGATGTCCGGAAACCGGTCCAGATTGTTGACTATGCCTATCACCGCTTCTAATGGCTTCGGTTCTGTGATTACGCCCATCTCATTGCGTAACCACTCATAGTTCCGCCAATAGGTGATGACATCCACCCAGGTGTCACCCTTGCTCTTCAGCTCGCTCGCAAAAGAAAGCATGGTTGTCAGGGATTTTTCCGCCAGTTTATCCATCGACCCGCTCATGTCTGCAGCGATAACAAAATGTGCTGACTCACCTGTGACCAGTTTTTTGGCCCCAAAGGGGTTCATGCCACTACTGGCTACAGGCAAACATGCAGTACGCAATGCGTGACCTTTGCCCTTTATGGCCAATCCGCTTTTTCTACTCACGCTCTCCGCAAGCTGTTCCGACAAATCGTAAAACTTCTTGTCGATTTTCACTCGCACACTTGTTGGATTTAGCAACTCAACACGGATGTTGTTCATATCCGTACCGGCTTCATCCTCACGAGACTGAAAAGTATTGAGTAGAAGATCTCCCAGCGTGTATGCAGCCTTTGTTTTTTCGCCGCTGTCAGAGTGGTCGGTGCCATCATCCTCGTCGGGTTCCAAATTACCTTCTTCGCCTCCCCCTTCTGAGAGCTGCGCTTCCGGTTCGGGCTGCTCGTTGCTGGCTTCGCTGTCCTCATTCCCTGGCCCGTCAGGTGATTGCTCATCCTGGCTGGTTTCCGAATCCTCGGTCGGCTGGCTGTCACCCGGATTTTCAGGCTGGTCGGCTTCACTTTCCTCGGCGGGACCAGTCTCACCATCGTCGCTTCCCCCATTTGAGGGCTGCGCTTCCGGTTCGGGCTGCTCGCTGTTGGCTTCGCTGTCCTCATTCCCTGGCCCGTCAGGTGATTGCTCATCCTGGCTGGTTTCCG
>NZ_MOAD01000042.1:0-10273 GCF_001931655.1 Acidithiobacillus albertensis | reverse complement strand
TTCCGGTCGCGCTGTTACCAGTCGGGGTAAGCGTAACCCACGCGGAGTGCGCCGAAAAATGAGTTCATATCCAATCAGGGATAGAGGCGATCCATTAAGGGTTCCCTGTAACCCGTGCGCCGTGATCGTTACTAACTAAACATTATTGGTGCTAATAGCATCTCATTTTCCTTCATTACCAAGCCAATGGAAACAGGCGAAATTCTTGGATAGATTTTGTGTTTGCAGGAGGTGCATTCACGAATCGGCTCATCAGGACGGGTTTGCATTGGTTGTCCACAAACGCCACAAAATCTGTTTTGGCACAACCATGCGGCAAGTTGTCGAGCTCTGGACATAGCATCAAGTTCTCCTTGTGCCCATAACCCAAAAAGGTGGAAGAAATCTGCTCGAATAAGACCAGCTGGAATTGCAAGGTTTTCTGGCCAAATCGTCATCTTGCAGGGTATGCCCCCTAAATAACCAAAGATGAGGGTCTCGCAACTCTGCCCAAGTGTTTCAAATTTAATATTCACCTGAGATGGAAAAATTTCGGCCTCTCCAAGCACTAAATCCTGCCCAACGAATGTAAATTCAATAGAGTGATCGGAACTATGGAATACGCCATAATCAGGGGTAAATGGTGATGGATGCGAGTCGATTATTTGTCACTCCTGATAAAACCGTAAGCAATTAGAAAGGAAGTTGCCAGTGTGAGCACTATGATTCCCAAAGTGAATCCAATGGTACTATAGATGCCGTATAACATGGGATGATCTTCCTGTGGGCGTACGAGACGCAATGCACCATTCTGTCTCGTGAGTGTTTTCCCTTTATTGCTAATGTACTGATTCTCACAATACCAGGCAAGCCGAAAAACTGAGTATAATGAGACATTACTGTTAATCATAATCAGCGTTATCCGTTAACCACCCGTCAGCGTCAGGATTTTACCGCACTATGTCACGAAAATTGGCTCCCCAACTCGCTGAAGAAGAGTAGTAAATGCCAGAATATTGATCTGGTCTTGGATGAACAATCTTGACGCTGATCTCTGCTGAAAACTGACCAATCACAAGACGCCGAACGGGGATCGCACCCAATTCGGCGAGCAGATCGTGATACCGCCAGTGCGTCGTCGCGCGTCGCCCGCTGAGCAGTCCCGCCGCGCCGAGCAGCAGAGCCCCCGTGCAAACAGAGGTGACAAATTGCGCCGTCATCGCCTGGCGTTGTACTCATGCCTGTACTTCCTGATCAAGCAGCAAGGCATTGATACCAGCTCCGCCGGGAATACAGAGAACATCCACTGGCGGCCCTTCATCCAGTGTGGTTGTCGGGTAAAAACGCATACCCGTCGAACAAGCCACTGATTCCCGGGTTTTCCAAAACAGGTGGATCTCGCAATCCGATAAAGCGGAAAACATCTCATAAGGTCCGGCCAGATCCAGCAGTTGCAGTACGGGAAACACTAAAAAGCCTACCGTCAACTTCATTGGGAAGACCCATTTTTACTGCCTTCCAGGCGGTTCCGAACCTGTTCGGCCATGGCTTCCGAGTCCGGTTGATGGCACTGCTCAAGATGCGTCAGCACACTATCCCGGTTAAGGCGTGGCTGGTTCTGGCTGACTTTCCACTTGCCCTGCCAGCGGGTGATGGGAATTTCTACCCCCACTACCTGCTGAATGAGCTGTTCCGTAAAGTCATGGGGGGCATCCTCCATCTGCCAGGGCAAAGGCAAATTCTTTTCCTGCTGCGCTGTCAGCGCAGTCATCTGTTGTCGTATCCACGCCGGATCATCCCGGACCTGCAGAGGGCCATAGGCATGGATCACCACATAGTTCCAGGTGGGCACCACCTTGCCGGTTTCCGCCTTGGTCGCGTACCAGGAGGGGCTGATGTAGTGTTCTGGTCCCTGAAAGATTGCCAAAACTTCTGCATTCGAATGGGCCTCTTGCCACAGCGGGTTGGCGCGGGCGACATGCCCCTGCAGGACCGGTTGAGAGCCTGTATCTGGAGCAAGGTACAGGGGAATATGATTGGCCTCCAGACCATGGCCGCCCAGACTGACCAGCGTTGCCAGAGGATGCGACTGGATCAAGGCCCGCAAAATTTCCGGTCGGGTTTCTGCAAATGTTTCGGGGCAATACATAAGCGGTCTCCTGTTATTGCCTGCTCAGCGCGGCAGGTGCGCTGACACACAGACCTGCCGCAGGTGGGCAGGCGTCAATGGGATGAGCTCGATATTGCGTTATGTTTGGCAGATGTTCCATGGCAGTGACCAATTCTGGCCAGGGCTCGGCCCAAACTTCCGGATAATCATGCTCACCAATGTACCTGGTCGGATAGGCCAGATTCTCCTGTCCGGGGGTAAACTCGCAGTGGATTCCGGGCTTGCTGTTGCCGCGCGCGTCACAACGATACCAGCCCTGGTCATCCAGCCAGACTGCGGTGAAACCATGTGTGCAGTAAGGCGGATTGGGACCATCCAGCGTCAGCCGTTGATAGCAAAATCCGGCAGGGATTTGGTTGGCACGCCACAAGGCCACGAGCAGATGACTTTTCGCGGTGCATAGGCCAGTTCCCTGCTGCAACACCTCCGACGCGGCACAGGTCACTTCTTCCCGGTGGAAATCCATGCTGTGCGCAATGTGATCGCGTACCCATTCGAAGCAATGCCTGGCGGTTGTCGTTGGATCGTCAGATGACAGCGTGGCGGCCAACTTGCGGATATTGGCATGGGTATAATCGACGATGGCACTTTCCATCAGGAAGTGCGGCGACGGCTGGGCATCTTTCATTCCCCATTCGCCTCCGCGCGATTCTTCAATGCCTGATTCATGGCCTGAACCCCCCCTGTTGTCGCCGCTTCCATGCTGGATAGGAACACACCCACCAAAATGCCTGAGAATTGCTCTCCCTGGGTGAACCGCGTGTGCCCATTACTGATCGTGGTGAGTTGAAAGTAGTGCTCTCCATCAAAAAGGCCCGGGATTCCCAAGCGGCCGAGCCAGCGGAGCTCTTGTTGATTGGCTGCTTTCAGTACCCTCGGCCGGAAGGCCATGGCCCGACGTCCCTCGGGCTGAATGGTCACACGCAACTTTTCTCCCGGCTTTGCTGCTCCGGAAATCGCGTGAATGAAGGGATTCCATTGCGGATAGGCGGGGAAATCCGTGAGGATGGACCACACACGCTCCGGTGATGCCGCAATATCAATTTGTGTCACGATTTGATGCATGGTCATCCTTCTTCGTTGTGAAAAAATACATTAACCTTCGCTGCGATGCACCATAGAATAAAAAATTATATTTAATTTTCTGAATACGACAATTACAGGGAATCACTCTGCAATTGATTCCCCATCGGGGCATATACACATATTCCTTCCGCTTTCAGATGAGGCGCGGGATCTGGTAGGTTGCAGGAAATCGCCACCCAACGTTCCATTGGTGTTCGATCTAATCCTGATGCCCATAGATGTAGCACTTGAAAACCCAGCGCTCTTAATGCGTCACCACTTTCATTGCTCATCAACAATCGCTGATCACTTATGACATCTGGGAACCGTTCGATCCCTCCATAAATATTCCTGTGCCAGTTTGTAATCATGGGTTGCCATTTTGAAAAATTGCCGCCACCATTTTGGCGATAATCAGCACTTTCAATAACCCTTTCATTGGCAATAGTATGAATAGTGAGATAAGTGGGCACCGAATTCATACCTTCGGACAACTTAAATCGCTGTGAGGTGAGAAATCCTCTAACAGAAATTAACGCAGGCAATTTTTCATCGCTGTAGAAGATGTTCCATTCATCCTCTGCAGATGGGTCGGTGAAGCTGCATTCAACGGTGTAAATCATGTGTACATCCTTCAGATTCTGTCGGCACCATAAACGGTCTTGTTTCGTCATTGTTCCACAAATCGCTTCAGATCTTGATATGGCGGTTATACTCTGCCTAACCGCGTGAGTTTGCCTCCATCAAAGGCGCAACGCCACCAAACCATAGCAGACATTCCCAACCTGCTGACCTTGAGATCAGCATAACCCCTCATTCCAAGGCTGGGAAATACTGACTGTACTCACAAGCAGTTGTCGACTAACCATACCCAAAACATCATCCATGGTAATGACGGGCAAGTCGTGCCGGGCGGCAAAACGATCAATCTCTGCACCTCGCGCCATACTGCCATCGGGATTCATCAATTCGCAAAGTACAGCAGCCGGGGCCAGCCCCGCCAGGCGCGCGAGTTCGACAGAGCCTTCCGTATGCCCGCGTCGGCCCCGAATACCATCAGGATGGGCACGAAGGGGGAACACGTGACCGGGGCTGGCTAGGTCCTGGGGTCGTGCATCCGGGTGGATGGCCGCACGAATGGTGCTAACCCGGTCTGCAGCGGATACGCCGGTGCTGACACCCTCTCGGGCCTCAATAGACACGGTGAAGGCCGTCCCATAGCGACTTTGATTGTTGGTGACCATCTGGGGAAGCTCCAGGCGCGTCACATGCTCAGGGGTCAGGCAGAGACACACGATTCCGCTACATTCCCGAATCAGCATCGCCATGCTTTCTTCGGTAATGCATTGGGCGGCGACAATCAGATCCCTTCATTTTCTCGATCGGCATCATCTTTCAGAATGACTGGACGACCGCAACGGACAGCTTCCAGAGCCTCGTCCCATTCAGGACGCGAAGGACAGACATCTTTCAGTAAAACAGGTGATTCAATAGACATGAAACGCTCCTCGCAAAAAGCAAAGGCGAAAAACATTTCAGGGCAGGCGCAAACACACGCTTTCGGGCAGCCGCAAGGCTACCCGTTTCTCGTGCATCAACATCTTCTTCCATCCGGACTATGACCGTCGGCTCTGGATTTTCACCAGATCTGCTGTCCCTGCAACGGCAGGCGCTCGCGGGCTTACCCTGAAACGGGCTTACCGCCGGTGGGGAGTTTCACCCCGCCCTGAAGATGAGGTTAAAAGCTAACACAGGTTTTGCTGAGAGGCCAACATAGTCTGGCTGGCAGGGGATTTCATTAAGCATCGGCGGGAAATCTATGAGAATGAACTACACACGCTCTGGTAAAGCTGCAATCCCTATATTTATGCTTTGATACAACACAGGGTTTGTTCCCATGATTATAGCAAATTCATGCCGCCATCGACCATCATCACTTCACCCGTTAGATAAGTCGATTCGGTCAGCATCAACGCCACATCGGCAATATCTTTCGGACTCGCGCTGCGGCGCATAGGCGCTTCACGTATCCACCGCGCACGAATATCGCCCCAATTCTCGGTCAGCGGCGTATCCACCAATCCTGGAGCAATAGCGTTTACCCGAATACAGGGTCCCAGGGTTTTAGCCAGTAAACGGGTAACATGATTCAATGCGGCTTTGCTGGCAGCGTAAGGAATAGAAGCACCCTTGGGCCGCACCCCGGCATGCGAGCTGATGTTTAACACGGATGCCGGTTGTTCACCTGTCGATGCGGCGCGCAGGTAAGGCTCGCTAAGCGCAATAAGCTGCCAGGGTGCGACCACATGGAGCTCGTAGAGGCGATGCCAGATGTCCGGGGTTGCGGCCCATAAATCATCATGCGCAATCACGCTGGACGCACCCGCATTATTGACCAACACATCCAGCCGACCATAGTGCGCAACCACTTGATGGATCAGTTCACGGCGTGCGGCCTCGTCCAGAAGATCCGCCTGAAAATAATGGGCGCCCGCCAGTGTCGCTGCTGCTTGAAGGCCTGCAGCTGAGGAAGCGCGGGAATGCAGGGCCACCCGATATCCGGCCTGAGTCAAACGCTGTGCAATGGCGAGGCCAATGCCGGAGCTCGCGCCGGTGACTAATGCAACACGCGTCCGATCAGTCATTATCGTTTAATTCCCGAGTCATAAATGGACACCTCCAGCAGATTCCCATCGGGATCCCGAAAATAGACCGAAGTAATCGGACCTGCGGCCCCAGTGCGGAGCACGGGACCCGCTTCAAGGGCAACACCACAGTTCCGGAGATGGGCGAGCAACTCGTGAATGCCTCCCTGAGCGATGAAGCACAAATCTGCTGATCCAGGAACAGGATGAGCCGCATGCGGAGCAATGGGACATTCTGCCGGATGCAGATTAATTTTCTGCTGCCCAAAAACCAGGGCGTTGCGCCCCTCGCCAAAAGTGACAGCCTGCATGCCTAACACTCGCGAGTAAAAGGCAATGGTTGCAGACATATCCTGCACAGTCAGCACCAGATGATCCAGTCGGTCGATTTGCATGGGGAGTCTCGGGCCACAAGGAGGAGGGCCTAATTTAACACAGAAGAACTACGTGATAACCCAGTCGGTAACAAGGAGATGCAGGCAACCGCTGACGGTAATTAGACAAGTGGCCTGACCGTCATTATCCAGTCTGTTGTGTAGGATAAAAATAAAGTTGGTAACTGGTACACACCCAGCAGAGTCTCCCTCGAACTCGCGGATAACCCCTTCGCAATCCTTCTGACCACAGTATGCCGATCCAGAGGCGTTTTGGGTTCTGCGGCTTTCGCGGTGTAATATCGAATCTTGAAAATAGCAAATGTGGCAATAATAATGCGCTAACAGGCGCAATACAGTCATAATGCGCAAGCATCTGCCGGGAATTGTCGCGTATAGTTCTCCCATCGTCTCGAACCGACAGGAGAATCCTCTTGGGCAGCTTAAATCATCGTTGTCAGACTGTTCCGGCCGTATATCATCACTTACCCGGACTAGCGTGGTATTTGTGCGATGGCAATCAGCCTCCTGGATGAGCGCCTATCGCAAAATTATTACAATAACACACTGAATTATTTTTATAATCCATTATATATCCAGATGGTTGCGAGATTAAATTACTATGCAAGCCCATTCTTTGCTTATCGGCCTCTTTCATATTCCTCTGTGGATTCCCGTCACGATCTTCGCTGCGCTCATGCAGACATGGCGAACGGGGTTGCAGGCTAAATTAAAAGGCCAGCTGAGTGTCGATGCTGCCAGTTTTGCCCGCTTCCTGTATGCCATGCCCCTGGAGTTTCTAGCCTTCCTGGTCCTCCTTGGTCAATTTGGTCCGGCACTTTTCCGGTACAGTCATCCAGAATTTTGGCTGTTCTGTCTAGCTGGAGGGTTGGCTCAGATATGGGGAACACTGTTCCTTGTCCGTTCGTTTCATAGTCATGGACTGGTGACCGGCACAGCCTATGCCAAAACCGAGTCTGCCCAGTTGGTTATTCTGACGACCATATTCCTGGGTGCGCAACTACAACCGCTGGCTCTTGTTGGTATTTTTCTGGCTCTAGCTGGTGTTCTAGCGCTCGGGACCAAGGGTTGGGGCATCATTAGCTCTGGTTTCTGGCGAGGACTGGGGCAA
Source organism: Acidithiobacillus albertensis (assembly GCF_001931655.1). Classification (NCBI taxonomy): domain Bacteria; kingdom Pseudomonadati; phylum Pseudomonadota; class Acidithiobacillia; order Acidithiobacillales; family Acidithiobacillaceae; genus Acidithiobacillus; species Acidithiobacillus albertensis. The sequence goes on along the minus strand of NZ_MOAD01000042.1, from coordinate 2,908 downwards.
CCGGCAGCACGATATGGCTTGGCAGCCGCCTTAGGGTTTGCCTTGAGTGCCATCGCTCTACGTGCAGCAAGCCGCGAACTGGACCCTGGACTTTCCCCGCTAATCATGGGGTTGTGGATTCTCTTAGTGACCAATTTTATGCAAACCATACTGCAAGGCGGCTATCTTTTCTGGCGAAAACAGGACCAGTTGTGGGAATGTCTGGGCGGGTGGCGCGTAGCTTGGTCCGTTGGCATATTATCGGCCCTGGGTTCTTGGGCTTGGTTCAGCGCTTTTGCTCTAACCCAAGTGGCCCTGGTTCGGGGGCTGGGACAGATCGATACACTGTTGGTTTTTCTCTTCGGTCATCATGTCCTCAAGGAACACTTGGGTCGTGCCGAAATCATTGCAACATTGCTCATTGTCATCGGTGCTCTCTGCATTATCGCTCCAGATATTCACTGGGTGTCATAGGGGTCCAGTTTCGCCCCTTTTTGCCAGACAGCCTTGCGTCTGGAGTTTCGAAAATTTTACCGGGAGAGTATATGTCCTCAATGCACTTCATCACATTGCTTCCTACCGTTGAATATTTTGCTGCCGGGTTTCTGGGGGGCTTGATCGGCTCTATGGTTGGATTGGGTGGAGGCTTTGTTATTGTTCCCTTCTTGCTGCTCGGCATGGCTTTTCTCCCTGCAAAGGTGGCTGGAACCTCTATAATCGTGGTTTTTGTGACAGCAATAATCAGTGCCAGCCAATATGCGCGACATCATTTGATTGACTGGAAACTGGGTGGCGTTCTCGCTGGATTTTCTGTTCCTGGGGCGATAATCGGGGCGATGCTGGCAGGAGATATTTCCACCGGACTGTTTATGGAAATCTTTGCCGTTGATCTTTTATTGGTCGCAAGCTATCTGTTTTTCAGGCCAAACCGATCTTTGCGAATAACTTTTTCAAAACAATACAAAGGAGAAGTCAGAGTAAAGGAATCCGTGGACAATCCGGGTGGTACGGTCGCTTATGCGATTAATTTGCCATTAGCCGCGATGGTCTTTTTCCCTGCTGGTATCCTTGCTGGTTTGGTTGGGGTTGGCGGTGGATCCATCATGGTGCCCGGTATGTTGCTCATTTTGGGAATGCCAGCGGCCATGGTAGCCGCGACCTCCATGATGGTGATGATTTTTAACGCGGGCGTTGCGGGCGTTGTGCAGGCCATTCTTGGTCATGTAGATTGGATAGCTGCCGCCCTATTAAGTGTAGGGGCGATTGCTGGATCACGGATAGGCCCACATTTGTCTGTCCGTTTGAGGAAGGAGCATCTGACGCGATTGATGAGTGTAGTCCTGTTGGTTACGGCACTTACGGTGCTTTTTTTAGCTTAAAGATTGATGCTACAGTTAACAGGATGGTGAATTATTTTTATACTGAAAAAGCACAATATTGGGTGTAATTTTCCAATATTGTGACCAGATGGCTGCTGGCAGAGAGCGTTCTTGTAGAAAACTGTGGCGAAATAAATGGTGGCTGTGGTTGGTTAAGCCAGAGCCATAGAAGATTCAGCATAGAGGCTTGGAGGTCAAACTGTACCTGGGATTGGTTAGCTTTCAGCGGAAGTCGGCGTCAAGAGGACTCACCCAAGACCCGATTCATATTCCCGGTAATGCTTTCAATCTCTCGGTGAACTGAGGATCCCTTTCCAAGAAAGGATGTGGCGCCGTGTGTTTAACAGTTGTCATTAGGCTAAAATAACGCAGAATAATCGGCTAGGGTGTGGCCGTATCTTCCCCCATTTTTTGTTCCCCACCAATCCTGCTTCGGTCGCCTCTAAAATACGTCTGACCCCATTGTTGCATTGCCAGAATGATGGGTTTCAGTGTGCATCCGTATTCACTGAGGGTATATTCAACTTTGGGCGGGATCTGCGCATAGACTTTACGAATGATCAATCCATCTGCCTCCAGTCCCCTTAGCTGCTGAGTCAGCATCCGCTGTGTGATGCTGGGCAGCAAGCGCCTGATTTCGTTAAAACGCATGGTGCGCTCCAAGAGATGGAAAAGAATCACTCCCTTCCATTTACCATCGAGAACGCTGAGCGTGGCCTCCACGGAACAACCGGGAGCACAACGAAAGTTATCATTCAGCTTACGTGCCATTCCAGTACCTATAATCACACTAAGTATCTATTTAGTCACTATATATCAATAATGTGCGTACTTGTCAATATAAATCATAGGGATAAACTCTAAAAACATTCACAATGCAGGAGAATTCATATGAAAGCGTTAGCCTATGATGCCAATCTGTCACAATCCTCTTCCACTTTGCTGCACACAGTGGAACTGCCAACACCTGAACCAACCGGTCACGATTTGCTGGTAGAAGTGCGAGCCGTTTCTGTTAATCCCGCTGATCTGAAAATACGAGCAGGAGTTTGTCCATCTCCAGGAGAACAACGGGTTCTCGGCTTTGACGCTGCCGGTGTCGTCGTTGCCACAGGTGAAGCCTGTACCCTGTTCCAGCCCGGCGATGCCGTTTATTACGCAGGTGCAATTCATCGCCCAGGGAGTAATGCTGAGTTTCAGTTGGTGGATGAGCGTATTGTTGCACTCAAGCCCCAAAGTCTGGATTTTGCGGAAGCTGCTGCAATACCACTCACAGCATTGACCGCCTACGAAATGCTTTTCGATCGACTGCAGGTTCAACACCTTCCAGAAAGCACCCATCACCTTCTCATCATCGGTGGAGCGGGTGGGGTGGGGTCCATGGCGATTCAGTTGGCAGCCTGTTAAACAGCGTGCAAAAGTTGCCAGAATTGGGTGGAAAACAGCGTGTAAATTGACCACCTGATATCCTGCCGGATTTGCCGGGAGGAAACTGGAGTGATTTGCATGGAAACCATAGCCAAAGTGCGCCGTCTGTATCATCTGGACAA
>NZ_MOAD01000041.1:0-14783 GCF_001931655.1 Acidithiobacillus albertensis | reverse complement strand
CCGCCACTCTGATAGGTCGGGGTCAGCGTGATGGACCAGGCGTGGGAATCGGCGGGGAGGTCAGTCAGTGATGAAGCGATGGCGTTAAGCCCCTCACCCGTTTTTCCGCCCACTTCCAGATACTCGGCACGCGCACCCAAAGAGATTGTTTGGGTAAAGCTATAGTCGGCGAATAGAGCGCCGCCATAATTATCGAATGCGTGCGGTATGCCTAGATGTGTCGACTTGGGTGTGTGCATGTACTGGAAATAGGGTTCAATCACCCAGGGACCCGAACTATATTCGTAGTCAACACCATAAATCTGGCTCTCGTTACCGTAAGAACTATAGGCAGAGTCATTCGATGTTGTTCGTGATTTTCCTAGTGCCCCATCCGCATATAAACCGAGAGTATTGGAACCGTTAATAGCATAACTCAGGGATCCACTCATGACATTGTAGCGATTAGAAAAATAACCATCATTCAAGGAAAGCGAGGCGCTTAAAGGTCCTGCACTGGCATTGAACTGGATTCCACGACTGATGATGGGCTCCATATCCCAAAGTAAGCCCCGCTCGATATTGATATTCTGGTAGGTAAATCCATCCTCAACACCGATCAATGTCGGTAATTGACCAATTTCGACTGAAAAATTTGATGATGGCACAATTTTTAAATAAGCCACGGGCAATGCACCAAACTCGCTGGTACTACGAGATGCCGAGGGAATAGATGCAGCCAACGTAGGGAAGCTGTAAGCCCCTGCTTGAATATCAAACTGAATCGGGCCATTTTCTTTCTGGATAATCACCATGCCATTGGTGATATCAGTGCCCTCCCGTTTGGCACCCAAAGTACCTGGAGACCCCTGAGGATTATCCTGATAGAAGGCCATGCCACTGGCAATGCCTTGCACGTCAATTTTTCCCAATAGTCCGGTAGAGAACGTCAAAGGGTTGGGTAACGTCAATGGACTGGCATTGGCAACGCCGGCAATCGCGATTCCACAAAGCATCAGACAAGCGGAACCAATCAGACGGTGCCGTAAAAAAACCGTTTTATTTTTTTGAACCGAGCACAGAAGCATGATTATTTCTCCTGATTGCATATCATCTGTAGCAATATGAGGAATTATAGAAACGGTGCTGCTTGGAATTCGTATTGGACAATTTCACAGCCACTCCAAGTAAGGAATACGTCGTTTTTTGTAAGGTGGTCCGACGTGCTTTGAGCCACATCTGGTCGAATTTTTCAGAGCGCAAAAAAGTCCCCAAACGTTCACCCCGTTGTAATCGCAGCAGCACCTCAGGAATGTGCCCACTGGCAATCACTGTCGTTGTGCCTGAAACAGCGGCATAGGCTGCGGCATCGACTTTAGTCCGCATACCGCCGGTACCCACAGCAGTACCACTTCCCCCCGCCATCTCTTCATAGCGCGAATCACCAGCCACGCCTTCCTGAATCATCTGTGCATCAACCTGAACACGCGGATCGGCTTCATACAAACCTGCCTGATCCGTCAAAAGGACCATCAAATCCCCATGCCACAACCGGCTGATGACTGCGGCCAGATGATCGTTGTTGCCAAACTGGTTTTCATGATCTGCAAGGGCATCATTTTCATTCAAGATCGGCAAAATATTCATTTTCATAAGCATATTAATGGCGGATAAGGTTCTTTTACGGCGCTTACGATCCTTGAAATTGTCCTGGGTCAGCAGTATTTGCCCGCAATGCACTCCTTCCTGTGCCAAAAGATTTTCATAGGCATGCATCAGGGCTGCCTGCCCGACGCTGGCAGCGGCTTGCCTTTGTTCGGCTGGCAGTGTTTTTCCGGCCAAACCCAAATGTCCTTTGCCCACACTGACGGACCCAGAAGACACCAGGACCACTTCTATGCCCCGTTCCCGAAGGCGTAATATCTGTTCTACAAAATGTCGGATGGCCACCAGATTCAGTTGGTAATCTTCCGATGTGAGCAAGCTGCTGCCAATTTTAATGATCCATCGTTGCGACTTTTTCTGCAGCGTGGTGCGGCTGGGTAATGTAGAAAGCTTGGCTGTGGTTTCAACCAGTTTATTGATCATCAAAACCTCCATTCGTCAAAAACTGATATTTTCTTCAACACCGCAAGGTTATCCGAGATGCATCTATAAATTCCATATAAATGTTGTATAATGTTTATATAAAAATGCGTAATTAATCAGGAATGAGCGATGCATGTGCGTCTAACGCATCAATGCCTTTTTTAAGACTTCCCATAGGATATAAAATCATTCACTGCGGTGCGTGTCATTCCATCGGTTCGGGTGTTTTCCCCTCACGGGCCATTGCCCAGCCTCTTTCAAAGGCATAAGCCAGCACCCCGGATATGGCTTGGGGATAATAGTTGTCACAGGCATTCTCTACATCTTCACTGGTAGCATCAGGATGTTCCATGGCCCAGTGATAACCAGCCCATTCTGCCTCAAGCAATCTCTCTTTCAGCGTAGTCATTATTGAGTTCTCCTTAATGTCTAGGGTTTCCTTTCCATCCTGCTTTTCTGTTGAATCTAGACAAAATTCAGGTGGAAGCTGTCATGAAGCGATTAAAAACCTGCAGGGCAACACCCCTGCAGGATAAAAGCTGCAACACCGTGAATTAATGCTTCACAGGGGTTGCTTTAAGCGGATGCATCTGAACATAGCGCGCATGCAAAGCCAGATTGAGTTTCAGGACATTGACCACCGGTTCTCCGATGTAACCCAGCAAGGGATATTGGGTATTTTCCTGAACCAGTTGCTGTAAAACCGTCGGATTGATGCCCCCAGCCTTGGCGATGCGTGGTATCTGATAGCGGGCGGCTGCAATACTGATGTCCGGATCCAGTCCGCTCGCCGAGGAGGTAACCAGATCCACCGGAACCGGGCCTTTTTCTGCAGGGTCCGCAGCCTTGAGCGCTTTGACGCGGGCAGCCACATGTTGTGCTAATACCGGATTGTTCGGCCCCAGATTGGAAGCACTGGAACCCGCTGCATTATAGGGCATCGGCGAAGTCGCGGAGGGACGACTCCAGAAGTACTCCGGTTCGCGGAAATACTGTCCAATCAATGCAGAACCCACCACGCGCCCATGTTCTTTAATCAGCGAGCCATTTGCCTGATGAGGAAACAGCAATTGTCCGACGCCCGTCATCGTTAAGGGGTAAATCAGCCCGGTTATCACCACTAACAGGAGAAAAAGCAGTAAAGTGCTTTTCAGATCGCCCATCACCGCTGCCCATATCCCTTGATGATCCCCATTCTGCGCATTCGGTTTAGAAGCATTTTCGAGTGACTTGTTCATGTGGAATCCTCCTATAAAACCGTCAGTAGCAGGTCGATCAACTTGATGCCGATGAAAGGCGCAATGATGCCTCCCAATCCGTATATCCAGACATTCCGGCGCAAAATATTCTGCGCGCTGTCCGCCCGGAATTTGACGCCTTTCAATGCCAGAGGAATCAGAATGGGAATAATAAGTGCATTAAAAATCACGGCAGACATGATCGCAGTATCCGGCGAACTCAAGTCCATGATGTTGAGGGCCGATAATTGTGGATAGGTAGAGATGAAAGCCGCCGGTATGATGGCAAAATATTTGGCAACATCGTTGGCGACACTAAAGGTGGTCAAGCTCCCACGAGTCATCAGCAACTGCTTGCCAATCCGGACAATATCCAGCAATTTCGTCGGGTTGGAGTCCATATCCACCATATTCGAAGCTTCTCGCGCGGCCTGGGTACCACTGGCCATGCACAGCCCCACATCGGCCTGTGCGAGAGCTGGCGAGTCGTTGGTGCCATCTCCCGTCATCGCTACCATATATCCGTCACTCTGATATTGACGGATACGCGCAAGTTTGGTTTCCGGTTTGGCTTCCGCCAGGCAATCATCGACACCGGCCTCCGCCGCAATGGCAGCAGCCGTCAAGGGATTATCTCCCGTCACCATCACGGTGCGGATGCCCATTTCTCTTAACTCAGCAAAGCGTTCCTTGATTCCGGTTTTGACGATGTCCCGCAGCTCAATCGCCCCGAGCACCTGGGCACCAGAACACACCACCAGCGGTGTCGCGCCCCCTGCGGCAATTTTCTCGATAATGGCATCCAAGCCTTCCGGCCAGCTTCCCTGTAAATCTTTTATCCAGGCTTTCATGGAATCGGGCGCACCCTTGCGCAGCTGCTGTCCCTCCCAATCCACCCCGCTCATACGGGTTTCGGCCGTAAAGGAAATCAAATTGGCATCCGTGGGCAGCGACTCCTGCTGATCGGGAAAATGCTTCAAGGCCAATGCCACAATACTTTTGCCTTCAGGGGTATCATCCGCCAGGGAGGCCCGACGTGCACCTTGAGCGAGTTGTGCCTCGGATATTCCGGAAACGGGATAAAAAGCAGCCGCCGAACGATTGCCGTAAGTAATGGTGCCTGTCTTATCCAGCATGAGTATGTCTACATCCCCGGCAGCTTCTATGGCCCTACCGGAAGTTGCTACGACATTGGCTTTCAAGAGGCGGACGATGCCAGCAATGCCAATGGCTGGCAAAAGTGCGCCGATGGTTGTGGGAATCAAACACACCAGCAGGGCGATCAGGACCGGCAGGCTGATGACGGAGCCGGAATGACTGGCGTAATGGACGCTGTACCAGGAAAACGGGTAAATCGTCACGGTCACGACCAGAAACACCAAGGTCAAAAAGACCAGAAGAATACTGAGCGCTACTTCATTGGGGGTTTTGCGTCTCGCAGCCCCCTCGACCATGCTGATCATTTTATCCAGAAACGTATTTCCCGCTTCCTGAGTCACCTTTATAATCAGCCAGTCCGAGATCACGCGGGTGCCGCCGGTTACCGCACTACGGTCCCCACCGCCTTCCCGAATAACCGGCGCACTTTCTCCGGTGATGGCACTTTCATCGACAGCCGCCACACCGGTGATAGCTTCACCGTCTGTCGGTATAAAATCACCGGCTTCCACCAGAATGACGTCACCCGTGCGCAAGCTCACTCCGGGAACTTCCTGGTAGGCCGCATTGCGTTCGGATTTAGCCAATTTTTTAGCCACCATTTCATGACGGCTTTGCCGCAGGCTACTCGCCTGGGCTTCCCCCTGCCTTTCGGCCAGGGCCTCTCCGTAATTCGCGAAAATGAGGGTCAGCCAGAGCCAGAGATCGATGACCCCGGTGAATAGGGCTTCGCCATTACGCGCAATCAGATCATGGAAAAACAGGGCCAACAGCAGCCAGGAGCCGATATAGACGACGAACATGACTGGATTGCGCATTTGCACCCGGGGCGAAAGCATATTAAAGCTGTCCCAGAGTGCCCCTTTGCTCTGGTCTTTCCAGTCAATCGGTTTTACCTCATGTTTATGCGTAGATTCCATCGTCAGGATTCCTTTAGTGCGTCATGACATGACTGACCGGTGCCAACTGCTCTGCAATCGGTCCCAGCGCCAGTGCCGGAAAGAAGTTCAGTGCGCCAACCAGGAGAATGACACCCACGGTCAAGCCGATGAAAATAGGCGTATGCGTGGCTAAAGTGCCCGATCCTGCCGGGGTTTTCTTTTTCTCCGCCAGGGCACCCGCCAGTGCCAGCAGCGGCAGATACACCCAGTAACGGCCAAATAAAATACAAATCCCGGTTAACAGGTTGTAAAAGCGGGTATCACTACTGAGTCCGCCAAAAGCACTACCGTTATTGTTGGCGGGACTAGTCACGGCATAGAGCATTTCGCTGAACCCATGTGCACCTGGGTTAAAAACACCCGCACGCCCTGCTACGGTTGTTGCAGCAATGGCGGTACCAATCAGGACGAGCAGAGGCATCACTAAAATGGACAAGGAAGTCATTTTGATTTCAAACGAGCCGATTTTTTTACCCAAAAACTCCGGGGTGCGTCCGACCATCAACCCACCCAGAAACACGGCAAAAATCATGAAAGCCAGGAAACTGGCAAGACCGGAACCGACGCCCCCAAAAACCACTTCACCCAGTTGCATCAAAAACAGATTGATACCACCGCTGAGCGGAATGAACGAGTCATAAGCGCTGTTGGCCGCACCCGTAGAAGTCGCCGTAGCCACCGTTGCAAACAGGGCCGATGCCCCTGCGCCAATGCGGTCTTCCACGCCTTCCATATTGCCACCTCCGGCAAGCGCCGCATGGTTGGCCTGGGTTACACCCAGTTGATGAAAAATCGGATTTCCCGCCAGTTCAAAGTGCTGGCTGACCAGGGTCAGCGGGATAAACAGAATCAGCATGGAGAACAGAATAGCCCAGGCGGTTTTTTTGGCTTTGGTCATCTGTCCAAACAGAAAAACCAAGCCTACCGGGATGAGAATCATCGCCATCGTTTCCAGAAAGTTGGTCAATCCGGTGGGATTTTCAAAAGGATGGGCATCATTCATGTTAAAAAAACCGCCGCCGTTATTGCCCAGCATCATGATGGATTCCTGGGAGGCCACCGGTCCGATATGGATAACTTGCTGCAGAATGGTTTTACCCCCCGAAGTGAAGGGTGCAACCAGATCCGCATGAATGGCCCCGCTCAAGGTCTGAACCACCCCTTGCTGCATCAATATCAAGGAAAAAATCACCGACAAGGGAATCAGGACATAGAGCACGGTCCGGGTCATATCCACCCAAAAATTGCCTAGATCTTTGGTGTTATGACGGACCAGGGCGCGGATGATCGGCAGCAGAATTACCATGCCGGTGGCTGCCGAAAGGAAATTTTGTACCGTTAAACCCAGCATCTGGGACAGATAGCTCATGGTGGAGCCGCCGGAATAATCCTGCCAGTTGGTATTGGTGATAAAACTGACTGCGGTATTGAAGGCAGAACCCGGTGCAACACCGGAAAAATGCATGGGATTGAAGGGCAGGTGGCCTTGTAACAGGAGTAATATATATAAAAACAGTCCTCCTGCTAGGTTAAACAGGAGGATAGCCAAGGCGTAGCGTTTCCAGTCCATCTCTCGTTCCGGAGACGTACCAATCAGGCGGTAGGTGAGACGCTCTACAGGCCCCAGTAGCCGGGAGGCCCAAAACCTCTCCCCCGCGTAAACCCGATGCATATAGGCACCGAGTGGAATGCCCAGAAGAATGGTTACCACCATGAGAGTAGTGGTTAGTAGCAGCGTGGAAATCATAAATATTTCTCCGGGTTAATCAGAAAAGCCAGCAGATAGACAAAAAGCATGGCGCCCAGTCCCAGTCCTATCCATACAAAGGCAGTCATTTGATACTCCTGAGTTTGTCGAGAAGGTGTACCATCCCCATGGATGCCATAAAAAAGGCAATAATAATAAACAGATAAATAACAATCATAACCTGCTCCTTCTGTTTCAGACTGCTCTGAATTCTATGGGTACTGTCACCCTGGAAGCGTAACCATTCGTGATCTATAAATTCCATATAAATTCCGTATAAATCATCTATAAATTGCCTACAAAGACACCATTTTTGTCATATTTTTTGGTTTTCTTGGTCTTCTTTGAAATTTCACTTATGCTCAACGCGCATAACAGCGAAAACAGGAAATTCTTCTATGGCCCAGCATCCTCAATTTCCACGAGCCCAGCATGGACGATAATGACCGTAGCGATGGTCGTCCCGACCCCGATGCTCTCCTGGCTCAGGTCCAGCAGGAGGAAAGCAGACAACAGCGCGGTCGACTGAAAATTTTCTTTGGTGCCGCACCAGGCGTGGGAAAAACCTACGCCATGCTGCGTTTCGGGCAGCAGGAGATGGCTAAAGGGGCAGACGTGTTGATAGGGATCGTTGAAACCCATCAACGCCATGAGACAAAGGCTTTGGCAGATGCGCTCCCCATGCTGCCACGCCAGCATTTGCCCTATAAAAATGTGGTGCTGGAGGAATTTGATCTGGACGCCGCCCTCAGTCGCCGTCCGGGACTGCTTTTGCTGGATGAGCTGGCCCACAGCAATGCACCGGGATCGCGTCATAAAAAGCGTTGGCAGGATCTGGAAGAACTGCTGGATGCCGGCATCTCAGTAGCCACCACCATTAATGTCCAGCATCTGGAAAGTGCCCATGAAGTGGTCCAGCAGATTACGGGCATCAAAGTGCAGGAAACGGTACCCGACCACCTGATCCAGGAGGCCGATGAGGTCGTTCTGGTGGATATCAGCGATGAAGACCTGATGCAGCGCCTCAAAGAGGGCAAAGTGTATCTGGGAGATCGTGGCCTACGGGCGATGTCGCACTTTTTTCGCAAAGGGAATCTGATCGCGCTGCGGCAACTGGCACTGCGTCTGGCGGCAGACCGCGTCGATTTGGAGTTGCGCCAATTTCAGCTACAAAATCCTGAGGAGGAACGCCGTGGCGGAAGCCGGGATCGTTTGCTGGTGGCAATCAGTGGGCGTCCCGAGGATGAACATCTGGTCCGGGCTACTTATCATCTGGCTACGGCACAACGGGCGGATTGGCTGGTCATTCACGTAGATACCCCACGCGGTCTGATGCAAAAGGCTGAAACCCAGGCGTGGATCTGGAATCATCTGCACCTTGCAGAAAGTCTGGGTGCAGAAACAGCTCGCCTGACTGGCGTGAACATCGGCGCGGAAATCCTGGCCTACGCACGTTTGCGTGACGTGACCCAGATTGTGCTGGGTCAGGCGCAAGGTCTTCGGAAATTCTTGTGGTGGTGGCCCGGATCACTGACTGCGCATCTTCTGAACAGTGAGCGCAGCATGGATATCATCATTCATCCCATTCCTGCCAAAAAACCGATTTCTGAAGATCAGCGTTTGCGAAATCAGCAATACCTTGGAGTCATGAATTCACCTTTACGGCGCCATATCCGCAATCGCCATTTTATTTTTGGCGCTCTACTGGGACTGGGGTTAAGCGGTCTGGCCTGGATGCTGGCGGCCTACCTGGGCTTTGCGGGCATTTTCATGTTGTACATGCTGGGCGCGGTGGGTGCCGCACTACTCTATGGACGCTGGCCATCTCTGATTACATTTATAACCGCCGCAATCAGCTATTACTCTTTCGGACTGGGGAAAGGCTTGCCCACGACTCTGGGTTCACTGGCTTATTTCGCGCTGATTTTGTCTCTGATTCTCTTGATCAGCCAGTTGGTCGCCCGTTCACGGGAACAGGAGTTGATGGCCCGTATTCGTGAGCGCCGGGCACGTAACCTCTACCAATTGGTTCAGGTGTTGAGTAGTGCGCGTGGGGTAGAAGGGATTCTCAACGCGAGTATCGAAAAACTGGAGCAGACACTGGGCATTTCTGTGGCATTCTGGCTCCCCGCCACCGAAAAATCTGAAGGCCCACTCAAACAGTTTCCAGAACCAGATCAGACAGATTCACAACAGCGAAAACTCCAGGCTGCTGCGCGTTGGTGCTTCCAGAACAGGAAAAATGCGGGAATGAGTACCAATACCCTGGCCGATCTTCCAGCACTTTTCATGCCGATGATAATCAATGAGCGCTCTTTGGGCGTGGTCATGCTGGCCGACCTTGATTTACGCCGCGCCCCGACTGACTGGCTACGTTTTCTGGAAACGGTGGTGCGCCTGATCGCGGTCGCCCTGGATTCAGCCCAGGCTTCCTTGCAGCGCACGGAGGCGGATGTGCGCTTGCGCGTCGAACAACTACAAAATGCCCTGTTGGGTGCCGTATCGCACGATTTGAGAACCCCCCTTGCGGGTGTCCTGGGTACGGCAACCACTTTGCAGCGCAATGCCCAGGGACTCAGCTCTGAAGATCGGTTACTTCTGGAAAACATCCGCCAACAAACGGAAAAAATGGAGCATACCGTTGAACGTATTTTACATATGGCTGCACTCCAATCCGGGCGCCTCCAGATTCAGAAGGAATGGACCCCGCTGGAAGATTTATTGGTCAGCACGCGCGAACAGGTAAAATCTCTTTGTACAGAGCATCCGTTTCAAACCAGAATCGCCAGAAATCTGCCACTCCTGCATGTTGATCCCCAGCTGATTGTGCAGGTACTGACCAATCTGGTTGAAAATGCCTGTCGTTACAGTCCGCCGGGCCGCGACATTGAACTGGAAGCCTATGCTGATGAAAAAGAGATTGTCGTTTGCGTCATCGACCATGGATTCGGCGTTCCCTCTGGCCGTGAGCAGGAAATATTTGGTCGTTTCAGTCAGGTCAAGCCCCCGGTGGGCCTGGGTGGAAGTGGCCTGGGTTTGGCCATCTGCAAAGCCATTATTGAACTCCATAATGGGCGTATCTGGGTGCGTAACCGTGTTGCGGTGCATGGTGCGGTATTCTGCTTTGCCATCCCACGCGAAGCGGAACCCCTTATTCCCTCTGAAGAGGAGTGATAAATGCCTAATAACCATAAAGAAAACATAGATATTCTTCTGGTAGAAGATGATCCGGGCATTGGCGCATTTCTACAGTCTGCCATGGACCGGGAACCCGGTTATTGTCTGCATTGGGAACGTACCCTCAGAGATGCCTGGAAAGCCTATGAAAAATATCAATTACAACAAGGGCATTGCTTTGCACTTCTGCTTCTGGACCTGGGCTTGCCCGATGGTGATGGTCAAAGCATGATTCGTCGTCTACGCACTCAGAGTGGAGAACAGCCGCTCATTGTGGTCATCTCTGCCCGAGGACATGAAATGGACAAAGTGCAGGCCCTGGATGAAGGCGCTGATGATTATTTGACCAAACCCTTTACCATCGGTGAATTATTTGCCCGCTTGCGGGCCCATCTGCGCAAAAAACCGGTAGGGGTGCTGGAAGATAACCCGCGTTGTTGGGTTATTGGGGAACTGGAAATTGATGATCCTACCCACTGTGTGCGTAAAAAAGGGAAGGTGATTGATTTGACGCCCAAGGAATATGAGCTGTTACATCTTCTTGCCATAAATCAGGGACGGGTACTGTCTTATCGGATCATCCTTACATCCATATGGGGTATACACAGTATGGAACAGAAACATTATGTACGTCTTTATATCAAACGGTTACGGGAAAAAATCGAGGACGATCCGGAAGCTCCACAGTATCTGCTTACGGAAAAAGGTTTTGGTTATCGGCTTGTTGATCAATAATTTCTCGCTAGCCATTGGCTCATAGTCATCTGCGGAGAATCAAAATGGTTCGACCATGACCAGATCAATATTTTCTGATTATTGCGCTGCTTCAGTGTGTTATAGCGTGTAGGCGGTCACTCATGACTGTTAATCAGCGTCATTCGTTAACCATCTTTCAATATCGGGTTTTTCCACCTCATATCGCGGAATATAAGTCATTAGTCCATTGAAAAATTAGATGTATTATCAAAATACTGATGCTTTTATGGATGAGTAATAAAGACGTTTATTTCTGCTGAAAATTGGCCAGTCACTGGCACTGTGTGATAACGGTCATAGTGACAGGTTTCGAGAATAGGATGGCCAGTCCAACGAACGACCGCTTCCGCTGCATTTTGATCGTTCGGATCTAACGCTTGCCGATCCGTGATAGTAACCGACCCAACACACGCACGCTCCATGGTGGGCATGGCCAAGACCATGTCGTTTCACGTTGTCGCAGAGGGCGTTGAGGACCATCAAACGGCAGAGATTCTGGATGCCATGGGCGTACAGCATGCCCAGGGGTATCTGGTTTGCCGAACCCATGGAGACCGCTGAAATGACCAAGATGCTGGGTTAACGCTGACGTTTGTTTTGGACACAATCAACGACACAGAGCCAGCATTCCCCCGAGTGGTTTCACCTGAATAGTTTCAAATTTGCAACGGATGTTCTTCGTTGTTACAGTCCATCAGCAGAATATGGCACCATTATCCCGCAGAGGAATCCACAGACTTCACATAGCCTGACGAGCCCATGAGCCTTTCCGTCGACGATACCAACTTAGGGATGCTGCTGCCCATGCGTGCAGGGCATAGCATGGTCGGATATCAGCAGGCTGTTCTGACAGAATTTGCAGAACCCATTCAGGACCATATCCCCGAACATCTATGTACGACAACCGCTGCCGGCGCCATGCTGTTTTCTGATGAAGCGAGTGAAGACGGGCAACATTTTGTTTTCCAGGACTGTGATCAGGGTGGTTTGGTATTTTCCCCGAAAAACCCGCTTCTGCCGGCTGAGCATTATCAAAACACCTTGATATTTCTGGAGATAGACAGCCGCATTTACTTATGATTTCAGTCCGACCGGACTCAGTTTTCTGACCGAAGAAACGGACTTCCTGCCCGGAGAAAGCCTATTGGCTTCGTTTGATGTTCCCGAGTGTGGTACCTGCGAAACCATTGCCACCATCGTCCGGGTCGACAACCGGCCTGCGGGGCGCGGTTTTCGGGCCCTGGTTGCGGTCAAAATGACCCTGACCCAGGCGCAACGCGCCAAGGCGGAGCAACTGTATCTCTGCAAAAAAGCCGAAGAACTCAAAAAACGTTCGGAATCTTCCCGGACCCTCCGTCCAGGGGAGTTTTATTTAAAAAACTGACTTGCAGAGCCTCAAGCGGACAAATCTGAATGCATCGTCGATAACGCCTTTCGGAATGCTTCGTGCTGCTTTTGCAGTGCTTCGCGCAAGGCCGGCAAATCTGGTGAATCTTCTTGCGTCGCCTGCAGGAGCTGAACAGCTAACTGATGAATCTGCTGATGCGGGACGGCCAAGTCCTGAAAACCACGAAGGGAAGCAAACTGCATCCGGCCGGTACCATCGTACCATTTCCCCAGACGGCAGGCGTGAGAATCCATGGGCAGCGGCAGGTGATCTGGAGACAGTGCCTGGGCGCCCTTTTCGGATTCGCGCAAGGCCACCTCGACGAAATGCTGGTGCGTCTCCTGTGTCGCTTCAAACTGTAATCGCGTGGTCATCTTCCGCAAATGATGCGACTTGTCCAATAAGCGCTGTACGACAGAATCGACGCCAGCCGTCTGCTCCTGAACTGCGCTGTTTTTCTGTTGCATGGCCTTTCCGGAATCCGCAATCTGTTCCATGCTCTCCCGGATTTCGACGGTTGCTTCCTGAACATGGGCTGCCAAGCTGCGTACTTCATCAGCCACCACTGCAAACCCCCGCCCATGTTCTCCTGCCCGCGCTGCCTCAATGGCCGCATTCAAGGCGAGCAGATTGGTTTTATAGGAAATATCCTTGATAGTACCCACGACCCGACTAATTTCCTGAATCTTTTTGAGCAGCAACTGCACCGAAGACACATTATCCGTAATGGCCGATTTAACCTGACCAGAACTTTGTTGCACTTCCTGCATGGCTGTTTCAATATCCGCCGCCGCCCCATCCACATTGACGGTAACCGCCCGCAAGTGCTCCACCAGTTGATGGGTTTTTTCCTGTAAACCCAATACGCGGGAAATCATGGGTTGCGCGAGGGCTTCAAAGTCGGGGTGCTCAACAAGGATCCGCTCAATACGCGGCCCATCACCTTCCAATTGGGCCTCCAGATATTCCAGTAATGCGCGTATGGTCTTATTTTCCTCTGTTGCTGCTTTATCCCCTGTCACTGCTTTTTCTCCTCGCTATTTTGCCTATATAGAATGCACTATGGGTCAGCTAGCTATGGACCCCGTGGACGGTTAACGTCAGGAGTTCTCGCTGCCGAAAGGTCCAGAGTACCGGAAATCTCCATACCTCGACCCATAAAATGACCCAGGAGGGCCTCTACCAGGAGGATATCCAGCATCCGTTCCGCCGACAGGCCAGAATCCTTGGTCAACAGGGTGAGCGCCCTTTTCTGAAAAGGCGTGATGCGTTCTCCGGGCAGTGAATGGATTTTTCTAGCAATCTTCATCTGGCGTACCCCTCATGATCGTTCCACGCAGACCGTTTCCTTTGAGGCCCGGTAAAGAGCACCCATCTACCGAACATGGGGATGCCCCAGAAAGCGGTGTAACACATCCATCAGCTGGGCATTGGTTTCCAGCAGCTCCTGAGCTAATTGCCGCGTTTGCGGACTGCCCGGTGGACCGACATGATCTCTCAGCAGTTGGTGCAGGCGGTGATGGAGCTGATCCACGTCGACCGGCAAAGCGGCGCGGTCGGGCAGCTGGTTCAACCACAGGGCCAGATGACAATGTTCTGCATCATCGCGACCCAAGATCCGCTCCGGCAGACAGCCCTTCCCCTGGAGGTACTGAATGGATTCTTGTACGCGTATCTGGTGCGCGCCCAACAGCCCTGTATCCGTGATACCCATGAGGTGATTGCGTGGTGCAGCAGAATTACCGATGTAATTTATTATGTTAAACGCCTTTACCCAGGCTGGCACGGCCTCTGCGGGCATCGGTTTGGCAAACAGATAGCCCTGCAGGGCCGGACAGTCCAGAGCCTCCAGCAACTGTAAATGCCCGACGGTTTCCACGCCTTCGGCAATGACCTCCAGACCCAGCATGCGGGCGGTCTTTACGACGCCAGCAACAATGGCAAAGTCACGAGGATCATTGAGCATGTCCAGGACAAAACTCTGGTCAATCTTGATGGTCTGGGCAGGCAGTTTCTGCAGATAGCTCAAGGAAGCATTCCCGGTTCCGAAATCATCCAGCGCGATGCGTAGACCCAGGGCATTACAGTGCTGGAGTGTTTCCTGAGCCTTCTGAAAATCCAGCATGGGGGCACTTTCGGTGACTTCAATTTCGCAATACGCCGGGGCTATCCCGGGATGTGCAGCCAGAGCGCACTGCAAGTCATTCAGAAACTCGGGATCCAGCAGATGCCGGGCGCTGATATTCAGCGACAGGCGTAAGGGAAGCCCGGCCTGGTGCCACTGTTCTCCCTGGGACAGGACCGCATCCAAT
>NZ_MOAD01000005.1:0-14873 GCF_001931655.1 Acidithiobacillus albertensis | reverse complement strand
GCTAAGCGATGCGAACAATGGGCTACAGAAGTCTCTTTTGGCGACCCGTCACCTATTCCCCCTGCCAAGCGTCACCTATTCCCCCCGCCAATCAACGCGACCCGTCACCTATTCCCCCTGCCAAGCGATATAGTGTCACGCTTTTTTTGCTGGTTGGGTGAGTTTGCTTGACGGCGATTAGCTGCCTTCTGTTCTGCCATAAATTCGTAGGTTGGCAGTAAACTATAAATCACGTCATCAAGTTTGCCGCGCTGGCCGCGCTTTTCGCTCTTGCTGATAGAACTTAAGGCTCCCAACTCCTTTAGTTCTTGCCACGCATCATCAACAGCCGCAACAGCTTGACGTTCGAGCCGGTACCCATTCAGCAGAGCGCTGTCCCGCTTCACCGTGCTGTAGTACACCTCGAATGGAGTCAACATGGCTGCCTGAGTATATTTCAAGACAAGCTGATTCAAGAGCCAGCGGGCAATTTGACTGCGGCATTTCATCATACGTTGATAGTTAAACTGGCGGTAAGTAACGCGATCAATGCTCTGAGTAACAAGGGGATGAAACTGCGCGGCGCACTTCAAATTCCGATCAGCGTCATAATCCTTTCGCCTAATCACCGTGAGCCGATCTAGATAGCTTGACCGCGTACAAATTTCGTCACCATCCGCGTTGAGCGCTACTATGTCAATGGTACTCAGGGAGAGGATGTCTAAGGCTTCAATAATCTCGTCATACCGCAAACTATGGCCTTGCCGCTCTAACTCGCTACGCAAAGCATGTAGGGAAAAAACGACTCCTGAGCGATAGTCGAGCCGGTCAAAAAAACCAGATTTCCGTTCAGCGGAAATCTTCCTCAGTGCGTGCTCGATTAATTCCTCCCGCGCGCTTGGATAGTAACTCTGTCGCTTACCGTTCTTACCAGTTACACGTGCGGGGTGGATTACCGCAGTAAATTTCCGTCCACGATACTGGAAAGGAAGTTCAAGTTCTTCGAGAAAACCATCTGCCGTTCGCATGCTGTTCATGCGTGCGCGGGATACAGAATAACGAGGAATATTATCCCAAAGGTCTACAGCATTTGATAGTAACTCCCTCTCATTTTCACCGTTCGCCAAGAATCCCTGAAACAAACTGAGTTGTTGGTTTGCGAAAGCTTCTGGCTGCACTGGCACAATAGTCTTTCGACTTCTAGACTTTTTAGCTGGCGTCGGCTTATCGATCATGTTCCTGCCCTTCCGGCATCTTACTTTTCTTCTTTCATGAATTCCTGAAATAATAAATTCAGCAATTCATTCAGTTTCAAGCCTCGGTCGAGGGCTGCTTGCTTAAAGGCACGCACAAACTCGGGAGGCATCCTGAATTGTAACGGAACAAGCTCTGAAGATGGGGTTACACCACGCTGGCAGCTGATGCTTTGGGAACGAATTTTTGCTGGTATTAAATCGGCACCAGTTAGACCAATAGTCGCAGTCTTAGCCATTAGCATTTCTCCTTGCTGATTTACTTTTTTCATTAAAACATGAAATAATGATAAGCCACAAGGCGTGTATTTCATCTGCTGCTGGACCTTTTGGGGCAATTTCCTGCGCTGTACGCCCACCGGTCATTGCAACAGCATAGGCCACCCGGTCCACAATAAATTTTTCAGCAACACGGCCGTGCTGCGAGAGAGCGGCTACAGCTTGTGCAGTGATTGTCGCTTGAGATTTCGCCTGATTGATAATAAATAAGAATGGCTTATTCGCTTGCTTAACAATCTCTACGGTATCTGCCACGGCCCAAAGATCTGCAGGAGAAGCTCTGACGGGTATTAGAACAAGATCGGCAAGCTCAATAACAGTCTTGCTTTGTTCCGAGATGGTTGGCGGCGTATCAATGAAACAATATGCCGCATTCTGTGTAGCAAGGGTTTGCAAGCCCATTGGTAACCGTGCGAATGGAACCTCCAGCTTTCCAGGCGTCTCTGCCTCTCGGCGAGAATGCCACTGGCTCAATGTAGATTGCTTGTCTGTGTCAACTAGCCATACGTCTCCACCACCGGTTCGCTCAGCTTCGACAGAAAGATGCGCGGCAAGCGTTGTTTTGCCACTCCCACCCTTTTGTGACGTGACAGCAATTGTTTTCATTATTTAATCCTTTCATGATTGCATTTTTGCATTATTTCATGAAATAAGTGTGCGGGCAAATTCTTAAGCTCATGGGAAACCATATGAAAGGAACACCCGGCTTTCCATGCACCTCTACCCCTCAGCGAGAATGTCACTGGCTCAAAAGTTGTCTGTCTGTGTCAACTAGCCATACGTCTCCACCACCGGTTCGCTCAGCTTCGACAGAAAGATGCGCGGCAAGCGTTGTTTTGCTACTCCCACCCTTTTGTGACGTGACAGCAATTGTTTTCATTATTTAATCCTTTCATTATTGCATTTTTGCATTATTTCATGAAATAAATGTGTGGGCAGGTTAGTTTTAAGGTAGCTGCCTCTGAAGAGAGGCGTGCCCGCACTCGTGGAGAATAAGCCAGACACAATGCAACGGACGCCGCTGTATACAGTCAGAGATTAGATTCAATCTGTATGCTGGAGTAGGGGGGTAAGAAGTAGGTTGAAACGCTAGACCATTAAACCACGTGAAAAACCATCAATTGGGCAACCAGCATGATCAATCGAACACAACCTGGGTTCAATGATGTCGGACTTAATTTCATTAAAACAAGAAGATGCCTTAATCTAACCTACTATTTCGCGTAAGCATTTCCCCCAATACCCCCTCACTGACGGCCCGTTTGGCCTCCAGCAGGGCAGCGATGTCGCTATCGATGGTCTCCGCGATGAGGGGCAAATAAATCTCCACCCGCCGATTTTGCCCAATCCGGTAGGCGCGGTCCTCCGCTTGATCCTGCGCTGCCGGGGTCCAGGGCCGCGATACAAAAAACACGTAGGTGGCGGCCGTCAGGTTCAGCCCGACGCCAGCCGTATCAATGGTCGCGACCAACCAGCGTACGGATGGATCCTGCTGGAAGCGGTGCACGGCCCGATCCCGGGCCTTGTTGGTCAGCGCACCCGTCAGCGTGACGGAACTATCGCCCAATTGTTCAGCAAACCAGTGTACCGTTTCCCGGTACTGGCAAAAGATCAGCGCCTTGGCCGTTTCCTGGAGATTATCGAGCACATCCAGCACGACTTCGCGCTTGCCGCGCTCCAACAGGATACGCATCCGGCCAATTTTTTCGATGGCGCGCAGTTGCTCGTTATCGCGGATCTCCGCATAAGCGGCTACCCAATCGGGTTCAGGGTTTACGGATAGGGTCTGATGATATTTACCCGGCAGGGTCAGCACTTCATGCTTTTGCCGGCGGAGCATCCATTCCTGAATACGGGTACCCAATAGGGCGCGTTGTTCAGCCTCTCCGGCATACAGCGACCGAAAAGCCGACAGCGATAAAGCCCCCATGGGGTGCCCACCCAAACGCAGCAGGGTCCAAAGCTCTTCTTCCCGGTTCAGCATCGGGGTGGCGGTCAGCAGCCAGCGGCGGGGAATCCGTTGCGCCAGACGAAACGCTTCCTGCGTGCGGCGGGCGCCGGGTTCCTTGAGATAATGAGCTTCATCGAATATGGCGACGGTGTAATGGCCATCCAATGCCCGGAGCAACTCATAATTGACGATAACAAAGCGTACGGTCTCTGAGGCGGTTTCTGAATGATTCTCCGGAGGTTCGGTGACGCCGGCAGCGAGGGAAGGGGACTGGTCGATAGCCCTGGCTGCGGCCAGGGACTCCACCCGTGCAATGGCACAGTCGGGGATTCCTATGGCTTTTAGTTCGGCTTCCCAGTTGCGTTTGAGGCTCGCCGGACAGACGATCAACGCACGGCGGGGACTGTCCCCGTTGCTGGTGTCGGAAGGGGCCTCCAGCACCGCCAGGGCCGCCACCAGGGCCTGCCGGGTTTTGCCCAGGCCCATGTCATCGGCCAGAAGGGCGGTACTGCGAGCCAGCAGAAAGTGCAGGCCTTCCGCCTGATAGGGATAGAGTCCGTAGGCCTCGGACATGGACCGGATCTGATCGGCATCCACATCCAGCAAGGACAGTGGCGTGATCAGCGGCACCAGAACGGCGGGGCCTTCTGTCGGATAACCCGCAAAAGCGGCTGCGTCGCCGTGTTCCGGCTCGATGTCGCCTTCTTCCACGTGGATCAGCCCCGTGGGCTGCAACGTCCCGCTCTCAAGGAGCTCCCAGAGATCGTTGTGAATCGTCATGTAAGGGCGCGGGATCGCACCCAGACGTTCCAGGCGGTCCTGCAGTTTCTCCAGAGGAGAATCCACCACCCACCAGGGTTTATGCCAATGACCCCGCATGTTGCGCAGCAGCGTGACCAGGACGGGGTCGTAGGCAAAACGCACGGCCTGGCGCCCATCAGTCAAAGGCTGTATCTGCACATCCAGCTGCGGGGCCACAAACGCACGGGGGTTCTGGGTCGCTTTTTCGAGGAAGGCCTCGGATCGGGGGAGCGGAAACCGGTCGGGATCCATTTCAGCGAGTTCCGCCATTATCTCCCGGGCGGCGCCCTGAGGGACGACCCAGGCGCGGGAAGGCTTGCGCCAGACCCCGCGATGCTCCTGAAAAATAGCCCGGATCACCGCAAGATGATCGGGATCGTACTGCAGAACAAAACCCACCCGTTGGCCATCATGCAAGATGAATTGCAGGAGGGGAGTTACCGGAGGCTTTTGCGAAGCAGCGGGGTTCATACGGAGAAAGATACCGCAAAAGGGTGGGTAATACCGCGAAAAGTACGGGTTGAACCGCCCCGGGTTCTATGGAGGCTCTACAACATGACAGAATGGAGCCAATACGATGACGACGAAGACTCACAACAAGATGAACAAATTTTCTGTAGAAGTGCGTGAACGGGCCGTGCGGTTGGTTCAGGATCACTGGGGAGAATACCCCTCATTGGCAGCAGGCGCTTTTCCAGGTTCTCATGCAGGCTGATCCGGCGCTTTCCGACCGGCATCAGCGCGACACCCGCACGTAGCTCGGCTACCGTGATCGCGGACAGGTAGAGCATGCCGACATGGTGGAAAGACGGCCCGCTTGCATTATTGACGCAGACGATCAATCGGGGGCTACCAGGATCGATTCGGGATGCCTTACCGGATTCCTTGCGTTTGCCAGGGCAATTGGGGGGGCAAATAAACCGTAACCGACCTGTAAGGTCAATAAGTGATTATATTTCCTATGAAAGCCTGTTTCAAATAAGATATTCTCAACAGGAATCACAAGGTTCCCCTATTTATTGCGAAACGTAGTAACTGGTTTCGTTGTTTAATTCATTGCGGGAAGGGTGTTTTTGCTCTAATAATCCTCGTGCTCCAGCCGCATATATGTTGGGATAGCTATGGTTACAGAAAATGCGTAAGACGTATCGTTTAATTAACTTCAATATATTTACAAGGATATGGGCAGCCCTTCTCGGCATTTATCTACTTCTGCATGGCCTAAGATTTTTCTCACACATAGGGCAAAGTGCGGATAATGTGCCAGCAGCAGGCATGTTGTGTCTGGCGGTGTTGAGTTTAGTCGGCGTTTTTCATTTTCGTAAGCATCACATGCAAGACCTGCAAGATCAGTTTTCATGGTCGGTCAACAGCTTCTGGTTTGTCTTGTGCTGGATAGGCCTGCTTATTGTTCTATCGGTTCTCGGGCCAATCATACAAATCTATTTCGTTCTGTCTGGTGTGTATGTTTCGGCAGAATGGGGCATGCAAAAATTTTTTCATCGAGAGCTGCCATTTATCAAACCTTGGAAGTCCAGCGCCCTGCGCGCAGTAGCCAGTGCACCGGCCACCTACATCTGGCCACGTCCGGAGGACGTTCCGGCTCGCTCGACGTTATCCATATCGGAACGGTTCGCTCAATGGCGAGTGCTGTCCGGCGTAAAACCTATACCCGAAGATACCATCAAGCTAGCGGGTGATGAAGGAGAACGGGCTGTGCTGAAAACCCTGCAGAGACACCGATCACTTAAAGGCTCTTATCTATACGTCAACAAACGCATTCCCAATATACAGCCGGGGCATCCTTTACTTCCCGGCAAACGCACCGAAATTGATCTGATATTGCTCACCCCACGTCATATCCACGTGATCGAAATCAAAAACTGGTCGGGTCGTCTAGAATCAGACGCAAAGAATCCTGACGTATGGATTCGGCAACGACGCTATGATCCGGGACCCAAGCCATGCGCTAACGTTGTAGCAACCAATGCTCTGAAAGTTCGCAGTCTGAAAAGTTATCTTTCTCAGCAGGGTATTCCAGTAACAGATGCACACCTACGTAATTATGTATTCTTTACCAATGCCAATCTCTCTCTTGCCGGGACGGTTGCCCGAATGCCAGAGATTGTGACCATGGATGCCGTCAGGCGATTTTCCGCAAAGGTCGGTATGCGAACACTCGACAAAATCATACTGCAGCTCGCTCGTGTGGTATTAGAGCGAGAACAGGCGGATCAGATAGGGCAGGGTTTATGTGAGACCTTTCCTGAGCCGCTGCATGCCGCTTTGGAAAAAACGCTAGACAATCTTCCGACCTGGGATCGACTAGTGCTTCATGGAGGACGAGAGGTGACGGGTGATTTCATTTGGGCGGATGCCTGGGGAGCCCGTTGTCTTCCGAAGTCTCTGCAGCGTGGGCATTACTATCGAATAGACTGGCAATACAATAAATACTGGGCGTTGTTATACACATTGGTCGGGCGGTCTTTAGGAAGCATTAATAACCGGATACAGGCCGACCCTCATGGTCAGGTGTATTTTCATGCTGCGGGGCAACCGAATCCAGAGACCTTCCCACTAGCGCAAGTTACTCGAATAGAAAAGGGATAACCGCTTGGAGGTAGGAACAGGTAGGCTGAAAGTCAATCTGTTTAACGCACGAAAAATAGATCATCTTTCCATTTCTAATAATAAATCTATGTGTTTATTTTGAGAAACTATTTTTTCTATCTCAAGTAATCATGGAGCCCATTCCATAATCAGCACTCCTCACTCCGTGCGTCTTAATATTTAATAAATACTAGCCGATCAGATATATAATTATGCAGCATATTTTATTAGTTATCAACGCTCTCGGAGATGTATTCCCACCATCCTTATCATACACACAGAAGACTAGGATAGATCAACTTGTTGTCAGCGTCTTGATAATGATGTAGTGATTTTCCATCCCGCTTCAAGATTAAGCATTCAGGCGCAGGAAATCTAATACCGTATTTGGCAAGACCTGTTGCATCAGTGTGCCATCTAGGTGATAGTACATTCTATCAACTTAACGTTCATGGTATATTACCCTAGTTCTCACCTCAGAGAAAAGCATGTCGAGGAAAAAATGGTAACAGACATAAGAAATAAGCCGCTATCCAATGTGCAGCTGGCAACTTCATTGTGGTGGAGAATGACATGGCGACAAACATTGTTCGCAGTTTTTTTAACTATCATTTTCTATCTTCTGGATGGGTATGACATATATTCTACCATATTAAACCCAAGTAATTTTTGGGGGGTATTGCTAGATTTCTTTGTAGATGCGCCACTTATTATTATATTTTTTTCTTTGTTCAGCATATTCATATTAAAAATTCAGGTATGGAAAAGAAAAATAAATATTGACGGAGAAAGTTATTATTTCTGCTTCTCTGGATCAAAGAAGAAAAGGTCACTTAAAACAATAGAAGCGATAATTGTCTTTATAGCCATATCTTGGATGGCCTGGTTAATAAACGGGCTTTTAATTTTCTTGTTTTGGTGGATACCAGGATTTATTATTGTTTCTTATCTGGTGGCGAAGTTTATTGCTATAGCCTGGTATATAGAATATCCTCTAGGAAAATTGAAACTATATTATTGTGTGGATAATCATGTGGCGTAATATCATTTTAGCATTTGAGAAGTCATTGCGAGACGGCATACGTAGTTGGGCATGGCCCATGGTAATTCTCGTCGCTGGAATAGAATTAGAGTTGGTTGCTCATCTGATAGCATGGATATCTCAATTAAGTTTGCCGCCAGGTATTGTGATATTTAATATTTATTAAGATGACTTTCAGCAGGAACCGTACGGTGTCGGGAATAGTCAGGCCATTCACTGCCACAAAGGAATATTCACTCTTCACAATTCTCCAATCCATGATTATCAAGTAACACACAACATACGATATTTGAAACATGCGGCGTATCGCCAAATAGATACGACACCGAAGCCGGGCCAGCAGCTTTTATCTGTCAGGACGTAGGATGCTAGATACAGGTTCTTCCACAGGGCCCCTACTCAACCCAAAAATAGCGATGCGGAGCATGGATAAGCGGCATCACCGTTTTTCATGAATTTGTCGTTAATCATCCATTTATGGTACTTTATGCGCAACATTATTCTATAGATGGATAATAAACAGGGTGAAGCCATTAGCCAAAAACGCCTTGCCGCCCAAGGTGCGCAAATCTCTCAAAAAACTGGGGGAGGATTTGCGTACCGCGCGCTTGCGCAGAAATATCACGGTGGCCCAACTCGCCGAGCGCGCAGGGGTATCCCCCGGAACCATATTGCGGCTGGAAAACGGAGATCCCGGGGTGGGCATGGGTACATTGACGCTGACCTTATGGCTTCTGGGGTTGAATGATCGCATGATGCAACTAGCGGATGAGACGAAAGATGGTATTGGTCTTGCCCTAGAGGCAGAGCAGCGGCGGAGACGGGCGAGAAAAATCGTCTTCAAGGCGCAGTAATCCAGGATGTTAGCGTGAAACACGAAGATGCAGTGCACGTTTTCATGGATGTTGCAGGAAATCCTCACCTGTTAGGTAGATTCTGGTGCCATTATCGGGGTGGCCATGAAAGCACATCGTTCGAATACGACAACGCATGGTTGACCAGTCAGATCGGGTTTCCCATCGATCCTGAGTTACCGCTACTCCCCGGCGTATATCATTCTCCGTCGCTTTTTGGTGTGTTCTCTGATGCCGCACCAGATCGATGGGGTCGGCTGTTGATGCGCAAAGGAGACCCGTCAAAACGACCGCTATTCACGTCAGATTATCTGTTGCGTGTGGATGACGGCTTACGCATGGGTGCTTTGCGGTTCCGTGTTGGCAATGGTCCTTTTTTGGCAGCCGAATCTCGGGTTCGCGTTCCGCCATTGACTGAGCTGCCGAGGCTGGTCGCTGCGGCGCAAAGGTTGGACGCAGGCAATAACGACCGGGAGATGGAGGATATCCGGTTGCTGTTGCGACCGGGAGCCTCGTTGGGCGGTGCCCATCCTAAAGCCGCCGTTATGGATAAAGAAGGATCCTTATGGATCGCCAAATTTCCCGGCGTTCACGCGGAAGACCGCTACCGTTCTCATTGGGAATACCTGTCCGTTCACTTGGCCAGACAAAGCGGTATTCACGTCCCCGATTATCGGCTGCTTCATTTGGCGGGCAATACGAGCGTTTTTTTAACGCGGCGATTCGATCGGGACGCCATTGGGCACCGCATACATTATGCGTCCGCCATGACCCTCCTCGGCGCACGCGATGGCGATACGCGATCTTATGAAGAAATAGCGGAATCGTTACGCGAACTGGCAGCTCCCGCAGAAGATGTGCGGGAGCTATGGCGCCGCATGGCTTTTTCAGTATTGGTCAGCAACGTAGACGACCACCTGCGGAATCATGGCGTGCTCTGGTCGCCAGCGGCAGGATTCCGCCTGTCTCCCGCTTTTGATATCAATCCTTCGCCGCCGTCTCACGACCGGACCACGCATGGCACCACCCTACGGGTCGACGGGACAACCACGATGGATTTCACGTCGATATGGGCGGCTGCTGGCGATTTTTTATGGAAAGAAGCCAACGCCCGCGCGGCGGTGCGACAGATCGCACAGGCGATTGCAAACTGGGCGGAAGAAGCGAAAAAAGCGGGCATTCCCAAAGCGGAGGTGGAGCGATGGAGAGGCGCATTTGCGCATGAAGACTTTGATGTAGCGATGGATATAGGCCTGGAATAGTAGCCACTGCAAGAGCTTGGTACCTGCCGCCGTAATCATCGGGTAAATACGCTCCTCACTCCAGCAAATGCAGATATCGGCTGGTCACCACGATACTACTATGCCCCATGTTGGCCTGTACCTGGCGCAAATCCATACCCTGTGCAAGCCACAGACTGGCGGCGGTGTGCCGCAACAGATGGGGTCCGACCTGCGGCTTATGAATCGCGGTGCGCTCAATGAGGCGCCGGATCACCAGGTACATAAAAGCAGCGCTTAAGGGCTTCCCCTGATCAGTCAGAAACAGGGTGTCCGCTGCAGACGGAAGCCGGTGCCTGGCGGTGAGCCAAAGTTCCATAGACTCGGCGGGCGGGGGAGGGAAGCGCACCAATCTTTCCTTGTTACCTTTACCGATGACGCGCAGGCGTCCGGAGAGATAACCGTTCAGGGCATCAAGCCTGAAGCTCGCCGCTTCATGGGCACGCAATCCTGTGGACAGTAAAAAATCGACCAGCGCCGCATCCCGATAGCCGGCAATGGTTTCAAACCGCTTGGCTTCGGTGCAGAGCTGGTCGATCTCCGCATGATCGAGGACGGGAGGCAGACGATGGGGTTTGGCACCACCGCGTCCCCCGCGACCGCCCTGGCCCCCCGTGAGGGCCCGTTCAGCGCGTTGCCGGACTTTTTCCTCACGGAGCACTCTGGCTGGATTAAAGGGAAAGTCCCGCGTTTTTTGCAGCCAGTCAAAAAACAGCATGAGGGCGGAGTATCGGACCATCTGTGTAGAAACCGGTGCGATGCCGTTTTTAGATTGAACAATCCAGTTTTTCACGAAAGACAAGGAAACCGCTTCTATCTGTTCTATGCCGCTTTCCTCGGCATGATGGAGGAACTGACGGGATTTCACCGTATATCCCTTGATGGAGGTCTGCGCGTAGGGAATCTCAAAAAATGGACTTTTCAGCCAGTTTTCAAAGTCTGCGACGAGAGAATCTATGGGTATCATCGGGTCTCCAAGAGTTTATTGTGACTGTAGATCGGATAATAGTATACATTATTCTATCTAAGAATGTCTCAATGCTACCAAGAACAGCGCAAAAAACAAAACGCTTATTCTATATATGTGCTTGCATTTACAAAAAACCGGCATAATATCGAATCATCGTATGATTGCCATGGATAACCGCTATGCAGATTGGAAGGCCAACCAGACGGGTTTGTGCAGATTTCTTCGATGATCCCGCAATCGAGCTGGATCTGCTGGAAGTTCAACTGGGGATAAATCGGGCTTACCGCAACAAAGGCGAGCGCGATACAGCTTTGATGGAACTGGCCGTGCTCTCCCTGAAAAAGCATGTTGCGGCGTATTCCGGGCTGAATGGGGACAAGTACCCCAGTTATGCAGATGTAGCAGCCTGGCTCGAATCGGACGGATACCTCTCGAAATTTACGGATTTTCTGTTGCACGACAAAAAACCCGCCCTGATCGCGCACGACCCATCGCAACCAGCAGAACCGGTGGACACGGAACATGGACACCCCGACTAAGGCTATTGCCCAACCCTGGGAGAGGGCGGTGCAGCACCTGTCTGCGATTCTGGAACGTCGGCAGGGGATCTGTGCCTGGGAACGCGCCACCGACGGTCGCTGGTATCTGATTCAGGTCGTGCCCACGCTGTTTCCCGATGAGGAGGTCATTGAAATACGTTGGGGCGGTCGCCAGCGGCCCCCCTCACGCATTTTGCGCCTCCCTCTGGAGAAGACCTGGGATACCGTGGCCTGGTCCCGGGATATTTGCCGACGCAGATACCAGCATGGGTATTATCCCGTCCCCTGAGAAAAACGTTAATATTAATAACCAGACATCCGTCCCTAACACAAAAGAAAAAACAAAAAATCTGTCCTACATTAAAATTTTTTGCGCTCCCGTGCTCATCTCCTGTCTAGGCACCCGCATCAGAAGCTTATCCGCAAAAGATTGGAAGCTCTCCACCACAGCATCAAAGGCAGGAATGTTTCCATAAATCATGATCTGGCAAAATCGCTCATACCGTGCGCGGATGTCTGCGTCTGCCAGATGGGTGATTTCATCTTGAAGCACCGCATACGGATGATCTTTGAATGCGGGGAACTGGTTGCCGTAGGTTTCCCGGTCTCGTTCAACAGTACCCGCAAATAAAGGAGCCACTACGCCGGAGAGATCACCCTTGGCCTGCAGAATGCAGTGGACATCATACAGGTGCCGTACGAGCCGATCATCGTAGTCACCACGACCACATCCAGCCCTGTCCGCTGCCGTGCGACGCAAATAACCCACTACCTTGTCGGACAAGGTATCTTCAATGCTGACAACCGGAACCATGGGTAGCAGAGCCTCTATCGGACTATTCAGCACGCGATCCAGAATCGTTCGTAAGGGCTTTAATTCGACGTTGGCTACAGGCTCAAAAGCGGTGATTTCCAGCTTAATCTGTGGTCGTAACGCATCTGAGCGCGCGAACACCGAGGCATATCCGAAATTGCCCATGATGTAAGCATTCCCGTTCCTGCTCTTGAGTTCCCCTTCCAGGGGGAATCCCGCTTGTTCCATGGCGTTGTGAATATCAATCTTTATGGCGGATAGAAATTTGCGACGCTGGTTCTGGCTGGTGACGTCCGGTGGCAACACAATCCGAAAATCGGCATCTTCGGACATGCGCTGGATGACCTGTTGTGCTTGGGAGAGGGAAGTGCCGCCACCAAAGATAATTTGTGCATCACGGGCCTTGCCAGCCGCGCAAATGGCACGAACGGCGTCAGCTACCAGAATGTCTTTCTCGATCATGTCCTTTGGAAGCAGGACGAGGTGTTCCTCAACAATGCTGGAAACCATTTCTGCCGTTTTTTCACCGAGACATCGGTACCCATTTTCCACGACGTTCATAGTTCACCATTCTTTTGCCAGAATAAATTTTTCGAACGATACGGCTACCCCCGATTTCATAAGCCAGCCAGACAGGGATTTGCGTACTTCGATCATCGTTGTATGCCCGTAAGGCACTATTAGGGCCATAAGAAACGCCAAGCTTCCGCAGCACCTCCCTACTAAATTGATCTACAGGAACCGCCGGAATCACGGCGCCGGTAAGCGTACCTACTTTCCCACGCACGAGTACCCCATATCCCCCACGTACCAACATACCCTCAGCGACCAGTGCTCTGATGGCCTTATCCACGCCAGAGCGGGATTTAGATAGCGCGTTAAACTCTGAACGAATAAAGGCATTTTCATCTGGGCGAGCAGACAGATAATCCAGAATTCGCTGTTTAACCTTTGAGGTTTTCATGAAGCGCTCTCCATACCTAATGGACACATTTTTGCATTGTTGAGCTATCATGTAAAATCAGGAGGATAGACTTCTATCCATACCAATGCAGTCTCTTTTGCTGTATCAATCCAGATGCATCTTTGCAATGTGATTACTTTTCATGAAGGCAGCACTTTTATAGGTTCTAGGCTTGTCTGGGGTGTTGGCCATACTGCCAGCCTGCTCCCGGTATATGTTCGGGCAAATGGTCACTCAATATGTCTACCCACAAAACCCCGCTCGTTTTTTGCATTGTTTCGACCGATTTGTTGTACCCAGACTTTGGGCTTACATCGTGTCTGTGCGGTTTTGATTTGACCACGGCGCGCGGGGTTATGTTTTTGTAGTTACCCCCGCGATGCCGAACAATCTGGTCAGGCTACACCGTTGCATGGATCCTTTTTTGTGACAGGCCGCGCTTATCCGCGTAAGCGGCCAATGGCTATTTGAACCGCCCCGGATTCGGTGGAGGGTATTTACTAGCCCATCAAGCGGCCCTGTGGCACCGGCAAGAGCCATCTCGCCCAGGCGCTGGGGCATTGTGCCATCCGCCAGGGGGTGGACGTGCTCTTTATCACCCAAGGTGATCTGGTGGGCTCCCTGCATGCAGCGCGGGCCACCGGTGGCTTTGACCGGCGCTTCCGCCAACTCGCCAAAGTGACGCTACTGATCATCGACGACTTCGGCCTCAAACCCATGCGCCCGCCCCATGACGAGGATTTCCACGACCTCATCGCCGAACGCTATGAGCGCGTCTCCACCATGCTGACCAGCAATCTCGTCTTCGCCGAATGGGGAGACGTCTTCCCGGCCAACCGCATGCTCGGAGTGGCCACCCTGGATCGGCTGCGCCACGGCGCCTATCGACTGATCCTGGAAGGCGATAGTTTTCGCGCCCCACAACCGCTCCCGGAATCCCCAAAAAACACCATTGCGAAAGGAGTCAAAAACACCCATTCTTAACACCGTTCGAGACCCCATTTCAGGCACTTTGAAATGGCGCCATTACGCCGCACATCGGTGGCGCCATATTGCCGGTCAGTGACAGGGTTTGATCGTGCCCGCGATGCGGGCATTGAAAACCATAATCTCCTTAATCCGTCAGCTTTCCTGGCTTTCGAGCCAATCTTCATAATCTTCCCGTTTTTCATCAATGAAATCCTCAATCACATCAAAGAGGTTTTCATCCATGGTTTCCAGAGACTTCAGCACACCCGTCATTTCCCAGATGGTGTACATTTCTACGGAAGTTTTCAGGGAAACCTCCCAGGCCGTTTCTACCGTTTGCAGCGTGCGAACCGGGATTGCTTTGCGTAGAATCCGCAAATCTCCTTCAACCTTCTGAATATTGGGGCCCCAGTCCGGGAAATGATCGGGCTGGATCATGTCAGGAGAAAGCTGGTTACCCGTGGTAATCAGTTTGAGCATTACGCGACCAAAGGGGCGCAACACATCTTTGGCCGATTGCATACCATGGCGAATGGAGACTTCGCGCATGATCATGACCAGTCCACCG
>NZ_MOAD01000040.1:0-31737 GCF_001931655.1 Acidithiobacillus albertensis | reverse complement strand
TGTCCAGATGATACAGACGGCGCACTTTGGCTATGGTTTCCATGCAAATCACTCCAGTTTCCTCCCGGCAAATCCGGCAGGATATCAGGTGGTCAATTTACACGCTGTTTTCCACCCAATTCTGGCAACTTTTGCACGCTGTTTAACAGTGACGGATGAACCAGCTCTGGCGCCTTTGCTTTCCAGCCTGGAAGGCGGGTCCGTGTGGAGCCTTGCAGGCGGCGGCCTTGCAGGCGGCAGCCTCGCGGCGGTTGGGCCTTTGATGGGCGGGCAGTACACAGAGCGGACGCAATTGGTGAAGGCATTGGGGTACGACATGAATCAGGTCAGCAACTACATGGTGCCCATAAACGGCGACGTGGCGAATTTCGCGGCCCAGGCCAATACGCTGACGCAATCGCTATCGCAGTAAGCGACAGGCATCTCCACCCAGCCCTGATCTATACCCATGGAGTCCAGATGATAGCGCCTGGATCGGCGCAGGGAGGTTTTCTATGAGCATCCAAAGCAAGGTAGTCATTTTGAGCATGAGCCTCGCTCTATTACCAGCGCCCGCCTTTGCCGTCAGTGAAATAGCCGGTGCCACTTTCCCCGAACAGATTGTACAGGAAGCGACGTCTGTTGAGCAGTTGGCGAAGCAGGCGCAGGAAGTGACGACACAGATCAGCATGTACGCCAACGATATCGAGCGCTATCAGAACATGGTGACCAACACCCTGGACATGCCTGCGTCCATGTTCGCGCGGATCTGGAATCCGCTGGTGGGATCCATTCAGAAGCTCACGTCCATTTACAGCCAGGCGCAGGCCCTGGGTTATGCCGGGCAGAATATCGGGGCACAGCTGGCCCAGGAGTATCAGGGAGCGGGCAGCTCCATCCAGAACCTGTCCTCCGTCTATGCCAACTGGAACCAGACGACCAACACCGACATGGAAGACGCCTTGCAGTCCCAGCACTTGGCGGCGGCAAACTTCGCCACTCAGGACTCGTCCATGCAGACGATTCAGAATGAAGCACAAACCGCTCAGGGCCGGGAGCAGGTGGCCGCTGCCGCCGTGGCTGCGGCCAACGTCACCACCAAGTCGATCCAGCAACTGGAGCAGATCACCATGGCTGGCGAGGACGCGCAGATCGCTTATCTGAAGCAGAAGAAGGCGCAGGCCAATGCCACCAACCAGTTTGTTGCGGACAGCATGTTCGGCGGTCTCAGCAACGATCCCAGCCTGCTGCCCTGATACGACGAGGAGCACTCATGAAACCCATGCGCTATCTGTTTTTCCCTTTGTCGGCCCTGTTGCTGGCGGGTTGTAGCCAGGAACCGCTCTACACTGCCCACTATTACCAGACCCACAAGGCGGCACTTCAGAAGGAGTTGAAGCATTGCAAAAAGGCCGAGACCCTGACGGGTAACGCCAAAAAGAACTGTGAGACGGCGAAGCGGGTTGCGGGCGACGAGTTCGTGCAAAAGAGCCTCTTCAGCGGGTTCAACAACAACCCCAGCCTGCTGCCCTAAAGGAGAGGGATCATGCGCCGATTGAACAAGGCCAGGCTCTGGCTCGCGGGGCTCTTTCTGGGCGCTACCCCGGGGCTGGCGTTCGCCGCCGGCGCTGGAACCCTGGGGCAGGTACAAAGCAGCCTCCAGGGATCCATTCTGCCCTGGCAGCACACGATGCAGACGGCAGCGACCGATCTCTTTTATGCCCTGGCTGCCGTCGAGTTTTCCGTCCTGTTTCTGAACCATGTCCTGCAAAAGCGCGGGCATGAGGATCTCTTTGCCGGCATCATCAAGAAAGTGGTGACGCTGGGCTTTTTCCTGACACTGCTGGACAACTCCGGGACCTGGATTCCCGACATCATCAATGGCCTCGCCGGTGGTGCGCAGTCACTGGGGGTAACCCAGGTCTCCCCGGGAGCCATCGCTACGGACGCACTCAAGGTCTTCATGGAACTGGTGGAGTCCCCATTCAGAGCGGCGAGTCATGCCGTAGGTAATAATGGCGGCAACGTGTTCTCCGACATCTGGAACGGGAACTTCAGCGGGGCTGTACAGAGCGCCGCAAAGACGGTAGCAGCGGCAAACCCCCTGAAAATCCTGATCGAAGAATTGATGATGGTCATAATCGGCCTGCTGGCTGGACTGGGTATACTGGTCATGGCTCTGGAGTTTCTGATGGTCCAGATCGAAAGCTATCTGGTCATCGCCCTGGGCGTGATAATGTTGGCTGGGGGCGGCTTGCGCTGGACAGCTAAGTATGTGGGTAGCTACTTCGATTACGCCATCAACGTCGGTGTCCGGCTGTTCGTTCTGACGGCGCTCGCTTTTCTGGTAACCGACAGCATCACGCCGATCATGGAGAAGATCCTCCAGAACATCACCAACCCGCTGCAATCGGGTTTTGAGGCCATCATCCTGGGCGCAATCATCGCCCTGTTGCCACGCAAAGCATCCAGCATTGCCAGTAGCCTTCTGTCCGGTAACTCATCCTTCTCCGGTGGAGAACTGGCCAAGGAAGGCGGGATCATCGCCGGCGGCACGATAGCGGCTGGAGCGGGCGTAGTGGCCCTGGGCGTTGGCGCGGCCGGCGGTCTCACCGCTGGTGGACTCTCCGCAGCGGCGGGTGCTGGAGGCGGTGCAGCCGGAGGCGCTGGCAGCCTTGCAGGCGGCAGCCTTGCCGGAGCCGCGGGTGCGGGAGAGACCAGCGCGGCGGTTGGTGTGGCGGCCCCGGAAGCTGGGGCGATGTCCGCAGGTGGTGGTGCGAGTTCCGGCGCGGGCGCGGGGAACGCCGTCCCTGCCCCCAGCGCTGGCGGTTCGGCTGGTGGTGAAGCGCCCCAGGCATCCAGGGCTGTGCAGGCTCCAGCGACCAGCACGCAATCCACTGGCCAGCAGAACCCATCCAAGGGTGTCGAGGCACCGATCCAGGAAGCTGGAAAGGAAGCGGGCCAGGATAAGCAGAACGATCAGGGAATGAGCGCAAGCGAACCCCATCCCGACGCGCCGCCCGTCCCGGTCAATGCCGTTCCCGCTCCTGAGCCCGTCAGTACGCCTTCTGGCGGTGGCGGTGGCGGTGGCGGTCAGGGAAGCAAGGCGGCTCCGGCCCAAGCTGCTCCTGACGCGCCAGGCGGCGGTGGTGCTACCATGGATGATGTGGTCGAGCAATTGAAGCAGATGCAGGGGCAGCCGAAGGGCTTGGCGGATAAGGTCAAAGAAGGTTTTGCCGGTAGATCTCTAAAACATGTGGAGGAAATAGCTACGGCAAAATCAAATCAAGTCCAGAAGAGCGCCATAGATACCAGTCACCCAAGAGATTTTGATTGATGGCCTGCTCTTGACATGGCGGGATATCCGTGACGGTATACCACCAACAACGGGATTAGCAGGGCCACGAGCCAGGATATCTGAAATGACCGCAACGATTTTTCGTTATAAACCTAATGGCGAGCGGGACTATTACCTTGAGCAGATAGAACGCGAGGAGGCGGAACGTCGCGCCCAGCCTGTGGACGGCGAGTTTTGGGCGTATATCTTCAGCCTTCCCATCAAGGCCCTCGCCTTTGTCCTGTTCCTGCCCTTCCGCTACGGCTACGGCAAGCATTTCCTGTTCCTGATTTTTGTGGCTCCTCTGCTGCTGATATTCGGGTGGGTGGCGGTGGAACTCGTACTGAAAATCCACGCGGAGCCCCAGGTGTTCCTGGCCCACTGGCAGGCGCATGTCATCCGGCACCCGGCAGCGGGCCATTGGACCTGGCTGGTTCAGGATCTGACGCGGTGGATACACGCATATTGAGGCGACGCGCCGCCACCTTACTATAAGCAGGAACCGCTCCGTAGCAACTCTGGTTAAACCCCTGTAGCCGATGGGTGACTGCTTGTGTGTGCTGGTTGGAAGGAAAGCCGCAGGCCGAGTGCCTGGGTTATTTTCAGCACCGTTACCAGGCTTGGGTTCCCTGTTCCGGAAAGGGCCTTGTCCAATCCTTGGCGGCTCATGCCTGCGTCGCGGGCGAGCTGGCTGAGGTTGCGGGCACGGGCAACGTCTCCCAGCGCTGCAAGAATCAACGCGGGGTCGCCATCCTCCATCGCAGCATCGAGATAGTGCGCAATATCGTCCTCAGTCTTGAGGTAATTCACGGTGTCGTAGCGTCTGAATTGCACTTCCATGATCACATTACTCCTTCCATTGCGTTGCAATGGCTTTTGCCAAAGCAATGTCCCGTTCCTGGCTCCCCTTGTCTCCGCCGCACAGAAGCGCCACCACAACTGGTCCGCGCCTCATGAAATAGACGCGATAGCCAGGACCGTAGTCAATCCGCATTTCCGAGATGCCTTCACCTACAGGCTTCACGTCTCCAGGGTTCCCAAGGCTCAATCGGCGCATCCGCACCTGAATCCTTGCGCGGGCTTGGTGGTCGCGCAGACCTTCGAGCCATTCTCTGAACACGTTGGTTTCTATGAGTTCAAGCATATGACAACCATAGTTGCTATGCTCTGGCATGTCAACCGCAGTTGACAGATGTTGGTCATGCCCCCCGATTATCTCCACATCACTTGATCTATACCCTCTCAGGAATCATCTGAGAGGGTTTTTTCATGTTGAGCAATCCCGATTATCTGGCCGCCCGCCAGGAATGGCTTGAGCGCTACGGCTCCTACATCGCCCAGGCGCGGAACTGGCGCATCGCTGCCCTGTCGGCCATCGGCATCGCCGCCCTGTTTGGGGCGGGTATGGTGTACGAGGCAGACCGTGTCCATGTGGTGCCCTATGTCGTCGAAGTGGACAAACTGGGCAAGGCTGTGGAATTGGCGCAGGCCGTGCGGGCCGGTTCTTTCGCCCAGCCGGTGGTGCAGCACATCGTTTCCCGCTTTGCCTGGCTCGCTTTTACGCGCAGCCCGGACAAGTACGTGCAAAAGCACTTCATCGACGAGTCCTATCATTACATCGCATCGAGCGCGGAACCATCGCTGGATGCCTTCTACGCGCAGCACAATCCCTACGCGGCCTATTCCAACAAGACGCAGGGCAACACGGTCACGATTCAGAGCGCCGTTCCCGTTGGGCAGGTGACGGGCAAGGGTGGCTCGTACATCGTCGATTTCCTGGTAAAGCACTATGGCCCGCATGGCGGCGTGGATGGCGAGCAGAACTGGCAAGGCACGGTCACTTACGCGACGGTCCCGCCATCGAACAACCCCAATGTCCTGAAAGGCAATCCCTTCGGCATCTACATCACGCACTTTGCTTTCAGTCCGCAGGTGTAAGGAGAAGATGACATGAAAAACAAGGTATTGCTTTCTTTTGGGCTCGCCGTCCTTCCTGGATTGGCGTTGGCAGGCGTGGATACCAATCTGCCGCCGGTGAAGCCGATCGTTTCGCATCCGGGGAATCTGGCAACGAAGCCTGCAGGGACGAAAACCGGAGCAGACCATCCGTCCGCGACACCATCCGCATCTGGCGGCACCACGTCGGCGGGCCAGAAAGTCCCGGCCATCTCCCCAGAGGCTGCCGCGCAGATAGCGTCGGCGCAGGTGTGGCAACAGTCCATCGCCACCCCGCCCGAGGGGCCAGAAAGTGCTGCAACCAGAGTGCTGGCACGTCAGTCGCTGACGGCGTCCCAGGCAATGGACAACACCCTTCCGGTGATCGGCGGCGCGAACGGAACCGTCAATAGCCTTGCCGGTCGGCCCGTGCTGGTTTGCTCACCGCTGCACACCTGCATCATCGAGCTGCCCGACGGTGTCGAGCCCGTGACGACCGTCGGAGTCAGTAAGTCGGAATGGAATGTGCAACAGGCGCTGGTTGGGAAACAGCCGGAAATCTTCCTGAGCCCGAAATTCAAGGGTCTCCACCAAAACATCGTGGTGGCCGCGACCGACCAGGGCAGGCCCATCAACTATGAAATCCGTCTGGTCAGTGACGCAGTGCGCTACATTCCCGCCCTGAAGATCGAGGATAGCGGGGGCGAGGTCCGTTCCTGGAAAACAGACTTGCAGTCAGCAGACAACGCACCAACGGATCAGTCGGCTGCCGACCATAAAGGCAATGTACTGCCTCTGCCCAATATCCGTCTCAACCACATCAATCTTCGCTGGTCCATTCATTGCGGTGGCGGCGGATGGTTCAGTTCCAGCGACTGCAAACCGATCCGTCCATTGCGCGTGTATGACGATGGGACCCATACCTTCATCGACATGCCCCAG
Organism: Acidithiobacillus albertensis; assembly: GCF_001931655.1. Taxonomy (NCBI): domain Bacteria; kingdom Pseudomonadati; phylum Pseudomonadota; class Acidithiobacillia; order Acidithiobacillales; family Acidithiobacillaceae; genus Acidithiobacillus; species Acidithiobacillus albertensis. Next base: position 25,544 of record NZ_MOAD01000040.1, on the reverse strand, counting down.
GGGCTGGCGAGCCACGGAGGATTTCCCGTCCTGCAAGCCCGCAATGCCAGTGGACACCTGATCGGAGTCGATACCCAGATCCGGGGCAACACCTATGTCGTCGATTCAGTTCCTGCCGATATCCTGTTACGGCTGGGTTCTGAGATGGTCACCATCCAGAAGGAGGGGAAGTAGCATGCGCGACGTTGCGTTGACGATGAAAAAACGTTCTGTGTTGATTATGGCCACCATTGCTATGGCAGCAAGCGTGCCCGTTTCCATGGCATCCACGATGAAGGCGCCGGGAGTTGCTGGACAGTCCGCGCCGATTGCCGGGATCGTGAACACCGCCCAGATCTTTCAGCACAGCATGAACATCCACTATGGCGAGCCGATCCGGGCGGTGGAGCAACAATCGGTGCGGGCCTTTGCCCTGGGCACGCTCTCACAACTCCCCGTATTCACGCGCCCGGGCGGAGAGGTCATCGTGCCACTTGGGCAGGTCCTGCCGGTGCTTCAGACCTCGCCTGGCAACTTCTCAGTGGTCATCCTGGGGAAGGGCGTCAAGCCGGTCTCCCTGGCCGGGGCGCCGAGCGCCGAGTGGGTTGTGAAGGAGACCGTCGCCGGCGGGCTTGCAGCCGGCAGGCATCCCATTCTGGAAATCATGCCCCGCTTTGCCGGACTCAAAGGCAGTATCCAGATCGTAGCGACCAGTCCCCATGGCTATCCGTTGACGTACACCGTGGGCCTGGTCAGCGGCACCTCCCGGTTCACTCCGGTCCTGTCCTTCTATCGCGTCCCTCACGTTATCCCTGAAAACCCGGAACTGATGGCGCCAGAACAGGGGCAACCGGCCAAAGTCTCCATGGCCACATCCGGGGTGCCTACCCGTCCCAATACTCCGCATGTGAATGCCACACATGCCGATGTCGACTGGACAGCGCAGTGTTTTACGGGCGACTGCAAGCCCATCCAGCCGATCAGCGTGGTCAGCAACCAGAAGGCGACCTTCATTCACCTGCCCACCGGGAAAACCCCGATGGTTCTGGTGCGAAACAAGGCGGGAAAGTCCTTGCTGGTGAGCTACCGCATGGAAGGGCACACGCTTGCCGTGGGGGCCGTCCCTTACCGCATCGATCTGCTCACGGGTAACTGGAATCACCTGGCCGAAATTCGCCTCACGAACGAGGCAGGAGAGTAAACATGAAAAGCGGCAAAGACTTTTTCTCCGATTTGCTCCAGAAAAAGAAGGGGCTGCCGCCCGCAGGGCAACAGCCCGCCATGGATAGCAGCAAAGGTCCTGGCGGGCAGCAAGGACCACAAGCCGGTCAGCCCGGGATAGAGGTCAAGCCGGACAGGGACCAGATGGCGACACGTATCAAGCGGACGCCACTCTATATCGCGGCTGCGGTGGTCGGACTGGGCGCCTATGGCGGCTATGAGTATCTGCAAAGCCACTCGTTATTCGGGAACGCCAAGCCGCAGGCGCAGGCCAAAACCATTCAACCGGCGAGTGGGACTGGTGCACCTGCCGCCCCGGTGCACCGGAAACACTACCACAAGCCAACCGCTCCTGGAGGGGCATCGGGCACGTCGGCAACCGCGGCCACGAACAGCGCGGGTGGACCGTCCCATCTAACGCCCGCCCCAGTGTCCACAGGACCCAAAAAGAATCCCTACGCAGCGCAGGACACCGCCTTCGCGTCCGCCCTGGGTACGGGGAACGCGGGAAGCGGGTCCGGTGATGGCCTTGCCTGGAAAACACAGGGGTCAACGCCGTCCGCGCAGGCCTCGACTGTTCTCCCTATGGCCCTGCCGGGAGCATCCCTGCCGGGCGCGGAACAGTCGGCAGCGAAGAAAACAAAGAAAAAGGCCCCGCCGCCCCTGGTGACACGGGAGACGAGCCCCTACGAGATTCTTTCTGGATCGGTCATCCCCGCCGTTTTGCAGACGGGAATCAAGAGCTATCTGCCGGGAGAGATCGTGGCGGTGGTCAGCGAGGATGTCTATTCGTCCGTGAACGGGGCAACGCTCCTGATCCCTGCCGGCGCCAGGCTGGTAGGCACCTATGACACACAGACTGCCTTGGGCATCAACCGGCTGGCCGTTGCCTGGACACGCATCGAGTTTCCGAACGGCACCACCATGAACCTGCCGGGATACGAAGGGGCAGGCGGTGCTGGATACGCAGGCTTCGCCGGGGAGGTCAATGACCACACCTGGTTGATCTTCAAGAATGCGTTATTGATGTCGATCGTGGATGCAGGGATGGCGATTGCCTCTCCGTCCACTTCAACCAGTGTGACAGGCCAGATGTCCGGGAATGTGGCTCTTCAGGACAGCGAGCAATCCCTGGCACAGACCTTTGGGGAAGCCGAATCCCAGCTGCTGGAAAAGTATATCGACATAGCACCCACGATCACCATTCCCCCCGGCTATCTGTTTTCGGTGGTGGTGGCTCACGACATGGTGTTCCCCGGCCCCTACGACCCGGCCATGCAGACGGGATCGGCAGGCAATGAGCCTGCGCTTGGGCCGAATCTCAATCCCTACGGGTTGCACCCTGCAAAGGGGTAAGGAGCGGAAAATGCGCGGAAGCATCATCGTCCGGACGGAGCACGATTGCGCAGGACTTTCGCCAGAAGCACGAACGGCGATCGTGACGCAGAAGGTGCGCTCCTTGTCCGATGAGGGCCTGCAAGAGCTGGCCCGGCGCCGGGAGAAACAGCACCCGGGGCGCCGTCTTCGCCCCATGTCGATCACCCTGCCTGCAGATGTGCTGGAGCGGCTCCAGCGCTTCCAGGGATCAAAATGGAGCGTCTCCGCGCTGATTGACCGCATCCTGGATGAGCGGGTGGCGACAAAAGAGGATCTCTGATATGTGGCATCACGCCTACTATCATGCGGCATTGCCGGAAGGACCCTTGCAGGGTGCAACCCACGGGCTAGCGCACACCATCATCTCCGCGCTGATCCATGGGCTGATTTATGGAGCCATTTTTCGCCTCATGCGGGGTATGAGCACCGGAGAAGTCCTGCTGGCGGCGGTCCTGGGCATTGCGTTTATCGGAGGAGTCTGGTGGCTGTGGAATCGGCGCGGGCGGAGGGCATGATCGCTCTGCCCCAGATCAGTGCTGAATGCGCCCCTATGGTCGCTGCCCGGACGATGGCCGCCATTGTGCAGGTGGAGTCCGGGGGCAACCCGTTGGCGATGAGGAACAACAGCACGCGGAGCATGGTCATTCCCGGCAGTCGGAATCAGGCCATCCAGTATTTGCGGAAAGCCATGGCCGCTGGCCAGCGGGTCGACGTAGGGCTGGCCCAAGTGGATACCGGGAACTTCGCCGCCTTCGGGCTCACTCCCAGGACAGCCTTCAATGCCTGCGCTAACCTTCGGGCAGGCAGCGAGATCCTGCACATGGATTGGCAACAGGCGCTGGCCAGCGGCTACCGGGGCCAACAAGCGCTCTACCACGCCTTTGAAGCGTACAACTCCGGGCGGCTCTGGGGGGATGCCCAATACGCCAACCGGATACTGGGTGCCGCTGGAGCATTCGCGTCGGCCGGCTGCAAGCCTGCCGACTACGGCGGACTGCGCACCGTCTCCCAGGGCAACAAGGCACTGCCGACCAATCCCTTTCCTCAATTCCGGTGGCTGGCAACGCCTGCTCAGGCGGTAAAGCCTGCACCATCAGGCGACTCCCGCCCCTGGCCGGTTCTCCCATAAGGACTTCGAGATGGTAAACAGTATCCATGCTCCCAACTCCACCGTCTCCGACTACAAGATCCAGCGCCTCGCCCGGGGCGGCAGGCTCAAGACGACGCTCGCCGGCATTGCGGTTGGCGTCATCGGTTACACGCTAGGCATATCCTATGTGGCCAGGGACGTGTTTCCTGGCTACCAGTGGACCGATGATTTCATCCAGAAGGCGCATGCCTACATCGCGTTGCCTTACGGCTGGCGTCTGTATAATCCCCTGCCTTTCCTGCGCCCCATGATCCTGAACATCCATTACCCGGTGATTCATCAGGCATTCTATGATGCCGGTCTGCCGGCGGTGGTGTTGGGAATGCTTACGGCGGGGATACTCGGGAAAAAGCACAAGGATGCGCAAAAAGCCGTCCTGGACAACCCGGTGCATGGATCAGCACATTGGGCGAGCAGGAGCGACGCGATCCGTGCGGCGCTCCTGCCTTCTCCCCCGCCAAGGACGGTGATGGACCGTCTGCATCCCTGGCTTGGGCTCAAGGGAGATTCCGACTTGGCCCGATGGAAAGACCGGCAGGAAAAGCGGAAAAAGGAGGCCGCCGAGTGGCGGAAGAAGAGGGCGGAGAGCGAAAAGAAACGCCTGTCAGAGATCCCGGAGCCGACAGTTTATGACCGGTTCGACTCCCCCCATGTCTGCTATGTGGGGGCCTTTGTCGAGAACGGGGTGGCCACTCCACTCCAGCACACAGGGGCAGAGCACATCCTGGTCTTTGCCCCGACCCGATCCGGCAAGGGTGTGGGCCTCGTCCTGCCCACCCTGCTGGACGGCTGGATGGATTCGGTGGTGGTGCACGACATCAAGGGAGAGAACTTCAACCTGACGGCCGGATACCGCAAGGCCATGGGCCACCACATCCTGAAGTTTTCACCAGGCTCGGTATCCGAAGAGGGTTGCCACTTCAACCCGCTGGATGCGGTGCGTGTCGGAACCCAGTACGAAGTCAAGGACGTGATGAACATTGCCACGATGATTGTGGACCCGGATGGCAAGGGCCTGAACGATCACTGGCAGAAAACCGGTTTTGCCCTGCTCACGTCCATCATCCTGCATGTGCTCTACGCCATGCCGGACAAGACCCTGCGGGGCGTTGCCGCCTATCTCAACGATCCTACCCTGGAAAGTGTGGACGTAGCATTTGAGCGAATGATGCAGACGGAGCATGACCCGGATGAGCAATATGGCTGGCGGGACGGCAACGGCCAGTTCACCAAAGTGCATCCGGTCATCGCGCAATCCGCGCGGGAGATGCTGAACAAGGCCGAGAATGAAAAATCGGGCGTCATTTCGACCATGATGAGCTTCCTGTCCCTCTACCGGGATCCCATCGTCGCGAAGTGGACCGAGTATTCGGACTTTCGCATTGCCGACCTTCAGGACGCCGAACAACCCGTCTCTCTGTACCTGGTCACCAGTCCCGAAGACAAGAACCGGCTCAAGCCCCTCATTCGCCTCGTGCTCAACCAGATTGCCTCCCAGTTCACCGCTGAAGAACGCCTGGAAGCGAAAGACGGGCGAATCGTCGCCAAGGGAAAGCATCGGCTGCTCTTGCTGCTCGACGAGTTCCCGAGCCTGGGCAAACTCGATGTATTCCTGGACAGTATCGCCTTCCTCGCAGGCTACAACGTCAAGCTGTACCTCATCACCCAGGACATTGCCCAGCTGGAAGATGAAGGCCACGGCTACGGCAAGGCCGGGGCCAAGACCATCATTGGCAACTGCCACATCCGGGCGGCCTACGCGCCCAACCAGGTGGAGACGGCCAAGTGGATCTCTGACATGCTGGGCACCCGTACGGTGACCATGGAAAACGACAACCAGAGTTTCGACGGCTCCATGTTCAGCCAGAACAAGGGCTATTCGACGAGCCTCAGCTACCAGTCCCGCCCCTTGCTGACCGCTGACGAGGTCATGACCTTGCGGGGACCGGAAAAGGAAGGCTCCAATATCAAGACCCCGGGCGATATGCTGGTATTCGCGGCAGGCTTCCACCCCATTTATGGACAGCAGCTGCTCTATTTCAAGAACCCGGAATGGCTCGATCGGGCAGCCATTCGGTGGCCGGAGAAGAGCGATTCCATCCCCGGAGCCAGGAAAGACTACAAAGCCATTCTGGGCGAGTCGGGCGGAACGCTACCCATCCCCCATATTGAGAAAAAACCGGAAGAGCAGGCGCCCAATGGGCAGGGGCCTGTCGAGGAAGTGTCAGACGCAGAGAAGGAAGCCTTGGCAGCCACTCAGTCCGAACTCAATGCACTCGCCGGGGAAAAACCTACTGGCGAGGGGAAATATGATACCAGCGAGCGAGACGCGGAGCGGGAATCATTTGCGGGTCTGACGGAAGATGGTAAATCAGGGCAGGGGTGAATGGGGGGGCGTTACGCACGCCGGGTGCCGATGGCCGAAATCGAGGAGAATGGCTATAACCTCAACTTCTCCCGGTATGTCAGCACGGCCCAGGCCGAGGAAGAAATCTACCTGCAGGCGGTCCACAAGGAACTGACCACATTGGAGGACCAAATCGCAGAGGCCACGCGGCGTCACAATACTTTTCTGCAGGAGCTTGATCTACCGCTGCTGGGGACACCGTGACCGACTGCGTTATACTCTGGACGCAAGCTTTCAGTGCGAGAGGAATCGTTTTGTGACTGTATGGAAAATTTGGTGTGATGGGTCCTGTGGCCCAACCAATCCCGGCCCCTGTGCCTGGGGGGCGGTGATCGAGTCGCCGGATGGGGAGCGCACGGAACATTGCGGCTTTATTCAGAAACGGGGCACCAACAACATTGCCGAACTGACAGCGGCCATTGAGTCCTTGCGCAGGATTCCCGAAGGGGCGGAAGTAATTCTTTGCTCGGATAGCCAATACACCCTGAAGGGATTGGGAGAATGGCTTCCCGGTTGGATCAGGAAGGGGTGGAAAACGGCTTCTGGATCGCCGGTACTGAACCAGGAACACTGGAAACTGCTGCACCAGGAGTACCTTACCCGCAAGGTCAGGCTGGAGTGGGTGCGTGGGCATAATGGTCATCCGGAAAATGAGACGGCAGACCAGCTCGCAAACCGTGGATTGACCTTGGGATGAAGTGGGCGGGCCAGCATGTTCCCTATTTCGCCGCTGTAGCCCACAGCAAAAGAAGCACTTGGGATTCGCTGCCATCATGAGAAAACGTAGCGCCAGAATAGAGGCCCTTCTGGGAGAAATGATGCCGCTCGCGCACGCGGTCGGTAATGCACTGAAGCACGGTTCGGAGATGTCGCGATTGCTGACATCGCTCTACAGCATCATGTACGAACGTGACGACGAAGCCTTTCAGGCGGTGCTTGAAACGCTCCGTGCCGAGGGTCTGACCGATCTTTGGCAATACTTTTGGGATCGGGCTACTGACATGGCTTGTGCGAAATCCTATGAAAATGACTACCGCAGCCTCCTGATTGCCGTTCCCTTCCTGGCTCCCTGGTCCGGGGAATGTCGAGGGGCTGACCGCAAGGCGCTTTCTCAGGTTCTAAAGAAGCAGGGTGTCATACCCCCGCGTGGCAAAATCCACTGGGTTCAGCAACCGCAGTCGATTTACCATTTGAGAGATACCAGCCCAATGCAGCTGTGGGCATTGAACACGCCCACAGCCACAGCCCCCTATCCATGGAACTATAGCCGTGTGACGACGCCTACCATGTACCTGTTGGTGGGGCGATTGGAGTTTCCAGAGCAAAGCAAGCTCCACTGGCCCAATCCGGAATTGCTCATCCAGGCCCAAGCCGAAGCACTGGGCTGGCCGGTAGAAACGCTCGACGCCTGTGCCCCCTTGCAATTCTTTCTGGAAAGTGTGGATGATGAACCCGATTCCAGGGAGGATCGCCTGCTAGAGATGGTCTTCTCGGTCGCTGCAGCAGCAAAAAAACAGATTGAGGAAGAGCACCTTCCTGCAAAGGACTGTAGGGTCCTCCTGGAGGATGGATTAGATAATATGATCCATATCTATCTCCAGCCCAAGCATGGACGCAGAAACCTGCTCTGCAGCCTAGACTACGAGGCCGTCAGAGTGGCTCGGACACAGATCACGGACAAACTCAAACAAGTGCTGGAGGATTTCGGTTTCCCGGTGATCCAGAGTGGGCCTGCTGAAGCGCCATCGACTAAGCTGCACTAATGGGCTACTGGGTGTGGTTAGCCAAATCTTTGGTACTCTGGCCAAGCTTTTTGAGCTATGTGCGAATCCTGGTTATAAACCCAAGAGTCCGGAGGACAAAGACCTGAGTGACCCATGCCTGCACTGGGTTGAAAAATGACAATCGGTGAGAGGCGCATGCAGAAGGCTATGTGGCACTTCGAAAAACCCTAGTTTTTGCAGAATGCCGATCTGCAACCATTTGATTCTTTTAGGTCGGCTTTTCGTCCGGCGGAGTTATTCGAAGTGCCCTATGGTAGTAATGCGGTTGTAACCACTTTATGGAGCTATGGTCTGTGCAGCCCCTGTCAACGGTGTCCTGTGGGAATTCCAAGTTGAAGGGCCGGTACAGACTGATAGCGGACATTTCGTTATATTCGGTCAGGCTGGATAACCATCGGCGACAGGTTAGAGGACGGTGCGTTCTGGTCTCTGAATAACCGGATTAAATTGCAAATCTTTAGAATATCTATCGTCATATTCCATCGCAATTTTGTGTTATTCTTTTAAGTTTTTGGAGTTGATCTTAATGATGGAAAAATGGAAATAGAGTGCTATAAAAAATGGTTTTGCGACTGTCAGACTAAAGTCGTGGAAGTATTTTAACGACTATATAGTTGATGAGATGCTAGATTACGAAACTTATATATGGAGGGGCCAGAGAGAGTCAAAATATGATTTGGCATCTAGTTTTGATAGATTGTTAAGATCAAGAGGAATAAATGTTGCAAACCCGGATAGGTATGCCAGAGAGCACTTAAATAGATTTATTCTTTCTGCGAGAGGGAGGGTAAGCACTCTTTACGATAAAGATGATCAGGAAAAATGGTGGGCCATTGGACAACACAATGGATTAGCGACACCGTTGCTCGATTGGACGAAATCTCCATTTGTTGCTCTTTATTTTGCTTTTGAAAATGATGTAGCTCCAGAATCGCGCTTTCGCTCTGTTTGGGCATTATCATCCACCTCAGAAATTAACAAAAATTTGGAGGAGGCCAAAAAATTAAATAGAGTGCATCCTGTTGTTAATGATAATAATCGGTTAACGGCCCAATCAGCGCTTTTTACAAAACCCCCTTTGGGAGTAACCGTTGATGAATGGGTAAAGAATAACTATCATGGAGAAAGTGGCCAGATGGTGTTAATAAAAATTGATATACCGGATAAAGAAAGAGATGAATGCTTGAGAACGCTTAACAGAATGAATATCAATAGCCTGACCCTGTTTCCTGATCTTTACGGATCATGTAAGCATTGTAATATTTCATTTAAGATAAATAAGTATTGGTAGTGCGGTTTCATTTTATTTGGATCTTATGGATCCGATAGTTGTTACCTTAAGCTCCGGTAGCGGCGTAAAGTGTTTGATACCGAACGCCTGATCGACTAGAAGTGCATGAGCTATTCCACGAAGCGAGATAAGCAGGGCTAGAAGGGCATTTGAGTCAAATTTGTATTCATTTATAGCGCGGTCAACTCCATATGAAGCTGTTTGTCCGACGTTTATAAACGGAATTGTGGATCGATCAAAATGTGGGCGGTGGGACATGTTGTCTCGAACGCTCTTTGCCTTCTCAATCACGGAAGCATAATCCTCGGCAAGCTGCGTCCCTCCCATGCGGTAGGCCAATTCTTGGCGCAACCATCTCTTCCGGGAAACCTTGTAATGTGGCCGGGAAGGGGCCTTGCAGACTTCGCATTCCGCGAACGGGCGTTCGCAGGTGGGAGGAAGACCAATGAGATTCTCAATGAGAATCGTCATATGTAGGAGGCCCCAGTAAGAGCCGAAGAACGGGTCGAAGCGACGCGGGCTTGGTGGCTGAGAGACAAACCACTCGATTGCGGAACGTATCTCCGGAGGCAGCATCAGGAATGCGCAGTAAAGGTCTGCGTACGACATCACCGGCAAGTCCTTGGGTTTCGCAAAAGGTTCACCAACTAGAAAACCAATCACGTCTCCGTAGTCCAGGGCATTGCGCTGATCGCTACCATCATTGGAGTTAGGGATGATTTCAACGACGTGGCGATTGTCATCGTAGTGCGCGGTCCCGTGGTTGTTCATCATCGTGAAGCAGTCGAATACCAGCCAATCCCGGAACCGTTCCGACACGACGTTATCTGCCCAGTCGGCAGGCGCGACGAAGTACGAACGCGACATCCAGATGGACGCCCCATTGTGCATCGGAAGCATGAGTCCACCCGACGGGACTATTACAATGTCGTCGGTAAGGACGTATGGCGCAGTCGGCTTGAACTGGCTGAAATAGACAACGCCTTTTCTGTCGTTAAAGTTCGTTGTCACGGATGTAGCAGCATGAAGTAAAAAGCCTTCCGAAACGATTTTAATTGTACCACTGCAGTCTTGCTATATCTGCAGAGGAACCCGAAAAGACTATATACCCAACATGGGCGCAATGGAACCTAACAATTAAGCATGGCCAAGGCCGCCTGTAGCTGATAGTAACTGTTCCCGAAGGAAATGTCCGCTCTCGCTGCTTATGTATATATATACATAAGCAGCGTTATGTATACCTCGCGATTATGTATAGCAGTAAAGCTGCGAGCCTTGCTACGACTGGGTTGTAGGGCCGAATTGTGCTCGCGAGCTCTATATAATAAATGCTGTTTTGGAGACTCCAGTAAGATGACTGCCCACCGGCGGTGCCGAATATTAGTGTCAGGCTTCCGGATCGGAAGGAGTGCTAGGATTCACAGGTAACCACCTTCCCGAGCAGTAAGTTAATGGTGATCCAAAGATCTCTGATCAGCATTGTGGCCATGGATCAGACCAGTAGCTGAGGTGTTGATCTGTGGCGCATGCGGAGTCCTGTCGTGTTGACTACACACCGGATCGACCAATTTTATGTATAGCATCACGATACCACTCCTACCAAATGGCCAGCATTGACAGGGCTTACAGCCAGCTCGACATGCGCACTATACATAATCACGTAGTATACATAACGCTGCCCTGCCGCCGTTGAGCCCTGATGGTCGGCAGCAGACTGATTGCGGCCGTTCATTGGCGGTGATACATGACATTACCCGACCCTTAATTTAACACCAACTCCAACACCTCAATGATCTCCACCGTTCCCATCGTCCCGGGCAATTCGCGCCCCGCCTTTGCAAAGGCCTGCTCCAGCAGAAGGCGGGGGAGGGTCACCGTCACCTGATTCGGCAGGGATGCCCCCGGCAGGGATGCTCCATCCGCTGGATCTCCGACCACCACTCCATTCTCATCCACGGCGCCCCCATCCTCGATGTCCTCATCGCTATCAACTTCGGACAGGTCAATCGTGGACAAATCCACTTCTTCCCCATTGGCATCAAAAGCCCTTGCAGGGTGCGAACCCATCACGGCCCTATTTTCCTGCTGCATGTCCACCTCCTGCGGTTTTCCGCTCAAACCTTGTTCGTAGCGATCTTCCTCTCTATCCACCAGCACGCGGGAGAGGGTTTCCCCGGCCTGCAGGCTGGCACGGATGGCGTCCAGCACGATGCGCTTGTCCTCGTCCTTCATCCATCCTTTCATGCGACTGATGTCCGTTTGCCCGATAGACTCCAGCGGAACGCCCAGATACTCCGCCACCGCCTGCGCATCTTCGCTCCCCAGAGAGAGCATCTGATGTACCCATGCCTTGGATCGACCCAGCCGCTTGCCCAGATCCGCCAGGCTCGGCTTGGGGTCCAGGCTATCCATCAACTGCTTTACGGCCTTCGCCGTATCCACGGGCGTCATATCCGCCCGCGCCAGGTTTTCGACCAGCTGCATTTCCAGCCGGTCGGCGTCTGTGTCGGGCTCCAATATCACGGCTGGAATCCGGGACAGGTCATAGCCCTTGCGACGGCATGGCTGGCCACTGTCCCGGGCAGCCATGGATGCCCTCCAGCGCCGCTCGCCCGCTATGATCCGATACCTTCCCGACGCGACATGACGAACCGCGATGGGCTGCAATACCCCATGCTGCAAGATGCTCTCCTTCAGCAGTTCCAGATCATTGTCGATGGCGTCCTGCGCCCCGGATGCCACAAACGTCTTGCGCGGCTGCTCCGGGTCCGGCTCAATCTCCGACAACTTCAGAAAGAGCGCCGAAGCGGCTCCGCCGCCGACCGTCCCGCTCGCGACGTCATTCCGTTCATCCGCACGGGCCGCTTCCTGCCCCGAATTTCGTCTACCGGGTAGACGATCGGCTTTGGCAGCGGTCTCGCCGGAATCTCCCGCCATCTCGGCCAGCGTGCGCTTCATCTCATCAAAGAGATTCTCTGAAAGATCTACCTTGGCCATTTTATCCCTCCTTCACCGTTTCTTCCGTCGGCACCCGGTCCGTTTCCAGAATCATCTTGCAGGCCATGGCCCATTTCGCCGCCGCCGCGTCTTTCGGGTCCAGCTTCCAGACGGGCATCCCCTGTTTCATGGCGTTGGAAACAATCTGCCGATTGGTCAGATGCACCGGAAGCACATGCTGACCGAAACCCGACTCGGTGATCGCATCCACGACCATCTGCTGGTTCGTGGAGTTCAAAACCCGCTTGTTGATGACCAGGGACAATCCCAGATCGACCTGCGAGGCGATCTCCCGCCAAACCTTTAGCAGCGAAGTGAGCCCCTGCAACGCCAGCAGGTCGGGCTCCACGGGCGCCACCAACAACCCGCCCAGATAGAGCGGGGCCAGCTGCTGTACGCCGGCAGCTGGTGGCGTGTCGATGACCACCACATCAAAATCGATATTCAGCAAACGGTTCATCGCCTCCTGTCCGGCCTTCAATCCCTGCTTTTCCACCAGATGGACATGCTGGTGGCCTGGCAGGATTTGGAGATCCCCAAACCGGGTATCCTGGAACTCCAGACTGGTGTCCCCGTCCCACAGGTCTAATACCGATTTGCCACGGCCATTCGGCTCCCCCGTAGTGATAAAAGTGGCGTTGCGTTGGCCGTCCATATCCACGAGCAATGTCTTTTTCTTCGCCGCCATGCTGGCGTAAGCCGCAATGTGAACGGCAAGAGCGGTCTTTCCTACCCCGCCCTTCTGATTGGTCACGGTAATGATCTGTGGCATCTCTACCTCTCTTCTCGCGCTTTCCGCCGCTCCTGCTCATGCAGTGGCGGGTACAGAACCCAGGAATACCAATACAACATCGTATAGAGCACATCGGGCAGGTCGACTCCGTTCCGGTGGCTGACCTCTACCAAGTTGTCCGCCAGATCGCAGGGAATCCGCACGTTCACTTCCACCCATTCCGGGTCGGCCAAGGCCGGGCGGTGCCCATCCCGCCATCGAAGTCCTTTCTCCCACGCTTTTTCGGCCAGAAACCAGGAAGCGCAGTCCTCATGGACGGCCCGCAGCGTCATCCCCTGAACGAAGGCCAAAGCCTGGATGTATAAGTGCATCTTCAGCGGGATCACTGTCGATTCCCCCGCATAGGGCATACCGTTAAAGAGAGATGGTGTCAGCATGCTTTTCCCGGCGTGACCCTTTTCACGAATGGGTATAGATCAGCACCGGGCCAGATCGTCTACCGGGTAGACGCCAAACCAGATCCTGCCGTCGGAATCGTCTACCGGGTAGACGATTTACGAGGACGGCCCGGGGCTCAGTCTCCCTTCCGAAGCCAGAACTGACTCCCGGGAATCGTCCACCAGGGAACCGCCCGTTGCAGGATGCTGGTTTCCGGGATCGGGCCATAATAGCTGGAGTCAAAGGCATAGTTGCCTGGGGCGTAGAGCCAGATCTGCCCATGCTTCAAGTGATAGGTGCCGAAAGGGTAATGGACAATCCGGTGCTGGTGGCCGGGCGTCCAGCGATCCACCCGGGAGTTCGGCAGAGTGTGCCCATCTACCCGGACCCCGGATCTCGTAAGCCGCACGGTCTGCCCGGGGACAGCGGCGATCTCTTTGATCCACGGCTGTCCAGCGGGAAACCACTGGTACTTCAGGCCTTCCGCGACGGCGGCATGATGGGCGGGGCCAGGAATCTCGACTTCGACCAGTTCTCCATCATGCAAAGGATAGGGCGAGCCGAGAAGCTGGTAGAGGCCCACCGGCTCGCAGGTGGAGTCGTTCAACACCAGATGCTGGTACTGCATCCATAGCCCTACGGCAGCATTCAGCACCAGTACACCGATGATCGCCCATGTGCCCCACCAGAGCAGCCGCTTAGCGATTGCGGCGGATATTCTTTGCATGGTGGCGCTCCAGAAAAAAACGTGCGGGGCCTGTCAATAGCCGAAAGGGGAAGAAGAATAGCCACTCGAACTGGGTGGCACCCCAAAGCAGGGCTTCGGCCAGCTTGCGCGGGCCGGGCCGCTCGAAGAAGGCGATGAGCCTCTGGTCAAGCCGAGCGATGACTTGTCGAAGAGGATTGCTCACGCACCCGCTCCTTCAGGACAGTGATCGCCTTTTCCAGAGAGGCTTCCAGGGCAGCAATGTGCTGTTCAGCCGGAATCCGCGAATAATCCGCAGAGAGCACCTTTTCCCATTTGGCAATCCACTGTTGCGCGGTGAGGGGACGGGACAGGTGCGTCTTGAGCAGATCCTTGAGTCGTTCACGACGCTTGTCATCCAGGGAATCCAGAACGGACTTCCAGGCCAGCATTGGATCGCAGGGATCAGTTGGGTTTCCCATGGAAACTCCTGCCTTCATATGATCAGGCTTCTTCATCCGTTCCCCCGTCATCGATTCACCGCAAACAACACAGGCATTCCAAAAAACGCGCCCCAGGCTTTTGCCGAAGCCCTTTGGATGGCCGGGATGTCGGTCCCCCGCGCCCACCAGTCATTGGCCGGGGCCAGCAGGACTTGTATCCCATGCGGGTATAGATCGAGGGCAGGCCACATCAGCAGTTGCTCATAGCAGATGAGATAGCCGACTTTTTTGCCGTCAATCTCCGTGGTTTCCGGTTTCCTGGAAAACGGCGCCATCCGGAAGCTGTCACGGGGATGCCACGGGTGCCACATCGAGAAAGGTACCGGGATGTGATCCGGCAGTACCGTCTGGTGGCCATCCTGGATCTTCACCAGAGCATCCAGATAACCCTTGGCAAGGGGCACATCGGCCCCGAGCAACACGATTTGTTCTGGATGTCGCGCCGTCCAGCGGATGACCGGACGCCAAATGGCCCGGGTGCCCGGCAGCCAGGGCCCGGCCACGGTTTCGGGGAGCAATACCACGTTGTCGCCAGAGCGCAGATCCGCCAAAACCTTGGGAGCCATTTCCATGGACGCATCGACATAGGAAAGGTTGGAACGCAGGCGGCCCAGGTGGGTATTGATGCCCACCCAGCCAGCGGGCGCTGTGGGCAGCGGGTGACCCATCATGTCATCCAGTGCCGGTACCTGCTCGGCCAGGGCAGGGAAGGCAAAACCCAGAAGCCAGAGATTGAAGATGACGATTCCGGCCATCAGTAAACGCACCGGGATATCCTGATTCTTCCGCTCCCAGTAGCCCAGAGCGGAGATCCCGAGAATGGTCAGCAGGATGCCGGTTGGGCCTGCGGCAACGGCGCCGAGCCAGGGGGAAGTCCAGCCGATGATTCCCAAGGGTGGCAGAATCGTCGAGACAGCAGAGGTAATGATAGTGGCCGTGACCGCGCCAAAACCGCCGCCTGCAAGGCTGCCACCTGCAAGGCCGCCGCCACGGAAATACAGAGCAATGTACGGGTACGCTAGATAAGGCAGGGCAAAGGCCAGCGATGACAGCGACCAGAACCCAATACCGAGAAATAGTCCGGAGTGTGGGAAGAATACCGACGTGCCTTTGATGAGGCCGTAGGTCGTCGCCAGGTGGTAACCGAACATCAGGGCAAATGGCGCCAACCAGTGCCGCTTGTTCAAAACTGGCAGAAGCAGCAAGGCCAGTGGCGCAAGCCAGATGGCGTGAGGCCAGGCCAGGGCGCCAACCAGGGCACCCAGGAGTACCGGAATGGCGAATCTGGAAACGGGAGCGGACTTTCTCCGCGAATCGTCTACCGGATAGACGGAAACGGTTACGTATTTGCTCTGCATGAGCAGGTATAGATCGGAGATGGGGCAGATCGTCTACCGGGTAGACGATGTATGCCCACCCAGTTGGCGGGGTATAGATCAGGGGTGGGGCAGCGGCAGGATTCCGACGGACCAGCCATCCAAAGTTTGGTACGAAGGTTTGAAAAGCATGGGAACAGAAGCTTGGTTTTTAGTAGTTTATGAACTACAATCCCCATGCGATGATCGAACTCAAGTAAACAGAGACTTTCAGAAAGTGGTGGACGAAGCTCAAAGATGAACGAGCTCGTGGCATCGTTGCTGGTCGCCTGGATCGTCTCGCTTACGGGTTGATCGGCGACGCGGGGCCGGTGGGGGAGGGGATCAGTGAGCTACGCATCCACCATGGCCCTGGGTACCGCGTTTATTTTCAGCAACGGGGAAGCATGATCATCGTCTTGCTCTGTGGTGGCAACAAGAGCACGCAAGCGAAGGATATCAGGGTAGCAAAGCGCCTGGCTGCTGAATGGAGTGAATGACCATGAGTGAAAAATTATCTACTTTTGACCCTGCCGAAGGGCTGGCATCAGACGCGGCCATCGCAGCCTTCATGGCCGATGCGTTTGAATCTGCAGACGCCGGCTACATTGCGCACGCGCTGGGCGTCGTGGCCCGCGCCAAGGGAATGGCTCAGATCGCTGGGGAAACTGGTCTTTCGCGTGAACAGTTGTACCGCTCATTCAGCGAGCGCGGCAATCCGACGCTCAAGACCACGCTAGCAGTCATGAAGGTCCTAGGGATTGAACTTACGGCAAAACCGGGGCCACAGGGCCGATGATGGCCAATCATATCGGTAAAGCCACCGACTATTAGGCTACGCTCGCCAGAACCGACCGTTTTCTGAGCCTGGATAGCTCCGGTGTGCCATCACCGCACGACAACCAGGACTGCTGCAATAGAGATCGAGCGAAGAGATCTTCCTGACAAACATCGTTCCACGCATTGTGCGCTTCAGTTGTTTTTGGGGGGCAGGGCAGGGCAGCGGGGCGGGCGATCGTCTACCGGGTAGACGGGCGCAGCGGCCACGTTTTCCCGGAAAACGCCCACATTACCCCTTCTTTATCTTGCGTTCCGCTTTTCTTTCGGTAGACGCTTTTTTTGGCGTTTTCGTCTGCCGGGTAGACGATTTTTTAGAGCAGCGTTCAGCGGGAATACGCTTTTATTTACCGATTCTGGGTCCAGCGTCTACCGGGTAGACGCCCGAACACAGGCCCGATTGGGTGAAAAATGCGAGATCGTCTACTGGGTAGACGACTCAGAGAGCAGTAAGTGGTATTCAAGCCACCAGGCGTACCTGCCGCCGATTAGAGCTCCGGCCCATCGAACCAGAGGGATGATGCTCACAACCAATACACAGGAAAGGACGAGGCCTTGTACGGCCAGACCAGCCAGCCCCGACAGCATGAGCTGTAGCGCCAGTGAATATAGCGGGAAGAGCACGATGAAGATCGCGGCGACGAATCTCCAAAGATTGCCATCAATAGGATAGAAAAACGTCGGCTCCATCTTTGCCAGATCGGGGTGAGTGCGCTCGAACAAGGCAAACCAAGCGAGCCGCTCGCCGTCGTTCGCGCACATTCCGAGTAGTTTTCGCCTCACGGAGGAATCGTTATATGCGCGTGGAATAGCCAGCAAGAGGAAACCCATCTCGAATGCCAGAAAGACCAGAAGCGTCAAATGCAAAAAGAGCGTCAGAGCGAAAGCGAGTGCCCAGATCAACCAGAGAACGCTCCCAACAAAGAACAATGGAACATCCCAGCGGGTCATCACCCGCAAAGGTATGCAGGCAACCTGCGGAGGATGGCGAAAGTCTGCCCACACTATGAGTGGAATCCTCCAAAGTTCGGAAAGCACAGATTTACTCACTCGTCGTACACTCCAGACCGCAACGATAGCGGCTACCAGCCAAGCCAGAATTTCCATGGTATCTACAAGCCCTCCAGTGAGAAAGGATCAATCCCAGACGGGTATAGATCAGCGAGAGGTTTTCAAACCCGAATCGGGTCAGTCTCCTCGGTAGACGATTTCTGACAGCGGAGATCGGCCCAGCGTCTACCGGGTAGACGATTTTTTGGAGCGTTATCCCCGCGATCCACGGTCCGAAGCCCAGACAACGAAGCGGGGTCCAACTGGACCCCCGGCGGCCGTCTGGGTTGTGGTCGGCAAGCCGGAACGTGTACCGGCTGGTCGTTACACGGTAACGAGCCGTCCACAAGGCGGTGGAGCTGCGGGGATAACGCGACCACATGTCCTGCGGCAGGAAAAGCGGGGTTCGTCTACCGGGTAGGCGATCTCAGGAAGCAACAAATTGTCTCGCTCATGTTTTTTTCTCGCTCCACTTCGTTCCGAGCTTCTTGGCATCCTGCTTGTCCGGCCACCAGCAGGACTGGCAGCCCTCGCACTTGAAAAAGGCGTCGCCTTTCTTGGTCTTCAGGGTGATGGTCGGTTTTTTGCAGTCTGGACAGGAAGGGCCTGCTTTCGCAGCGCCTCCGCGCATTTTTCCGGTAGACGCCTTACCCCGCGCGCTCGTGGCGGACCGCGCTTGCCCAACGGCGATGGTCGCCGCCTTGGCTGCTTCGATCATGCGAGAAACGAATTTGCGCTGGGCTTCCTCGAACTGCTGTAGCGTCACGCGGCCCTCAGACACGGATGATAGGGCATCTTCCCAGCGTGCCGTCAGGACGGGATCCGTGAGGTCTTTGGGCAGCGCGTGAACCAGCGCCCGCCCTGCCTGGGTGGAGAGAATCTGCTTGCCTTTGCGCTCCATGAATCCCCGGGTGAGCAGTGTTTCGATGATGCTAGCCCTGGTGGCCTCAGTCCCCAGGCCAGAGGTTTCCTTGAGTTTGGCCTTGGCGGCCTCATCCTCAACCACCTTGTGGATGTTGCTCATGGCCTCAATGAGCGACCCATCCGTAAATCGTGCCGGCGGCTTGGTCTGTTTTGCCTGGACATCTGCATCCTGGACGGTCAGAACCTGGCCTTTTTTGAGCGCCGGGATCGGCTGGGCGGGGGTGTCATCATTATCGTCATCGGTCATCCCATACACGGCTTTCCAGCCTGCGGATACCGGAATGTTGGCAGTCGCCTTCCAGTCCTCGCCGGTGCAAGTCAGTAGGGCCTTGATCGCCCGGTACACATAGGGCGGATAGAACTGCGCGAGATAGGAGCGGACGATGATCTCGTAGACTTTGGCCACTGCGGGGCTCATAGAGCCCTGCATGGAGCCGGTCGGAATGATGGCGTGGTGCGCCGTCACTTTGCCCGTATTCCAGATGGCCGACTTCCGGTTAGAATCGGCGGCTTTCACCAGATCCGCAAATCCAGCTTTTGCCAGGCCGGACAGTATCTGTCCGGCATCCCCATGCTGTTCTTCAGGTAGATAGCGGCAATCGGTCCGGGGATAGGTCGCCGCCTTGTGCTCCTCGTACAGCGCCTGGGCCGCATCAAGGACATTTTGTGCCGACATGCCGAGCTTGGCCGAGCAGACCTTTTGCAGTTCGGCGAGAGAGAACCCTAGCGGTGCCTGTTGCTGCTTTTCGTCGCTGGTGAAATCCTTCACCGTGGCCTTGCCGTCTGCCTTGGCCTGGGTTGCCAGTCGGTCAGCTGCTTTCCGGTCGGTGAGGAAGCCTTCGGCATCGACGCCCTCGAAGTCCTCCCGCAGATCCCAGGCGGCCCAGAATCCTGTGTAAATCCGAGGAACGTAGTAATCTTTGGGTTTGAAGTGCTCGATCTTCTCATCACGGGCCACGACCAGAGCCAAGGTCGGCGTCTGCACCCGACCCACGGAGACGACTCCGGCGCCGCTGTTGCGCAGCGTAAATGCGCGGGTGAGATTCATGCCCATGAGCCAGTCCGCGCGTGCGCGGGCTTCGGCAGAATTGCTGAGATTCTGATATTCCCTATTGTCCTTGAGCGATGCCAGAGCCTTACGCACGGATTGCTCATCGAGGGCGGCCAGCCAGATCCTCTGGGTTGGGCCTTTCCAGCGGAGTTCCTCCAGGATCTCATCCACCAGCAGCTGACCCTCTCGGTCCGGATCGCCGGCATTAACGACAGACGAGGCTTTCTTAAGCAGTTCCCGGATCACCTTGATCTGGGCCTTGGCGTCATCTTTTGCCCGCTTCTTCCATTGCTCAGGAAAAATGGGCAGTTCCTCAAAGCGCCATTTCTTCTTGCCCTTTGGCGTGGTAGGAACATCATCAGGCGTGTAGAAGTCCGGCTCTTCCTGCTCGAATATATGGCCGAAACACCAGGTCACGACGGTATCGGATCCGCACTGAATGAACCCGTTACCCTTGTTCTTCGGTCCAGGCAAATACTCGGCTATGCCTTTACCCAGGCTGGGTTTCTCGGCAATGTATACTTTCATCAGGCACCCTCTATTGTCTACCGGGTAGACGCTCTGCGTCACCCCAACGTGAGGGTATAGATCGTTGTTGGGTCGGTCACTGTCACCGACCGGCAGACGTTAAATCCGAACGACCAAGATGCAGCGGAAGCGGTCGTTCGCTGGACTGACCATCACGTTCTCAAAACCCGTCACTATGACTGTTGACTCATATTTTGAAGAAGCCCCTTTCAAATCAATTATATAAATTATATTTTTCAAATAGTTGCATCAACAAAGCTGGCTCAGCATGACAAAGAGATATACGATAGGGCTAGACTTGAAACCAGAGTCGCCCAGTTATAGCGCAGAGAGATGCCTTGGCTATGATTCATCTGCAACTATCCTTGGCGCTGAGTTATGAAGTGAATGCGCCCGGAAGTGATTTTATTTTCAACATCCATGCCGCGCAAACGAAGCGGCAGAAAGTGGTTCATGAATCTTTAATCATCAACCAGAATGTACCGTGGAACGTCGAAGACGATCCTTCAACGGGTAACCGTTTTCTACGACTAAGCGCCGCAACGGGGCTCCTGCAGGTAAGGTACACAGCGTCTGTCGAACTAAGCCATCACATAGCTGAACCGGAACAGGTAGGCGAGATTCCAGTGGCGCATTTGCCATTCCAGGTGCTGAGGTATTTATACCCAAGTAGATACTGTCAATCAGATCGTCTCTATCTGCTCGCCATGCGAGAGTTCGGCCACTGTCAAACAGGATATAGCCGTGTGCAGGCAATTTGTGACTGGGTGGCGGGGCGTATTACCTATGTAAAAAACACCTCCGACTCCAACAGCTCTGCTATTGACACCCTTATAGAAACGGCGGGGGTTTGTCGCGACTTCGCGCATTTGATGATTGCGCTTTGCCGTGCCAGCAATATTCCCGCACGGTTTGCGACAGGTATTAATTATGGCGTAAATCTGACCTATGACACTTTCGACTTCCATGCTTATGTAGAGGTTTACTTGGTTGGAGGCTGGTATTTATTCGACCCTTCTGGCATCGCGATTCCTATGGGGTTGTTACGATTGGGTACGGGTCGTGATGCCGCTGATGTAGCGTTCGCGACGATTTTTGGAGAGGTGGTATCTTCCCCACCATGGATAAGTATTGGGGCCATTGCCGATGCCAATGGTTCTCTTGTCTTGCCGCAGAGGGTACCCTCCGCCCTGTCGACGGATGACTGGCACTAAGGATTCCCATGATTGAATCATTGCTCTTAACCACGGTTCGCGTGTCGACGTTCGATAATACGCGCCTACTCACGCGTGCCAGTGGTTTTTTTTTCGCCCGAGGCGAGCACCTTTTTTTTGTGACCAGTCGGCACGTATTGACTGATAAGCCCAGTAAACATTTCCCCAACCGCATTGAGATTGAACTACATACCGATGCTGAAAATTTAACCTGTGCAACCGCATTATCTATTGATCTATACCATGAGGGTAAGAGTCTATGGCGTCAGGGTAAAGATAGCGGCGGTGAAATTGATGTAGCAGTGATTGAAATCAATCGTAACGACTTACCGGAGTCCGTGGTGATCCAGTGTTTTACACCCGCACATTTGCAGAGTGTGTTCCAAGAAATTGAAGTGGGTAGTTTTTTATTGGTTGTGGGCTTTCCGCTGGGATTCCATGATACGCTGCACCATCTACCGGTAGTACGGCAAGCCGTTATTGCCTCTTCTTTCGGTTTACGTTTTCAGGGTCAGGGGTATTTTCTAACGGATGCCCGGACACATCGGGGCAGCAGTGGCGCCCCAGTGGTCCTGCGCTCTGCGAACAGGGACCAGAATTTACCGTGGAAACTGCTGGGGGTGCACTCAGCGCGTATTGATATGGGAGGGAGAGATGTAGAGGTAGATGAATCGCTGGGCCTTAATTGCACTTGGTACGCCGATATTCTGATGACCCTGACAGCCAATTAAGAATGCGCATATGTGGCTGCAAATTGGTTCGCCCACTCCGCATGCTGCGGATACTGAGTTTTTCATCGTGCCGAGATAATTGAGTCCAGAAAGAGATATTGCGCATCATTAGGGCAAAGATCTAGGGTTTCTTTGCATCCAATCCCGGCAGGTTCACGCCGAAGTAGCCACCCAGTAGACCTACTCCTGCACCAATGAACACTTCTATCGTCCGCATGGCGGCATTTATCCATGGATTCGCTGCGTTCAAATGGGAAAAGATCACAATGATCGTCCTGGCATGTGGCTGGAAATTCTGCCGTATGGACAACTGTGTTAAAGGGACGGTCATTTTTCATTGCTCCATGAGGCAGACCGTTAATTGTCGTTCATGTTGTAGGTATGCGCGTAGCATCAGGCTCAGGTAGCGCTCAATCGCCGAGACCGACAGATTGTCTACATCGCGATAGTGTGCAATGCACCATTGCCCGGCTTTGTGTGCATTACCGATGCGCAGAGTCAGTTGATCAAAGGTCGAATGTGGAATTTGTAAATACCGTGTGTGGCCTTGGTGATTGGCTAAATCAATGCGCACAGAATCTGTAAGGGTCGTCGATGGGACTTCATTGGGATTCATCTGATGACTGAAAGCTGATTCCATAATTGTGCTTCCTCAGGTAGTGTTCGACGGCCGTATCTAGTGAGATGGATTTTCAGGTTATGACATCGGGCGTTTTTCGCTGGCTAATTTGCTGAACTTGTGTCAATCCATAGACATATTCAACCAGCGGTTGCAAAGTTTTCTGGACGTCTTTCTGAAGAGCATCGGGGCGATCACTTTGACTTTTTTCCGCAGCCCTGAAATTCCCGGTCGTTGATACAGATATTCTGTTGCCTAGATCATTTTTATTTGCATGCTAACACCGCCTGGTTTGTCATCAGCGTCTTCATCATGACAGACCTAGTCATCATGCAAAACGGTTTTAAGACCGCTCATTCCTGCCCATGCGGATGAATGCTGACTTGTCAGAGAAGTGGGTGCGGAAACCAAGATGCGCTGTACACTCAGTGGCCTCTATCATCTTGCTCAGCATCCTTGGTATTGCCGTATTTGGAATAGACTTGGCGTATGGTGCGTTTAAACGCCAGATCATCCCTTTCTATACCTGTTAGGACCAATAATGTTTAGGCCGACTGATGATCTATCGTAGGCAGTTTATAGTGAGTCGTCTGTGCGGTAGGACACATATGCTAGTCCAGCAGATTGTTAATGAGCAGCATTCGTTAGCCATAAATATCAGGTTTTAACCATCCCATATCGTGAAAATATTATCGTTTACTTACTTATTCCTGATTAGCACGATGATTCCGCTGAGCGGAGCCAGTGCTCGGGCCTTGGTCCGGTGTTGATGGCGGCGCGAAGTAAACTCATGGGTAAAGTGGCAAGATTAAAACGGTGGTTGAAGCGATCAGTCACGGTGGAGAGATAACGTTGAACATATTTCCGAAACTTAAAAGTATGGTAGGGACCGGAAAGACTTATTTTGAGATTGCCCAGCACGGTGTTAACCCAGCTGAACTGAGGCAAATCCTTCGGTTTGCGTCCACCAGACCGTCTCTTTGTCCAGATGATACAGACGGCGCACTTTGGCTATGGTTTCCATGCAAATCACTCCAGGTTCCTCCCGGCAAATCCGGCAGGATATCAGGTGGTCAATTTACACGCTGTTTTCCACCCAATTCTGGCAACTTTTGCACGCTGTTTAACACTCTAAGCAAAGATATTGCGAGCTCGCGACCACGCTTTGCGGCTCTATATTTTGCACGCGCTAATGGATTAGCACGCAGTAGTGCGCGAAAAAAATGAATATAACCCATTGCACTTGCGTCTCCTACCCAGACTTGCCACTGCCGGCTCATCCAACGCCGCCCGCCTATCAACTGCGTTTGGGTTACCCACATCCAATTGAAGGCGGCGTTTTCCGTTGCATCGGGATGGAAGACACCCCTCTGGTCGAAATCCATTCGCGGGGCTGGGTAGTGATCCACCGCCACTTCTGGGTCGTACATCAACTTCCAGCCACGGCGTTTTACGGCGAGCGAAAAGCCCATTTCGTTATGCACTTGCGCACCCATCCCACGTAGACAGGTATCAAAACGTAACCCTTCCATAGCCGTACGCCGAAAACTCATGTTAACACCCTTCAGAATATCCACTTCGCGCGCAGGTCCCACACCTAGATGGTGATTACCAACGATGCGTCCAAACCACTGAACTCGCCCCACCATGCGCCGTTGACCATCGACCACCGTGCCGTCCGGCGTATGGACCCAGTCGCGCCCGCCTACCCCACCGATCCGGGAATCGGCCTCAAAGTGTGCAGCGATGTGCGCGAGCCAGTCGCTGTGAGGCGCTGCGTCATCATCGGTAATCGCCACGATTTCCGCTTTGACACTCAGCAAACCCGTGTTCAGCGCATGGACTACACCCGGTTCGTTAACTTTAACAATTTCCAGAGGCAAGCGTTCGGCAAATGCCTGTGCGACCAAATGTGATGATTTGTCCACATCCCGCGCCACGACTATTACTTGCACTGGCGCCAGATACTGGCAACACAAGGCTTCAAGGCAGCGGCGCAGATCGTCCGGACGACGGTAGCTGGGTACGAGAACGGATAAATCGGTCATCAGGGGCTCCTTGAGAAAACGGAAAAATCGTACGACAAGCTTCCTAACTCTAGTTTAGACATTCAGCCCGGCTCCGCCGGGTTTTTATTTTCTATTTTTGCTACGAAAGTGCTTGACACCGTGATAGCGCCGTGCGGCCGACCCTTTGGAAAAAAGGGTCGGCCAATGAAAAGTGTTTTAGGCTTCTCGGAATCACTGCCATGTCCTTTCAGCGTCTCGTTACCCTCCGCCTTTCGGAGTGGATTTCCTACTTTCTCGCGGCCATGCCGCCCGCTCGCGGCGCAGCTTCCTCGAACTGCTTTGCAGGTGCCTGATCTCCCCTGATGGCTGGGTCACTCGTGCCCTCAGCCATATTTCACTGCGCTGCCATTGGACCACTTATTACAAACTCCTGGAGCGTGAATCCTTGCGGACCCAGGTTCTGGCCATCGCTCAAGTCCGTTGGCTCCCGTCCACCATAGCTTTTCAGAATTTTTGCAGGATTCCAACTTGTCTCGAGCTTGCACTGTTTTTACATCAGCCTACTTCCTGCGACATTTTTCCTATGAATTAACAACATGACAGAAAATTTTGTTACGCTACTCGCGATTTTTTCTTGCGTGTCAGTAGAGCTATTGGCTTG
>NZ_MOAD01000039.1:0-19935 GCF_001931655.1 Acidithiobacillus albertensis | reverse complement strand
TCCACTCGTTGCGGTAACAATAAATCCATACCGGCGCTTAGCGCTTAGTCCGTCATTTCCGTGGCATATAGGTAAAGGGCATGGCGCGCCAGGCGGCCTACCGAACTGGGATGACCACTCAAAAGCCGCCACTGACGCAACGCCCAAAAGTGATTTTGGGCGGTTCCGCGACCCTGGTACAGGGCCTTGCCATAGTAGTAGCGCGACCAGTGACATCCGTGGGGGAATGCGGCGCACCAGTAGTAAATAGCCCGCTCCGCTTCCTCGGTACGAAACCAGTAGACCCCCAGGTAACGCTGGGCATTCACATGCCCATTGCGCGCCTGGTAAAGGAGCCCGCGTATTTCAGTGTCGCTATACCTGGTGATCAAGTTGCTGCTCATGCCATCTAAGTTTTCCATTAAGTAGAGGCGGCGGTTTCCATATGCAAAGAGGACGGTCAGTTTGCCCTCTCCGTCTAAAATCCTTTACAGTTCCATGCTATCGGGGTGGAGTGCTTCAGATGACCGTCCTGTTTTTGGCGGTGATAAGCCACAGGCCTAAAGCTTGTCACCCCGACCTTGCCATGGGTGGCTACCCATCAGACGTCGTCCGTGAACGGATTTAAACCGGAGCGAATACCGACAAGCCACGCAGGATGCTGCTGTCGCTCACGGCATGTCCAGATTATCCCATCGATTTTCCTGGATGATACGCACGAGATTGAACAAGGTTTCTCGCAAGAAATCCCTCTGTATGCCCTTTTCGGCCGTTCCATACAAAGTGACCCGGAGGGATTCGCGATCCGGCTCTTGCCGCAATGGGTCCACAGTCTCCAGTAGAGACTCCTGCACGATAGGATACCGCCGGATCTGTAAAACCGGCACCTGCTGACCCGAATGGAGGGTTCTGCATCATTATCAGGCGGAAGGGATCATTCTGGTGTGAGCGCCCGGCCAGTATCTGGGTCTTTTGAAAGGCGCCTCAATCCATCCGGGGCCGTCTACCCCGCCTGGGCTGGACATGTTCTTTCAACAGGGATTCTCCACGCGCCTGCAGAACCTCCGCATCTTCCTGAAGGGCCTTTTCGATGGCGGCGATAAAATGTCGAGAGTCCCATTCCGGAGCCAAGGCCTGTGCCGCCCGCACAAAGCGCTTGTCCTGGTTCATTCTGTCCTTACGGGCTGATGGAGACTGCATCAGCCGTTTTTTCGCGGCCTCGATTCTGACCATCGCCGCTTTCTGACGCTCCATAATCGCTGCCTGCTTTTTCTCCAGATCCGCGATGCGTTGTTCTGGGGTGCGACGCACCCGTTTTTGGCTTTCTGTCATGTTCTATCCTTCAGTGATTCACTTTATCGGCAAACTCTTTCCCCGCCTTGAACTTGATACTTTTCTTGGCAGGCACCTCAATTTCCTGTCCCGTAGCCGGGTTCCGCGCTTTACGCGCAGGTTTATCCACGATCTCAACAGAACAGAATCCGGGAAAGGTGATTTTTCCGGCGACCAGCAATTCGGTCTCCAGAGTCTGTCGAAACGCCTGGTAACATTTTTCTGCGTCCGCTTTGGACATGGCACCATGCAGGGCCAGTGCGGCGACAAATTCGGATTTATTCATGAGAGACCCCTTTCAAAAATACGCCTCTTCGGAATGTAAAGGAATGTCATAAAATGCGCAATGCAGTGTATGGACAGGTGCTGCGTGGTGGATAGTAGTCCCCCGAAGAAGTGATGTCGGTGATCAGTGTCATTTCATCAAAAGCTACGTTTATTCTGATTGGCTTGTACGCGCATCGCCCTACCGGGTTTGAAATGCACAGTCCGTTTCTCGGGGACATCCACTGATTTTCCCGTCTTTGGATTGCGTCCCGCGCGGGCCGCAATAATGTGCAGGGTAAACGCCCCAAAATCCCGAATCTCAATACGTTCTTATTATATATGGAATATGTTGCACAAAAAAATACCTTTATAATCAAAACAATATTAATGATAATTGAAAATATTCATTGCGCCTCATGGAACATGGCCTATTGTTGCTTAAATATATGGCTATAGCGAAACATCCAACGAACATCTTGTCAAAAAGTTGGTGCGTATTTCGGATCTCCTGTTGCGTTCGGTACCAAGAAAGGCAGGTAGTCATTTTCATCCCCATCCATAAGCCTTGGAAAGATTGGTGACTTCGTCAAAGTGTCAAACAGCGCTGGTGAATAGCCAGTTTTCAGCAGAAATCAGCGTTTGGATGGTTCGCCATTGAGAGCCTCAGTATTTCGCTAATGAACATAATATTTCAACGGACTAATGATTCATATTCCGCTATATGGGGTGGTAAATACCTGATGCTGACAAATGGCAAACGGATGACAATGATTAACACCCTCCTGGGCCACCAGATCAACGCCTTTATCCTAGGCCGTAAAGCCGTGCTCCTGCAGTTGCGGCCAGTCTTTCCAGAGCCACACACCGGAGAAACGATCCGCGAACAAAGGATCAAGGCGCAGAAACGCCGCCATCAATCGCTCAAAAGCATCGCCTTTGCCGCGCTGATCGACGGTGTAGGCGGAACTGGGCGAGGATGTCGTGGATGGTGTTTGCGGGCATGGGAGATCAGTTCTCTTCTTTGGGTGAGCATTCGGGGGCTTTTATTTTCACATAGAGAGGCTGCGGGGATAGTTCCTGTAACCAGGTGGTATCTGCAGGAGGCGGGTTCAGATAATTTATTACAATATCTGGCAATTCATCATTACTTATCACCATAGGTTTATCTTTCAAAAAACCGAAATGGCTTGTGAAATACTTGACGTTTGCGTTAAATAGGCCAGAAAACCAGAGCCACTTCCGCCTTGCTTCTGGGTTTCTATGGGAAAGATTATTCATAATTATCTGACGATATTTCTTGAAATATTCTTCAACATCACCATTTTTGTTGGGAAGATAATGCTGTTCTGGGTAAATCGAGTCCAGAATAATCTGGCCTGAATTATTTTTTGCAAATATGCCTAAATTGCCATAAATAGAGCCTTTCAATCCATCCAGTGCTTGCACTGCTGATTCATTTAGTATTATTTGCGGGTCAACTGCAGTTTTTTCCCCTTCTACCGCTTGCTGAAAACCAGTCCCAAAGATGTTTGATTTAGTGCAATGGACATTCCCAACGGCAATGGCGCCACGCACCAAGAATCCCATATCCAGTAGCGCGTGTGCAATTTGTATGGCCTTAATAGAGATGGCAACAAGCGGAGGGTACGGTGATTTTTCGGAGATCGGTGCAGAGATAACCAAGCTATCTGAACAGCTCAAACACTTCAGCTCCATATCGTCTGGAAATGCGGAATTTCTACCCTCCGAGCTGATTTCTCTTGGGATAATCTCGTAAAACAATATATCTAATTGTTTCAACTTGATCGGGTCCTCCTCTGCCGCCTTCACAAAGTTTGAAAACCCCAAAATATCCAGATAGGCAACAGCGTGTGGGTGAAATTCCATCATGATGATGCTTCCTGCGATACCCAAGGATTGATAAGCGGAATGCTGAGATCCTCGAAGTCTGAGATGTTGCGGGTGGCCAGATGCGCCCGCCGAAAATGGGTGATGGCGGCAATCTGGGTATCCGCCTGGGAAATAGCCCGCCCAGACAACTTTCTCTGAGCGGCGATCTCTGCAAACGCTATTGCAGCGCCTCCATCAAAGGGAAGTATTCGCCCCGCAAAGTCTTCCCGAAAGATAGCAGCGATAGCCTGTTCGAGTTTGGTTCGGCGATTTCCTTTCGGCAAGATACGCACTCCATAAAACATCTCTGCCTGCGTGATGCTCGTCGTGTAGATGCTATCTAATGGCTGGGCGGCTATCCAAGACATGACCTGTCCGGCTGGAGCAGGGCGAAGTAACTCTGAAATAACGTTAGTATCCAGTACAATCATTGGAAGCGGGGAGGATCCCGAACAGGATCTCTGGACATGGTCGGCAAATCCACTCCACCAAGAGGCTCTATCCGAGCTCGAATCCTCTGTGCCAGATTGCCTCCCTGTTGCTCCGGCGATTGCAAAGCAGCACGTAGAATCTGTCTGGCTTCTTCTTCCATAGAGAGCCCGTGAGTCGCCGCACGGATGCGAAGGCTGGTTTTTACGGATTCATCCAGGTTCCGAATGGTGATGATGGCCATGATAACCCCGCGTTTTCGCCAATTTCGATTTAGTATAGGCATTGCATTCATTGCAGGCAACAATAGGCCGCGAAGGCCGCCCGATGGTTCTTTCGGTGAATCACTTGGCGAAATCCCGCCGACAGGGAACGACCTCTAGCAGCCCGTCGGTTTTAACTTCGGACTACCGCCAAATTTTAGCCTGATTTTTTTGAAATGGTTCATTTTGAGCCGATTTCGGCCATTATTGCCCTGTTTTTTGCGGTTTATCTGCATTTTCCTGCCCTACAGACGCAATACGGCCATGCGTTTTATGTTCCACGCCAGGCAGACCAGACTCCATTCTCCTTGAACCTGACGCAGGCCGCGCAAGGAGAACTGCCGGAATCCCATCACCGATTTGATAATACCGAAGACCGGTTCTACGGTTTGTTTGCGCAGACGGTAAACACTTCGGCCTGCCTGGGTCTTCAGACGATGTATCATCGCCTGCATGGGGGTCGCATTTTCCGGGAGGGCTTCCGGTTCTGTATGCCGTTGCCGCCAGTCGGGATGGTGTTCTTCTCTGGCCACGGCAATGAATGGGGTGATCCCCAGTGCTTCGCAGGCTTCCACATTCTTTTCGCTGCAATAACCCGTATCGGCCACCAGCGCTGCTATTGGTCCCAGTTGCGCTGTTTGTGCCTGGAGGGTTTCCAGCATGGGGATGACCTGTTCCTTGTCATTGGGGGCCTGACTGACCCCGGTGGCTACCACCAGCATCGTCTGGTCATCCACGGCGGCCTGGGCATTATAGGTTTGTTCAAAGCCACCGCCTGAGACCGGCATGATGCGGGATTCTTCATCGGTGAGATTGATCTGGTCTTGCGCTTTAGGCGCAGGGTCCGGTGCCTGGGGGGCTTTGCCTCGGGGTTTTTGCCCCAGGGCTTCTTGTTCCGCACGGCGCGCCATTTGCGTGTCGTACTGCGCTTTCTCTTTGGCATAACGGGCCTGTGCCCGCTCGGCAATCTTCGCCTTGGCCGCTGCCATCACGGCCAACCGGTCTTCTCGGCGCTGGATCTCTTCGGGCAGATTCACGCCCTCGGGAATCCCGGACTGATCCGCCTGTTCTGCCAGTGTAAAGAGTTCCTGTACTTCGGCCTGGAGATGGCGCTCCATCTGTTCAATATGCCCATGGGACAGGGCTTGATGTTTGGAAGCGTTGGCGTGAATCTTGGTGCCATCCAGACACACCCGGCCAACCTTCAGCAGTTTCATCTCCTGCGCCAGTTCCAGCACCTGCACGAACAATCCTTGCAGTTCGCCCAGAAAACGGCGACGGAAGGTGGCCAGGGTATCGTGATCCGGATGGCTGCCTGCCGCGAGGTAACGGAAAGCCACGGAATCGTAGGTGGCTTGTTCCAGTTTACGGCTGGAAAAGACCCCGTTGGCATAGCCGTAGACCAGAATCGCCAGGAGGGTGGCCGGATGATAGGCCTTATGACCACGACCCGCATATTGTTGGACCAGTAGCGAGAGGTCGAGTTGATCAATGACTTCCACAATAAAACGGGCCAGGTGCCCTTCCGGGAGCCAGTCGTCCATGGAGGGGGGCAGAAGATAATCGGTCTTGCGGTCAGTATCGAGGAAGTGGGCCATAAAATCACTCATCACATTGAATCGTAAGTAATTATACGATAATTTTAGGCAAAGGGAAAGTCCGACAGATACCGTCTTGATGACGCCTATGCAAGAGCTTTTTCAGGGTCGAACGGCTGACCGGATTTGAGGACACCATAGACGATATGCAGGAGCTTGCGCATGGCGGCAATGATCACCTGCATAGGGCATTTACCCCGTGATAGTAACCGATCGCAAAAGGCGGCGATCACTGGATTGTAATGTTTGGCTACTACGGCTGGCAGGTACAGCGCCTTGCGTAGAAGAACATTGCCTGCCTTGGCAATATGGCTTTTACCGGCCCACTGGCCCGACTCACGAATACGCGGGTTGAGTCCCGCATAGGCGACGACCTGTTTAGCGGAATGAAAGCGCGTGAGCGGGCTCAGGAAAGCCAGCAGCATAGCTGCGGTAACCTCGCCGATGCCGGGAATACTCAGCAGGAGCGCCTTTTGGGATTTCAGGTCCGGGTGATCATCCATATGATCCTGGATTTGTCGGCGGACGGCGTCAATTTGCTGATGGATGGTAAGCAAAAGGGCTTCAATGGACGCGCGAGCGGCAGGCTCTGCCATTTCGAGGCGATTGTTTTCCATATTCTGCATACCCAGAAGGTCGTCCAGACGCTGCACCAAAGCCTGGAGAGTCACAATGGCTTCTGCCGGTGGCACCCAAGGGGCAGGTCGGTGCATCTGGCAATAGCGGGCAATGAGCCGGGCGTCCGCTTTGTCTGTTTTGGCCCGTGACAGCTCGGTTTTACCAAAGGCGTGAATCAAGGCTGGATTCATTACACTGATCAGTAACTGTTGTTGCGCCAGAAAGCGCGCCAGGCTTCGGCCATAGGCGCCAGTGGTTTCCATGCAGAGGTGAGCCTTGAGAGCCTCCTGCTTCTCCAACCAATCCCGGAATTGCCGGAACCCCTCAGAATTATTGGAAAAGACCTTGCTGCGATATTTACCATCGGGTTTCAGCAGGGCAACATCGAATTTGGCTTTCGCTACATCAATACCAACACAGGAAACTGGATTCATCATAAACCTCCTTGACTAGCATCATGGCGATCTACGGACCATGCCGGTTCATCCTTATCTGTGCAGGCTCATGCGCAATGCAGGCCTCGGATACCGTCCGAACTGGGTGGCAAAGTTGAGGCAAGTGATTAATCTGTCGGACAGGATCAATTCCTTGGCCTACTAACAATCTATCTTGCCTCGCTCCGGGGATCAGCCGAAGGGTACCAGTACATACTGACTGGCTCCAAGACATAAGCCTGCTAGGGAGCTATCTTTTGTGGCGGAAACAGGACCAGTTGTGGGAATGTCTGGGCGGATGGCGCGTAGCTTGGTCCGTTGGCATATTGTCGGCCCTGGGTTCTTGGGCTTGGTTCAGCGCTTTTGCTCTAACCCAAGTGGCCCTGGTTCGGGGACTGGGACAGATCGACACGCTGTTGGTGTTTCTCTTCGGTCACCACGTCCTTAAGGAGCGTTTTGGTCGCGTCGAAATTATTGCAACATTGCTTATTGTCATCGGTGCTATATGCATTGTCGCTCCAGATATTTGCTGAGTTTGGAGCGGCGTCTGTCAAGGTTGATACCGTCTTGATGACGCCTATGCAAGAGTTTTTTCAGGTTCGAACGGCTGACCGGATTTGAGGATGCCATAGGCGATATGCTGTTAACGGTCAATAGCGTATCATCCTGGCGCCTACGGACATCCCTTGTGCTTGCGCTACACCCAATGACACATAAGCAGCGGAAGCGGACCTTCCCGTATTGCTTTGAGACGAGTAGTATCAACGGATGGAATTGCTTGTGACTTGGGATTGTATAGGAAGGTTATACTGCGCATTGGAACGGTGGTCCCGCGCAAGAGTAGTGCCAGCTGGCAAACCATATTAGCGGAACGCCGCTAAACTCAGTCACGTTATACGAAAAGAGATTAGCCGTGAACATATGGGATGAAAACAAGCTGGTATTGTTCATCGCTTTCGTGGTGCCAGGGTTTATTGCCATTAAGGTGTATGAACTCTTATCACCATCCACGCAAGTCGATACTTCAAAGCAAGTAATTGATGCTGTTTCATATAGCTGTTTGAACTACGCTATCCTTTTTTGGCCTATTTAGTGCCTGGCAGAAAAAGGGCATTTTTTCAAAATTCAGTCGGGTAAAATCTAAGCGAAATAGTGAATGGGTAGAATTTTAATACCCGTTTTCGCAACTACGGAAGATATTATGCCCATTTTTAATGATTTCAGTAGTTTTTTGACAGCCGTTTCCTTGGGAAGTTCGGTAACGCTTCAAAAATCCTATACTTTAAGCCGTTTTTCGATAGATACATCGTTGCTCCGCCTCCTGGTGTTCAGTGACAAAAAAGTATCATCCTGAAAACTCCGTAACCCATTGATTTTGCCTTCTCTGGATTTGGGCTCAAATTTAATGTTTCATCCTGGATCATTATGTCGAAAAGTTCATAACGTGTCAAGCAGCGCCTGAGATTTATCAGTTTTTAGCAGAAAACAGCGTCAAAATGGTTTACCCATGATCGGACCCATATTCCGTAAATTATTTCGATCTATCAGACGGTTAAATATTCGTTTTCAACGAATTTGTGTGGTAAAAGCGTGATGCTGGCATATGGCAAAAAAATGACGCTGGTTAACACCCCCGCCAATGATGGGCCAAAATACGCAGATTTATACTGGGTTGTCATAAGTATTATCCAATTATGAACCTTTTTAAGATGGCGCACAAAGCGCATTCTGTCGGCAAAATTAGTGCGTTTCGCCTGATCTCAAAAGCCCTGCAGGAATCTGATCATTTGAACAAAGGATGGTCCATGCCACCTATCATCTATATCTTCTCTCTTTGCGCCTTTGCTTTCGGCTTCAGTGAGTTCATCCCCATGGGTCTCAGCTCCGTCATGGCGGTATATTTCAAGGTCAATATCAGCGAAATTGGCCTAGTAGTTACCACCTATGCCGCCGGTGTTGTCATCGGTGCACCAATCCTGACGGCTTTCGCCGCAAAATGGTCACGCAAGCACCTGATCCTTGTCGCCATGTTGGTATTCAGTGCCGGTAATCTGATTGCTGGTTTTTCCGAAAGTTTGACTTTGCTGCTGTGCGCCCGCTTTCTATCGGGGCTGGCCCACGGTGTATTCTTCGCGGTGGCTTCGAGGGTCGCTACCCATCTTGTCGCACCTCCGCGCGCCGGTATGGCGCTAGCGTTGGTCTTCGGCGGCTTAACAGTCGCTATGTCACTTGGGGTGCCGTTCGGAACTTGGCTGGGCAGCACCCTACATTGGCAAATAATCTTCATCGTTATTGCTGCCTGCGGACTGATCGGCAGTTTAGGCATCGCTACACTGATGCCCGCCGATTCAGGCGAGACCACCACGAGGGGGGCTGGTTGGCGTGATCTCGGTGTTTTGTTTGACCGTAAGCTTCTGGCAGGTGCAAGCATCCCAATGCTTTCCTTTACAGGCTCCTTTGCTCTCTACGTCTTCATCTCACCGATCTTGCTTCAGATAACTGGGGTTAGCGTAGAGATCGCCAGTTTGACGTTACTCGCCTACGGTTTTGGCGCAGCGCTCGGCAACGTGATGGGTGGACGGCTTACCGACAGTCAGGGGATAGATCGCGCATCGGCTATTCTACTTTTTGGCATAATGCTATCGCTCGGGTTAATTGCTTTTTCGCTGCACCAGTATATCGCCATGATCTGGCTGGTGGCGTTGCTCGGTTTCACTACCTATGGAGCCATTCCGCCGCTTCAGTCGCGTCTACTCATGTTGGCCGAGCGTCACCGGCCGCAGAATATGGATGTCGCTTCAGGCATGAACATCGCAGCCTTCAATGTAGGCGTCTTGGCGGGCTCTTGTATCGGCGGCGTGGCGATTTATGCCTGGGGACTGCAATCACTGGCACCGATCGGGGCGGGCATCGCTGCGATCTCGATCCTTACGCTTATTTGGCAGGTCACCATACCCTCCATGAAGGCACCGGCACGAATCACAAAAGCTGCGCATGCAGATGAAAAGAACTGAAAACGGCCCATCGTATCTGCAGCCTATGGGTTTTCCTATTATTCCCATGGGGGGATACGCCACAGATCAGCAAGAAACTCACTGAACGCGCTTATGCGTTTGGGTGTTGGATGCCTTTTCGGACGAACGAAGTTGATTGGCTTTGCTTGCTCCTCCCAGTCCGGAAGGACGTGGATCAATCTACCCGTCCGAATCTCGTCTGCGATATCCCATCTTTCTCTCAGCGATATACCCAACCCTTCAACACACCAAGTTCGGAGCGTGTCTCCGCTATCGGTCACGAGATCGCTGTTCACAGAGATCACTTCTTCTGCGGCAACGATGGTCGAGTGCAAGTTCCAATTATTTTGTAACAAACCCGGATAAGAGAAGAGAAGGCAGGTATGCTTAGTCAAGTCCTTCGGATGCCCGGGCATGCCATTGCGTTTCAGATACTCGGGCGATGCGGCCAAAATGCGTCGGTTATTGCCGAAACGGCGAACGATTAATTGTGAGTCGTTGAGATGAGCAACCCGGAACGCCACATCAACATCACCTGCGTATAAATTGATGATTCGGTCCGTCAAATACAACTCGAAGCCGACCTTGGGATGAAGCTTTCGAAATACAGCCGTTGCGGCTGCTACGTAGCGGCTACCGAATGGAATCGGAGCGGTAATGCGAATTATACCGCTGAGCTCGGCCGACCCCACTCGGGCGATTTCAGCAGCCTCATCCAAAAGAGCCAATGCTGGCCGTACGCACTCAGCGATAGCTCGCCCTTCATCCGTTATTTTTATTTGGCGGGTGCTTCTCTCAAACAAACCGATATTAAGCTGTTTTTCTAGTCGCGCGATTTGTTTGCTGACCGTCGTTGGCGTTAAATCGAGGGATCGTGCGGCGGCTGAAAAGCTAGCGCAATCCACAACACGGATAAAAACGATAAGATCATCGAGGTTACGCAAGACATGTCACCATGGTTTGCTGAAGACAGTGATTCCCAATGCCGCCCGCAGAAGGATCTTGAGATCTGTAGCTCCGCGCAAATGATCCAAATGAACTCCGTCTCAGTTGTCTGTACCTTAAGCTAAGTGATATTTTTACATCCATTGGACAATTATATCCATAAATAATTTGGATCATGAATGCAAACCTATAAAATCCGCCGTATCTCCAGCACCCGCAAATCGGGGATCACCACGCCGGCCTTCTGCACCTTGGAAGCGACCCTGAAATTCGATGGTGAGGAGGCCCCGCATTGTGTTTACAACGAATATGTGGCCCTGCGGTTAGCCCAAACATTGCATGCCCCCATAGCCGAAGGGGTACTCACCAGTACTGGAGATGGCCCCGCCTACGCGAGCCTGATGCTGGACTCCCCCGGCATCAATCTGCCTGATGTGCTGGAAAACCAGTTCGATCAGGTGGCCAAAATTTATCCGCAGCAAGTCGCGTTATTGGTGGCTTTCGACCTGTTCATTGGCAACGGAGACCGTGCCCGCAATCTCAAGGCGGCACTCGCAACCCCCCACATCCAATTGTTTGCGGCCTTCGATCATAGTCATGCATTGCTGGGCGCTGATCAAAAACCCGAGAACAGTATCTCCCAACTCAAACAGGGCGATTTGCTGGTTCGTTCTCATCCCTTTTACGGGCGGGTGCAGAGCACATCGCTGCATCGGCAATCCCAGCGTATTGCATCCCTGTCCGAAGATATTATCCGCGAATGCTGCCAGATGGGTAAACCGTTTCGGGGAGTTACTGAAGTGTTACAATCTTCCCTTGCGGAAGCACTGATACATCGGCGGCGTTATCTGGAAGGCATTGTGCGCTTACATGAACCTGTGATTCGGGCACGGTCATGAAGATCGAATACCGGATTTTTCAGTATCGGGAGTCCCCTGCACGGCAGGAAGGCCGGAATTTCGCTTTTCTGGCCCGAATTGATGACAAATACTATGTACGGGCACTGGGTTTGCTTGCGGACAAAAGCGTCAACCTGGCCTATTATCGCAGCGTCGCCCCGCAACAGGCTGCATGGCATTGGGTGTTTGCCGAGTGGCTGCACTGGTTACAGGATCTGGTCGCCTGGGGCAATCATCGCTCTGCACGGGATGCAACCGTCGATATCGTCCTGGATCGTATTGCGAATGAGGACCGCCAAATAACAGTTACGCCACCCCGCATTGAAAACTGGCCGGATGAGGCCACACCCTCGCGCGAAAGTGTGCTTCTGGATTTGGAATTTCGCCTCATAGGCTTTCCCAGTCGGCCGCCGGACAAGCCTTTTGCCGAGTGGATCGATGAAACACTGCAAGTCTCGGAAGTAATCTACCAGAAAGGGTTTGCCCGGGATGTGGAGATGGAGTTCCCCCGGGTGGATGGCAAACCGTTTATCACGACGTTTCCCTACGCCCTTACCGAGCACCCTCGGGCGGCCTTCAAGAATATTGCTTTTCATGGGTCCCGGCGCGCGATGCAACAGAAAGTCAATGACGCATTGCTGAGTTTTCAGCGGGCGGTGGAATCGGAATTCCTGGTCCCGGAGCGCTGCATCGTCTTTACCCAAACCATCCCGAAGAACTTCCGTCCCTATGCAGAAGAATTGGAGGGTCTGGCGCAACTGGTCGATGTAACCCTGACCACGGCTCCTAAAACTTTGCAACGGTTGTTGGAGAGGCCACGCCCGGAATGAGTGACGATGAGGCAGTAGATGGCGGACTCCAGGCGGCCACTCTGCGCCATTTTTCCGATGCAGGGAGCTTTTTGAAAGCGGCCTCGGCCTGCGCGGCCT
Organism: Acidithiobacillus albertensis; assembly: GCF_001931655.1. Lineage (NCBI taxonomy): Bacteria > Pseudomonadati > Pseudomonadota > Acidithiobacillia > Acidithiobacillales > Acidithiobacillaceae > Acidithiobacillus > Acidithiobacillus albertensis. Next base: position 7,338 of record NZ_MOAD01000039.1, on the reverse strand, counting down.
GACGGTGATTCGGATAAGCCTGGGTGGCCAGCAGGCGTTCTGGCGGATTCAGGCGGGTATAGCGTGCGCCTTTCCCGGCCTTGTGTTGCTGATAGCGCTTTTCCACGTCCAGGGCGATCCCGGTGTAGATGCCACCGCCTCGGCACTCAATCAGATACAGCCACCAGATTTTATCGCCGGGCAATTCGGGCCTCCACCTCGGCCGTGAGCCGTGGATCCAACATTTCCAAATACCTGACAGCAGTATGGTCAGCGATGCCAAAGGCCCTGGCCAGCACCTTGGGATGCCTTAACCCGCCAAGATAAGCGTAGTAAATGGCGGTGGAAAACAGGCTATCCGCGCTCACGCCCTGTTTTTTGAGATAGTAACTGACCATGGCTTCGTGCAGGTGACCGCCATGCCGCCGTCCAGGGAAGAGCCAGTCGCTGTCATCAGTGTTTTCCAGGGGGGCCAGAGCACGGCGTTGCGCAAGATAACGGTCCAGAAGTTGGCCGACACGGTGATCCAGGGTGATCTCCGCACGCCCGAAAACGACCCGATACAACCCATCCGTTGTGTTTTGGGCGAGATCAGACAGGCGCAGTCGGATGATCTTTTTGGCTGTTTGCGCGTAAAGCAGCATCAGAATACTGATCAAGGCCGCCTTGAGGTCCGCGTCATTGGGCTGAAACCAGTCTTGCAGCAGTTGCACATAACGTGCGCGGTCCAGAATCAGCCCTTTGGGCAGATGACGTTGCACGGATTCAATTTTCAATTTGCGGAAGATCTTTTCCTTACGGTTCAGATAGCGCACAAAGGCCCGAAGACTGTCTCGATATCCGGGATGTTCTACCAGAAAATGGTCCAGCTGCATTTGCTGGATATGCTGGACACCTGGGGCGGGTCCAATGGCCAACGTATCCAGAAACCGTTTTGCGCTACGCAGAGCACTGGTTATTGTGCGGGGACCAAAACGCTGCTGCTTGCCATGCCAGCCCCGGGCCTGATAACGGGCGTTGATTTCACCCAGATGGGCCTGAAAACGCTGCAGCAGTCCTGCATACCATTGACCTTCGGAAGCCTTCAGCAGGATGGTTTGCGCGGCTTCGGCGCTGACCGCCTGCAAGCGCTCGTCGCTCATGGCGGGTACAAGCCCTTGGCGTACCAGATACCCCTGCGGCACGGCATAGCGTCGTAAACCTTCCCTCCCAAGGGTGCTGATAAGTGTTTCGGCCGAAATTTCTCCTGCCGTCGCAAACAGGAGATCCAGTTTCGCAAAATACAGAAAATATTTATCCATGCGTATTACGGTCGGCTGTGCGCCGATCCGCTCCCGCAAGGCCTGTATGAACCTGGTAAAGGCCTCTTTTGCCCAGGCATGGGTGAGCAGGGCGCAGGCACCCTGCAGACGTTTTGCCACCAGATCTTTCCAGTAGCAGGCTTCACATCGGGTTTTGCTGTGTGCCCGGCCTTCCTGCCCACATTGGGGGCATAAAAAGGGACTGGTCCGTTCCAGACAGGTCTTGCACACCAGTCGACCTTGTCCGTCTGGGCCGGCGGGGCGTCGATGCTTGCCGCAGGAGGGACAGGTAATAAAGCTTTTCCGCCGACACCGGTCACAGACGGGCTCCATGAAACCGGACTGGAAATCCCGGGCTAGGCGCAGGCTCAACTGTCCGCAGAGTATGCAGGGTTGCGGAGCTTTGTAGTAGCGCACACAGGAAGGACAAACCACTCCTTCATCCACGGTCAACCCTGCGCGCGGGACGGGTTTGCCACAACGTACGCACTGCCGATTTTTGACCTTGCAGGAACGGCAGATGGCTGGCGTTCGGCCATCCAGCGTACGCATGGTTTTCCCGCATTGGTTGCAGGACACTTTTTTGAACAAACGGGCATAGCAGGTTCCGCAATAGGCCAACCCATCGGCTATGGCGGTAGCTTTGGTCATGTCCCTGCCACAAGCGTTGCAGGTTTTGTGCGTCTTTCCCGGTTTCACAAGATATTACCGTTTGCCCCGGTCCGGAATGGGCAATGCCGTGACCATCGGACCCGTCATGTCCTCGGCGTTGAGGGATTCTTTGGGCGGTGGCATTCTCCGTCGCCGGGAAGTGCTGGGAGGGGTATTATCCGGGAATTTTTGCCCCCTGGATTCTGTGGCTGTAACTGCGGAATAACCAAAGCCACCGATACCGGGCGCTGGGTAGTGGCGGGTAACCCGGACGAGATCGCCGACATTGCAGCGTAGCACGGTAGTCAGCCCTGCCAGGAGGTCCGAACTGATCCGGGTAGGCAAGGTGTCCACCACCCGACTCAGTTGGGCAGTGGATATTTCCACACCTACGGTTTCCAGTAGTTTGCGTAGCTCCGTGATGGTCTTGATATGGCGCTCGGCCATCATGACTCGGATTCGCCATTCGAGGGTATTGCATGTTTTCATTTTACGCACCAGTTTTTGTTGGCTTAAAAACTTTGTCCAGGTGTCCACCAACGGTTCGATTAATTTCATCATTGACAAAGTCATCGGGCACATGTAGGTAACCTTGAGTGGTGGCCTGATAGGTGTGGCCGTGTTTGCGGCGGACCATTTCGGCACTGAAACGCATGGACTCGTGGGTCACTGAAGAATGCCGGAGGCAGTGGGGTGTAAAACCACGATCTTTGAGGCCGCACAGGTCCATGCCGTGCTGGAAGCGTGCTTCCAGGGTGGAGAGGCTTAGCCGTCGTCCCCGCTCGGACAGGAACAAGGCCGGATTATTGGCATCTGCCGCAGATAAGAACTCTGGTCGTACCGAAGCCACGTACCAGGCCAACAAATCGCTTGCAGGAGGATGTGTGATCGGCACGGTGCGATTCCGTGGACCGCTACCCCGGCTCCCCTTGCCCCACACGGAGATCAGTCCGAAATCGCCGAGTGCAGGGATGTCCGGGTTTGGCTGAAAAGAAGAGACATCCAGGGCAAGGGTCTCAGAAGCCCGCAAACCCGCAACGTAGGTCAGATAAAACAGGACCTTATCTCTTTGCAGGGGACGGTAATCCTTGCTGTGGAATAGAAAGGACTCCTGAATGGCGGTGTCGTAGGCAGCAAAAAACTGGTCGATCTCCGCGTGGGTGAGGGCGGGACGCTCCCGGCTGAGTTCGCGTTCGGAGATATGGGGCACGCAGTTTTCTGCATGACAGATTTGGGCAAGATCTACACCGTATTTCTGACGAACCACATTGCGGAATTTGACATTTTCGATGAGGTAGGCCAGAAACCCCCGGATCGCGCCCTGATAATGCCTTTGCGAGCTAACCGCCAGTGCCCGAACGACTCCGATCTCGTAACTCCATTGTTCAAAGGCCTCTTCCGTCCAGTACCAGGGAGCCTTCCCACAGAATTGCAGGAATTCCAGAATGATGCGGGTATCGCGATCGACGCTCTTGTGTTGATGACGCAGTGCTCCCCGGCGTCGGGTGACATAAGCGGCCAGCATTCCCTGGAACAGGTCTGCATCCTGCGTGGGCAAACAGACCGTCGGCGTCTGCTGCGGCGCTGCTGTGTCTGTCGAGGGTCGGGTTTTCAGCCTGCGAACGGTCATGATGCGAATGCAATCTCCGGAAAGTGGAAATGCCAATATCGGTATTGTGCAGACTGAAACACTGGTGTGTAAAGTGCATTTTGTTTGCATAAAACGAGAATTTTATGCAATAAGCCATCAAATCAACCCATGCCTATGAGAAACTTCCAACTGGTTGAATCTAAAAGGGATGTGCAGATTAGTGGGGATTTCCAATATGGGAGAACAATTTGCAGAAAACTTGCATTTAATGCAGGAAATGCATGAGGTTTGTTTGATAAATTATTTTATAATCAATGTCTTATTAAAAAAACGACGGATATTGTAAAAATTATTGGCAATATTGTAAGAAAGGCATTTCATCCAGAAAAAGAATGCCATGATGTGCAAGACTGATCTCTCCTGGACGGGCGCATTTGATTTCCTTTAATTGATGCTACACCTTGTACGGTGAATCAGTTGCTTATATGAAGTGATTCACAATGATTGTTGCTACACAATACCATCAATAGATGCTACAAAGTTTGATATGAATACTAATAGACGCCACCCTCTGTCTTATTGATCGGTAACTATCTGGTCTTTAACGATTTTTGATGCCCGATAGGTAACCACGCGTCTGGCTTTGATTACTTTGGGTTCGCCTGTCTTGGGGTTTCTCCCCGGGCGCTCTGGTTTATCGCGCAGGGTGAAATTACCGAACCCGGAAATTTTCACGTCCTCTCCTGATGCCAGGGCTTCTTTTATGCTGGAAAAGAATGTCTCAATCATGGATTGGCTTTCTTTGGCGGTAAACCCCGTCATATCCACCAGGTAGTTGGTGAGTTCTTTTTTGGTAATGGTCATGATGCGTTTCCCTTGCTGGTTGGTTGGCTGTGCCTGGGCTGCCGTGGTTCAAACGATTCACAGTACCTTTGCGCCATTGGATAGCACGCACCATACCCTTTGCCTGGGTTCGGGTCCGGCGGCAATCCCTGGCGGTCCGGTTTTTTCATCCCGTCGTCCGTGACCCTTCCAAACGTCAGCCTGCACAATCCTACACTGAGTCGTTGCGGACCTCTCTGAAAGTGCTGGCATCTTCCGCAAATAACCTTGTGCGGATTAGGTTGTGGCTCTTGCATACGGTTAAATTAAACTAAAAACCCATTATATTCAATGTAAAAATAGACGTAATTTCGTTATATTTATTTGCTATCAGCCGCGAATGTTCATAAAATCATAATCATTGCTTTTTTGAGGGTTCGTCTTATGGCCACTGTTGCTTCTCAGGTTATTGAGCCTGATACCGAACAAAACACTATTTCTGAGGGTCCGGTCGATGGTGTTCCTGTACTTCTGGGGCCTACTGAACAAGCCTACGGCGAACTGCAAAGCGCTTTCGATCACTTCAACAAGACACTTATCGCTCCCCTGTTGGGTAGAGCCCTACCGCCGTGTCTGATTACCCTGCAGCGGGAACGTCGGACGCGCGGATATTTTTCGCGTGAGCGATTTGTAGGTATCGATGGGGAAACCATGGTGGACGAAATTGCCATGAATCCTTCCTATTTTTCTATTACTTCTATCGATGCGGTTCTCTCTACCCTGGTTCATGAGATGGTGCATGGTTTTCAGTTTCATTTTGCTTCGCCTGGCAGGGGCCGTTATCACAACAAGGAATGGGCCGATCTCATGGAAAAGATTGGGCTGATGCCTAGCAGCACCGGGCGGGTTGGCGGTCGGCGGGTCGGTGAGCACATGACCCATTACATCATCGAGGATGGCCCTTTCGCGCAAAGTTGTGAAGCACTGGTGACGCAGGCTTTTCGGTTAAGCTGGATTGACCGGTATCCGCCAGTTGATCCGACTGAATTTAGTGATGACTACGCGGATCTGGATGATCGTACCGATCTGGATAATGATGATAGGACGACTGTACGGTACTCCGTCCCGCCCCTGGGCCCTGTGGATGCGGGTCAGCCAGATAATGACGCCTCTGGTAGTGAAGATGGTGGTACGGCCTTTGTCGGGCCGCCAGCTCCGCCAACGGGGATGTTACGGCGCAAAGCGGCGCCTTCTGCGCCGATGACGCCGCCATCAGGCATTGTTTATCCGTCGAGCCATCCAAAGAAATCCACGAGAGCCAAATATCGTTGCCCGAATTGTGGTATGCAGCTTTGGGGAAAACCCGGGTTAGCGGTTGTATGCGGCGATGAGGGTTGTGGGTATTCAAGGCTTGATGAGGTGCAGGCGTAATTTTTGTTGTGGCCGCTATAACTCAAAATATCAATATTTATATTTTCTCACTCAACGTTGCAGGAACCAAGCCCCTGCAATGGCCACTATAACTTCTCGCTGCACCGACACTGTTCACCGTGTTGCAGGAACCAAGCCCCTGCAATGGCCATTGTAATGCTATAGCGGCAGCGTACATAGAGTGCTTCATATCGTTGCAGGAACCAAGCCCCTGCAATGGCCATTGTAATAGTAGCTTCCTAACAGCGCATAATTTCGACAATAATAGCCAGGTTTCCGCGAACCTTCAATTCCCCGCACTTTATCGGGCAAGGATATGGGGCATTATTCGTGTTATGCCTTATTTCCATTGCTACGCGAACCTCCCATGCTTTTGCCGTTGATAGAGGTCCGCGCTATCAAGCGCTGGCTGATGCCTGTGATGCTGCCTGTCGCTTCAACCGTCGTGCTTCAGCCATTTTTTCGCTTTTCAGTCGCTTTGTTTCAGCTTTCCCCATCTGTTTCTCACGCGTTTCTTCCCAGTATTCGGTGACCAAGGATTCCAAATCTGACGCTGCCTTCTTCCACGCATTTGCGGCGCCATTTAATTTCCGGTCAACCGTGCTTCCACAATCCGGACAGTACAGCGTTTGGCTATCATGCTCCTCTTTTTCTTCCAGGTGATCTCCTTCGCAGAGGGCGCATACGCTCGCCGTTTTTTCGCCTTTGATTTTCAATACGGCCGAGCCATGTTTGCATGCCGCCCATTGAATGGCTGATTCCAGTACATACAGTGCGGCCATGACCCGCCCACTCCGGGCTTTCTTGGCGAACTCGGTTTTTTCTCCCGTTTTCTCGTTGACTTTTTCTGCTGATTTCTTGAGATCTGGCATTTCAATCAGGATAGCTTCGTAGCGCGAGGCCAAATCAATAGCCACTTTTTGGCTCTTCGTCAGATCGAGTGGGTAGGGTTTACAATGCAGCGGAGCAGTTGTGCCCTGAATAGGAGTTAGTTGATGGTCCCTGAAGAGCTGTTTTCTCGCGCGTTAGGATTGGTTCTGCCGTGGTTGGTGGATCATGTGACTTTCACGGTGGAGGAGAAACGCCTGGATCTGCACATCAACTTTCCCAAGGGTAGTCGCTTTGCTTGCTCCGTCTGTGGTGAGGAGTGTCCGGTACATGATACCCGTGACCATACTTGGCGGCACATGGATTTCTTCCAGCATGAAGCCTATCTCCATGCCCGCGTACCTCGTGTGAAGTGCCAGGAGCATGGAGTGCATCAGATATCTGTTCCCTGGGCACGGGAAGGCTCGCATTTCACCCTGCTCTTCGAAGCGCCGATCATGACCCTGGTGCGGGAGATGCCGGTATTGACAGTAACCCGCCTAGTCGGCGAGACCGACACGCTCCTGTGGCGGGTGATTGACCACCATGTGCCAGAAGCCCGTACCAGAGTGGATATGGCCCATGTCCATGCCGTCGGCGTCGATGAAACCAGCAGTCGGCGCGGCCACGACTACATCACGCTCTTCGTGGATCTGGATGCCCGGCGACTCTTGTTCGCTACTCCCGGCAAGGATG
>NZ_MOAD01000038.1:0-9799 GCF_001931655.1 Acidithiobacillus albertensis | reverse complement strand
CAATGGAATTCTGGAAGGTTTCAACAGCCTCATTCAATCCGCCAAGGCCAAGGCTCGGGGTTACCGCACGCACAAGAACTTTATCAACATGGCCTACCTGATCCTGGGCAAGCTGGATCTCAGGCTACCCACTTGAAATGACGAGGAACCGGAACGATTTATATTGCGGATATTAGTAGAAAGCTCTCTTATACGCCGATTGTCCAAGTCAGAAACGCCACAAGCAGTTTCCATGACGCATTACAACAGGCCGCCAAGATCACACCAGAAACCTTTATGCGCTCCATGATACGCGGGAACGTCATGCCAGGGTTCTCGGCAAAACGTGTGAATACGGTAATTATGTCCACACCGCCTTACACCATTGTCGCCAGAGCCGTTATAAAAAGCCCAGAAATGACCGGAATTATTGCTACCTGGAAAAAAGACTCACTCCAACCGTCTGTGCGATTTAACCCTGTTACCTTTACTGTCCACATTCCAGGTGCTGGAAAACTGCGAATGGTGAGCACCAATAAGTGGACACTTTCCCAGGGACAAACGGCGACAATGTACCTAGTTTTTACGAGGTGATGGATGGGAACAGATAACACAAGAGGTGGTAAAAACAAAAATAAAGAAGCCCTTAAATGGATAGGCGGGATGGTTATCGCGGTTATATTAATCATCCTTGTGGCCTTGCTTACGTCCACACCGGGCCGCCTTAGCCACCCCGCCGAACGCGCACCTAAGCCAACTCCTAAAAATAATTTACAGATGGGTGGTCTTGGAGAAGGTCAGTTTGGACCGCTGTATCAGCAGCGGATTTCCAATGAAATCAAAAGTAATTTTGCCCAGATGGAAAAAAAGCAGAACCAGAAAATAACAAGCGTTCAAGCGCACCAGAACCAGGAAGCGGAACAAACAGCCAAAATTCTTAAATCGATACAAAACCAACAGGCTGAATTGCAAAATGAGATTGCCTCAGAAAAAGAAACTGAGCGCAATCATAGCAGGAAGATTACCTATCACAATATGAACGAAACAGGGAACGGGCAAAGCTCTCGATTCACTGAGACCCCAGGCCAAGCTATGTCAGGCAGCACACCGCTCAAGAACACAGAAGATAAAAAATCAAACAAGAAATCTCCGGTAATCGCGTCAGACGGTTTTGTTCGCGGCAGCCTTTTGAACGGAGTAGTAGCCACTGAAAATGGTGGATCCGCTTCAGGCGGTGCTGGTAATAATTACGCACTGATCAATGTGAACGGCACTTTTCACGCAGCCAATGGATTCTCGTCCGATCTCAAAAATTGCTTTGTCCAGGCTCAGGCTTTCGCGAATTTTTCTGCATCCAGGGTAGAGTTCAAACCGACCAAGTTGAGCTGCAACATGCCAGACGGCCAAACCAAAAATTGGGCAATTGGGGGCTGGGTCGTAGGCCAGGATGGTGTCGAAGGCGTGAAAGGCGTCGTACATGAGAACCTGGGTAACGAGGTGGCAGGGCAAGCTATCTTGGGGGCGCTTTCTGGTGCTTCAAGTGCCGTTGGCCAAGGTCAATACACCACCACTTACTCGAATAACGGCGGAGGTGGATCCTCCATATTGACCGGCAACCCATATACCGCAGCTCTAGCCGGTGTCGCGCAGGGTGGCGCTCAAGCTGGCAGCAAGGCCCTTCAACAATACTTCAACTTATACGAACCATCGATCCAGGTCGGCGCCAATACCCCCCTCACGGTGGTGATTACTGACACCATCCCGTTGCCAGAATCTGGATCCATGCTCACACGTAATTTTAAGAAAGGATGAAATAATGGCCATGAAAAAAATCGTAAAAACATTTGGATCAATTGCCATTGTTGTCGCCTTAGCGGGATGCGCTACCCCAGGGCATATCGTCGTGAAAACCATGTCGATGCAAGACGCTTACAATCACGCGCAAGGTGGCGGGTCAAATATCGTGAAGCAACTAGCGAAATCGGCTTCCTTCCAGCAGCCGCTTTATACGCCACCGCCAGGCATTGGCATTGTAGAAGCCCCGAAGGTGGCAATGGCCTATGTTTATCCATGGGTTGATGCCAACGACACTCTGCACATGGGTACATGGGTTGGCATCCCTATTACTGGATTCCGGTGGAAAACTTCTGGTGGGGTACAAAGCATCCCTAATGTCAATCAGAGTGAAAGCAGCATATCCGGGGATAAATAAATGATTGGCACAAAAATTTTCAACCAGACGAAATATGACGATATAGAAAACGATCTGGATCCCGGTCCAAAGGTGTCAGATTACATACCTCCCTATTTCGTCCCACTCAATATGGGGAAGGCGGGTACCATCTACATCATGGAGGATGGATCCTTTGGTATTGTCTGGAAGATAGGGGTCCCCCCGGTTGAAACCATGTTGAATGGTGATGCGCTTGTCTCTGGCGCAGTTTCCAAAGTGCTGTCCGCACTGCCAAGTGGTTTCTCCGCACAAATCATGCCCATGCGAACCAGCAATATTGCCAAGTATATTGATGCTTACCTCAACACAGCTGGCAGGGACGAGACGGCGAAGCTTTTTGCGGAGGAAACCGCGAAGCGCTGGCTGGACGCTAGGCGTGATGGCTTTTTCCCGGAAAACCCCGACATCAACTTCAAACCGGTTGACCAGGACATCATCATCACTTTGCGCACCGCTCCGTACAAATGGGCAGGTGGTTTAAGCTTGATTGACTCGCTTATAGGCGCAATTTCTCTCAAGCATATCGAGAAAAAAATAGATTCAAAACTCGCCGATAAAATTCGTGCGTTTAATCGAACCTGTAGAACCATTGAAAGACAAATTTCGGCGGTTGGGTTGAGTTATTTGCGAGCCAACGAGAATGAGCTCTCAGCCGTTATTCAGAAAATGTTTTTCCCAGATCGGGATCGCTCAGCACGCGCACCAGTTTATCGTCAGGGTGACGTTCTTGGTGACACCATTGCATCTATGGGGCCGATTGGCATAAGTGACAATGGCATACAAACCGGGAATACGCATTTCAGGATGGTCACGATGACCACCCAGCCGTCGGCATATTACAGCGGCATGGTATCCGAGCTAACCAGCGAGTTCGGAGATGTCATTATCGTCGCCAATATTCACGTTCCGGTTCAGGCTCTCGCCATGGCTTCACTTAAAGTCCAATCTTTCATTGGCAGCAGGATGCAAACCGCTTTTAACAAGGTGGAGTCACAGGAAGCAGAAGCATCAATGGTCCTCGCTCAAGAACGGGCCTATCGGGGCGAAAAAATGCTTTCTGTGATGTATGGCGTCATCATCCAAGGGGTTAGCCCAGATGACGCAGACGATATGGCAGACCGTGTTTGCGGATTTCTACGCGCGCGTAACATGGAGGCCAACGTCGAAACCATCATTGGCGCCAACACCATCCTTCACTCATACCCGCTGGCCCAGGACAAGAAAATCAATTCATGGCTGGCCAGGCACCGCCGCTTGCTCTCCACTGATCTGGCCGACCTGATTCCACTGGGAGGCGCATGGGAAGGTGTAACAAAGAATCTGTTCAAAAAAGACGAAGCCATTGACGATACCGCCATTGAGTCCATGCCGCCAGTTATCTATGCCAGCAGATGGGGAAACCCCCTATTTGTAAACCCGGCTCTGGCTGAGTCTAATCCACATTTCTTGGTTGCTGGTGGCTCCGGTTCAGGTAAATCGTTCTTCGTGCATGATTACATCAAGCAAATGTGGCGGCTTAACAATGTACGAGCAACGCTCATCAGCATCAAGCCGGATTACAAAAAACTCGCCAACTTACTAGGGAAGTATGTCGAAATTGATTTAGATAATCCGGTCAGCATCAACCCTTTCGGCGGGAAACCGACGAAGGCCAATCAGGCCTTTTGGACCACAGCACTGATCCAGGCGATAACACAGGGAAAAAACACTCAGGAAGTCGATAAAATCGATGAAGAACTACTATCTTCTTCCGCGCTTCAGGCGTCACAAGAAAATTATGACGAAGCCACAGACACAATTAAAAGGGAAACCTTACTCAAGGATATCCTGACTGTCCTGCGCACCAAGGGGGAAAAGGGGGAATTACTCGCGCAAAAAATGAAAGCATATGAATCCGGGCAGTTTTCTAAACTCGTAGACTCCCCACGCGAAATTAAAGATGACGATCGATTCATATTTTTCAATCTTGCAAAACTTTCGGGCATGCAATGTCAAGGATTTGTCGTGCTTTCCTTGTTCCATTTCATTAACGATATTATGTATGATCCCAAGCTTATTGGCGTAAAAAAATTACTGGGTATTGATGAAATCTGGAGCTTACTCAAAGATGAGTATTCGGCCGATTTCCTGGATACTTCATTTCGTGCCTACCGCTCTCTTGGCGGGCAGGCTTTTGCTATCAGCCAGAGAATGGCTGACTTTGATTCCCCGGTCGGCCAGGTGATTCTGGCGAATACCGCTACGAAATATGTTTTACCACAGAGCGAAAGTGAAATGGAAAAACTCGGGAAATACATACCAATGAGCAAAAACGATCTAGCTTTGGTACGGTCACTCAGACTGAAAAAGCGTTATTACGGAGAGTTTTACGTCAGCATGGAGGGTATGCCCTCAACAGTGGGAAGAGTGGTCCCTGATCCGCTTTCTTACGCCCTATCGTCCACAGATCCAACCGATACCGCCATTTTTGATAAACTGTTGCTTCAAGAAAACAATGACAATATGGCTTCTCTCAAGAGATTTGTCAGAGAGTACCCGTATGGTATCAGGGCAGATAATATTCAGGGGATAAGATGAACCAGAAACTTTTAGACATGCTGGGCAAGAAAGGTTTAGGGAAAAGCGACATATCCCGCAAAGAACCTATCGTGAGCGCCAGTGACCCGCTTATTGATGAGGCTTTAAGTGACACGCCTGTAAACCTGCCTACAGACCACGAGACACCTAATAATGACGATTACAAGATGGAACCGGAACAACAAACGGCGAACCTGGAGCAATCTTTAACACCGGAGCCCCACATCGATGACCCTCTTGTTGAAGGCAACCATGGATTAGATGACGCAGACGTGGAAATTTCTGCCCCAGAATCTTATTCGGGGCATTCCAGCCTAATGACAAAAAAGAAAAAAATTGTCATTTTTACTACTGCCGTAGGAGTGCTGCTCGCCATATCCGTGTTCGGCTATGAAGAAATGAAAACGGAAAATATTGCGTCTGCGCAACTGCATAAAATACGTTCGGAACAGCCAAAGACGCTTTCCGGGGAACTGGGGAGCACCAAGACCACAAAAGCAGTAAGGTCAACCAATCCTGCTGCGGCAGCTGCGGCGTCGTTAAATCCGGACATCATTCAAAAACAAATGAAAACGGAAAAAATCACTACGCCGATTATCAACACCGAAACAAATCAAACCCACAGTAGTGTGCCTCCTGATTCTCCACCAAGCCCAAGCGTACCCGCCTCAACGCCTTCAGGCGGTGAAAGTGCTTATGTACGTTGGGCGGATAGCCAAATTCACCAGGGCGCCGCCCCCAAGGAGCCGATTATTCCCAGCTCCGCACTGAGCGACACACCTCCAAGTGGCCCGGGGTTGAATACTGGATATACGCCATCAACGAACGCGGCGAATAACTACACGCCACCAGCATATTCACCTCAGCCTGAATACCATAGGCCATCATTTGGATTGGCTATACCAGGCGCACAACAAGGACCCAGCTCAAAACACATTCTGTCATTGCGGAACAGTGGCCGCATTACTGCATCGGTCACGCAAAAAACCCCGCCACCTTATGAAGTGCTCCGGACAGTGGATAGATCGGGCGAGGAATATGCCTACGTTGTCCGAAATGGTGATATAAGCACTGGCAAATGGGTTTCCTACGGGCATCGCTTTGCTTCTGGATGGATCCTAGGCAAGATCAGCGTCGCCTCCCATTCCGTATCATTCAGCGCCCCTCAAGGCTACTCCGTGTCGGTCGGCGTGCGATGATGAGGCTTAGAAAAATAAAGCTTACGCTGATGCTAACGGCATTTATCATGATCCCATGTCATGCGTATGCTGAAAACTTCTCGGGCACGATTACAGATGGTGAGCCGTGCTCTAAAGCAGATCTTTTCCGCTCGAATCACGGTGATTTTGAACTATTGCCAGGGCAGACAAAAGGCATAAAGGGCAATGTGGAAATTTCTGGTTTGGTTTATCCAAAAGCCAGCATCTGTAAGGTTTACCCGTTCCTCAGAGTAAAAAAAATAGCCAGAGAAGGCCACGCCAAAAAGAAAGTGGTTGCACCAGGGGCACCGGGAAAAATATCAAAGATCACCGTGTTTACCACTAAAGCTTTAGCTGGAAAGGCTATGGCTGAGGCGGTAAAGCTCAAACAATCGCACTCGCGAACGGTCGTAATACTCAAAATATCGGGTGCGAATATGGAAAACCTCGCACAATTGGCTGTGGCCATGCATCAAGAGCACATCCCATTCCGTAAAGGCCTTGAAATTACAGAAGCGGGACGAGGAAGCCCTACGAGCGGGGTACAGATAGATTACGCCAATGGCACGCACAAATGGGATCTACATGGTATTCACGGCGCGTAAGACTTCCGTGGCGCTCATAGTCGCGTTTTGCTTGAGTTGCGGGCCAGCCTCATGGGCCGATTCTTTTTTGACGCCGGGCGTTATTGGCTCGAACTGCGGGTCATTTCTGACCCCAGGACAAATGACCGCGTGCCTTAAAAAAAAGAAAGTCATCCAACTCAAGGAAAAGAAGATTAAACCAAAGGCAACTCTGGCCACCCGCGAGAAGTCGTTTTACAAAAACTACGGGAAACCGCCCAAAGCAGCGGCCACAGCCCTACTTGACCCCACACCTTCGCATATCAAGGCATGGGCCCTGGAAGAAATCAGGCAACAGGATAACGCAACCGAGGTCGCGGCCGCCTTGACCAGAGAAGAAGAAAGCCTGGAGAAACAAAAACAGAAAATCCCTGCAGCATTAGCTCTGGCGGCAAAAATCCCCAATTACTATGGAGATGACATGCATGTAGTCCTTTGGGGAGAAACCCCGAGGCTTTGCCCGGGTTGCGCCGAAGAAGAGCAGGTCATACAAGCCATAGCCACAGAAAATCCCAATATAACGGTTTCGGAGAATCTGGTTGGGGCTGGATCCCTGCAAGATGCCATACGATACGCGGCAAATAGCTGGTTTGACTTTAACGTCAACCCGGAATCTATTAAAAATGCAGAAAAAATGGGCGTAAATAGAGTGCCAACTTTAGTAATTACTGATGGCGAATACCATAAAACTATCAAAATCGGCGGGGAAACTGGCATAAAGTCCCTGAGAAACGACATCATTAATCTTAGAAAACAAGATATTGGACAGGTGGAGAACACCAGATGAAAACCCCCAAAAAGCTTGTATTGCTCATCCCGGCATTCCTGTTGGCCATGTCAGCGGCCCAGGCCTCAAGCCTCTATTCTTCTGGCGACGGCGAAAACACCATGCAGTTTGGAGCCGCCATAGGCTCTGGGTCGCTATATTCACCAAACAGCTCCGCGACTGCCAACATAGGCTTCAATGGAAGTCTCGGCGTGAGCTGCTCAGGCATCAATCCGGAAGCATTCATCCAATCCATCAATCCAACGGCCATCATCAACAAATTCAAGAACACTCTGATTGGCGGCACCCAGGCTGCGCTTGAAAATTATCTTCTGGCAACCGCTTACTCTAATCCGACGCTCGCTTCCGTGATGAACATGGAGAACAAGACGCTGAACCTCAATTTTTCTCAGTTTGCCAGCCAGTGCTCCATGCAACAGGCAAAAGCGATGGGCGCTAACATGGGCGCACGAAAAATGGCTCAGGCACATAATGAGTGCTTTGAACAACAGATTGCCAGTGGGGTAGGGGCCTCGCAAGCATATACAAATTGCGTCAATTCAAGCAGCGCACTCAGCAGTATTGTCAGCAACAAATTACCCGAAAGCTTCGGAAATATCGGATTCCTCAAAAATTATACCAACATGAATGTGACGACCAGAATCGAAAGCCTCATGGGATTACTTCAAGACACAAAGGTTGGGGACAACTCCGCCGGCAGTGCTTCACTGGTTGTTAAACCGCCAGAAACCACCGTCTATGATATGAATGCCAATATGCAGACCCATGTAGCCTATGCCCTGAACGAGATTTTGGGCGGAACGCCAGCTTCACAAATCCCGGATTGCACCTCGTCCGCACTCAATAAGCCGGCAGCGGCTGATAGTGGTACCGGTGCCTGTCTGCCCTCTCAAGCGCGGAATATTGTCGGTTCTTCAGGGTTTTCTGCCGCAGAAGAGCTACCACCCCAGGCACAGAGTCTTTATGTGTCTGCCTTGTCAGGTCAAATAGCCATTACCGACATCCGCGCTCAAATTATCAAGCTTTACCAGGACGTTGAGAAAACATCGCTCAAGATTGCATCCAGCAGTTCTTCAACAAGCAGTACAGCATCCGCAACGACTACGGATTTGCTGAACAAGAAAAAATCTCTCATGAAGCAGATTTCAATGCTGCAAAATCAAGTCAACGCTATGCAGAATTATGAAAACTCAAAAGCCAGAATTGCACAATCAGAAGTGGCTGCCGTCCAGCTTAACGAGAGCCAGCTGAGGAACCTGACTAACCAGAATGAACCCAATCCAGTCAGCAACACCAACCCGAACGGAGTCTTATAAATGGAATCCGCACCCGTACAAATGGTCATCAACATTTTTGCCGCTGTTGGGTTCACTCTGACAGGCTCAATCATCAAGGGGCTTATTGAGTACGGCGGCTGGCTATTTTTCGTATTAGCGGTTTTCGGTGTATTCCACACCATTTTTATAAGCATCGAAGAAAAAGACGCTATCCTTCATGTGATTAAAAAATTCGCTTCAATATTTGTAGCACTATTGCTTTTTTATTTCCCCGTACAGGTGGCCATAAACGATGTAGTCGCTGGAAGCACGGGCACAACCATAAAAAAATCAGTACAGGGCAACTCAATCCTGTCTTCAATGACGAATTTTTCGACGTCCTCATTAGGGCTGGTGAATGGAATCACGTACTTAGCCTATCAAATATCATCCGGCCTCCCCGCTCTCGCCCAGGAAATCGCTGGATCATCTGGCAAGGACCTGTGGCCTGGCGTTGAGTCTGCCATAGACACGGATCTCAGCTCGGCCATGCAGTCCAATGACCCGCAAATTGCCGCAAACATCGCACAGTGGAAATTTGTACTGGCCCCTGCCATTTTGAAATCAGATCCTAAGTTGGCAACCGCACTGGAGAGTAACTCACAACTTGGATATGTCTTTGCGAATCCCTATAGCACAAGCAGCGAAACCGATCCGCAATACGGGGCTGATGCAGCGACAGTCAAAACTTTGTTGAAGACAGATCCACCAACACCGAGCTTTCCTGAGATCGTCAATCAACAACAAAGTGAACTCGCGGATGTTGCCGCAAAATACGGTTCAGTGGTGCCGTTTTCCGCAGGAACCAGCTCGTCCACATCTTCTAGCACGTCAAACACCCCAACCTATGTGAATGTGAAGCTTTTCAGCAAAAAATACTGGAAACTCAATCAGGATGTCTCTGCTTATGACAGAATCCACAATATTGTAACTCCGGGGTTCCTCGTCATTTCAAGTGGGTAGCCTGAGATCCAGCTTGCCCAGGATCAGGTAGGCCATGTTGATAAAGTTCTTGTGCGTGCGGTAACCCCGAGCCTTGGCCTTGGCGGATTGAATGAGGCTGTTGAAACCTTCCAGAATTCCAT
>NZ_MOAD01000037.1:0-7724 GCF_001931655.1 Acidithiobacillus albertensis | reverse complement strand
CATACTCTACAGGATTATCCTGGATGGCTTTGGCCCATTGTGTAGCCTGTTGTGGGTCGGTACGCCCCTGACGGGTTACGAAGGATTCCGCATTGGCAACAGGGTCACTAAAACCGGCATAATCAGGATGTTCACCTTGCCGAATGCTGTGACGGGTTTGCAGGAAAGCCACCAGATCGGTGTCGAGTTGGATTTCCACCATTTTTTCCAATCCAGAACGGTCCCAATCAGGATTGAACATCGAAAGGCTATCATCCGGTCCATAGACTTCTACCCAATTTTTGGGGTTGCCATATGTTTCTTGTGCCAAGCGCAAATCTTCGGGATCTTTCAAATCGTAAACAATCTGTTCTCGCACACCTTCTACCAGCTTCGCCCATGGATCAATAAGCCATTCGTTATTGATCAGCGCGAAGTCGTGCCCCTCATGCCACCCTTCCTTGGATACTGCACAATCTGGGTTATCGGCCACATTAAATCCGACTACGCGAACAGAATGACCCGTCAAAGCCTGCTGCACCTGCAGTGCGTAATTCGTGCAAGCAATGGCATCTGTTCCATCCTTAAAAATGCTGCCGCCTTCACCTTCATGGGCCGTTTCATCATAAATTACGCCCATTGCTTTATCTGTTCCAAAGCGGGTATCCAGCCATGATTTTGTTAAAGTCTGCGCATCCATAGTGAGCGTCTTCTTCAACGTTGACGCCTGTTCAGGCGCCCGATCAATCTTCAAATCATTCAAATCCGCTATTCCAGCAAAGCTTGCAGCGGCTCCTTCCAGTGTATGGAAAGAAGTTGTTCTTACGGATTCACCCTTGAAAGAAGCCAGTTGGTATCCACCATCCTCAGATACATCATGCGGAAACTTCACGGTAACCTGATTGTCGGTCTTCATTGGGGCAGAGAATAGGTAACCGTTTTCCACTGCACGGGCTAGGTATCCCTCCAGCTTTTCTGGCGAATTCTGGTGTTCCTGAATATCCTGGCGCAACTGATCAAGAGTAAGCGTCTTCCGGAAATCCGGGGGCAGACCCACCCGATATTTTTCAAAATCCGCCTCCGTGGCGGGGCGCAAGTTGGCCTTTTCGCTGTCCAGCAAATGAAATCCTCCATCGCCGGACAATGACATGAAAAAATCAGGTGCCTCATCCTGGCGGATAAAGCCCAGTGTGTGTTCTTCATAGACAAAATATTTGTCGTTGTCTGCAGGGGTTGGTTTCACGCTATTGTCCTGACTGATCAGTGGCTCACCCCCCTCAAGAACAATTTTTCGTTCATAGGCATTGACCGCATTTTCAAACTGCTCACGAATTTCCCGATTTTGCAGATTGTCAGAGGCTAAATCCGGAGAGACAACGCCCTTGCGGACTTCGATCAACTGTTCTTTAAGATCGGCCAGTTGGTGTACGTCATCCTTTCCCGCAGACATGACAAATCCCCTAAAGTCCTGTGATGGGACTTCCCCTTCCTGGTAAGGGTAAATCCATCGGGATGCAACTGCCGATAGCTCGCCGTCATCGTTGGTTCGCAGGTGGGTAACAATGCCCAGTCGTTCACGATCTGCAAAGACTCCCTGTTCATTCAGGCTCTTTTCGCGGGTGCGAATCAAATCGCCTACCTGCAGATTTTGAATGTTCGCCATCCTCGGATTTCTCTCTGGATTTTCACGTGCCTTTTCCACCTCAGCGAGTACCGCTTGATCGGCCTGATTGCGAGAATCATCCATACCCATGGTCTGTTTATAAGCCTCCGTGATGGGATCAATGGCGTCCAGGTCAGGTCCGGGAGTGACGGCACCCGGGATGTGCTCTACCAGGTTATCCGGCAGTACCATGGGCACGAGGTTATCCCCCCCGCCCAGGATGGGAGCGCCGCTCGGGAATCGATCAATGGGCCGCAATCGTGTGGCTTCGCCGGGCTGGGCATTGTCCAGTACGATACCTTCCACCTCCTGTCCAACTGCATTTCTGAATCGCACATAATCGCCACGAGAAATGCCTGGCATTTCCTGTTGTTGCTCCAGCGATAATTCCGGCGTCCGTTCGATCAGGTAATCACTGATTTTTTGCGCATCAGTGATGGCACTCATGAGCTCTTTTTTGCGGTCCTTTTCCGGTAGAGCACTCAGCCAACTGGTCAAATAAGCTGCCGTATTATCAACCCCAGCAATCACTTCGCGGCCTTCTTCCTGCTTTTGTGCGTCTGGCGAGAAACCGATACCTAAGCTTAAAGCCGTCATGGCAGCAGATAATTCCGCCCGTAGTTCTTCTTTCGCGTATTTTTGAGACCCAAAGCGGCCAGACAAATCCCGATTCAAACGATTTTGGTGGCCGGTAGAATGGGAGAGTTCATGTAGGAAAATCGTGTCGTGGTCGCGACCAGTCTGAAATGTTTCGATGGGCGGCATATTCACTCGGTCCTCCACAGGACGATAAAATGCCCGCGAACCAGAATGCTGCACACCTACACCCATGTTTTCCGCTAATTTGGGGATGCGTTCATCTACAGCATTGTTTCGACCGGGTAATTCTTGCTCCCGATCTTTTGGAGGAATACCGTCAATTTGTGAAGCGTGAAAAACCTTGTAATATTTCACACCATTACGTCTTTTTTCCGGAGTGATATCCTCTGCTCCAGCGTCTCGCAGCCTCTGGATCTCTTCTTCGGTACGCTTGGGCTTGTAATCTGACCATTTTTCAATGGTCGTACCATGTTCGCCTTTGCGTACCTGCCAACCAGCATCTGCGGCTTGCTTGTAAGTCATCCAGCGATTGTCTCCGGGGTCTGGCGAAAACATCATGAGATTTTCTGCATTGACTCCACGATAAGGTTTACCCGTGATCGCATTGAAAGGCATTTCCATCTCACCGGCGTCCCAGGGCTTTTGCCACCAGGCGTCGTTTTTCTCAATAGAAGTCAGTAAGAGTTCAGCGAGTTCCGCCCGTAGATCCTTCTTCTGCTTGTCTTTTCCGCCGTGCGTTTTCGCTTCCCCTGCCATGACAATCTCCTGATCCAATGTCTGAATGATCAGGTATAGCCCGGGGGGGTATGGTATAGCCGCTCGCCGCAACGGTATCATTCGCCAGCCAGAAGTTTATTTAGCGTGGCTTCAGATAGTTCCCCGTTTTCAGCCTTTACCAGAGTGACACATTGCACGCCACTTTCTGTTTGCATCTCAAAGCAGTCAATAACCGTTAGTCCCAAAGACTCGGCGACATCTGCCGAAAAGAATTTCTCACCAAAAAAGGGAATGGCGCTACCCAAGCAGGATGACAAAGCCCGTGTTAGCCCCTCTAAAAGATGGA
The DNA here is from genome assembly GCF_001931655.1 of Acidithiobacillus albertensis. Taxonomy (NCBI): domain Bacteria; kingdom Pseudomonadati; phylum Pseudomonadota; class Acidithiobacillia; order Acidithiobacillales; family Acidithiobacillaceae; genus Acidithiobacillus; species Acidithiobacillus albertensis. Next base: position 4,419 of record NZ_MOAD01000037.1, on the reverse strand, counting down.
CGACCAGCCATAAAAAATGATTTTCGAGAATGTCATAAGCGGCATCTTCATGAGTGCATCGCAACATCCATTCCGCAGAAAATGGCGCATCTGTAAAAACCCAATCAAAAAGCATCACTCCGCCGATGGCTCTTTCAATATCTGCAGGTTTCCCGTCATAAAGGCAAGACACAGCTTCACGTATTTCGCTGTGCTTTTCGATAAACGAAATCGGTAACAAAATACCAATCCGAACATTACCCCCAAGTACCGCAGACAGTATCTCAACTTTTCCCTGCGCCATGGACGCCGTAGCTTTCCAAAAACCCATATACCGTACAGACATCGCCTCCGGTGATGTATCTGGCAAAAAAAGACTATTCATGCTGCCAGATTGCCAGAATCCTTTAACAGTGGATTGTCCTTCCCGATTTTTAATGCGCTGGTCCAGCGCCTGGAAAAGTCTGAGCAAAGTTTCTTTGTGTGTTATCCGAACAAATTCAGCCATATGGTATTTCCTAATATCCAATAATGCGTTATACCCACTACATCAATGATCAAAAAAACTATTTGCGCTGAAACCAGAGAACCGGAGCCTATTTTCCAGCCATACCAAAACCAGAGCGCATTAGAGATTGTCCAGACAATAAACAACCAGCGCATAGGTGGCGCGTGGTCTACGGCCAGTACAAGCGCTGCCGCAATCGTGAGGAAACTACCAGCGCGACCAGCCCATACCCAGGTCGGCGCGGCAAAGTGAGATAGTGTTATTTCCAACTATAACTGCCTGCGGCATCGACCGCCGTATTCTTGGGCTGTCCGTTGCTGCCGACACTGAGCATGGCCGCCCAATGGCTGCCCCAACGATGTTGATAGGCAAAAGCAAAACTGGACTGGCCGTTATACTCTGCCGTGCTGCCGGCAATGGTGTTGCGATGTTGACCGGCTGCAGCTTCGGCGGCTGCGCCGGCCATGGACGCATCGACAGATCCTACTTTATCGGCAATGGCCTGAGCATCGCCCTTTATACCTTTCAGTCCATCCTCAAACTGCTGCAAATTCACTGCGTCATGCGGTTCTGTGCCTGAGGCCACGTTGGTTACTTGACGATCCAGACCGGACGCTGCGTTACCGACCGAAACAGAATTGGGCCGACGCGCTATGGAGCCATAACCCAAAGCGACGGACCCGCTACCCAGGGCTTCCGAATCCTGGCCGACTGCCGTACTGTTCGGAGCCAGGGCTTGCGCATGATCTCCCATGGCCGTTGTAGAATATCCGTAGGCCCTAGCATCTGGTCCTACGGCAACCGCAGCATTGCCTTCTGCCCGGCTACCCGCACCATAGGCCGTTGCGCCATTACCGGATGCTTCGGCGTTGTCGCCTTGCGCGATGGCTCCCTGGCCCTGCACCGATGATCCCCGGCCACATATAATATCGCCGGTTCCATTGTCGGTTTGATGACAGGTCAGATTAAACAAATCGTTGCTATGTAGATCGGCCTGTTGCTGGGCCTGGTTCGCATACCCCTGTGCCGCCTGTTCGGATTCCCAGACATCGTTACCGTTGGCCGCCGTGGTACTGCCCTCGGCAATGGTTCCATTTCCGACATTCGAGATCGTGACCGGACCCGTTGTAGCGTTTCCGGCGCTGGCCGTAGCGGTCGGCGTAGTGCTGGTACTGCCGCTGGATGTTGTGTAATGCAAAACACCGGTACTGCTGGCGGTCGCTTGCAGATTGTTCAATGCCTGATTTGTGGCATAGAGTTCTGATCCGTTCACGGCATTGGTACTGGTTGCGCTGATCTGGCCTGCCGCCACATGCGTAATCAGCCGATCATTGCCGGAGGAACCCACACTTACGGTTCCGACCGAGCTGGACCCGGCAACCGAATAGCTTTGACCGCGAATAGTGACGCTCGATGTACCGGTTGGCGCGGTATTGGCGGTGCTGTGTGCCCCCAAGGCTACGGAATTGCTATCCTGTACGGCACTGTCTGTACCCAGAGCTTCTGAATCATTGCCGGTTGCTGAGGATCCATAACCATAGGCTTCTGAGTCTGTTCCGGTCGCCGTAGCGTCTTTACCTACGGCGGTAGAAGGGTCCACTAGTGAGATGGAATCAGTTTTGCCTGCGGTAGCATCGCCGCCAATGGCTATGCTGCCATCTCCGGTAGCGTCTGCGCCACTTCCCTCTGCAACATTGTCATTACCATACGTCGTACCGCCGCCGATAGAGGTGTTATCTTGTGGTGCAGGGACTTCGCCTGTTTCGCCGTCGGTTTCATCGTTGACGCCAAATCTGTCTAAAGGCAGATTTTCGTCATTTACAGACCCGTTGATGACTGTATTATCTAACGGCGCTTCGCTGCTTTGGGTACCTCTACCCGATTGTGCTTCGGTCCCAATTGCCACGTCACTATTGGTTTGCGCATCGTCGCCAATGGCCGTACCGGTTTCTGGCGGAAAAGTGCGTTCTCCAGTGCTGTAAACCGTCGCCCCGGAGCCATAAGCCGTTGCATTATCGCTATTGTTGATGGCAGTAGAAGATGTGCCGCCAGTACCGGATGTGCTGCCGGACCCGCCAACATTGGCCGCACTTTGGGCGACCGTACTGTTTTCGGTGAGTGTACTGGTGTTGCCGTTTTCTGCAATGTATCCACCAATATTGATGTTTCCGTCGCCAGATGAATTAGTCTCTCCGCCAATGGCGATGTCACCTGTACCGATGGCGCTGGAATCGTTACCAATGGCTACAGATGTATTGGGTGGGGATACAGCAATAGCTGCAAACGCTTCCTGGGAAACAAAAAGCGCGGACAAAATGGCGACTAACAAAAATCGTTTTTTCATAACGCCTTCTTTGAATGTAAAGTACAAAAAGCCGGACCCGAAAATCCGGCCTGCAGATTACAAAAAAACGTCAGAACATCATGGAATAACCAATCTGATATTGGTCTGTCGAAAGGTGCAGACCCGCCGCACCGGACAGAGGCAATTGGCTGTATTCATAACCGACGTTGAACATGCCGGGGCCGACCCTGAAGTTCGCACCGGCTCCGGCGTTATACATCAGGCCGCCGATGGTGGAGAGATTGGTCACACTGGTCGCAAAGTCGCGGCCAAAGCCACCCTGGGCATACAGCTTGACGTTGTGGTTGATGGCATAGTCATACTTGACCCGCGCAAAGGCGGTTGCTGCCGACAGGTTGCTGCCCTGGACGTTGAGGGACTGAAAGCCCATATTCAGGGATGGCGTGACCGTACCCAATCCTTCACCCAGATGAATCACCTTGCCGACACCGACGTTGCCCAGGAAGAAATCGGCCTGGTTTTCGCCACCGGCACCCAGAAAATGACCGTTCACCTGGTAACCGCTACCCAAAGACTGTGTGGCGGTCAAGCTGCCACCGGGTAGGCTCATGTTCAGGCCATCCCCGGCATGGATGCCGATATTGGTAAAGCCGATACCTGCGGTCGTGGCACAGGCGGCCATGGAAAAGCCGGAAATGGCTAAAGAAATGGCAACTACACGGATTTTTCGTAACATGGATAATCCTCTCGTGATAAAAACATCGCTTTGGTATAGCACAAGAGAGATCGGGGTTTGATGATGGCGACTTGTAGTGTTTTCTGAAAACAGCAACATGAGCTATCGACGCAAAAAAGGCGCCGTCAGGCGCCGAGAGGGGAGGGTGATTTCGTGTTAAAGCATGTTGGCTGCAGATGTCGGATTGTGTTTTCCTGAATACTCTTTTTTCATAGCAGCAGAGAAACCAGCATTTGCATTCTTACAGGTAGGCTGGGGAATGGAACGATTCCCTTCGCGATCAATTTTTGAGCACCAATGCATTTGTTTTTGCGCCTTCCAATGGTGTTTGGTGTACCAAGCCACTGAATGACCGGGATATGGGCCATTGTATTCATGCGAACAGGCAGCCAATCCTGTTGCCAACAGCATTGCAAGGCCAAGACGTGCAGCGATTTTTGAGTAACGCATTGTTTGCATTCCTTATGTTGAAATATGAGTAAATAGTATACTACGACGCAATCAGTAGCAGCACAACCCCTTTATCTTGCGTTCACTTTTCTATAGGTTTTTGTAGATCAAATATTTCTTATTGCATTGATTGTAAATGGGTTTACAGCTGATTTATGTGCTTACGTTTTCTGCTTTCTCAGCCTTGATATGGGGAGTGCCCCGGGCAATGCCGGGGCTCCAGGCTAAAAACGAACTCGTTTCAGTAGTGGGGAATGGGTAGGATTACTATTAAAACAAGCCTCTCCATTCACGATGAAGGCTATGTCATCATCAAAATCTGTCTGGGTTGGGGCAGGGGCTGGGTCGGTACCACCGCCACCGCTAACCCCAGTATCAGACTCGGGAGATGCAGGGGTACCGGCATCATCATGTTTCCCGCCGATCAGTTGCAGGCGGTTG
>NZ_MOAD01000036.1:0-10574 GCF_001931655.1 Acidithiobacillus albertensis | reverse complement strand
CCGTGAAAGTCACATGATCCACCAACCACGGCGGAACCAATCCTAACGCGAGAGAAAACAGCTCTTCAGGGACCATCAGCTAACTCCAATTCAGGGCACGACCGCTCCACAGCATTCTACCCCCTACCCACTCAATCTGACGAAGAGCCCATGTCTTGGAACATAAAACGCATGGTCATTTTGCGTCTGTATGGCAGAAAGATGCAGATAAACCACAAAAAACGGGGGAATTTGGGGGTAGTCCGAAGTTAAAGCCGAGGGGCTGCTAGTGTGGCCTGGGCCACGGTTTACTCACAGTAACCCGAAAATCCGGCGAGCGCTGATGATAACGTGCTCATTTATTTACTGGATGCCCAATACACAACAAAACCACCTTATGTGAGTCGCCAGATAACCTTTCGAAATTGTTTGCAAAAATGGGACCAGTGATCAATCTGACTGATTCAATGTTGAGATTTTAGAGCTCTTGACCACTTGCTCAGAACGGCCTAAACTAAAGCTACATTTTTCGATAATCTTCAATTTTTGTCGTTGCTTTCAGCAGGTTTAATTATGTTATTTATCATTCGACCTATTCACCGATGGACAAAGAAGTACGATATAAAGCATCACCATATCTTGCTGGCATGGGCTCTGTTATGTCTACTGATTCCAGCTCTTACCCTATTCATTACATTGGGAGTAAGATTTACCACTGTGGCGCAAGTACTGTCTATTTTTATAATGGGATTATCTATCGGTGTGTATTTCTATATTCTATTGCTTGCGGAAGAGGCTAGAATTTCTGGTGAATTATAGGTTTACTATATTTTATGGTCTTGCCAACCAATAAATTGCAAATAAATCTTAGAGATATAGTTGTCGCCTGGATGTAACGCTCATTATAGCTTCGCGCTGTGGTTCAGTGTGTAGTTGAAAACAAAATCTAATGTAAATTAAGCATTATTTATTCATAAAGAAGATCAACACAGAACCAAAAAAATCAATTGGCAGTCAGCACAAATCCAACTATCCATATAAACATCCTCTAATATTACCTGGTAAATTACTAACCGATACCTTCCTTTTTTTGTTCAATGAGGTGGCTCAATAGAGCGACTTCATGAGCTAAACGGTACTGCTGTTCTGTGACTTCCCATTCTCGGGCTTGTTCAGCATTATAGAACTCTTTGTCGCAAAGCTCTGAAAGCTGTTGACAGTTTATGCTATCGTTCAGAAAACCAATGAGTTCAATAAGCTGTTCATTACCCAGGATAGGTAATGCGGTGTCCAAGGTTAGTCCGTCTTTGCCGCTCAACTGCTCGGCCGCTGCGATTGTAGCAGCGTCCAGAGGATCTATATTTTCTAGTGTCATGGCACGTGATAGTGCAGCCTGCAGGTCGAACGTAGTCATAATACCTCCTGATTGATTGTGTCTAGACAAGCCATCCTTAGCCCCGACAGAGTTTCGAGGCTAACACTCCCAGCTTCTTTTTTGAACATTGTCATACATTAACAAAAAACCGTGCGTTATACTCTCTTCCTTGATGCGTTGCTCGGAATCCCAGAAGGATACTTCGCATACCAATCGCGCCATATGATCTTGTAAACTGGAATAACGTAAGGAATCCGATTAAGCCCAGGAATCACCGGCGCCAGCACCGCAATCAATAACATTACGAGGAAAATCAAAAAGGCAATAAGATCACCATTTGGTGAATTTCCGATCGCTGGTATCTGATACAAGAATGTATAGGGCCACAACCACCACGCTCCAGGATAAGGCCCGGCTATATGGGACATACCCCACTCTCCACCCTTTTCATCAAAATGACCTGCTACCGTATTCATTATGGGGCCGCCCAAATACAAAAGTGGGCGTGTATAATTGGTCTCATAGGGTGCCATGTTGGGGTTAGTATTGAAAGTAAGCGCGGCTTCCAACAAGCCCGTACGAGCAAATGTAAGCATACCGTTCATCAAAACGGGGACTGGCCCATAATCGCCCGCCGGTAACACTACACGTCCATGCGTAACCTGGGCTTTATTAAGTGCCGAAGTATATGCGTTATTCCATTCTGTCTGTTGCTTAGCGCTTGCATTTTGGTATGTGTTTAGAGCGGTTGCCACATTCGGATCAAGAGCCGCAATTTGCTGCAAAGGCTGCATCACGAAATCAACTTTGGCATTCAGTGGATATATAACCCCTACCCAACAATTCGGACAGAATGGCCCAATGTGTTGGGCATGGTTGTCATTATGGGTGTAAGGAGGTCCATAGGTCTGTAGGCGACTGGTTCCAGAAAAGTAGGAAACAGTGCGCTTCAGGAATGCGACTGGAGCCTTGGTAGCCACTTCCTTAATTGTCAGTGGACCGTAATTCTTTCCCGGAAACCCCCAAACGGCAGCCAATACCAAAATAATGGTCAGCATAACACCAAACACTATCAGTCCTTCGCGCACCATATCGTAGGGCTTCATTGGATAGCCCCGAAGATTTTTATCTGAAAGAACGCTCATTTTTCATCTCCTTCACCAAGGGCTCTTGCATTCCCATCGTCGATTTCACCTTTACCACCATTGACTATAGGATGTACCGGACTCTCGCTGCGCACAAAAGCAAGGTGAGTCACCACGAAGAAGAGAATCAGACCGGCGAAAAAGACTACATGCAAGGTCAGTACGGTCGTGTAATTCATCCAGTTCATCCACGAAAGGCCTAACGCATTGAAGGCAGCCTTTCCTTGCTGACTATTCCACTGTGCATCCCAGTTGGCCTGCAGGAGAGTACCACTAATACCAGAAAAGATGGTGATGATGAAAATAATCCATCCATTCACCCATGTACGAAAGCGGTTCCCACGCCAAGCCGCCTTAAAAAACTTAAACGTGAGGTGCATAATGACGGCCAGATAGAAAACCTCAACACTCCAAAAATGCATAGCGTTGAAAAATTGTCCAACGCTATTGAAATGCCACCAATCCGGCCCAAAAAAAGCCAATACCGTACCACTAATAAATACTACTGCCAGTGATGCGAGCGTCATCGTACCAAAGAAGTAACCGAACGAGTTGACGTAGGCGGGCATCTCTGTAGGTAGATCATCTTTCAGTGGCAGGAAAGATTTGAGACCTTTCTGAAGCACCTTATCGATATTCATTCCCCAGCCTCCTCGTCATCCTCTCCATTGCCATATAAAAATGGACCTTGCTGTTGATAGCGACGCCTGGTTTCAGCGTCCATTTCCATGAATTCAGGCATGCGTGCATAGATGCCAACAGCAAAAATGATCAGGCCCACTGCCCAAAAGGCAATATTGGGCCATGCCAAGTTAAATATACCAAACACGACATGCGCTACTGCTGGTTGGTGCATAATAGGTAAAGAACTCAAACTCATTATCTAACTCCTTTTTATTGCACTTCAGTCCCCCTTGAACCAAATACAATAACATGCAACTATCTGATTCAAGACAATAAAAAACGCATCTAATCTTCAGGTAGATATTTTACAAGTCGGCCACAACGGTATGGTATAGAACGCATCCACAATTTGCCTCAACTTGTCATTTTTCCTGGGTTTCATGGTCAGTCTCCTTCAAAATATCTCGTGTTTGGCTATGCTGTGCCTCAACTCTTAGTCGTTTTGGCGAAAAGGCGGACAGCCATCCCGTTTAATACCCGCTAAACCTGATTTTCCTATTCTCAACGCTGAAATCATCAGATCAAATAAGCCCTGGTCCGCACAACCACTAACCACCTGCAAAAACTTTACACTCGATTATAGTACATGCTGCTCGTGTTCGTGGTTGAGTTCAAGGAATCTTTGCGTAATTACCTCCGAGAGACAGGGAGAGCGAAATTTGGTGCATGAGTGCTGGAGTTAACACCCCCGCTGCTGTCGCCAGATTGGCAAACTGGATTAAGGCGGATGCATTGACATCATTCAAATCGTTACGCACCTTAAGTGCGTTTTGTCGATCAATGATCGCATTGTTCTCCGTCACCAGCCCCACTCGCACTCCATCTTCGGCCGCTCTGCTCGCACGTTTCGCCAAGGCTAATGAATAACGATAGATTTTTGCTTGCTGCAACGATCCACTGAGCCCCGAAGAACTGGTGCGAAGAATTTGCTCGATGCTGCGTTCAGTGGTCAACAAGGTAGAGAAACTCTCCCCCTCCTGATACTGGGCCTCCGCTAAGGTTGCTTGTTGGGATCCGCCTGAGAAGATTGACCAATTCATCTGTATCGTAGCAGAAGTCCCAATGTAATGATGTGGATCAGGAATGCCGCTACCTGAAGTCCCTGCCCCCTCCTGAGCCCCCTGAAAATATAAGGTACCATTTTCGGACATCCATTGATGCGCCAGGACAAGAGTCAAAGTAGGTAAGAATCCCCCTTGGGCCGCTGCGACGCCTTTGCGCGATGCATCCAACTGATATCTAGCTGATGCAAGGGCTGGATTATGAATCAGCGCCAAAGCTTGCCACTGTTTTTCCAAGTGAATCGGCAGATGGATAATTTGAGGCAGCTTAGGGGCCTCCGGGGGCAATTTTTTTCCGGTAAACTGCTCCAGTACAGCACCCGCCCCATGCCACTTGGCGAGAGCTTGCGCAAGCTGTGCTCGAATTCTGGCCAAGGCGACTTTGGCTTCATCTGCACCCAGAATGCCTGTGGTACCGGAACGGTAGCGGGCCTCAGCTGCATAAGCTTGCCGTGCGACCCCCTTCTCAGATGCTTTTAAATTTTGCAGGTTCGCATAGGCTAGAAGCCAATTTCCATAGGCAACAATGGCACTACGCTCAAGTTTTTGTACCGCTTCTTGATACTGCGCCGCTGCTGCGGCGACTTGATCACCACTGGCCCGATAATTTTGCAGTGCGGACCAATTGAAGAGCGTCTGGCTTATCTGCGCAGACCATCTCTGGATGATATTATGGCGGCCCCTCGTTAAGATCACGCTATAAGGATCATACTTATCGTAGGGTTTCTGGATACGATGGTTGTCCCATTGTGCACTGGCATGGAGACTGATCTGAGGCAGCAGCTTGGCTAAAGCCAAGGGTTGTGACTGAGAAGCGACTTCTAATTGCTGACGGTATAGTTGAACCTGTGGATCATGAACAAGCGTTTCCTGCCAAAAATGCTCCAGAGTTAAAGCCGGTGCATTTAAACTCGCAAGCATCAGAATCACGCCTGCTACCAAGGCCAATTGCATCTGTTTCATGGGCGAATTTTCATGGTTTCATCCCAGTGGGGCGTTCCTGACAAGACAATACGTTCTCCCGCTTTAAGTCCTGAGAGAATTTGGATGCCTGCGGAGGATGCCAACCCGAAATGCACCAACCGACGTGTGGCTTTATGCCCCCCTTGAGATAATACATAGACCTTACCTTCTCTATCTTCCCGAGCACCTTCAGGTGTTGCCACGTAAAGAGCGTGTGCCAATTGACCTGCTCGGATGACTACGGTTACTGGCAGTTGCGGCCTGGCGATTTGGGGAAGTTTTCCGTGAAGCCGGATGGTAACAGGCACTTCACCATGAACCACTTTGGGGGATACTCTTTGAACGGCGCCGTGGAGTATCGGCACTTCGGGAATCGATAGTCGTACTTCTGCTTCCTGACCGCGTGCAATTTCTCCAGCATCTTCAGGCGATACCGAAAGAATCACATTCAACGTGTGGATATTAGCGATGCGGGCGATGGCGCCTCCGGATTTAAGCCTTGCACCTGCTTGTACGGATACTGTTTGTACTTCGCCGCTCATTCCCGCCTTAGGCTGCAAGGCCGCCACATCGGCTTGAGCCGCCAAAAGAGCGGTACGAGCTGACGCAATCATCGATTGCTCACCTTGAAGTTGAGCCCTATAGCTTCTGCGAAAAGCCAATATTCGCCGCTTCATGGAGGCCACAAGTTCTGCACTGTTACGGGCTGTGAGTTGATCCGTTTCATATTGTAGTCGGGAGATCACAGACTCACGAAGCAGGCTCAAGTCCGCTTTCAGTCGCATCTCGGCGCTGTCTGCTTGAGTTTTATAAGTGGCCAACTGTCCCTCCAACGCATATAACTGATCATCCATCGTCGCTTTTTGTACTTTTTGCTGAGCTATTGTTCGAGTAAGGACATATTGTGCCTTTCGGGCTTGTACAAGGACCTTAGGGTTGCTGAGCGACAATAATGGACTATTTACGTTTACTCTGCTGCCTGGATGGACAAACAAACGCTGCACTGTTCCACCAACATTGCTGGTAACCCATCGTTCAATCCGGGGTTCAAGTGTGCCGGGGGATCGGATCAATATAGGAAAGGTCCCCTGCCTGACTGTTCCTAGCTGGAGATTCTTGGCCGAAACTGACCGTCCACTGGTGATATCCCACAGCGTTATCGAATAAGCTGCCAACAGTACGAACTCAATAACCAACACAACAATCAGCCAAGTCCTCATGCGACGTTGCCTGATGGTCTCAAGAGGAAGGGGTACATCTTCAGGTTGGGACATTAGAATATTCTCATCGTATTAATAGGCCTATGTGAATATATTCAAAGCAACTGCCAAGCAGTTTTCTACCCACGACATCCGGGCTTCAATAGTGCTTAAAGAAAGATGACTCTCACGTAATTGCTGAGCTTTTACTACTTAGGCTTAGGGCTTCTCTCGCGCGCTAAAACTCCAAGCATAGACTTTTCTCTTTGAAACAACCTGAAAATCCCTTCTCTCGATGGTACAAACTAAATCATCATAGATCAAATCATCGCCAAGTTGGGGAATGGTAGCATCATTGGGCATTTCAATGATTGTTTGATGCGTCTTACCTTCTTTATCGTAAACGGTGAAACCAACTTCCATACCACCTCCCTTTTGCCGCCAGCGTTCAGTGACCTAGTAACTAAAGATAAAAAGCTTTTAATCAGTAGAATACACACCATACCCATTTTGATTATTCTTTATCTATCATCTATCGAACTCATTATAGTCGCTTTCGGTTTTCAGGCACGTCCATCAAGAATGATATACTTCTAAAACCTTGCTCAACCCAATCGAGGTATTGGAAAAATCTTGCATGAGACCACGAACGCCGCACTGAATCTGTTGTTAGAGTTTACCGGTATGCTTCATAAATTAAACCGGCTCCGCGACATGTCGAGTGGATTCAGCTTTAGAATCAGGCGGATGTGACCCTGAATATAAGGAAGAAGGAGATGGATCAAAATCAGTTATACACCTTGGTCTTGGGTCTGGTACCGCCGTGGATGGTAGATAACGTGGTCTTCAAAGTCGAAGAGAAGCGATTGGATCTGCAGGTCACTTTTCCCAAGGGAAGCCGCTTCTATCTGGAAGCGCGACAGTTATTGTTTGCCACCCCCGGCAAAGACGCCTCCAGTTTTGCGCGATTCGCCACAGACCTCGGAGCCCAGGTGACCTTCGATCGATTTCACCTCATGAAACGCGTTAATGAAGCCGTGGACCAGGTCCGCCGCTCGGAAGCGCTCACCCAGCCAGATCTCAAAAAGACGCGCTGGGTATGGCTCAAGAATGACCGCAACCTGAAAGCGAAACTGCAGGAATCACTCCAGAACCAGAACCTCAAGACGGAGATGGCCTACCAGTATCGCCTGGCCTTCCAGGACATCTATACGATCAAGAATCGCCACCAGGGTGCCCCACTTTTGAAAGCCTGGTTGGAAAGCGCCAAGCCCAGCGGCTTGACGCCTATCGTCAAGGTCGCCTACACCATCCTGAACTATTGGGATAGCGCACTCCGTTGGTTTGAGAGCCAGATCAATAACGGAATTTTTGAAGGTTTCAACAGCCTCATCCAATCCGCCAAGGCGAAAGCGCGGGGTTACCGTACCCACAAGAACTTTATCAGCATGGCTTATCGATCCTGGGTAAACTGGATCCTAGGCTACCCACTTAAAATGTCGAGAAACCAGCTTTCTCCATCCATTAAGGAGTGATTTTGGACACGCAGAAACCTGATTTAGTAACCGCCCGTACCAGTACTCCCGCTATTCCCGTCAAAGGGCGTTCCATTGGAGTGGTTACGCTTACGATGATGACGGCCGCATTGTTTTTTACGTTACGGAACATGCCAATGATGGCCGGCACTGGTCTGCAAATGGTTTTTTTCAATATCGTGACCGTGTTTGCCTTTCTGATTCCCATTGCCCTGGTCGCCGCTGAACTGGCTACTGCCTGGCCCAAAAATGGCGTATTCCACTGGATTGAAGAGGCCTATGGCACTTCCTGGGGATTTACAGCGATCTGGTTGCAATGGACCCAAAGCATATTCGGCATTGCCTCCATTCTGGCCTACGTTGCTGTCAACTTATGCTATGCATTCGATCCGCAGCTGGCCACCAATCGCTGGTTTATTTTTGGGATCATTCTTGTGGTTTACTGGGGAGCTACGGCCGCTAACATGCGTGGGACGCGAACATCCGGAATGATTTCCACAGTCTGCCTCAGCAGTGGCGTCCTCTTACCCAGTGCAGTACTGATCATCATGGCTGTATTCTATATCATTCAAGGAAACCCCATTTATCTGAAGCTTGCACTCACTGCAGATAATTGGTTGCCATTGGTGAATCCTGAACATCATCTGCTGCTTTTTCTCAGTTTTATTTTCGGGGTAGCCGGTATTGAGGTATCTGCCGGGCATGCCCGGGAAGTCAGAAATGTACGGCGCAACTATCCCATTGCGGTCTTTTCCGCCGCAATTCTGGGCTTTGTCGTAACATTGTTGGGAGGCCTGGCTATCGCAGTAGTCGTACCAATAGCTCATTTAAACATGGTCTCTGGAACTATCCAGGCTTTACAGGCATTGTTTAGCACCTGGCATTTAAGTTTTTTGCTGCCCCTAGCCGCCTTTCTTGTGGCTTTTGGCGCTGCGGGCCAAGTCAGCACCTGGATTTTAGGACCGATTAAAGGGATGTGGGCCGCCTCACAAAGCGGTATTCTGCCTGCCTCTTTCCAGGAAGCCAACCGGCATGGAGTACCGCGTAATCTCCTTTTGTTGCAAGCCGTTTTCATGAGCGTGGTAGCACTGCTCATTCTGGTCATGCCGGTCAATACAGCCTTTCTGCTATTGACCTCTCTGGCCGTTGTACTCTATTGCTTCATGTATCTGTTACTTTTTACGGCTGCCATCCGATTGCGTTACACACATCCAGATGTGCCGCGACCCTATCGCGTTCCGGGTGGCCGCAACTGGGGGCTCTGGCTGGTTGCCGGAATTGGCTTTATGACTTCACTCGCCTGTCTGTTTATCGGCCTGATCCCTCCGGGACATATGGCAGAGAACATTTATGCTCCCTCCATGTTAGGTGCTTTAATTCTCATGATTCTTATCCCGTTGGGTTGGTATCGCTATCGAAGGCAAATTGTGCCAGCTTAATGGGTTGTAGACCGATATTTAACTCTCTATAAGGAGATTTCTCTATGCCATCCTCCCTTTCTTCACAAACCATTTCTTTCTGCACGACCGATAACGTAAAACTGGAGGCAGATATTTATCCTGCGCAGAACCCCTGGTGTGTGCTGGCCCATGGTAAAGCCTACGATAAAAATGCCTGGAAACCCTTGGCTGTGGATATGCAACAGTGGGGATGGACCGTGCTGGCCCCGAATTTCAGAGGATATGGTCTGTCGGAACGGGGAGATAATGCCAGTTATGATCAGGATATCTTGGCCAGCATAGCCTATGCACGCAGAGAACGCGCCAATCCAATCGTTCTTTTGGGCGCTTCCATGGGCGGGATCGCCGTTATCGCCGCGCTTGCAGAAACGGAGAAAGCCGTGGATGCCGTCATATGGCTATCCCCTGCGGGAGGGGAGGAATATTTGCCACTTCTGGCCAACAAGGCGGCTCATGGCCTGTTGCTTTTCAGTGAAAATGAGGCTTATGCGGCCCCTGCCCGAGAAATCGCGAGTCACCCCCCTTTTCCTATTTCTACGCGTAGCTGGCCCGGCAGCCTGCATGCACATCAACTGTTGAATGATCCCGATTCCGGGCCTGAAGTAAAAGCAGTCATTCAGGACTTTTTGGCCAGCCTCTACAATCCAATGCGTCACGCTTAGCGCAACGACTGCTTAATCGACATATTATGGCTGAGACCGCAGGGGCATTGCCGAGATGCGTAAATAAGCTATGAATGGCATGGATACACCAAAGTTGGAAAGCCGTTACTCCAACGAAACGGGGAGCCCACATCTTCTTGCCATTACCATCGCCGTAATGGCCTGCATTATCATGAATGTCCTGGACATCACGATTGTCAACGTGGCGTTGCCGCATATGGAGGGATCGCTTCACGCCAACAGCAATCAGATTACCTGGGCACTGACTACCTACATGTTGGCCATGGTTATCGTGACCCCGCTGACCGGATTGCTGGTCGAACGTTTCGGACAACGGCAGCTCATCCTGTGGAGCGTGGCTGGCTTCCTGGTCTGCTCGATCATGAGCGGACAATCCCACAGTCTCACGGAAATTGTCTTTTGGCGCTTCATGCAAGGGGCTTTGGGGGCATCGCTCGTACCGGTCGGACAGGCGATTTTGGTAGAAGCCTATCCTCGGGAAAAACGAGGA
>NZ_MOAD01000035.1:0-4239 GCF_001931655.1 Acidithiobacillus albertensis | reverse complement strand
GGCCCAACCCCAAAAGCGCTTGCTTCCGGTTGCATGGACATGAAACTCAAAGGCTACAGCCCGCGAAATGACGCCCCATAAAGCGAACATCAAAGGAATCATCAGATAGTTGAAGGCCGATCCATACACCAGCGGAAAAGCGCCAAACAGAACGCCGCCGGCAACGACCAGCCAGGTTTCATTGCCATCCCACATACCGGCCATGGAAGCCATAATGGCGCCCCGCTCCTGCTCATCGGGAGAAAAAAGGGCAAACACTCCGGCGCCGAGATCGGCACCATCCAGGGCAATATAGAGGAGAAACATCAGACTGAGTAACAGCCACCACCACGTCGTTAGGGTGGTGGCGATTCTGGCGAGATCAAACATATTGTATTACTCCTTGAATCAAGATCCCGGAAAACCACGCTTAATGGGTTTTCCCAAAGGTCGGTTTGGCAAAAGTCGGTTTCGCCAGTCCACCGCCGGCGTGTTCCTGATCAGCAGGCTGCTCTGGCACACCCGGTAAAGGACTTTCCAGATCTGGTCCCTTGCGGATCACGCGGGAGAAGAAATACCAGGCACCGGCCCAGACAGTCAGTTCAAAAACGCCATACCCGGCAAACCAGACGATTTCCTGACCAAGACCCATATGGCTAACCCCCTCATAGGTACGCATGATGTTGAAAACCACCCAGGGTTGACGCCCTACTTCGCGGGTCCACCAGCCGGTCCAGACGGCCAGATACGGTAAAAAAGCACTAAAGACCATGGCCCGCAAAAACCAGGGGCGTTTACGCAATCCCTCCACCGTCAGTTGCCCACGCAGGATGAGGGAGGTACCCCATAGAGCCATAAAGAACAGGAAGAAACCAATCGCGACCATAACCCGGAAGGAATAGAAAGGGACCCAGACATCGGGGCGATCCTTGGCCGGGAACTGATCCAGACCGAGAACCACACCATTCAGTGTGTGGGTTTCCAGGAGGCTTAATACATGAGGAATACGGATTGAAAACAGACTTCCATCATTGGCAGCATTGGGAATGGTAATCAGGTTCCAGGCACTGTTAACCTGGCCGTTGGGCAAATAGGTATGGTAATGCCCTTCCATGGCAGCCAGCGAGGTTGGTTCGCTATGGGCCACATCAACGCCCAGGCCATCACCCAACCAGATTTGTATCGGCGTAGCGATCAGCAGGGCCAGAATGGCGGGTTTCAGCATCTTGACGAATAAATCGGCATGACGATTCTTGCGAATAAACCAGGCACTAATGCCAGCCAGAACAAACAATCCCAAAATAAAGCAGGCAATCCACATATGCGGGAAACCCCATGCGTTGCTTTCATTGAAAATAGCTTGCCACCAGTTGGTCACTTGGAAGATACCATCCTTAAGCACCACCCCATCGGGAGTCTGCATCCAGCCATTGGCCACCAGAATCCAGTAAGCCGACAAGCTGGAAGCAAACGCCACGTTAAAGGTAGAAAACAAATGCATACCTTTGCCGATTTTGTTCCAGCCAAACACCATGAGGCCAATGAAGCCGGCTTCATACATAAAGGCGGTGATGGTTTCGAAACCCAGAATGTTTCCAAAGAAAGAACCGACAGCCTGAGAGAAAGGGCCGTACAAAATTCCAAAAGCCAGTTCCATCGTCACGCCTGTTGCTACGCCAGCGCCAAAATTGATAATAAATATTTTCTCAAAGAATCGATTCAGCCTATACCATCGTTCGTCTCCAGAACGTAACCAGGCCACCTCTAATCCCAAAAGAATCAATGATACTCCAATAGTTAGCGGCGGCCAAAGAATATGCATAGAAGTGATCCAGGCAAAATCCAGCCGACTCAGCAAAATTGGTAATGTATTTTCTAGCAGCACAATCATTACTCCTATAAAGGAATACTATTTAATTGAAGGGCATAGAACCATGTCTCGTGGCTCTATCTTTAATTAAACTGAATGCTGCAACCAAAATTCACCATTCAGCCTTCAAAGACTGTTACCTTACCTTGACAACCGCCAAACTCAGGACCTTAAAACCCGTTGATATTCATCTGGCAATGGACTTTGCTGCTGTGCTTGTTGCTCCCCATGGGCAACGAATAGGTTGATGATTTGTCCGTGCACCTGAATCAGAGTGGCCACATTGGTATGGTCGCTACCCTCATCTATAATTACAGTAGTATTTTATGGAGATAACGCAAAATTGGCCTTAACAGCTGAGATAGATTTAGCTTGTATAGCCCATTCACCATGCTCACTTAATTCAATCGCGGAATTTGGGTTAAACAGTGGTGTTGCACTCCAAACTTGAATACTGGTAATACCGCAATCCACTTTAATTGACCATGATGTACAGCCCCATCATTACCCATTACGAAGCAATTCCCCAGGGGCTGTTTTTGAAAAGTTCAGATCTGTAAGTGAAAATGACAGATCTTTTCCAGCTTGCCATTAACTTACTAATTTTTTACGCCATTGTCCCTGTTCCATCATGGGCTCAAAAAGCATGTAGTAAGGCCCCTTATCCAAATGGGCAAGTACACCCTCATTGTGAATCTGCCGCAACTCGTAATCCAGCATCGCATGGGCTATGCCTATATGCGCATGTTCAGGAGACTCCCATTCCATATGCACCAAGTACTGCGTTGGCTTCATGCACCAAGTACTGCGTTGGCTTCTGTCCCGGAATCAGCGGCTTATCAGGCACCTGGCTGCCATAGTTGGTGTTGTACTCTGGTGGGTTGGCGCCCAGTGTGGCCTTCAGCATCCCTTTGGGATCGAGCTGAAGCGATCCAATGGCAGAAACGCCAAACTGTTTCATGACCATCCAGCCGATCATGCCCGGAACATTTTCTTTCATCCAGGTGAGCGTCTCTATGGCCCCTTTTTCAAAAGCTTCCTCATGCCCGTCCATCACCCAATGGTCACCAATGGCAATACTTCGCTTT
The DNA here is from genome assembly GCF_001931655.1 of Acidithiobacillus albertensis. Classification (NCBI taxonomy): domain Bacteria; kingdom Pseudomonadati; phylum Pseudomonadota; class Acidithiobacillia; order Acidithiobacillales; family Acidithiobacillaceae; genus Acidithiobacillus; species Acidithiobacillus albertensis. The sequence goes on along the minus strand of NZ_MOAD01000035.1, from coordinate 1,302 downwards.
GCCGATAATGCTACTTTAGGCACGGGCTTCTGCTCTGCGAAAGACTTTCCTAAAACTGCCGGGATATCGGTCATACCCATAATCAGGGGGAGATCGGAACGAATGACTTCATAGTAGGGTTCCCATGGCCCCTCTATGACCATATCCAGGCAGCTTCCACATAATTCAAAAATTTCCTTGAAGTTTTCATGATGCATCTCTTCATGCGACTTCACGTCTTTCCATGCGGTGTACTGAAACATGGAAATAGGATTCAGGGTTTCATGCATATCAATAGCGCCACCACCATAGCGCCCAGCCATGGGATGTATACCCGTCTGCAACAATTGTTCAAAACCTAAAAAACCGGGATGAGAGGCCGTAGTGATACAAACCTTGGGCCCAACCTTCATCATGGTTTCATAACTTTCCGGCCGGTTGGTTACTTTTGACTGGTTGATGGCAATAATAGGATTGTTACTCATAATCTTAAACTCCAGTAGTTACTCATGGAATAATTTTCTCAATCAAGAGAGGACGAGAAAACATTTAATCGGATAGCTTCTTTTTGAATTTACCCCATTTTTCCTGTAATTCTCCTGCTTTCTTTGTGACTTTACCTTCAGCCTCTTGTTGAGCATTTCCGGTAATTTTACCGGCGACTTCTTTGACGGTACCTTTGACCTGTTTTGCCCGACCTTTCACCTGTGTTTTATTCATCATAATCTCCTTTATGGATAGCGCCATTCATCCAATGAACGGAGCTATTATCGCGCTGCGTGGGCCAACATTTCCGAGCGTTTATTGATGCCATTCATCAGTGCATGGATCCCGCCTTTTTTCAGAGCACCCGTAAATTCAGCTTTCTGCATCGCCAGGTTGCTGACACCGTCTGTCATTACATTGACAATTTTCCATTGGCCATGGTTTTGGCTGAGCAGATAATCAAACGTATTGTTTTTACCGCCATTGCCGGACTTCAACGTAGTGCTGACCATCATTCGGTGGCCAAGCACGCTCTTGGAGACGGGGCTGCTAAACTTTTGACCGGCGTAATGGGTGAAATGCGCGGCATAATTTGCCACAGAATAATGGGTCAGTGCCTGCACAAACTGCTTCTTTTCCGGAGCAGACAGCTTATCCCACGCGGTCCCCAGGCTGTAGTGCGCGATTTTTGAAAAATCATAGGCGTGGCTGATTTCGGGATACAATGCGTGAAAACGACTCTCATAGCTACTGGATGGCCCCATTTTCATGGAGTGAATGAGCGCCGTGTTAAGTTTAGTCACCACAGTATCAGGCGCATTGCCTGTTGATGCGACA
>NZ_MOAD01000034.1:0-1970 GCF_001931655.1 Acidithiobacillus albertensis | reverse complement strand
TCTGGATGAACGCCACGATCATGTCCATTCCCATGAGGCCATGGATCATGCCCACATGCATATCCATGACGTCCATCACCAACACGCCCATGCCTTTCCGGTTGCTCCAGGAACCCGCCATGCGCATCCGCATCATCACGAGCCCCTCACTCACAGCCACCCTCACGTGTCGGACATGCATCATTTACACAAGCACTGAATCCAGCCAGCAAGGAACATTTTTCAGGAGGCTATAAAGGCGCCACCCGAAACATTTCAAAGAAAATATCTACTGTAGTAGCATCATGACTCCCTTTCACACGGACGGGCATTATCCTGAACGACTGGATCAGCCATTTTACTTCACTCACTGCAGCGCCAGACAATGAAAAGGCGTTATTCAACAAGGCTCGTCCAGTGCAATGGGGTTCGGGTCAAATCATTTTTCACGCCGGTACCCCCTGCAACCAATATTTGTTGGTGCTGGAAGGCCAGATCCGGGTGCAACAGATTTCTGCAGGCGGGCGCGAAATCGTCCTGTACCGCATTGGCCCCGGAGAATCCTGCATTCTCACGACCGCTTGCCTGTTCAGTCATCGCCCCTATCCCGCCATGGGTATTACCGAAACAGCCGTGAAGGCGATCAGCCTGCCCAAATCGGTTTTTGATCAACTCATTGGCCAATCCGGCCTTTTTCGGGAATTCGTATTCAATGCCTACGGAAATCGCTTGACCGATTTACTCACCCTGGTCGAAGAAGTCGTCTTCACCCGCCTGGATATTCGCCTCGCCAGAAAACTTCTGGACCTGGGAAAACATGCCCAGATTATCCAGATTACCCATCAGACATTGGCTACCGAGCTGGGGTCGGCCCGGGAAGTCATCAGCCGTGCCCTCAAAGAATTTGCATTGCGGGGATGGATCCGGCGAGGGTCAGGCCAAATTGAAATTATCCAGATGCAGGGATTGCAACAATTAGCCAACTCGGAATTTGTTTCGTCCCGGTGAGAAAGTTACAGACAACTCCCTGCGAGTTGCCTACGATGAAAACCTCTGCTGACTTAACAAGGAGTCCAAAATGTCTGTTTCTACGCTGTTTAACGAAGGAATGGCCGACCGGTTGATTCGGATTATCGTCGGAATTATTGTCATTGCACTGGTTTTTGTCGGACCACAAACCCCCTGGGGATGGTTGGGGCTGGTACCCTTGATCACCGGCTTGATCGGTTGGTGTCCAGCCTACTCGCTCTTCAGCATCAGGACCTGCCCGCTCCGCAAATCCTGAGAGGAAAAAATCCGGATCAGTGTATAACGCGCACTGATCCCTTTTTAGAAAGCCTTTCCAGCCACGCGTAAATTCCAGGCATCACCAGCAGTACCAGGGGAATTTCAGCCAGCAATCCGGAAATAATGGCGATGGCCAAAGGCGCCTGCATTTGTGCCCCGGCGCCCATCCCCAAGGCCAGCGGCATGAGGGCCAAAATGGCGATAATGGCCGTCATCGGTGTTAATCAGCGTCATTATTTTGCCATCTACCAGCATCATTTTTTCACATCAAATATCATGAAAAAATTATTAGCTTAATGAATAATTTTGTGTATTTGGAAAATCCTGATATTTTCAAATGTGAGTAATGCGGGCGCTTTCTGCCGAAAACCAGATAATCACCAGTGCTGTTTGACAATCTGGCCCTCAACTTCTAAAAACGGTACATAGATACGACCTATCTTTTGAATGGATTCTTTTAGGTGATAGCATTTCTCCGATTGCCCACATAATCTCAGGTCAATCATCTTTGTGCACTATTTTATATGAGTAGAACCAGGAACTTGCTCAGCCTGCCGCAACCGTTTGCTCACCGTAACGACAGAACCATAGTGGATAGTACTAAAAATTTGATGCGCCGCTTTATCCGGCATTTCCACGCAGCCCGCACTTTGCGGCCAGCCGTAGCCTGTGCGCGGGAAATAATGCAGGGCACGGCCCCTGTC
>NZ_MOAD01000033.1:0-15491 GCF_001931655.1 Acidithiobacillus albertensis | reverse complement strand
CCGTGAAAGTCACATGATCCACCAACCACGGCGGAACCAATCCTAACGCGAGAGAAAACAGCTCTTCAGGGACCATCAGCTAACTCCAATTCAGGGCACGACCGCTCCACAGCATTCTACCCCCTACCCACTCAATCTGACGAAGAGCCAACTCCGGTTACTTCGTGGACATCTGCAATCTACGATTGGATACCCAATTTGGAGGGGGACGTATTAGATTCAAATAAAACGTACAAAAAACTACGTGAGGAAGAAGAAGGCAATCCATCAGAAGCAATTTCATCAGATCTGGCCGTTGATGTAGAGGACTTTTTCGGCGGAAAGAAAGCGAACGATCCAACCCAGAAGTTCACCTCATTGAGTGACCTCTATCAAAATCTGGGGCGAAGCGTCCTCGTGGCTTCTGTCGCCGGATACGCCAGAAACCCCAAAAATATCGCAGCTATGCAAGCCATGTGTAAAACTCATGGTGATGAAGCCTGCGCCCAGACCTTGCAAATGTTCTCCAATCAGATTCGCCGACCAAAGGATGTTGTGGGCCACACCCCTGGCGTTTCTTCATGGTTAGGGAAAACCTTAGCGGACCTGGGCAGCTTTACCATCACAGGCTTGATAGAGGTGGTTGTCTATTCAATAGGGACACTTTTTAACACGGCTTCCCCATATATTATCGGTTTATCTATGACTGCAGCCATATTGGTGAGTTTAATCGGTCCTTTTTGGATGCTGATTGCCGGCCGATTCGTGCATGCGCTGGAATGGATGACGTTACCCGTCATTCTAGTAAATTTATGGGATGCACTTTATATAATTTGGCTCATTGTTTGCGACGGATTGGATGGAATTATTCCACATCTATCCAATGCGGTTAATGGCTACGGCTCATCCAGCCTTTCCGCGCCCAAAATTGGGATAGTTTCCAACCCAGACCTGATGAATCATATGGTAAATATTTTTGAAGCTATGGGTTTTCTGGCCATACCAACAGTGGCTTACATGCTTCTATTCGGGAAAGCGGGTGATGGGATGCGCAGCAATTTCGGAACCAGCATGGGAAGGATGATCGGCATGACGACTACGATGGCTGCCATGGCCGCCATGCGGGCAGGAAGAAGATCAGGAGGTAAACCAAAGCCAGGCGGCAAGGTTGCGGCACCCGGAGGCAACGCACCCAGCGGCTCGGGCGGATCTGGCGGATTAACCCCTTCTAACCCCGTAAAAGGCGGCCCCGGCGCACCGGGCGCTCTATCAAATGCTCCAAAAGCATCAGGCGGCAAACCGCTTGGGGCGAACAATTTAAATCAAAATATCGGTTCCGGCAGCGCGAGTACCGCCAGCAATAGCGCATCCACTAGCTCAAACTCCAGTGCCTCCAGCAGCAACGTTGGATCATCTACATCCAATACTACCGGCGGTACCAGCTCCGTATCATCAACATCCAATTCTTCCAAAACAGGATCCACAGCTAACATGCAATCGCCATCGGTACAAAATGCCAGTGGCCAAGGCTCTGCTGGCCCCTCATCGGGTCGGCAAAGCTCAGGACCGGGAGCAGTACGCCAGGGGCAGGCTCCGACTTCGGGCGGGCAAGGCTCAGGACCCGCATCATCCAGACAAGGCTCTGGCCCTTCATCGGGTCGGCAAGGCTCAGGACCGGGAGTAGTACGCCAGGGGCAGGCTCCGACTTCGGGTGGCCAAGGTTCAGGCCCCGCATCATCCAGACAAGGCCCAGGACCATCATCGGGTCGGCAGGGGACAGGACCAGTCGCTTCTAGTCAGAGAGCGTCCAAAACCCAAGTCGTCGTTAAGCAAAAATCCGCAAAAGGAGACGGCAACACACCACAGAGTCAGACCAATGCGGGCAATAAACAATCCGGACCATATCGCCAGAACAATCCCACTGGATTATTTTCGCCTCCACCGAAAACTTCGCGATGAGGTTGATTGCCTCCGCTACTAACCCATCAATGGGCGGCGGCGGAGAAGCATTCATCAATATACCTCACCAAGCTATATTCTTTTTTATTACCGATTGCGGAAAAGAATAACCTGGTTTTTGCCCTGGTCATACCGACATAGAACAATCTCCGACCTTCCTCTACACTCGACACATAGTCGATTTCGTCGGATACACCCCATGCGTCGCAACGCATTATCCAAACATAATCAAACTCCATCCCTTTAGCGGAGTGTAAGGTACCAAAATAGAGCTTGCCATCTACATTATTACTCCCCGAAACATCACGACCGAAAATCCTTGAAACGGCACGGACGCGATCATGCACAGAGCCATCCACTTTTTCACTCAAAAAAGAAAAGAAAAACTTCAGTTCTTTTATCCTCTTGCCTTTATCTGTCTGGAAAATGGAAAGATCCGAAAACACGTTATCAAGGCCTTCCTGTATGTCTTGAACCATATCTTTAGTCAAACATTTTCCACGAATCAGGACGAGATCCCTCCAGTCCGTAATCATGTCCCTGAAAGCGCGAATTTTTGTAGCATCATCAACCGTATCTAAACTGGCAAAAAGGTCCGTATCCAGCAAAAAGGAGAAGGGATCACCGGAAACCTCGCATCGGCCCATGGCCTCTAATGCCCGGTCGATACCAGCTGGTGAAACTTGATACAGGGACAAGGCCATACTCAAAGATTTTTTGGTAGGCAGATCAAATCCCATGGATACCAGGGATACAGCCTCAGCAATATGTGGCTTGTCTAAAAAAACGCCAGATCCAGAGCGATAATATGGAACGCCCAGCTGCCTGGCCCGGGCTTCAAGCATCCCCAAAGAAAAGTTTGTTCGTGCCAGAATAGCTCCGACGCCGCCATCAAATTGCATAAGTGATGAAATGTAATCAACAGCTGCAGCCGACTCCTGATAAGCCGCACCGCCTGCCTCACCAGAACCGTCATTATCTTCATGAGACACCACATCCTTTGTTAAGACATCACCGGAATCAATCTGATAAAAACCACTCAGATCGGGTGCAAGGCGAGACTCAACAACGATACCATCAGGCGAATACACACGCAGCTCCACGGTTCCATTACAGGAAGTGACCCCCGAGCGTATATCCTTTTGGAGACGCTGGTTATTGAGCCCTATCATATTGGTGGCTGCACTCATTATTAACGGCGCCGTTCTGTAAGTTGTGGTGACGTTGTAACGGTGATGAGGGAAGGATTCCATGAAATCCTTCATGCTTTTGTAACCAATCGATCCACGGAAAGCGTATATCGACTGGTCATCATCCCCGACGATAGTGGTCATGACACCATGTCGCGCATGAATTTTGACCCACTCGTGTTGCGTCTCGTCGGTATCCTGATACTCATCCACGATAAGAAAACGCCGATTCATAGGCTTGGCCAAGCCGCTTTCCAGTGCCTCCACGCTATCCTTTAACATGGAGTCGTAATCGATCAGGTTGAGCTCACGCAGCGATTTTGTATAACTGCAAACAGCCATATACGCTACAACTGATTCTTCTGATTGGTCTTCAGGAGCATCCGGAAGAGGGTGGCGGCTCCGTATGAGATTGAAAGCGTTAAGACAGCGTTGTTGTCTTCCCCTATCGAGCCTGGCACCAAACGCTTCATCCAGGGCCTTATATATCATTGACGTGGACTCACCGGGGCTGAGTCTTTTTCTTTTTCTCCAGGCTTTTACGCTCGACACAATCTCACCCATAGCGACATGCAGGGTAGAGATATGAACCGATGATGCGGCCTTGTGACCAATAGCAGCACTCAGTCGATCCTGCATCTCTTTTGCTGCATTTCGAGTAAATGTCAGCATCGCGACAGTCTCCGGCCCGTATTTTTCAGCAAGATAAGCAGCTTTGGCGACCATCGTGGTTGTCTTTCCGGATCCTGGCCCCGCAACCATGACCGTATGCCCCTCATCCATAGCCGCCGGCAGCTGCGACTCGCTCAACCTGTTCAGTATGGACTGGACTTCGGCACTCATGCTGACATAGATACCGCTCGTTCAAGCGAAAAAGCAGCGTCATACATTTCACGCATATCCAGACCCTTTATATAGGGCGTTTTGATTCGCTCTAAATTAAACGGGGGGATTCCGTTAGGCAGGATAACTTCCGGGAAACGCACTTTCATAATGTGTTTGCCGTGTGCCACGATTGCCTGCCCAACTTCCAAATCCCGAAACTCAGTGGGGCGAACCCGGTAGTCGTACTGTTCTTTCAATGTCATGCTGTCTGTGGCTGACTCTGAAATATTATGGAAGATGTCAAAATCAAGATTCTTGTTACCCTTGGCATGGCTGACGCCACTCGCCTGCATTTTTAGATTCTGCAGCGCGTCCGCACAGAAGTCGGCGGCGTACTCCATTGATTCCGGATCACCCAACGGCAGGAAAGTCTTAACATCGGTGTTGGCAAAAATTTTCGACCGGAAAGTTTCTCCGAGAGGTTCTTCGACCAGGTTGGCGGAGGCCTGAAAAAACATGGTTGCACCGATTCTTGCCCCACGCATCATCTCAAGTGGCGTCGTTATCTGTCGGCTCGCGTAGGACCCAAATTCATCAAAGAGCCAGCGGTAAGGAATATCGAGCTTGTCAACGTCACGGCGCCTATACATTTGTGCGATCACCGAGCGCAGATCCGAAAACAGAATTTTGGCAAAGGACTTGGCCGTTTCGCTTTTTTCGAGTTCGGGCGTCATAAAGAACATGATGTGTGATTCATCATGCCCGCGCAAAAGGTCTACCTCTGCTGAATAAGGGTTCAGGACCTCACCCATGTCACCGATACCATATGGGTACAATCTGTTGGCCACACCGCCGATTTGCTGCCGCATTCTGGCCAAGTCTATGGTAAGCCCGCCATCCTTACCCGTTGTCCGGTAGCTATCCAGGTGCATGGTATAGAGCGTTGATGCTTCGCTGACGCCAAGCGATTTCACGCGCTCTTCAAGCCAGGACATGGCGTTCGGGTTATTGAGCAGAATATACAGATCGAGGGCATTGAAAGAGAGGCCAATATGCTTAATCGCCCCAATGGTCGCCTGGAGCGCGGAGTGTGCCATTTCCTTGAAATGTTCTGCTGATGGATTGCCGCCTGTTTCCACCGTCCCGGTAATCCGTGAAGCACCAACATCGGGACCACCACGATTCCACGGGGAGTAGGTATGCGATTCTTTGGCGTTATCGATATTGACGCACCTGAAATCCAGTGATCGACCATATGCGTCACACATCGCCATCATCATATTTCTGAATTCATAATCACTCTTGCTTTCGATGACGCCCACGCCGCCGCCTCGACGAATCTGACCCAATGACTTATTGACCAGATAGACCGTCTTACCAGCTCCGGACTTGCCCATAGCCAGTTCGTGCCGGACGGATGCCTGGTCGTCCGCGAAAACCGGATCGCCATAGCGCACGTCGTACTCGCCATAAAGCGCACTACCCAGGACCCGGCGCTCGAAAAAATCCTCCAAATATCTTTTTAGCCGGGCTTTCAGTACCGGCTTGCGAATCCCTGCCGTGCCATTGATAACTGCATCACGCGCCACATCCTGAACGGTAGCTGCCATCACAAGTCCTCTTCGATGATGCCGACAAATGTTTGTTTGGGGATGCCGTAGTCAGCATGACGGTGCCGCCCTACCTTCAGACGCATCCTTTTTTGGTAAGGCTCCCTGTGAGGTATGAGATTGATCAGCGTAAACCGCAATCGTTCGTGGTTGAAAACGATTGCAGCACCCAACCCAAACTGGACCAGTATCACGATGATCGTAAACCACCATACCGGATACCAGGGGAAACTAAGAATAAAGATGGCAAAAATAAAGGCCGCAGACCTTACTCTGTCCATGGTTTTCCCCAGAAAACGAGTAAATAAAGTGTATAATAACACCAGAAATGGTGCATAGCACCCTGAAAAAACGAGGATATGACCATGGAAACCCAACCTGAAACCGGAATGATGAGCATCGCTCAGACCTCCGTGCCCCTGTTCGGGCAGAAGATCGCCATCCAGAAAATCGACAAAGCAATCAAAAGAGCGAGGAGTGGATTGCTCGGCAAAAGGAATAAGCCATTTGCCAGCATGCTACTGCTTGGCCCGTCTGGCGTAGGTAAGACTGAATCCGCAAAGGCCATTGCCGAAATGGTGTTTGGGGACCGATCAAGGATTGCCCGCTTTAACGCGAACGAGTGCGCAGGGGAGGGCGGCCAGTTCAAGGCTTTCGGCCCGCCGCGCGGATACCTTGGCTCGGATAAAGGAGGCTTACTGACGCAGCAGGTCAAAGCGCTCGAAGGCCAGTGCGTCATTCTTGTGGATGAGATTGAAAAAGGTACCCAGGAACTGTTTGACGGTTTAATGACCGCTCTGGATGAAGGTTACATGGAGGACGCCTCATTCGGGGAACGCATTGACGTGAGCGAGTCCATCATCGTGATGACTTCAAACATTCTCGCAGGCGAAGATCTGTCCGACCTCGAAGACGAGGATTTGCGAGAGCGCATTGCACTGAGCCGGGTCCCCAACCACAAAACAGGCGGAGAAGCTTCTCCCTTTCGCATGGAGTTTGTGGGAAGGATTCAGGAGGTGATTCACTTCGATGCACTGGATGATGTCGATATAGCCGGAATCATTGCGCATAAATACCGGAATGACACGGCGGTAAAAATCGCTGTTCAATACAATCTCCTGATCGTTGATTTGAGCCCAATCGCGCTAGGCTTTTTGACCAATAAGGTCGGGCAAACAAAGTTCGGTGTTCGTTATGTTGATACGATCATTAACAAATATATCGTAGATGGCGTTATTGACTACGAGGATTTGCCTACAGAAAAATCGCACACTTACATCTGGGACTTGTCAGAAGATCAAAAGCTGATCCTGCTTGATCTGAACACCGATGGCTATGACAAGCTCGCAAAATTGCGGGACGAGCCAGAGAGTGAAACGATAAGAAAGATGAAGGAATTGCATATTTCTTTGGCAAAGAAGGCTATAAAAGAACTCCGTAAGGAGTATGGTATAGAACAAAAAAACACCGATCAAAAAGTTCTAAATCATAAGATGATAGTAAACTAGAAGCGAGGCTGGATCATGGATGGAGTTGCTATTGTTCCGTTGGTAGGCTTTGTTGTTCTCACCATTCTTTTTATTATCTCAAGCGGTTTCAGAGAACTCATCAAACTTCTCATACAGGGTCTATGGGCTCTAATTGTTGGCTTGGCGCACAGCATGAAATATCTGTTCAAGGGCGTAAAGATAATTCTTGTTTACACGTTCCAGTCTGGTAACGCGATAAAGCAAGATGCCATGCAAAGAGACAGAAAAGAAGAAGAAACAGGGAAGCCGACAAGGAATAAATTGAGGCGATAAAATGACCTTTAAAAAGCCGTATAAAAATATAACAAACCAGGAAGTGCGCCCATTTGGTATTGCCGGAACACCCATAAAAAAACGATACCTCACGACCATTCCGATAGACACCTGCCGTTATCGGGATGGTTACGACCGCGAAATAGAAAGCTATTTACGGATGAGAAATGGCATTATGAACGGCCTAAAAAAAGGAAGGCAAGCCTTTTTGCCAGGGCGTTTTGTACTGCGGAATTGTGATCCGTTATGCCGTCTTTGCCCGCATGTTGTAACCTTTAAGCTGCCCAATCGTAAGCAGACCAAAAAGATAACTGCTACCAAAATGCTCGAAGCCGCACCAGAATCAGAGTGGGTTGCAAAAGGACATCCATCCCTTTCTATACGCACCATGGGGGAGCGTGCCCGGATTGCCCAGGTACTTTTCACAGAGGAAGAAAAGGTACAGAAAATAATGGCTATCGAGAGCGAGATGATGGAATTCACAGATCTAAGCATCGACTTCATGATGCGCTTTTTTGCGGAGCGTGACCCCAAGATTTTACAACCCTACGAAGACCATTTTTTCTGTCGCTACGACCTGCGTGACGCCGAGGTCTGCGGCTTCTACCAGCCACTTTGGGGCATGCGGATGGATATTCTGCTCTCCATGCTGCGCGTCGCGTATCGGGTGCTGCGGTATCGATTACATGCGTACTACAGCAAAGTCCTGGGTGGGCATAGTCCAAAGTGGAGCGGCCTGATTCTCCCATCGCCAGCAGGTCGCACGACTCTTGATATTCCACGCTGGCGGTGGGTTTATATTTTCTATGTGCAGCAACACGGGAACCTGACAGAAAAAATCAGGAAGGAGATCCGCCGCAACGGTGAAGTATATCGCGTGCGTGTAATGCCGACCTCCGGCCCGGATTATAAGACGTTGGGGGACCCCGACCTGGCCCGTTTTCGACGCTCGATTCTGGCGGCGAAAGAACGCATAGAATACCTGGATGCCATATCTGACGAAGCAGAACGGCTGCTTTGGCGTGCGAAGAAGGAGCTATGGGACTCCAGAAAAAAGAAAGCAGGTGAATAAAAAACAGAAAAAAGTGCATGATAGTCGGATAAAGCGAAACTCAACAACAGAGTTGCAAAATACCGGAAGGCTCCAAACAACAAGCGTCCCAATAATGGACCGAAAGTGGACCAATAATGGTCCAAAGCTGGACCGCATTTGGACTGCATTTGGACCACATAAGGACCGATGTTGGACCGAGGTTGGACTGATATTGGACCGAACAAAAACAAAAATATAAAAAAAATAATAAGTTACTTATTTTTATAGCGTCAATTATGCGTCTTGTATATAGACATGCAATCGAAATCGTTGTAAAAATATTAGTGATTGTTTTGAGCTGCGAGAAATTAAAAGTAGAAAATTATTCATGATAGTCGGTTAAAAGGAAAAGAGGAGAAATCGAGTTGTCAAAAAAGAGCCGTGTCAGAATAGAAACCAGCGTCTACCAACGGGCAGAGGAGATTGCAGTGTCCAGGGGGCTTTCATCAGCCACGGTCCTAGACGCTGCTATTCGAGCCGGGCTTGCTGAGATCGAATCCGCGCAACGCTACGAGCTGCTCCCAACCGGGATACTGCTAGTCCGCGACGGAGGCCAGGATGCTCCACCAGCTAGTCGCCGCAATCAGAGAGCATCAACATCGAGGCCAAAGCCGGCGGGTAATAAAGCCATGGCGCAGGAGAGAGCCAAGTCAAATACTGACAGCCAACAAACGGCAATCACCTCACAAACCCAACCATCGGTAGTCCAATCCACACGACAGCCAGCGCAACGAGCATCAGAGGCCACTGCAGGCCAACAAACGGCAACCACCCCACAAACCCAACCACAGGTAACCCAACCCACGCCACATCAAGCGCAACCGGCACAAGAGCCAGCCGCAGGCCCACAAACGGCAACCACCCCACAAACCCAACAGCAACAGGTAGAAACCAACACGCCCGTACCACCATTCCTCACAGGCGAGATGGTCCCATCAGACATTTACGACGACCTCACCGATTACGAAAAAGAATGCCTGAGCCACGAAGCCTTTTTGCTGTCCCCGGACGGTCAAGTCGTTTTGCGCGATGAGCCGCCCATCGCCAGCGACGGGACTCGCGGAAACCTCATAGGATGGAGAACGCTGTGTGCGGGGTTTATTCCAGGAGACGACTTTGATAATTTTATCGGCCTGACATGGAAGATTAAGGATAAGTAGGCGTATAATCGTAACGAGTATTTTCGATTATGGAGAAAAAAATGCAGGCATGCGGAATCAATATCGGTTATGGATATCTGAAAATTAAAACAAAAAGCGGTTATCTTCAGGTGGCGTCCGTTGTAGAGAAAACCAGAAAGTCCAGCATGGGCTCAGTCGGGGCCATGCGAGAGACATTAAAAGTGGTCGTCGATAATGCGACTTACGAAGTTGGTGCTGACGCACACCATCTGTCGTCAACGCAGAATACCAGCAAGTCGGTTTCAGATGCTTGGTACGACACCGTACAGTATCGCGCACTCATGCAATTAGTTATTGATCGCCTACAAGCAGAATCAGAAACCGAAGGCGACGACAAATGGGTCGTGACCATCGGAATTGCCGTCAATCAATACATGCGCCCAGCAATACGGAAGCAGCTTGCAAACCTATGGAGAGGGGAGCATCTATCTAGTGAAGGAGAAAAAATAGAAATAAAAAAAGTAACGGTAGTGCCAGAACCATATGGCGCCTACACTTATTACAAAGACAAGTACGCAGAAAAAACAGCAGGACGACGCATCATGGTTATCGATATCGGCTATCGAACCACAGACTGGGTTGAAGTGGTCGATTCAAAAGTCATAGAGCGTCAGGCGAACGCCATCAATCTCGGTATGTTTGATGTGTATTCTGAAATTTGCAGAAACATTATTTCAGACCATGATGCCAATCTGGATATTGTCGCCGTGGAGCAGGCCATTCTGTCTGAAAAAGAAACCCGCGTTCGTGGCACGAACATCGATATGAAAAAGTATTACGATAATGCATTGAAAACGGTTGGCAGGATGATTGAATCACGAATCCGTACAGAAATCGGAGCCGCCGACCAAACAGACCTTGTGCTGGTTGCTGGGGGTGGCGCCAAAGATTTAATAAAGTTTGTGCAAAAGTCATTTCAAAAACATAATGTGGAAATCTGCGAAAACCCACAGGAAGCCAACGCGCATGGTTACTTTCTGTCTGCCTATAGCATGGTCTCTATGCTTTCTTGAGCACGAACCATAATGTCCAATTCAGCAACCAAAAATACAGACGCGCCAAAAACTGAGTCAGAATCCGAACCGGACTGCTTTCGTTGTGCTCAAGAGTGGGACAGGGCGCACCAGGGGAATTCGGTTTTCTCCTGCAAGGCTATGAGCAGGATGTGGATATGTCCCGTCTGCGGTAACAAGCGTTGCCCGAAAGCGACGGATCATCACCTGGGCTGCACGGGCAGTAACGCTCCAGGGCAACCAGGATCGAGGTATGGATAATCGGTTGGCGGGCCATCCCGAATACGGATGTCCCGTAAACCAACAATGGACATTGGCTCTGATGTGCGTCAAAATAGAAGAATAGAAAAAATAAAACAGATCACCACCTCTCGCGGATTATCTGAATGTGTATTGTGCAATACACAAACCCGAATCAGCCAGATTCAGAGCGATAAAACTGCAACCATCCGATCATTTATTCCCAGCAAAATGAAAGTCTGCAGCGCAAATAAAACACCCATCTTGGCCATGCTATTCTCAGCCGCCGTTTTCCGAGAGATGGCGAAGCAGGGCAGGTCACGATCGTTCGTTAGATTGCTCACAGAAGCCGACATCATCACAGATTCCGATCGGCACAAAACAGTAGGCGAGATTTTCGACGTGGCTTTTGAAGCGATGCAGATTGTGGGGCAGCGATACGAATATGTTTACCGGTCTGCAATGGTCCATAGGGCTTTAACAGAAACACAGTCGATTCGCACAGTCTCAATACTGAATGAGTTTCGAGTAGGCAACAGCAAAGCAGATCTGGTCATTTTGGATAACACGGCGACCGTCTACGAAATAAAGTCGGAGCGAGATTCGCTTGCACGACTTGCCAATCAACTCGATAACTACAAGCGTGTTTTCGCCAAAGTTCATGTAATCGCGAGTGAGGACCATATCGCAGGTGTACTAAAGACAGTTGCTGACGACGTGGGCGTAATGTGCCTTAACAGTCATTGCCAGGTCACCACGGTACGAGAAGCTTTAGAGCGCCCAGAGAGAACCAATCCGGTAGTGCTCTTCGAGTCGCTGCGGCTGGCAGAAGCCATTACGATACTGCAAGCTATAGGCGTAGTTGTACCGGATGTGCCTAATACGCAGAGACACGCTGCAATGCGCGAGATTTTCGGCACCATAGATCCGACGGCCACACATGCTGAGATGGTGAAGACGCTCAAGCACACCAGGAACCAAGCATCTCTTGGTGATTTCCTGGCCCACTTACCGAAATCCTTGCAAGCTGCAGCATTGATGGTGTCTGTTCGCCGCTCCGAATATTCGCAGGTGATAAGCGCCATCAAGACACCGCTGCATCAAGTCATGGACTGGTAAAAACCGGAGAAAAAACCACAAGCGGTTTATCGTTTTGTTTATATGAACAAGTAATGTGGGTACAATCGTCAAAAATCCATTCAGATGGCCTTACGAACGCACAAAACTTTAGAGAAAAACAATGACGAAATCAGAACTCATGGAAAAGATGTATCAATCCCTACGAGATCAGGGAAACAAAGAGATCTCCCGCCAGGAAGTCATTATGGCCGTCGGACTAATCCTGGATCATTGTGCCCGGGCTTTAGCGGATGGCGAGCGGATCGAGATCCGTGGTTTCGGGGCATTTACGCTGCATACGATAGCGGCCAAAGCCGGCCGGAACCCCAAAACGGGTGCTTCTGTAGCGGTACCTGAAAAACGCAGCGTGCATTTTAAGCCCGGACAAGAGATGCGGATACAGGTCAATTCGCAATAACCCATCACGCGGAATGGTATACGCCTGTGTTGCGCCTTTTAGGAAAATTCCCTACATTGTCAAAACGAACACACTTTGAAGAAAACTATCCCGTTCAAGACGGGAAAGAATTTGCCGATTTTAAACAGTGAATCACTGAATGATAGAAAAGGATAAATCATGACTGAAGGTAAGAAACGGGTGCGCCGCACTCCGGAACAGCGTCTGGCCGATCTGGAGAAAAAGCAGGCAGAAATTCTGGAACGTCAGAAAGCGGCGCTGGCCAAAATCGAAGCCGAGAAAAAACGGTTGACGCAATCTCCGTCAGCCCGTAAGAAAAACGTAGAGCAGGAAAAACGCTTTGCGCGGGCGGTTGAGGCGTTAGCTCCGGAATGGGATTACCGCCACTTTATTGCAGCCATTGAAAAAGCCCTTCAGGAAGATCCACAGGCCTTGCAGGAACGTGGGGAAGCCTTGTTGGAAGAACATGGCAAGCCTCGGCGGGGTAGGCGGCCACGAAGTAATTAAGCATGAGGTCAGGGCAGGATGCCGCAGGGCGGATTGTTCTGAACTGGTACAAAATGAGTAGTTTCTGATTTTTGTCTTATAAAGGCCAGGTTCATCCAGGGCTGGATCCCATCCAGTCAACGGACTACGGACCTGGCCAGTCGATTAATTGAGAGACTCGGTTCACGCCCTATCAGGAGGTCAGACGTATTCTTTTGGCCCATTCTCCGGCACAACTGAGCGTCAATAGCCACGCGTTGCAGGCGCAATCCTATCAACTGTGTGCAGATTTATAGGATCGGCAATCAGCAAGGAATTCGACAAAGCAGATTCCCCCGGCCAAGAAGGATACGATGCGGCTGGCTCAGTCTCAACACATCGGGACTACGTGATCCGGACAGATCACTGGATCAAAATTGACGTATCACACTGTTTATTATACTATTTATCTCAATATTTTCATATTGGGCGATATAGTGATAAATATAATTAAATACATAAGGATAGATAACGAACAGCGGCGCGCTGCTATCGACCACGGGCAACTTTTTGCCGCGTATCTCGACGCATTGCGAGATCGTCGTCAGTACCGTGGTGGCATGTCTTGGCAGAAGGTCGGCGACAAGGAATACCTGGTACGCTCCGAGGGCAATAGCATCAAGAAAAGCCTTGGGCCACGGTCTCCTGAAACGGAACAGGTTTTGTCAGATTTCGCACAGAAAAAGCACGCCATTGAAGAAAGGCTGTCCGGTCTCAAAGATCGACTGAACAGGCAATCTGCCATTTGCCGCGCCATGAACCTTGGGAGAGTATCTCGATTGACTGGCGACATATTGCGCGCCCTGGCGAATGCCGGTCTTGGCCACAAAACCACAATGATTATCGGCACCAATGCGCTGTATGCCTACGAGAGCATGGCCGGGGTGCATTTTGACAGCGATCTTTTGGCTACCAACGATCTGGACGTACTTTGGGATGCCAGATCCAAGCTGAAACTCGCCGCCCAAGTGCCTGGAGAGGGGCTAATTGCCATTCTAAAGAAGGTGGACAAGTCCTTTGAAGTGATGCGGTCGGCCAAATTCCGAGCGGTAAACAAAAACGGTTTCATGGTGGACCTTTTGAGAGAACATGTAGACATGAGAACATCCCCTGAGCCTTCATTTGCCATGCAGGATGATTTCGTGGCCGTGGAAATCAATATGAAATGGCTATTGTCATCACCAAAAGTAAGTGCCACGGCGATAGACGAGGCAGGGTACCCTGTACCCATGACGGTTCCCGATCCGCGTTCCTTCGCCATGCACAAACTATGGGTATCCAGGCAAGTGGACCGCGATCCCGTCAAAAAGCCACGGGACGAGGCGCAAGCTATGGCGCTGATCAATCTCATAGAGAACGAACTTCCACAGTATGCGTTTTCCGAGCAGGCAGTTCGCATGTTCCCTAAATCCGTCATCCGTCGATCAGACGCGCAGCATCATTTCATGGGAATGAATGACGATTTCTCGTGACGATGACTTCGGTGTCATCCTGCCCGTTGCCGTGGGCGTCCTGGTTGCACTACTGACGCTAAAGGACCACCGCTAATCACAACAGTTAACCCCCCCCACCCCTAATTTGACGGCGCTGCGCCTCCAGAAGTAATCTCTTTCAACGGTTTGGTAGCGGTTCCCTGGTTGCCCATTCGGGGAACTGCGCTAGAATAACAGGGTAGGCAGCATCGGATAGAATAGATAGAAAGGAGATCATAATGGGTACCATGGACGGATTCTTGTTGGGGCAAGCGGTATCGCCGACACCAGAGTATAACTCGGGGCCTATATGGAAAGCCCGCGCACAGCAAGAGGAATCCAATGCATTGTGGTGGAAAGCAGAAGCCGAGAAGCTTTCTGCGTCCTTGGATAAAGAGCATAAACGGTTCATAGAAGAACGCAAGGAACGGCGGGGTTATATGCGTGGGTGGGCTGTAAGAGGGCAGGTTCTGCGGGAAATGTGCGGATATACCGAGGAACGCTTAGAAGCTGATAGCGATGTTATCGACGAAAAGTACAACGATCAAACCATTAAAATGATCGACGAAAAAAGCGCTGAGATTGATACAAGAACGGGATTTTAATCTCGCCTTTGAATCCTTCTCGCTATTACGAACACTCTAAATTGGAAGCCCGCAATCAATCTGCGGGCTTTTTTATTTAGAGTAAATCAAATTTAAGGAAGCGTCCTAGATGACACTTGGCCATCTTTTGCTTCTGTCTGCGTCTTCGCCCCGTCTGGACGAGTAGTTGTTGCGCTCAGTTGCGGAGATCCGTCTGATCCTTTGGAAATCGTCATGGAGTCCCCGTTTGGAGCAGTGTAAGACGTTCCGCCGCCACCATTCGCAGACTGTCCAGTCGTCGCTGTTTTTCCAACGGCTTCACCGCCCCCAACGTTACTAGAACCTGTCGTCGAAGATGATGAAGAATACTGCCCACCTTTAGGTCGTCCGCCACCTCCACCACCTCCACCACCTCCGTCATCCCCACCATCACCCGATCCTTCCGTCTTCCCCCCCGCATCCCCGCCGCTGACATTACCGG
>NZ_MOAD01000032.1:0-5623 GCF_001931655.1 Acidithiobacillus albertensis | reverse complement strand
CGGCGGTTGCAGCCCCGCCAGCGCACCATAGACAGTACACCGCCATTTGGATTGCCGCCTGCTGGCGGCAATCGACCAGATCAATCAAGAAGCCCTGTCAAAGACCATTCAAAACTATTCATAGGCAGCCTCTGAAACCTGGATAACAGTGTATTCTATCACTCACTCTTCAACGTCATATATGAATTGAAAAAAATGCTCTGATGTCAATAAAAGTAAACTTATTCATAGGGAGCCTGGACCATATCCCGGCCCATTCACCCAGAATGGGTAAAATATATACAGAAGCAACGCGAGCAGACCCAGGCGCCTTTTTTCTTTAGGCAGTGGGGCGAATCATTTCTCATCAACCAGAAAGCGCCGGAAGTTATGGAAGGGGTTTGCCGCTTTCATTGGAAGGCAAAAATCCATGAAGATCAGCAGGATGTCGATCAGATATTCGAGAGGCATTGTAACGTGCCGCAGGCTTTTGGTGAACATGGACGGAGTCTGTTTGTCTCAGATTTATCTGGTGGCTTTCCAGGCCGATTGTGAAAGCCGTCGGTTTTCCGGGTTGGGGCACACATAGCCGGATGCCGGTTGAATGGTCGAACAAGGCGGAGTTGGCCTGCTGTTGGAAACAAGGAGTCCGTTTCTCATGGATGTAAAGATATTTGCCCATAATGGGCGAATGCTCATTAAATCACCATTTTCTTTTGCAGATTGTGATCCCTTGCTGCTTTACGTGGAAAAACGCCCAGATGGTATCGTGCGGCTAACGGACGGCGGGCGCATCCGGACGTACCTGCGTGACGAAAATACCTCGTCGAGCAAGGGCGATCTTGAAAAAAGGATTCAACATATCCTGAAGCACATGGGCGTAGGCGTACAGGAAAAAGACGGTCAGATTTTTATGGATGTATCCCAGGATCAAATCCGTTCTGCAGTTTTTCAGCTTTCTGAAACGATTGCGCGTTTGATGGATGCGCTTGAACGGTGATGCGTGTCTTTCCAGTATGAGCGAGGATGATATGGCCCGTGACCTGGTGCGTAGATTACGCGCTCTAGCGAAGCAACAGCATGACGATCTTTC
Organism: Acidithiobacillus albertensis; assembly: GCF_001931655.1. Classification (NCBI taxonomy): domain Bacteria; kingdom Pseudomonadati; phylum Pseudomonadota; class Acidithiobacillia; order Acidithiobacillales; family Acidithiobacillaceae; genus Acidithiobacillus; species Acidithiobacillus albertensis. The sequence goes on along the minus strand of NZ_MOAD01000032.1, from coordinate 4,551 downwards.
TGTTGCGGATAAAGCAGCTGAGGAATTAGAACGGCTTGGAGCGCGATTAAACTTGCTGCAAAGATATATGGGCGGCACGGACTACTCGGAATCAGAAAGCCGTGATCTCTGATTTTTCGGTTTTTGCCTGGTTCTGACTGGTCATGCCTGCTGCCATAGGATTGCTGCTGGTGTGGGTCATCGTCCTGGAACTACGTCAGGTTTTCCTTTTATTTCGTGCCTGGTTTAGAAGTTATTGGGACTAGATTAAAATAGCTTTTTAAGGAGGATATATTGTCTTTTTATAAAAATCGTTTTTCGCCGCATGGTTTTATTTTGCGGGATTGGCTGGCGTTAGATCGGACCATTCTCGCCAATGAGCGTACGCTCTTGTCTTTTACCCGCACTGCTCTGGTGCTTATTCTGGCAGGGATGACTTTTATCCGGTTTTTTGGAGTAAATCGGTGGTCTGATCTAGGTTATATGACTTTGGCTATAGGGATTGTTTTATGGCTGGTGGGGTTCCGCCTCTATCACAAAAGGAAACGCGATTATCAAGGCTATGTAGACGAATTAGATAGGGAGGAAAGTGACGATGCAGCGACTTCCCTATGACGACTACGCTCGCGACAAAATGATCTTGCGGGACTGGCTGGCGATGGATCGTACTGCTTTTGCAGTTGCCCGCACGTTTAATGATTACCTCAAGAATTTCATGACTGCCATTATCGCTACGCTGGTTTTTCTGGTTATTTTTAAAGGAAGTTTTTGGGATGTAGTGCTATACGTGGGCTTCCTGATTGCGGCTATTTTACTAGTAGCCGGAATTTTTTTGCTGGCTCAAGCCTATTTTCATCATCGGAATCTGCACAATGATGGATAAAGTAAAATGGCTCCATGCGCTGCATATAGATGACCACCGGGAGCGTTTACATAAATACAGAGACAGCCTTATTCTCCAGGACTGGTTGGCACTTGACCGGACGGCAGCAGCCAATAAACGTACCCTGTATGCATTCATGAGAACGACCCTGGATTTTAACGTGTCCGGTCTGGTGTTCATCCGCTTTTTTGATTATGGCTGGATTATGACGGTAGGTTGGATTTTTCTGGGAATCTCTGTTTTGTTAGGGGGCTACGGGCTAACCCGTTATTTTGAGGTGAAAAAGCATTACTGGAAATTTCTGCGAGAATCACCCAAGCCGAAAGTCTTGAATCGATTTTAGTGATGAGTTGTTTACTTTGTATTTGGTTCGGAGAATCGGATGAGATTTCTTGACAATAATCCACGCATAACCCGGCATTCAGCTAATCCTGACGGGCGTGACTTTATCGTGGGTGATTTGCATGGCTGCCGAGCTATGCTGGATGGCTTACTGGCGCAGGTGTCTTTTGATACGGGAAAGGACCGCCTTTTCAGTGTGGGCGATCTGGTGGACCGTGGCCCGGATTCAGCAGGGTGCCTGGCACTTCTGGAAGACCCTTGGTTTTATCCGGTGTTGGGCAACCATGACGCTATGCTGATGGCGTGGATTCACGGAAAAACTAAAGACCGTCGGCAACGGGATTACGCATATGCTTTTACTTGCATTAAGGGTTGGCAATGGACAAAGCGATTTACCCGGGTAGCACAATATATGCCTTTATTGGAGCGGGTGCCTTTAGTGCGGGTCGTCGGGAGCGAAAAAGGTCGATTCCATGTTGCCCATGCTGAACTTGCCAATGCACTTTCGGATGATTCCTGGACTGACGCCGTGTTGGATGATGAGACATCTCCGCTTTGGAAGCGCCGGCATTATATTGTCGGTTTTGACGATATGGGGACATGGAAGGATCACGTTTTGTGGGGTCGCAGTTTGATCGTCGATTTCAGGAATCGTGTACGGAAAGACCAGCTTTTGCCGTCGCGGCGTCAAGAAGCGCTCTCCCGGACCTATGTTGGCCACACCATCATTCCGCCTGTATCCGACAAAGGTCCGCTAGAAATACGCAGTCATGTTTTTCTGGATAGTGGTGCTTATCAGGCTGTTTCAAAGGAACGGGATGGTACGGGGCTGACACTCTGGAATCACACGGAAAATAGCGGGGTTTTCATGGGTGCTACCGGACATATAGAAGATTTATGCCCATTTATCAATTATCTCACCTTAAGAACGGGAATGCATTACAGATAGTTTAGCGTCAGCATGAATCCATTTAAGCGTAGCCTCCCGATAAGCTCTCAGCGCATGTGATAAACGCTTCATGATGGTATGAGTAGGCTTGACATTGTGAGAGGTAGATAATGCTTTCTGTATGTAAATTAACCAATGGTGTGCGTTTTTATTCCAATAGTGTGACTGCTTGCGATAGATTGGAAGCTTGATTTCCGCTATTTTATGGGATTGCTCACGCTTCAGTGCATCTTGCTTCAGTTTAAGCAGGATGTTTTCTTTATCAAGATCAAGTTGTTGGTTGGCATGGTGAACTGCACCGCTGATATCGATTGGCATATTCAGATACAAACCACCAATGATCGCCATTTTCGTTCTTCCCGCCTCAGGATAGTATGAAGGCCGCATAAAAACTTTCAGCTTTACATCAATGAATCGTAACCAGCCAAGTTGACGTTGACCATGATAATAGCGAATTAGACCTTCAATAGCAGGATGCAGACGGAGTACACTGGGTGGAATGTGATGGGCATTATGTGTGGATGGTTTTGGTCTTTCAGGAATAAATGAATGAAGCTTCTGTCCAACCGTTTCTATCATCTTGTGTAAAAACACTTCTGAACGCATGTGCGCAAGATAAACAGACAGGTGAAGTCTTTCAAGAATGCTGGGAATGGTTTTTGAGATTTTTTTGTCACGTTTAAATAGCGATAACAACCTCTTGAAATTGTGTTCAATCTTATAATTCTCCCAGTAAGACATATAGGATTTCTGTATCCTAACCTTTATTAGCCTATTTTCTGAATCATAATGAGCCAGATTTTTGTAATAGGCTGGTTGCGCTTGAGCGGTAATATGACGTAAATATTTATTTCCACCAAATAAATAATATTTAAATCCGAGTTTTGGTTTCATAATGTAGGCGCGTGGAATACCGTCATAGTTGAAGTGGGTATAATGACCAGCCTTTATTCTCCCTTGGAGAATAGGCGAGCTTTCTGCGTGTAAAATTTTGATCTCCTGCCGGGCTGCACGTACGTCATTTTCTTTCTCGCGCATTGCCGGTGACTGCTGCGCAATATTTTCTATTTGGCTTAATGTCATCACTTGCTTTCCATAAGCAGGACTCACATAAAATGTGGCTATACACAATAAGAATGATGATAACCACCATGTAAATTTAATTCTATCAATAGAAATGATTGTAGCCCTCCATTTCACGTTTACAGGTAACTTTATGAACATTAAATCACAAACATCTATAACATTCCCAAAAAATATCCAGCGCCGCCCCAAAACGCAACCCATATGACTGCACCTAATATATTCCAGAGATAAAAATCCTGTAGTGTTGTTTCTGCGGATCCAGAGATGTAGCCTTGAAGCTGTCGCAACGGAACAATGAATCGGCCAAATAGCACCACTATGGAGCCATATTTATTCATGAAAGTATGCGTCTTATTAAGGCGTTCTGCTGTAATCCCTATCCATCGACCATGTTTTTTGACCCATTTGATACCGACTTTGTAACCTATGTAATAGGCGGTGAACCAACCGGCACTGGTACCTATTATGCCGAGGGCAAATAATACTAGCGGATTAAAGGCACCTTGGCTGGCTACAAAACCTGCACCAATCAACAAGGTCTCCCCAGGTAAAAAAATGACACCGGCGCTTTCCAGGAACAATCCAGCCACGACTATGGCCAACCCATATTGATCCACCACACCCGAAACCGAAACGACTGCGGCATGGAGATAGCTCAAAAAATAGCTGGAAACTGACATCAGGATTTGGGGTCCGTACGTGATAAGCGAACGGGTAACATTCTGGTCAGCGTATGATCGCGAAGCACGTAATGATGATAAAGTGCTGCCAGGCTATGAATAACGATTAAAAACGCCAGCGTCAACGCTACTGCTGCATGCCATTGCAATACAGTAGAAAAAGCAAAGTGGGGATCGGCGGTAATGGGAAGCGGCATATGCCATGCCAGAATTGTCAAGCCCTTACCCAGAAGCCCCATCATCCAGATACCGATGGCGCATTCAACGAAAATGAGCCCATAAAACGCACCATGGACCATCTTGGCCCATAGCTGGTGACTTGGTTGTGCGCCTGCGCCTGATCTGCGTCCAGTAATGACCCGTACAATAAATAACGACAGCGTGAGCAATAAAATAAGCAGCCCAATCTCTTCATGCACCACAATGGCACTTGCCAGATGGTCTTGCAGCCAGGCTATACGTATGTTGGCAGCACCCAATATGCCCTGAAAAACAATCAGCACGGCGATCAACCAATGCAATACTTTGAACAGAGTACTCTCCCCAGTCACCGAAGATCCTGTAAATTTTTCAAGCCTATTTTTTGCCATTCAGACTCCTTTTAAATATTTCTATGCTTATAAAAAACTAAT
>NZ_MOAD01000031.1:0-7460 GCF_001931655.1 Acidithiobacillus albertensis | reverse complement strand
GTTTCACATTGCCCAAGGCTTTGAACCGGTCTGCAGCAGCGGCCAGGTGTACGCCATCCGCCTTGAGATGTTTCCGCACGCGGTTGATCTCGAGCGGATGAAAACAGCGGACCAAGCAGGTTTCGGCTGCAACGGACGTATCTGGGGAGGACGCAGTCTTTTTCATGTTTTCGATAATATCAAAATGATATGCAACCACAAGCCCAAAATGCCACAATGAACAGGCGGGACAGGCGGGGATTCGCCGGCCTGGTCGACCACTGCCTGCTCACCAAGCAGGCGGTCCGTTTCGGTATCCGGCACCAGCTTGATGATGCCGCGTGTATCGAAGTTGACGAACGCTCTCTGAACATTGTCGAGGGCGAGCGAATGTCTGTCTTAATGCCTTGCACATGGGCTGTCTGCTCACTCAGAGAGAGGATAGACCTGCCAGGTTTCCACAAGTTGGCCCTTATTTTATGACTCGCAATTTTCCGGAATTCTTAACAAATCTATGAGATGTTCTCCATGATTTCATGCAACCCATTACTCCCCAAACCATGTTGTAGTTCCCATTGCCCATGTTTATTTCGGTAGAGTAACGTGGGCGTTGCTTCTTCACCCGTACGGATAAGCAGCTGAGTATTATTGCGCACTGCGCGACGTATCAAGGGGGGAGGATTGAGGGCTGGACGGATCCCGCCTTCTTCTGTTTGGGTATTGAAATGCGATTCATCATAGGCCAGTGCTTTAGCTGGATTATTCGCCATCAGGATGGATGCGGCTTTGGCGGGACTGGTTGGTTCCAGAAATCCCACCAGAACTACCCGTAACCGCAATTTTCCAGCCCCGATGATGGGCAGAGCTTTCTCATACAATCTATGGCACCAGATACAGTTAGGGTCCATAAATGCCGTCAACTCAGGCCCCTGATGCCCGACCAGAAAAGTGTGTGCGTGGGTGATCGCTGCAGCAATAGCACTTGGAGGAAGCGCCTTGGGATTGGCGTGTTGGGGCTTTGCCATTTCCTGAAAAAGCATGTTCTCCTGGGCAGGTGCAGCCGTGGCCGCCAACGGAAGTGTGATCAGCCATCCAGTCAGTAGCCATCCTGATAACCTTCTTTTTTCCATCTATGCACTCCTTGATAATCTGTAGGTAATGATCTCCTGGGCGACCAATCTCCGGTGGCATTTCCTGGACGCGAATGTCCCGTGAGTCGCCTACGTTTCAATAATACTCACCGCAAATGCGGCAGCAGCCCGGAAAGCTGTTTTTCAGAAATCATGCCGGGGATGCGGCCAATTTGACCATTTTTGAGACGATACAACATGGCGGGCGTGCCATTGAAACCCAATGCACCCATCATTTCCAGATTATGCTTGAGATCCTGGGTTGTTTTTGCTGTGGGTGTGGCTTTGGGAAGGCTGCGATAGTCACCGCTCTGTAACGCCGGACCAACAATGGATTCAAAATGTTTCAATGTTGCCAGAGGATGGGAAGATTGCAGCCAATCAGCGACCTCTGCCGGACTTTGTGGCGTCAGGAAGGCCACGGGGACATAACGGACCGTCAATTTTCCGGCCTTGATCAAGGGGGCCTCATGATTGTACATCACATGGCAGTAAGGACAATTGGGATCCTGAAAATCATAAATGATGGGACCGTGGTGGCCTTCCTGAATATAAGTGAGGTGATGCGCCAGAATATGCTTCCAAAGAACATTCGCCGTCAGTTTTTTGGGCGGTATAGCTGTAGCCGTTCCCGTGGCTGTCTGAGCTTCAGCGAAAGTCATGCCGAAAAGTAATAGACTACTGCCGAATAGCCCGATTCCCAGCCATTTCAGCCAGCGGGTTCTCATCCTGTTTTTCATAGCGCGCTATTCTCCTGGTAGATTGATTATTTCAGATTCGGAATGATGGTCAGCAGTTCCCCGCGAGATACCATGCCGGGCATTAACCCTGTTGTGCCATTTTTGCGTTCATACAAAATGGCGGGTACGCCCATGGAGTGGGTACTTTGCAGTACAGCCATGTTCACTTTTAATGCGTGAAGCGTCTGTGGAAGTGCTTTGGCTTGCGGCAGACCAACAGGTCCCTGGGGTCCCATAGGTGCCGCGAAACTTTTGGCAGCCAATCCCTCAAAATGTTGCAGCGCCTGGACCCGATGCGGGGATTGCAGAATAGCGGCCGCTTCAGGCGTGCTACTGGGCAGCAGATAGGCGACCGGCACATAACGCACGGAGAGTTTTCCGGCTTTGATTAGCGGTTGTTCCTCATCGTACATACCGTGGCAATAAGGACAATTCGGATCAAAAAAATCATAAATAACCGGTCCTTTATGCCCTTCCTGGATATAGGTCAGTCGCTGTCCAATGTCCTTCCAATAATTGTCCTGAGCCATTTTGGGTAAAGGCGGAAGTTCTGTGGCTGCCAGGGCAGTTCCTATGCCCAAGGTGCCGACCAGCATGCTGGATATAATGGTCAGTTTTGTGATGCGGTTCATAGCGGTCTCCTCAATTATTTTCTATAACTTCAACGATCGGGCATTGTATGGCCCAGCTTCTGCCGCAGGTGCTGCAGGAGCGTTTCGGGTCCTTCATAACCTTCATATTGGGCAACCAGATGCCCTTGCGCATTGACCAGCAGTACTGCGGGTGGTCCAAATAACTGGAAATAATGAAGCAGGTGGCGCGATGCGGCATCGCTCGCTGTCACATTCACCCGAATCAGCGTGAGTGGTTGCAAGGCCTTTTCTACATGGGGATTGTCATAGGTTTCGACATCCATACGCTGGCACTCTACACACCAGGTTGCCCAGAAATCCACCAATACCGGGTGCCCTTTTGCTGCGGCCAAAGCCGATTGCAGCTGGGGAAGGCTGCGAACCACGGTAAACTGGAGGGGATGATGCTTTTGAAGTGCATGGTTCTGTAGAGGGGCGACTGAAACCTCTTTTGCCACGAAAGGTGCCAAAGGTTCAAGCACCAGGGAAGCACCCGCCGAGGCACCGACTCCGAGAACCACACCATAGACAACAGCCAGTATGCCGAGTCCCTGGAAGAATCGGGGCCATCCCCCGGAATTGGCTGCAAACGCCCCCAGAAAAATACCTGAGAGGATGGCGAGCGCTGACCATAAGGCCAGCGTAACCGGTCCCGGCACAATTCGTGATAGGAACCAGATGGCCACTCCCAGCAGAACCACGCCAAAGACGGCCTTTACGCCATTCATCCATGTGCCGGCTTTGGGCAGAAAATGTCCGGCAGAAGTCCCGATGATCAGCAGGGGGACGCCCATGCCCAACCCCAGAAGGAACAGGGCCAGTCCCCCCAGAACTACGTTGCCGGTGTGGGCAATGAACAGCAGAGCCCCCGCTAATGGGGCCGCGACACACGGTCCGACGATCAGGGCGGACAGCACACCCATCACGAAGGCGCTGAAAAAGTGTCCGCCCTTCCCGTAACGGGACAGGCGCGATTGTATGGCATTGGGCATCTGCAAGTCGTAGAAACCGAACATGGAGAGCGCCAATACGACAAACAATGCACTGAATCCACTGAGCACCCAGGGGTTTTGAAAAAAGGCCTGCAGATAGGATCCGGTGATCGCTGCAAGAACCCCGGCAACCGTATAGGCCAATGACATACCCAGCACATAGGCCAGAGAAATCCAGAATGCATGCCTTCTGGACTGCTTTACGGTCAACTGCGTGTTCCCCTGACCGACCACCAGGGAGGACAGAATGGGAATCATGGGGAAAATGCAGGGTGTGAAGGCTAGTCCAAGGCCCGCCAGAAAGAAAAGCAGTAGCGTTAAGAGGACTTGTCCACCGGCTAATCCTGCTGCGAACTGCCCATATTGACCGGCCACCACTGAAGGTTGAACCGGCTTCTGCAGAGCAGGATGCGTGTCGGCCAAAGCCGGAGCATGCCGTACGGTGCTGGCAATAATTCCCGTCGGGCTTAGCGTATAGCTTTTCGTGATGATCGGGTAGCAGACACCGGCATTGGCACATCCCTGAAAACTGCTGGTGACTCGAAGTTGCTTGGGGGGCGTGCCCGTAAAATGTACGGGCACCCGAATCGTGGTGGTATCTCCCTCATAAACAGCCAGGGTTCCGACCCCTGGTATGTTCATCGGTTTGCCCGGTGGCAGGGTATAAGGTGCCAAATGGGCAGAACGAGGGCTCACCTGTAAAGTGATCCGATTGCGGTAGAGGTGATAATGGGGTGCGGCGATCCACTGGAGGACCAGGGTGTCGTTTGGGGCCATGCGCGCCTTAAAGCGGAAGGCTTTGGCCGGTGCTAGAAATGGTGAGCGATGCACGCTATTGGTGGACGACATCAATGACGAAGCGCTGAGGCTTGTCACTGGAACCACTGTACCGGCAAAGGCAGAAGTAGATAGCATCAGCAGCAATGCGATGAGCGGTGCCCACAGCCCAAAAAAGGAATTTCCCGCTAGTCTGATGAGATGATCTCCTCGTTCCTGATAAGTGCGGCGTAAAACTGGATGCTTCATTCGTGTTCGCTACCTCAGTGCTGTTGTTGTAAAACCCCATCACCGACTGCTGTTTCCCAGTACAACATGGGGTCACAGTCCGGTTCAACTGTTCGGGCGGCAGCAGCGGCCTGATCGGGTGGATGTCCTTCCAGTAAGGCCCGATACCAGGCCGCCTCGCTTGGGGACAAGCTGCGCATTAGTACGTTTTCCTGTGGGCGCACAACCAAGACGCTATCACCACCAAGTGCATCCAAATCCAGCGTACTTTCCGCATCGGGGTGCTGGCACAGTTGCCAGAGTGCCATCAGCGGATAGCTCGACTCCACCAGGTGCAGGGAAGCATGTAATCCATTACCGATAAAGTTTTCTGCTGCAGAATAAGTTTCATGACTGGCCCATTCCAGCCGTGCCATATCCGGTAAATAGGCGAGTTCCCGGGTGAGAGGATGGTGGGCAAGAAAGGCGGGCATATGCTCGCCATAGGCGTTGCGATCGCCAGATAATGAGGGAATGGAGCGACCGTAGGAATAGGCGACTTCACGAAAACAATCCTCTCCAATCAGCACGAAGATCGCACCGTAAACATTTTTGAGGCTTTCGTTGCAGAATAGCAAGTGGCGGAATGTTCGTATCCCATTCAATAAGTGTAGGGATTGGGCGGCCGATAATCTGCAGGGCTCGTCGATAAAGCGTCCAGACTTCGGGCCAGACTGCCTGACTGTGCGTATCGATGAATACTTCCTGACCTAAAGCAGTTTCTATCGAAAATCCTGCCAAATGAATCTCATGGATGGTATCGGCATTGATATTTACCAAGTACTCATCACTATTTATTCCGAGATTCCGGCTGTTGACGTACAGATTGTTGATATCCAGCAATAACCCGCACCCCGTACGTTCTACCAGGGCATTTAAAAAAGCCCATTCTGCCATCTGGCTCTCGTCAAATTGCAGATAGGCTGAAACATTCTCGATCAGGATTTGTCGCCGAAAGGCATTCTGCACTTGGTCAATCCGATCACTGACATGCTGCAGCATCTCTTTGGTATAAGGTATAGGTAATAAATCATTAAGATAGCGCCCTTCCGATGACACCCAGCAGAGATGTTCGGAAACCAGTCCCGGTTCATAACGGCTGATCACTTGCTGCAGTTGTTGGAGGTGTTCCTTATTCAATGGGTCCGCACTCCCCAGAGACAGGCCGACGCCATGCAGGCTCACGGGATAATGACTGCGCACCTGGTGCATCACCCGATGGGGCAAGCCACCCGCAGCAAACAGGTTTTCACTATGTGCCTCGACCCAGGCTGTGTGTGGTTTGCCTCTTTGGAAATCGCGATAATGGCAGGCACGAAGGCCAATCCCTGCAGCTACTGGAATTTCCCCATTAGAAAAGATGTTCATGTGAATTGCCGTAGTGTCCTGGATCATCAGCGTGTTCTCCTGGCTACCAGCATTCTGAAAATATGCCGAGGCCAGTGAGACCTCGGTCCCCCTTATTTATTTCTTAGCGGGGGTTTTAGCTGGGGCCTTTCCGGGGGTCAGGCTGCCACCCACGATTTTCAGGCAAACCCCTTTCGGTACGGCCAGCCAGGCATCGGGATTACCATTGGTTTTTGCGGAACCGGGAGTAATACCGCCTATGGACATACACTGGTTTTGATGCGCACGGGCAATGCCGTAACACTTGACATAGCCCGATGGCATTCCTCCTGCCATCGCTGTGCCAGCAAAGCCCACTCCAGCCATAGTGACAGCCCCAGCAAGCAGTGCACGCTGGAAAGTATGCTTACGATTTGTCATTTCCTTACTCATGATTAACTCCTTTTTCATAACGACCACGCGGTTTTCCCCGAAGGGAACGGTGCCTGACACTCACGACTCCGTCAAACTCACCTGATACCCCAAATTTCGCAGTTGAGTAGAGCCGGCGTGGCGGGTGGGGGTATGCCACCTACTTTATCTCTTATCGGGGCGGCAACCCGGCGCAGGCGGTTTTTTATGATATCCCGTTCGATACGCATTTACGCCAATCCCCTTCAAACCCTACTTATTTTCAACTCTCGCACCCATCCCCTTGAGCCCTGGCCAGCAGTGGATCAAGTTGTAGCTTTTGATGGGCAAACGTTCCCCATAACGCTTCGCCAGCGATCACGGTGATCGGCGCGCCCCGCACCCCATAGCGTGATTTAGCCTCCTAAGCCACGCCGGGAGCCGTTACGTCACGTTTCTCATATGCGATATGGTGTTCTTCAAGGTAACGGCGCACGGCAGCGCAGTCGGGGCAGCCGGGACTCGTGTAAAGCAGCACAGGATCATACATAGCGGATCGGCGTGCAGGGCTTCAGCCCCGCACCTCCGCCTCATAACCTTCTTCCTTGACCGCCGCGATCAATGCGGAAATCTCGGCCTTACCGCGCACTACGGCTTTTCCAGGTTCCAGCGTGACATCCGTATGTTCCACGCCGGGCACGCTTTCCAGTGCCTTCGTCAGGGCACGAACGCAATGCTCACAAGTCATGCCAGTAATCTTCAGATGGATCTCACTCATGGGTTCACTCCTGTTGCGAATGTAGTAAAAGGGCTATTCAATAAGCTCGTATAAATATTATTCAACCGCGCATGGCGTCAGCCACACGCTGGAGTTTATCGCGCACCTCAATGCCGAGCGTGGTAATTTGCGGCTTGTCCACCATGCCAAGCACGGCGGCGGGATCCATGAATACCACACTCACGCTGCCATCGGCTTCGGTGCGTACCACCACGTTGCAGGGCAGCAAGGCACCAATGTCAGGATCGGTCTCCAACGCCTGATGAGCGTAGGACGGGTTGCAAGCACCGAGAATGACATAAGGTCGCCCTTCAATGCCCAGTTTGGCCTTGAGTGTCGCGGCCACATCAATCGTGGTAAGCACACCAAATCCTTCCACCTTGAGGGCCTCGGTGACCTGCCCTACAGTGGCATCAAAATCGCCCTTG
>NZ_MOAD01000004.1:0-2379 GCF_001931655.1 Acidithiobacillus albertensis | reverse complement strand
GACAGGGGCCGTGCCCTGCATTATTTCCCGCGCACAGGCTACGGCTGGCCGCAAAGTGCGGGCTGCGTGGAAATGCCGGATAAAGCGGCGCATCAAATTTTTAGTACTATCCACTATGGTTCTGTCGTTACGGTGAGCAAACGGTTGCGGTAGGCTGAGCAAGTTCCGGGTTCCAACCTATCGAAAAAAGTGCACAAAAAGTGGCCGGCCTGAGATCATGAGGGGCTGGTGGGGAAATGTGTCGCGTGCAAGAACGGATTCACACGGTGGGTCCTGTCCATGCGCCATTTTGAGAAGTTCACTCACATCGTTCAGGGTAGTGTATGGCCTCTGGGCTTAACGTAGCTATTGAACGCCGGGATGGAAAGACGGGGTTCATAGCCATGGAAGCTTTTTTGGATATCCGCTGGGAATATCCGTCAGTTCGTTCAGCGTCATTTGCTCCCTGGCAGACTACCGGCACTGATGACTTCATGGCGCTGGCGTTTTTGGCGAAACCCAACACCATGAAGGTCGTGTTACACCGCCGGAACAGGTAGACGAATGGCTGCCCTGGGCACATCGCTATTGGCAACCTTAAGGCGTTCTTGCTGGGAACTTACCATGGAGTCACCGGCAAATATCTGCAGGAATACCTGGATGAGTTCGTCTATCGCTTCAACCGACGCTTTTGGGAGCCTGAGTTGCCATTGCGCCTGCTCAATGCCTGTATGGACCACGCACCTGTTCGATTGGTTGGTAGCTGAAAAAGGTTAAGAGGCATGTTTATAGATGAGATCAACTGCTACGACTAGTCTCGCCTGAAAGCGATCCTCGCAGTAATTTTTCATGCCTTCGATTAACTGAAGTTGATAGCGTTTATACAGGCAGGGCATAATATCCCTGAATTCCCAAACAGATTACTCAACACCAAGCAGAAAACTCAGAGACAGGGCCTATGAATAAATCAACAATGATGGAGAATATCTATCAACAGTTACGTGATCAGGGACATAACGACTTGGCACGACGGGATGTCATTATGGCCGTCGGATTGATCCTCGATCATTGTGCCCAGGCCTTGGCTGAGGGAGAGCGTATTGAGATTCGGGATTTTGGGGCGTTTACCCTGCACATTATTGCGGCCCGCGCGGGACGCAATCCAAAGACGGGAAAATCAGTGGATGTTCCCGAGAAACGTACTGTGCATTTCAAGCCCGGTAGGGCGATGCGCGTAAAAGTCAATCAGAATAAACATAGCTTTTGATGGCGTGGCACTGATCACCGACACCACTTCTTCGGGGGACCACTATCCACGCATCACCTGTCCATACACTGCATTGCGCATTTTATGACATTCCTCTACATTCCGAAGATGCGTATTTTTGAAAGAGGTCTCTCATGAATAAATCCGAATTTGTCGCCGCACTGGCCCTGCATGGCGCCATGTCCAAAGCGGACGCAGAAAAATGTTATCAGGTGTTTCGACACACTCTGGAGACCGAATTGCTGGTCGCAGGAAAAATCACTTTCCCGGGATTTTGTTCTGTTGAGATCGTCGATAAACCTGCGCGTAAAGCGCGGAACCCGGCTACGGGGCAAGAAATTGAAGTGCCTGCCAAGAAAAGTATCAAGTTCAAGGCGGGGAAAGAGTTTGTTGATAAAGTAAATCACTGAAGGAGAGAACATGACAGAAAGTAAAAAACGGGTGCGTCGGACTCCAGAACAGCGAATCGCGGATCTGGAGAAAAAACAGGCAGCGATTCTGGAACGTCAGAAAGCAGCGCTGGCCAGAATTGAGGCCGCGAAAAAACGACTGCTGCAATCCCCGTCAGCCCGTAAGGACAGAATGGAGCAGGACAAGCGCTTTATACGGGCGGCACAGGCCTTGGCTCCGGAATGGGACGCTCGACACTTTATCGCCGCCATCGAAAAAGCCCTTCAGGAAGATGCGGAGGCTCTGCAGGCGCGTGGGGAATCTCTATTGAAAGAACATGGCCAGCCCAGGCGGGGTAGACGGCCCCGGGGAGTTTGAGGCGTCTTTCAAAAGCCTCAGATACTGGCCAGGTACTCACACCAGAATGATCCCTTCCGCCTGATAATGATGCAGAACTCTCCATTCGGGTCAGCAGATGTCGGCTTTACAGATCCGGCGGTATCCTATCGTGCAGGAGTCTCTACTGGAGACTGTGGACCCATTGCGGCAAGAGCCGGATCGCGAATCCCTCCGGGTCACTTTGTATGGAACGGCCGAAAAGGGCATACAGAGGGATTTCTTGCGAGGAACCTTGTTCAATCTCGTGCGTATCATCCGGGAAAATCGATGGGATAATCTGGACATGCCGTGAGCGACAGCAGCATCCTGCGTGGCTTGTCGGTATTCGCTCCGGTTTAAATCCG
>NZ_MOAD01000030.1:0-3161 GCF_001931655.1 Acidithiobacillus albertensis | reverse complement strand
GGTGATAGGCCAACTAATGATCAATCATATGAAGTTTATGGTGAGTCGTCTGTGCGGTAGGGCACATATGTGACTCGGGCAGATGAAGGGACGCCCCTATTTGGGCCCCATTAGGCTGTTTCATGAGTCATGCCATTATTTTCTCACGTCGTTTTTTTGTACGTTATGATCGCCGTGGCACAATCCAAGACCGGTTATCTCGTTGAAATAAAAATTATCTGATGTAGAGCATAGACATATCGAAATACCGGCTTTCATGACTCCTGGCAGAAAGGCCTCCCCACTTAAGCCAACTCCGCCACAGCCAGATTCAAGGGCCGCACTATCTTCCAGCGTGCCGCAACCTGGCACTCTGCTGAATTATCCTTCTCAACCAACCTTCGATCCCTTATGCCTCCTTAAAATACCGATACAGCATCTTTAAAATAAAAAACAGTAAAAGATTATATAATTTACCAGATTGATTATTAACGCATTAAATAAGTTTATGTTTGAATTTCATGGTTTTTGCTTGTACTAGAATAGTTTTCTGATTGCGGAATATTTATTTTTAAACTATATTCAAGTTCCTTGGATTATATAAAGTTGCGGGAGGGAATCATGCTTTACTGGGCTTTAGTGTTTTTTATCGTAGCGTTGGTCGCTGGAATGTTAGGCTTCTTCGGAATTGCAGGTGCTGCAGCATCAATTGCTAAAATTCTCTTTGTGATATTTATCATTCTATTTTTGGTGGCACTTGTAACGGGAAGGCGAAGACTGTGACTATACAGATACTCGTTGGGCACTGCTTAGTGTTTAGGCGTCCCTTCAACCGAAAGTCCTAGAATATTATGTTTTAAAGGGTGAATCCACATGACTGGCATTTTCTTGTAAGGTCATGCTTCTTCAGGTTGTCGGCTGTTGGCGACAACCTGAACTTACTAAAAATTACTTAAAGCTTTAAATATTTCTATCATTGACATTAAAGATGCATAATTTTCTTTAATCGTGGATTTTATTGGCGGAGCGTCAGTTGATTAATTTTAATGGTTTTTTTAACAATTCGACATGTTTTATTATCAACGTGATCACGAATATAAAATATTGACCTATGATTCATTCATGCGTAGTAAGGAGGAAATGATGAAAATATCAAAACTGTTTCTGGTGATACCGCCATTATTCGGAATAGCTCTTGCCGGTTGTTCAGCTGTTTCTCAAGGACCCCAGGGGGGACACTCCGTTTCCTGGTATTTGCATCATCAGAAAAAAATGTCGCAGGAAGTAGACTGGTGTAAAAACAGTGCAGGCCGAGACAAGTTGGAATCCTGCAAAAATGCTGAAAAAGCCTCTGGTAATGCATTGTCCTATAACGCTAAAAAAACCCTACATAGTTTCGGTAAAGACTTGTCTTGAGGTGTGTTGATGGCAAAGGAGAAATTATCCATGAATGCATGGAAAACGATGAAGACGTTCACGCTGACAATCGCTTCCAGGCGAATTCACTTCATAACTCACGCCAAGGATTGTTGCAGATGAATTATAACCAAGGCACCTCTCTGCGCAATAACTGGGCGGTTCTGGTACCAAGTCTGGCACTATCGTATCTCTCTTTGTCAAGCTGACCTAGCTTTTTTGCTGCAACTATTAGAAAAATCAAAATTTACATGTGTTATTTTTGAAAGGAGCCTCTTCAAAATCTAATGCAATAGCTTTAGTGGCGAGTTTTGAGAACGTGATGGCCAGTAGACCGAATGACCGCTTCCGCTGCAATATAGCCTTTCAGCCCGCCTGCCACAGAGTGTGGCAAACTCAACCTGCCGGAGTCGTTACCAGCGGATTCTGGTCGTTACGCCGCATGCACGTCGTATCGTTGAATCTTATTGAGAACTGCCTGCATCGCGTGGCGCGTCACGGCGAGATCGTAATCGGTTTGCAGGCCCACCCAGAAACCGTCGCTCATCCCGAAAAACCGGGACAGCCGCAGCCCGGTATCCGGGGTAACGGCCCGCTTTCCCATCACGATCTCCCCGATACGGCGCTGCGGGACGCCGATTTCCTTGGCTAGACGATACTGGGTGATGCCCATCGGCTTCAGAAAGTCTTCCAGCAAGATCTCGCCGGGGTGAATGGGGGCAGACCGACCTTCGCGCAGATTCGCCACATCGGAAAAATCCATCTTTTCGATCTCGTCCACACGAATGCTCACGATATACCTCCATCCATCAGTGATAATCCACGATCTCCACGTCCCAGGCGTTGCTGTCGCGCCATACGAAGCAAATCCGCCACTGGTCATTGATGCGCATGCTCCATTGGCCGCTCCGATCGCCGGAGAGCTTCTCCAGGCGGTTGCCTGGCGGTACAGCCAGATCTTCGATCCGGCCGGCGCGATGCAACTGTGCCAGTTTCCGCTGCGCCATCCGCAATAATTCCGTTCCAAAGCGGCGCACTTTCAGGCCAGCGAAGACTGCGGCGGTTTGCTTGTCCGCAAAGCTCATGATCATTGGTGAATGCTAACGCGATCCGATAGTAGCGTCAAATAACGATGTCTGTTAGTCCCGCACTTCTCAGTTTCCAAACTGGACCGCAGGAAACAGCGCCGTCTGATGGCTGGCCCAGACTGATTGCGGTCATTCATTATCGACGATCATATGCAGAATTTAGCTTTGCTTCATGGCGAATCGCATCGCATCTTCTTGATCTATCAGCGATGCTAGTTTCCATGGTGCCGGGGTTTATGATGCCAGGGCCCGTAGTGCCAATTGCCATGTTGCCAAGGGCCTGGCCTTCCATACTCTGCCCATGGTGGCGGACCCAGGTTGTTAATCAGCGTCATCTTTATGCCATATGTCAGCATCATGCATTTACCATGCGACTTTGTTGAAAATGAATATTTAACCACTTGATAGATTGACATATTTTGTGGAATAGATGTCAGGTCAAGGGCAAACCATTTTGACGCTGTTTTCTGCTAAAAACTGATAAATCTCAAGCGGTTTTTAACAGCGGTTCTTGATGAAATCTAGTTAAAAATATAATTCATCTGAAAACCGAAAGCATTTTCAGCAAGAGATGTATTAATGGGAATATTGGTTCCAGAAATAATGCTATGCATAGTATTTTTAAAGGCATGCATATATCCCTCAGTCAGCTGCCAATGCCTGGAAATTTTTTCTGTT
>NZ_MOAD01000029.1:0-9079 GCF_001931655.1 Acidithiobacillus albertensis | reverse complement strand
TGGCGGTACAGCCAGATCTTCGATCCGGCCGGCGCGATGCAACTGTGCCAGTTTCCGCTGCGCCATCCGCAATAATTCCGTTCCAAAGCGGCGCACTTTCAGGCCAGCGAAGACTGCGGCGGTTTGCTTGTCCGCAAAGCTCATGATCATCGGTGAATGCTAACGCGATCCGATAGTAGCGTCAAATAACGATGTCTGTTAGTCCCGCACTTCTCAGTTTCCAAACTGGACCGCAGGAAACAGCGCCGTCTGATGGCTGGCCCAGACTGGAAGCGGTCATTCAGCAGCTGAAAGAAAATGAACCCCGAGGGAGCTATCTGGTTGACTGTGCCAATCATATCCTTCCACATGCCGGAAATTATGGCTGGTCTCTATTGAGGCGTTTCATGTGTCTTCGCCCCTGAACCGGAGGATGTTTTTCAAGGTGTGAGCGACAGTCGTCGGTCTTATTGCCGACCAATCCGGCTTCCAGCAGTAACCAGAAGCCATCAGCTTCGCCGGTGGCGTATTCACAACGCGCCAAGTAATGAATGGCGCGATCCGATGAATAGCACTATATTATTCCGACATGACGACAAATAGGCAAAAGAAAGAGATCGTCATGGCATATGATGGCACATGCGATAAAAGAGCAGATAAGGCCCCTTACAGAGCCAGGCTCTTCGTCTGATTGAGTGGCAGGGGGCAGAATGCTGTGGAGCACTCGCGCCCTGAATAGGAGTTTGATGATAGTCCCGGAAGATCTGTCTCTCTCTCGTTAGGACTTGGTTCCGCCGAAGGGGTGGATCATGTGACTTTCACAGTGGAGGAAAAACGCCTGGATCTGCATATCAACTTTCCCAAGGACAGTCGCTTAACTTGCCCCGTCTGTGGTGGGGCGTGAGTAGTATATGACACCCGTGCACACTTGGCGGCACATGGATTTCTTCCAGCATGAAGCCTATCTCCATGCTCACGTACCTCGTGTGAAGTGCCCGGAGCATAGTGTTCATCAGATATCTGTTTCCTTGGCACGGAAAGGCTCACATTTCACCCTGCTCTTCGAAGCGCTGATCATGACCCTGGTGCGGGAAAGCCGGTATTGACGGCAGACCGCATGGCCGGCGAGACCGACACGCTCCTGTGGCGAGTGATTGACCATTATGTGCCCGAAGCTCGTGCGGCGGTGGATATGGCCAATGTCCATGCTGTCAGCGTCGATGAAACCAGCAGTCGGCGCGGTCATGGCTACATCACGCTATTCATTGATCTGAATGCCCGGCGACTCTTGTTGTTGTTTGCTACTCCCGGCAAGGATGCCAAGACCTTTGAGAAAATCTCCGGAGATCTACAGGTCCATGGAGGTAGCGCGGAAGCGATTACCAATATGGGCACCGGCCTCTCGCCGGCCGTCCAGAAAGAGGCTGCCGAGCACCTGCCCAATGCTGAGATCACCTTCGATCGTTTTAACCTCATGAATCTCGT
The DNA here is from genome assembly GCF_001931655.1 of Acidithiobacillus albertensis. NCBI lineage: Bacteria > Pseudomonadati > Pseudomonadota > Acidithiobacillia > Acidithiobacillales > Acidithiobacillaceae > Acidithiobacillus > Acidithiobacillus albertensis. The sequence goes on along the minus strand of NZ_MOAD01000029.1, from coordinate 7,615 downwards.
CAATGAGGCCGTAGTTGTCGTACGCAAGGGGGAAGTCCTCACTCTGCTCGACCTCGTAAAGACCCGATGGCACTGGCTCAAAAATGATAGCAACCTCAAGGTTGAGCAGAAAAAAAAGCTGCAGAACTCACTCAAAAAAGACCAGAACCTCAAAACGGCACAGGCCTACCAGTTTTGGCTGACCTTTCAGGATATATTCACGGTCAAGAATCGCCACCAGGGCGCCACCGCGCGCAAGGTCTGGATCGAAAACATCAAGAACAGCGGTCTATCGCCTATGGTCAAGGTCGTCTACACCATCATGAATCACTGGGTCGGCGTACTCCGATGGTTCGAAAGCCAGATCACCAACGGAATTCTCGAAGGCTTCAACAGCCTTATCCAATCCGCCAAGACTCGGCGGGGCTATCGCACCTACAAGACGTTTATCAACACGGCTTGCCTCATTTTGGATAAGCCGGATCTCAGGCTATCCACTTAAAATGACGAAGAATCTGGATGCGTTCCCCAATTTCATTATTTCCGGCTTGAACATCGCCGTGCCGAATCCAGGGAGCCTGACGGCCACATTAAACCCTGGCACGGCTTACCTGAACGGTACCCGCGTCATTATCGCTTCTCAGGCAGCTTTCACCAACACTTACCCTCCCAGCAGTGCTATCTATGTCAGCGTCAACAACGCGGGATCGGTGAACTACTCCGCTGGATCATCCGCGCCCAGCGGATACGTGCTTATTGCGCAGGTGACCAGCAATTCTAGTAATATCACGTCCGTTCAACCGCTGCTGCTGCCCCTAAAAGTAACCCCCGAGCATTTCCGCGCGATCGGAAACGGCGAGGCCAACGACGCGCCAGCGTTTGTCGCGGCACTGGAATTCCTTGTTTCCATAGGGGGAGGTGTTCTGCATCTAAGGGCCGTTCGATACAATCTTGGGACTAACTTTATAACCACAAATGGGACTAACTCATTGGTCCCGCTGCCCATTCTGTCAACCTCTGGGCCATACATAGACATCGTCATCTCCGGTGACTTCACGGTTCGTGCAGCGGGGGCCGTAGCTCCGAACTCAGGAACCGTGCTTTTATCTCAAGCCACAGGAAGCGGCACGCTACCGTCCTTAATAGGAGCAGTGGCCCAAAACTCGGGCACCCCGTCCTGGACAAACTTGGGCATCCACTTCAAAAAAATCAAGTTTCAGACGCAGACCAACGGTGGCGTCATAGGCGCAAACCTTTACTCATGTGTGAACGGCTCGTTTGAAGATGTCACGGCGGACATAAACTCCAAACCTGGCGGCTTCGTCCCACCCACAATTATCTCCACGGGCTTGATCCTTCCTGGCCCGGGTAATTTTGGAATATCCTACGCGGAAAAGTTCTACATAACCGGGTATTATTACGGCCTGCAGCATGCTTCCCACGCGCGGCTCAACGGACTCATCCAAAATTGTGTATCCGCAATAACGATTCCTGAGTCATACAGCCATATCGCTTCATACCAGCGTGTGACAACACAGGGGTGCTCGTATTCGATTTTCTGCGGCGCAGCATCAGGAAAGGCAACAGAGGAAAACTCCATATGCGGAGTGTTAGACATCGAGCGCGATACATCGTTTCCATTCGTTGATGATATTCATGTCGCATTCGGAGCGTCGCTAAATGGCTCTCTTATTTACAATGTGGCAGCCGATAATATGTCGTTTATAAGCATCGCTGGGCCAGGTTCGAATAACCTTATGCTGTTCAGCGCGGCAATGGGGCAATATGTTACGCCGTTAGCAAAAATTATAGTTACATCTAAAAGTATTACCGTAACCCCCACCGCAAATAACACGGAGGTTTACCCTGAAAACTTGCCTGTACCGATAACGGTAACCGTGGAGCCGGGGAAGTACATTGGGCAAAGCGTCACGGTTTATGGCCATTATTCGGGCAATGTCACAGTGGCTTCGAATGTTACTTCTGGAGAACCGGCCTTTTATTTACCAAACAACGTAGCTGTTTATACTTACATAATGCAGGGTGGAAACGGAAGCGCCCAGAATATCAAGCTCATCTGGAACGGGGGGGCGTGGAATGCTTATACACAAGGGTCTCTGTTCCTGAACACCGTGTCCGTTACCGCCAATTTTTCTATCGCTGGCACTGGCGGCGGTTCCATCGTCATGACTCCCCCTTTACAGGGAGTCTTCAAGGTAGTCAGTTTTATGCTTACTGGCTACATGAACAACACAGCAACGGCGCAAACGCAAAGGTTCCCAACCGTGTTTACCCAGATCCCTATTATATTAGGCAATAATACCGGCATAAATCCGACACTATCCACCAACGGAATCACGTGGCCCGTCAGCATGACGGCGGCGGCCAGCGGCAACATCATAATCGGGGGGCAGTAATCTCGAGTGCGCCAACAGGTGTATCCGCCGTCTCAAATCGCGCATCGTGCGCCGCCGCCTCATCAAACAGGATTCACCATGGCCTCCCGGATTTCTGCAGTAGGTACCTGCAGCAAATAGCATCCTCTGTCCGCTACAACCCGGGTTAAAAAACCCGAACGGCATCCGAGACAGCAAACTCCATGGCCCACATAAGAGGCTTCTTTGGCCTGAACCTTAAGTTATTCATCGACACGGACATACACCATCGTCGTCATGGTAATCTCCTGAAAATAACTTATATCGATGCCTCCACCTGTGTGAAAGAGGATTCGATACCTGGCATATTGTGGTCGAGTTGCTGCCTTATATCCGGCCTTTGATGCAGCGCAATCAGCCTGCTAGCCATGAAGGAATCCGCCGGAAGAACTCCTCATTTGCGATACATTTATCTCAATACGGCAGATCCACAAACCGCTTCACAGCACCCGCCACGGTAAATTTGTTCTCAGCCCCCAGTAGCGTTGTCGCTGAGTTTTTAGTCATTCTCAAATAATCTAGACAATGCGATTACGGACTTCTGCTCTGGATATGCCGAACTATACCGCCACCTACAGGGGATGGTGAGGAGGCCACCCACCTAAACTTCAGCCATAATAAGAAAGGCATTATATTCTACTGATCCCGTGTTTCTCCATAAAACGATATAGCGTGACACGAGAGATGCCAAGTTGGGTCGCCGCCCGTGTGACGCTGCCCCGGTTGTGGCCTAGCGCGGTGCGAATGGTGTTAATTTCCATTTTGTCGCGCGCCTCGCTCAGAGTAGTAACCGAGCGGGTCGAGAAGCTGTTTCTTCGATCTAGTCCCAGATCGACAGGGGAGATAAGGGACTTATCACACATTACCATGGCTCCGCGTACCCGATTGACCAACTCGCGGACATTACCCGGCCAATCGTAGTGGTTCATGATGTACAGAGCATCTTCGCTGAACCCTTTGACCCTGCACCCTTTTTCGTCGGCGAAGTGGCGGAAGATATATTGGGCCAACAGGGGCACGTCCCCGATACGTTCGCGTAAGGCGGGCATTTTAATCTGCAGGACATTGAGACGATAGTAGAGATCCTCGCGGAAGCGGCCCTCGTGCACAGCCTTTTCCAGATTGACGTGTGTGGCCGCAAGCACCCGCACATCTACGTTAATGTCTTCTTCACCACCTACCCTCTGTATGGTTTTTTCCTGCAGGAAACGTAGAAGGTTAGCCTGAAGTTCCATAGGCAGATCGCCAATTTCATCGAGGAAGAGGGTGCCGCCGGAAGCGACCTCGATGCGGCCGATTTTGCGCTGGTGGGCGCCTGTGAACGAGCCCTTTTCGTGACCGAAGAGCTCGGACTGGATGAGGTTCGCGGACAATGCCCCACAGTTCATGGCCACGAAAGGGCCACCGGCCTGCGGGGAGCGTCTGTGAATGGCTTGCGCGGCCAGTTCCTTGCCCGTGCCGCTTTCTCCGGTAATCAGCACGGGAGCCACCACCCCGGCCACTTTGCGAATACGCTTAAACACTTTTTGCAGCTGTGGGCTGGTGCCGACCATTTCACTTTCGCCATTGTTGCGCACCTCCCGTTCTTCGAGCGAGAACGTGTCCGCGATGATCTTTGCCATCCCCAAGGCATGTCCAAGTGTGTGCAGCAACCGGTTGGGATCAATGGGCAGGGTGTGGTAGTCGTAAAACGTGCTACCGATCAGCTCACGCAAGGGGAGTAAGTCCATGGCCTCCCTAGGGAGCAAGGCGATCCAGTGGATTTGCTCGGCCTTGGCGATGACGGATACCAAGCGCCGGTCATTATCAATGATAGCTTGATGATCTAGAGCGACGATCCCCACTTTAAAATCTGCTGTGGCCAAGAGTCGTTGCAGGTCACTGATATCCTCTGCGTACTGCAGATGCCATCCTTCGCTGCATAAACGCACCGCGCACGGTCCTATAGCCCGCTTCGCACCGAAATACAGTAGTGGGCGACTGGCATCAAGGGTGCCCACTCCGCAAAGTTGACTGCGTGACATATTAACTCCATCCCGTCATCTATGTATCGCGAAACCATAATACGAGCGCCGTGTTTATAACACTATAGTATTCCTAATAAAATGATACTATCGGTGAACGTCATTCCCGCCCTTAGTCTGCAGCTGCCGATCTTGAGAGTGGAAAGGCCGGGGCTACCACACGGCAAGACATTGGCTATTTCACCCACTGAGGGCTCAAAATTCAAACATCTCCTTATATTCTAGTGTAATGTTACATGCTTTTTACTGTGTAAGCGGCTGTTACGCGAATGACCTTTTGCAGCATGTCGCGGGGCACTTGTGCACCACGCTATCGCGTACATCTGCAAACTCGGCTTGGATTGCGGATGACATAGTCGGCTCCATGATTATAGGTTCTGCCAGTGACGCTTGTACCAAGAAATCGTCATCGCCAACCCATCGTCAAGTGGAATCATAGGTATCCATCCGAGACTATAATAGGCTTTGGAAATATCCAGGTACTTAATAGAGGGCGTGGTTTTTATTGGACCAGAAAAAACGGGGGTCAGCGCTTTTCCACCGAACATTTTGCTGGCTACGGTTACAAGAGCTTTTGTGGAGATAGGCTGTCCTGATCCAAAGTTGAAAGCCTCTCCTGCCTCCGAGTCAAGATGTTCCGCTACAGCAATATATGCTCTGGCCATGTCACTGATATGCAGACAGTCGATCTGTGAGGATCCATCATCGCGCGTACCAAAATCATAAGGTGCACTGGTGATCATGTTGGATATAGCCCTCGGAACAATACGGCTGAAGTTGGTGTCACCAGGGCCATAGGTATTCATGAACCGGCAGCACGCAGCTTTCATCCCATATACGCTTGCATAGGTTCTGACTGCCACATCTCCAGCAACTTTGGATGGCGCATAAATGTTTTGCGCACTAAGAGGCGGGTGACCTTCAGTGATCGCATGGTCCGTGCTGGTCGCTCCGTAATAGGCCCCGCTGGACGCAAAGACCAGACGGTCGACACACCCGGAGGTTCTGATCGCTTCCAAAACGGTATAGGTTCCCTCAGTATTGACGCTCAGTGTTTCAAAGGGCAGTACGTTACTTATAGGGACAATGGGCTGGGCAGCAAGATGAAACACCGTATTGATCTCGAATCGTTGCAGTGTCTGACGCAATAAATCAATATCACGAATGTCCCCCTGTATATAATTCACCTGCGGAGCAATGTTGGCTAAGACAAGATAGGAGTTTTTTGGTAACCAACGATCAAGTATGTACACTCGCGCGCCAAGAGCCAGCAGGCTTTCGCACAGATGTGAGCCACCAAACCCAGATCCACCGGTTACCAGACACTGTCGTCCAAGCCAAAAGTTGCTCATTTTACTGACCCTCGTGCTGGTATCCGGTTTTCATAAGGTTACGATAGAAACGAATCGTCGTTTTGATAGATTCCAGAAAATCTGACTGAGGTGCGAAGGCAGTCGCATTCTGGAGTTTTTCCCCATTCAGATGTTGTTTTGTGATGGCACGTACGGGAGATGTACTCGCACGTACTTTAATCGCAATGCCATTTTCAATAATGGTGTCGGCACGTTCCTGGTCAAATTCCCTTTCCACCTCGGCAGCTTGTTCAACGATGGCTTTTAGCATCAAAGGGGTTGACATATAGGTCCCTCCTGCCAGGTTATACACTTCTCCACGACACCCCTTGGAGTGGGCGACTAAAAGGATGGCACGGATTAGGTCGTCGACGTAAAGGTAATCTCGATGGTGTTCGATGGCATCAAAATAAAGTTCTGGCGCTTGAGGCTCCTCATTGGCGAAAATGCTGACCATAGCTTTTGGCAGTAAGCGGTAACCAATATTAAAATCCCATGGACCATATATGTTACACATTCTCAGGGTTACCGTAGGGATACCAAATGCTTCATGATAGGTTCGGGAGAAAACATCTGCGGCTAGTTTGGCTGAGTCATAGATCCCGATTCCATGCAGGGGAGTGAGATGTTCGAAATAGGAATCCCCCTCCATTTCTCCGTAAACCTTGTCAGTAGAAGACAAGAAAACCATATTTACTTTATAGGGAGCCACGCGACAGGCTTCGAGTATATTAACCCAACCCATCGTATTAGCCATGATGGTCTCTTGCGGTGCGAAAACCGCTTTTTCGACAACCGTTGCGTAGGCGGCAAAGTGGAAAATATAGTGGAATCGGCCCTCTGAAACAATTTTATTCATAGCTTCGGCGTCAGTCACATCTGCCTCTTGAACAAGCACTTTGGATCGCAGTTGCATAGAGGCACAGTTCAATATGGAATCGCGGGTAGGATCAATGTTGATATCCACAACGGTAACATTGGCGCCATACTCCACCAAGTGCTTTACAAGGTGTCCACCCAAAAAGCCAAACCCACCAGTCACTAATATATTCTTAGCTTCAAAATATTCATTGGGGAGTTGCTGCGGTAGTATTGAAATTTTATTTTGCGTGTACATGCTCGTTATTCTCCAAGTGCTGCGTTTGTGCGTGGATAAGCTTCGTTACTCACACCTCGACCAATGTTTTGCTTTCGAAGACGTACCGAGTCAAGATAGTATGTGTCTAATAATTTTGAGAAAAACATGCTATGAACCATTCTTTTTTTCTAATGTGTGTTTGTGCGCCATATCATATAAGTTTCGCACATTAAGTAGAATGAACTTCTCACGTTCACTATATGAAGAAAACGGTTTATTTAATAACCGGCGCAGCCAAAATAACGTCTTTTTATTCCTTTCCGTGCACACCGCACGGTGCCGAACATAAAACCACGGATTCTGTATGGCTTCTTCAAATCTTGTATATTCAGGAATCTCTAACCGAAAAACCTCTTCCATTCTTTGTGTTTCAGTCAGGACAAAATGCGGTTCAACTTCCTGAGGGGACATGAACCATCCCATACGCTCTACTAACGGTGACTCAAAACTAAGAAATCGTACCAGCCATACAGACAATATCAATCCAGAAAGTAATGGAATATACCAGAAGAAAAGCCCGATTTTTGGTATACCGAGAAGGCTCTTCGTCAGATTGAGTGGGTAGGGGGTAGAATGCTGTGGAGCGGTCGTGCCCTGAATAGGAGTTAGCTGATGGTCCCTGAAGAGCTGTTTTCTCTCGCGTTAGGATTGGTTCCGCCGTGGTTGGTGGATCATGTGACTTTCACG
>NZ_MOAD01000028.1:0-7276 GCF_001931655.1 Acidithiobacillus albertensis | reverse complement strand
GGCCCAACCCCAAAAGCGCTTGCTTCCGGTTGCATGGACATGAAACTCAAAGGCTACAGCCCGCGAAATGACGCCCCATAAAGCGAACATCAAAGGAATCATCAGATAGTTGAAGGCCGATCCATACACCAGCGGAAAAGCGCCAAACAGCACGCCGCCGGCAACGACCAGCCAGGTTTCATTGCCATCCCACATACCGGCCATGGAAGCCATAATGGCGCCCCGCTCCTGCTCCTCCGGAGAAAAAAGGGCAAACACCCCGGCGCCGAGATCGGCACCGTCCAGGGCAATGAAGAAAAGAAACAGTAGACTGAGTAACAGCCACCACCACGTCGTTAGAGTGGTAGCGATTCTGGCGAGATCAAACATATTGTATTACTCCTTGAATCAAAATCCCGGGAAACCACTCCTGGCCTCCGGGCCATACCCCGCAGCGCGCTGCGGGGTATGGATAACGCTTAATGGGTTTTCCCAAAGGTTGGTTTGGCAAAGGTCGGTTTGGCCAATCCACCACCGGCGTGTTCCTGGTCAGCAGACTGCTCTGGCGCCCCGGGTAAAGGACTTTCCAGATCCGGTCCCTTGCGGATCACGCGGGAGAAGAAATACCAGGCACCGGCCCAGACGGTCAGTTCAAAAACGCCATAGCCGAGAAACCAGACGATTTCCTGGCCAATCCCCATATGACTGGTGCCCTCATAGGTACGCATGAGGTTGTAAACCACCCAGGGTTGACGCCCTACTTCACGGGTCCACCAGCCGGTCCAGATGGCCAGATACGGTAAAAAAGCACTAAAGACCATGGCCCGCAAAAACCAGGGGCGCTTACGCAATCCTTTTACAGTCATTTGGCCGCGCAGGATGAGCATGGTGCCCCACAACGCCATAAAGAACAGGAAGAAACCAATGGCGACCATAACCCGGAAGGAATAGAAAGGGACCCATACGTCGGGGCGATCGTTCGCCGGGAACTGGTCCAGACCGGGAACTACGCCATTCAGGGTGTGGGTTTCCAGGAGACTCAACACATAGGGGATCTTGATGGAAAACACACTCGCATTATTCGCGGCATTGGGAATGGTAATCAGGTTCCAGGCACTGTTGACCTGACCGTTAGGCAAGTAGGTATGGTAATGCCCTTCCATGGCGGCCAGCGAGGTCGGTTCACTATGGGCCACATCGACCCCCAGACTATCCCCTAACCAGATTTGTATCGGCGTCGCAATCAATAAAGCCAGAATGGCCGGCTTCAACATCTTCACGAACAGGTCCGCATGACGATTTTTGAGAATAAACCAGGCACTGGTCCCGGCCAGTACAAAAAAGCCCAGGATCATGGTAGCCATCCACATATGGGGAAAGCCCCAGTCCGCGTTCGCGTTGAAAATGGCACTCCACCAATTCGTCACCTGAAACAGACCGTCTTTCAGCACGACACCATCGGGAGTCTGCATCCAACTGTTGGCCACCAGAATCCAGTAGGCCGATAAGCTGGAGGCGATCGCCACGTTAAAGGTAGAAAACAAATGCATCCCTTTGCCGACTTTGTTCCAGCCAAACACCATGAGGCCAATGAAACCGGCTTCATACATAAAGGCGGTAATGGTTTCAAAGCCGAGAATATTGCCGAAGAAGGGACCCACGGCCTGAGAGAACGGGCCATAGAGAATGCCGAAGGCCATTTCCATGGTGACACCGGTAGCCACACCAGCTCCGAAATTAATAATAAAGATTTTTTCAAAGAAGCGGTTCAAGCGATACCATCGTTCGTCTCCGGAACGCAGCCAGGCTACTTCCAGCCCGAAAAGGATCCAGGACACCCCGATGGTTAATGGGGTCCAGAGGATATGCATGGAGGTAATCCAGGCAAAATCCAGCCGACTCAGAAGAATCGGCAAAGTGTTTTCCATGAGCATGATAAACTCCTCGCTTCAAAAGCGGCGTTAAAAATTGCAGATATACTAGCGAAGATGAATATGCAATAAATATGCCTATTATCCACTCTAAAATTAATCAGTAAGTTACATTATAAAAATGATTTTTCGCAAAAAAATAATGGGGGATATAGCCCGTTAATATGGTTTATATCACCCGATTTATACGCACAAGGATCAAAAAATGACAAAACGCATTTTTATCTCATACTCACCGTCTAAAAGTTATATATCTATCTTAATTTAATAAGATTTTCCAGGCGTATGAACCATAAATAAACGGTCAAATAAGACTTGCACCTGATTGCGGACAAGCAGGAATCGGCGCCCAGATGGTCCACGCTCAAAAATGTCAATTTTTGTATAATGCTTTGAGTATATCCATCGGTTAAAGATAAATTGTCAGGGCACAGCGTGGCAATTCGTGATGCGGAAGTGACTAACAAATGCCATGGGTTGGCTGTCCTGCCACGTGCTGCAACGGGTTTGCAGGCATAGAAGTTTTCCGGGAAGATCATAAAAAGACATAATTAGACTATTTTATAGAATTACTAGAGTATGCTTATATACTAATGTGGTTAGTCGCTCACTGATCCTCGCCTTCTTACGGGTTCAGTGCGTTTCATGCAATGACGAGGGGTTAATCCATGGCACATGTAGTCATTTTGGGCGCGGGGACCGGTGGAATGCCCGCAGTTTATGAAATGCGAGAAGCGCTGAGTGCTGAGCATCAGGTGACGCTTATCAGCGCAGACGATTATTTTCAGTTTGTGCCTTCTAATCCCTGGGTAGGGGTGGGATGGCGAACCCGCGAAAAGATCACTTTCCCGATCCGGCCTCATGTCGAGCGTAAGGGCATTCGTTTTATTGCACAGACCGCTGAAAAGATTGAGGCGCAACAGCAGGAAATTATTTTGGCGGATGGCAGCAAGGTGTCTTACGACTATCTGATCATTACCACGGGACCGTGGATGGCCTTTGAGAATGTGCCGGGTTCCCATCCCCATGAAGGACCTATTCAGTCTATTTGCACCGTGGATCATGCCGAAAAGGCTTATCAGAGCTATCAGGCATTACTGGCGGATCCTGGGCCTATTGTGATGGGCGTGATGGCCGGGGCCAGTTGCATGGGTCCGGCGTATGAGTATGCCATGATTGTCGCTGCAGACCTCAAGAAACGCGGCCTGCGGGATAAAATTCCGTCTTTTAGTTTTGTGACCAGTGAACCTTATATCGGTCATCTGGGTATTCAGGGGGTCGGGGACTCCACCGGAATTCTCAGCAGAGGCCTGGAGGCTGAAGGCGTTGATGTCTATATCAACTGTAGAGTCGACGAGGTGAAAGATGGAAAAATGTTTATCACTCAAGTCAATGAGGAGGGAGCAACGCTCAAGACGTTCACCCTGCCGGTCAAGTTTGGTATGATGATTCCCGCCTTTAAGGGGGTTCCAGCGGTTGCTCAAGTGGAAGGTCTCTGCAATGAGAGCGGCTTTGTTCTGGTCGATGAGCACCAACGTAGTCTGAAATATCCCCATATTTTTGCTGCGGGCATTGCCATTGCGATTCCACCCGTGGAAAAAACACCGATCCCGACGGGTGCCCCCAAAACAGGCTACATGATTGAATCCATGGTGACCGCTGCCGTTCACAATATTCAGGCGGACATTGAAGGTCGCAAAGGTGAGCAAACACGGGGCACCTGGAATGCGGTCTGTTTTGCGGATATGGGTACCTACGGTGCCGCGTTTGTGGCCCTGCCCCAATTACGTCCTCGCAGAGTGGATATGTTTGCCTCTGGTCGCTGGGTACACCTGGCCAAGGTGGCGTTTGAGAAGTATTTCCTCCACAAAATGAAAAGTGGGGTTTCAGAGCCCTTTTATGAAAAATACATGTTTCAGATGATGGGTATTACGCGTCTTGAGAAGGAAAAGAAGGCAGATCGCAAGGTTTCCTGATCGGTCCTTGCTGCGCATTGGTGAGGGCGGAAGCGGGAGATTGGAGAGGGTGACGTCTGGAAACCTCCATCCATGGTTCACTGCGCGCGTTTTGGCTTGTTGCCGGTTGGCAGACGCGTGAAACCAGCCTTTAAAAGGGCTGGTTTCGGGGTGGAAGTGTGGGTATTTCAGGCTGCACGGACAACCGCCAGATCTCTCAGATCCTGATTGTTCCAAAAAGCGTGACGAATGGCTTCATCGGACACGTCGGCAAAGCAGTATCCGTCTTCTTCCAAGGCATAGACTAAGGCCACCATTTCAAATTCCATTTCCATTTCAGCATCCATGATGATTACCTCCATTAGTAAATCAGGAATATCCAACATACAAAAATATTATGGCAATGTAAATACCATAAAATCATAATATAATAAAATGGTGTCAGGTTTTGCTCTGAATCCCGTTTTCGGGCGGCATCGAATCCTGGACCTTGATATAATCCAGCCCACCGTCCATAGAGAACTCCCGTGATTCACAGAACCTTCCGCAGCAACAAGGTGCGTCAGCATGAGGCCCTTGATTTTGAATGTCCGCAAGGTCTGTTCAGGCACGAGCCATTTGTCGGCAATCCGCCTTCTCTATAAAGATTTTTCAGCACTACGCCCCGTGCACACTTATCCCCCAGGAGGAGTTTATGGATTCTGCCCCAACGTCCGCATTCATGGATGGTTGCTGGACGAATATCGAAAAACAGTTCGTCGTACGAAGCCCAAGCAATCAGCAAGCGGTTATTGAAGTTTCCGATTGTGGGTTGCCCGAGGCTGAACAGGCTCTCCAGGCTACGACCCGTGCTTTTAGCACTTGGAGCCGAACGACTGCTTACCAACGCTCGGATATTCTGCGCCGATGGGCAGAGCGCATTCAGGATCAGGCGGAAAATCTGGCACAACGCATCACTTGGGAAATGGGCAAGCCGATCCGTCAGAGTCGTTCTGAAATCCACACCGCAGTCACCCTGGCGCGCTGGTATGGCGAAGAATGCAAACGCATCACCGGCGAAAGCCTCCCCTCCCAATTTCCGGACAAGCGCTTACAGATCTGGAAAGTGCCGGTTGGCCCGGTATTCGCCATTACGCCGTGGAACAGTCCGGTCTCTATGGTCGTTCGTAAAATAGCGCCGGCTTTGGCAGCGGGCTGTACGGTCATCCTCAAACCCGATGAGCAAACGCCAACCTGCGCATTAAGACTTGCCGAACTCTGGGCTGAGGCGGAGGGGCCGGCTGGCACTCTACAGGTACTTCCTAGCTCTGATCCTGCGCCTCTGGCGGAACGGATGATGGCGGACCCACGTATAGCCAAGTTGAGTTTTACGGGCTCCACTTCCGTGGGGCAGAAACTTTATGCGCAGGGATCGTCGACCATCAAACGGCTTTCGCTGGAGTTGGGTGGACATGCTCCGGTGCTTGTTTTTGCCGATGCGGACATCGACGCAGCAGTGGCCATGACCATCCAAGCCAAATTTCGCTATGCCGGTCAGTCCTGTGTTGCCGCCAACCGCTTGTATGTGGAGGATGCGATCCTGCCGGCGTTTACGGCGCGCTACCTGGAAGCGATAAGTCACCTCAAGGTCGGAGACCCTTTTGCCGAGGACACGGACATCGGACCGCTGGTTTCCGAAGCCGCTGTCCAGAAGTTTAAAGCGCAATTGCAGGACGCTCTGGACCGGGGTGCCAGGCTCCTCTGCGGAGGGGATACACAAGGCTTGTGCTGCTCCCCTACCCTCCTCGCCGACCTCGATCCGCAGAGCCGCATATTCCACGAAGAGAGCTTCAGCCCCCTGATGCCCATACAGGAATTTCGTAGTGAAGCAGAAGCAGTTGCCCGCGCCAATGACACCCCCTATGGCTTGGCTGCTTATCTATGGACCCGAGATCTGGGCCGTGCATACCGCATCGCGGAGGCGCTGCAATGCGGCATTGTCGGTATCAATGACGGGGCTCCCGCTACCCCACAAGCGCCTTTCGGCGGTAGTAAGCTCTCCGGACTGGGTACCGAGGGCGGTAAATGGGGACTGGAGGAATATTTGCAGCTGCGTTATGTGTCTCTTCGGTTACCGGAAGAACCATCTCCTTCCATATAATGCTTTGGAAGCGTGCCCAAGCCTTGTACACGCTGGATAAGTCGGCGCTTAATGCTCCGTGAGGTAGAGCAGCGATGTGTCTATATATTAAATCAGCTTAACTCACTGTCCGTAACTCATGCGCTGCTGGAGCCACTGGTAATTCAGCACGTTGGATTTGCGACCGGAGACGTTCTTGACATGACATGCGTTGACCGACAGCACGGTGAATCCGCGTGATTCCAGCAGTTCGAAGAGCGGTATCCAGTACACGCCCGTTGATTCCATCGCGACGGTGTCCACATCGCAGTCTTGAGCCAATCGGCCAAGGCCTCCAGATCTTCCGTGAAACTGGCAAACTCCCGTACCGGCTCGTCATCACGATCCGCAGGCACCGCGACATAGTGGGAGGCACTGCCTATGTCTATACCCGCTGCGTTGGATGCATGATCTTCGACCTCCCGGGATTTGCCTGGTTTAATGTTGATTTTGGGATTACGTTGGGCCATCACATACTCCATAACTCGGAAGTTGGAATGGGGCACTGCTTCGGGTACGTCGCCTTGCCCACTCTCTCAAACGGAATACCCGTTCGGTGGTTATATACCATCCACTGGGTTTATCAATGCCGATACGTCACCCAGGACCACGCTCATGTGCGGGCGCATGATGAAGCATTGTCTCCTCCGCTTTGTGCACGCCCCACTCCTACTTTGCTATAAGTCGATTACTACGCTCCTTTCATATTGAACAAGGTGTTGCCTTGGCAAAGAAAATATTGTGGAGCACAATGATCAAGTATATAAACAGATGTTAATGTTTATTCGCAATAGCTGGCCATCCGGCCAAGGAGTGCAGCGATGAGCGACAACAGCACGCAGCAAGGAGTAGCGGGGCACGGGGCTTTTTTCCAGGACACGAACTTATCGGCCAACGAAGCAGAAACGGCCACAGCATGGGTACGCAGTCATGTAGACCGTCGCACCATGGACCTGGGCGAGCGTATGGACGACATTCGCGAGCACATGTGGGCACTGGAAAAAGAAGGTGAAATCATTGTTCACCGCATTACCGATGAACATAAGCCCGTAAATGTGAATACTCTGTATGGTTGGAATAAGCGCGTTCCGACCAACAATCTGTGGCATCACAAGAGCTGCGGTCAGTGTGGCAACATTCCCGGCTATCCCACCAGCCTGCTCTGGTTCATGAACCACTTTGGCACGGATTATCTGGACGAAACTGACCAGACCTCCTGCACCGCCTGGAACTACCACGGCTCTGGCATCGGC
>NZ_MOAD01000027.1:0-3413 GCF_001931655.1 Acidithiobacillus albertensis | reverse complement strand
CTGGCGGCATATCCGGACCACCAATGCCATTGAGTCCACCTTCGCTACGGTACGCCACCGGACTACCCGGACGAAGAACTGTGTATCACGCAGCAGCTTTCTGGGATTGGGTTTCAAGATGCTGCAGCAGGCTGAAAAACGCTGGATTGGAATTTATGCTCCAGAGAAAGTCCTGCAGCTTTTTGCAGGGGTGAAATTTATCGATGGCATACCGGCTAACCTCACCCTGCTGGATGATCAACAGACCGCCGCCTGATCTATGTCAGAAAATGCTCATACACCAGATTTGACTATAGCTCGGCAATGCAACGAATTTGCATCCAGCGTTCGAGAACCGCGCGCCTTTGCTGCCAGAGGTTATTGATGCCCCACCAGCGTTTCAGATTATGGAAGAGGGGTTCGATCTGCCAACGATTGCCATAGAGGGTGACGATTTCAGGGGCGGTCAGATCGGTTTCGGAAGCGAGATAAAGGCGTGTGGGCGACCATCGATGGTGTTTTGTATCGTAGATAGCGCTCCAGACTGCCCGGACGGGATGGCCGTTGAGGAAGCGTGCCTGGGCGACGATGGATTGAAGACGGACTTTCTGCCATTTCCCATAGACAAACAGGGTGAGGATCTCCGTGGGGAGTGAGGTCAGGGCTTCCGGGGTCAGTTTGTCCCCATATTTCCGGGGCCGACCCCGTTGCGCTTTGGCGGGTTTGGGCGGGGGCTGCCGATACAGTGCGGTATCCTGGCGCACCTGGCCGATGAACTGGCCGCGCTGACGCAGCAGGGGCAAGAGCAGGCGGCGGCGCATGAACCAGGCATCGGTGAGCAAACGGACGGGTACGGGGATGTGGGGTATAAAGGCCCGCAGTAATGCCCCGGCGATTTTCAGCTTGTGGGTATTACCGGTGCGGGGCACGAGGCGCAAGCGAATGGGAAAGGAAAGGGCTTTGCCGGAGCGGCTCCGCAGGGTCAACGCCAGCCCTACCCAGTTCTGGGCGAGGACATAACGGGGGCGGTTGTGCTTATGGCTGTGATCGAAGTGGATGGTCGCGCCTGGGGCCTTGGTAGAGTGTCGCAGGACCAGCGTATCGTCGATGATCAACTCGACGATCGGCAGTGGCGGCAAAACGGACAGGAGCCATCGGACTTGGGCAATGGCCAGAACCTGGGTCCGCAAGGATTCACGCTCCAGGAGTTTGTAATAAGTGGTCCAATGGCAGCGCAGCGAAATATGGCTGAGGGCACGGGTGACCCAGCCATCAGGGGAGATCAGGCACCCGCAAAGCAGTTCGAGGAAGCTGCGCCGCGAGCGGGGCGGCACGGCCGCGAGAAAGTAGGAAATCCATTCTGAAAGGCGGAGGGTAACGAGACGCTGAAAGGACATGGCAGTGATTCCGAGAAGCCTAAAACGCTTCTCATTGGCCGACCCTTTTTTCCAAAGGGTCGGCCGCACGGCACTATCACGGTGTCAAGCACTTTCGTAGCAAAAATAGAAAATAAAAACCCGGCGGAGCCGGGCTGAATGTCTAAACTAGAGTTTTGAAAAAACACCCTTTTTCTGTCAGGCACTAAGTAGTACTACCCACGCACCGGCGACGGCAAGTACGTGATATCCTGTACAGCGTCTGGATGACCTTCTGGGTATGCAGAATATGGAAAACAATCGCCTCGAAATGGCAGAGCCTGCCGCTCGCGCGTCCATTGAAGCCCTTTTGGTTACCATCCATCAGCAAATTGACGTCGTCCGCCGACAAATCCAGGATCATATGGATGATCACCCGGACCTGAAATCCCAAAAGGCGCTCCTGCTGAGTATTCCCGGCATCGGCGAGGCTACCGCAGCTATGCTGCCGGCTTTCCTCAGTCCACTCACGCGCTTTCATTCCGCCAAACAGGTCGTCGCCTATGCGGGACTCAACCCGCGTATTCGTGAGTCGGGCCAGTGGGCCAGTAAAGGGCGCCGCTATAACGACCCTGTATTCACTAACTGGAATTCGCAATATTCTGTGAAATTCTTCACCACTGCGCGGAGCTTAGTTCGCTGCAAATAAGCCACGCCGAGCGTCAAGGCACGGAGTTTTTCGGAAATTTGGGCAGTCGCGAACTCTTGGTTATCCACTGTATGGGTTGTATGCACCGGGTAATTCAGAATACTAAAGCCGAGACCATTCGCAACCATGCATCGCACCATTTCCGGCTGAGAAGATTTGAATGCGAGTGAAGGGCGTAGCTCATGGCCTTCGAACAACGAGGCAAAATACTCACGACTATACGGCAAATCGAGCATCACGTAGGGTATGCGGGCTAGCTCGGCCAAAGAGATGCTTTTCCGTGACCCAAGTTGGTAGTCGCGCGGAAGTATTGCGTAAGGGGGCAAAGTCAACAATGGGCGGAATTCGATATCGTTGGTCAGGTCGAGATCGTATGTAAGTGCTACGTCGAGCAGCCCGTTCTTTAGCCCCTCCAACAACTCCTTCTGATGTTCTTCATACGTGTTGAAAGTGACGCCAGGATGTCTGGCGACAAAACCCCTGATTAGCGATGGAAGAAGCAAGGGGGCAATAGATGTCATGCACCCAAGTGAGATGGTACCTGTGGTTCCTAGATCAAAATCTTTTGCTGCCAAATGTAACTCCTCGGCTTGTTTGATCAGGACACGTGCTTTGACTAGTATGAACTGTCCAGCCTTCGTTAACGACAGACCTTGCGCGTGGTGGCGTATAAAAAGCTGTACACCAAGTGCCTCTTCAAGATCGGCTAGTGCCGATGAGATCGCCGGCTGCGAAATATTTTGTCGCTTCGCTGCAAGGGAGACCGATAGTACGTCGGCTGCGGTCACGAAGTAACGCAACTGACGCAATGAGAAGCGAAGTGGTAGAGGATCCATCTGCAACCTCAAAGATCAGTGTTGGTTATGCAGGAGTCTAATTGAAAAGCTAAAGTTTGACATGTATGAGCCGCTCCAGCTTTGCAAGATGTCATAAATCCACCCGTGCTTATCCGGGAGAGTGAACCATTCCGGGGGCTGAAGCCACTTATGCTGCATCCTTTGGCCTCGCCTGCTCATCCGTGCTCATCCCAGGGAACCAGCAGATGAAAGTTTTTCGTAGGTCATCGTTCAGGACCTGCACTCTTGTTTGCAGCAACAAATGCGCACCGCGTTGGGTCCAGCGCATCTGCTGCTTTTTCACGATGCGTTTACTGACCACGTAGTTCACCGTGAATTCGACAAAGGACGTGGAAATTACCTCATCATGCCGGTAGCGGTCGCGAGCTATGCTCGAAAGTGGTGTACGGGCGCGTTACAACTGGCTTGAATGAGGTGGCGTACTGTTGCTACAAAGGGTTTCCGACTCAAAGAGCAACATAAGGAGTACGCCGTGGAAAAGAATACCGTAATAGCAGGTGGGATGGGAGAGTT
>NZ_MOAD01000026.1:0-3080 GCF_001931655.1 Acidithiobacillus albertensis | reverse complement strand
ATTGTCTACGTAAAGATGCCGGGGAAAAGAATCCGGGCATAAACGTGTCAAGTACGCCTTCCAGTGGATCAGTCGGACGCACATCCATAACCGTGGGACGGGATACTTCTTTAGCCATGGTGTATACCTCCATCTTATGACAATAACCTTCTAACAATCATAGCCTGCTCTCAGGCTGAAGAATTTATGGGTACGCTCCAGTAAAATTTCAAGGGGGTGTATAGTGGTATCTAGGCGAATGGAATGCACGTTCTTCAGGGGTATCTCTAGGCAGCTTCCGAAACAACTGAGCGAAGCCAGTAGATGTCCTAAAGAGTGTGCCACAAGGGCTTCCTACCCCTGTGGCACAAATCATCTTCAAAGATGATAAAAAGGAGAGTAATGTTCAGAAAAATCGGGTCAGTAACATAACGGTACCGACATATTGTCAGTTAGGCCGGACCAATATCCGGATCCATATCGAATGGATCACCCCATTCATGCCGAACCTCACCTCGCCGCTTGTCTGGAATACTGATTCCTTTGAATAACTCATGGAATGTCTTCAAGTCCGCCGGTATCGACGACAAACTAGCCAAGGACTCCATAATCTTACCAGCTTCTCTTTCGCTCATTGTCGCTACGACCATCTTATCTTCAACATTAACCTGCATGAGATACTCCTTGATAGAACGACTTTGGTTGACGGAAGTTGTTATCCATGGAAAGTACTGCCTCTGCGGAAAGATAGGCAAAGTCCAAAGTAGACCGGTTGAATTCTCCCGCTTTTTTGAGGAGCGCATCAGATACCTTATCCGCCTCAGACTTAGTCATACTTAACTGGAGTTTTCCATCGGACAGTTTCTCTAGCTTCATAATAACCTCATTAAATAAGCCAAATACGCCCAAACATTCTTAAACGCGCCAACGTTCGACCGCAAAATATGCATAAAGTTCTGTCATGCAGAAGGAACAGGAATGATAGATGCACCCGAGAAACACAGGATTGGATCAGAGATCCCCCGATAATTAGATAATAGATTCTATAAAAATGCCTTATGATAAATCGATAGGTATCCCAATTAATCAAGTTTTCAAAATATTAATACTGCTTATGTCTATGACTGCTCTATATTTTACTGTATTTCAATATTTTTCAATCGGTTTTCCTGAATGGTGCTCACTAAATTTAACAAAGCTTCCCGCGAAAAATCCATCTGCACGCCCCTTTCTGCAGTGCCATACAGTGTGACCCGGATATATTCTTGTTCTGGATCGTGCCTTAACTGATCCACAGCCTCCAGCAAGGCCTGTTGAACCATGGGATAGAGCCGCATCTGTATCGCGGGGATCCGCTGACCTTCAGCATTTTCCATGACTAGCCCAATTTCCAGAATTGACGACTGCGCCCGATCTTTTTCATTTTCACCATCCATTTTGTATCTCTCCTGCAGTAATTTTAAACGATCTACTGCCGTTTCATTGGGTCCTTGCCATTAAAAAACAATACGCCAAACCACATCGCAACGTCCGTTATCTTTTACTATCGCCTAACGCCGCGTGATTCCACCAAGATTTCTTCCAGCAAATCCATCTGGCCAGTATGTGTGGCAGAGTCCTCTGAACAGAGCATGCCACTCACGGATACTCCCAGCAATCGGATAGATGGCTGTGATTCAACGGGAAGCGCCTTGTCCAACAAATCTGGCAGACAGGCAATAAGATCTTCTTTGCGCCAAACAGCCTGCGCATGGGTATAGGCTCTTGTGATTGTTTCAAAATCAGAAAAGCGCACCTTGATGCTGATAGTGCGTCCCGCCAGCCCCACGGTTATCAGGCGAGCGGAAACCTGGCTCGCCATTTCCTGCAGATGGGTCAGCATGATCTGCGGGTCGTTTATATTTTGTGGGAAGGTCCGCTCCGCGCCCACGGACTTTCGCTGGCGACTGGGTTGAACGGGACGCTTGTCTATACCTCGGGCAATCTCGTAAAACCAAAGACCGGTCTTCCCGAATTGTGCGGTCAATGTTTCCCTTTCGGCATTTCGGAGATCCAGAACGGTATGGATACCCAGTGTGGACAACTTTTTCACCGTGGCCGGTCCTACACCGTGGAGCTTGCCAACGGGGAGGGGAGACAGAAAGTCCAGGCCCTTTTCAGGCGGGATCACAAAAAGCCCATTGGGCTTGCGCCAATCGGAAGCGAGTTTGGCCAGCAATTTGTTGTAAGATACCCCTGCCGAGGCGGTCAGACCAGTTTCCTGTTGGATGCACCAACGAATCTCCCGGGCAATCTGTACCGCCAGGACCCCATCGGCAGTGGCCGCTGTCACATCCAGAAAAGCTTCATCCAGTGACAGAGGTTCCACAAGCGGGGTATATCTCCGCAGGATATTCATGACCTGACGGGAGGCTTTCCGATAAGCCTCCATGCGGGGGCGGACAAAAATCGCTTGCGGGCAGAGCGACCGGGCGCGGGCGGCTGTCATGGCGGAATGAATGCCGAACCGACGGGCTTCATAGCTGCAGGTGGCCACGACACCTCGACCAGCCGGGTCGCCGCCGACGATGACGGGTTGCCCTTGGAGTTCGGGATGGTCCCTTTGCTCCACAGCGGCGAAAAACGCGTCCATGTCCACATGAATGATCTTGCGAATTTTGGTGATCGGCTCGGTCAGCAGGTTCGGCAATGAACAGTCTCCTCACTCCTCAGTTACTTAAATTCTATCAGGAACCAATCATGAGGGGAGGATGTCTTGTTACCTCCAAGTCACCTCATTGACAAGCTGCTGTAAGTAATGGGAGGGATGCCCATATGCGGGGAGTGGCTCTTGTTGGGCTCAAAAAGCCGTTCTATATGGGTGTGGCCTTGATGACCAATCCAGAATTCCCAGAAGGCCGCGAATAAAACTACCGCAAGGATTTTTAAGATACGCTTGAGCACAAAGCTGACTCATTTCTTGCGATCTTTTGCAGATTGTTGCCACCAATAAACGGCTTTATGCGTGTTGGTTGGTACACCCTCGCCGAAGTTGTAGGCGAAGGCCAGATGAAAAGCCCCATTGGCGTTTCCGGATTCTGCCGACTTACGAAACCAGATAT
>NZ_MOAD01000025.1:0-1373 GCF_001931655.1 Acidithiobacillus albertensis | reverse complement strand
TTTTGCAGGATTCCAACTTGTCTCGAGCTTGCACTGTTTTTACATCAGCCTACTTCCTGCGACATTTTTCCTATGAATTAACAACATGACAGAAAATTTTGTTACGCTACTCGCGATTTTTTCTTGCGTGTCAGTAGAGCTATTGGCTTGTCTGCAATATAGGAACAAATTCCATCCGTTGCGAGCGTGTGCAAATACTCAGCAAAGGATGTTCCAACGCCAGCGTGACGTAAGCCATACTCGACCGTGGCCTGTAGAAAGCCAAGCTTATCACCACAATCAAACCTTCGACCTTCAAATTCGAACCCAAGAACTTGCCGTTCTCGTAATAGAGCCGCAATCCCATCGGTGAGTTGAATTTCGCCACCCGTTCCGGCAGGTAAATTTTCTAAATAGTCATATATTCTTGGAGGTAAAATATATCTGCCCACCACACCCAAATCAGATGGTGCATCATCGGGGTTGGGTTTCTCTATAATATTCGATATCTGATGAATTCTATTTTCCCACGCCCAGGACTGAATAATGCCGTATTTATTGGTTTCTTTGTGAGGTACATGTTGAATGGCTAGTATGGCCGCATGATAGTGTTCATACTGTTCAATCATCTGGGCTAGCACGGGTTTCTTGGCTAAGATGAGGTCATCGGCGAGTAGCACGGCGAAGGGGTGATCACCAACAACATCTCGAGTCATCAGTACTGCATCGCCTAACCCCAAAGGGTGAGGTTGTCGGAGAAAGACCGTACTGACTCCGCGCGGCACAATACTCCTCACTTCTTCGAGTAGTTCCATTTTCCCGCAGCGCTCAAGCTCATACTCCAATTCAAAAGCGACGTCGAAGTGGTCAGCAATGGCGCGTTTACCACGGCCACTGACAAAAACCAATCTGTCACATCCAGCTTCTAAAGCTTCCTCAACCGCATATTGAATAAGTGGTTTGTCTACAATCGGCATCATTTCTTTAGCCGTTGCTTTTGTTGCGGGTAGAAATCTTGTGCCCATACCGGCGACAGGGAAAACGGCCGTGCGAACGGAATTAGGGGCCTTCATGGTCGAATGGCGGGCTGGTATTTTCATGCTAAACTCCAAAATTATATATTTTTAACCCATGCTGCCTACCAATGCACAAAATCTAATTCCTTTATGGACGGTGGATTACTACTTTTTCTAATCTACGACTTCACATCAGATCTGCGTGCAACTGAAACAGCTTACTCGATTGGTGATAGGCCAACTAATGATCAATCATATGAAGTTTATGGTGAGTCGTCTGTGCGGTAGGGCACATATGTGACTCGGGCAGATGAAGGGACGCCCCTATTTGGGCCCCATTAGGCTGTTTCATGAGTCATGCCATTATTTTCTCACGTC
>NZ_MOAD01000024.1:0-4603 GCF_001931655.1 Acidithiobacillus albertensis | reverse complement strand
CAGCATTCTGCCCCCAGAGAATGCCACCGGAAATTACATTCATATTGTGGAACGCGTGCCGGTACGTATTGCCATACCTGCCAGGGAACTCGCGGAACACCCCTTGCGTCCGGGGCTTTCCATGATTGCACAACTGCACTGGAAACCCGGGCAAAAACATTCGGTACTCCAGCCCCTGACCACCACCCCGACCCAAGGTTATGCAACCACGGTATATCGCACTGAACTGCTGCAGGCTCAACAGCGGGCGGAGGTCATCATTCGCCAGAACCTGTGAGCACGGCAACTGGAAATCTGATCAAAATCAAAGGAACGCCCATCAACAAACCCTTAGTTTACATACAACTGTTTTCACACTTATTCCCAGTCGACTTTGAATTCCGACGGTTTTAGAAGGTCAATATTAATGCGGATTGAGGGTTCCGATACCTTCGCAGCTGGCGTGCGCAAATTATGAGGCACTTGACGAAATCAAGACCAGGATTTCACATAAAAATGCAGGCAGCATCAAACAGCTATGCCCGTTGTTTGGCGGAGAGGGTGAAGTCCAACCCCATGTCTACCAGTGTTGAATATTGCCCATATTAATATTTGTATTCATCATGTTATCGAAATACCTATCCACTAAAGTCCGACGAAATTCGCTGTAAGCCATGTCGTCGGACAAGATAAAAGGCAAGACAGACACGTTTGGCGAAGTGTCACTTTATCAAAGGATAACACAATGGCGACGACCATTCGTAAGCTAAAAGATGTTCGCGTTCTGGCGGAGGGTATGCGCAAGACCCAAGCCGACGGCCATAATCCCGGCGAATTACTGCGTGTTAATGCCTCCACGGAGACGGTCTCCATGACCTTCGAGCAATGCGCCCAAGATTTGCTCGAGGCCAAGCGGTCCGGTTGGAAAAATGCCAAACACGCGCAGCAATGGATTAACACCCTGCGTGACTATGCCTTCCCGGTTATCGGGGCCAAAGCCCCAGCAGAGGTGACGCTGACGGATGTGAAATCAATCCTACTGCCTATCTGGACGACCAAAACAGAAACGGCAAGCAGAGTGCGTCAGCGGATTGAGGCGGTTTTGGATTATGCCGCTGTACATGACTGGTGTGATGGCACCCGAAATCAGGCACGATGAAAAGGCATATTGAACAATATGTTACCATAATCTGACAAGGTGAGTAAGCGCGAGCATCACGCCGCTTCAGCTTACACCGATATTTCCCGTATCATGGGAGCATTGCGGGATAAATCGCATATCTCTGCCTATTGTTTGCAGTTTACCATTCTGACGGCCGCCCGTTCTGGGGAGTCCCGTGGTGCCACCCGGGAAGAGTTCGATCTAGACACAATAATCTGGACGATACCCGGCATGCGCATGAAGGCCGCAAAACCGCACCGGGTGCCCCTGTCGGATGCCGCCATGGCTATTTTGAACCAGATGCAGGCCTGGAGAATGGACAACACTCCCGGGATCTTCCCCGGCGCCCGTGGCGGATCGCTGTCAGATGTGGCCGTGAACAAGGTGCTTCACAGCGTGATCACCGATGTGACCGTACATGGATTTCGCAGCTCTTTTCGAGACTGGGGCGCTGAGCAAACCCATTTCCCGGCCGCAGTATTGGAGCAAGCGCTTGCCCACACCAACCCCAACAAAGTCGAGGCTGCGTACCAACGTTCGGACCTATTCGACTTGCGCCGGAAGCTGATGCAGATGTGGTCAGAGTTTGCGACTGAGGCCGGTTCTTCGATCTACCCCTCAGGGAGAACTTGATCAATTCTACCCTTTTCCTCTGGCGCGCATTGCTGGTCACTCGCCTCTTTGACTTGCAAGATATCCTCAATCCATTGTTGGACTTCGGCTGATGACCAAACGCTGGCACGTCCGATTTTTCGTGGAGCGGGGAATGGCCCTTTCCCAATGAGCCCGTAAATGGACGAGCGTCGCAGCGCGACCATGGACATGACTTCGGTAAGTCGCATCAATCGTGGGTTGTTATGATCGTTTGTGTTCACTGTATTCCCTCTTCTTGCTCTGTCAGGATTCAAGTTTGTTGAAATCCAGGAACACTGACACGGCGCAACTTTATGCATATTTTCCGTTTCACATACGCGGATCAGTGATAAGTGCAACTGAATACGATGAGGGTGCCAATAGGAGGGGCGACAATAATGCGAAATATGCGCAGAAAACTCGCTGACTACTGTCGCGCCTGGCGGGAGTTTTTGAAAGATACCTTTCGTGTATATGAGCACTGGCCTGACGGCGAAGCGCGCTACAAAAAGCGGTGGGAGCGTCTGGATGCGGTGTTAGCGGATTTTCAGCGCGCGCCGACTAATTTTGATTCACGGTTCGAAGTGGGGACCCATGAAGCGGCAGGATTTGCAGTTTTTATATCCGTTCCAGACATCGTAACCTCCTGTTCAAGGATTTCTCTATCAGACAATAGTCCGTAGAAATTTGCTCATTCGAGATTATAGCCAACATCTAAGGCTTTCATCTGGCTATGATTCTCGTAGATCCAGGCTGTAAAAACCAAAAATGATGCGAACTGGTAGGCCATAAGGCGTCAACTGTACAGTCTTCCATAGTTTTCCATCCGCAAAATTGATCGTACCTGTCAGGCTTATGGATTGCGTTTGCGGTTCAAGAACCGCATCCCCGAAGTATCCGAACAGGCGTAACTCCCATGAGTCAAGCATTAGTCATTCTGCATGCAAGCCCTGATGAGGAAAATCCTCGCGCCGATACGGCCGTTCGTCCCACCGGTGCCATGTTGGCAGATAACAAAGACGTTCGCTTGTTTCTTGCCGGAAGAGATAATCCCCTTAACGACAGGAAGAATTATTATTCCTCACTCTTGACCGCCACAAAGCGCATATCAGGCTGCTGTAGCGTTTCCCTGATATAGAAAACCCCGCCCTTAGTCGGTGTCTGGTCTGGAATATTTGTTGATAACTTCCTCATGACGCCCCATATTCATGGATAGTAAAAACACGGGAGAATAAGCTATGCCTATTTCAACTAGAAAAATCGCTGCAGTTACCTTGGGTATTTTGGCGCTCTCAGGCTGTGCTTATGGCCCCTACGGCCGATATGGACATCCAGGGTATAACCAGCCACCTCCACCCGGTCGGTACAACAACGGCTACGGTCATCCGCCGCCACCGCCTCCTCCCGGCCAAGGACCTGGTCAGTACAACTATGGCTACGGCAGGTAATCCACCGCCATCCCTTCCATAAGCAACAGTCTGGGGATAAGTTCGGCTTCATCCAG
Source organism: Acidithiobacillus albertensis (assembly GCF_001931655.1). NCBI lineage: Bacteria > Pseudomonadati > Pseudomonadota > Acidithiobacillia > Acidithiobacillales > Acidithiobacillaceae > Acidithiobacillus > Acidithiobacillus albertensis. Next base: position 1,325 of record NZ_MOAD01000024.1, on the reverse strand, counting down.
TAAACCAGTAAGAGAGGATTTGCTATGCCGCGTAAACCCATTGTACTCAGTATCGCCATAGGCCTTGCCGGATTAGGGGTTTTATCCCTCTCTACGCCGGCGTCCGCTGCGCCGTTTGATATCAGTGTCATACTGGGCGATCTCGGGATCAATCTCGGTAACACGGGCTTGCCCCAGCAATATGGCTATTTTGAGCCGCCCTCAGCGTATACCAGCTATTACAGTCAGCCACTCTATGCGCAGTACATGATGTGGTACTACTACCCGCAGGCATACTACCAGTATTATCCGGCACCGCCCCCGCCCCTGCCGGCGGGAGCACCGCCTCCACCGCCTCCACCGGCAGGAGCGCCACCGCCGCCACCACCTGGCACTTATTTTAATTATCTGGGGGTGCAACCACCGCCACCGGCTCCGCCTGGCGCACCACAACCGCCTCCGCCTGGGCCTCCTCCCGGTGGACCGGGCTTTGGGCCTCCGGGGAGGCCGCAACCAGGTGGGCCGGGGTTCGGTCCACCACCAGGTCCACCACCCGGAAGACCAGGCCCTGGCCATGGAGGGCCTCGGTTCCAGCCAGAACCAGCAGGAGGACCCCCGCAAGGGCCTCAATCTGGCCCGAGAGGAGGGCCGCCACAAGGGGGGCCTGGAGGACCTGGACCTCAACAGCCACCCCATCAAGGACCTATGGGTGGACCGCCTTCACCGGGTGGGCCAGGCGGACCGCCCCCTGGAGGGCCTGGTGCACCTTAACGGCCAAACAAAACGAGCCGCTTTTCATGGGGCTCGTTGTTTGGAACCGTTATTAATGTCCTCTATTAACAAGACAACAGATCCACTAGACATGATGAATCTTTCTTAATAATCTTGCTGTTAGATTTACTAATTGTAAGTTTTTGGTCTTTTTGTCATCCACACGACATATAACACCGGGGCCAACCATAAGGTCATCACTGTTCCTAGTGTAGTGTTGCATTCTGTTTGCTGCTTAAGTGGCTGTTGGCGCGAATGAGCTTTTGCAGGATGTCGCGGGCGGTTTTGGTCCAGATGAAAGATTTGGGATGGGTGTTGTGGTGGTCGATGTACCCCTCAATGGCCTGGATGAGTTCAGGCACACTGGTGAACACCCCACGACGTAACCGCTGGGTCGTCATATCCCGAAAGAAACGCTCGACCATGTTGAGCCAGGATGCCGAAGTGGGCGTAAAGTGCATGTGAATACGCGGGTGCTTGTCGAGCCACGCCTGTACTACCGGGTGTTTATGGGTCGCATAGTTGTCGGCGATCAGATGCAGAGCCTTGTCCTTGGGCGTCTGCCGATCAATTTT
>NZ_MOAD01000023.1:0-5203 GCF_001931655.1 Acidithiobacillus albertensis | reverse complement strand
GCCATGCCGGTGACCGCCAATGTGACGGCCGAGGTGGTACAGAGCTTACAGGGGATGAAGGATGTCCGGGCGCTGCAAAGTTATGTGGGCACGCCGGAACCGTATGATTTCAATGGCATGGTGCGGCATTACTACCTGCGCAACCAGCCCTGGCAGGCCATGATTCATGTGCAGTTGCTGGATAAAGCCGAACGCAGCGCCTCCAGTTCCGAACTTGCCGTCGTCGCGCGGCGGCTGATTACGCCCATCGCGGCGCAACACCAGGCCCATATTGTCGTCGTGCAAAGTCCACCGGGGCCACCGGTTTTGGCGCCGGTGGTGGCCGAAGTTTATGGCCCTTCTGCCGCCATCCGCGACGCGGTCACCCGGCAGGTGACGGCCGAATTTGCCCGGGCCAAAAACCTCACCGAGGTGGATAACACCCTGGAAGCCCCCCATGACTACTGGCACTTTCATCTGAATGCCATCAAGGCGGGCATGGCCGGTGTGCGGCCCAGCGCCCTCAACGAAACCCTGGCGATGACCCTCGGTGGCTACAAGCTGGGTAACTTTACGCCCTATGGTCAGAATCTTGCGGTACCGGCCGTACTGCAGGCCCCTCTGGCCCTGCGCAGTAATGTCTATAGTCTGGCGGCACTTCCCGTACCCTCCGTCAGTTATGGCGCCGTACCTCTTTATACGCTGGGGCATTTTGATCGTGAGAGAGCGGAACAACCCATCTACCAGCAGGATCTCAAACCCGTTGAATATGTGACGGCAGGCAGCAGGGGACGTCTGGACGCCCCGCTGTACGGCATGCTGGAAGTCGAAGATGCCCTGTCCGGTTATCTGACCCCCGATGGACACCCGCTGGGCATCGACTGGATCAGCATCCCTACCGGCAATCATGCCACGATCAAGTGGGGCGGTGCCTGGACCGTGACCTACAAGACCTTCCGGGATATGGGCATTGCCTTTGCCGTGGCCATTGTCCTCATCTACATGCTGGTAGTCTGGGAATTCGGGAATTTTGTCATCCCCGCCATTATCATGGTGCCCATTCCCCTGACCCTGATCGGGATTTTACCCGGTCACTGGCTGTTTGGTGCGAGCTTTACGGCCACCTCCATGATCGGTTTCATTGCTCTGGCTGGCATCATCGTGCGCAATTCCATTCTGCTGGTGGATTACTCCCAGCAAAGGGTGGCCGAAGGCATGCCGGTCATGGATGCCCTGATTGAAGCCTGCGCGACCCGTACCCGGCCCATTGTGATTACGGCGCTGGCACTCATGCTCGGTTCCGCAGAAATCATCACCTCCCCGATTTTCCGGGGGATGGGCATTTCCCTGCTCTTCGGGGTCATGATTTCGACCATTCTTACCCTGCTGGTCATTCCTTTAGGCTGTGTCAGCGGTCGTGCTGCCTTCTGCCCGGCAGGGATGGATCTGGGTGACACGCAGCCGAACAATCCGCCCCCCTTCCCGTTTGCGCCCGCCAGCATGCAGGTCTCTCTGTCTCCCCGGGATAGTCTGGCGCGAAGCGATATTCAATCTGCAGCACTGGTTCAGGATACGCCACCCAAAGATGCTAGTCCCCTGACCATGACCCTGGAAATGATCGGACAGGATATTCGCGCCTTTTTCCGGGCCATTACCAAAATCCTGCTGGCTTTGCTCGGACAACTCTGGGCCTGGCTGATGAAGCGCCCGGCCGCCCACAACAAGCCTGAAGCGCCGGGTCCGCAGTCGCCTTCAGGGCCCGTGAGCCCCCCTCAGGGGCCGGATGGATCATCGCAAGGGCCAGTGAATCCTCACGCCTCAACTTCAGAAAGTACCAGCGAATCGGCCAAAAGTCCGGTCAGCGGGCAGAGCAATCCCGTCGCAACCAAAGCCGCTGAAACCACTGCGTCACCTTCACCCCGCGCCAAAGCGCGTGGCATTCATTTACGGTCATCCGGTTCCAAACCGAAAAAGGAGGATTAATCCCATGACAAGCCCAACAACCCTTTCCCCCCGTAGCCACAAGCGCCTGTTCTGGCTGGGGGTGGCGGTCTGTACGGCACTGGGCATGCAAGCCCAGGCCCTGGCGTCCGTGGACACGCCCTACTCCAGCCCATATTCGGGAATGCCGGGTCCTGACATGGCCAATAGCGCAACGTCTTCCGGCTGGTCGGAGACCCGTCCAGATCAAGCACTGCCAGCGCCAATGCCAGCAGACTCCACCTATGCCGAGTGGCATGGATATGCCCCGCACCGTACATCCAGCTATCCCTACGAGACCAACGGCTGGCCTGCACCAACTGAAAATGCAGACAGCGCCTGGAACAGCGCAGAACAACAAGCCCCCCAGAGCACGCCACCCGCTCCAGGCTGGAGCAACCATGAAGCTGCCATGCCTACAGCCACATTCAACGAAGTAGCGGACTGGGTTCCCCCACCTCCGGGTCCCTACCCCAATGGGCCGCACGAAGGTGCCCTGGATACTGCGCCTCCTGCTTCTTTCCCGATGGCGATGCCACCACAGGGATATGCCCCCCAGCAAGGATACGCACCCCAATATACCCCAGGACCAGCTTATGGTGGTCCGAATGCTGGCCCCATGGAGTCCATGCCCTACCGGGGCCCCAACAAGCCCTGGCAAAACGCGCCGAGACCCGGTTATGGTGCGCCCTCTTATAGCCGACCAAACTTTGGCCCTATGAGACCCATGCCCTGGCAGGGCCCCGGCATGCCTTGGCAAAACGCGCCCAGACCCGGTTATGGTGCACCGGCTTTCGGACCATCACCTTACGGGCCTAATCCTTACGCCCGCCCGCCTCAATACGGCCCACAATATGCTGGGCCAGATTATGGGGCACCAGCCTACGGGCCATCACCCTATGGACCCCCTCCCGAAGCCCGGCCACCTCAGTCTTATGGCCCGCAGCCTGGTTATGGTTATCCATAAACAGAAATATCGGGATATAGGTCCGCCTGAAAAAAGGAGAACGCAATGCAAAAAGCAAAATGGGTAAAGGTAGCCATTCTCTCTGCCGCAATGGGAACACTTTCCGTACCTGTTGCTGCTTATGCCTGGGGGCCCTGGGGAGGCGAAATGCCTTGGTCCGGCTGGCAAAACAGTATGCCCTGGAGCGGTTATTCCGGTCCCATGCAAGGGGATTCGGGGCCGTGGTCTGGTTATGGAGGTCCTTGGCACGGTAATAGTGGTCCCTGGAGTATGGGGAGTTTCCGTATGACTTTTCCCCATTGGGGTCCCATGAATTTCAATGGCAGCCCCTTTGGCGGCTACGGACGCCCCTGGTCCGGAGATGCGATGCCCTGGGGTGGTGGTATGCCCTGGGGTGGTGGTATGCCCTGGGGCGGTGGCATGCCTTGGGGCGGCGGTGGCATGCCTTGGGGCGGTGGTGGCGGTATGCCTTGGGGTGGTGGCATGCCCTGGAGTCCGATGTCCTCCATGAACCCCATGTCGCCAATGGGTCCCATGAGCCCCTGGAGTACCTGGTAACACCATAATTCCCAAGTTTGGGGAGTGACATTGCAGTGGCGCCAACTGCAAGGCTTGTGGCGCAAAATGATCAAGGAGCAGATGTAATGAATGTGAAATATTTTGGAAAAATAGCCGCTTTGGCAGCGACACTCGGATGTGCGGGTTTACTGACAGCTTCGCCTGCTTTTGCCTGGGGATGGGCACCCTGGAATGACATGCCCTGGAGTGGTTACAGTAGCCCGTTTTCCGGCGACAGCGGCCCTTTCAGTGGTTATGGAGGTCCCTTTACGGGCAGCAGTGGACCCTGGAACATGGGCAGCATGAGTTTTAATGGACCGCACGGCGGCCCCATGCAATTCAGTAGTGGTCGCTGGGGTGGTTACAGCCAGCCATACAACGGGTACTACGGAGGTGGTTATGGTGGCGGAGCCTACAATGGTTACGGATACCGGGATTACGCCCCTGAAAATGCCTACCCACCTGCGGAATCGGGATATCCTGCATACGGCAATTATAACAATGCTGATAATAATGCTTACATCGCTCCTTCAGCACCACCGCAATACGCCAACAACAGCCAGCAATATGCCCCTCCACCCGGACCCTACCGTCCCGGTTACGGATATCCATGATGGACGAAAATCCTGCGGGCTGCAGATGCACCGCGATGCCTGCAGGGTTCCAATATTGCCGTGAAATCAAAAATACAGGTGCCAAAAGAGGCCAACCATGAAACGAACTTTGGGTAGAATCATTGGGTTTATTATTCTGGTGATCATTGTGCTGGTAGTGATTGCTGCCATCCAGGATCCGCAACTCTGGCGTCATGACTGGCAGACGACCCGGCAATATACGGTGCAAAAATGGCAGGCAATGCATCATTGGTGGGAAAAACAGGAAAGCAAACCCACTCCGGTAGCACATCCTGCAACAGTGCCGATCACAGCCACCGCACCAAAACTACATCCGGGCGTGGCTGTGCAGCAAGCAACCCCGGTTACCCCGCACGTTAAAATCGTCTTTCCGAAAAATCTTACCGGGTCTCAGTATGCTCTGTTAATGGCTGCAAGACGGGCGTTTTGGGAACATGACGTGAAAGCTGCCATTGCCGATTATCAGGCATTAATCGATCAACTGCCTGAAGTACCGCAACTGTATGGCGAATTAGGCAACATTTATTACCAGACTGGTCATCCTTTATCTGCTGGCAAGGCCTATTCCGGTGCTGCCCGAACGCTAATTGCAACGCATCAATATCCTTCTGCCGCAGCATTATTACCCCTGATCAGTTCTCTGGACCCGAATCAGGCCACCATCATCCGCCAGGCACTGGCACGTTAACCATAAGGAGTAATGAATTATGAGTGACATCCGAGAAGAACCGCAGTTACATTCCGAAGATGCCCCGACCAGCGGCACAGAATATGCCGCAGAAACAAAAGCCAACTTGCACGGCACAACGGAAACTACATATAGCGAGACTGCGCAAAGCCATCATGAAGCTGACCGGCCTGAAATCCATTCGGATGCGGACACAGCTGCAGCTGCAGCAGCTGCCGCCGCTGCAGCCGCTGCGTCAAGTTCCAGTTATAGCAGTTACGCTCCACCCCCTCCCCCTCCTGCACAAAAAGAGGGATTTTTGAGCCGCTTTTGGGGATACCCACTGATCATTTTGATCTTGCTGATCATCATTGTAATTTTGTTTATTTGGGCCATCACCGCCAATCAGCCCGATAA
>NZ_MOAD01000022.1:0-7670 GCF_001931655.1 Acidithiobacillus albertensis | reverse complement strand
TGCGCATAAAACATGCAAGCGGCATGCTTGTGTATATTTTTATGGCGGTGGTACTGGCATTTTGTCAGGATTTTTTGGCATTGGCGGTGGTTTTCTCATTGTTCCTGCACTGATGCGTTCTGGGCGCTTGCCTATTTTGAATGCCGTCGCCTCCTCATTGTTAGCTGTGGGAGCCCTAGGCACAGCGACCGCCGTCAGCTATTCGCTGGATGGCCTCGTAGACTGGCATATTGCTGCAGAATACATAGCTGGGGGAATATTGGGAGGATGGTTGGGAGCACTGAGTGCCGATAAACTGGGACAGCGTAAAGCGGCGTTGAATGATATCTTTATCGGTGTCATAGTTTTGGTAGCCATTTATATGTTATACAAAGAAATAAATTTTTTCATATAAGTTAACTGATTAGCACAGCGATTCCGTTGCATGGGTAACCGGTAACTGAGCGGTGTATCTTGCGGGGTGTCATATAAGTAGAAGGCAGCACCAGAAATATTCACATTTGACTGTATAAATAATACAATCTTTCTAATCTTCCAGTAATTTAAATATCTTTATTCCACGACATGGTGTAGTAGAACTGAAGCTGATAGTTGGCTTATAATTCATCAATTAAAATAATCATCTCCTTTTAACGCTAAAAATATCAGCCTGGATTTTATTTAGGTTATATCCGTCTGCTACCCAAAGAGGAATCCCTCCCTTTAAATAGCTGACATCGACAAATTCCATCTCTTTGAGCGCCAACGCTGCCAATGAAGATCTACCTGCAGATGGACAGTCACAGATGCAACAGATTTTCATCTGACGCGCGGAAGCAAGCAATTTGTGGTGACCTCTGAATTTTAGATCAGCGGCCATCTCTATGATACCTCGGGGAATTGCTATAGCACCCGGAATACTCCCATGAGATAGCTCATCCGCTTCTCTGACATCTATCACGATTATGGCTTTGCAGAGGATCAGATGATGCAGCTCGTTGGGCATCATCCCATGGATTGCTTCATGCGCCTCGTATATGAGGCTTTTCAACGTAGACATATCATCACATAGGTAGTAGGATTCATTTGTAAATAGTACAGGAAATAGAAAAATTTTTCGAGATGGTTGAATATCAAATTTAAGCATCATAATTTCGGTTGCTTACATACACTAGTTGCTCCTTATTTAGGTATTGTTCATTATTTTAAAAAAGGATGGCATCATGAACACAACACCACCAGATTTAACGACGATTATCAAGTCAGAACAACATTATCTCGGAAAATATACTTTAGTGGTAGGTTTAATCTTGATTGTAATCGGCATTTTCGGCTTGCTCAGTCCCGTGATTCTTTCCGCAGCAACTGATGGCATCCTGGCGGGGGTTCTTATTCTTGGTGGCGCAGTATGGATAGCTCATAGCTACCAACTGCATGCGCATGGGCTTGGAGACTGGCTCAGACCGCTTCTTTTGCTGATAACCGGAGCTATTATGGTAGCCCTTCCGGCCGCTGGCATCGCCAGCATTGGCTTGCTTTTTATTCTGTATTTCTTTATTGACGCTTACCGTAATTTTACGCGGCCCAAGGTGTTGAGTGGAGTCGGACGTGGCTGGTTTTTTTTCAGCGGTATTATCGATGTGTTGATTGCGTTGCTTTTTATCGTCACCTGGCCGCAAGGTTCACTGATACTGGTCGGTATTTTTGTCGGGGTGAACCTTATTTTTGATGGAATAATCTTGATAATAGTGCGCAATGGTATCATCGGACTAACGAAGTCCTGAAGAATAACCAACCATTGTTGCATCTGGGCCAATGAATAAACTTGTTCGTATTTTGCGGCAACTTTTTTATCCGCACGTTCACACCCTCGATTCAACCGGCCTTAGTTTCAGTCCAAAATTTTGGCTGCTTATTGTTTTTACTGGTATCGGTGCTGGGTTGGGTGCGGATTTTTTGATGTTCCTACTCTCCACGGTTCAACATCTCAGCTACCACTACGCACATGGATATTTTCAGGTGGCGGCAGAGCATGTCTCCGGCTTACATCGCTTGGGCGTATTAATTTCTGCCGGAGTATTAGCTACCTTTGCAGTCTGGCTGTTACGCAGATTGTCGCATGGTGCCAATAGTGATGTAGTTCACGCTATATGGTTTCAATCTGGAAGCGTGAATTTTTGGCATACCATCGCTCAGGCGATACTTTCCATGACCATCGTCGGCATGGGCGCTTCCCTTGGCAGGGAAGGAGCACCCAAACAGGTAGGAATGGCAATCGCTAGCCTGCTTTCACGGTGGGGAAGGCTCTCATCGACAGAGACGCGTTTCCTCGCCGCCTGTGGAGCCGGCGCAGGGATGGGAGCGGTTTATAATGTTCCACTCGGTGGCGCGCTTTTTGCGCTGGAAGTCCTGCTGGGTTCAGTGACTTTACCTCTTCTGTTGCCCGCCATTACCACGGCATTGATTGCTACTGCAGTATCCTGGATCACTCTTCCTGACCAGCCCACGTACACACTTCCGATTTATACGTTTCATATCGGAGAACTGTGCTGGTCGCTCCTATTTGGACCATTAGCCGGCGTTATGTCTGTTTTGTTTGTTCGTCTCATTATATGGGCGGATCTCCATAAGCCTCAGTCGGGATGGTTTATGTGGGCACCCCTGCTTATGTTTACCCTGCTTGGGATATTAGCCATTCCTTATCCACAACTCTTAGGAAATGGAAAGGATGTCACTGAGTTTGCTTTTAATAGTCAACTTCCTTTACTTCTAATGCTTACTCTTGTCGTGTTAAAACCCTTGGTGACGGCAGGATGTCTTGGAAGTGGTGCCCCGGGTGGTCTTTTCACACCCAGTATTACCTATGGAGCGGTAGTTGGGGGATCAATGGGGGATTTATGGTCTTTGATCTGGCCTGGAGCGGCTATTGGAAGTTACGCCGTAATTGGCGCGGGTGCTTTACTCGCTGCAACGATGCAAGCGCCTCTGGCCGCCATAGTTTTGCTGCTGGAGCTCACGCACAATACTATGGGCATTATGATTCCTGTTCTGTTAGCCATAGTATCCGCTGTTTTCACTGCTCGCCTGTTAGATAAGCGGTCTATTTATTCTGGCCCTGCCGGTATTGAGCCATTCATTGAGCAAGTCTCTACGCACCCAGTACATACTGCATTTGATGACCTGATCACGCCGTCATTTCAGAATATCGTGCCGATCTCTGCCAGCTACAGCCACCTTGTAAAGTTGATGAGTACTGACGATCCCCCGCACAATTTCTATGTGGTGGATCACAGCGGTCAACTCGCCGGTATGATTTTTTCGAAAAATCTAAGAACTGCGGACTTGCTGACGCGTACCTTGAATGTTGCAGCGGCCGACGATTTGAAAACACCAATTACCGCTATTCGATCCGATCAGAGCCGTAAAGAGGTCATCGATCTTCTTGATCAACCTTATTTTTCCGAGATGCCAGTGATTGATTGTGTCAGCAAACGATATATAGGTGTTGTCAGGCCATCTTCGATAATCTGTAAATAGCTATTCATCGTAATCCATCTGGCTAGCCGCACCGGGGTGAACGTCAGTCAGTTTGTAGCGCGAGGAGATTCGACCGCTATCATCGTCCGCGACTACGTATGCATACACATCCCGCCACCTGAGCGCCCCAGTCAATCAGGTCCAGTCCGGAAGGTCGCAGGCGGGCTGAGCATAAAACGGCTTGCGGCCTGATTCATGGCTCATTCCGAACAGCGCATACACTGCACTCCATAGCGTTTGATCCAGGCCTCCAGTGCTTCAATAGCCTCACTGCCGGTTTTCACGTTGTCCAGGGCATGTTGGGGATCATCCGGTTTGACGCGGGCAATCCAGGCGTCCTTGTAAGGATCAATATTGATCAGGTGCGGGTCTTCCAACAATTGCTCGTTGCGGGCAATGACTTCACCGGCAAAGGGCACGGGTACGCCGCCTGCCCACTTGCCACTTTCCAGCGTAGCCACATGCCGTCCGGCCTCCAGATGTGTGCCGATTTTTTTAATACGGGCTTTTTGCAGGCGGCCCGACATGGTCTGCGCCGGGTCTGTAACCCCAATTGTCAGCGTACCGTCTTCTTCCGGGCGCACCCAGACATAATCAAGATCATAAAACAGGTCTTCAGGCAGTTCACAACCATTATATTCGCTCATGATCCGACCTCCGCCTCAAAGTCGAGAATACGCTTTCCCGCAGCTTCACCCTGATCCGCCAATGCGCTAGCCAGATAGGGATAAAGTTCGGTTTCTTCCTTGGCATCGTGTTGTTTGAGAATGGTTTGGACGGTACTCAGCAGATCGTCAAAGGTCTCGGCGTCTTGGTCTGCAATGGCCTCCGCCATTTCTTCAAAAAACACCCGCAGATCCTGATGCCCCTTGCGAAGTAGCGCGGTCAGAGGATGATCTTCGCCACCTTCCTGTAGCTCGAAGGCAGGGAATAGGGTGCTTTCCTCCACGACCATATGACCATCGACAATCCCATGGCGAAAGGCTTCCAGGAACTGCGCAGCCTCCTGCCACGCATCTTTGCCGACAGCCTGGGCACTCTGCTCCAAAAGTTGATCCAGGCGTTCATGGTCATGTTGCATGATCTGATCTATGGGTGTCATGGCATTCTCCGAAAAGGTTGCAGTGCATTTCTATGGGACCTGAACGTGGCCGAAGCTTTGTTCAGGCGCATTCAGTAGGTTGTATTCATTGGGCACCGAGCATTTTCAGCACTTCGCCCAGAGGCTGTGCGCCCACTGTCTTCAGGGCACCGTCCACGACAATGGCCGGGACCGTTTTAATGCGCAGATTGCTGACGATTTCGCGCCCCTCGCGATCCGCCACATCCAGTACCTGCAGTTCCATCGGCACCTTTTCTGCGGCTTCTTTCCACACGGCTTCAGCCTGCGGGCAAACCGGGCACCATTTCGAAACCAGAATTTGTACTTTCATCATCAAATCCCCAACATAAAAAAGACGATCATGTCGCGAATCAGCGTAGCATTGCTAACCATCGGGCGCAAAAACGTCAAAATGGATCTGTGCATAGAACAAACCCCTGTCCATCTGGCAACCACGAAGGGTTAAGAGGTATGAATAACAAGTAATCAATAAGGTATGACTTTTGGGTGACTAAAATACGAGATACGCTGACGCCTTATGACTGGTGCATTTTAGGAAATCATATGCTGCAGATTGTGAGTTGTAGCAACTTCTGAGAAAATGAAACATGTGGAAATATATTTTTACCAAACATACACAACAACAATCCCCTCTCAGCGAACAACTGTATGCGCTGCTTGAAGTCTTCCCAGATGCGTTTTTTTTCAAGGATGGCGCGGGTCGCTGGCAGATCATCAATGAACCCGCCAAACGCCTTTTTCACCTGGAAGGAATTCCATGGAAAGGCAAGACCGATATGGAACTGGCGGAACTGCATCCGGATTTTCGGGAGATTCACGAGGCTTGCATAGCGGATGACGAAAAAGCCTGGCAAGCCAAACAACTGATTGTTGTCGAAGAAAAAATGGTCCGTGAAGATGGCTATCAGGCGTTCTATGAAACGCGGAAGCTGCCTTTGTTCAATGGGAATGGTGAACGCGCGGGCATCATGATCATCGGTCGCGACATCACCGCACAAAAGGCGGCCGAAGAGCGGATTAAGCAAATGGCGTTTTACGACGACCTGACCGCCCTCCCCAACCGGCGTTTCCTGGAGACCCTGATGAAACAGGGCATGGCGCGTGCTAAACGTCATGATCGGCTCCTGGCAGTCTGCATGATGGATCTGGACGGCTTCAAACCCGTGAATGATATCTATGGCCACGAGGCCGGAGACGAAGTACTGGTGGCCCTGGGAAAACGCTTGCCCGAAGTCTTGCGTAAATCCGACTTTGTCGCGCGCCTGGGCGGAGATGAATTCGTCCTGCTGGTGGAAGATCTCGAGGATCTGGACGATCTTGCCAACATCATGAAAAAAATTGAGAGCGCCATCTCCGCCCCTATTCCGCTGAGCCATGGCGAAAGCGTTCAGATCGGAGCAAGCATGGGGGTTGCCATTTACCCCTTTGGAGATACAGACACGGGAGACAAGCTCTTGCGCCTGGCCGATCAGGCCATGTACGAGAGCAAGGCAAACAAGGCCGATCGAGAGCGCTTCTGGGTGCTTTTTGGTGAAGAAATCCACAAAGCCGTATCGCTCACCCCTGCACAACAGCTGCTAGATGCCGGGGCTCTGGAGGTCTGGTATCAACCGGTACTGAATACCCGAACACGCAAGGTGGTAGGTGTCGAAGCCCTGGCGCGGCTTAGGGATAAGGACGGTACCCTCTGGCCTCCGGTGAAGTTCCTGCCACAACTGCAGATTGGAAATCTTTCTGATCTGACCAAAAAAGTCTTGGCGCAGTCATTGACCGACATTTCTCTTCTGAATACACAAGGATGGCCTTTATGGGTCTCTGTCAATATGGATCCGCGCTCCGTTTCGAAAGACTGCATCATCTGCCTGCAGGAAATGATCGCCCAAAGCAAAGTGGATCCCTCCCGCATCACTTTGGAGATTCTGGAGGGAGATGATTTTCTGGAACAGCAAAAGGCGTTGGATCATCTTCTGGAAATGAAAGCATTAGGCGTCCGGCTAGCCCTGGACGATGTGGGAAGCGCCTATAGTTCCTTGCTGCGGCTCAAGGATCTTCCTATTGATGAGATCAAGCTGGATCAGGGCTTTATCCGCTCCTTGGAGCAGCGACCCCACCAGGATCTGCATTTTGTGGGAGCCATTCAGGACCTCGCTGCAGGCATTGGCGTGGATCTGGTCGTGGAGGGAGTGGAAACTGAGGACATTCTGGATGCGATTGTGGCCACGGGCGCGCAGTTTCTACAGGGCTATGCCATCGCTAAACCTATGCCTTTATCCGAACTTCAGGCATTTCTCCACAGCAACCCCTGCTATGATCATCCGCATCCAACCAGTCTGCTTGGGTTTTATGCCAAACAAATCGCCGCCCATAATGCGTTGAAAAAAGTGATTTGCCAGGCCCCGCATCTAACCGACTATAGAACATTGGCGGACGCTACCGCCTGCCCCGGCCATCACTATATCCGTAGCTTAGGACTGAATGACAACCAACGTCTGGAGCGACTCCATCAGGCGTACCACCGAACTATGGCAGCTATGGGAGAACAGTTGATTTCCAATAGTGACTGGAGCGAAGCAGATCAAGCGGCGAGGGCTTTCGAGCAGGCCATCATAGAGTCTTATTGGAACAAGAAAATGACAGAGGAAAATTCGGTTCATCCTAAAAACAGCAGTTACCCCTACTGAAATAAGATTATCCATTTGATAAGATGAGGCTTTTCCTGCACATGGAGGCCACCCTATGGGTGAAGAAGAAAAACACCCGCAAAAGGCCATTCCGGAGGCGGTACAGACCATAATCGTCGACGCGTGACGCCCGGAAGGGATGTATTGACAATCATGCTTTGTTTTTCATCAGTAACACAATCAATATGACCGCTATAAAGCTCCAGAAAAGGAACGTGAATGCATCCAGTATCCCCCGCATTGCTGCATGTTGCGCCAGAGTTTGTCCCAGTACCTGCCAAGCCAGCGTTCCCTGATGTAATCCCGCATCACGCATATAGCGGGGTAGTGCCGCGCTGAACGGATTGATA
>NZ_MOAD01000021.1:0-2205 GCF_001931655.1 Acidithiobacillus albertensis | reverse complement strand
TGCGCAGCACGACGCCCCTGATCTCCTCTGGGCCGATCATGATCCATCCGGGCGGGTATACAGTGCCGACATTCTCCGTGAATTTGGACTGGCCAGTGCGGAAAACAGCCAGCAGGCCAACACCCTTCTGCATCTTCAGGGTCTCAGTTACCTGCCGGTGGATACCCTTCATCCCGGTCTGGGCAAAATGCTGGCCTTGCGACAACAGCTCGGGGTGCGATCCAGCGTACATACTATCGTCAAGCTTTTTAATCCTTTCCAGAACCCCGCCATACATTGTGCCGGCGTAACCCATCCGCCCTATTTGCTGCGCCTGCAGGAATATTTCCAGCGGGAACAAAGTACGGCACTCATTTTGCGGGGAAGCGAAGGAGAATGTTTTGCCAACCCCAAACGCCGTCCGGATTTGCATGTTTGTCAGCAGGGTGAATCGGTTCTCTGGATGGAAAAAGACACGCAGCCCCTGCAACAAATTCCTGCACTACCCGAAAACTCGGGTATCTCGGCTACCTGTCGCCATATGGAAGCCGTCCTGAATGGACACTTGCCGCTGCCTTCGCCTCTGGTCGATCAGGCATTGTGCCTGCTTTGCCTGAGTGGGCGCTGCGCGGACATGGACAGTGCGCGTCACCATCTTGCCCATCACTTTTCCCGTTACGCAGCCTGAACTGGAGCCTTCCCATGCAAACCTGCACAACCCCATTTCCTGTTTCCATTGTCGGTGCCGGCCCCGGCGACCCGGAACTCCTCACCCTCAAAGCCGCACGGCGCATTGCGGCTGCTGATATCATTTTTTATGATGCCCTCGCCAATCCCGGTTTACTCGACATGGCACCAGCTGGGTGTAAAAAAGTGGAAGTGGGCAAACGCGGCGGGCAGGACTCCACCCCACAGATACGCATTCATGAACACCTGATCCGTTCGGCCCAACAAGGTTTGAAGGTGGTCCGTCTGAAGGGGGGAGATCCATTTCTCTTTGGGCGCGGAGGCGAAGAATGTCTGGCCCTGCGTGCCGCCCATATCGATTACGAAATCATCCCCGGCATCAGCAGCGGAATGGCAGCAGCGGCTTACGCCGGCGTACCGCTCACCCATCGTCATCGCAGTCAGTCGGTCATTTTCCTGACGGGGCACGAAGCCAGAGGAAGCCATCCTCCAGACTGGTCACGCTATGCCAAGGCGGCAGACACTCTGGTCATTTACATGGGCATCGAACGCATATCCGATATCTGTCAGGGTCTCATTATGGGCGGCATGCCTGCTGAAACCCCCTGTCTTGCCGTACAATGGGCGACCATCACGCAAAAACAGGTACAGGCGCCCTTGCAGCAATTCAGTACAGCCATCCAGGCAGCAGAGCTAGGCAGTCCGGCGATTCTGGTTATTGGTTCCGTCGTGGAATTGGCCGATATTTGTGCGTGGTTTCCCGGCGAAGCCGTTTTACCTGCACAACGCCTGCAACATCCATAAGGAAAAGCGCATGACCGAAGTGCAATTTCTGCTGGCACATGGTTCCCGCAACCCTCAGTGGCGAAAACCTTTTGAGCAGATCGCCGAAAAATTACAGTCAGCCCACCCGGAACGACAGATTGTTCTGTGTTATCTGGAGATGTGGGAGCCGTCTCTGGAGCAGGCTCTGCACTCAGCCTATGCATCGGGCTTACGCCACTTTCGCATATCCCCATTATTTTGGAGCAGCGGTCGTCATTTACAGGAGGATCTGCCTGCACTTCTTGAGCAGGTGCAGGTAACCTTACCCGATTGCTTCATCCAGGTAGAAGGACCCATCGGCGAATCGGAAATCATCATCCAGGCCGCTCTGCAAGCACTACAATGAGCCCATGCATCGCATCGTCCTGATCGACAATAATGTGGAGCGTGCAGAAATCCTCCGCGAAGCCCTCGCCAGCGAAGGGCAGATCGTCGTGGATATTTTTGGCTGGTCAGCACTTTCCTGGCAACGTCTGGAAAATCTGCAGCCCGATGTCATCATTGCCGAGGCGGGCAGTCCTGAACGGGACGTGCTCGAACACATCGTCTTCCTCAGCGAAACCCTGGAACTACCGGTCGTGGTGCTGGGCGCCCCTGAAGATGAAGACACCATGCGCCGGGCTATTCGTGCCGGCGTGGCCGCCTATGTTGCCCACGGCATTTCCGCCCAGGATATTGCCCCCATTCTCAAGGTAGCGGCGCTCCGCTATGCCG
>NZ_MOAD01000003.1:0-82101 GCF_001931655.1 Acidithiobacillus albertensis | reverse complement strand
GGGCTGAACAACTGCCGACCGACATTGGCGTGGGAAACACGGTCGTCGTCATAGACATAAACCGCCAATGGCAAACCGCCGCGTGCTTGTAGGGCTACGGAGATTTGTGCAATTCCAGCGGCCATTTGGGCGCCGTTGCCGCCAGCACCGATGAGTGCGACACGGATAGCTCGGTCCATGGGTAGCTTACAGTGATACATTTGATCTCCTTACCCATTTAATGGGATGGTAATTTCCCGCGAAATAAAGCGGGCTGTCAGGGAATATTCCGTTTTATCCATGTTCCCAATGACGATGGCGATCTTGGTGTCTCCAAAATCATCCTTGTTGTCGGTTGGGGAAAAGTAGGCGTCATAACGCCCGTGAGAGTGTATATCCCAGACAAGGGACTCTCCGGGTAGGGAGGCTGGACGGTCATACTGGATGGCATCTGTACTGGTTTTCTGTTCATACCGGACCAGCCGTGCTTCGCGGGTTTCTGGATTCCAGAAAACCCAGCAGCCAATCTCGTTCGGGCAAGCTTCCCGAGCTGCTTCCACGAATTCCTCCATGACGGCACGGGGCAGCCTGGGTAATTCGAGAATCGGGGTGTTGATTGCACCGAAAGGGGTGAGGGCTTCATTGCGAGTAGCTACCGGCTGCAGCAGATACATCCATGGCCGGGATATTTCGACCCAAAGGCCGTTGTTTGCCACCCAAAAGCGTGTACCAGGTTTTTCGGGTTGGCTTATGGGACGCTCCACACTCACGGGAAGCGTGGGGCAAAGAGATTGAATGAATTGGTCTTTATTCATGTTTCCTCCGGTTTAATGGGATGATTTCAAATCTGCCCATTGGTGCAGTTTGTACGGTGTTTTTACGAGCATGGATTCAGGAAATCTGGAGCTTTTCACCTTTATGCGTTCCCGCCAAAAGTTTAGCGCTCCGCCTTTCACCACCCGGTCATAATTGGGGTGACTAAACGCGGAATTGAAAAAGACCTCTTCCCATGCCGCGAGTTGTTCCCGTTCTGCGCCCATTGGCGGGTAATCCGCGTTACCGTGACAAACCACGGTGCTTTCCCAGATGTTGAAGTATGGGGCATAGAACAGCGTGGTTTCCGGAGTTGGTCGTGCGTCTCCTTTTACCGCACAGACAGCCAGCGGATTGTTGGTTTTTTTAGTGTTCAGACGGAACACCAGTGCGGGATGAGCGCACTTTAAGGGGCCTTGCAACGCTTCGTCGCGGGTATTGAAAAAGATGGTTCTTGCCGATTGCCTCGGACACCACCAGATAATTTTACCCGAGTCTTTATACAGAACCTTGTCATCGATAAACTCGGACGACTCGGTGTTGTTCATCAGGCTGCGAAGCAGGCTGATGCTGACAGGCTTGCCAGGTCCTATTTCGGTGCCATTTTCTGTCTGACGTATCTTGTTAAAGGTTACAAATGCGTTTGCATCTGGTATCCCTTTCCCATTGGCGTACAGCAAAAATGCTGCCTGCAGCGACCATTGTGCGGTTCCACTGCCTAACTCAACTCTTATATCCATATTTTCATCTCCTTCAAAGCTTGTTCGTGCCGTTTTAAGGCGCGGAAAAAAGGGAATACATTACGTGGGTGAAGAATAGCCAAGAGGCCGTCGTTTTCGTCCTCTAAAATTTGATCGAGGTTGTCAACGCATTCTTCAATGACGTGCTTGTGATTACGATTGTGCAGTATGACCGCCGGCAGATAACCCACGGTGTATGCCGTGGAAAGCTGGCGTAAGCTGTCGCCCGTTGCTATCACTTTCAATGCTGACTTCGCGATTTGACGGGTTTTTTTCTGGTACTTCTGGCTGGTGATGATATGGATCATCTCCTTGTAATTTGGGCGACTCCATTCAAGATCTGCACCCTCTTTCTTTAGCCATTTGTAGCATTTTGAAAGAGCCTTTCGCATGCTATCGGCTTCGGGCATGTCGAAATACTTTTTGAGATGATTTAATCGCGCATACACGCTATATGCGGTTTCTATTTCTGCGCCGGGACTCCAGGTGCAGGCCCACATGAGTGACTTTTCTTCCTCCGGCGGGAGGTCGGACAAGTCGATGGAGATGCGCGATAGCGGGGCCATAAAAACCTGGACAAGAACCTGGCCCTTTTCAAGCGTATTCCACTCCATCATCTGGGCACCTGATTCTGTCAGCGTCAGGGATGTTTCCTGATTTTCAATCCCCTGAGAGTTTGTGACTGTTCCGCAAAGCATCGAATCAGGCTCCCCAGAGTTCATCGAATCCAGCTCTTTCTGTACGGTTGCGGCCACGCTTCCCGCATTTTCAACTGCTTTATGCCACAAACTTCGTGGTAACATCTCAAAAAATCCGTCTATTCCATCGTCGTCATCATCGTTGATAAAAGACGGATCCTGATTCACTTCAAACATCGTCTGTACGTCAGGTCCTATTCTGAGCATGGCTAATCCTCCACGGACAGGGTTGAAACCAACTCATCGAATATGGCCTGCAATCGCGACCAGACCCGCAGAAAAGTGGTTAGTTTTCTGGTTGGGACAAGGGTTAAATAACGCAGGCTAGTGTCTGCACCCATTTGTGCCGCCATTTCTGCCTCGTCATCAACAAGCTGGCGATGCACAGATCTCATCGCATCTTCCGTTTCGTGATCGCCAGTAAGGATGCACCGGTATCCGTTGTAGAAGCCGGTGATATTGGAGTCCTCAAAAAAATCCAGAGAACGTAATTCCCTTTGCAATATCTCTGCATGAAGCAGGAGTGTTTTGAAAGGTTCTGGAATGACAACCTCTGACTGGGCTGCTTCCAGGTAGAGTTTCAGGTTGGGGTGGAGCTCTTCGTAGACGCGATGTTCCAGGGTGGGTTCGCCGTCTTCAAAGTCCTCAGAAAACGACATAAAAAGCATGTCACCATGCTCATAAACCTCTAACGGATTAGATATCCCCAAACAGTATAATGGGGTGATCCTTCTCAAGATTGCCCCCGGTAGCAGGGGATCTATTTCCGCCAGTTTATCTATGGTTTTCCCGATACCGTAAACAACGGTTTGAGTTACGAACCCCACTATTGAAATAGGCTCTTCGGTTTTTGGCTCCTCTTTAACCATCTCCAGACACATGCCTGGATCGCCAGAAAAACTCGGCAACCAATCCATGAGTTCTGCATAGCGTTCTTCATCAAAAGGCATGATGGTCAGAGTAGATTCATCGACTTCATCACAGGCATATTTGCGTGTGTACGGTTCAAATCCGTCAATGCTCGCTATCCCCGATGCGGGGACTTTCAGTTCAGCCAGTAGCGACAGGGCGTGATGATCCAGTTTTGTGGATGCTGGAAGCATGGCCACAGGCGTTTCAGGGCTCAATGTGAGCATGCTTATCTCCTTACCAAAATAAAGGGTTGATGGCGCTTGATGGCGGGGTGTAGTCCGTTTCTGCCGCAACTTCCGGTATGACGAACACGTACTTCTCCTGTTCAAGCGAAAAAAAACGCCGGCCCAAACTGGATCCGGCGGGCTCGTCTTGGAGAAGGCGCCGAAGCGCCTCCTCCCGTTTGCTGGGTTGATGGGAGGACATGGTGTTTATGCCCCCTTGGTTCCTGCGGCGCGTACAAATTCGTACACCACGGTATCCCCTTCAATCTGGGGACCGCGTATTTCAGCCGTCAGTAACTCTGGATAAAACGCTGCTGCCAGATCGTTTTTGACCTGGGCAGGTGTCGCGCCTTCCGGTGCCGGGAGTTCCACGCCCCCATACATAAACTTTGTTCTCAGTGCTTCCATGATTATTCTCCAAACAAGTCGAAGTTGTCCGCTTCCTTGGCCGTTTCCGAAGAGGCCTTTGCAGGTGCGGGATTGGGGGTTGTTTTTGATCCGGTAGCTGTCTTGGCGGCGGTTTTACTCGCTGCTTTAGCCTTGGCTTCCGCGTCAAGCGCCGCTTTTTGCGACGCCATCTGCTCCTCCAGGGAGCTGCGGGCCGCCATGGTGGTGGCCAGCATTTCCGGAAGTTTGGCGTCCAGCTCCCCCAGTGCACCGGTAAAGCGCACTGGGGTGGTCAACTTTGACCCCTCTCCGGGAATGAGAATGACGGTGCCATTCCCTTCCTTGATTTCCAGAATCATGTTCCATTTTCCGTCGTTCATTTCTGCAAACATTATTTGCTCCTTAGTGAATGGATGAATTGATGATCGCTGCCATGGACCTGGCATTAATCACCGATGTGGGGAAGTCTTCTGCACTGCAAAACTTCTGACGGGTAACCCCATGAGATGTGGTCGTTACTGTCATGTTTTTGCGGTTGATGAAGATTTTGGTTGACCCGTCAAGAACCACTTTGTCCCCCTTTTTCGGGTTGACATCCTGGTAGGTCAGTTCAGATGTGGTTACTCCCAGCAGTTGTGACATTTTCATGGTTTTGCTCCTTTTGATTTACGGGCTTTGCGGCCCTTGCGATGATTGGTAGGTGTACGCTTTTTAATCAGCGTGTTGATAATGGTTTTAACGAGATCTTTTATGATCTCGTGGGTGTTTTCCACGTAGATGTCTTTCAAGGTGAACCCACCAGAAAGACTGAAGCTGACTATCGTAAGCAGGAAGGTGGCGCCATACAGCGACCACCCGCCCCATCCAATAGCGTTAATTTGCTGCAAATGATTTGTCATCATGAACAGCATCGCAGCAAAGATTGGCTTTGCTTTGATTAGCTCCGTTTTCAGGAAGTTGAGTATTTTTTTCATGGCGATTCTCCGCGACATTGACGCAAGCGCCCCGTTGCCTATAGGGTTGGCTCGCAAAAATGGTCACCGGAGAACACAACTATCCCCGCCGGGGGGAGTTTGTTCCCCCAGCGAGGCAAAAGTTACTTCGTTAAGATGGTTGGGTCAGGCTTGTTTATGGCCTGATTTGAGAGACGTGTTTCCTGTTGGCATGACGTACAGAATGCCCAGGCCAATCACGCCGACGACAATGCACTCGGCAGCGATTACCCAATGCCAGACTAATGCAGCAATGAATGCCGCTGGCAGGAATAGAGAACAGATGATCCCTGCTATAACCAACAGCTTTTTCTGTGTAGCGGGATCTTGCAGCGACAGTTTGCCTGTAATCTGCAAGATGGCCAGACCGAGGACTCCTACAAGTAGAGAGCCGGATGCAACCAGCCAGTTCCCGAGAACAGCTGCAGTGAGCGCTGTAACCAAGAACGTGGAGAATACATCTCCCACGGCTACCATTAACCGCTTCATCTTCTCCTTTTTTTTCATCATCGCTTTGCTCCTTAATTCAGGGACATTACCTGTGGAACAATGCCCTTAAAATCAAACCCTTTCCCTTCGGCCAGCATGATTTCACTGATGCAATCTGCTTTCTTCCCCGAGAACATCTTTGGGGTGGTCGGCAGCGCGATTTCTGTGGCCAAAAGTTCCAGATCGTTCTTGGTCAGCAGGGCGAGAAACTCCTCGTTGATCTGCCAGTAGTCCGCAAGGCGAACACCCAAGGATTCCATAATCTCACGAAATGGCGTTTGTTCCAATGCCATTACAATAGCATAGGCTAAAGCCTGGCGAATTTGGCCGTGCTTTTTTTCTGCTTTTGCATCCGGGCAAGCCGTATTCCAGACATCGGATACGGACGGAGAATTGCCGAAAATCGCTTTTGCGGCTTCGGTAATTTTGGCATTGGCGACATTTTTGGTCGTGACTGCCGTAATAATGATGGCAGTGGCGATCTCAGGGTCGTTTTCGATGATGAATTTTTTGGCTGCCACGTTCCAGGCATTACGGCGGTACGTTATCAAACTGCCAGAAGGCATGATTTTGTCTGAGCGCACCGTTTTTTCCTGGGTTTTCTGGCTTGAGGCCGTTGTGTGGGTAGAACCTGCAGCTGAGCTAACCGTTGTTGCGGTTTGCGGCTGCGGGGCTGGTTTGTTACTGACGGCGAAGGCTGCGACCTTTTTCTGGTTACAGGCCAGATCAAAGCAGAGTCCTTCACTCACTTCACCTAATGACGCCGGGCTTTCGCTGACGCCAGCGCCGAAATTAGCACAAGCCTGACAAGCGACGAAAGCTTCGTCACCCACCGTTTCGGCGCCAACAGGCGTATAGGTTCCTTCATTTTCTGCGGATACCAGTTTAACCACAGGATACTTGCTTTCGAGTTTTGATGCTCGCAGTTGCAGTTCTTCCTTGGTTTTTTCGGAAAAACAGTTGACCCCGGTGCAGCGGCCACTATCGACCGTTTCTGCAAAGAGGCTGGACTGCTGATCCGAGTTGTACTGACACGTCGCGCAATCCGTCTTGTCGAAAATGGCTGATGCCAATTCCTGCGCGATGTTGTTGATGGATTTCTTGAGATCCGCTACCGAGATATTCTTCCCGATGACCGATCCCAAGGCTTTTTGCTGTTTTTCCTTGCCGATCGTGGCGAGGAGTTCCGCGTGTCCCAATAGGATCTTGCGTTCGTCCAGCGCCTGAGCGACGTCAGGGTGGCAGGCTTGAAGCGCCAGGCGGCGCTTCAAGAATTCGGGTTTCCACCCGAGCAGTCGGGAGGCTTCGTCCATGTCACCTTTGAGGCGCATGACCAGCGCATAAGCCGCCCGGGATTCTTCCGTCGGGCTCATGTCAGCGCGGAGGGTATTCTCCACGAGGCTGGCCACTTCGACATCAATGTCTTCATCGTCGGGAATGGTCGCGGGAATTTCCGAGTCTTCCCCGTAAATTTCCCGCCAGGCACGTAAGCGCCGTTCCCCGGCGATGAGCTGAAAGGACCCATCCCCCTGGTCTTTGAGTACAATGGGCTGTAATAACCCGATGCTTTCAATGCTGTTTTTCAGGTCCTCCATCTCTGAGGGATCAAAAAAACGGCGGGGATTGTGGCCTACAGTGATGTTCTGCGTTGCAACTTTCATTGCTTACTCCTTTTGAAAAAAGGCCTTTCGGCCTTGTGTGTGAGAGATTTTTATTGCCAATTGGCAATATTATCCTGGCCACACGTCCCATAAGATGGGAGGTGTGGCGATAATTAATGTAAAACAATATGTTGCGGAGTTCGCTGAGCGTGGCGTCCTGAGAGTCAGGGTGCAGTTTTAGCTCAGCTTTTCGGTGTGCGGTTTAACTAGCTCTTGCGAGCAATGATCCAGACCAGGCCGCCCATTAAGATGAGAGGGGTGGCGAGGATAGTCGCAAAAAACAATACTTCATTGAGCATGATGTCCTCCTTATGAGAAAAGGAGCACAGTTCTATCCCGATTAGGAGCTAAAATGGTGCCCCTATGGGTTGATATTGCGTCGTCGTTACCCAATCGACGGTCTGATTCAAAAGAATCTGGGTGGTAGAGACTATGAATTTACGCTCATTATCGCTTATGGGTCAAGTCTTCTGCGGCGCTTTTTGTGGTTTGGAACCCGGCTATGGTCCATTGTTTGGCTGTCGCAACAAGATTTGAGGTGGATACGGGGCCGTTACTGGCGCTTACCGCAAATCCAACCGCGAGCAAAACCAGAATCCCGATGAATGCGATTTTGAGTAGTCCGCGCAGAATCCGCCAGCCGACATAGAGAACGATGGCGATGAGGATTACGGCAAAGATTGGGCTTAACTCGGAGGACATGATGGGATTCCTGCAGTATTTGCCCTCATTATTTGACTTCCTCCCCGCCCTAAAGGACGAGGATTCCTAACTTCGCAATCAGGACTTTCTGATTCACTGAGATCAGCCTGTTATACCGTACGGTACAGCAGGGCTTATGTTCTCTCCACAGACTAGCTCCGCCAGCCCGGCGGTTAGCACATTGCGAGCGGCGTTGATGTCCCGATCATGGTTAGAACCACATTCTGGACATGTCCACTTGCGGATGTTCATCGGCATCTTGGAAACGGTATGGCCACAATCCGAACAACGTTTGCTACTCGGATAGAAGCGGTCAATGCCGATCAAGGTTCTGCCGTACCACTTTGCTTTGTACTCCAACTGCCGTACAAACTCGCTCCATCCAGAATCACTAATAGACTTGGCGAGACAGTGGTTTTTCTGCATGTTGGATACCGCAAGGCTTTCCACAGCGATGACTTGGTTCTCATCAATCAACCGAGTGGAAAGTTTGTGCAAATAATCCCTGCGGGTATCTGCGATCTTTGCATGTAAGCGTGCAACCTTTAATTTCGCTTTGGCTCGGTTGCTGGAGCCTTTCTGCTTCTTGCTCAAACGGCGTTGTAGCTTAACCAGCTTGGTTTCGTTCTGGCGCAAGATTTTGGGTGGTGCAATCTTTTCTCCATTGGACAGGATCGCAAAGTGAGTCAGGCCCAGGTCTATGCCGATCTGACTATTCACCGGAGCTTTTTGGCTCACCGCATCCTCACATAGGAAGCTGACGAAGTATCGCCCTGCGGTATCTTTGCTGACGGTTACGGTGGTTATCTTGGCGGCTTTAGGAATGGTACGGGAGAACCGCATAGCCAGCGGTTCGTTCATCTTGGCGAGTTTTAGGGTTTTGCCATCCCATCTGAAAGCCGCATCTGTATAGGCCGCAGACTGTTTGTCATTTTTGCGTTTGAACGTCGGGTACCCAGAATGTTTTGCAAAGAAGTTCCCGAACGCCGTTTGTAGGTGGCGTATAGCTTGCTGCAAAGGCACGCTGGAGACATCATTGAGCCATTCATAGTCAGGCATCTGCTTCATGATGGTGAGTGCAGCAGACGTTTCATGATAACTGATGGATTCGTGTCGCTTCATCCATGCGTCTGAGCGTAGCCTGAGCATGTGGTTGTAGATGAATCGAGCGCAACCGAACGTCCGAGCCAAAATGGTTGCCTGTTCGGAAGTAGGGTAGAACCTGAATCGGTAAGCCCGTTTGATGTCCATGGGAAGTATTTTTACCAAAAAGCGCGAAAAGCCCCGGCGTTCAGGCCGGGGATGGATAGCGCGGCGGCGAGACGGCTCAACGCCGTCGAAGCCGTCTGCCTACCGATAAATTTTGCCAGCCAATGGCTGTAACTGTATAATTATACACCATGCTGATTCGCAAAGCCGTGCGCTACCGTCTCGAAACCACTCCGGAGCAGGAAAATCTTCTGGCCCGTGCGGTCGGCTGCGTGCGCTTCGTCTGGAACCGGGCGCTGGCCGTGCAGAAGAGCTATCTCGATCATCATTGCGGCACCTTGAATTATGCCGGCCTGTGCGAACTGCTCACGTCCTGGCGCAATTCGGAAGCCTTTGGGTTTCTCGCAGAATCCCCGTCGATGCCGCAACAGCAGACACTCAGATATCTGACGCAGGCGTTGAAAGAGGCGTTTAATAAGAATTCAGTCAAAAGATTTCCGAATTTCAAAAAGAAGTTCGCCCACGACAGTATGCGCTACCCGGAACCGGGTCATATTCACTTTGATCTGAAGCCTGTTGATCGGGATGGCCGCAAGGTGCTTCCCAAAATCTTCCTGCCATGTATTGGCTGGGTGAAATTTCGCAAATCCTGCGTTATCGGCGGCGAAATCCGCAATGTCACCGTCAGCCGGGCGGGAGGTCACTGGTATGTCGCCATACAGACCGAAAAGGAAGTACCGGACCCCGTGCATCCCTCCACTACGGCGGTCGGTGGCGACCGGGGAGTAGCGAACCTGCTTACATTGTCCGATGGCACCATGTTTCTGCCGGTTACCGCTTATCGGGATCTGCAAAAAAAGATTACGCGGGAGCAAAGAAAGCTCGCGCACAAAGTGAAGTTTTCGGCCAACTGGAAGAAACAGAAGGCCAAAATCACGCGATTGCATCAGCGTATCGCTGAGATTCGCAAGACCGTACTGCACCAGGTCAGCACCGCCATCAGCAAAAACCACGCGCTGGTAGTGCTGGAAGACCTGAAAGTACGGAACATGACAGCATCCGCAAAGGGTACCGTGGATAAACCCGGACGCAATATCCGGCAGAAATCAGGATTGAACAAATCCATTCTCGACCAGGGATGGAGCCTGCTCAAACGGATACTGGACTATAAGCTCCAGTGGGCCGGTGGCATGCTATTTTTAGTGAATCCGGCTTATACCTCGCAAACCTGTTCGGTTTGCGGTGTGGTGGATGCCGGAAATCGCTCCGATCAGGCGGTATTCCATTGCCTGCACTGTGGGCATGAAGCACATGCCGACGTGAATGCGGCACAGAACATCCTCGCAAGAGGACTAGCAACCTCACATGGGGTTGCGTCAACGGCAGGGCTTGCCGGGGTAGTCTGTTCTCCAGAGTAACGGGGAGTTGCATTGTCTCAAAAGAGGCAATGCAATCGAAGCGGCTGAAGTCAGGCCGCTGCTGGCAGAAAGGAATCCTCGTCCTTCAGGGCGAGGAGGAAGTCAAACAATTCTGTTTTTTGTGTAAAGCACTTCATAGTCGCGCTGTCCATACCCGCCCTGAACGGCGGGGTTTTCCGCGCATTCCGATAACAAAAAACCCCGGCAGCTTCCGGGGTTTCCTTGAGTGTGCGCCGGCTTACGCCGTTTTTCTGGTCCGCGTGGTAGCTTTTCTCGGTGCTGTTACCTTCTTCTTTGATTCGTTGTCCTTGCGAATCGCTGCTGAGTGGACGGCGCGTGTCGTCCGCCAGGAATTTTTCCCGGCTTCGCTGAGTGCATCAATGCTGGTTTGGCCTTTGTTGAGTGCTTCAAGGCTAAACAACGCCATTCCCAGAACCGTTTCCATGGTAATTTGATGCCCGGAAAATGCTTTTTTGACCTGTGGAATAGCCTTGGAGAGCTGTGCAACGGTCATCGCTTTACGGCCAAACTTGAGCTCACGGATGCGATCCGCAAGCATTTTTTCCTGTTCCTGACGTTTGGCCAGCAACGCTTCCAACTCTGCTACGCGCTCAGCCGTGCTGCGACGATGACGACGACGTACTACTTTATCCGTGTTCCGCTCCATGATGTATCCCTCGCATAAAGAGTTAATAAAAATTCGTGCTATGATAATAAAACATTCTCGAAAAATTGTAATGGGGTTTTAGATGCGCTTCATTTTTTTGTTTTTCGCCGTTATTTATCCTGTTTTTTCCTTTTCTGCTACTAAATGTGTTCCTGTTTCTACGCCAAATTACTTTACAGGCCCGGGTGCTCCACATCTAATATGCCGTTTTCATGGGCCTTTTGGATTGTATGGCTGGCTAGTTTCAAAAGGCGAGCGTGGACGGGTGATCTACTACTCGACGACCAAGGACGGTCAGGTTTTTTTCCGTGGCCCTATTTATAATCGTTTCGGGTTACCAGTTTCTCCTAATATTTATGTTGCTAAAAGAGGACAAAGGTAACAAAGAAGTTACATATTTATAAGCATTTTATGACAAAGTTTTTTGTCTTTAGTCGGCTTTCGGTTTTTTTGTCGTTTCAGCCTGGCTCTGTTCGGGTGTGATCCCAGTGCGGTACTGAGTTGCCGCGTGGGCTGATTTTATGGCATTATCATGCCTTCAACCATCCATCTTTACTTCCGTAAAGAAAACCGCCGAACGGATACCGGCGACGCAATAGGCCTTTTCTGGCTTTCACAGTGCTGCATTTTTGCGGCTTTCTGTTGTATTTTCTGGCGCAGTTTCTATGGAGGAAGGGCTCGACACGGTTGCGTTTACGCGCCGCGTGTTACTGTGTCCGTCGTTTAGACGTGCCCTGCATTTTTTATGTTACAAATTCAAAAACGGGACGGTTCATTGGTCCCTTTCGACGCAGCAAAAATCCAAAATGCCATCATTATGGCTATTCTGAAAGACCAAAATGGCGTTTATCGGACCGGACCCACGCTGTCGGCGTCTGGTCGCGACATCGCCCAGACCGTCACCGCGAAGGTTCTTGAGGTTCTGAATAACCGTCCCAACGATGGGGTCCTCTTCATCGAGGACGTGCAGGATCAGGTAGAGCTGGCTTTCATGCGGGCCGGTGAACATCGTATTGCCCGGGACTATGTGTTGTTCCGCGAAAAACAGGCTGAAGAGCGAAAAGCCCATTCTGCCGATCATGAGCGTGAAGGGGTGGAAACCGATGTTGGATTCCGTGCCTATTCGGATATTCGTTCAGATCTGGTGGATTGGGCGCCCGGACTTTTGGGGCATTCATCCCCTTTGAAAGATCGATTGGATGCGGTTTTTTCGGAAATGCGTCGCGCTTTGTATGCCGGCATCACTCTGAAAGAAATGCGTAGTGCGGGCATTATGGCTGCACGCACGCTGGTTGAACGTGATCCGATTTATAGCCGGGTGGCCAGCGCGTTTCTGGTCACATCGATTCGGGATGAAGCG
Organism: Acidithiobacillus albertensis; assembly: GCF_001931655.1. Lineage (NCBI taxonomy): Bacteria > Pseudomonadati > Pseudomonadota > Acidithiobacillia > Acidithiobacillales > Acidithiobacillaceae > Acidithiobacillus > Acidithiobacillus albertensis. The sequence goes on along the minus strand of NZ_MOAD01000003.1, from coordinate 69,850 downwards.
CGGGCTGTCCTGGACATGCCCAACGATACCCCGTTTTCTTACAATGACTATCTGTCAAATTATGTTCATTTCGGCATTGAGGTTGGGCGGCTTGATCCTGATCTTGATCCGGATTTAGCCTTATTTGATCTGGATTTTCTTGCTACAAAAATCGTGGATAGTCGTGATTTTGACTTTGAATATCTCGGTATGCAGATTCTATATGATCGCTACCTGATCCATCATCGTGATGCCCGTTTTGAAACGCCGCAAGCTTTGTGGATGCGGGTGGCTATGGGGCTTGCTCTTGCGGAAAAGCCGGAGGATCGCAATAGCGCAGCTGCATCGTTCTACGAGATCCTTTCTACTTTCCGGTTTGTCAGTTCCACACCAACGCTGTTTAACGCAGGAACTACGCACCCACAGTTGTCCAGTTGCTTCTTGACAACGGTTCCTGATGATCTGGATGGCATTTTTGAAGCCATCAAAGAAAATGCCCTGCTGTCCAAGTTTAGCGGCGGTTTGGGTAACGACTGGACGCCGGTGCGTTCTCTTGGGTCTTACATCAAGGGGACCAATGGCAAGTCCCAGGGCATCGTGCCCTTTCTCAAGGTGGCCAACGATACGGCGGTCGCTGTGAATCAGGGAGGTAAGCGTAAAGGTGCTGTCTGCGCTTATCTGGAAACCTGGCACATGGATATCGAGGAGTTCCTTGAATTGCGTAAGAACACCGGTGATGATCGGCGTCGCACGCATGATATGAACACGGCTAACTGGATCCCTGACCTGTTTATGGAGCGCGTCGAGCGCGATGAGGAATGGACCCTGTTTAGTCCCGTGGATGTGCCTGATCTGCATGATTTGTATGGTCAGGAATTTACGGCTCGATATATTGCCCATGAAAAACGGGCAGAACGTGGTTCTATCGCGTTCAAAAAAGTGTCCGCCGTTCAGTTGTGGCGGAAGATGCTGACGATGATCTTTGAAACGGGTCATCCATGGATTACCTTCAAGGATGCCTGCAATCTGCGTAATCCTCAGCAGCATGACGGGGTGGTGCATAGCTCCAATCTGTGTACGGAAATCACCCTGAATACCAATGCCCAGGAAACGGCGGTTTGCAACCTGGGATCCATCAACTTGTTGGCGCATGTTATTCCGCCCGAAAGTCTCGAATTGTGTGAGCATTTTGAGGGTTCACGGGATGAGTTCATGCATCGCTACATGGATATCGACGCCCTGAACATCACGGTGACTACAGCTATGCAGATGTTGGATAACGTCATCTCCATGAACTGGTATGCCACTGAAAAGGGGCGTTTCAGTAATTCCCGGCATCGCCCGGTCGGTTTGGGCATGATGGGTGTAGCAGATGCGCTTGCGACCTTGCGTATTCCTTACGCTTCAGAGGCTGCAGTATTGTTCAGCGATGTTTCCCAGGAAATCATTAGCTACCTGGCTATCAATGCCTCAGCATCCCTGGCTCGTCAGCGTGGGTCTTACGAATCTTTTGAAGGTTCATTGTGGAGCCAGGGTATTTTACCTGTGGACTCCATTCGTCTGCGTAATGGTTCGGGACGTTTTGAAATGGATGACGAGAGTTCTCAAACGATCGTGTGGGACTCTTTGCGTGAGTTCGTCAAAGGCGGGATGCGAAATAGTAATTGTCTGGCGATTGCGCCAACAGCGACGATTTCCAATATCTCTGGCGTGAGTCAGGGTATTGATCCCATCTATCAGAATCTTCATGTCAAATCGAATCTTTCCGGGGAGTTTACGGTAGTCAATCGTGCGATGGTGGAAGATCTGAAACGGCTTGGGCTCTGGGATGAAGTCATGGTGAATGATCTGAAATACTTTGACGGTAGCCTCGGCCCGATAGATCGGGTTCCGGAGCCTCTGAAAAAGTTGTATGCCACCGCTTTTGAAGTGGGTGTCGATGATCAGGGCAATGACTGGCTTGTTCGCTGTGCGGCAAAACGTCAGAAATGGATTGACCAGGCTATCAGCTTAAATCTGTATATGGCGCAAGCCTCTGGCGTGAAGATTGATCGTTTGTATCGGCAGGCCTGGCGCTCAGGGCTAAAAACGACTTATTACCTGCGTAGCCTGGGAGCCACTGCAGCTGAGAAGTCCACGGTGCAAAACGGCGGTCGGCTGAATGCGGTTGCCGGCGTGCAGCCCAAGTCTTGCGGAATTGAAGATGGATCCTGCGAAGCTTGCAGTTGATGTGATTTTCCATGGCGGGATAACTCGCCATTTACAAAAGGTTTTATCATGAATATGAATCACTTTATATCGGTCTGGTTGCCTCGTGATGAGGGAAACGGTCGTCGAATAGGGCTTATTTCTGATGATGCATTCGTCAGGGACATCCCGGATGGTTTCACGGAGTTCGAAATCCGTGGTGATGATGGCTGTCGTTGCTGGATGTCTGCTGAACACACGGCTACCATTTTGTGTGTTTCTGGTGTCCTCGAACTCAGTTTTTTTCTGAATAAAGAGGCATTTTTGCAGGATATTTCGGCAATCACCGCTGGCCGAGTGACACTTCATTAACTGAGGTTTTCTACGATCCCCCCATTGCGCTTGTGCGTATGGGGGTTTTTTTGTGCTAATATCCAATGAAATCAATAAGCAGGATGTGTCATGAAAAATATTTTTTTGTTGTTTATATTGATGTTTTCTGTTGGCGCATATGCCAAAGATGCGGGTATCCATGACGCGGATACGCTGGTTTCCGCTTATTCTCATGGTCAGGCACACGTCATTCGGCTTATGCCTGGTCCTCAAGGGTTGGTAGAGATTGTCTATCAGGAAAACGGGAAAACGCTTTATGGCTGGATGACGGACGATGGGCAGGGTTTTATTCCAGCAACAACGTGCGTGGTTGATTTTTACGGCCCCGGCGTTGGCGACGACCTTTGTGACACGGTGAGTTACTTCCATGGTCACTGGCGTCACGTCTATGAACACGCTAGTCGGACGTATGCGGCTACTGTTGCGGCTAGGCATTGAATAAAACTCCATAGGAGACAGGTGATTGATGCGTTTTCATGACTTCAATGCCTGCGCTTCTGAGGAGTTCGAGCAAAGCCAGCGACCCTTCTGATATTTTCTGTTCCATGTCTTGGAACCATGCGCTGAGATCCTCAATGTTGCGCTTCCCGGCAAAAAACGCGTGCCGTGATAAGTCACCAAGGTACGGTTTTAATGCGGATTTCTCTGAACAAACCCAACCTTTCTGATGTACGGGATCCAGAAAATACCCATGGTTCCCGGCTGTTGTGGTTTCAGTTTCATTTTGAGCCGCGTTCTTTTTTAATAAAAAATCAGAATAAGAAAAAATATTTTTATTTATTTTTCTTTCTTCTTTAAAAAGAGGCGACACGGGTGTCGGTTGGTTGATGCTTTCCGGTGTGGCTGGAATGGCCTGAGCGTGGATGGGTTGACTGTATGAAGTTACAGTGTGTGCGTTTCCGCACACTTTTCGGCGCCCATCGAAATCCCCAAGTTGCTTGGCGTCATCGCCGACCATGGCCGTTGATGATTGATATGGATCAATGGTTGCGTGAAGATTTTCAGAGTGTGCGTTTCCGCACACTTTTTTGGGGTCCCGAAAATGCAATGTGCTGTCCTGTATATGTTGAACGACCGCTGCTTGTAAAATCTCTGATCCATTGGCTTCGTTCAAATTTTCAGAGTGTGCGGAAACGCACACTTTTTGGTGAGTATGGGGAAAGCTTTCAACCAGGTCTGTCCGTGTGAAATCTACCATCCTGAAACTCGAAGCGAGTTGATCGGCTTTCATAATAGTTTCTGAATGTTTGGTTACAGGTCTTGAGTGTTCATTACTATTGTTAACTGCAAAACTATCTTCATTGGCTGTCTTTCCGGTTTTGTTGCGACGGCTATTTTTTAACCGTGACTGCATGTCTTCTGTAAAGCCCAACTGGTAAGAAGAAGCTTGTCTACGACCGCTGCTGAACTGTTGCTTAGATTGCAATAATCCACAATCTATTAACTTCTTTATAGCGCGCTCTATAGTTCGTTCGCAAAATGTATGGCCTATGCGCGTCTCTATATCCTTGGCTATTTGTTGGATGCTAACAGTAGCTTCTGGAGTTGTGGTGTTAGTGGCTGAAGCTACAGCCCTTAACCTTCTGTCCATTCCGTCCCATACAAGGTATTCAGCTAGTGAGTCTACTTGTGACAGTACAGAGTCTTGGATGGCATCAGCTCTAATGGTGAAGTAGTCCACCTTAGCAGCGTTTTTTATGGGTAGAAATCCGTTCCCTCTGGGTATCTGAGATTTAGGGGCTGTGTGGCCAATACTATCAAAAGCTGTTTCCAGTCTTTCTACCCTCGCTTGCGAGGCTACTCTGTTTTGACTGTGGGTTATCTGTCCATGGATAGGCGATTGCTGCGTTTGACTCATAGATACTGAATAAGAAAATGTCTGTTCCATATAGAAAGTCTCCTGAAAAAACATTAAACGACCCCAACCGAAATGCATTGAAATTTCGGAAAGTTCAGTGCTGTTCTTGACGGGTAGCTGTTCTCAGGAATAAGCTCAATAAACTTGGTTTTGGGCGGGCTTCTTGAGGTTGCCTGTCAAGTAACGATGATCAGAAAGGGGGGTTCAGTTGGCGCTGAACTCCCTTTTTTGTTGGACTGGTTAACCGTCCATACTGGTATCCTCCCGTGAATGGCAGTTATAAAAGCAGAAGGGCAGCTGATAGCTGCCCTTCTGATGTGAAGATTGAGGATATGAAATCGGAGGATGGAGCCAAGAAAACAGGCATCCAAAATAAAGTGTGCGTTTCCGCACACTTTTCAACCGGATCTTCGTGATGATGTGATGAGGCATGTGTGAATTACCCATAAAATGGAGGAGAAAAAACAGGGTGTGCGGAAACGCACACTTTTTAATTTTTGTAACCATTTAATTATCCACTTCTTTTTTTGACGCCTTTGCTGATTCTAGGCTTGTGTCAGTATGCCCATCTGGACGGGATAGAATTGCTGCAGAAATCAGAGCTGCCAATTCTTCTTGTGGAATGTCATGCAATTCTGGTGAAAGACGTATTCGCATTTCGTCTTTTCCAATAGATAGCGAACCAACACGGATACCATCTCGGACTATAGGGCGGCGGTCGCCTTCTCTGGAGCGATTGTTTCCTGTTACCCAGTTCCGTATGAGGGACGTGTTTAGTTTGCCCTGCAAGATCAAATTAGCGGCCTCGTGCACGCGATCCGAATAGCCTTTATCGCAAAGATCGCGCATGATTTCGGCCGAGGCTATGGCAAAAACATCAGGCGCTTGACGAATCGTTTTTTGTAGTGTGTCTGGCAGTTCCGTAAAGGCCATGTACCGATACAGGTTACGCCGATCAATACCCGCTTTTACAGCCAGTTCACGCTTGGTATGAGCAATTCCTTCGTCCAGCATGCGGCGTAGATAAAAACCAATTTCCATCTCCGTGAGGTCCTGTCTTTGTATGTTCTCTGACAGTGCCGCCATGATGATCTTTTGTTCGTCGTGCTTTATTAATGTGGCGGGGATCTGTTTCCAGCCTAATAGGGTACAGGCCCGCCAGCGACGCTCGCCGGCAATGATCTCAAACCTCCCTTCTGAATCTGGTCTTACACAGATCGGATTGACCAGTCTTCCGAGACGCTCTATGTCCGAAGCCAGGTCATCAATTCCCTCGCTGCTGATGGAGAACCGTGGTTGATAGCGGCCAGGATATATTTTTGTAATATCCAGGCTGGTCACATCATATTGGCCTTCTGGGGTCTGCGTAGTCTGGCGGCCCTGTTCTGAGCCGCTAACGAGAGCGGTATTTTCGGTGCTGGCTGCTTCGGCGACCGGGGTAGGGCTGCTTTCAGTCATGCTTGGCTGATCGGGTTGCTTGGGTTCTGGCTCGATCCCATCCAGGTTAGCAAGTTCCTCTTTGCTTTTTGGTGTTCTGAAACCATCAGGTGATATAGGGTGAATCACCGATTTATGTCTAGCGGTTCTGAATGGCTCTTTAGGCATGGTCTAATCCCCCCGTTTCACGGTTTGTAGTCCCCATTATGGATTTAATGCGCGACAGCATTTCATCGGCCAGGTTCTGCAGGTCGGGAACCGCTGTTTTTGATCCTGGAAAAGCCAAAGAAATCGGCATTTCTACATCCACGTTGGAGCGTTTAAATTCTTCTGTTTCGCGGACCATGTTTTGACTGAGAATTTCCCCATAATAGGTGTTGAGCCGTTCCATCACTTTGGTTACGCGCCGCCGATTTTCACGGTGGAAGGTAGGAACGGCTACTACTGCCGGGGCTCGTCCGACCTGTTCTCGCATATTGATAAGGCGGCCACCGAGTATGCTAAGGCCCTTAAAAGAAAGGGCATCCAGGGCCACGGGCGAAATACACAAATCGCTGGCTAGAAGGGTGGTATTTGTAAGCATGCTTGTGCTCGGCGGTGCATCAAAGAGGATGATGTCATAATGGGTTAAATCAAATTGAGGGGTAGGCTTCGTCAGGCCGCGTTGTAACAGGCGGAGTACCTGGAAGTCCCTGACCTGCGCGTTGAGTAGTGCATCTTCTAGGTTTGCCAGGGTAACGTCAGAAGGAATCAAGTGTGGACCATTTACGCCATACGGCATTTTCAGTACGTCTGCCAATGGTGTTGGCGTAGGTAGAATCGGAGGGATTGTGAACAGTGATCCAAAGTTGTGCTCAACCAGCTGACGGCTATCGATCGGCATTTCTTCGTCCTGCTCTAATTCCGGATCGTATCCCATCATCTGTGTGAGGTTGCCTTGAGTGTCGAGATCAATCGCCAAAACGCGGAGACCTCGAAAGCCCCATTGGACGGCAAGCTCGGCTGCCAAGGTCGTTTTCCCGACGCCACCTTTGGCCGAATAAACGACAACAGTTGCCGGTGGTGAATCCCAGCTAAGCAAGCCGCGATTGCGGCGAAAGTTGGCGATGTCGAAGACGTTTTCGGCTGAGAAAAGTCTGGCTTTACGTTTGGAATCGTCACGCTGAAGATCAAGGCCCATCAGATTGATGCTATCACGGACTACGTGATCGTTGACGCGAAGCATTTTTGCGACGCTACCTATGAGAAACTTTGGTTGCTCAATCAGCTCAAAATACCGTTCTTCGGCTGGTTCTTGAATGGGCGATTCAGTCAAAGGGGGGTCCTCCCTGTCTTGTTCGGTTGATATTAAAAGGGTTATCCGTTTCATGTCAACAGATTTAACCGGTTGCTATCATATATTAACAGAAAAGTAGTATTTTTCATTTTTTCATTAGTTTTATCTGAATTTTAACTGTTGAAATCTTATGATGATGTTAATGCATAACATAATCTTTATTTGATAATATTTTGTTATTGAAGGGCATTTATGTTTTCTTTGTAGACTGGTTAAATGTCTTGGGTTGTCTGGGCCTACCCGCTGTTAACAGCCGGCAGGCCCACAGGAGGTCAGCTTTTCTGGGTACAATTTCCTGCAGCATCTAGGCTGTATTTGCTATGACTCAGGCGATTAACGAAGCTCTGTGTATTTCGGGGGAGCCCATGTACCATGCGCATCTTGCCGTTGTTCTGGCAGAAAAGGAGTGTAGGCGTTGCTGTTTCACCGGTATGGGTCAAGATGGCTGTATTCGCGCCAACGGCTGCAGTAATACTGGGGTCGCTCTTTTTCATCGGCTTGATGCCCCCTTCTTCAGCTGGAACATTAAAATGCTGTTCGTTGTAGGCCATCGCCTGCACCGGATCCTTACTGGCCAGAATCGCTGTTGCTTTTGGTGCGCTACTGGGCTTCAAAAACCCTACCAGGGTGACACGCATCCGTAAGTCGCCCTTCTTGACCGCTGGCATGGCGTGCTCATAGAACTTGTGGCAAAAAATGCAGTTGGGGTCCAGGAATGCATCAATAATGGGGCCGGATTTTCCGATCATAAAGGTTCGGGCGCTGTGCGAAATTTGCTGTGCCACTTTGGTTGCCGCTTCTGGCTTGCGCATGATGCCCATGGAAATCATGGCTTTTTCGGTATAGTTCACCCGATTTGCGGAAATAACCGGTGCTGGCACAGGGATTAGGGCCTTGCCATTGGGAGTCATCCAAACGAGCGTTTTGGGGTGTTTCCCTTGTGGGTCCAGCTCTTTGCCTTCACCCTCAATAGCAATCATCCCGGAAGGCGTCTGGAAGGTTCTGACTACATTCACTTGATTGTGCGTCAGGTGGTTGACCAGATTTTGAGCTTCAGTCTGTTGCGCGGCTGTTCCCGGCTGGAGAGGTTGGGTCTTGGAAGATTCCAGCGCTTGCGCTCCCGCGAAGCTGAGTAAGGGTACGCCGATTAAGCCAATCATGGCGGCGGCAATATAATAAGGCTTCCGTTTTTGCATATAAATCATTCGAGGCCCCTGCATGTTGGCAGGTTGGGTAGCTTCGGCCTTGCGGCCCGGTGCCTCATACTCCTTTTTTAGTTGGCTACCTGGGTGAATAAAGGCTAGCGCCCGGTTAATATTTTGTAGATGGCGTTCTGGCTATCAGGCAAACCTCTTTGGATTTCTACGTGCCCGCCTAATTTGTAAACGATGGTTGGTGTTCCTTTATTTTTCAAAACAGTTTCCAGCATTTCATTGTTGGCCAGAACGGCATGTATCAATGCGTTCGGCGCGGTGGCCCGACCGGGTATGCCGCCGGATTCTGCGGTATCGTTAAAATGCTCTTCGTTGTATTCAAAAGCTTGTGCTGAATTCTGGGACATCAGGATGGCCGCATCTTTCGCCATGCTGTCTGCTTTCAGGAATGCGACGGGAACCCAGCGAATGTCCAGATGGATGCTGTTTTCAACCGGGTTGGCGACCTTCCAGAAGGCGTGGCAATAGATGCAATTCGGATCGAAAAAAACGTAAATCACCCGCTTGTAGTTGGCCGGACCAGTAGTGATGTGTAGCGAATGATCCAGGCTCGTCCACAGGGCTTGAGAGGATATGGGCGTTGCATGAGCAAGTCCTGAGGCCAGGATGAGCAAGGATAAGGCCACGCTCGCCGCCACAGTCTGGCTTGTAAAAGGGCGAAACCATTGGCGAGAAAGTAGGAATCGTTCCCTGTGTTTGGTGTGTGTTTCAAGCATGTATCAATCCTTCAAAAGTCCTTCTGACGACCCTGCCATTTTACCATTTTTTGATAAAAAAGACCGAAAATAGGCGGTAATTGTACTGCTAATCGACACAAATATAAAATAAAAGACCGTAATGCGTTGCATGAAAACGGCATTTAAGCCTAAAATACCATAACTTATCTATGGTGTTTTTGCCAAAAGGTGTCTTATGCGCGTCTACCCCCTGAAAACTGGTGGCTTCCGGGTTTCTTTTTTGAGTGCTTTGGCGGTATCTCTTGGTATGGCTTGCGTCTCGGCGCATGGGGCAATCATCCAGCAAAACAACTCCGAAGCGTTGGTGGCGACGGAAACCGCTGCCGGGGGGCAGACACAGGCAACGGCGACGATTGGCCCTATTTCCAGTTATAACGGCGGTGCAAATCAGGATATGGGCGGTGCGCCCGTTGCGCAACCATCACTGTTCAATCTTGTGCCTTATAGTAGTTCTCTGGATGTTACCTTCAGTAGTACCACAGATGCCCAGAATGCGGTTGCTTCCTATCTGTCTAATTATTTGGGCTCTATTTCCAAGGCTATGGCTACCCAGATGAAGTCCTCGGATACGGGTGTTGCCATGGGGATTTTTACTTTTGTGCAGGATGTGAAAATCGCGAGTCCTTCTGGCGGTACCCCTACCAAGTCAGAGGTCTTTGGCACTCTGGTAGTGTATCCAGATGGGCACTACGAATATCTGGGCACCAACGTCAATAACAACACGATTTATATGCTGTATGCGATCTATCAGCAAAAGCAGGATGCTTATTATCTACCTTCCGGCTGGGTGTTGCCCGATGCCGGTGATACGCAGTGGGAATTGCTCAAGGCCTCCTTTAATGGAAGCACCATGTCTGCGTCTGCCGTATCTGTGGGCGGTAGTATCTGGCACCTGGTCAACGACAATGGCGCATACGATGCACCAGTGACGATGAATGGCTCCAAGCAGGTGGTAAATTACAACGCGGGTGTCAGCAGTTGGGTCAAAAATCAGATCGTCCCGCTCATGAAACAGTACAATGCGAATTTGGGAATCATTCGCTATGGTCAGCAAGTCAACGTCCAACGTACATCTGCGGGACAGCCCATCATGGCACTTTCTATCAACTCCCGGACGTTTGCTGGGGGGTGTGGTCATCAGAAAACACTGAGTAATAGTGGCCAATATGGCTATCTTTTGAAATTTAACAGTGTTGTTTATACCGTGCAGTCTAACGGCGAATACACTCCGCTTCAGGAGGTAACCACGAATGGTCTGGCGTTGACCTCTGATGGTCTGGTCCATGAAAACGGGGCAACGATCAGCGAAAACTTTAATGTCAGTGCTAACCTGGCTTCTGGTGCAACCTGGTCCCAGGAACAAAACGATATTGTCTTTCCTATCGCCCCAGACAAAGGGCAGATCATTGATTGGGAGTCTGGTGAGCCTCTTCCGACCAGTGATTATGTGTATGTGGCACCACTGACGAATAATACAGACGCTGGTTCCTATATTCCTAACATTGGTGATATTTGTGTAAGTAATAATGATGCTGGACCATATGGTGAAGGGTTATATTGGGCGGATAATATTACTGCTTATATTCCATATGTTTATACAATTCATGATGCTATGAGTACCATGCGTAATTATACTTTTAGTATTGCTAATGAGCCTAGATATGGTAGTGGGGGCGGGTACGGCGATATATATGCTCCAGAAGTTTCAATAAATGGGAAGCAGGTTCCCATGGGGAACGGTGGATATGATATTGTCGAATACGAGAATAATCCAATTTTTCCTCAGTTCGATGGCCAATCAATATTCCGCCAGTTTTTTTTGCGGTGCACAGCCATTAGTGACGAATATGATACAGGACCGTATTTTTGGGAGTCTGGTTACGCATCTTTAGGTAAAGCTTCATCTGGCTGCTCTGTTCTTGAGGATGCGGGAGCTGGTCTCCCTTCTTATGAGTATCCACCATATAATGCGTATTGGTGCCCAGCTGGTGGCGGTCAATGTGATTATATGGGGCAAACTTACCAACCCCTTGGATCTCCTGATTATTATGATGGTGGATATGGTAATTATAGTTACTATCCTTATTTCCCTGGTGTTCCTGATGACTAACCTTCTATTCAGTATTAATAAAGAATTAAGGTTTAGATGGTTTTTAACTATCGCCATATCTTTATTCTGTTTTTTATTACCTACATTTTCTATTGGTGATACTGTTTCTGGCATGTCAAAAATGCTTTTTCTCTCGTTACCAAAAGAGATGCAGCACTATGATGTTGAGATTCACAAAAAAAATTCACCACTAGAATTTTTTGCGCCGAATTTTTATACTGATCGCGGCCTTTACCATGTTAATCGTAAATTTTGTACGGTTGCCGGCTGCCACACAACGCGTGGCTTGTTTTGTCTCGGCGGAGGGTCCCCGAAAATTTCCGGGTTAAGGATAAGTGATCACCAATTTTTTGACGCTTCAGATTTTTCTGCTTCTCTTGTAACTGTTCTCGCTAATACATCACACGAATATTCTTTCGTCACTGATCGTTACGGAATTGTTGGTAAACCGTACAGGGTTCATCATGTCGTTCGTAGCGTAAAGCTCTTTCGTGTTGGTAGGCGTAGTTTTAACAAAACAATCTCTATAAAAATGAATTTCCCATTGTTATCTAGTGATATACATATTTACAGCCATTACCAATTCCGCTCCAAAAGCTGTCTCGTTAAAAAATTGCCGCAACTTCATCATGGATAATCTGTCCGGAGGAATTAACTGATGCCTAATTCCTATGCAAAGCTGACCGAAATTACCCAAGGTAAGCAAGGATTGTTCACCCAGATACGGAGTTTTCCTGTATGACCGTTACCCGCATACTGCAAGCTGATGTCCCAGAAGCCCTGCAAGGCATCTGCAAGAGCATGGGCTTTGTGCGGGCCGATATCTGGCGGCGGTATGGCGCTTTGGGCACGGTCGGCAAATCCGCCAATGATGTTCGCAAGGAAATCTCAGCAGCGCGTTTCTATGCCGATCTTCCGGTGGATGGCACCATTCGCAATGAAACCACCAAGGACATAGTGAATGATGTACTGCTCTACAAGGCTGCCGCCATGCAGAAGGTGCGGAAAGCCATTGCTGCCCGTACAACCGATGAGGCGGAGCGCAAGCGGCTATACATCCTGCTTCGCAAGGACCAATGGCTGACGGATAACTTCCTGCATTGCCAGATGCGCAAACACTTCCGGCATGGCAAATCGCAGGTCGCCAATCAGTTCATTGTGCGCTCTGACAAATACGCAATCGAGATCGTGAACGGATACCTGACCATCGTGATTCATATTGCGGTGAAATACGGTCAGGCGATTCGCCTGACCACTACCTCCGGCGGCAACAACGTCAAGCTGTCCGGCAGCAATCTGCGCATCATCGTCAAGGACGGTTTTTCGGAAATCCATTACGCCACGACAAAAGGCGATGGTCGCCCGTGTGGTGAGAAAATGATCGGTATCGACAAAGGATATACGGAAGTCTTCATGGATTCTGAAGGCGTATTGCACGGTAAAACTTTTGGCGCAGTGCTGACCGAATATCGCGACAAAGCTTCGACGACGGGCAAAGCGCGGAACAAACTGTATGCGCTGGAGAAAAAATATCGGGAATCCGGGCGTATTACTAAAGCGAACCATATCAAACTCTGCAATCTCGGGCGCATCAAAATCGAACGTCGTCAGGATCGCACCCATCAGCGGCTACGCACAATCGCTTACCAATCCGCACACACGATTGTGGATAAGGCAGCGGTAGTGGTTTCAGAAGATTTAACGGCTCCCATGGTTAAGAAACAAGCATGGAAGCAGTACAACAGACGTATGAGTGCATGGGCAAAAGGCGTACTCGCTGAGGCTCTGGACTCCGTATGTACGCAGCGACAGGCGAAACATTGTCTGGTGGCATCAGCTTATACTTCGCAAATGGACTCGGTGACGGGTTTACTGGAAGGCAAGCGTGTTGGCGATAAGTTTTACCGTGTAAACGGGGAAGTTCTCCAGGCTGACCACAATGCTGCGTTGAATGTGCTGGCAAGGTACGAAGATACTGAGATCACTCGGTTCACTCCCTATCAGGAAGTCCGACGTATTCTTCTAGCCCGTTCTCCGGCGCAACTGAGCGTCAACAGGCACGAGTTGCAGGTGATGTCTGCCTATCAACCGTGTGCGGATAAATCCTCTGTACAGATTCGTACAAGTTTATAGGAGCAGGCCTTCATGTTCAGTAAAAAAGTACAAAAAACCTTATCCATAGCGGTCCTGGCTGCTATCGGTGTGGCTTTCCCTGCCGATCAGGTCTATGCCGCGACCCTGGGCATGAACTGGTCCGAACAAAAAACCTTTACGCCCTCTGATAGTACCAGTGAGATTTTCAAGAATCTGCAGGATGGGCATATTTTTGTGGGTAGCAACATGGGTGCGGCGGTTGCCGCGATTCGCCTCTCGGCCAGCCAGGTCAAGGCGCTGACAGGGGCTGGCCAGACCTTCAATATGCCCTGGAACACGCCGGTTGTATTTGCCACTTACGATCCCGGCACAACCAGCGGCACCATTTTCGTGACCCGCATGATTAAGCAGCCGGGCGGCGCTGGCATTATTGAACTTGCCCAGTTTTCCCCGAAAATGGGTGCGGAATTCACCAAGGATTTTGAGAATACCAATCCATTCTGGCAGTTTATTCCGAACCAGAACGGGAATGGTAAATCGCCGGATCCTGGCGCGTTTATCAGCATCACGCAATCCGCCTTTAATGCCGCCGTCGGCCTGGTCATGCAGCATGTGAATTCAGATATAGGCTGGATCGCGTCGGACAACAATAACGCGCACATGAGCACGAGCAGCAGCAGCGATATTATTCAATCGACGACGACCCACAAAGAAACGGTGATGACTAATCCCGTGTGGACGGCAGTGGTTCCGCAAGGGAGCGCCCCGGGTACGGATTACGGCTATTTATTGCCGGTTCCTGAAACGGCTTCGAGCACGGAAAGCGGCGCTATTGCCATGGAAAGTGCGGATACCAATGGGCACACCATTGGCGGATTGACCAGTTCCACAGCGCAATTCGGCGATGACTATTATGGACAGCTCGAAGTGAACGGTGGTTATGCGTATATCCCGCAAGGGCAGGGCGCCACGCTGCCTGTTGGGGCTTTTGAATCTTTTTTCCATTCCACTAAACATACGGGGTTTATGGGATGGGTGATGGATTTGATCCTGGCGGTGATTACCGTGGTGACTTATGGGGCGGGGGCGTTGTTGTATGGTGCCGCAGTAAGCACTACCGCCGCTTTGGAAGCCGCAGCAGCTGGTTTTATTACGGGTATGGTCTATGACGTGGCCACAAAGGGATCTCTAGGCGTCGCGTCCATGCAAGAACACTTGGTCGGCGGAAATTGCGGGAAACATAACGGTGCGTGTGTTTCCGCGCCTGTCGTGAATATGAGTGCAGCCTATAACTCGGCGCAAAATTACGACGGGTATGGTGAGGGTTACATTAATGTCGATACCAATCCGACGCAAAGTACCGGACAATGGGATTATGAACCTAAAGCCGCTGAAGAGACGGAAGTAAATCCCAACCAGCAACAGGCGGGTTTCGGGCAAGGTTATCAGGGTACACGGATCCACAGTGCTGACGCGCAGAAGGGTGAGGATTTACAGCAAATGGCGGGGCAGGCGCAGAAGAATGCTTCTGGTGAGGCAGAGTTCGGGGTAGGACCGAGCGCGAATGTCGCGACCCAATCCGCCCCGCAGTGAGTGGAATCATTCGGCTGCTGAAAGCCTGGGCACGACCGCACCGGCGTGTCCAGCTTTGAGCAGGGCGGCGATGAATTCAGGGTTGTTGACGACTTGGTTAATGCCATCAGCCATGAGTGCGTTGACAGAGGCCGTTCTGCCTGCACCCAATGTAAGCAGTTGGTGATTTGGCCCGATATTTTTCTTAAAACTGTTTATGTCTACGTTCTGCTGATAATTCACGGAGGGAATGCTTACCTGCATAATCAGGTGCCCTTTATGCGTGATGTCTGCGAAACCCATTTCTTCCGGCAAGTAGAAATGCTGGACGATAATCTGCACGTTCGTTCCTGAACCTCCAATATTGAAGCCCCGTTTTTCAAGGGCGGTATCCATGGCAGTTTTGAATGCTTTGTCGATGTGCAAATACACGCCGGCAAACTGGATGCCAATCATGTCCTCGGTACGGCTTACTTCATTGTGGCGTTTCTTGTGGTTTTGAACAGCAACCGTTACTGTCACATTCTCGGCGCCTGGCACCTTGGTCAAGCTGGCCGGTGCTTTGTAGTGATTGTGTACGGTGTCCGGGATATAGGCTGAAGCGCAACCCGCCAGCCCGAAAGCCGCCCCCAGAAAAGCCACTTTTGCAGCAGTTTTTAACAGCTTATTGTTCATCATTTTTCCCTCTTTTCTTGCGTTGATGGCTCATTATATCATGGGTTTTTGAGTGTTTTTGACATTTTCGATTTTTACCAAGCCGTTGAGCAAGGCCCAATCAGAACGCATCGTAAATTTCGTCTGGAAGCTTCACTCCGAACGATTCCCATAAGGTGCTGATGCTTTCTATCACGGGCCGGGCCTCGTGCATCCAGTCCGGGTGCCTTTCTTGGGCTTTCTGGGATGCAAAAAAGGTTTCCGGTTTTGGGTTTTCTGCTACGGCGAATCGCTCTATCTGCTGGGCGATAAAGGATTCCATGGTGTCTGGATGGTAACCCAGTATGGTTGCCCGTCGATTACCGCGCAGCATGCCCCCGACCATCATGATTTGATGATAGCGTAACCAGTAATGCAGGTACGCCGTGAAATAAGGCTTTTTGGCTACTTGGCTCGGTGGTATCGCATCACGGCTCCATGCGTCCATGACCCAACGCTCAATGACGCTCCGTGGCTTGGCCGGAAACAATCCGTCTTCGGGTAGGCCGCCAGACTTTTCATAAGTGGATATGCACGATGCGACCGGATGGCGCACGGCAATGACCCATTCTGTCAGGGTCCCGAACGTCTCCCGGAAAAAGTCGGCCATGTAGATCATTTTTGTGCCTTTTTTTACGATGGTTTTTAGTCCGTCGGTCGGCTTCAGGTTACGAAAATACCAGTCTGACATAATCAGCCATTCGGCAGTCTGCTGGATGGTGTTTCGGGTTGCCGGCACGGATTGTCCATCGGTCACCCGAAACCAGTGCGGGGCAGCGTCCGGATAGCCGTCATGGGCGATATAGTTCGGCACTTCTTTGGATTCCACGCCAACCGCCCGGTAAAGCTCTTTGGTGAGGTATGAGCCACCATGCCGGGGCGCAGAAACCACAACCAGGTAACGTCGGTCCGACTGGATGGCGGAAAGGGTTTTGGGATTGCCGGTTAGAAGATCGCCGAACATATTGTAGGCGCGCAGGCCCAGGGTGCGACCCAGCGGGGTGTTGAATGATTTATTGGCGGCTTCTTTGACCTTTCTGGCGAACTCTGCATGAGGCTCCTGGGGTCCGTTCAGCTTTTCCGTGACCTGATCGCCCCAATCCGGATTATCCTTAATGGAGCTTGTTCCAAAAGCGGCAGTCTCCATAAAAATGGCGAAGCTGGCCGAAGCCGGGAAGTGCTCTGCGGTGAAGCGTAATCCCAGCGTGTTTTTCGGCGGGTCTGCTGGAATGGTTGAGGTGCCGGGCATCGTTTTGATGTTTTGCATAGGTAAAAACCTCTGTTTGATTTGCCGTTTTAGCGAAATTGATACAGAATTATACCATCTTACGAGGAATAAATGTCATGCAGAAAATTCACAAGTACGCCTTATTGCTGATCTTTCCAACATTGCTTGCCGGATGCAGCGGTGTCGATCACGCTTCCTATCCGTTCAAGACCAGCGGCCAAAACACTGCGCTTGGTGCCTGGGAGCTTGTTCAGACGAAGATGAATAGCAATATCATGCCGCTTTACCAGATACAGGATGTGCAGCCGAATAACATGCTTTTCGTCGGCAAGAAGCATGGTTGCCATGTTTTCGCGGCGCAGAATGGTAAACCGGTTGCTGAAAGGCTGGACACTGAAACCGCATCTGGTACGGTCTCGCTCTCCAATGGCCCCATGATTCCCGGCAATACCTCCGTTACTTATAGCGGCGACAACGGGAAAATGCGCCTGCAATCTGGTTCGCCCGTGATGTTTGGTGGAAACATTTTGCGGCGATTACCTATCAATAGCGCCTCAAATGCGGTGCGATACATTGAGAACACGTATTCGGTTTCTCCGAAAGATGCCCGCCAGGTTTTTGATGTGTGTATTGATGGAAAAGGGTAGTTTCCTCTTGTTTTTATATTAACTTTTCGCCCCTGTCAGCCAATACCGCAGAGCACTCATACGCCATTGCCCATCCGTCATTGCGGGGAGTATCCCTTGATATTCCTCAGCATGCTTCTGCAACCATTCTAACCTGAAAGACGCCTTTTTCTGGTCTTCATACGCTCTCCATGCCGGATGTGCGCTTATCATTTCTTGCTCAATTCTTCTTTTCAGGTCGCGTAACGGGTGTTTTCCCGGTAGTAGCTTTTCCGGATCTATCCAGGCCGGCAATCCCTCGTGCATAGGCAATCCCTGCTCCTCCAGGGATAAGGCGTTCAGCCCTTCTTCGCGGCCCAGTCCTTTCCATTTGGTGCAGACTTTATCTATGTATGCGGCAGCATGAAGTTCTTTTTCTCTGTCGTTCTCGAAAATCTCCGCGCAGGCTTCGTAATATCCCTTATCCCCATGCTCTATCGCCTTTACGAGTTGAGTGGTGGACTGGGCCTTGCCTAACAAGCCTCGCTTCCCCCATTCCTTCAGGCTTTCTGCTCCGGGCGACGATATTGCCAGATAAAATTTGGACTGATCCCATAATATGTTGCCAGAAAATGATCCCCCTTCAATCAGGCTTCTCATAAGTCTTGCGATAGATGCCGGAGTGCTGATACCTCTACGGGTGATCTCCGTGATCAGTGCCCCCATCGTGATTCCGCTGACGGACAGTACGGATACTTCCTTGATGTAGGTTTTTCCCCGTGGAATCGATGTCTTACTGGCAGGGAATGGGAGTGCTGGGATGTCTTTCCTGAATCGCCAGTATCCCCGTTTATTCAGAGCAGGAATTACCGCATGCACGGCTATTTTAATTCCGTCATGGGCGTAAATGACTCTCTCATGCCGAAGCCTCGGCGCTACCAGGGTTGCGGCCAGAGCGCAGTTCCAGATGATTTGATAGATTTGCCGGCGATCCTCCGGCATGGCGTTGCGTAGTTGCTCCGGAGGCTGGCTCCAGTCTACGGGTTGAATCATGGGGTGAGAACTCATGAGCGTCCCTTTCCAAATTGCGTTTTGATCATATTTTTCCGCGAAACTTCCTCGTAGATGTGTTCTTCAGTGACGCCTTGAATGTAGTATTGCCCAGCTCCGCCTGGGAGCACTCGTCCGTCGCCGATGTGTTGCATCCCGGCTGTTCCAACGAGTGCATATACGGGCTTTTTGATGGTATATGCCACATGGTATTGATCACCGTTCCATTCTATTTTAACAGCCGTTTTTTGGTAAAACTCGATGATGCTTTCGTATTTATCCGGGCTGCTTACTTCAAAGTATTGGCCGAGCAGTTTGTTGGTGATTTCGCCTTTTTCCATTGATTTTTCGTTGACCACGAGGCCGATGGTTCTGTAGATGGTAGTCCCCTCCGGTAGTTCAAACAGGGTTACCTCACCGGAAAAATTAGCCAGTTCTCTTTCAAGTTGTGTTGTGCTGATGCCCAATCTATCAGCCACTGATTGCCTGTTGGTGTTATTCAGCACGACGGGTTCCTGATGCCCAAGGCTTTGATCTACGGCACCCGGGTAGTCAGCTGGGGCGGGAGAGAAGGGCGCTCGCGCACAACCTATGTCATTTGGTATCTCTTCATTGGCTATTAACCGGTTATATCGCTGTTGATTTTCTTTGCTCGCGGCCTCGTACTGGCTCCGGTGTGCGGGATCCAGTATCTCGCCCGCATCCACCCTATCCTTTATGGCACCCCATGTATCTTCCAAAAGATCGGTACCGTCGCTTCTGGAGTAGGTTGTCCCGCCGCTCATCGATCGTATATCTCCTGCTCGTAGATGCTTTGCACATCAGTTTTCATTTTCTCCAGCAAGGATTCCTGCCCGCCTTTGTTGTATCTGTGCAGTATCTCGATGGCCTGATCTATGGTTTTGGCTGCTTGGCTATTCTCCCGGAACTGACACCAGTGTGATGACCAGGTAATGTGGATCTGTTCTTCCAGATTCAGAATGGCACTGGCGAAATGGCAGATCAGGTCCAATCGTTGCGTATCGGTAATTTCAATCCGGAGAGCACTGCCGCTGCCGGGCATCTCCTCTGTTTGCTCAAAAATCTTTGCCAGGCTTACCCATACCGCGCTCCCCGGAACGACAAAGCCCGCGTTGAGCCGTTCTTCGGCTTCTATGGATACTTTCTTCTGTAACCGCTGCGCGGCCTCTCTCGCGGCTGGCTGGCACTCCATGGCGAGGCTGCAAAGATTGAAATCATCAGGCTCATTCATGGTTAGCGCCTTCCTGATACAGTGCATTCAGGTGTTCTTGTGTTTCCCATGGGGTGAGGTGTAGTTCGTCGGCGGCGAGCGCCAAAATACGGGCTGTTGTGCTGGGCGGATACAGTCTGGGTGTTTGTTCCACCTGCCTGAACGCGCTCGGTCGTAGGGGCGTGTTTTGTGCGAAAGCAGGTGCCAGCGCCACGGCTATTTTATCCGCGTCGGTTTTGGTGAATGTGACGGGTCCTGCCATTGTACTGGTGTCTGGGACGACAAATCCCTGGGACACGCTGCCATCTTCGTGCTCCATCCGCAAGAAGATCTGCTGACCTTTTTCTATTTGGTCGTTCATTTCGGCGAGTGTCAGCAACGCATCCCGTTGTTGGGCGCTGACATAGGGCTTATTGGAATAGTGCTCTTTGAATTTTTCTTCATCCTGGTGACGCGCCAGTTCCCGCACCAAAGCCGCTGCCAGCATATTCACATCAAAGTTCCGGCCTGCGGTCTGGTAGGCGGCTTGTAAGTGGCGGGGTGTGAGATCGTGAAAGCGCATCCGGCGAACCGGTACGGTACTGCCCAATATTTCTGCTGCAGTCTCTGCGACATGCAGGCCGATTAACTCGCCCGCTATATCATCGTCTGTGGCAATGACCAGATCATCCAGTAGCCCTTGATGCAGCTGCATGGCTTCGGCGAAAGGGATGTATGTGGTTTGCATTTCATTCCAGAGCAATCCACCGAAGGCTGCCGGGGTGGATTCCTTGAGGTTCCCTTTTGTCGCAATGACTGCCGCTTTTACGCCGAGCGCACGTTGTATGGCATGGGCTTTCCCGGGTGCCTCAATCACCACCAGACTGCGCGGATACAGGCGCGTACCTTCTTCGCCTAAATAACGCCCGAGCTTGCCTATGGGCGTGTCTACCTGTTCTGGACGCTTGTGCGACTGATCGGTGATGGTTGGCGCCAATGTGCTTCTTTGCGCGAAAATGATAAAGCTGTCCTTCGCGCGGGATACCGCGACGTTCATCAAGAATCCGCTATCACGATCTGCAAAGAGGTTTGGACTGAGGCTGTTGTGCTGGACCAGGCTGAAAACTACGATGGGTCGTTCTGCACCCTGTAGCCGGTGTACGGTACCGACAATCATCTTTTTCAGAGTAGGCTCGTCGATGACCCCGGACAGTTGGGTTTTTACCGCTTTTTCGATGCTTTCTGCCTGGCCGGCTAGCGGCGTGATGATCGCCAGCACCTCATCCAGAGGCTTCCCATAAACCTCTGTGAGTTCTTTGTGGCTGTCTTTGACCCAATGGATGATAGCGTCGATTTCAGACGGATTTTTCCAGGAAGATCCAACCTTCATCGGTCCTTTGTTTTTAGAGGAACCCCATGAGGACAGCTCGTCGTCGCTTGTCAGGACTTTCTCATCGTCAACATCGACCCAGGACATGGGCGGTATCCCGGAGCGGTTTGGGATGTTTTTCCGAACTGGGATAATCATGCCGGCATAGAGAAGCTGGTTACAATATTCAATGATTTGAGGGTGGCAGCGATAATGAAAAAGCAGCGTAATACCCGCTTCTCCGGTGCCATCCTCCAGCCCGCAAGCGCGTTGCGCAACCGTCATACCGGATCCGCCATGGGGATTGAGCGCATCAGGGAGATCGTCCGGCATGATTCCGACCAAACGGGCAGTCTGGCGCACGGTGTCGGCTCCTGTCAGCGTGTCGATCGGTTGTAGTTGCCTGGTATCGCCTACCATGATGGCTCTGTTGGTCAAAGAGAGGGTGCCCACAGCAATTTCAGGAGCGCATTGGCCGGCCTCATCCATGATCAGATAGTCAGCCGTTGATAACCGCCCCAGGCTCTGCAGCTTATGCGTGGTGGCCACAATAATGACGCCAAGCATCATGCGTTCGTGGACGTAATCCGCATTGGTTTTGCTTTCTGTGTCTTTTTGGGACAACAGCCAGCGTCCCTCCCAATATCTGGCGGCCAGATGAAACAGGGGGATGCGATATTTCAAATCACAATAGGCCTCCATTCTGGCAATGAGCATATCGGTCGCCTGTTTTCTTTTTTCAGGGTCTTTATCACTGAGCATGACGACATAGCGAATCGAGGCGAGTTCGCCCGGGTTGCGCTGAGGGTAAAGGACTTGTCGGAGCCGCATCCAGAGGTGCCGACGCAGGGTGCGTCTATTTTGAATGGTCTTTATTTGCTCTATGGCCTTTGTGTTGAGGGCTATGAGCCGTGACCGTTGCGCTTCCAGGTTTTTCAGGGAGGCGTTCAGGTTCTGAAGGTTGTATTGCAAGAGGGAAGGCTCGGCGGCCCATTCCACGGAAACGGCAGCAAATGCTTTTCTGGCCGCGTCTTCTACGCTGGAAAGGTCCTCGATCCCGCTTTTCCACCACCATCGTCGAATCTTCTCAGGGATCTTGCTGCGCCAAGGGGTGTGTAATGTACGGCTTGTCCGTTCGTACAGGTCGCCCAGCTCAAGGGCGCGTTCGGTGTTTTTTATGCTTTGGTCTATTTTTGCGATTTCTTTTGCTGTGGCGTGGCTTTTCTTGTTCAGTGCGGCGGGAATGCCGGCTTTGTGGTGAGCGTCTGACCAGACCAAAGGTATTTCTCTGTTGATCCATTCTTCAGCATGTTTTTGGGTGTTGAGCAGGCTGTCCGAATGCTCTTGGATGCGGGTGTGGAGCGTTTCGACAATCTGCGTGACGGGGCTCAGTATGGGTAAATTTAGCGCACGGTGGCCGCGTTCCTGATAAATAGCCGTCTGTTCAGCAAGCGGTGTGTCGGCAAAGTCCCGTGCGGCCCCTTGGGGATGTAACGGGTCATGGTTTTGACTCGAATACCGCAACTGCATGTAATCCTGGTGCTCTTTAGATGCCTGGTCACTGGGATGAAACCAGCCATAGCTCGGCAATCCTTTAAGCCATCGGCCATTGATTTGGCTCCCATCCATATTTTGCACGGTGCTGAAAGCTTCAATCATGTTACTGACGGACTTGTTGGTGAATCCGGTGCCGTAAACCACAGGAGGATGTGGATCCTGGTTCAGCGCGGACTTGACCCACAAGGAAGCGAGCACTGCGCGTAAGAAAGAGGTTTTTCCCGTCCCCGGCGGCCCGTTGACGGGGAGGATGCGCTCTTTATTGCCAATGCCCAGAGTGAGGGCGGTCACTGCGGCCAGACGCTGTGAACGGTCCAACGGGTAGGCCTCGCGTTTTTGCCCATCCGTTGAATCCCGCGTGTCCATGTGTCCCATAAAGTGGTTGTGCTGCGCGTTGCTCATACGCACTCTGCTACGTTCTTTGTTTTGGGGATGTCCGTTTATTACCGCATCGATGGCCGGGGCACTGATAATCCCTTCGATGACATTCTTGTAGGCATTTACCCATAATCCGGGTCGAATGTTTTTCTGGTCCACGATAAAAGCGGTGAGGTTTTTTGTGCTGTTCCCAAATACGATTTGGGGGAATTCATGTAAAACGCCGCCAAACATTTCCTGGCAACGGCGATCTATTTCAGCCATAAAGCCGTCCCAGTCTGCCAGTGCTGCCGCTGGCCAAGCGCGGCCGGAGCTGGTGGTGAGTTGTTCGGCTTCATATTCTCCGAGCGGTTCCCCGTCATCATTGAAAAACCGCTGGTCGTTGATGGCCATGATGGAGTGATCTGTGGGGCCTGGGCGGCCACTGAACGGCCCGTTTTCTTTTTGACTCAGAGTGATCGTCAGGAGCACATCATAGGTGTCGTGCTTTTTGCCCGGAAGCGCGAAGGCGAGGGTGGCATCGGTGCATCCCGGAATTGGGTTTGGTGGCCCGCTACGCAACCTTTCCAATGGGTAAATTCTTTTCCCTTCGCTCTTGCTTAGCCCCTCCATGTCCTGCAGCTCGGCAATCCGCAGTAAAAACTTGAGCAGAGGATTGGCGGTGGCCGCGATTTTTTCTCTTTCCGCCAGAATGACAGCGATCTCGGGCAGGCTTTTCAGCCAGGCAATCCATTCCGTAGCGGTTTCCTTTTCAGCGGATGGCGGCGTTGTGCCGTGACCAATTTTTGATAGGGCACCTGCAATCCTGCCGGCAATATAGTCATTTTTTTCTTTATTCTTTATAAGGTTGCTTATGAATTGTGCAACGATGGCATAGCTGTCTGCATACTCTGTATCGCTGGAGACGATTTCTGCATTGGGCAGCCTGATTTGCTCAAGAAATTTGTTGGCTATTTCTATGGTTTTTGTGACTTTGACGGGCATTTATTTCTGTCTTTCTGGATGAAATGGCTTGCAATCCGGTCATTATAAAGCGAAAGATTGACTTCGACCAAACCGAATAATATGTTGTGGCTGGTTTGGGTGCATGTCTTAGATGGGTCGCGCCATGGATGGATGCCTTACGATGTTTGCGATTGTGCTATAAGAAGTTGCGAGTATTAGGCCCTCACAATGGCGGCTACCACGTGATTAGGCTACCGCACTGCCCGCAACGGGTCGTTGCAAATACTATGCCTCTGCAATGGCTACTATCACAATAATGATTGGCGATCACCGTGCGCGGAAAACAGTTGCAAATACAAAGCCTCTGCAATGGCTGCTATCACTCCAGCGTTCTAATACCGCGTAATCACAAAGATAATACATTGTATTTCGCGAACCTTCAAATTTTGCTCCTGGAACAACCGAAGAACAAGGGTTTTATCCTGGGTATGCCGTGATTTCATTGCTGCGCGAACCTCCCGTGTTTGCGCCGCCGATTGCGGTTCGCGTTATCGAGAAATATTTTTGTGCACAATGTTTTCGGAAATCAGCCGATAATTGTTGGCTACCCGTGTTTGATACGCATTATTGTATGTGGGTGTGTGCGAGTTGTAGTCACCGACCGAGCGCCAGAAACGGCCTGGATGTTCCCAAGCCTTTTGTAACCCGGTTTTGCCGAGATAGCGGTGCACGTATCCGGCCAGAATCCAGGTCCCGATCATGACATTCTGGCATCCGTCATGAATAACCTCGTGCCGGGTGACGCCCATGCTGGCCAGCTTTGGTAACCATATCGAGTTGATTTGCATGACCCCCATATCATATGAACCGTTTGCATCCGGGCTGACGGTGCCAGGTTGCCCGCCTTCCGTTTTGATAATCGATAGGGTCAAAAGGGCAGGGACGCCATAATAACGGGAAGCCTCTATCGCGCAGCGCTGAATACGGTTTAATCCAGGAAGCTTGGTTGGTACCGCGTTATGACTGGACGGATGCTTCTGGAGTGCCGTTGTTGCTGGCGTAGCGGATTTTGCCGCCTTGTCTTTTTCGGACATGACCCAGGCACCGATCCGCACGTTCAAGCAGGCGTTATTGGCCAACTCGCCTTTGCTGACATGGAAATCCTTGAAATACACGAGCCACCCCGGATTGATGCCCATGATGCCAATCCCGGATTTTTTTGAATGGATACGGCGTTCAATTTTCTGTGGTGAAAGGCTGTACCTGGCCGCCGCACTATGAATGCATTGCTGGAGGAGCATTAGTGGGACCCCGGACATTGGCTGGTGATGAGGACTTCTCCCGCGTCGATGTTCCCGCTATGCAGCCCATTCCAGGATTCGAGTTCGTTTACCGTTGTGTTGGTCGCTGTTGCGATGCCCGAAAGGGTGTCTCCCGCTTTCACGGTGATGCTCTCCGGGTTACAGCTTCCAATAGGCGAGGTTTGACCGTTTCCCATGGTGACGACGACGCTTTTTATCACCTTTTCTTTCTGGGGCGCAGCGATCAATGGCTGGTTGTTTTGTATCCGCCGAGAAATAACGTGCTGCACATGATTAAGGTTCATGGAAACCGCCAAGGTAGCCAGTGAAAGTTGTTTTTGTTTTTGCCTGAGCGCGTTCAGTTCCTGATGGTTTTTGCTGACCTGATTATTGCTGGATTGCGGCATTTGCGCGCAGCCTGCCAGAGCCACCAGCGTTATCATACTGAAAATTGATATTTTTTTAACCATTTTTCGCCTCTTGTTTGCAGAGTTTTTCCAGCATTTCTGCTTCAATCCTTGTCAGTGGACGTCCTTTGCGGTGCACCATTTCCATGTAATAGATGGCTTCCATGCTTTTTTGTGTCCACTGCCTTTTTATTTTCTGATCGATGTTGACGTAATTGAGCATGCTGATGTCCTGATCGCACATTCTTACGAATCCGATCAACTTTTCTCGCGTCGATGCGTAATAAGCAGCGGCAAGGGAGATCCACAATAAACCGCTCCATAAGGTGTTTGCGCCATCGGCCATGTTGAAGGCTATTTTTGATGTAAATAAGGCCATTCCTATTTCCAATATGATCCGGAATGTAGTGGCCACATATTTTTTGAGCCGGATTTTGCGCTGAATGCTGTTGATCCCGTTGATGCTTGGCGGGTCGCCCAGATTGATGATGATTTTTGTTTTTGTCATGACTTTTCCTTTTTTTATATGAACGCCAGCACGGCAATTCCGGTGAACAACCCGGAGGTTGTCAGGATGGTGATGGCTTCGCTGATGCCGCCTACACGGTATGCGTGCAGGCTTTTACGTCGTTCAAAGGGGGTCCATATCGGTATCCCCATCGGGCTCATTGCGTCCATGAGCAGGTGCAAAAGGGCGGCGGCTGAAAAACCCATCAGGGCTATCCCGTATAAGCTGTGAATGTTCAACGTGCCGACAACGATGAGCACTACCCAGACCCAGGGGATGTGTGTAAATGTACGATGCGGCAAAATGCGGATAGGGCCCAGGCCTTCCAGCCAATCCGGTGCTGAGGCGCCCGCCAATACCGCAATGATGCCGACGGAAAGTTGCAAAATATTGGCGCTGGGGAGGGCAACAGCGGCGCCTGCGGCGGCCATTGCTGCAGCGGTAATGTGGTGTCCTGTCTGATTCATTGTGAGATCTCCACAGTTACAGTGAGGGGCGACTTGACGACTTTCTGCCAGAGGGGGTTTATGGGGACGTAAGCGTTATCCAATCGCATATAAACCCACTGCGGGCAGGCCTCATCTTCATGGGACACCCCTGTTTTCGTTACGACGCCACTGGTGGCAAAGGTTACCCGCGCCGAGCAGGGCGTTTTCAGTCTTGCGCCCTCGGCTAATGTGCGGGTCAGCATCTTGCTGATTTCCATAGTCAGCATCGTGTTAAATTGTTGTGTGATAGCGTTTTCTTTATTGATTTTCTGTATTTTTTTACTGTCTTTTTGTATGGACTGTTCGGCGGAAATGCAGGCTTGGGCCTGGGTGTCCACCAAATTCCCGAACTTTCCATTTATGGGGGTTTTGGGATGGTCTTTACGCCAGTTTTGCAGGTAAAGCATTTCGTTTTTATTTTTTTGTAATTGATTGAAAAAGCAACCGCAAATCTGGCCGGCCTGGTGTACGTTTTCGCCATTGGCCTCCATCTTTTCCGCGCAGCGAACTTTCAGGCTGAAAAGGTCCGAGACATTTGCCCCGGATGGGTCGTTTCCTGTGGTTGCCGCCAAGGCTTGCAGGGGTAGGGCGGTCAGCACGGCGATGAGTGCTACTTTTTTAATCTTTTCTCTTCTCATTGTTTTGCGTCCTGAATTTTACCTTTTACGGGGGTTATCCACAATTTTTGTGGATAGTTAATGCATGGGCTCTGCATGCTGGTCGCTCTTTTCATCTATTGCGCTTTCCAGTAGATCTTCTGTAGCCGATTTCAGGCTTTTGAGCGACTGGTGTTTTTGCATGAAAACCCCCATATCTTGCAGCTTTTTTTGGTATATCGCTGCAAAAAATAGGTCGTTCGCAGAGTTTCTTTGGTTAGGCATGTAATCCCCCGCCTCTGCGGAAGCTCCTTTGCATGGCTTCCAACCGTTCAGCGCAGGGGACGCAGCGCACGGCCCTAGGGAGTGCCAGCAAGCGTTCTTCCGGAATTTTGTCGGCACATTCGAGGCAAAATCTATTGCCCTGATCGTCTTCGTCCGGTTCTTCGTATGGCGTCAGATCTGCCTGTTTCTGTTTGATGAGGCTGATGCGGTGCGCCATCTCGTTTCGGGCGGCTATATCGGCCGGGTCGGTCAGGTTTTCGCTGAGGTCTATCTCTTCCATGTTGATCACCTATATAAAGGACTATCTTCTTAAAGATGATACCAATAATAACACTAAAAATGGCTAAATTCGCCACTAATGCACCTGCGGTTGACAGAAAGCGCACGGCCTGAGTACGCTATAGCCTCTTACCACCCTTCATCTTTGATGAAAATTGCAGCCTGGGAATCTGCGACGCAATATGGCCGATGTCTGGCTTTACCCTGAATGCCCGCGCTTTACGCTCTGTTAGCGCCTGGCTCTTTGGAACATTTCGAGTGCCCGCAAGTTTGGCTTGTTTGTGGCTTCGTGAAAATTCTTGTCCACTGGGACGCTCATGTCCTTTTTGGATAGGCGTTCCTCTTTCTTTTGGAGAATCGCCATGATTTTATACGATATGAAGGCTTTTTACCGGTTTCTGGAAGAGGCTACCCTTGAAGAACTGGAAACCAAGCAGGCTCTACTCAATTCGGTGCTCCCGACATTCAGCAGTGATGTCCGGCGTGAAGCGATGACCCTACTGCAGATGGTAGAACGGGAAATCCTGGCCCGTTCAATTCGCCACTGAAAATCGGTTTCTCTTTTTGAGTTTTTCCATGAGCAGCTCAACGTCCTCGTGCCGGTCTTCGAGGATGGCTAGAAGCACCTGTTTTTCCAGATCCTCTAGTGAGTTTTTGCTTTTTCGATTTCTCAAATCCTGGGCGGCTGCCCAGAATTCATAAATGGGCTTTTCTCCTTGCGTTGTCATGTCTTCGGCCTTCTGGCTGGATGTGTCTTCTCATGGTAGCACAAGTGCATTTACCAAAAAGCGCGAAAAGCCCCGGCGTTCAGGCCGGGGATGGATAGCGCGGCGGCAAGACGGCTCAACGTCATCGAAGCCGTCTGCCTACCGATAAATTTTGCCAGCCAATGACTGGAACTGTATAATTATACACCATGCTGATTCGCAAAGCCGTGCGCTACCGTCTCGAAACCACTCCGGAGCAGGACAATCTTCTGGCCCGTGCGGTCGGCTGCGTGCGCTTCGTCTGGAACCGGGCGCTGGCCGTGCAGAAGAGCTATCTCGATCAGCATTGCGGCACCCTGAATTATGCCGGCCTGTGCGAACTACTCACGTCCTGGCGCAATTCAGAAGCCTTTGGGTTTCTCGCAGAATCCCCGTCGATGCCGCAACAGCAGACCCTCAGATATCTGACGCAGGCGTTGAAAGAGGCATTCAATAAGAACTCGGTAAAAAAATTCCCGAATTTCAAAAAGAAGTTCGTCCACGACAGCATGCGCTACCCGGAACCAAGTCATATTCACTTTGATCTGAATCCTGTTGATCGGGATGGCCGTAAGGTGCTCCCCAAAATCTTCCTGCCGTGTATTGGCTGGGTGAAATTTCGCAAATCCTGCATCATTGGCGGCGAAATCCGCAATGCCACCGTCAGCCGGGCGGGCGGTCACTGGTATGTCGCCATACAGACTGAAAAAGAAGTGCCGGACCCCGTGCATCCCTCCACTACGGCGGTCGGTGGCGACCGGGGAGTAGCAAACCTGCTTACGTTGTCCGATGGCACCATGTTTCTGCCAGTAACTGCTTATCGGGATTTGCAGAAGAAACTAGCGCGGGAGCAAAGAAAGCTCGCGCACAAAGTGAAGTTTTCGGCCAACTGGAAGAAACAGAAGGCCAAAATCACGCGATTGCATCAGCGTATCGCGGAAATACGGAAAAACGTGCTTCATCAGGTCAGCACCGCCATCAGCAAAAACCACGCGCTGGTAGTGCTGGAAGACCTGAAAGTACGGAACATGACGGCATCCGCAAAGGGTACCATGGATAAACCCGGACACAATATCCGGCAGAAATCAGGATTGAACAAATCCATTCTCGACCAGGGATGGGGCCTGCTCAAACGGATACTGGACTACAAGCTCCAGTGGACCGGTGGCATGCTATTTTTGGTGAATCCGGCCTATACCTCGCAGACCTGTTCGGTTTGCGGTGTGGTGGATGCCGGGAATCGCCCCGATCAGGCGGTATTCCATTGCCTGCACTGTGGGCATGCAGCACATGCCGACGTGAATGCGGCACAGAACATCCTCGCAAGAGGACTAGCAACCTCACATGGGGTTGCGTCAACGGCAGGGCTTGCCGGGGTAGTCTGTTCTCCAGAGTAACGGGGAGTTGCATTGTCTCAAAAGAGGCAATGCAATCGAAGCGGCTGAAGTCAGGCCGCTGCTGGCAGAAAAGAATCCTCGTCCTTCAGAGCGAGGAGGATGTCAAGGGATGAGAAACGGCCACAGGCTCCGTTATGCCTTTTAGAATGGGCTTTTTTGCCCTTGATCCGTGGACCTCTTTGGTCCTTTTTGATAAGGAGTTTGGTATGTTAGACGAAGAAAATGTTGTTGATGTCTCTGCGGTTGATGCCTCGGCCATGGGTATTCCGGAAGACGAAAGCTTTAAGGAAAAGCTTTCGATGTTCCGGGCGGGGCTGCTGCCGTTTGATGGCGTTGAGCTGGACCTTCGCCCACATGCGATGATGATTAACGGTAATCTGGACTGATCTTACAGTTCTCGAACAACCCCCTGGCCTTTGGTCATGGGGTTGTTGTTTTTCAGGGTTTATTTTTGAGGATTTTCTCCAGCTCCTCGAAAATCCAAGCCATATCAGACTTGTTTTTGACGTGGGCAATGACCTGGTATTCGTCTTTTTCCGGGAGCTTTCTGGTATATATGATTGGCGCATTTTGATCCGTGGTGTTCCCGTGAAGCGAGAAAGTCTTGTTTCTCCCCGCTCCGGATGTGCGAATGTCAAAGCCTGCCGGATTTTTCCGATTTTTGTATAGGTTTTTGCTGATCGTCTCATTGTCTAACCCGGTGAGTGTGCTGATTCCGGACAGCGTGCATGGGCCATGTTTCTGTAATGTTTCTGCGACTTTTTTGATTACATTGTATTTTCTTTGTTTTTTTTCATCTTTTTGACCGTTATTTTTCATAAATACCCCTGATTTTAAGGGTATTATCGCCTTTGAAGGTGTGGTTTTGTCAAATCCTAAAATCGTATGTAGGTTTTCTATTCCTTAGACGGGGGTATGTCGTGGGTCTGCCGTGATGACGTGCTCGTAGGTTTTGAGTAGGGTGGTGGCATCCTTGTGCCCCATCCATAGCTTTACAATCGAAGTGGGTACCCCTTCCTGCAGCTGTTTTGTCGCGAAGGTGTGACGCAGGACGTGTGGCCCGGATTGCCATTTCTCAATGCCGGCTTGCCGTAGCGTGCGCCGCATGATGTAGTAAACCGATGAGCCCTCGTATGGGTTTCCCTTTTTGTCACAGAAGAAGGGGAGGGCTGCTTGCGTTTTACGTTCGTGCCCGTTTTCCGATAAAAATGCGCTCCGCAGGTCTGCGAACGCGGTTAATTCTTCTCTGAGTTTTTTATTGAGAGGTACGGTGCGTTCCTTGTCCCCCTTGCCGCGAATGACGTGCACATAAGGTTCTTCACCTTTCAGCCGTATATCGCGCTCGCACAGACTTATGGCCTCTTCACGGCGCAATCCTGTGCCCAGGATGAAGCGCATTAACTGGCCCGGGCGCATACCTTCGTAGCCAGCATGGTCCTGACGATGCGTTGCCGCGATAAATGCCGCTTCTTCTTCGCGATCCAGCGTGGATGGGAGCTGGGTCCGTATATGCCCTCGACTGCCAAAGCGGTGACGCTTTTCCGTGTTTATCTGGCTGGCCAGATAAGCGGGATTCTCTGCGATACCCCAGTTTCCACTCATCACTTCGTACAGGGCTTCCAGTGCGGCCATGGTCGTGGTTTTGGTGGACTTTTTCCATTCCCGGTGCGCCAGGTAGTCCAGGATAACCTCTGGCAAGGCTTGTTGCGGATCGATTTTGTTTTTACGGCACCAGATCAAATAGCCCTTGATGCGACTCAGATAGGTCTGGCTGGTGTTGGGTGTGCTCACAATCCTGATCCGACGACTTATTTCTGAAAATTCTGGATGGATTTCGTTGGTTTCAGGCATGGGGGAGGCCCCTTTATCATTCACGATAATAAATAATTATCATGAATATCGCCTTGAATCAACGATGAGATACACAAGCCCGCCTTGTTTTGACAATGTGTATCCGGCTTAAATTATTGCATCCCCCAACAGAACCTCTTCCATAATTACCTCGCCTGTGGATTTCACCTTTACTCGTCCAGTCATATGGGTGATGGGATCTTCAGGTGTTTCTTTCTTTTTCGCACGGTCAATGGCGCGTTGAATGCAGGCGCTGATCTTGTCCGGCCTGGCAGCCGGTATCCCTTTGCCGCCCGTAAACAGCCGGAACTGGCTTTTATATTGTACGGAAAGCGTAACATCTACCTTGGGGGCTTCACCACCCCGGCTTTCTGAGGGTGCGGCTGCTTCCGGGTAGAACACCTGATCAATCCATAGTGGTATTTCAATGCCCTTTTTCTCTGCCGCTGCTTTGATGTATTGGCGCGGTAAGGCCTTTGGCACACCGTTTTTCAGATCGTGTTTGGCGACATAGATCGTAGCCCCCAAATCCTCAGTTTTTGTCAGGGTGACAACGGTAACTAAAGTCTGATGTTCCTTGGCTATGACCAGAATGTATGGTTGCCAGTATCTTTTTTCTGCTTTTTGCCAGATAACCGCGTAGAGGTATTCCCCTTCCTCATCCATGATACTTGATGCAAGTACCGCTGTTTCGTTCGCTATGGGGATAAACTCTGAGGGTTCCATCATGAACATTTCTTGAATTTTTTCAATGGCTGGTCGGCTCGCCAGTTTTATTATCGTTTGCTGCGTGCTCATGCTTGTCCCTGATTGAGTTGGTTGGTTGCTCCTGAATGTCTACTTTAACAGGGTGACTGTTGTTGATAAATGCACACACCTTGATGGTGAGCTAAAAGGCCAAGGAATGACCGTTGCAAGTACCACGCCCCTGCAATGGCTACTATTACCGGACCCGTGACCGTCTGTCCCTCCGGCATCGGCCGTTGCAAGCACCACGCCCCTGCAATGGCTACTATGACTGTGGCGTTCTAAGGCCACACAATCCTAGTAATAATAACCGGGTTTCCACGAACCTTCAATTTTTGCCGCTGCATGAACAAATGATCGGGGCTTTATTTGCTTATACCTTATTTTTATGTGCGCGAAGGGAATACCGGAAGCATGCGTATCCCCAGGAGGCGTAATGGTAAGGCCACAATCAGCATACATGGCCCGATCAGTAACATGCCGAACCAGGTCAGAGGCTTCAGCCAGATAGGCATGGTACCGCCCCATCGATATGTATTGATATTTCTGGTTAGGATACCTGCATAGCCAAATACGAAAAAATAGTATGCAGCAATAGCGATATAGAGTGACGATGATATATGCGTTGATCCCACGCTGTTGTCCTTATGAATGCATTTGTTTTCGCTTGGTTATAAAAAAAATCTTGAGGATGCGATATGATATCACCGCCAGTAGTAAAACCACTATGAGTAATGCGGCTATTGCCGCATACTTAAAGCTAATAAAATGAATAAAGTACAACCAGCACAGGCCAACAAATGCTGCCACCCAGAACATTCCGCGCGTTTCTATATGTTGCTTTAATTTTGACCATATACTTTTCATTTATTCTCTCTTGTTTGGTTCTCGCTATGTTCTTGCTATGGCCACTATAATGTTTTCATCCTGCATGAAAAAAATCCGCCATCTGCGTTGCGGGTACTACGCCCCTGCAATGGCTACTATTACGCCTATCCGCTTCAACGCCATCATCTCAATAAGATGTTGCAAGCACAAAGCCCCTGCAATGGCTACTATTACCGTGGCGTTCTAAGGCCACACAATCCCAGTAATAATAACCAGGTTCCCGCGAACCTTCAATTTTCGCCCCTGCATGAGCGAAGGATCGACGACTTTATTCGCGCTATGCCCGATTTTCATTGCTGCGCGAACCTCCCGTGTTTGCGCCGCCGATTGAGGTTCGCGGAGGATGGTTGGGATGGGCTGTCTAATCGAAAACCCGTGATACCATGATTTCAATGCTCTCGTTTCCTCGAAAACGATTGATCATGGGTGTAAACGTGCAGGCGATGGACTCGCCAGCGTTCGGAACGGGCGCTTCCGCACTTTTCCCGCGTCTAAACCAAATGCCTTTGACCAGTTTGTTGCCAATTCGGGTTTGAAATTTTACACCGTTTTTAGCGACTTCCTGGACCTCATAAAGATGTAATCTTCCGGTAAAGAGCGGTGGTTCAAACCCTCTTCCCCATGGTCCACCGTCTTCTATTGCGCGGATGTTTTCGATGGTGAGGTCATCCTCTACGAGTGGGCCGTCGGTGATAATGGTTTCCAGCAGGTCTTCGGCACTGATCTGTTCACGGACGACTTCTTCAAAGGCCTCCATGAATCGCTGCACGGCTTCTTCGGTGCCTTCGAGCATGATTCCCGCTGCCGCTGCGTGACCGCCAAATCGTTTTATAACTCCAGGTATGCGAGCATCTGTCGCGGCTATGGCATCGCGGAGATTCAAGCCGGGAATGGACCTCCCTGAACCTTTGTACTCACCGTTGTCTGCCTTGGTCAGAACGATTGTGGGACGATTGAAGGTTTCCCGTATTCTGCCTGCGACAATACCGATAATTCCTTCATGCCATTCAGGATTGTGCACAACGATGGTGTAGCCAATGTCTCCGAGTAATCCGACTTGATCATTCAGGATTCTATCGGCTTCTTCCTGTATGTCCTGTTGGATTTCCTGCCTGGATCGATTCATCGCGTCCAGCTCCTGGGCAATGGGCATGGCCTCATCCATGCTTTCCGCAAGCATGAGCTGGACCCCTTTTTTCATGTCGGCCATTCGACCCGCTGCATTGATGCGGGGAGTTATTGTAAAGCCGATGTCTGTTGCCGTGATATGTTGCGGATTCCGCCTGGCGACTTGCATGATGGCCTTGATACCTGGCCGACAGTTACCAGATCGTATCAGGCTGATGCCTTCTGCAATAAAAATACGGTTATTTTGTTCAAAGGGTGCCACGTCGCCAACGGTGGCTATGGCTACCAGATCAAGGAGTGGCATCAGGCTCATCTTGGGGATGCCTTTCTGTTCAAACCATCCTCGTCGGCAAAGCTCCGAACGCAGCGCACCTATAACATAAAAGGCGACTCCTACCCCTGCGGTCCCTTTCCACGGGAAATTGCACCCTGGCTGATTGGGATTCACTATCGCATAGGCGTTAGGCAATGTTTCACCGGGTAAATGGTGGTCGGTGATAATCACGTCGATGCCGCGTTGATTGGCCGCTTCTACTCCGGCATGGCTGCTGATTCCATTATCGACGGTAATAATCAGGTCGGTGTCTTCCGGCATTTCCGCAACGAGCGCAGGCGAAAGTCCGTATCCTTGTTTTATGCGGTCTGGTATATAAATTTCGGGTTGCTTTCCGCCCATTTTTTTAATGCTTTCTATTAATACACTGGCACCGCCGCAGCCATCGACATCAAAATCGCCACTAATCCCAATGTTTTCAGATAGTTGCATGGCGTTTGCAATCCGATCAACAGCGGCTTTAAGGCCCTTCATGGAGTCCAGGCCTTCAATGTCTTTGATGGTCCTGGTGATTTCTTCTGTTGAACCGATCCCGCGAGAGGCATATATCATTGAAAGTAAATCGCTTAGACCTGCTTCTCTCAGGTTTTCATAGTTCGTTTTATCGAAACTTCTGTTTTCAATTTTCATGGAAATCTCCATTCGTTTTATGTGGTTATTTTAACAGATCTCATGGGCTTATTTGATTTTTGTGGGCCATAGACGAAAAAAAAACAGGCTCATAAGAGCCTGTTATTCGATGCCTAACTCCAGTCAACGCGGCCTAGCGCAATGCCGGCAATAGCGCAGAGTATGGGGAGTGCATATATAGCGAGAATTTGTCGGAATCCGACGTGGGCGAGGGTGTTTACCAGTAGGATGGTATCCAGGCCCGTCGGGAAGATGACGGCGACCAGCATAAAAGGCGACCGCACGTCTATGGGTGTCACTCGTGAGATGTACCCCACAAAGAATCCCACGCAGATGAGAGCAAAAGACGTAACTAAAACAACGATAAATATCGTGCTCATGATTTATTCCTTTTTTGAAAGGCGCTCACGCACCATTAAGAGATTTGAGACTATGATGGTTGAAAAACCAGTCTCCTATTGCGTCGCAGATTCCCCGGCTGCAGTTTTCATTAAAAATGAAGGGTGGTAAGAGTCTTTATCCTAATTTCCCTATGGTTTTTTGTCAATTTTCAGGTGCTCAAATGTGGCTATTTTTGTTATCTGGCACCTTCCTTCTGGGGACGTTAGCCTTCATTCAGTACTTCGACCATGGTTTTGAATTTTCCGTCATCGCCCACCTTCCCTGCGAATATCAGCGAGACACGAGAACCGGCCCGGACATGGTTGAGGTGATGGGGCACCATGATGGCTATTTCTTTTCCATCATCTTGACGCACAAAAATGTGGGTTCGGTCTTGCTGGCGTATGGCGTTCCCGCGCACGCTGACTTTGGGTTTGCTCTCCATGGAAAAGTCGTTAGCGTAATTTCCTTTCCCCGGCCAGCCAGTCCGTCAGCCTTGACCCTGAAATGATGGTCACACCCTGCGATAGTTGCTTGCCGTTTTTGGGTGTTTTCCCTGTATGCAGAAACACCCCGCCGATGCAGCCTTCGCGGATAGCGTCCTCTCTGAATTGTTCGATATGGGCCTTGTGGACGGCTCCCTGATAGCGTTTACACTGGATAGCCCACCAGCCAGAGTCCATGTAAACCCTACCGTCGAGCCCGCCATCGCCAGAGTATCTATGATTGCGGCGGATAGGGTAATTGTCACGCTGAAAAGCTTCGAGCACCAATTCTTCAAAGACCAGCGGGTCGATGGAGCGCAGATAGCCCAGACGCCGCGCGAAGGTTTCTTGCGGTGTATCTCCCGTGATCTCGGAGATTTTTCTGATGACTTTTTTCCCTTTTTTGATGTTGGTCCCGTGGTGGCCTTTTTGTGCAGCTTTGATATTCCCTGGTGCGGACGAGACTTTTGCGAGAAGAGAGCCGGTCCTTTTGATGAGGTCTGAGAGCATGCTTACTGATTATCCTCGGCCATTGGAATGGATTGCCGGATGACCGTGACCAGATAAGGTGCGGCAATGATTAAGGGCAGATCCGAAAAGGCCACAACGCTGGATCCCCTGACATGCGCCAGGGCCAGAATCAAATCAATCGCGACAAGCATGACCATCCAGGTGTATAGCAGAACGATGCCCAATCTTTTTTGAGCACTTTCGATGTTGTTTGCGTTGGGATGCTTGGGATCGCAATAGCCTGTTTTGAAAAACTGGAAGCCATTTTTCAGGCTCTGGCGAAAGGTGACGCCGTTGGCTATGCCCGGGAGGATGAACAGGGGGAACAGCGGGGTCAAACCGAGTGGTGCCCATAAGGCGGCAATAACGATGGGTTTGATGGTAGCTGGCCAGATCCCCGGTTGCGCTGCAACGATGGAGATGGTGGCCAAGGACAGTATGATAATGACGGTATTCAGGACCCTTCCGCGTAGCGGGTTCTTGTAACGGAGCCCCATTAAAAAAACAGGGAGTGAAAGCAGAAAGCCAGCGGTCGCTGAGGACGAGAATATGGCCACAGCGGCGAGGGTCGTTGCCGTGATGACTTTGCCCGGATTGGCGGCCATCAGGCGAAGGGCATCAAAAACCCAGTGGTAAATGAATCGCAGGCCAATATTTTCTGCGGTATGGGCTAGATATTCTGGATATTGCATGATTTCTGCACATGGTATCCCTGAACCAAATCTATGCCACATTTTTTACAGACTTCCCACTCGATTTCACTTTCTATCCATTCTGCAACCGCTAACGCGCCTGCCTTCTGCGCCAGGTTCAACAGGCTGTCAATCGCGGCAAAAGCCATCGGGTTTTGATTGATGGTGGCTTCCTGAATGATCTGTCCGTCAATTTTGATAAAATCCGGCTCGACAAGCAGTATCCTCTGGATGCCGTCGATTCCAGCACCGACATCATCTATAGAAAGGCGAACCCCGGTTTTCGCTTGTAGTTCGCGCAGCTTTAAAGCAGTTTTTCGCGTACTGTGCTTGTCAGGCCGCTCTGTCCATTCAACGACCACATCCCCGGTAAGCTTCTGGAGGATGTTCATGATTTGTGGATGATGCAGGTTCCATCCATCCACATTGATAGAGGCAAAGTAACCCGGTGTAGCGGTCTGGTTGGCCAGTTCAACCAGGTGCGTTATCCAGTTTATCCAGTCGGGTAAGGTTTCCGGAAAGGGGTCGGATCGGCAGAGTATTTCGCATCCGAGAACCGCCCGGTCACTTGCCTTGGCGATCAATTCGATATGGTGGCGGTGATCGTAGGGCTGTTTTTGCGGTTTGCTCTGTGATGTAAACATCCGTTCCGGCAAATTTCCTAGGCTGATAATGCACGATATTAGCACTTATGCCTAAAAAATACAGTGTAAATAATATAAAATTGCATATTTATGATTGCATATAATGCAACTATCCTTTATTTTCCAGAGATTCCGCCGCTTTTTTGACAGTCTGGATGTTTGGTCTGTAGCGAATGTGCCAATGGCCGTGGGCTTCCCATACCAGGCAGGGTGTCACGGCCTTTCCGAGTGTTTTGAGTGCCCTCACGTTGTCTTTTTCGCGTATGGAGGCGATCGCCAGTATTCTTGGGTTGTCCTTTTGAGTTTCCTGGATGGGGTAGCCGCCATGCTTGGCGAGTACGTCAAATTTTCTTTCATCCTCGGCTATGGCGGCCTGGACGTTGGGTGCTGCGATTTCTGCAGCAGCCAGTAGGCGGCCCTGGGCGGTAAACCCAACCGGAATGATATACATGCGCCACGCATAATGGGCCATGTAGGGGACCATTTCCTCGTATAGCGAATGGCCTCTCACGCTGTTTGGATTTAGAAAAAGGGCCATTTCTGGCCCTCCATAACCCATCACGAACCCGGTTGTTTCATGCAGGACTGCATCAACGGTTTTAGCGTGAGCTGCTGCCGGTTGCGCGATAAAGATCAACACAGCAATGGCTTGAATCATCCGCTTTTTCACTGGCATTGGGGTCTTCATCTTCCGTGTCCTGATTTAGTGATTCTCGGGCTTCCTGAAGCATCGCTTCAAGCTGTCTGGCTTCCTGAAGCATCCCTTCAAGTCTGCGGATTTCTTTTACGGACCTGAGCCACCATACTTCTAACGCCTGAACAACTACATTATCTGTTTTATCCGTGGGAGTCTTTTTCATTCGACTTCCCCTTCTACGGAGCTGTCCTCCACTGGCACAATGGAGAGTAGGGATATCCGATGAGGTTTGAGCGCCTGGTCCATCAATCGGATAAAATCTGAAATGATATGGTTCATTTGTTCATGATAACGCGTGATTTCGTCGTATAAGTTCAGACTGTTTTGACGCGTAGTTAGGGCTTCTTCCTGTACTTTTGATAGGGCCTGAAGCAGTAAGGCCTTTTTGCGCCATTTGGCGGCTTGCCAGCTGCGTATTTTTCCGAAAGCGCCGAGTTCTGCCTGATGGATGCGCATTTCCCGAATCAGGGATTGATAGATTCTTTGCTTCTCACGGCCTTCGTGTGTTCTGTGTCTGATTTTTTCCCAGACCTTCTCGATATCGCTTCGACTGTCGGAAACGGCGCGGCTGACGATGGCTTTGATGGCGGGCTGATCCAGTTGGTTGGAAATTGCAAACTCCGCGAGTCGGAGTGCCTGGTCCGCTCTCGCCCGCGAGCGCATCACTTCCTCAATGATGTGCTCTTCGCGGCGACTGATGGCACCCAAGAGCATATCCATTCCGGTGTCATCGAGCTCTTCGCGTTGGGTTTCTGGTTGATAGTGGGGCTGATATTGATGTAGCAGTTCCTGCCTTCTGTCACTTAAATTTACAGCGATTTCTTCCGGCATGTTTCCTCCTGAAAGGGTATGATTTCTTTGGTTCATTAGATGAGTAGCCAGCCAAAGTAAACCATGGCGATAAAAGTGGCAATGATTCCAAGTAAAAAACAGTGTATACCGAATTCAAAAATCCGGATATCCCAACGTATTTCCCATTTAATTACAACGAAAAACAGCCTTATGATGACCAGTAGCGCTATGGCTGCTGCGATGGCGATGAAAAGCATGATGCTGACCTCTTCTGGTCTAGTGACTCCCGTATGGATAATTTAGCATAAAAAAGATATGAAATTTAAGATAAAGCCTTTTCATTTCCTCTGTATGTCTCCTCTATGTTTCTTGACCCATATATACGGAAAAGCTGAGCGAATGGATGCCCAGACGGACTTTTGGCCCTGCTTCTGTGGTGAATGCCGTGGTGTTCTTTTACTATTTTGCTGGAATAGGTAGTATAGACGCTAGCAAATTAGCCAAAGGAAGCCTTATGAATAATGCTAAAATCGTAAAAACACTTATTGAACAACGCCCTGGCATGTTGAAGGTTGAGGCGAACAGGCTGATTGACGATTTTTCTTCGGCGGTTCTCGATATCTTGGTGCGGGATGGTCGAGTGGTTATCCCGGGTTTGGGTTCATTGATACTGCAAACCCGAAAAGCCAGGACTGGCCGAAACCCGGCGACTGGCGAGCCCTTGAGCATTCCTGAAAAAAAGGTGATTAAATTTCGTCCGGGTAAACCGGTGCGTCAGAAAATTAACGGCTGATTGGCGATGGCAGATACCGAGATCGTGGATCATCGCCCTCCCCTTCGCCCAGAGCGGGCAAAAAAAAGAAGGGAGACGGCGGACAAACCCAAGGCTACATCGGCTGTTACGGCTGCGCCTGCAGCTCAAGGTGTAGACAATAAGGGTGGTAAGGGTACCCCAAAGAATCGGCGCACCCGCGAAGAAATTATCCAGAGTATTGCCCGAGAAGAAGCTGCTGTAAAAGCACGGATGGAAAAACGGCTAAAAACCCTTCGCGAACGCCGGGAACGTCTGATTGCTGAAACGCCGGAACAGCGACGAAAACGCGAGCGCGAGCGCCGTCTCTTTGAAAAAGTATTGACTCGACTCGACTCGGATATGGGTTACATCCATGCTGTCGGGGCGGTGCAGTTCGCGCTTTCTAACAGTGCGGATTTGGATTCGTTGCATAAGATCGGTGAGCAGCTTTTATCGGATTTGGGTTTCAGAGGTAAAAGCAAAAAGAGTCGGTAAGTCAAGTGCCTTTTATTTATCAAGAGGATAAAATCATGACAACGGTAACGACGAAGTATCATCTGAAGCGGGTCGGCTTGGTGAGGGTACAATGAATAGCGATGGATAATCAAATAAAACTGGCGGCAAATTGAAGCTACCGTCGGAAATGGCTATGTGTTTATTGTGTAAGAAGCTTTCAGCATGGAAAGGGGGTTATTTATCAAGTCACCTAACAAAAGAAATCCATATTTCGATATAATTATGCGC
Organism: Acidithiobacillus albertensis; assembly: GCF_001931655.1. NCBI lineage: Bacteria > Pseudomonadati > Pseudomonadota > Acidithiobacillia > Acidithiobacillales > Acidithiobacillaceae > Acidithiobacillus > Acidithiobacillus albertensis. Next base: position 28,575 of record NZ_MOAD01000003.1, on the reverse strand, counting down.
CCTATGCCTAAAAACGGCGGTAATTGTCTTGATGAAACACTTGCAGAATTTGACATTCTGGAGGCTTGGATGCGGAATGAGGACATTCATCGCCTGCATATTTGTGACTTTGACAGATGTGAATGGTCTGGACGTGAAGGTGATCTCACATGCTTTTTAGGTGATGCCCCGGAAGTAATCCAGAAAGTAGATATAATTTCTCATCGATCTTTTAAGTTTGATTCGTTGAGCATCCTCAAGCAGCATTATCCTCGATACGACTATTGGTATTTTGTAGTCTTGGAACGACTGGAAATCCATGTAGATAATAACTCTTGGATCGGCCATGCTGATGTCTGGTTTAATAATGAAAAGAGATACATAATCGATTCAGATAGTTGTAATATTATTACCACTGAAGGGTATGTACGGTGGACTCGATCAGGGAAATCATGGTTAGCGAAAGTGGAAGCTGCCACGCGCGTTGAGCGGGGCATTTTGGATTATGATTTAGGTGATAGAGGTTTTTATTGATCTGACATCTCTGATGTGGCCGTCCTGATTTAGATATCTATTTCCCTTAATTCAGCGTATCAAACCTGGTCCTGGGACTCAGTAAAAATTCCATCCCTCTCACACTGACCGATTCACCCTGATTGTTTTGCTCGGAAAGCACGTTGTACTCAATGGCTTTTGCCCTTTCATCTGCCCATCCTTCCGAGAACTTTTTACCCTCCGGCCTTTCCATAATTTTTAGGCCGGCCTTGAGTTGGGATTCAACCATTTCATGGCGTTCGCGTTTCGCCTGGCTGCTGTCACTGAGGTACTTTTCAATGTACTCAATACCCGGCTGTCGTGCGCTCATGGGAATTCTTTTGTCTATGATGAGTGCGTAGAGTTCGTTGAACTCGGCGATTTCTCCAATGTCTTTCGCCTCAATGGAAATGGCTTGTGTATCTCTCAGCCAGGCCAATAAGGTGCCTATCGCCCGAGCCAGTTGATGTCCCTGCCGTTGGTCTAACGGGCGCTGGGTTATGACCATCCCCATAGCCTTATTGGCCAGCTGGGAGAGTTCATCGGGTGTCGCGTTTTGTATGAGGCTCTGCAGAATTTGTTTCTTCGTGGTCATTTTTATTCTCCTAGCACTTCTTCGACAAACGCGTGCAATTTTTTTCTTTCGGTTGTGGCCACGCGCCAGGCCGCATCAACCGGTTCGTTCAGAAAAATATGGTGTGCTGTGTCGCTTTCTAATTGCTCATGATTCACTATGAAAATGGCAGATCCGTTGGCACTGGCCAACTCTTTGATATCCTCGTCATCATAGACTATAGCGCGGTCCGGATAGAGTATGCCTTCTGTGCTGAATGTCCCACCCACATCACGGTTGGCGACGTGCACTATCTGAAGTGTGTCGCGGAGCCCTTTGGGCATCTGTTTTTGCAATATGTCTGCATGTTGCGATTCAATGTGGGTTATCCCAAAGAGACGGTAACCCATATTGCAGAGTGTTTCACAAAAAATGACCGCATCTTCATTGTAATGCGGGCTGCACTCCGGCTCCGCTTCGAGCTTTGACCATATCCACCCTCTTTTTATGGGGTTTGCCGATTTGTATTCAAAATCAGGACCAATGTGGGCGAGATCCCACATTGGTTTCAGGTCCGCCAAAAGCCCATCGAACTGAATGACCGCTGTTTTCACAGTTTATCGATTTCCACAAAAGTGGACTGCTCGGTGTGACGGATGTGGTTAATTTTCTCAATGAGCAATTTGATGGCTTTTTTCATCAATACATCATCCAACTCCCGGCTGGTCATTTTCCGTCCATTACTCACGCGTGCGCTGGCGGCGACATACTCAATATAATCCTCACCACTGAGGACCGTCTGCAGTTTTTTGGTTTTTTCCAATGCGTGTGGGATTGATGTATTTTGAGGATCTTCGTTACTTTCTGTTGGTAATGTTTCAGATTCGTTCATGTGGATTTCTCCTTTAATGGGTTAGAATCCATCATATCACGGGAATGAAGCGCTCAAAAACCCTACTGCATGAAAATAATTTTCGCTCTACCGCATCCGGCAGGCTTGGCAGGGGCTTGGGGATGGGTCCATAATGTCACCCTACTCGATGAAAGGTTTAGTTTTATCCAGTAGGGCTCGATAATGACGCCGCACGACCGCTGAAACTTGGCGTCTCGCGCATTTTTAGCAGCCCCGGGCGACCGGATAGCCTTTTTCTCCTGGGAGGATGTATGGATTTTTCAGAATGGGATGAGTCAAGCCTGATTCCTTACTTTCCACACGTCTCCGAAGCTTCTGCAAAACTCTATGCCCGTCATGTTTCCTGGTTTCTGCGCTGGTTGCGTTCCAAGAAGCAATCTCCCTTGAATGCCACTTCCAAGCTTGTTGCCGCTTATCTGGACAATATGCGCAAAAGTCGCGGCTGGTCGGTTTCTACCGTCAATCTCTGTCAATGTGCGATTGTGCGTTTTTATGACGCACTCATTGAATCGGAACTTTGTGTGGAAAACCCCGCCCGTGGCATTTTGTTTGATCGGCGTCGTAGCCGGCAGCGCAGCGCCAAACGACTGCCCGTCACACTTTTTGAGGCCGAAGAGCAAAAACTCCTGGAAAAGACCCGTGTGTTTCCGCGTCCGGACGATATGCACTTTACCACTTTGCGGGCCTACCAGATGGTACGCTTGCTCTACTTCACCGGCCTGCGGGTCAGCGAGGCGATTCATGTCACCCTCGATGACTTATCACTGGAAGCACAGCGTCCGGTAGTGCGGGTCATCGGCAAAGGCGACCGCGAGCGCGAAGTGCCTCTGGGCGATCTCATCCAGCAGGAGCTTTTGGCGTATCTGGAGGGGCGTTCGGAGTTTCTGGCCAGGCAACAGCGATGTGATCCCGACCGTGTAAACTGGTTGTTTTGTGATGCCCTGGGCATGCCTTTCACCGTAAGCGGGGTTTATTACATCGTCTCGCACCTGTTTGCGGAGTTGGGTTTCGCGAAAAATCGGATGGGGCCGCATGTGTTGCGGCATACTTTTGCTACTCGCCAGTTTCGGAACGGGTGTCCGGCGGCTGTCGTGAAAAGCTGGTTGGGACATCAGAGTCTGGCCACTACGCTGGCTTTTTATGAGCATGTGGCTGAAGGGCAAGGAACATTGAGTCCGGTTTGATTGGAAACTCATAGGTAAATTATATTGACTCAAACGAAAGGAATTGCTAACTTTTAGAATGTCTCTGTGATCCGCTGAACAAGCGGCTTAGATGGTTCAGGGGCATAAGTTATCCGCCGAACAGGCGGCAAGAAAAGGGGCTAACGCCCCTTTTTTTATTACTCTACATCTACCGTGTCATCAATTCCCGCGTCGTCATAGAGTTCTTTCGCTAGCCAGCGATGCCCGAAAAATTCGATAATTTCTTGATGGTTTTCGCAAATAGCAGCCGAATGACGGTCCTTTTCACCATTCCAGGTGGTGCGGCCTACCTGGTAGCAGATATATTTTCCGCCTGCCGTTTTGAAGAGTCTTAGTTCTGCCCATCGGCCGGACTCGCCGCTGTAGCTATGTCCAATCGCTTTGTTGTCGGTGCTGGCTGCGCTGGCGATCAATTCTCCGGTGAAGCGAATATCCGGGGCGTTATCAACTTCGAGTAGGTACTTTTTCATGTCTGATCCTTCTATGTCGGTGTCGGTGTCGATGTCAATGATTTCGTCAATTCCATTTTTTATGGAGCTGTAGTCGATTTCTGAAAATCTCGCGGGCAAATCGTCCCACTCCAGATCTGTTACAGGATCGCCATCTTCATCCACTACGCGAACACCTTCCAGCGTCCAAACATCGTCTAATCCTTCCGGGCTTGTTGAAAACGAAGATCTATCGAACTGGTAGTAGTTGAACCCTTCATGATAGCTAATGACCACATCACCCAAGCGTGATTCAACGGATCCGCTGCCATAAACTTGGGTTTTTTGTTTGCAGTCTAAATCTTCCGTATCATTGTTCCATTCTTCATTTTCAATGTCGATTGAATCTATGATTTCGGCTGTTTGTTCGTGGTGCCAGTCGTCGCGACGCACCAACGCTTTAAACTCATCCATAGTGATGGTTTTCATGATGAAGTCCTTGTCATTCCAGTGTCACCGCTGGTCCGGTTGTGGATGTCTTCCACGGTTCTAATATAGCATGAAATTTATCGAAGAGTTGATTCTTTGTGTCTTGAGGTTAACAAATGACGCGGCAAGCTGTTCTGGGTAAGATTGGAAGAATGGTAGCGCTCAATCCTGTATAATATGGGGCATCATCGGTACTTTTTAATTATTCTGGAGGGTAAATTATGGCTAATTCGCTCATTATAGACACGGAAACAACGGGATTTTCTGATCCTGTTGAGCCTATAGAAATTGCCTGGATACAGTTAAGTGCTGAACCAATGGGCGAGAATCTTGATTCAGCCATGAATGTGACCAAAGAGTTTGAGCAGCGTTACAAGTCGAGCCAGGCGATTTCATTTAGTGCCATGGCGACGCATCACATTACCGAAGCGGACCTGGCTGATTGCCCGCCACCGTCTGATTTTTCGTTACCTCCTGATACGGCTTTTCTGGTTGGGCACAACATTGATTACGACTGGAGCGTCATTGGGAAGCCCGATATCCCCAGAATTTGCACGTTGGCTCTTTCGCGCCGGCTTTGGCCGGATGATTTGGGTCACTCCCTGGGCGCCATGATGTATCGGCTACTGGACAAAGGGGAAGCCAAAGAACTGCTTAAAAACGCCCACTCTGCTTATCATGATGTGCTGATGACCAAGATGCTCCTTCACAAGATTTTGGAGCGCATGCCGAAAGTGAGGACTTGGGAGCGGTTGTGGGATGCGTCAGAGCGTGCTCGTGTCCCGATTGTTATGCCATTTGGCAAGCACAAAGGAACCGCCATTGCTGATCTCCCAGATGATTATTGTGACTGGTTGCTCAAGCAGAACGATATGGATCCGTATTTGTTGGTGGCCTTGCGTGGAAGGAGTAAATGAGTTTTTAAGCGGCAACTGTATGCGGGTAATAAAGTTTGCTCCTGGTATCGGAATACATAATCATTATCATGCAGGCGCGCTGGTTTTACCCGATCTTGCAACGATGGGCTGGCATTCCTGCCCTCGAAGTGACAACGCTCAGGAGTAAACATTAGTGCCCAGGAACAAACTTTATTACCCGTGAGACTCGTGATCAGTCAGCTTAATTATATTATTCAACTGTGTAATAGGAGTAAGAAAATGTCCCATGATTCATGCCTAACAGCAACAGAGGCATTTCAAATCCTTATTCAGTCTACGGCGGACGCTACTGATCGCCGTGTTGATGGTGAAAAGATTGGGATAGTTAAGCAATGGATGAATTATGACGAAGCCATTGCCATCGTATTGGCTTTGCGGGTAACTACTGAATATGAGCTACACTTTAGCCCAAAACTGATGATGTCATTATTAATGAATTTTTGTCGAGATAGCTTGGCAGATGCTTATGCGGATTTTGCTTGTCAATTGTTGGGGAGAGAAAACATAATGATGACACCATCTCAACTCAAAGACAATCCGTTTGTCGTGCTCATAGATATCAATGATTTCGCGATTTCCGGACGTAATCTTGGTTTCAAACCGGCTTGGAATCCATTTAGAGAACCGTTTTCAACGCAATGGCGAAATGGGCTGGCTTGATTAACTGTCGCCACATCGTCGTAAGATTGAGTGGGAGCCTAGTTTTTATTGTCTACTGATTCTATCCATGATCTCGATGGCTGCCTGGGCATCAGTCAACCCCTTTTCCTTCATTAACCGCCGAATTTCTGCTTCTTTCTGCGCGTTGCGAATAGCGACCCCGGCCTGACGAGATTCATTGAGCAACCGCAAAGCGGCTGCTTTCCGGTTTTGGCGTTTCATTCCCGCACCTTTCGCTCCGTAAATCCAGTTCTGTAAGAAAGGGGTTGGTTGTCCACTTCTGCCGATGCTTTTCCTTTTCTTTCCCATTAAGACGCTCTCGTTGTATGCGAGTAATAAAGTTGATAAAGATCCGCGTTCTAAAACTCAACTCTCAGTTGATGTATAAGGAATTTCCAGGACATCTCGAAGGATTCTCGCCAGCCTATGGTGAGTGCATTGGCGGTTGTGTTATTTGGCCCAGGTGACCAGGTATTTATAATCACGTTCTGCTCGTAAAAAGGCTGACTGGTTTTCCCGTTCTGCCTATACATTGCCTTTACCATATATCCGTTTCTGTCTCTCGTGGCCGAGGCCAAAATTGTTTTGCCATTTATTCTGTATATAAATTCACCTCCCCATAGCCTCATTTCATTGTCTACGATCCAGTTTGCACCTTTCCGGTTATCGTTTTTTATAATCAAATAGTTTTCAAAATAATGGATGTTTATAGCCTCCACTATGACAGCGCTTAAAACGATGAGGGAAAGACTGAGTGCGCCGATTTTTACCGCGTTTGGTAATTTTAACATTGGATTTCCTTTTGTGTGCATAATTCAGACACCTGTTTTTTGGGACAGGTTTCCCATGATTTTGAGAGCGGTCATAGCGAGGTATCCCGCGATGGTGACGAACACCAGAAAAATGGATAGCGCCCATACGTAGCGATAAAACAGGAATATTCCAGACGCATATAATGCGGCCATACCTATTTCAGAGATGAGCATGCTTGCCGATATGCGACTCTTGCAATGCCGGCATCTTCCCCGCAGTACAAACCAGCTCACAATCGGGATCTCATCCCAGGGCTTTATTGCTTGACCGCAGTGTTCGCATCGTGATGTTTTTACCGGGGATACCTTGTGTATCGTTCTGTAAGCCATGGCATTGATGAAGCTACCAAACAATGCGCCAATAGCAGCAAACCACAAGATAAAAAAGGTTTTTTCACTCATGCCTGAGCGCCCTGCTCTTTTTGATGGTGATAATGACTGGTTTGGGTTGATGACTTTCTGTGGGGATTACCCGCGTTTTTGGAGCGGCTTCCACTCTGAGGTCCAGCGGGTAGTGCCAGCTGGGTGACTGAGGCTGGTGATAAACGGGCGGTGTCTGGCAGGCCGCCTCAATTTCTATGGCGTTATTGTGTCGGTTTCTTCTACCGAACTGAGGGGTTTTTTTGGTCTGCATATTGTCTCGCTATTACCAGGAGGGCGATTTCATAAATAGGGACCGCTACTATCAGCAAAATTCCGAAGGTTACGGCACTCAATACGACGGTAACAATGGAAAGCACCCAAAGTATGAGAATGGGTAGCCATTCTCTGACCAGTATTTTTGGGGAGAGTTTCAGGGCGGTTACCCACGTCATTTCACCTGCAACCGCCAGTGGGATCAGAAAAAGCTCAAGTGCGGTCACGACAAAGGTGGCCAGGCTGACCGCGATGGTTCCAGATGTACCTATCACCAGGTAGTCCAGGGCAATAATAGTCTGAAAAATGAAGAAAAAGGCGATGGTCTTCTGTACGCCGTGATCCCCCATCTTATGTAAGATCGCCTGTAGCTTGGGCTCTGCGGGCTTTTCCGGATGCGTATCCCGGTCGAACACCCATACCGCCAGCGCATTGGTGGCCACATTGGTGGCCGGTACCAGAAGGGCAAAGAGAATAATCAGCAAATACCCCAACTGAAAAGTCCCGCCGTTCGCGTTAAAGTTGCGCATGCCCTCCTGTATGTAAATCTGCAATACCGAAGCGGCTATCTGTAGCACAGCAATAATAGAAAAACCCAGCTTTGCCTGCTTCCAGGTGCCCCATGAGGTTTTGATGACGGTTTTTATGTTTTGCATTTTCTTCCTTTATTGATGGCGCTCGCGAGGACGCGGATCTGTTCTTCGCCGACTTCTCGCCATTTCCGCCCGTCGGGAGCATTGCGGTTCCAGGCAAGCGGGCTGGTGTGGGGGATGGGTACCAGGATAGTGTTTCTGGGCCATACGGCTTTCAGTGCGGGCAGGTTCATCATTCCGGCATTGATGGGGTCCAGATGATGGGTCTGCAGCGCCTGGATATTGTGTGTGAGTCCGGCCACACCCGTGATCGTGCGTATCGGTGTTTCACCCACCGTCAGAATCGCTTCTGGTTGCGCTTCCCGGATGGTTTGGGCCAGATAGGGTAGACAGTTGTTGATTTCGCGCTGCGTCGGCTTGCGGTTGGCCAAGGGCCGGCAGCGGACCACGTTGGCGCAACCGTAATGCTCCCCGCGATAGAATCCGTGTGCTTGCAGCAAGGCGTGCAGTGTGCGCCCTGCCCGTCCCATAAAGCCCTTGCCGTTCTGGTCCTCATCGGCGCCCGGGGCCTCGCCAATGACCATAATTCGGCATCGGTTTTGGGCCGGGAAGTCGGGTTGAACGATTCTGCTGCGTGATGCACAGAGATCGGGGCATTTTTCGCACTGCATTACTGGCTGGTACTGCCGTTTTTTGGCTCGATTTTGACCACTGTACCGTAGGCCACCACTTCATCCATGATCTGGCCGTTGCCAGAGTCGAATTCGCCGGAATCAAAGCGCATGGAGAGTACGGCGTTGCCGCCCATGGATGTCGCCTGTTCCGATAACGACTGCAGGGCATCGTCCCGGGTTTTGTTCAGAAGGTTGATGTTGCCTTTCTGCTTCCCGCCAAAGACCGAGGCGACCCCCGCCATGAAATTCCCAGCGACATTACGGGACCGTACAGCGGTTCCAAATGCCACGCCCATGATTTCCTTGACTTGATGACCGACTATAGCGTCGGTCGTTACGATGATCGCTGTCATTGATTACCCCTCTAACTAAATTGTGATTTTATTATAAAAAAGTCGATATATAAAGAAAAAACCCATAAACCACTAGACAAAAACAAAAAAAGGAGGGGGTATAACCCCCTCCTATCGACTAGAAAATGCTCGTTTCCAGTTGCTTATTCAGCGTACTACGTGCTTTCTGCGTTGTCTGCGATTTTTCGCAGGCGCTGAGCGTCTTGTAGGCTCCGGCCTGGACCATCGTTTTGCACGTTGGGTTAGGGCCCTGGAAAACGCTCATGGCGATTTTATCCCGGGCTTCAACGCGCTGGTCTTTAGCCTGCTGCTTCCGACAAACCGAGATTTTGGTGCCGTAAGCCTCATGCAGTAATTCGCATTGACTGGCAGCGATGGCCGGCAGGCTGGCGGACAGGGTAAACAGAACGGCAACCGTAGTGATAATTTTCATAAATGCTCCTTTTTGAAAATGGTGCTTGCGCACCGTGATTGGGTGTTTATTGGACAAGTAGCAGTGTTCCACAGGCACTACATGGCATTTGCCGCATCGTCGTGGGTCCGAAGGTTTCGTGCCCTTGGGGACAACATAGCCAACATGAGACCTTTCCGATGGGCGGGCGCTGCGGCGAACGCGCAGGCGGCATATCGGCCTGGGCATTCGCCTTTGCCAATTCGTCTGCCAGAGCGTCGTAATAGCTATCCTGCAGCTCCGGTGCCAAGGTGCTTGGGCTGTCTCCCGCAGGCATCCCCATGGTCAACTCGATCCTTGCCGCAATGGCGAGGATTTTCTTGATGCGGTTTTGTGCTTTCTGGCGATTCATTTCTCCTTTTTGAAGCATCCGCAGGAAAAAATTCGCCTCTGCAAAGTAAGACATAAGGACTCCTTATAAAATAGGCCGCAATGCGCGGCCTGAAAGTCGTTTAAAATTCGGCAAAATCGGCCAAATCCACGGCCAGGATAATATTGTTTTCGGCAATATCCTTTCTGTCCATGGCAATCTCTGCCGCATGGGTTTGGCTTTCAGCGAAGCAGTAGAAAAAGTGATCGTTATAGGTCACTCGATACCGTAGCGGAGCCCGACTGGTCTTTTCATCCCCATAGAGGATGACCTCAATTTCCTGTCGGACGGCTTTTTTGCAGGCTTCCGGCAGTGCGTCAAAGTCGATGATGAAATATCCGTTTCCTTGACGCGGCTGGACGGAGTTCTTAATGACTTCTCCCAACCAGCCCTGCTCTACCTCGTCATGGAACAGGTGCCCTAGACGATTCATGCAAACTGCCATTAAATCGTCGCTCCGCTCATGATTTGTCGGCGCATCGAATACCACGGCATAACGGTCCACCAGGGTATTCGGGTTTTCCGTGACCCAGAATTTCAGCGTGGCGGTTCCAAAGGCTTCCATCTTGACGAATGGGCCATGCTGAACGAATTTTTCTGCTTGGTGACTCATGTTTACTCCTTTTGGAAAATGGCCGCTGACGCGGCCGCTACGGGAAAAGCCGGATGGCTTATGGGTTCAGTTCCAACGCTTCTGTGACCAGAAAGGCCAATCTGCAGAAGGTATTGCTGCTTTCATAGTGGTTGCTGACAGCGTTGAAGTGCGCTGCCAACTCCTGGACGCCCTCAGAAACGGGGAAATCCAGTCCGGGTACTTCGGTCATCGTCGATAACGCGGCTTTCGGGTCCGGCTTGTTCATGCCTTCCAGGTTCGCCGCGAGTATCTGCCAGAGGTCCTCTGTCACCTTTTCGATCAGGCTTTCCGAAAGGGTGCGTCGGGTATCGGAATACTTCACATGCCCAAACAAACTATTCCAGGGCGAGTGCTTGTATTCATAGATATCCTGTGAGGAGTCGAACTGACCGATGAGGAACCGGCTTGTCAGGGTTTTTACCTGCTGCGATGTAGGACCGTCGGCCCAGGCAACGTGCATGGCGTTGGCACTATCTACGCGAACGCTGAACTTGATCCCCGGAAACTGCTCCTTGAGGAGTGCCCGGAGATTTTTTGCGGCGCGTTTACTTTGCTTGGGTTCCTCGGTATCCAGATTCGGATATTCTGCCTTCAGGTGCTCTACCGCCGTAGCGAAGGCCAATTGCTCTGCCTGTGCTTTTTTGGCGTTTTCTGCCGCCAAAGCATGGTGCATTTGCCATGCTTTATCAATGGATTCCTGGGGCAGAATGTTGCCGTATATATTCCACTGTACGGAAGTGCGCAGCAGGCTTTCTGGCAGCTTGGGGCTTAATCCCCCAGACGCCCAGATCACATCTATCTCTGCGGTGCCGCCGATGTTTACGGCGCCACCTGCGAGTGACTGGCACGACCGTGGGTCTTGTGGTCCCTCAATATTCACGACAACGCCATATTCGTCGTGAATCATGCTACGGACAACCTGCCCTTTGCTGAGGATCCCCCCGATAAACGGGACGGGGTTGGCAATACTAAATGCTCTTTCCATGATGTCTCCTTGTTAAAAAAGGCCGCTGACGCGACCGTTTGAGTTGGTTTCCGTGTTACGGCTGAACCGTGAAGTTCAAAACCCGAGACGACATGACCCTATACAGGTCTTCTCGCTTTACAGAGGACAAGGGGAACTGGCGACCGTATTGGGCGACAATTTTTTCTTGATCTTTTCTCTTGTAGGCTTTGTAGTCTTCGGTTCCGTCCGCAAACTTTTCTTCGATAGAGGACACGCTGCACAAGGTTTCTGCGTTGTTGAAACCGGCTTCATCCAACATCTTTCGATAGGTTGGGATGGATTCCTTGTAGGCCCCAGGAAATTCCAATTCACGTTGCCATTGGCTCATCACAAATTTTTCCATGAATGCGTACTGCCATTGTGGATTCGAGATGCTGTTTCCATGGGCGTCAATCTGAAAGTACCACTCCGAACCATCTGCCTCGATTTTCGCGAAGGGCGGGTAGTCGGTAGGCGGCAGATCCTTTGCGGGCTTCGGATGGTAGGCCAGCTCACTGCTTGCCGGCTCAAAAAAGCTCACAAGACCATCATCTCCGAAAGCTGATGGAAGCGTGAACGATGCACGATGTTTCTCGACGAGAGGCAGGGAATTGGCCACGGTTGCCACCTTCTGCCCTGCCTGCTCAAGATCCGCTTGTAATGCCGCCAAGCGCTCCTTGGCATACCAGCAACCGCTTAAATCCAGAGCTGCGTTACCATCGTATGCGAACGGCTTTTTCAAGGCGTTCAGATACGACTTGATGTAGCGTTCTGGGGTCATTCCCCTGTCTGGAGAGTTCAAACTCCCTCCTTCCGTGCAAGCGGCATCATGGAAGATACGCTCCATGATGGCGGGGAGTTTGCCGATCCCGCAGAAACTGGTGTGTCGGGTATGTGGATAGACATTGCTCTCGTATGTAGTCTCCGAGAGCAGGTAAACCGGCTCATGATCCAACCCCATAAAGGCGTTGACCATTCTCTTGCAGGTATATGTGACTGACATTTTTCATGCTCCTGAATGTGAAAAAGCACGCCCATACTTCGCGTGCTTTGTGGTTTTGTGAAAAGGCAGCAATGCGCTGCCAGATGTTTGTTAAGCGTCGTGATGGTTGGCGCACTCTATCGTCTGATAGGTTTGCGTCACCTGGCGCGTGTGTTCAACGACCTGGCAGTTGTCGATGCGGTCGATGAGGTTCTCGCGGATGCCATCGCAACACTGGTCAAAATCACTGACCAGCATGGCCCATCGGTGCAACTGGGCCTTATCCATGTGGGTAAATTCCGAGCGATCAACGATCAACTTGCTGGTTACTTCGCGGAGTGGTTCGGACAGGTAATTCACCCGCCCACGTTCTCCTGAAGTGCCGCAGCGACCACATTTATTGCCGAATGTCGCCCACTCCATGCCCTTGTATTTTTCGATCAGTTTCAGCTTGTCGGCGTCCGACAGAGGTATTTCCTTGATTTCGGGCTGATCGAGATAGGTTTTTGCAAACCAGCTCCTGCCGTTACCAAGTACATTCCTGGCGATGATGGATTCCGCTTCGCTCAAACCTTCTCCGATAGCTGTTGTGTAGTTACGTTGCCCGCAACTCCGGCACCATGACTTATACTCGGTGGAGACCAGAGCCCTCTGAGCGAGGACTAATTGGCCTCCCGACCGACCGTCAAATTCCAGTGTGTAATCAGAATGATCTTCGGAAAAATCACAGATTAGATCTTCGGATGTCTGTTCGACGAACCCGGGCACATTGAGCATTTCAAAGGCTTTCGACTCTTGCTCGTTGGTGAGCCCAAGACGGTGAAGTTTTACGTTATGAGCAAACTGCCCATTGTAAAAAAAGTGGTCCATCAGGAAGGCCAGCATCTCTTTTTTGGTTTTCCCGATTTTCTTTGAAAAAAACATAATGATCTCCTTGTAAAAAATGCTGCGTTAGCGGCATTGTTGTCAGTGATTACGGGTGATTACGCGGCGCGGTTGAGGATTTCCACCTGAGCGATAGCCCAGCTTCCATCATCCACCATGTCCTCAATAATTTCCGGCATTTGATCGAGATAAAATTCTTCGGATTCGGCTAAGACTTTGCCCTCTTCGGAAACCAGTCTTGCGTAATAAAGATCTTGCGCATAGTTAAGATTGATCTCAAAAAACCCGTGCGCTTTTTGGTTGTGGACATTAAAGCGGATGCAGAGTCCTTCGCAACCTTCCGGGCCATCAATGATTTCCGGCGCTTTGGGGTTGGCCAAGCCTGCGTCCGCCAGCATCTGAGTGCACGTATGACGTGTTCCTCTTGTGCTTAGGTTTTCGAGTTGCTCTACCATCTCGGCGAGGTCGTAATGGTCTTTGTACCCCTCCGGAATGGGTATTCTGACCTTCGGGATCAAAATGGTTTGGGTCACGATGATGTCATGCTTGTAGAGTTTTTCCTCGACTTCATCCAGACGCCGCCCGTCAAACGTATGGCGACAATATGGAGTCACCGAGATACTCATCCCAGGGAGGATTTTTTCTCCCTTGTTGGGCAGGCAGTTGCGGTCAATGGCTACCAGGTGCTCCTCGTGCTCGCGCAGAACGCCTACAAAATCCGCATTGCAAGCGAAAACGGTGCCGGAGAATGGTTTGTAGTCCACGGGGCCAAGCAAGCCGATAGGTTGTTCACTGCTAATGCAGGAGAACGAAAACCCGGTTGTGATGTTGGCCAAGTGGGCGTTCAGGGCGAGAAATTGTCTTGCCTTTTCTTTCATGCTTACTCCTTTTGAAAAAGGGGCATGCAGCTGCTCCCTTCTGGGACAGTGAATATGCCCCATGGGGATGGACTAGCTTGAGCTAGTTATTGCGTCGCAGAAACCCAGGCTGCGGTTTTCATCATTTGATGACGGGTGGTAAGAGGTTTTATTCTAATCTTTTCCATTTTTCTAAGCAAATTCTTTGCTGTGTGGCGGGTCTTTTAGCAGGAATGGCTGCTATTTGTGTATTGTGCAATACACAAATCGGCACAAAAAAAGGAGGCCGTGAGGCCTCCTGTCGGATGGGTGAATATCAGACTGAAAGAATGGCCTGATAACGCGGGTTAGTGAAAAATTCTTCCCCCTGGATGCCCTGAATCATTTCATCGCAGGCCGCCCGCCAGGGAATCTGATCGGAGCGTAAGCGAATCTCCAGCAGGATGGGGATGGCTTTCTGCAGGTCTGTCACGTCCTGACATTGTGCCTTGGCAGCCTCGCAAGCCGCTTTCCATTCCGCCGCCTGATCCTTTTCGGCGGTCAGTGAAATAATAAATCCCAGTTTTGTGCTTTGCATGACATTTCCTTTTTAACTGCAATGGTCGTGTATAGTTTTGCGATCTGGAGCAGGTACTCTTGGGGATACCCCAGATCGCGGTGATTCCTGAAAATCAGTGAATACAGGCGTTAAACCTGTTCTTCGACCCATTTCAGGTAGGTAGGCTCGTCCATCGTTCTGGTGCCTAAAGAGGCGGCCGCAGCCGTTTTCTTGGCCCCGGGCTTGTCCCCGATAACCAGTAATGTGGTTCCGGAATTGACGCCAGATTGCACTTTGGCTCCGAGATCCTCTGCTGCCTTTTCCAGATTTTTCCGGTCTGCCGATTGGAAGGTTCCGGTAAACACCATTTTTTCACCCTGCAATGGCTTTTGGCCTGCCTGGTCCATGGTGTGCACTATCTTCAGGTATCCCACCACTCGATTGATTTCCTGCAGATTTGACCGGATATCTTCGGCAATCTGGCCAGAGGTGAGCGGACCAAAATCATCAATGCCAATGAGGAATTCTGGCGTGATGAAATTCAGCCCACCTATTTTGGTATGCCGTAACAGTTTTTTTGAGTCTCCGCGACCGAGATTGCGGAAGCCGAATGCCGCCAGTACGCGCCAGTCATCGATCGGCGTTTCCAAGCGGTTGATGACTGCTTTTGCCAGATTCTTGGCTACACCGGGGCTAATGCCCAGGACAATCAATTCTTCCAGACCCAATGCAAAAACATCGCTGAAATACCGGATACCATCGTTGGCTACCAGTTTTTCAACCACTTTTGGCCCGAAACCCTCGATTTCCATGGTCTGGCAAAAATGCTCCATGGCCCCTGCCACCTGAGCGGGGCATTTCACCCCTGCCGTACAAACGAGCGTTACAGGCCCCTCTTCGAGTGGCCCGTTGCAGCAGGGGCAGCGAGTGGGA
Source organism: Acidithiobacillus albertensis (assembly GCF_001931655.1). Classification (NCBI taxonomy): domain Bacteria; kingdom Pseudomonadati; phylum Pseudomonadota; class Acidithiobacillia; order Acidithiobacillales; family Acidithiobacillaceae; genus Acidithiobacillus; species Acidithiobacillus albertensis. Next base: position 13,173 of record NZ_MOAD01000003.1, on the reverse strand, counting down.
ATGTCGATCATTGCTGCCGGCTCAATGACTGCATCTATGGCCGGAATGACTTCACCGGACCGGATGATGCGTATTTTGGCGCCAGAACCGATACCTTTTTCCCGGACGATAGCTACATTGTGTGCCGTCACACGTCGAATTAAGGCGCCAGAGAGTTCCACCGGATCTATTTCTATCACCGGTGTAACACGGCCAGTACGGCCCACCTGCCAGGTAACCTCATTGACGACGACGTTGGCCGTCTCGCCTTTCTGCTTATAGGCGATTTGCCAGCGATGATGGCTATCCGTTGCTCCCATCAATGCCTTGATGCGCGGGTCCATCGCTTCGATGACTATGCCATCTGTCCGATAAGCACACATTTTTCTCAAATTTTCTGAAATGTCTTCCAGATGTTCGAGGATGAATGTGCTGTCGCCCGTTACCCGGTCAATCTCCGTATAGGGGACAAATCGGGCTGCTTTAGCGGCGACTGCCAGATGATGATGCTCTCCCAGAACATCGGCACGGATGAAACCCACCATGAAATTGCGCGGGTGTTTGAGTACGCGGCCATTAAAGGTTTTGCCGTACAGATTTTCTTTAAAAAACTGCTCGTCTACCACGATTTCACCATCTCCGGAGATCTCCTCACCGTCGATGGCAAGCCCCTTGGCCAGTGCATTGGAAATATCCTGACCTTCTGTGCCGTTTCCTCGTGTGTAGAGGTGCCCAGCACCGTCGTAGCGGCCGGATAGACCGTCCAGCTTGGGTGTTGCCTTGAACAGTACTTCATTGGGGCTGATTCCCAGATCCAGCGCCGCTTTCAGCACGTTGTCGATGTAGCTCGCCACCTCGCCCACGCTGTAAGACTTTTTGGTAGAAAGCATGGGTGTTACGTGGCGAACCTTTTCGCCTGGGAAAAGGTCTTCCGGTTCCGGTTCGACCTGGTTCAGAAACGGGTGATCGGGATGGGTTTCCCGCAGCGCCTCGATTTTTTGGTCGTATTCGTGATCGTCGATGATCGGTTCGCCACTCCGGTAAGCCCGGTTGGCTTTCTCAATCTCGGCAAAAATATCTTCTGTATTCATGGGTACTCCTTGAGTTGAAAGGGTGGTTGCCCGCCCTGATGGATGTTTATTCAAAAATCGTCTGTGACCGTCCCTTGAAAAACCATTCTTATATAAGCATATACAGAATCAACGTTATCCGTATCTTCGGGAATGTCGCGTGATCGGGTCAGCAGGTATTTTGACAGACGTTTGTTGATCATCTGGATCAGTTCTTCATAGTCCATATCAGGCCACCCAAAATCTTCAAACGCATCGTCCTGTACCGCATTGCGCACGGCGGTCTTCAGATCCTCTTGCGTCATATTGGGTGACAAAGGTATCGCTAAGAATGGATCTGAGCTACCCTGAAAATAGTCTGGCAAGCATACGTCGATGATTACCAAATCATTCACCATGTTCATGATGTTCATAGTTTTGCTCCTTGTGTGAAAGGGTGGTTGCCCACCCGGGATGGATCAGAGCGGTAAATACACCTGTACCGTCTCTATCATGGTTCCTTCAGCTTTGAATGATTGGGAAGGCAGAGGCTCGATAAAGCCCTTTTGTGTCGCCACAAAGTCTCTGAACTGACGGAACTTTTTAGTGGTGTTGTGTTGGACGCCAGCGCCCATGATTGCACTGATGTGCCCGCCCTTTTTGACAAATTGGACCGCGTGCATGATGTGGTCCACATCCTGCCCTTTGGCAAAAGGTGGATTGGCGAGTACCACGTCGAACAGCTCCCCGCCCAGGTCATCCAGATTCTTTTCCAGAAAATCACCCGGACAAATGGTGACATCCTCGTTGCCCAGGAAAACGTCCCTGAGCACGTCTACATTGGGTGGATAAATCTCTACCGTTACTACTTCGGCAGCGCATCGGTTTAACGCGGCCTGAATGATTCGGCCATGTCCCCCGTTGGGTTCGAGAACCCGACATCCGAGAACTCCATTGCCTTCGAGACAGAGCTCGTCGGCCAGGCGCTCCGATGTTTGGAAGAACCCGATCTGCTGCTGGACGCTCTGCTTTCTTTCCGTGAAGCCATTGGTTATGGCTGCACGAAACTCCTGCAGGTACTCTGCTGGAATGACGTGCGCTTTTGCGCGGCGGTCCCATTTCGCATTGTACTTTGCCAGCAATCTGGCGACCTGGTTATACAGATCGCGACCGAGTTGTTCGGTGATAAAGATTTTGTTCCCCTCGATCTGAGCGGAACGGATGACGTTAACTGCATCCATTGTTTTTTGCTCCTTTTTGAAGAGGCCGCGCACCATGCACGACCTTGATTGTTGCTAGAACCGCGCTGGGTCCAGCATGTAGCAGGCATTTGGTGAGGTGATGAACGGCTGTCCGGTATGCGGAGCACCCGTTGATGCGTAGCGTGTTGCCCGGCTGATGTCCGTCCATCCGTATTTGTCGGACCAGTATCGTTCCTGGTTGTTGTCACAAATTACCCAAAAGTGAAAAGCATCACCTTTCTGGTAGGTTTCGTTGGCTATAGAGTCATCCAATGACGAATTGGTCATGTTGATGCCCTCTACAGTGAGATCCAAAATATCCTCGATGCTTTTCAGCTCCCGGATGATTCTGTTTTCTGTTTCCTGGTCCGTATAAAGAACCTTGAATGTCATGACTTTTGCCATGTATTTACTCCTTTTTCATGGAGCCGCCAGATGGCGGCTTTGGCTGATTGCTCAGAGATTCATTTCACCGATTCAAAGAGCTTGAACATTTGCTCGGCGTAGGTTGTCCCGATAACGGGTTCCTCTTTCCAGAGGACTACCTGATCGCCATCGGGATCGGTATGAATGGTTTGTTGGGTTCCTGTTACGTCGTAATCTGCGACGATGACTTCGACGTCAGATGCTTCATCGGCAAAGATTCCTTGAATCAATCCGCCGTCCATGTGTATTAGTAATTTCATGAGGTTCTCCTTTATATGAGGCCATTTTCGGCCATTGAACAAGCTTTGTTACCGCCCACAACAATGTGATCCAGGACGCGCACGTCAAAGGGACTGAGTGCTTCCCGGATCCGTTTGGTCAGCTTCACGTCAGTACCTGATGGTTCTGGGCATGAAGAAGGGTGCGAATGCCCAAAAATGACCGCTGCTGCGTTGTATTTCAGGGCGTCTTTGGCGATTTCCCGGATGTGTACGGTGCATGTAGTCAAGGTACCCTTGAACGGAACATCCATTTTGATGAGGTTGTGATGGTTATCCAGCCACAGGCAGACGAAGTGCTCTCGCTCTTTCCCACCCAGGTGGTGGATTAAAAGTTCTTTCACTGCTTTTGCGCTGTCGAGTTTGAGCCCCAAATTTATGGAGCTGCTGAGCACGCGCTTCATCAGTTCACGAATGGCGGCAATCTTGGGATGAATGACATATTCGCCAATCTGATCGCTTACGCCGTCAATTTCGGTCTGGTAATGCGGGCAGTAACCAAATAATTCCGCAAGATTGGTGCTGCTGACGATCTCCGGGCTAATGGTTTCCAGTAGCTCGGCATCGCTCATGCTTTGAAAATTCATGATAACTCCTTATGAAAAAGCCGCTATGGAAGCGGCTGTTTGAGATTAGTGATGTTTGGAGGGTAGCTGGTCCATGAACTCCGAGAATCGCCCCCATGTTCTAGGGTTCTTTCGGATGTTTTCCTCCAGCTCTTCCCGAGTCAGACCGTCTTCAACAAACTCCAGAAAGAGATTGTTGATGGTGGCGGTCACAACGCGGCTGCGCTGTTTTTCCAGTTCTTCACGAGTCATTGGAGGGTCCCTCCCAACTTTCCGATGAAGTTGGAAAAACGCCCATATACCTCCGGACGTTTAGCGATGAGGGCTTCCAGATCGTGATCTGTTATCGGATTTACCGGGTCGGTGACCATTTCCATGAATGCCCGATTCTGGGCGGCGATTTTGTAGTGCGCTGCCCAGTAAAGCGCCATTTGAGAAGTGGGCATCATTTTGATGTTTTTCATCTTTTACTCCTTATTAAAAAGGCGGTGCACAATGCCCCGCCGTTATGATGTCCGCCTTAGAATTTAACTTTCTTAAGGCGAGGCGTTAAGACATCAATAGTCGTTGTTTCTAATGGGAAATAACTGGCAAATGGAATATCATCGTCGTCGAAATCTTCCATTTTAGGCTGTGGTGTTGATGCTGGTCCAGCACCCCCATTGCGGTTATTTTGATGCGAGGCCGATGAGGGCGCCCGTTGGTGACTACGATTATCTTCACCACTGTTTTCCCGGTCGCCTCGATCAGAGCCGCTATTGCGTGATCCGATCAGTTGCATGCGGTCACCGATGATTTCGGTCGTGTAGCGATCCTGACCGTCCTTGTCTTCCCATTTACGGGTTTGCAGCCGGCCTTCCACATAGGCCATGCTACCCTTGCGCAAGTATTCTCCGGCGATTTCAGCGGTACGCCCAAACAGGACGATGCGGTGCCATTCGGTCCGCTCCTGTTTGTTGCCTTCACGGTCCTTGAAGGTTTCCGTGGTGGCGATGCTGAAATTGGCGATAGCCGCGCCACTGGGTTGGTAGCGCATCTCCGGGTCCCGGCCCAGGTGGCCGAGAACGATTACTCTGTTTACTGACATTTTGTGACTCCTTTTACGTGGGTTTCAAAGTACATTTTACACGAAAATTCGCGTAAAAATGGCATGGTCATACCGGGATTCCGGCATAGATTTTCTTCAGAAAAACCGCTACATGGCGGTTGCTAAAAAATGCGGTCACGGTCAATGCCGCGCAGGTTGCGAGGACAATGGGAAAACCGACCGCAAGTGCAGTGAAAGGGTTGCTGTAGCAGGTTGCCAGGCTGACGCCTGCCTGGTGCAAAATGATCCCGCCGGTTGCGGCGGAAATCAGGACCAAGAGGGCGGCGCCCAGTAAAATGCTGGCTGCAATCATGTAGTCTTTCATTTGAAGCTCCTTGATTTTAGGCGGGTAAAAATGGTTACCCCCGTGAGAATGAGAAGAGCAGCCGCGACGCCTACTGATCCTACGGTGTAGGGATATTGGTCGCAGAACGATTCAGGTACGCCCGCTGCGCGAAGTGCCAGTACGCCGATGTAGGGAGATCCGACAATCGGCAGTATGAACATGATTTCGTGTAATGCTTTTTTGAATTTCATAAACACTCCTTTTGTTTTGAGCGCATAGAAAGAGTGGTTACGGCCTGTCCGGGCGGTAACTGTCTGGAGGTTTGCGCTTGAGAAGATGGCGTGGTCGTGCCTCAGATGAGGATTTACCACAATCGATTCAACAGTCTTATGGCATCCTGATGGATGTTTGACTGTGTTTTGCGTCGCTATTACCCATATAGCGGTCTGTTTTCATATGAAAACTGGGTGGTAAGAGCCCTGATATTAACTGACCTATGCGTTTATTTCAATGGCATCTGCGGGTATTGTGCCGCAAAAAAACACCAACACAAACGTGCTGGTGTTCAAGCTGCCGCAAACAATCGTTATTGGGCGTTTTTAGAAGTTATACGCTACGCCCAGTTGCATGCCGAAAAGGTTGGTCGAGCTGAGTGGCTCGTAACCGATGTGCTGACCATCCGCGAAGAGGGGGCCGCCCGTGTAGTTAAAATGTGTGTAACTGAGCCCGCCATACAGGTGGACATGGCCACTGACCCGATAATCGGCGCCGACGCTCAGCTTTTCTTCGCCGCTGGTCCCGAACTTGGCTGAACTGACCCCGGAGATATGCGGCTGTGCGCTACCGCCCACTACGGCCATAAATTCAGGTGTTGCGGAAATAACCAGATTGGCCGTCGGCGCATACTGAAACTTGGCGCCCAACCCGACCAGGCCCGCACCGTAGTCTTCCGTATAGGCACCTGGGCCTTGAAGGTTGCGATTCCAGTGCTGATAACCACCCACAACAAAAGGCGTCAGCATCATGTTGCTGGATAAGGACATGCCCATACCGACCCGTCCGGTCACGTCATAGATGGTGGCATCGTCCGTGGTCTTGGTAGGAATATCGCCATGAGCAGTCTGAAGTGCGCCTTTATAGTTGATGCCTCCAGAAGAACGATTAAAGTGGATGGCCACGTAAGCATTGTTCACACCCATGATGTTCTGCATCAGGGAATACTTGACGCCAAATCCCGGCATCCAGCCTGACTCGGTATCGGCTGGCCCCGGAGTGACGTGCTCTTGGTAATTCATCAAGGTTCCGGTGGCGGCGATGCCCATTTCATTGTTGGCGTTCATGATAGCGGTGTTGGCGAAAGCTACGCCCGAAAATCCAGCGAGTAGCGCAGCGATTGAAAATAATGCAGTTTTCTTCATTTGCTAGGTCCTCTTATGTGAAAGTGCCCTTATGAACACGGTGAATAATATATCATAAAAAATGATCTTTCCATGATATTCAGTGGATTTTACCTAATATTTGAGGCCGGAAGCTCCCTGATGATATAGGTTATACGCATCCATGCGCTTCCATGGTCGCCATAATTTCTTCATCGGAAAGCCCATTCAGGACAATGGCTTCTGGGTTCTCTTTTTTGTAATTCGCTATGATTTTCAAGCCAACCGGACCCATGTATTCGATTTTATATACTTTTCGGTTGTCGATAATGGCTATCGTACTGCCTTTTTTCAGGATGTTTTTGACCTGCTTCAGCGATTGTGCCTGATTCACCAACTGGTCAACAAGTAGCTCGGCGGTGTACTTCACAACGGCTGGCTGTCCCGTTTGCGGATCGTTGAAATCACATATCTTGTCGGGCAAGCCCTTGGCGTAAAGTTCCAACGCCTGTTTTGCTTCTCTTTCCACTTCAAAAAACAGGGGTGCGCCGTTGGCGTGGTCCATCACGGTTCCTAACCGTTTATTCCCGAAATACAATGTAGCCGTGAATCCATATCCTTCGGTGCCACGGACTCTTTTGATGTTTTTTACTGAGTAGGGGTGGTTGATCATGGTAAGTTTTTCTCCTGCTGTTGTACTGAGAAACCTATTTTACCATGTGGCGGAAGCGGAACTTGTTTTTTTATTGCTTAAATAATTCTTGTGGCGCGACGAAGATGCCGCGCCTGAATGGTTACCTGTCTTGTGCGCTAAAAATTAAGGTATGTTTTTTTCAATGTACTCTGCTGCTTTTTCTAAATTAAATATTCTTTCCTTTGTATCAATTTTTTTCTTAATTTCTATTGGTAAATATATTCTCAACCAAACAAATAGAACTAAAAGAGGTGATCCAATGCATATTAAAACATACCATATTATATCGTTATTTGGTATTCTTTTTGCAAAAATTCCAAGGGCTAAAGCAACAAGTATTGCCACAAATCCAACCAATGCCGTCATTTCTTTTGATTCATATGGGCTATTATAAGCTTTTTCTTTTTCAGTTTCAGCGAGTGAAAGCAGTTCATTCTTGCAATCCTCTTTTGAGAATCCTTCTTTTGCCATCATCCCAGCAGCCCAATCTTTGCAGCTTTCATAATATTCTTTCCTATCCTTCATATCAGCCTTCATTTTTTCTTCATTTTTACAACGTGTTATTGCCTGCATGATTTTACTCCTTAGTCTTTCCGTCGATTGTAGTTGTAAACTCTCTGCTCCGGTGGTGTGTAGCTTCCCGGCCTCAAGTAAGGCTGTGGGCCACCTTGATAATCTTCCCTTATCTGCCTTTCATGGTTGATGGGCGTTGTTCGGCGGTATCTCATAGGTTTCCCTGAGATTGTCATTGCGTAACCCTTGGCGTTTAAAATCGAAACGGCCTGCCTGACTACCTGTACGCTCAGCCCGCTTTTCTCGGCTATTTCCTGTGCGGTTTGTTCAGAATCATCCAGGCACTCTTTTACCTTGTCCAACAATTCTGCACTTAGTCCTGCCATTTTTTCTCCTTTTTTCCAGTTGCGTAGTTTCGTCCTACGTTTTTTTATATCACAAGGGATTGTAATCTCGAAACTGTGTATGGCTCTTTCTTTTTGTGGATTAAATCGTTGTTCCTGACTTTTTATTTTTAATAGTTTCTTATTTCACAAACCTCAATGGTATTTGCTAAAGCGGATTCTGACTGCTTTGCAATAATCCCCGCCCATTCGCCTTCTGAAGACAGGCGTTTTTCGAGTCGGGTGAGCCCCAGGTGCTGGCATAGTTTGATGCAACCTTCCGGGTCCGCGTTTTCGCGTATGAGCCCCACCTGGTAGGGGTTGATCGCCGGAGCCCTGCGCCAATCCATGATCTTGCGATTGCGCTCAATCAACTCCATGGACTCCCGAATGGCTGCAGATTTCTTGTCTTTCGCTATTCCTGTCTCTACAGCGCGGGCGATGCCTTGCAGGTCGCCGTGTTGCCGTAGCAGCTTTACGGCGGTCTTGATGCCTACGCCGGCAACGCCGGGAATGTTGTCTGAGGGGTCGCCAGCCACACACTTCGCTAACAGGTACTCGTCTGGATCCTCAAAAGGGCCATCTTTTGCTGCCTCTGTTTTGAGCGCGTCCAGTGTCATGGCCTTATCGGTGATAGGGGTAAACCAGCTGACTCTTTCAGAAAGGGCTTGCCACCAGTCTGTATCCCCTGAAATCATGGTTATATTTTCTATATTTTGATGGTCCCCGAGTCTGGTGCATATCTGGCCAGCGAGATCATCAGCCTCATCGTCTGCAGATCTGATCTGGGTGACACCCATCATCACGAGGAGCGTTGCGGCCCAAGGTTGCTGTTGATGCCAGCTCTCGGCAACGGCCACCTTTTCGGGGGTAGATTTGCGATTGTCTTTGTATTCCGGACAGATTTCCTTGCGCCAGGCGGCGTGTCCATCCCAGAGCACTACCGGTATGGCTTCGGGAAACATGGCCGTGATCCGGATTACAGACTGGACCAAGCCCATGATGCCGCCTGTTTGCTGACCATTGTGACGTAATTGCGCGAGGGCGGGCACATACATGGAGGCGTAGCCAATATTATTGCCATCAATCAGTAAAACATGCGTCATTTTCAATCTCCCGGATATTCCGTATGATCTGAATATCTTGCATTGTGCCCTCACCTCCGTCGTGGCCGCCCGCAACACGGAACACATGAGGGACCCCTGCATCGACCGCTTCCCGGCAATGCTTCCAGATCTCGTCTACATAAACCTTTGGCTTTATGGTCTTGAGTATCTTGAATTTACTGCCTCTGGCGCCGACCGTGATGAGTGTGATGTTATCGAGGCCCAGAGCGTCCATCGCGGCACGTCTTAGTTCGTGGGTGTGCTGGTTGTCTGTTGAAATCACGGCCAGCGCATGGCCGTCCCGCTGCCACTGCAACACCTGTTCGAGAGCCTCTGGAAAAACGGGGCAATCCCGCCAAGCATCACGTTCATTGAAAATCTGCCAACAACTGTGATACTCGGCGTCGGTCATCTGGTAACGTGCCATAAGATTGTAGTGATGGCTTTTGATTTGCAGTTCTCTTTCCAGATATTCTTCGGCCACCCTTTTCCACGTTGAATCAAAGTCGAACAATGCTTCGTTTGCACTTATTGCTATTTTAAATCCCTTCAATTTTATTCCTGTTCAGTCGTATGATTCCGCTATTTCCAGATAGTGCTCACGGTTTCTTATTTTTTGTAGTTCCGTCCGTATTTTCTCGCCGCCCATGCCTTTGTTTCTACTCAGGAGCACGAAAAGGCTATCCGGTTCAAAATATTCGATGGCAATATCCGTCAGACCCAGCGTTTTCAATGTGTCCAGATCGTGGCGCAGCTGCGTGTCATCCAGATTGCTCCCGTCCAGAATGATGACGTTCTTGCTGGTTGCTGCTGCCTGGAGCTTCCTGATCCACGCTTGTTGATCTCTGCTGCTGATCTCCGCTGTCGGTATGATGGCGACATTCAGATTCGGGTGTTCGTTTTGCAGGTTCTTTGCCCAGGTTGTTTTTCCTGCTGCGGTGACGCCGACGGTAATGATGACCAAAGGTTTCAGTTCGGGGGATTGCTCTTGTGGTTTTGTTTCACCACGAGAACGCGAGAGGCTCAACTTTGGATACATGGGATTCCTTTTTCCTGCAGTTTTTGGCGCTGTTTTGCGCGATAAGTTCCTGATAGCGCGTCTGGACAGCATCAGCGGTCAGATATTGTGCATCCATTTGGATCAGGTTGGCTATCTCGCGGCGGATTCGCGCCAATATATTGGCCTCGTGATGGTCTGGAACAGATGTTGGCCAGCCCTTCACATACATTAAGCTATCCGGTATTTCCGACTCAAGGCGCTGGCGTATTACTGCTTTCTCCTTTGCTTCCTTTGCGTCTGACCGGGTTTTTGCACTGAGCAACTGCGGGGCCACGTCTGCCAGCCAGCGCGAACCTTGGAAAGCGTAGGTGGACGTGATTTCCAGATCCACCATTTCCCGATAAATGGCCACGTTGTCCGGGCAGGCAGTGGATGATTGCAGGTCTTCTTCTGAGGACATGATGCAGTAGGCGCAACTGATCCGGCTCATCTGGTAACGGGTATAACCTTCGTGCAGTTCGAGTCTTGCGGATTTGATGGCCGTAATCACGTCTTCCAGATTCCATTCGATGATCGGGTTCCAGTTCAGGCCCGCGTACCCTTTCCTTTCCAGTTTCGGCTGACTGGTCGATACCGGCATTTTGCGGCGCTGTGCGCTTTCTTCCCGGCGGATTCCGGCGGCGTTAATGATGTCCCGCCCTGGGAACCGTTTTTTCAGCGCTGAGGTAATAACGGCCACTTTCAATTCTGACGTGCAGAATCGCATGGAGGGCGTGCTCCAAGGCAGGATGAGTTTGACGCACTCCAGGTTTTCGTAACGTGTCACGTTATTTCGCCAGCGGCCCAGCCAGCGATCCATCATGTCACCCGCTTTCCGGCGCACAACCATGAGTTCCCATCCGAGCTGTTCTGCAAGGCGTTCGCATGTGGGTAAGCTATCTTTCCATTCGACGCGGCCGAGATCGGCATGGATGAGGACTCTGGGTCCTTGGTGCCCGATGGTATCCAGGTAACGGCTGACGGCGATTGCGCAGGCTTGTGAGTCCTTGCCGCCTGACACTCCTACGGCAACAACCGCATCTCTCTCAATGAGTGCGTTAATTTCCGGGGTGGTCGCGATGTTTTGTGGTACGTATTCAGTCGTATTCCTGCGGTAATACTGGAGGATTTCTTGCATGGCTCACCTTTTTGTTATGCGTTCCTGTCTTTCCAATATTATACCGTCTTTTTTGCTGTTTTTTTGCGTTTTATGTTCTTATTCTGTATTAAATGCAGTTTTTTTGCGCTTTCAGTGTGATTGATTGCAATGGGGCTTTCCGACGTTTTTCACATAGCCGTTTCGTTTGGTGCTGAAATAACTCAACTAATGCATGATTCCAGAAGTAAGGATACTGGGAAATTCCAATATTAGGCGGAATCTTCCAATATTGCCTCCAGGTGGTAGAGAACCAGCGTAGGAAAAACCATGAGTGAGGAAGCCATGAGACGGTATAGTTGGTCAAGTCAAGTAGAATTACAGGAGACCCAGCATGGCCGCTCGAAGAACGGCAGCGGTCTTGTTGACGGCATTTAGCTTGGCCATGGCCTTGCCGATGTGAAAATTAATTGTGCGCTCCGTGATGTTGTCAAACAGTGTCTGAGATTTATCAGTTTTAGCAGAAAACAGCGTTAAAATGGTTTACCCATGACCGGACCCCTATTCCGTAAATTGATTCAATCTATCAGTCGGTTGAATATTCATTCTCAACGAAGTCGCGTGGTAAAAACATGATGCTGAAATATGGCAAAAAATGATGCTGATAAACCGCCCACTTCTACGTTAAGCCCAGAGGCCGAGCGCTACCCTGGACGATACGAGTGAACTTCTCAAAACGGCACATAGACAGGACCCTCGTGTGAATCCGTTCTTGCACGCGACACATTTCTCCATCAGTCCCTCATGATCTCAGGCCGGCCACTTTTTGTGCACTTTTTTCGATAGGTTGGAACCCGGAACTTGCTCAGCCTGCCGCAACCCTTTGCTCACCGTAACGACTGAACCATAGTGGATAGTACTAAATGTTTGATGAGCCGCTTTATCCGGCATTTCCACGCAGCCCGCACTTTGCGGCCAGCCGTATCCTGTGCGCGGGAAATAATGCAGGGCACGGCCCCTGTCGAAGTAGCTTACCCATTTGATACCAGGGTCATCATAGGGACGCCACTGGACCAGTGCACCATGCCAATGATCGATATTGGTACCCTTCAGTGCAAAACCCGCGCTTTTGGCCGCGCGATATAACCGCTGCTGATAGGGTGTCAGCGGAGCAGGAAATGTGCCCTTCATCGTAGTTACCGGCACGCGTTCGTACACGGGCCAGGAACCGTCCGGGGTGGAATGGAGCACCCCAGTGTTTACAGGCGTGTGCAGGACGGCTATCAGTTTGGTGCCGACTAAAGTCCACACCGTGGCGTTTTCCGGGTCTGTCTTGGATACCTGCACCCATGTGTACGGCCACGGATTGCGAAAACCGTTTTTTAGGGCAACGGCCACAGCTTGTTTCAGCGCTACATGCGACATTTTACCCAACGGTAAATGATCAGCATCCTCAAATTGCAGAATCGCACCCTGCCGAAAGGATGCGGGCGCCGATGCTATGGCTGTATGAAATGCTGGTGGAGTCTGCCAACGGGTTGATGGATAGAATTGCATTTCAGTAAGGGCATGAATCAACATTCTTGGCACTCCGCACAGATTTTTGAAGCCATTGGGAAGCACGCCGCAAAGCGGTTATTGGGGTTGGTGTCTGGCGACGGCCCTTGGCAATCTGGACCGACTGGACCGTTTTTGGTTAGGGCACCGATGCCCGACCTACCAAGCGTCGTCCCAAACCCGAAGTGTTGGCAATTTTCGCCAAACACCTTTCCAGTCTTCCAGAGTTTTTCCTTGTCCGATAAAGTCATTATCTAAGCAAACCCTTCATGGCAGCATCTGTCAAGTTAGTTGTATAGTGGTTCTTCACGGTTAGGACGCCTTTTCTCCTGTTGCAGCGGATCTAAATGGCTCTTCGTCAGATTGAGTGGGTAGGGGGTAGAATGCTGTGGAGCGGTCGTGCCCTGAATTGGAGTTAGCTGATGGTCCCTGAAGAGCTGTTTTCTCTCGCGTTAGGATTGGTTCCGCCGTGGTTGGTGGATCATGTGACTTTCACG
>NZ_MOAD01000020.1:0-8442 GCF_001931655.1 Acidithiobacillus albertensis | reverse complement strand
CGGCGCTTCTCGATCGACTGACCCACCACTGCGATATTCTGGAGACCGGAAACGATTCTTACCGGTTCAAAAAACGTCGCAGCCACCCCCTCTAAAACTGGTCAAAAATATACGCTGTTACCTGGTCATTTTTAAACGCTGTTTGACAATTGTATTTGATGTAGCGCACGAATTGGGACTAGCGCTCCGCGATGGTCCCCAGTGAGTCGCCGCTAATGCCTTTTTGATGATAAGACCGTTCTAAAAAGATCTTCCCGCGACCGACATATCGCGATGACCAATTCCATAATTTCGTGACATAAAAATATCCTCATAAAAAGTGTGTAATGGACAAAATACCCCCTCCCCATGGAGGGGATAAAAACAACCTCTTTTCATTGCGCACTGGAACAATGCGCAATGAAAAAAGATCTGCCACAGATCACTCTGCGGTAGATCATCGGGGATTTTGCAATCCGGAATAGGCTTTCATTTTTGGTGAACAACGTGTTGTGTCGATGCAGGTCTTTTCCTGTCGCGACCCGAAAGGCCCGGTGAAGGGGCACCATCTGCAGACAGTGCTTCAAACAGGAAAAGACGTCCCCCCACCGAGCCCATCAGGTCGGCGAATTTGAGCGCATGCTCTAGAGGCATGCGCACGCGACTAAGCTCGCGGCAAGCTGTAGGGGGGCCGTATCTTGTTCAGCGCGACGGCGGCGCGCTTATCTGTTTGGGTGGGGTGCGATCAGATCGACTCCGGAGCGCTGGCTAGACATACCCGCACCCTCATATGGGGTGCGAGCCTCCATCTACATCGATGTGATTGGCGGGTGCCCTGCCCATTTCACGCGTTTTCACGCGGCGAAATAGTGCTGTAAAGCAGTAATGGCGGGGCTTTCAGCCGTCCGTCTCTGTGCGATGCTACAGAGACGGACGGGGGTGGCTACGATAATTTTGTGGTGGAACATCCGCTCCTGGCTGCGCAGTCGCTTGGGCGATCAGCGCATCGAAAGGCCACGGGCGTTATGAGGATTAGACAAGAATCATCCATCGCTGTCGCGCTGCGCTGAGGTTTCGCGATTATCCCGTGGGGTCGCTATCAGGGCACAGATTGCAGACAACAGGAATCATGCACGCCCCTGCGTACAAAGAGGGGCTCGTGGTTTGGTCCATACACATCGGACTATTGCGTCGCTTTTGCCAGGAAGCTGTTTTCATCTTTAAAAAGATGATGGCATTGGAGTAATTAGGCTACCGCGCCGACCGCGACCGGTCAAGCAGCAGCTGCTGAATTTCAACGGTACGAAAACAACTGTTACTGCGTAACAATGCCATATCGTGACTAGTCGCAAATAAGGTGATTTTCGGGGGGCACTTGGGCGATATTTGGGCAAAGTGCCAAAATATGCCCCATTCAAAAACCACAAACCCGCATGGATACTGGCTTCAGTACCGGTCAGACCAGCGGATTATCAATCCTGGGAGCTAACAATGGATTGTTACAGTAACAAGGTGACGCGACGGTCACGTAATCCCAAAACCAGTCAGCCTTCTGGAATAAGGGGATGGTTCCTATCGCGAATGTACTGTTCGTATGTGCGGTCCAAAAATTTCTTAAGCGATTGAGGACACCTTACTCTGGGAGCCAGCACAACCATCGCATTCGCTAGGCCAATACTAATTCGCACCTTCGGCGATTCATCTAATCGATCAATAAGAACCGAAATGGAACTGTGAACTTCTAACGCAAACGCGACCAAGAACCACAACAAGTATTTTCCTCTGATTAACCTTTCAGGACCATTGCGTTGGCGGAATTCATTTTCGGCATATGATACCTCGGTGTTATGCGATGGTTGTAGTTTTACGCACTTACCAGCATGCTCCAATCTGGAGAGTGACGATTCAAAATTTGTTCTAAACTTTATTTCTCCATGTTTAAAGAAAAAGAAATCTTTCGGCTGTATGTCATTCAAGCAAGGCCGCTTTCCAGAACGTCGCCACAAGATAATTTGGGCCATGATCGGAACCATAAAATCTTGGAAATCAGACAATGCGGAAGAAAAACGTTGATAAATAACTTCCCACTCTGTGGGTTCAAGGTCATGAATATTGAATATTTCTACCAATAGACGTTTCAAAACTCCTATATTGACGGCATCGTTTTCTATCGAATAATTGTCGGTAATATAGACATTGTCTCCAGATATTGTCCCATCTTCAATTAACTCTGATAGGTCTCTATCAATAAAGAAACAAATCCTATTTGGCGAGAATCGCGACCAGTCAAAGGCATTTTTCGCGCTGATTACTTTGTCCTTGCACCCTGCGGGGATTAACTCAACTTCCCAGCCCTCTGGCAAATGTCGTTCGATTAACCCCCTGTAGAACATCGGATCTTCTTTTCCTTCAACAATCCCATAGACGATATTGGCATTGGCTTTGTAACGGATAAGAAACTCGTGGTAGGCGACAGGTACGCTATTGAGAGCATCCATATGAATTTGGAGCATAGTCATGATTCGCCCCTTATAAGCTCACAAATTCACCAAGAGAGTGTGTGTAGGGCCGCAAGTCATTGTCGTAAATGAATGGCGAATGGGTAACTGCGACGAGCCCCTTACAAAACTGGCCAGCACGAATGTCCTTAAGGAAGCGCCGTTGCCAAGGAACGGACAAAGACAACTCTGGTTCGTCGATTAGCACAAAGAAGTTCTGTTGTCCTGACAGGTAGAGGTGGCTGAACAGGGAAACAATCTGCTTTTCTCCGGAAGACAGATCGCTCAGTGTGATTGATCGATTTTCCTCTAAATCGTCTTCTGGTAGAATTGAGAAGCTGAATGTTTGACTGTCATAGACGAAGCGCTTGTCTACTATGTATTCAGAACAGAGTTCGCAAAATGCGGAAATCTGGCGCTCTTTCTCCTGAAGTGATTGTTGGAATCCGAGCAGTTTCAGAAAGTAGTGATAGATAATTTTTTCATGCTCGGTTGGGGCATTAGCCGAACGTGCTGAATTGATGACGCCAAACAGATGTTCTTTATGCTCCTTCGTAAGGATACTTTCGTGGATTCTGTCAAGCACAGATCGAACAGTGTCTTCAGAGATGTCTGCTATCTCTTCAACATGCAGGTACTCGCGATTGACGACGTCGCCGAGGTATCCGAGCGTCAACTTGTTCAAGTTCTCGCGCACGAATTCCTTTAATCGCTCCAAGGTGCGATCAACCGCCTGTTGAACGTCCTTCATACCGAACTCCACGAGTTCAATGTATGCCTCCCCAGCGTTGTTCTGACGTAGCCTATTCCGCTGGCGACGAAAATCGTCTGGGTCAACGCCCTCGAAAATGCTGTTTAACTCTCGTTCGATGCGGCGATAGGTAGGTAGGTACAGGATCTGGGCCCGAATAGCCTCTTGTATGCGACTAATCGTTTCTTGCAGTTCCTTCTTGGAACCTCGCAGCGGTTCTTCAAAAAACTCTAATTGCCGGAGGAGAACCTCTGGAGGGATGGAATAGCGACCTCCTGCACGTTCAAGCTCAATACCGACCCGTTCAATGTCACCCTTTTCCAATAACTCCATGACTCTGCGCCGCAATAGAGGTGGTATTTCTGCTAGGAAGCGACGGTCGATTCCTTTGAATGCTTTGACTAGCTCCTCGTGAGAAACTTTGTATTCGACTCCCCCAATTGTCGCCACGATGGATCCGAAGCGAAACTGAACTAGGGAGAACCAACGGCCTGACAGGAAATGGAAGAGAATGCGAAGAAAGGTTGTTTTGCCTGATCCATTTTCGCCCACAAGTACAAGTGTATTGTCTCTAATAGCAACGTCGACGGTTTTCCGTCCATGAAGGCCAATAATTCGAAACCGTTCGAGTGCGCTGTTCATTTTTCGAGCCTTGTGGTTATAGAGATGAGAGACATAAGTGGTTATGGACTAGTGTATCTGGTGCGGAAACTTTACGACAGAACTTAAAGTTCGACGACACTATAACATGGGGTGATCTTCCTGAGGATTGTGGACAGAATGCACCCTTCTGTCTCGTTGGATCGGCACCATGAGCGGCGGATGGCCTGATTCTGCTGGGTTCTCCGGGCGCCGGTTGGCTGCTGTTATGAGACATTACGGTGAGGCTGCTCATTTTTACCGAAGTACCCACTCCCCATGCGTCTTGATAGCGTCATACATGGCATCCGGCGCGAGGTCCACGTCACCGGGCCACGTTAAGGCGCCATGGTCGATATGTACCTGGCTGAACATCACGGGGTCTTTCAACGGGGCGAAAACACCCGTTAGATGACTTGGTTCAAATCGCACCTGTCCTTGTGTTCCGTCGGCAAAGCGCACTCTCAGTGCTAGCGGCTGCTCCGTCTGGACCTCGACGACATCCCATTCCATAATGGCGTGTATCTCCTATAGCAAAGGCTCTATCGGCTTTGGTTGCTGCTTCGCCTGACACAATGCCCAATCTTCCAGAAGTTCCTGCTGATGCAGTTCGGTCCAGTCGAGAACGAGCTCCTGAGCTCGACGGGGCAGGTGCCCTCTGATGACGGACAAGGACTCTATGGCAACGACCGCCTTGAACTCCGCGTACTGAACATGGAAGTGAGCGGGACTATGGTCATCGAAAAACATTTTGATGAGCATTCCGTAAAATGTGCTTATCGTGGGCAAGCAGACTCCCTCCATGTCCTAGCCACATACTACATTTTCTGGCAGGAACATCCTACCATATAGGTGCGGACATCACGCGACACGAAAGGGTACAGCAGGAGACTATGGCAAAGGTCAGTGTTACAGAGGCGGCAAAGCTGGCCGGAGTGGGTCGCCAGCAGCTCTATAGAGGGTATATATCAACCGGAAAAATAAGCGTTGAGAGAGATCACCAAGGCCGACCAATGATAGATACGGCGGAGATCATCCGAGTTTTTGGTGTTCTACAGGCGACGCCAGAAGCGACGCAAAATGTGCAAGAAGCGACTATAGATAAACGGCTCGTGGACAGTGAGTTACAGACCTATCTTGAGACAAGAGAGGAGATCATAGAGACGCTCAAGGAGCAGTTGAGTGAGGCCAAGGAGAGGGAGGTGTGACTACGTCAGCAGCTTGAGCGGGCGCAGGCAGTGCTGACCGATCAGAGAGCACCATCGCCACGTCCTTGGTGGCGATTCTGGGGATAGCCTGGTGAGTCTCGGCTTGTGCTTAGTCGATAAGACGCCCTTGGCCATCGGCCTCCGGCCTGCCCAGCACCCTATCCGGATTACCGGAAACGGTTTGGGATTTCTGAGGATGAAATACAGAATGCGGGACAGGCGTCATCTGGCGCAGGGGACCATCAGGGCACTGGCGCCTCCACTCTGCGGAAGCAGTCAAAGCCCTCGGGAGACACCACAAAGGCGAAGTTTTGCTTTGAATGCAAGGCACCCATTAGCCAGGACGAAGCCTCTTTTTGTTTTACGCGCAAGGACCGATTTGGTGGGCGAGCATACTGTCGGGCACATCAGAAACAGTTTCCGTAGTAGGGGGGTAAGCCGGAACCCCAGAAAATTCTGTCGGGAAACATCGGCGGCAGGGTTTCCGAGCACTACACCTGACCGACATGGTGTTCCGTACAGGGTTTGCTGAATTTTGAGCGGCAGTTGCAGCCAGTGGTCCGTGGCGTCGGGAAATAACTGTTTCCCGACGATCCGCTCCAGAGCAGGCTTTTCAAGTTTGACGGAAAAATCTGGGGTTCCGGCTTACACCCCCGAGTAGATGCAGTCTGGAGGATTTGCGGATGGTTCATGGAGATCAGGGCTTGAAGCGCTTATTGCAGTGGACACGCTGCCTAGCACTGATGCGGCAGGAGAGTGGCTGCGCCATAAGGGAGCTGGAGAAGGGCTGGCGGGATTGGAATCGGGTGTACCGCCGGGTACGCATCCTGGATATGAATGCCACACAAATTGTCGCAGAAAAAAGGAATGGTGCCTTGACCTACAAGGGAGAGCGTGGACACCTACCTATGGTGGGGAACCTCGCCGAAGCTGATGTCGTGATCCATGACGACTTTCGTGTCTGGAATATCGCCCCGGCAACAGCCCGTCTCGAGTTCATTCGAGTTTGCGAAGCCCTTCTCCCTCAAATACATACCCGCCGGGCGACCCTACGCGTCGATTCGGCCAGCCATCAAATCCGAGATAAAATGAGGTGGCGTACGCCATCCACAGCGCCCGTTCCATTCAATTGTGGATTTGGGATAATTGACAAGATACCGCTTGGTCGGTATCTTCTAAGTTCATGATAAGTATGTATCGACGTAACATTCGCAATCCGGGGCAGACCCGCAGCGATCTGCTGGATGCCGCTTACCACGAAATTTTGGAATCCGGCTTTCAGGCCGCAAGTCTGGAACGTATTCTTGCCAAGACTTCCGTGAGCAAGGGAGCGCTTTATCATCATTTTGGCACCAAACACGATCTCGGCCTCGCAGTCATTACAGAAGTGATCAGGCCGCAATTGGAGGAACGCTGGATTACCTTACTGGCCCAGCATGACAATCCCATTAAAGGACTGTGCAATCTCATTGCAGAAGAAATTTCCCATGCCGATGAGTCTGTCATTCGCTACGGTTGTCCGCTCAATAATCTGATTCAGGAAATGAGTCCTCTGGATGAATCGTTTCGGCAGGGGCTGCAAAAAATTTTTGAACGTTGGGTAGAAGTGGTTGCAAAGGCACTCAAAAAAGGTCAATCCGAAGGGCAGGTCCGCTCGGACATGACTCCCGAAGATATTGCACTTTATCTTGTCGCTTCCATTGAGGGTTGTGTCGGGCTGGGAAAAAATACCCAATCAGTCGACGCTTACCAACGCTGCCTACGGCAACTGCAAGTATATATTCAATCTTTGGCTGTCTAACCCTGAAACAATTTCTCTTCCCACAAAAATAGCGGAACAACAAGCCTTTTCTATAAACTGAATATTATCGTAATTTTTTACTCATACAGACTTTTACCCCGGAAAAACGGCATTGAGACTTCAGATTATTCCATATCCAAGTAAACTCTCTCTGCCCAACGCAGTATAGAATCTTGATCCAAAAGCGATTTGTTTTCAGCCGAGGAAATTGGATGAGTAACGCGCTTTCCTCTATTACCAAAGGTTTTTTTTATAAATTTGCTTGGCCAGACTAAAGAACCCTTTATTAATCGTATTTCTAATTCTCGAATAGTCCGCTCCCAGTCAAACTGCATATCCTGCTGCCTCAAGAGCAGCGTTGATAAACTGTTTTTATTATCGGAAGTATCAACCTCCATCAATGCGTACACCTGGTCATCTTTTCTGATTATATGGAAGGTAAGATAACGCGGATTACCATCCGAAAGCATGTGTTTCGAGTATCCGTCAATAGCGGGAAGTTTTCTGGTCTCCCTATGGATATGGTGGCAATTTGACTTACTAACCAGTTGCAATATCATTGTATTAAAGGCTTTAAACTTGCCTACGTAGAAATCCGTATCATCGCTCCTATCCCTGAGACCATCATAGTCTGCTGACGGTAGAATACCTTGTGTACTGGCTTCGTCAGTGCTCACCTGTAATCTCTTATTTTCTGGAAAGGCTGACTGAGTTCCTCCTTGTCCTCGGCCAGTGGCCTGACCTTTACCCTTGGCTATGCGCGTGGTCTGAATGGGATTAACAAACTCAAATGTAACGGCGGGTGTTTCAATCCGAAATTCAGTTTTTACCGTTTTGGGTTCTTGTTCGTCATCGATTTCCAATTCCGGGCCTGTTTGTAGGCCGGATAGTACAGCACGGCCCTGACCTGGTCGCCTCACGGCAAATCGGGGGTCAACAAAATCGACGCTGGCGGGGCAATGACAAGTTAAATTGGAAACACCATGAATTTCATACACAAAAAAAGATTCCAGTTCCTGACGGTAGTGACCTCGAAGTGTCAGTGCAACACCGGCGAGTGGCGGCGGTTCAAACTGAAATTTCCACAGACGATACTTGTCTGTATCGTATCCGTTCTGCAGTTGGTAACGGGCAATACTTTCAAATGATTGCCGTGCATCATCATCCAGCAATATCCAGGCTAACGCCCGCCTTAACTCGTGGTCTCCTCTGACATACAGTGGCAGAGTGCAGTTTGGCAAAATATTGATAAGCGCTCTGCTCAAGTTATCGATGCGCTGAACATCGAACTCATGCGAGAGTCCGCCGGGAATTAATGCTAAACGTGTTATATAGGCATGATGAAAAAACAATGCTCGCGCCAATTCAAGCTGGGGAAGATAATACCGTGTTCCGCCAAATTCAAAATTAAAACACGGCGGTTTCAAGTTTGAAGTGCAACACCGCTGTTTAACTGCCTGATTTGCTGTGCCATCACTTCGGCTGGAGTTCGGAATCCCAAGGATTTCCTGGGCCGATTATTGAGTTCCTCCGCTACCTGAGTCAAACGCCGTTGCGAATATTCGG
>NZ_MOAD01000019.1:0-15917 GCF_001931655.1 Acidithiobacillus albertensis | reverse complement strand
GGAATTCTGGAAGGTTTCAACAGCCTCATTCAATCCGCCAAGGCCAAGGCTCGGGGTTACCGCACGCACAAGAACTTTATCAACATGGCCTACCTGATCCTGGGCAAGCTGGATCTCAGGCTACCCACTTGAAATGACGAGGAACCAAGACATGGATATTAGATGTCACTTCTCTTGAGCCTGTCGCAGCCCGCGCAAGGAGATCTGCCGGATCCCATCACCGATTCGATGATACAGTAAATCGAATGGTTGTGATTCTCGAAAACTGTTCTTAAAAGACTGCCACGGATTACGGCCATAGTGACGAGTTGCGAAAAGCATGATGGACTGTCCGCTGAACGACCGCTTCCGCTGCGTTCTGTGTCATTGGGTGTAGCGCAACCACAAGTGATGTCAGTAGGCGCTAGGATGAAACTTTATTGTCCAGCATCACCGGTTCGGCAAAGGCGGTGGGGCTACTCAGGATGATACTTCGTGAAACGTGGAAATTGTTCAAAACGTAGAATCAATGGGATACGGCTGATCCAGGATGATACTTTATTGTCCGTTAACACTCCGAACTGTTGGCATACAGTGACTCCTCCCCGGTTTTTTCTATTACTCTTTTTTATAACTGGGCTATATCTAGCCATAAATTTTAATCGCTTTTGCGAGTATATTATCATTTCTCTAGTTTAGACAGGCCGAAGATACCATAGCGCATGCATTGTCAGAAAAATAACGGTATTCCGCATGGTTACCAATGAAAGCCTGACAAATGGTGCCAACGTGGTAGATCCTTGGCTGTGGGCAGGCTCGCGCCATGGTCCCAAGCCCATACTTCCGGATGGCTTATGGGAGGCACTGTGGCGTAAAGACGGTGAATGCGGTCTTCCGTCTTTGGGTGGGTACGCAACCATGAGGGAACAGCCACTCTGCCCAGTGTGGGAAATCGTAATTTTAATTCCCGGTTCTGCGCATCCTCCATCTGTCGTAGTGCACTGGCCAAGCCCTGAGGATCTAGTGTGAGTTCCATAGCGCCACTATCCGCCTCAAACTCACGCGTGCGAGAAAGTGTCAATTGCAAAGTCATAGTCACAGAGGGTGCGACAATCAGCAAAAATATCAGTCCCCAGGGCATGGGGTACTTATGCATCATCCACAAGGGTAAATTGATCAGGATCAACACCTGGCCTAACAGACAGAATGTCCAGGTCACCTGACTGAAAAGATCCGCAACAATCATGACCCAGATATCCTTATGGCGGATATGGGAGATCTCGTGCGCCAATACGGCTGCCAATTCGCGTCCATCCAGTGCCCGCAGCAAACCATCAGAAATGACCAATGCAACGTGTTTACCCAGACCCGTAGAAAATGCATTCAGGGCGGGTGTGGGCAGTCGATACAAGGTCGGAAAGTGATCCAATCCAGAGCGCTCGACCAGCCTTTCCACCATATTTAAGAGCAGCGGCGATTGCCCAGGGGAAATGACTTCCGCGCCCATTTTATGAATAAGTAATGGTGGCATCAGCCGGGGCGCAAATAGGATAAACAAGATGCCCGTACCCAGCATCACGTAGAGCGTATCTACCCCACCCAAGAGCCAACCAATCCACATCATGAGCAATAACATCACGCCGATGATGCCCATTGACTCCAGCCAATTGACCAGATGGTGCCCATTCTTAGGCAGCATTAATGGCCACCTCCGTTAGCCTTATTACTCCGAAAAACTGGCCGCCCGTCGCAACCGGCCAGAGGCATGGAATTCGTATGAAATAAACGGGAAGCCTGCCAGAGATAAAACACCACCACGGGAGACAGGGCCACAATATGACCGTTTTGCGTGACAAGAGCGGCCTGCAAAGTGTGTTTTCCACGGTATACCTGATCCAACGTGAAGAAGGGCCGATTCCAAAGCCGCTGCTGGAATTTTCCATCCAGTCGCATTCTGATTCGCAAACCTTCCTGAAACACGGACTTCGGCAAGACCAAAAGACCCACGGTGACCTTATCCTGATTATTATGGATCACCTCTCCCGCGCGCGGGGTCAGTATCTTCAGTACAATAGGCGCATTCACGCTGGCAATGGCTGCACTGGGCGCCAATGGGACAACAAGCACCACCATAGCCAACAAACACCGCAGTGCATACCGGCTGAGGCGCATCCACCGGATCATGGCATCACCGTCACTGGCGTACCGATATGTATTAACCCATAGGCCCGTTGTGCTGCTTTTAATGGCAACTCCACACAACCATTGCTTTGCCGAAATCCATACGCCAGACGAGGGAAATAGTGTACTGCCCGACCATCCCAGAAATAATTCACGAAGCGCACATCTGGATCGTTATAACACTCACCATGGAGGAAACAGCCGGTCATGCGCGTGCTTGGAAAGCGCGCATACACCGCCCAGGTGCCGTTAGGCGTGTTTGCACCGGGCACGCCCGTATTGGTCAGACTACGTAGAACCCATTTGCTCCGGTTCTTTTCCGCGTTGTACCTCCAGATGGACAAAGTTTCTGGCGTACCTTTGCGCACATAAACCCATACAAAAGGCTTTGGCGCGTCTTCCTGTTGCCGACGACGGGCGGCGAGGACGGCCGCATAAAGACGATGGCGGTTGCCCTGATCAAACCAGTCGCTGCTTTGGTTAGACCAGGGTAGCCCGTGCACCCTGGCAAAAAAATCCAGGGCGCCGAAGAGTAAGGGCGATCCAGGAGAATCCGGGGTGAGTTTCTGCAACGTTGGCGGTGTGTTCGGCGGTCATAACCACCAGATTTGTGGATTGGCCGTATGTAGGCCGGTCCATCCTACTTGCCCCGGTAAATAATGCAGTTGCGCGAGTACCCTGGCAACACGCAACCAAGTCGGTGGCTGCGTCGTCACCGCCTGAGCACTGCCAGCAGCTACAGTAAGATACAGTAAGATACAGTAGCATAAACAGTGAAATGCAATATTTTTCATGTGTCGCACTCCTGCCGACCAGCAGAGAGGTAGTGTGGCCCCACCTCAGGAAATCATTATGCCGCATTGACACTGATGGACAGCCCGCATTACCAACCGGTGCTTTTATGGGGCGCTGGCTGAGTACTTGCTGTACTCAAAGGCTTGACAGTGGGCGTCACAGCCCACCAGGTTCCGCCAAATATTCCATTACCATTCGCCTGCCCGGCAATTTTGTCCCCTTGGAATGTATATAGGGGATGCCCTTTATAATTCACTTGCCATCCATTGGCGCCTTTTGTGGCAGTAAACTTGCCAGGGATATTGGGGACATGTGGAGCAATGGGGCCGCTCGTCCGCAGAGGGGGCCACATAGCCGCGCAGGAAGCTGTACAGGTCGCCTTATCTGCGCTATCACGGGTGAAATAGTATAAGGTATGGCCATCCATGGCGGTCAGTACTTTCTCCTGGTGTCCAGATACCTTGGCCAATCCAATATGTACTGGAGCTATAACGGTTGCTGCCGATGCCACTGAAACCATACCCAGAGACACCGCTACCATGAATGCGAGGCTGAAATAGGATTTTTTCGTTAACATAGTGAGTACTCCTTTTAAAAAGTCATCCTCATACTAGCCAAAAATTAGAATATGCCGATGACTGATGGGGCACATGCGCATAAGAAAAACCAGATACTCTTATGCACTGCCGAAGTCTATAATTCAGGACGGTCTTTTAAAAGTAGTCTGTCAAGTTAACCACTGCAAGCAGTTAAAGCTTCCATTGAACCATTTCTTAATCAAGATGTTTTTGGAACCTTGTCATTCCAACCGGTACTGGCCCTATATGATTCCTTGACGTAAAGCCGATAGCATTTCTATGCTGGTCAATAAATTTATTAATTATCTTACAGGTGGAGGTGCTTCATGTTTTTCCAGCAAAGACGTGGTGAAGATGGAACCCTGTCTTACTTCTACGGCTGTGGTGGTAAAGGTTTTGCCGTCGCGGTAGATGTGGTGGCTGGCGATGAGGAGTGGTTTATGGCCGAGGCCCGGAAAGCCGCTGTGCGCATCAGCTTTGTCATTGATACCCATATTCATGCCGACCATCTTTCGGGCGGGCGAGCCTTGGCAGCGCTGGCAGAAGCGCCTTACTGCATGCACGAAAGTGACGAGGATCAGGTACAATTTCCGATTCGAGGTCTCAAAGACAGCGAAATCCTGGAGACCGGCAATGTGATCACCCAGGTACTGCATACTCCCGGTCATACCCCTGACAGCCTTTGTCTTTTGGTCAGCGATATCCGGCGCAGCAAGGCTCCCTGGTTTGCCCTGACGGGCGATACCCTTTTTGTTGGTGGCGTGGGACGACCGGATCTGGGGGGTACGCCAGAGGAAATGGCAGCGAAACTCTATGACAGCCTCCAGCAGAAACTGCTAACCTTTCCGGATGATCTGGAAATCTTTCCGGGACATGCTGCCGGCAGTGTCTGCGGGGCTGGTCTTTCGGGAAAACCCTCGTCGACGATCGGTTTTGAAAAGCGCTGGGATCCCTATTTGAGCATGGATCGAGCGACCTTCATTCAGGAGCTGACCGCCAACATTTCGGAACGACCGGCGGAGATGGCGCGCATTGTTGCCAGCAATCTGGGGAGGGCAGCATGAAGCAACAGGAAACCATCCGCTTTGCACTGTTTTCGGAAGTGTTTGCGGCCATTGCCCATCCCAAGCGCCTGGAGATCATTCACTATCTGGGTGAAGGACAAAAAACCGCCAGCGAGCTCACCGAACTGACAGGCATGTCGAAAGCCAATGTTTCACAGCACTGTTAATCAGCGTCATCTTTTGCCATATGTCAGTATCATGCATTTACCATGCGACTTTGTTAAAAATGAACATTTAACCACTTGATAGATTGACATATTTTGTGGAATACATGTCAGGTCAAGGGCAAACCATTTTGACGCTGTTTTCTGCTAAAAACTGATAAATCTCAAGCGCTGCTTAACACTCAAGGGTGGCTAAGGCCGTCGCATCGCCTTTGCGCGCCTGGTAAAGGAGCCCGCGTATTTCAGTGTCGCTATACTTGGTGATCAAGTTGCTGCTCATGCCATCTGAGTGCCTCCATGAGGTAGCGGTGGCGGTTTCTATAGGCAAACAGGACGGTCAGTTTGCCCTCTCCGTCTAAAATCCCTTACAGTTCCATGCTATCGGGGTGGAGTGCTTCAGATGACCGTCCTGTTTTTGGCGGTAATAAGCCACAGGCCTAAAGCTTGTCACCCCGACCTTGCCATGGGTGGCTACCCATCAGACGTCGTCCGTGAACGGATTTAAACCGGAGCGAATACCGACAAGCCACGCAGGATGCTGCTGTCGCTCACGGCATGTCCAGATTATCCCATCGATTTTCCCGGATGATACGCACGAGATTGAACAAGGTTCCTCGCAAGAAATCCCTCTGTATGCCCTTTTCGGACGTTCCATACAAAGTGACCCAGAGGGATTCGCGATCCGGCTCTTGCCGCAATGGGTCCACAGTCTCCAGTAGAGACTCCTGCACGACGGGATACCGCCGGATCTGCAAAACCGGCATCTGCTGACCCGAATGGAGGGTTCTGCATCATTATCAGGCGGAAGGGATCATTCTGGTGTGAGTACCTGGCCAGTATCTGAGGCTTTTGAAAGACGCCTCAAACTCCCCGGGGCCGTCTACCCCGCCTGGGCTGGCCATGTTCTTTCAATAGAGATTCCCCACGCGCCTGCAGAGCCTCCGCATCTTCCTGAAGGGCTTTTTCGATGGCGGCGATAAAGTGTCGAGCGTCCCATTCCGGAGCCAAGGCCTGTGCCGCCCGTATAAAGCGCTTGTCCTGCTCCATTCTGTCCTTACGGGCTGACGGGGATTGCAGCAGTCGTTTTTTCGCGGCCTCAATTCTGGCCAGCGCCGCTTTCTGACGTTCCAGAATCGCTGCCTGTTTTTTCTCCAGATCCGCGATTCGCTGTTCTGGAGTCCGACGCACCCGTTTTTTACTTTCTGTCATGTTCTCTCCTTCAGTGATTTACTTTATCAACAAACTCTTTCCCCGCCTTGAACTTGATACTTTTCTTGGCAGGCACTTCAATTTCTTGCCCCGTAGCCGGGTTCCGCGCTTTACGCGCAGGTTTATCGACGATCTCAACAGAACAAAATCCCGGGAAAGTGATTTTTCCTGCGACCAGCAATTCGGTTTCCAGAGTGTGTCGAAACACCTGATAACATTTTTCTGCGTCCGCTTTGGACATGGCGCCATGCAGGGCCAGTGCGGCGACAAATTCGGATTTATTCATGAGAGACCTCTTTCAAAAATACGCCTTTTCGGAATGTAAAGGAATGTCATAAAATGCGCAATGCAGTGTATGGACAGATGCTGCGTGGTGGATAGTAGTCCCCCGAAGAAGTGATGTCGGTGATCAGTGTCATTTCATCAAAAGCTACGATTATTCTGATTGACTTTTACGCGCATCGCCCTACCGGGCTTGAAATGCACAGTCCGTTTCTCGGGGACATCCACTGATTTTCCCGTCTTTGGATTGCGTCCCGCGCGGGCCGCAATAATGTGCAGGGTAAACGCCCCAAAATCCCGAATCTCAATGCGTTCTCCCTCAGCCAAGGCCTGGGCACAATGATCGAGGATCAATCCGACGGCCATAATGACATCCCGTCGTGCCAAGTCGTTATGTCCCTGATCACGTAACTGTTGATAGATATTCTCCATCATTGTTGATTTATTCATAGGCCCTGTCTCTGAGTTTTCTGCTTGGTATTGAGTAATCTGTTTGGGAATTCAGGGATATTATGCCCTGCCTGTATAAACGCTATCAACTTCACTTAATCGAAGGCATGAAAAATTACTGCGAGGATCGCTTTCAGGCGAGACTAGTCGTAGCAGTTGATCTCATCTATAAACATGCCTCTTAACCTTTTTCAGCTACCAACCAATCGAACAGGTGCGTGGTCCATACAGGCATTGAGCAGGCGCAACAGCTTAAAGACGAGTTTCGAGAACTCGATAGTCAGTCCACCGAACGACTGCTTCCGCTGCAAAATCGCCCATTATTCACCTTGTTCAAGCTGCGTGGCGTTCAAGCACCTCATAACCGATACAGGCCAGCCAAACGGTCTTTGGTATCGGGCGGGAGCCATTTTTGTAGTAGGCGCATCATGCGCCGAGTCATACCGATGGCTTCCGCCGCACGGCTTAAGCTGAGCTTGTTCCGCTCCATCCACAGGATGAAATCCTCACGCGTTGGTAATCCGGTCTGCTTCCTCCCCAAGGCATAGAGACGGTCTGCGCCCAGATCCAGTCCGCCGGGCCAACTCAGACCATCGCCCCAGTCATCTGCATGCCCCTGAGCAAAGAAAGCCGGATCATGAAGTGCACAAAAGGGATCTTCCGCCCGTGGTGGACCGATAAGATCCTTAAGATCCGTAGTAATCACTTCGCCGGTGGATCAATGGATTTCTACCTGGAACAGGCCAGTAATCGTCGCCGTTTCAATTTTGGGTGCTTGATTCATGGATTCAACCTCCGTTATTCCGTCAATAGCGCATCCCGATGCGTCTCAATCCAGGTCCGCACCGGTTCCAATCGCTTTCGGGGCGAGACATAGCCGACTAGAAGCGCCTGTTTCAATGGCCAGCGACACACGGGATCCGTCACGAAACTGCACATGGACGTGCGGAAGCGGATGCTGCTCCCGGCCATTGATGCGGATACGCCAGTCATCTCCTACGGAGTAGTTGGTCATGGCTTCATGACAGGGAAATCATTGCACCCTATCAAGGTTGACATCAATTTCGTTACACTTCGGTTTGCTCGGCCATTTCCAGGGCATCGTCAACCTCAATGCCGAGATAACGGACGGTGCTCTCCAGCTTGGTGTGTCCCAGCAGAAGTTGCACGGCGCGCAGATTCTTGGTGCGCTTGTAAATCAATGTGGCCTTGGTTCGGCGCATGGTATGCGTACCATAGGCGGACGGATCCAATCCTATAGAAATAACCCAACGTTCTACAACACGCGCATACTGACGGATGGAAAGATGAGGTGAGGCGTGTTTCCTGCTGGGGAAAAGAAACTGGTCATCCTTGAGTTTGGCATGGGTGATCCAAGCAGTCAGGGCCTCTCGGGTGTGTTCGGTGATCTCAAATTGGACGGGCCTCTGAGTTTTTTGTTGGAGCACAATGGCGCGGTTCATAACGGCGTGACCATGTGCGATATCGGAAACATGCAGTCCCACGAGGTCACAGCCCCGCAATTTGCTATCGATGGCGAGGTTGAAGAGGGCTAATCCACGGATCTGTTAGGCCAATTGCAGGCGAATTCTAATGGCCCATACCTCCTGTAGTTTCAAGGGCCGTTTCTGACCTATGATTTTGTCTTTGTTCCAAGGGGTGTTGAGGTGCTGGGTGCCGTTGGGTTTTGTTTGCATGACACGGTCTCCATGGTTGTGAGAAGAAGACCATTTTTTGCGAACTCAAAGGGCGGCGCCAGACTGATTGCGGTCATTCATTTTTCGATTCTGCAGTAATGCGGTAACTCACCTTAAACTGGCTGATATATCACATTCCGATTTGCTATGCCCATCGTCTCCCCCTGACCAGGCAACAAGCTTAAACTACTTTTTCAAATCTGGGGTCCACTATAGTGCTTAACCTCGTTGCGTGAAGGGCGCACCACTAATTGCCTACGTAACCAAATTCTCCGCGCCATTGTCCATGTTTGATATCCAGACTCAGCCAGCGCGGCAGGAACGGTTCCACTCGCTTGATAGGGAAGGTTTGCAAATCGGGCACCGGTTGGTCGGATATCAGGCAGGTCTTTGTGCCGACGGCGCGGAACCCGATCCGTACTTGCTGCTCGCCGCCATCAAGCAGGAGGGCGTCAGGATGTTCTGACTCCAGGAACAGCACCTGTTTGCGAATCATGCAACTGAACAGCAATTCAAGATGCACCAGTAGTGGTGTCTCACGTTGCGCTAGCGCGCTTCGAGCAGCAGCGGTCAGGCGCAGTTCGATTGTACCGGAGTGCGTGCTGGATTGCGCCGAGGTGACATCACGCATTGGTGTTGTCTCC
The DNA here is from genome assembly GCF_001931655.1 of Acidithiobacillus albertensis. Classification (NCBI taxonomy): domain Bacteria; kingdom Pseudomonadati; phylum Pseudomonadota; class Acidithiobacillia; order Acidithiobacillales; family Acidithiobacillaceae; genus Acidithiobacillus; species Acidithiobacillus albertensis. Next base: position 6,874 of record NZ_MOAD01000019.1, on the reverse strand, counting down.
TGTGGATTTCTGCAGAGCCTCGCTGACCACTTGGACACCGAGGTTGTAAGCTGGCATGCCACCGACAATGGCTGCCGTTTCGCACACGCCGTGCAGATCAGGCGCGTCCGCGCCTGCCTGGATGGCGGCATGTGCGTGCATCAGGGCGGGTGCCTCACGGCCAAGTACCAGAAGCATGCCCAGGTGGACAAGCTGCTGGGTTTTGCGTTCAAGCGGATTGTGATGGATCAGCGTGTCCCGCAGGTGCTCAATGGCCTCGAGAGCAGCCTCACGGCCAGCTCTGCGTGCCAGATCGATTCTCAGGCGTACGCTATCGGGGATATATCCGAATAGCTCCTTGTAACGTGTCTCAACGGGAGTTTCATTCATCTAGCGGATTCCTTAAGTGTTCGTGTGTTGCGGACCGGCAGTGCATCGTAGCGTTGGATAAAAAGATCGAAGGCTTGGCGGCGGCGCGCAATGTCCTCGCGCCACTCTGCCAATTCGTCAAGACCCGCTGGGGTAATCTGGTAAACACGGCGTGCCGCTCCAGAACCGACAGTGCTCCACTCCGAACGCAATGTGCCCCGTGCCTCCATTTCCCGCAGCAGTCGGTAGAGATTGCCGGCATCTACGGTGAGCCCTTCCGGCAGTAGTTCGTTGATGCTCCGGTGAAGAGCGAGGCCATGCGCCGGCGCCTCCGCACAGAGGAGCAGCGCAAAGCTTGCCAGGTGTCGGCCTTGGCGATTTGATTCTCTGGGTCTCAAGACGCTTTCCGGAAACGTTGCATGCGTTCCGCCACTTCTTGATAAGCGGCATCTGGTAGGGCCTTTTCTCCGCCCAGCACGCGCGCATGCAATACCAATTCTGCGGCCTCTTCCAATGCCGTCAGGCGGTTCAGTGCCACTTCAGGCGTCTCGCCCGTCACCAGTACGCCATGGTTGGCCAGCAGTACGGCTACCGTATCGGGCCTATCGAATGCCTCGAGTATGCCATTTACCGATGCGCTCGAACCACGCGGTGCCCAAGCGACGACGGGCACATCAGTATGCATGCCTTGGCGAAGCATTGGTTCGTAAACTGCGGGCACGGGCTGCTGGGCGACGGCGAACGCGGTGCTGTGGGCCGGGTGGCAGTGAATGATCGCGCAGATGTCCGCACGATGCCGGTAAAGCCGGGTGTGCATCTCAATGATTTCTCGGTAATTGGCATCGAAATCAGACTGCAGGCCTTCTGCCGCGACCGGAAGCCAGGAGAGGTCCTTTTCACCCAGGTTGGCGACAGACCCGCCACGGGTGATAAGCAGGCGGTCGTCCTGCCTCGCAGAAAGATTGGCGTGTGCTCCACGGAACAGCAGACCGCGCTCACGCAGCGCATTGGCGGTACGAATCAGTTCCTGTGCCAGATTTGGTGTGTTGTCAGACATATATCACCTCACAGTTAGATGTTTATTGGTTGGTGTATGTAAATCACATATACATGGCACAACAATACTCTTGGCCTTGAAGCAGTGCAAGCCATTTAGATCGTGAAGCGCAGCTGGCGGAGATGCGGCGCTTGTCGATGGTATGAAGGTTGCCATAACTTGATTAGCGGCATGGGGATCTCTCTGCAAAAAGGTGCTGTTATTCAGCGCCATCAATTATCCACCTTGCAGCATCATGATTTTACCGTACCGTGATTCGGAGTCGCCAAAATGACCACGGCGCTTCTCGATCGGCTGACCCACCACTGCAATGTTCTGGAGACCTGAAAAGATTCATACCGGTTCAAAAAACGTCGCAATCCCCCTTTAAAAGTGGTCAAAAATACATGCTTTTACCTGGTCATTTTTAACCACTGTTTGACATGCAGTTCCTTTGATGACAACAAAAAAACTAAGGATGCTGCTGAAGATGGCGATAAAGGGAAGTTGTTGCGATAAAAATTCATCTGGGTAATGTGCCGTGGTATCGAGCAACAGATACCACAGCTGTACGACAGGGTTGCCTACCGTCATAATGGCCTGGCATAACCTCGGACCTTCTCGCGCCACCGCATTAGACGCCCCAGCCTAACTGTCGGTACCATGTATCGGTTCACCGCAGCGAGGAAACCATGAACCGCCCCCTACGCATTCTCACCTATACCGGATTTAGCGCCCACGGTGTGGAGCGCTCTTACGCCAAGGTGGCCGAAGCCCTGGCACAGGGGGATTTTCGTGCAGCGCAGGTCAAAAAACTGCAGCACGTCACCTATGGCAAACTCTACCGGGCACGCCTGAATGATGCTGACCGCCTGCTTTTCTCGCTGGTGCGTCACGAGGAGGAAACCGCCCTGCTGATGCTGGAGGTCATTCGTCAGCATAACTATGCGGGATCCCGCTTTTTGCGGGGTGCGGAAGTCCTCTCTGAAAAAATGCAGGATGCCGATCTGAATGAGGCCCGAAGGGACGCCGCGCCATTACGCTATCTGCCAGAATCCCGGACCGCCATTCATATCCTCGATAAACCGCTTTCTTTCGATGATACCCAGGCAGCGCTCTTTGCTGCGCCCGCACCTCTGATTCTGGTGGGTGGTGCAGGGAGTGGTAAAACCGCCCTTCTGCTGGAAAAGCTCAAGACCATTCCGGAGGACGTGCTTTACATTACCCACTCGGCCTATCTGGCTGAACATGCCAAGGAACTCTTTTACGCCCACGACTTCGTGCGGGAGGACCAGGAAGTGGCTTTCCTGTCCTATCGGGAGTATCTCGAAACCTGGCGGATTCCCAGCGGCCGTGAGGCGCAATGGCGTGATTTTGCCCAGTGGTTCGCCCGCATCCGCCAGAACTACAAAGGGATTGAGGCCCACCAGGCCTTTGAGGAAATTCGCGGGGTCATCGCGGCCCGGGCCGAAGGCATTATGGATGTGGCCACCTATCGGCAATTGGGCATCCGTCAGTCCATTTTTACCCCCGGGCAGCGCGATCAAGTCTATGAATTGTTCGAACGTTATCAGGACTGGCTGAGTCGTACCGGATTGTATGATCTGAATCTCGTGGCCCAGGCCTGGAAGCCTCTGGTGTCCCCCCGCTATGATTTTGTGGTCATTGATGAGGTACAGGATCTCACGCCTGTGCAACTGTCCCTCATCCTCGCGGCATTGCGCACGCCGGGGGCCTTTGTGTTGGGCGGCGACGCCAACCAGATTGTCCACCCCAATTTTTTCTCCTGGGCGCAGATCAAAAGTCTTTTCTGGGCCGACCCACGTATGACCAGCGGGCAGGACTTGCAGGTGCTCACCCATAACTTTCGCAATGGCCGTAAAGTGACCGGGATGGCCAATCGTCTATTGGAGATCAAACAGCAGCGTTTTGGTTCTATTGATCGGGAAAGCAATTTTCTGGTGGACCCGGTAGGCGATAGCGCCGGACAGATCCGTTTGCTGGACGCAAAACCGTCAGCGTTGCAAGCCTTGAATCGGCAGATTTCCCAATCCACCCAATATGCGGTGCTGGTTCTCCGCGAAGAAGACAAGGCCGCAGCACGGGCGGTATTTTCCACCCCATTGCTTTTTTCGGTCCAGGAGGCCAAGGGGCTGGAATATCCGCACATCGTCCTGTATCGCTTTCTCTCGGATCACCGTGCGCCTTTCGCTACGCTCTGTGAGGGGGTCAGTAAGGCAGGGCTGGGGGCGGAGACACTGACTTTTCGTCGTGCCAAGGATAAGGGAGACAAGTCCCTGGAGGTCTATAAGTTCTTTGTGAACGCGCTCTATGTGGCCATCACCAGAGCGGTGGAGAGTGTGATGCTGGTGGAATCAGATGACCAGCATCCGCTATTGGATTTGCTGGATATTCGCAGCGGCGGAGAAGAGGGCGTGCAGGTACAAGCCTCTTCCCGGGAAGACTGGCAAAAGGAAGCGCGCAAGCTGGAACTGCAGGGCAAAGCCGAACAGGCGGAGGCCATCCGTAGCCGTATCCTGCAAGATCAAACGCCACCCTGGCCGGTATTTAATGCGCGGGGCGTTGAGGAACTGACCCGGAAGATCTTCATCGATCAGGTCGTTGGGAACAAATGGCGGCAACAGTTATTTGAGTATGCCGCCTTCTATGATGCGCCCGAATTGAGTGAACGTCTGGCCGTGGAAGGACGTTTCAAACCTGCCGGACATTTTCTGGCCCAACGCCCCAGAATAGTCACCAATCGCCTGGCGGCTTACAGCCGTCGCCAGTTTCATGAGGTATGGGCAGATTGTGATCGTTATGGACTGGAACATCGCACGCCCATGAATCAGACCCCGCTGATGGCCGCCGCCCGGGCCGGAAATGTCCCTCTGGTGGAGGCCCTTTTGGAGAAAGGGGCACGGCGTGATGCTACGGATCATCTGGGTCGCAATGCCGCCCATCTCGCCCTGCGTGAGGCCTTTGCCCGTCCACAATTTGCCCAGAATGCCTTACCGGCCCTCTGGACCGTTCTTGCACCCCTGAGTCTGGATTTGCGCATCGGGGATCGCCTGGTGCGTCTGGAGCGGCATCAAGCCGAGTATTTTCTGGTACAGAGCATCTGGGCGCTGATTCCCATTACTCCGGTGGAGGACCTTCTGGTGCTGGGATTTAACCGGGAGGTCATTGAACATGCCTGGGAATTCCTGCCTGAAGCGGTACTGCCAACTTTTCGTAAAAAAAGAAACTACATTTCGGCCATTCTGGCCCGCAATGAAGTGCAGCGGGACTACGCTTATAACCGCCACCTTTTCTTGCGCGTGGCCTCTGGAGTGTATCTTTTGCAGCCTGACCTGTTTCTCCGCGATCCTGAGCAGGATGGGCAATGGCAGCATTGGACCCATGCCCATAACCTGCCTTTTCTGGAACAGCACTTCCCGATCGGCAAGGCGGTGCTCAACAGAGTGCTTACCATCGCTCAAGCTCCGCTAAATGACTCGCCCGCCTCCATGCGTCCGATAAAAAATCGGAAACCTACCAGGACCTCACGGGCCAACCCTGGCGGTGCCCCGCAAAAAACGATACCAGAAACCCGGGGTCGGAACATGACCAAGACATCCGAGGAAAAGGTCATGCAACGCCTCATCAAGATGGTCAATCAGGTGCAGGACGATGCGCATCCGCAGAAGACTTCAGGCAACACCCAACACGCTGGCACTCAAGCAAAAAGGAAGACAAAGAAACCAGCCTCACCAGATTCAGAACAGTTGCCTCTCTTTGAAGAAGGTGACGATAGCAGTGGCTAAAAAAATGCCACTTCACGAACAAGGTCGCCTGAGGCAGCATCACGCACCACGGTTTCACCGCTGTGCGCTATGAAATCTGACTTGGATCAGCTGAATAGTAGCAGTAAAAATCTCCGGATATGGATCTGGTCTAGGGCGAACTCTCTTGACGCCTTTATTCAAGACAATGATTGGGGAGAAGGATTATGCATCAGATAACCAGGATATCAGGACAGATTATTGCTGCGATGGGCCTCTATATCAGTGTATGCACATGCTCGGCTGCCGGATTAGTGATCGCGAGCGAAAATCCGCTACTAAATCCACCGATAAATAGTACTGAGCAAAGCATTCAGCAAAACGATGAAACAGAAATTCAGCAACAACTTCAAAATAATCGGAATACTGAGCAGTCACAACAAAATCAACTCCTTCAAAATGATCAGAATGCTGAACAGCTACAACAAAATCAGCTTCGTCTTAATCAGCAACAGGAACAAGATCAATTACAACAAGAAAAAGAAAGAGCACAGATGCAGGAAAATCAGGAGCAGATTCAGAATGAACAGTTACAGCAACAATTACAGTATCAACAAATGCAGAATCGCCTCCAAGATCAGAACGAGGCGATCCGCTGAACATAATGGACAGAATGCATCCTTAGTGTGGGGATATGCCTCCTACTTTATCTCTTAACGGGGCAGCAACCCGGCGCAGACGGTTTTGTACGATATCCCGATCGATACGCATTTACGCCAATCCCCTTCAAACCCTACTTATTTTCAACTCTCGCACCCATCTCCTTGAGCCCTGGCCAGCAGTTCATCAAGCCGTGGCTTTTGATGGGCAAGCGTTCCCCATAACGCTTCGCCAGCGATCACAGTGATCGGCGCGACTCGTACCCCATAGCGTGATTTAGCCTCCTCAGCCACGCCGGGAGCTGTTACGTCACGTTCCTCATATGCGATATGGTGTTCTTCAAGGTAACGGCGCACGGCAGCGCAGTCGGGGCAGCCGGGACTCGTGTAAAGCAGCACAGGATCATACATAGCGGATCGGCGTGCAGGGCTTCAGCCCCGCACCTCCGCCTCATAACCTTCTTCCTTGACCGCCGCGATCAATGCGGAAATCTCGGCCTTACCGCGCACTACGGCTTCTCCAGGTTCCAGCGTGACATCCGTATGTTCCACGCCGGGCACGCCTTCCAGTGCCTTCGTCACGGCACGCACGCAATGCTCACAAGTCATGCCAGTAATCTTCAGATGGATCTCACTCATGGGTTCACTCCTGTTGCGAATGTAGTAAAAGGGCTATTTAATAAGCTCGTATAGATATTATTCAACCGCGCATGGCGTCAGCCACCCTCTGGAGTTTATCGCGCACCTCAATGCCGAGCGTGGTAATTTGCGGCTTGTCCACCATGCCAAGCACGGCGGCGGGATCCATGAATACCACACTCACGCTGCCATCGGCTTCGGTGCGTACCACCACGTTGCAGGGCAGCAAGGCACCAATGTCAGGATCGGTCTCCAACGCCTGATGAGCGTAGGACGGATTGCAAGCACCGAGAATGACATAAGGTCGCCCTTCAATGCCCAGTTTGGCCTTGAGTGTCGCGGCCACATCAATCGTGGTAAGCACACCAAATCCTTCCACCTTGAGGGCCTCGGTGACCTGCCCTACAGTGGCATCAAAATCGCCCTTG
>NZ_MOAD01000018.1:0-19224 GCF_001931655.1 Acidithiobacillus albertensis | reverse complement strand
CATTGAGACGCTGATTCAACCGCGAACCATACTTCTTGCCGAATCCGGCAAAAGCCAAAGAATGAAAGGTTCGTGCCGTGCAGTTGGTCCCGGAAAAACGTTTTTGCGCTTCGACCGCAATCCCTTTATTGAAGGACAAATACAGCCCCCTCTTCTTTTTTAGCCCCCGGGCAATTTCCGCGAGTGTCGTGGTCTTGCCCGTCCCTGCCAGGGCCGACATCTTGAAGCTGGACATCTTTTTAGCCATGTCCACACCCTGAATCTGTTCGTCGGTCAATTTTATTTCAGGCACCGAAGTTTCTCCTGTGTTGTTCGTCCTATAGCATGATCCTATCATACATGAATAACCTGATTATGGTATACTATGTTTTCGGAAAACATCACATAGAAATGCCCCTGCAGTTATCCCCATCATCCACGACCCGAGTCCAGGCAACGAAGGGGACCCGACAGAGTCCCCGGCGGTAGCATGGATTGTGGGTGGCAAGCCGGAACGTGTACCGGCTGGTCGCTGGAAGCGAGCCATCCACAAGGTGGTGGGTGATGGGGATAACTGCAGGACGAGAGCCGAGAAAAAAGAGGGACAATGCTTATGGTATACGACGTTTTCGGAAAACGTAGTATACCATAAGCAAGTCGGGCAATGATTATTGATTGCCTGAGCTCTGAATGGCGTCTATTATTTTTTTTGAGATTGAAAATCACAATCCTGGAGCAAAGATGATTTCCAGCGAAGTTCGTCAATGGCTTAATCAAGGACAGGCCCGCATTCGTGAAGCGGTTCAAGCGGCATCCGATTTCCGCATGGCTGCCGCAAAAAGTCAGGTGGTACCTGCAATCGTCGAACACCTCAGCGCAACACGTATATGGGTATTTGGTTCGGTCGCACGCAGAAATGCCTCGGAAGATTCCGATATCGATGTTTTTGTGGAATGCGACGGACCATCGGCACAATGGCCATGGCCCAAACGCCAGGATATGGTCATCAACATCCTCAAGACGCTCAGAAAGCAGGGTTTCACATGGGGTTGCGATATCATTATTTGGTCAACCGAAGAGGTACGCTTGGGATCCAGAAAATCTGAACCCATGATGGAAACCATCAAGAAGGAAGGGGTGTTGATTTATGAGCGATCAGGAAACAGTCTGGACTCATGAAAGGACTGGAGGACGATAAGTGCATATTCATGGTCAAACGCTTGGAAACGCGCTTCGCTCACAGGCAAAAGCGCAAGCGCAAAGTATGCGCAACCAAATTCGGGAACAACTCGTTCCTGCTGTTGCGCAATACCTACCCATCGAAAGCGTCTGGGTTTTTGGCTCGGTAGCACGTAACGAGCCAAGCACAAATTCAGACGCTGATGTGTTGTTGATGCTCACCGCTGAGATAGACGAGAAAACCGTTTTCAGATCTATCCGTAAAGCACTTCGTGACGCGGATTTGTCTTTTTCTTGCGACGTTATTGCCTGGACTCCAAAAGGATATGCGGACAGATCTTCATCTCAAATCGCCTTTTTCACTGAAATTATGAAGGAAAGGATCCTCCTATGGGAATCAACAAACAATCGGCAGAATCAATACGCTGGTTAAAACAAGCTCAACACGATTGGTATGTAGCCAGTCTGCTAGTGGAAAATTCTCCGTCTTCCAGTTGCTTCCACAGCCAACAATCCGTTGAGAAAAGCTTAAAAAGCGTACTCATGGCAATTACGGGCGACACTCCCCATACCCACAACATCAAAGACCTTGCAGAAAGAATGCAAACAAACGGTCTTTCATTAAGCCGCGAAATACGTAGTCTGGATATGTATTACACAATTTCACGATATCCGGATGCCAATCCAGGCGAAAAAGCGCCCTTTGAAAATTATGAAAAATTAGACGCGCAAGAAACCCTCCTGTATGCCAGTCAAGCCATAGAGCAAGTGCGGGAATTCATGGTCGATCATGAGTTACTTAAAGAAGCAGATCTGCCCGCATGGAACCGGGATCAAGATCGCGATACACACAGTCTTCAGAACGGCGCGCTTATAGCCGACCTCCAATCTCTATCCAGCAAAAACAAGTGGTATTCACTGAAACTGTACGCCAATGATGAGGGAGATCTGCGCGCATCGCTTCAAGTGAAAGAAAACAACAAAGTGTTATTCCATCAATCCAACCTGAAAGTCAAAGACGGGAAAGATGGCGGGTTGGTGGTACACGGTGATGGCTTTGATGCCCAAATAGACCAGAAAGGCAAGGTGCATTTTTTTGAAGGCAAGGAACAGGTACGCGGACCATTCCACCCTTCTTTGAAGGCCCCTAAAGGGACCGACGTGAATGATTCCAGCATAAAGGACCTCAGAAAAATCCTGGATGATCGTATCCACCGAGGGAAAGGCCCATACATCGATTGAAAGCGAAAGGATCCCCCCCTACCCTGCCCTCCAAGTTTTCCGAAAACATGGCGTAAGTAACCGCTGCAGTTATCCCCATCATCCACGACCCGCAGTCCAGGCAACGAAGGGGACCCGACAGAGTCCCCAGCGGTAACATGGATTGTGGGTGGCAAGCCGGAACGTGTACCGGCTGGTCGCTGGAAGCGAGCCATCCACAAGGTGGTGGGTGATGGGGATAACTGCAGGCATCGCCCCAACCGGGCTTCACCGAAACAGACGCGCAAAAAATGGAAAACAGGGGAGAGATAGTCGTTATGGTATACCACGTTTTCGGAAAACGTAGTATAGAACAACGGAACCCAACCCCTTTATCTTGCGTTCACTATCTCTCCCCTGTTTTCCATTTTCGTTTCTGAAACTGATGGGAAACGCCATGAAACGGAGTGGAAACCCGCTGGTCGAGAGGCAAAACCCAGGTGTTTTTTAGTAATTATGGTATACTACGTTTTCGGAAAACGTGGTATACCATAATTGAAAAGCGACGAAAAATCCGGAAAACACAAAAATATAGCCATTTTATGGTATACCATGTTTTCCGAAAACATGGTATAGAACTTGGAAATTTTCCGAATCGATTAACGTTTGGTGAGGATACTCGCAAGAGCAACAGTCGGCTCACTGCTGATAAGGGCGACAGAGACCTCCCAAGACCAGTGCAGGAATGCACCATAGATACCGAAGCCCAGAGAAACAACATACTCCTGGTCAATGACATTCTTTAGATTTTGCTTAGACAACCCTGAAAATTTCAGACAAGGCGTCTGCTGCTGATCGCCACAAGGGGTCTAGCTTGGGAATGGATGCAGTGTCTTTCGCTCGTACCAAGCAGGCCGCCTGAGCAAACAAAACCGAGCTTCTTAACAATGACCGACGCGCCAGCGTGACAAAAAAACCACTGCTTTTGATCTGGTCAGCAACATCCAGCGCACGACTAGAAAGCCCGTCAAGCCGTCCCGCAACATGTTCGTCGTGAATGGTGAGGGAAAGAGTGTAGACCACCCTGGCGTCCTTCTCCAAGGCGCGTGTGGTCCAAGCTAACGCCACTGCATGGGACACTAACGCCCGAAGAGATTGTAGCAATCCTTCGGCGTCAGTCAGATAATCCATGTGGTTATGCAGTAGAGTAGCCATGCGAAGAGTATAGACAGGGCAACTAGGGGAATCAACGCCAACGAATTCACATTATATACCACGTTTTCGGAAAACGTGGTATATAACTTGACTTCCTCCCCGCCCTGAACGGCGGGATTTTCCGCGCAAACTGGATAAAGAGTTCGTGGATAAGGCAAAATGTGAGCTACACTCTTTCTCATGGCAACGTTTACTTTCGATACCCTAAAATTCGCCAACAAACTCAAGGCGGCAGGACTTCCACCTGAACAGGCGGAGGCTCAGGCTGAAGCTTTGGCAGAAGTCATCGAAATTAACGTTCAAGACCTCGTAACGACAGAAGACCTCACAGCTTCTCTCAAGGACTTGGAACAACGCCTGATCATCAAGCTGGGCGGCATGATGGTCGTCTCTGTAGGCGTCATTGTCGCGCTCGTAAAATTCGTTACCTGAACCCATCAACCAACAAGTGGTATTCCAGCCACCAGGCATATCGGCCACCGATCAATGATCCGGCCCACCTGGCTAACGGGATGATGCTCACAATAAACCCGCATAAAAAAATAAGTCCTTGTACAGCCAGAACGGCCAGTCCCGACAAAATAAGCTGTAGCGCCAACGAAAATAAAGGAAACAACACAATAAAAATTGCAGCGAAAAATCGCCAAATATTGTCCTCGATAGAAGAGAAGAACAAAGGATTCATCTTTGCCAGATCCGGATGAGTACGCTCGAACAAGGCGAGCCAAACAAGCCGCTCACCATCATCTACGCACATTCCTTGTAGCTTTTTCTTTACGGAGGAATCGTTATATGCGCGTGGAATAGCCAATATGAGGAATCCCGCCTCGAATATCAAAAAAACCAGAGGCGTCAATTGCCAGAAGAGCGTTAGTGCAAAAGTGATTACCCAACTTAACCACAGCACGATCCCAACCAGGAACAATGGAACATCCCAGGGACTCATCAGTCGCAAAGGAATGCAAGCCACTTGCGGAGAATGACGAAAGTCTGCCCATACAACGGCAGGAATTTTCCACAACTCGAAAAGAACCGCTTTGCTCACACGTCGTACACTCCAAACCGCAATAATGGCAGCCACTAACCAAGCTAGGATTTCCATGATAACGACAAGCCCTCCAGCAAGAAAGGAAAAGCATTTGATCCGACTGATATAGGTGAAAAACGACTAACGTATTAGCGCACTGTTTTCCGAAAACATGGTATAAAAGCGTGCATCAAAATGGGTTCCGCTGAAGTCCTGACCGTTGCGCAGTCCATCCATGCGATACTCAAAGAATTACACACGCTCTTTGGTCGCGTCCTGCAATGTGTCATCTCGCCATTCGAGGTACTCCAGCACATCCAGAAAGCCTGCTGCCGCAGCGTTGTGCTCGATGGTCCATCTGGTTTCGCCATTCTGAACATAAGGCACCCAATCTTCCGGAATCCATTTGGCTTCTTCTGCTTTTGCCATGGCGGCATCTTCCTGCTCATGCACCCATGGGTCCCATTCTTCATCCTGGGTATGTTCCCATGGTTTTGGCGTTTGGAAACGGTAACTATTCCCATGCCACGCAGATCGTATAAAGTCCTCTCTTTCAGCCATCAACTCTGGATCGCCATAATGCGGGGCAACAACGCTTTGATACCAATCGAAAGCGGTATCAGGAAGATCTTCCGGCAGTATGCCCAACACTTCGGCATACCACTGGCGATCTCTTGCATCATCCTGTGCGATCATCTCGTCCCAATGTTCATCAACTAACCGATCTTCCATATCTCTTGCGCGTGACCGATCACGATCTTCCGCCAACTGCTTTTCCGAATCCCGTACCAATGCCGCCCACTCCGGTGGCGGTGGGCACAAACCGGCTTCAACCAGGCGGATATTTTCGGCATCGATCCAGTCTTGCAGACGACAGTCTTGCTGGCGGATGTCTTCATTCCTGGAGGATTCCAGCGCCAGGCACATCATGGCGTCATCCGCAGCGACAAGGCCGCTACCCAGACCGTTTTTAACCCGGCCATTACCCATCCGCTCCTGCAGCAAACGTTCGCGCCAGGCTACGCCAGAAGGTCGTTTACCCGCATTTTCCATGCTGGACGTGTATTTCTTGAGCCAGATATACAGGAACTTCTGACGCACGGCAGCCTGTTCCAGCACCAGATCGTGGAACCGCTGATAAAATGCTTCATCGTGACCACAGGAAACACTGTCGCCCTGGTGAGATATCTCATGCTCCACGAGGCTAAAAATCTTCATCGCCGTTTCCAGAGGCTTGGTTTTCAATGGCAACACCTGTTTCCGGTCGATGGCGATATAGGCCGAACCGTCAGTCCATGCTTCAGCAGTATTGGAGTCCCCCAAAAACACACGAAAGCGAATGCCGCCCCGAGTCCGTCGCCCATACCAGAATTCTCCACCCGTACAAATGGCCGCGTATTGTTCCAGACACCATTTCAAGGCGACCCATGCCCGCCGGGTTTCTTTGTCCAACGTGTTATCCGGAGCAAGGGCAATCCGACTTTTGAAAGCTTTTTTGAGCACGTCAAATGAAAGCAGCGCAGGTACGGAAAGAGTGCTGAGGCCCCAATACTGGATATCATTGGTGGACACATGATCCCGTAAATTGTCCTGTATGCGCCCAATGACTTCCACGAAATCCAATGCATTGTACAAACCAAAACGGGAGAGCGTGATGGGATGCACGAAAACGGCCATACCGAATGCCGCCATAGCTTCGGCCTGGGGGATGTCCCGTTCGTTTTCAACGACAGCAAAACTGTTATTCTGAACAACGCCTTTGTGGTAATTGCAATGCTGACGCAGGAACTCGTTCACAGAATAGTGCTTTTTCCCAGGAAGAATAGTCACCACTGGTTCTTTATCATAAATCCGGTGCAACTCCGGGTCACCAGACAATAATGAGCGTGCGCACCGTTCCCGATAGGCTTCTGTTTTGCGTTGGGCATTGCTATTGCCCGAGGCACGGGCCGCCAGTGGCGCGAACACCTTAGCAATATGCTTCCAAACGGGATCAGTTTTGCGCAGGATCTCGGTGCGGGATACGTTCAAGCCGATAGCCCTTTTGGAGACGATCAGCCCTCCGGCACCCCACACATGCCCGGGGTCATGTCGAACCAGTACGCCCTGATTGTAGATGGCCACCGCGCCTTCTTCCTTGGCCCGGTAATATCCAAAGTCATCCACTTGGTCCCATTTTTCCAGAGCGGGGTTACGGGTGATGGGCTTGCCGTTCAAAATGATCTCGATGGGCGTGTAGCGCACTAGGTCACGTACCTCCTGAATGGCCGCTAGGCGCTCCTGCTCAGTCAGCGGTTCATACCAGCTACCGGTGATCTGGCAGCCAGCTACTGGCTCCGAGATGTCCTCCAAATCGTAGGCATACCCCATTTCTCGCGTATCCACCGTCATTTGCCAGCTATGCGATCGCCAGACGGTGCTTGCATGGGCCATGATCTGCCCGCGTCCCAAGCGGAAGCGTCCATACGTGGCGTCGCCTTCTTCGTGAGGTGTACCGAAACGTCCGAAGTAACGGAGCACATCTTCTCTGGTGGCAAAGCCTGCACCATCGTCACTGCAGGTGAACCCCTTACCGTCCATGGTCAGAGCAACTGTGGTGGCTTGTGCATCTATGGAGTTCATCAATAGCTCAATAAGCGCCTTGCCAATAGACCCTGCCTGGCTGTAGATAATGTGGTGGATAATCTGCGGGTCAAGCTCAAAGGGTCGTAGCATAATCAATCTCCAGAGTGTTTGTCTTTTCAGCGTTAATGTTTTCCGAAAACGTGGTATAGCACAATCTGATTAGCTTCATGGCCGCTTGCGGATTAAACGGACTGCAACGACCATACTGCGGCCAAGTAGACGGAATAAGTGGCGTTGTTCACGGCTTGTCTCTCAGTCTGAAAATCTGCTGATAGTCCGACCATGGGGGTAGTTTCCCAATGCGGATGGAGATGCGATAAAATGCCCACGCGACGAAATAGGCCATGCCGAACCCACAAAACCATGGAGATGCCTGTATAAAAAGCAGCGAGAGACCGGTTATCAGCGGGAACAGACCCGTCACCACAATAGGTCCGTGTTGATAAGCCCAGATATCCCAACGAATAAATGTGTTTTGTACAACGGGCATCACCTGTAGCCCTACAAAGCCATAAAGATAACGAAACAGGTAAAGTCCACCATCCATGAATAAAAATGCCATCACTCCAGCGCGGAAAAGAAAAACCCATACCATCCATTCTGGATATAATCCATGTGGAAGATGATTGTCTGGCTTCTCCGTTGGGCCATGGCTAGACCCACCATCAGATTGCCGATGGTTATCATTTTCTTGTCCATATTTGGCTATGTCATATGGCAATACAGCATTCCAACGTCGGAGATGTCGATGGATGAGCAAGAGGCATCCATCGCGCTTTGCATGCAAACCTGTGAAGGGGATACAGCGCAATCCATTGTTAAAGCAACAAACAGTATTGAGACGGGTTACCGTGCATATGGAATACAGACCAAGCTGGCCAACCAACCACAAGATATGGCGTCTTGTGAATCGGCCTGCTTCCATAGACATCTTATTGAAAATATCCAGTTTTCGGTTAAGCATCATTATGGACTACCTCATTGAATACCCACCGATTGTTCATGGCGTCACGAAATTGATCAGATTCCGTCACAGCCAGAAAACAACCACCTTCTTTCCATTTTCTACGGCTATCTGGCAAGGAATGCTCTCCACAGAAGTGAGCTTCTGAAGAACCGCTTCACGATTTTTATCCTTTCGGTACAACCATCCTACAACGCAATCCTGCCCTTCCATCCAGATGCCTACTGCCTGATCGTCAAACCGGTTTTCTGGATCTCGTGCAATTCTGGCCACATGCTTTGAAGGAATAGCCTTCAACCCAGAACGTCCAGGGAACTCCTGATTAAAAGCCAAGTTTGATACTCTACGCATTTTTAACCCCACTTCCGCATACTGGCTTCCAGGGCCACGGGAAAGTCCATCACATCATCCACAACGCCCACAGCATCAGGGACTTCACCCATATTATACTCTCCACAGCAGTAGTATCTGGCACACTGCATTTTCGGCAGCATGTCCGCATGCAAAACATGCTCCCATTGATCATCCAGGAACCCTACGGCGCCCAGATCCTGCAGAATATTGGCTTTGTCTTGCGGCGTAGCCGTCCATCCTGCGCAGACAATGCGGCCAGTTGGTACAAGCCCTGACAGGGAAATGGCCCGGGATCTCCGCTGTTCTTCACCAATGGCCGTCACTACCCAAACCTCGAAGCCCATATCTTCCAGGGCATAAATCAGGTTTTTAGCATCCGGCAAAAGGGGCATACCCGACCAGAACACCTCATCCTGAGCCAGGTCATTCCAAAAGCCATCTACCCCATACCGCTCTGACACTTGAAAGTTTTTAGAAAGCACCGGCAGCTTTCGTCCCAGCTTGTACTCCATGTGACGTTGAAAATGCCGATCAAAATCCAGTAAAACCCCATCACCATCCAAGGCAATCTTTTTACGCATTACTGACCCTCCTTTTGTTTTTCCGCAATCAACGTCCAGACATCTCGCTGAATATCGGAAACACGATTCCACGTTGACACTTGCGCGACAGGGATATCCAGATCGAAAGCTTCTTCAATCATCATGACCAGTTCCATGGCGTCCATGGAATCCAACCCCAGATCAGCCAAAACCGGATCAGAATCCCAATCAATGGGGTGGCTGGACCAATCATCAACCAGGCCTTTTATTTTTTGCTGACAATCTTCTAACTGCACGGTCTATTTCCCTTGTTTTATGCGTTCAACACGCCTCTGCATCTCCATCAACAAAGCAATCAGTCGATCACGACGGGCAGGGCTCATCTTTTCGATCAATTCTATCCAGGCGCGATCTTCCATGTCATAGTCTTCATCACGCCAGCTTGAGATTTTATCATGGCTGCACATCTGAACGACTACCCTTCCCGTGACCGTTTCCATCTATATGGACAGGAACTTGCCCAAGCGCTTCATACACTTTGAGCAGCTTTTCTTTTGCCTGCAAAGCATCATCGGCCATTGTTCTCAATTCAACCACAGCCTCCCAAAAGGCGCCCAGCGATGATTGCGCTGTCCTGTATAGATGCTCCAGACGTTCATGCAAATACCCCAAGTCGGTTTCTGATTCTTCCATTTTAATCCCTTTGATTGCTTCAGTGGACCCAACATCACTGTTTTCCGAAAACATCAATGCATCATCAACTTCTGACCCCGCACGTTCTGTAGAACCTTCACATTCTTTCAGCACATCTTTACCAAGCAAGAAAAACTCTGCATGGAATCCTGCGTCATCATCAACCTCTGTTTCTGCATTAACGTCTGCAGGCACATCATCAGGATCTTGCGATCCTTTCGTCGCAGAATCAGGAATAGGATCACCCGGTAGGCTAAAGATTTTTTCACCTGAAGCAGCCTCATCCACCACCAAACTTCCTGCTTTAACCTGCTTACTGGTAATGTCCCTTATTTTTTTTCGATCAAAACAAGTAACGCCCTGAATGGCCGTCAAACTTCGATGCCCATCCCGCACGGCATCCATGATCATTCCTACATGCGTTTTTTGCAGACTCAATTTAACCACTCCTGTTGGCACGTCGCTTTTATCTTTTGCAGCAGATCGTACCGTTGCCGTTACTCGTCCGGCAACTCTACGAAAAGGCTCAGGGCCTGGCCGATATTCCTCTCGTGGACCTACAGAGAAACCGCCCACAGGTCTTGCTGAACATGTTTCATTCATACCCACCTCTAAAAAATCTTTGGAAAACGAAAATCGCTAATCACTCGTTACGGCAACATTCTCCGTAAAACCATCTGCTCTGGACGACACGCACAAGGACCCCAAAAACCACCAATCCAAAACCCAACCATATCCAGTTGTGACCAAGCATATTTGCCCAATGTAACCCCGCCATTACGGCTATCATGACAAACCCCAGCAATGCGATGAGCGGTCCAGCATTAAAAAGCGGAATGTCCCTGAGCGCCAATTGATGCAACAAAACAGCCTTCACATCCGCGTCAGAAAAGCGTTCCTCAGACAAAAAGTCCATGTGCAGGCAAATACTTTTCCCGAACGGCCAACTAGAAATAGACGCAGGATAACAAGATCGATGGGCACAAAAGCGTACCTTCGCCTGGTGACCAATCATTTCTTCCAAATCTTCTTTAGTTCGCACTATTCAATCCCCCTGCCAGATACGTGGCCGTCCACGCTTACGTTTGCTCAGACCCCTGCCTGGTAAAACAGGTTCTGGCTTTACAACCAGCCCGGACAACCAGTCCTCTACCATTTTTTCATCCCATCTTGGCCCCCTAAAGCCGGGCAATACTATTGCCGGTGGCAACCGCCCGGGATTTGCACTATAAAGATTTCTTACAGCCCCCGGCGTAACCCGCAAAATGTCGGCCAATTCACCATATCCCATTAACCTGTGAGCGGACATACAATTTACCCCCTATTCCTACGTTTTCGGAAAAACTCCTGAGGAGTGATTCTTTCTGGTTGGACAGGTACTTCGTAATCAGTCTTTTTTACATGATGAGGCGCTTCTGGCTCAACCGGTTCATCAGGTGAGATGCCATTTGCCTCATTCAACCACCGATCAAGATCTTCAGGACGACAACGCCATATTCGAGTGCCGGGTAGGATCGTTCTGGGTGGCAATTTTTCTGGATTCACACTCGCCCAACGATTAACCGTTTTTACGGAAACGTTCAACAGGCCGGCCACATCTTCTAGTTTCAGCAAGGGACGCATGACAATGACTCTTGCCCAAACAAATTCAAGGTGGTTGCCTGAATCCTGTTATCTGCACGATACAAGCTGAGTTTCGGATTCAGCCAGAGCCGTTCCACCCGTGCGGTATCCGTCGATTCAACTCCTCTTGTCCTTCCAGACCGACAAGTCACCGGAAAATCCACATACGTCCATCCCGTCGTCTCCAATCTTTTTGCATACAGTTCGCTGGGATAACCAGATAGAGCTACATAGCCCTGCAACTCAACCAATCGATCCAGCAAAATGGCATGCTCCTCTGCAGACTCCATATCGTTGACGTATCCGCCTGACTTCCTGGTACTATCCAGATAAGGCGGATCACAATAAAAGACGGTATCAGGATCATCGTAACGTGTCAGAATCGCCGCATAATCATCATGCTCTATGATGACGCGACGTAGGCGATCTCTGAAGGTGAGCAGATCATCCACGGCATGGCGCATCGAGTCGGCGCGATTATCCAGTTTCTTGGCAAAACCAAAGGACGGATTCTCCAGGTCGGCCATAAAACTTGTCCGAGAGAGATAAAAGAATCGGACAGCCCTCTCAACGGAAGATAATGTACGGGGATCGATTCCGCTGTATTCATCATGCAGAGCCCGAGAATACGGCGTTGACTGCAAGAGATACTGAAGTTCATCAGCATGATCGCGCAGCGTCCTGAAAAAATGGATAACTTCTCCGTCCATATCATTGATGACCTCAACCCCGATAGACGGACGGGCAAACAAAACAGCAGCGCTACCCGCAAAAGGCTCGACATAGGTGCTACCACGATGTGCCCTTGGTAAATAATCCAGAATATTTCGCGTCATCCTGATTTTCCCCCCGAATCTGCGAATAGGACTGATCAGTCCGGCAAAAGATTCATTGTCTGAATCGGTAAAAACATGCAGTAATGGGCTATCGACAGAACGACTTGGCTTTTTGTCCACCGCCGGCATGAAGATACCCAATTCTTCATCCCCACTGGGTATGGTTTCTGCAACATCCAACGGATTGTTTTCGGAAAGCATGTCGTCCCAATCCACAACGCACAGTCCGACACTTTCACCGGCCCTCAAAAGTATTTCTAAAGGCATCCTGGATCCCACTCCCAACCCTTTAGGTAAAAACCCCAGGGCATGCATGTAACGATCCACCCTCAAATCGTCTGCATGAAAAATCTCGGATTCGTCCGTTTTGAGGTCCACTTCATCGCCACACAGGAAGAAGTCCGGATCATCCTTTTCATTGATCTCATAGAAACGGACTGGGCCTTTGTCGTTATCACGCCAGGATGTAGCAATCAGATCCCGTTCCTGAATCAATCCACAGAGATCCCTGCGCGTTTTATATCCAGCAAGTATCCTTGCGATATTGGGTAATGGGACGCTTTCAAAATCGTGCGCATCTGCAAGTTTGTGAACCACAGCCGCAAAGACTGATTTGGCATAGTCCATATCCAACTGATGTGCAAGCAGGCGATTTTTAATAACGGGAACCGCCGATTCGTATGCCTTGGCATATATCTGATTGTAAGCCAGATCGTGCCGCATGGTGAACGACGATCGCTCCCGATAAAAAAGCACTGCAAGTGCCAACGGCACATAACGGGCATGGTCAAAAAAGGCATCTGAATATTTTCCGCCAAAGTAATCCCCAACAAACAATCGCGGATTATCCATGAATGCGTCTACCGACTGATCCAAAAAAGCGATACCGGTTTCCATATATAAATGATGCCCGATTCTTTTATTCATGTATACTATATCATCACCAATGACGCATGCTTGCATGAGATAATTCCTTGAATAGTTTCACTTTGAATACCTATCTCTAGTCGCTGCAACCATCAATTTCCAAAGGTTACGCCCCGCCCCTGATCGATCAGCATGATAGACCGTCACTGAGCTATCTGCAGCATGAATATAAAACAGCAAATCAACACCAGATAAGGCTTTTTTATAATTTTTCTTGGCAAACGGTGAGAGAAAAAAAAGCAAGACCATAAACTGGAAAGAACTTAACACCGCACCCAGATCAAGCCGTGCTGTTGGTACCCAGTAATCTTCTGGTTTCTCCCACACTTTTGCTGCAAAGTCCACATCATCCGGTGCAGCAAAATCTTCTGGTTTCACGCTTTCAATATCCACACGAACAAGCAACTCTGCGCCAGACCACTTCAGGTTCTCTTCTGAAAGAGTAAACAAACCCTTGGCGATTTCACGAGAAATACCATAAGAAATTGGCTCTCCATGAGAAAGTGAAACAAAGAGTTTCTGGATATTTTCCATTTCCATGGTCACGCGCTCTTCGGTAATCCCTATCCATGGAAAGTGATTTTCTTCGCTCAACCGGGCATCAGGCATCGTCAATTTCGCTTAATACCAGATCTTCGGTTTCTTCATTGATTCGGATTCTTGCAGATCCGCCTGCAGCATTCACCGCCATGGCGGCCTGCATAAGCAGATCAACGGCATCACGAGTAAAGGCATCACCCAGAAGAACATCATCTTCTACATCGAACAAATCATCATAAACCGCTAGAGCATCACACATCACACATCCCCTTTATGAGTAAAAAAACAGTATTCATCTGGACATCCCCTTGCCGGTAGCCCCGAGCAAAAAACTATGCCCAACGTCAACGTCATCGAAATCAAAATGGAATTTTCGTGGGTTTGATCGAGGCTGATCATCCCACAATGAAACAGGGCGAAGTCTTTGAGGATCAGGAATCACCAGGGAGAGAGTACGCTTGGATCGTTTCAAAAATGTTCCGGCAGGGGCCTGGAGCATAATGCGGCAAAGAATCTGTTCAGCCCGCAAAGCCCGCTCCGCATTTTCAGATACAGGGATGCTTACCAATACGCGATTCATCACAGAATCACCTTGCGCACACTGCCAGCACGGGACACCAATTGCATCAGTTCAGCGATTTGCACTGATGCATCAAACAGATAGGTTAGTTCTATACCATCACGGTAGGTAACAACAATTTTCTTTTTTTGGACATCAGCCTGTTGATGAACGGCTGATTTCAGCGGAGGGCAGGCCAAATATCCGGCGCCAGGCTTTTCGGGAATGGTTGATCGACCTGCAGAGCTTGCTGCAGTGACCACTGAAAGTGCTGATAGGTTTGACATGAAGGAACTCCTTCAACAATGAATGCAAGTGTCTACTAGGTACCTGTTGCTGCAATGGTATCTATTAGATTCCTTGGTGTCAAACTTTTTTGATCTCAGAACTTTTCGCTAGGATGCGATCCCTGCCTCGAAAGTAATACATATCCTAGCCAATATGTCGTCTCAATACATATACACGACGACACAACAAAAGTATCGTTAACAGTACCACAGATGCGCTGAAGAAACCCAAAAAGGCGTGGTCTATCAGAACACGCCACAAAGAAAACCGATCAACCCGACAGGTGAGGCTACGTTATAAAGAACCGCAAAGAGAAGAGGCTTGAACTATTTTATGAGCAGTTACTCAACAACAGAGCAACTAAAGAGATTTATTGGCTCAAGAGTGATTCCATCGTCTAACTTATTAGCTAATTTAGGATCAAACACCCCTTTAATTGTAACTGTTTTGCCTTTGCTAAGATTCATAACTTCGCTAACATTAGCTTTAGAAACCTGACAATAGACATAATCATTAAACCCCCTATCATTTATATTGACGTTTGGTGCTCCGTCAATCCCTATAGAAGCCCCACCATTAGGTGCTGATGTAATATTTGATAAAACACCACTAACTATAATTGTTTTATCGTTATATTTTTTCTTAAATGCAAAACTATTACTGTTATATTGACCAACAAGGTCAACTGCAGATAAAGATAAAGCAGATATCGCAGATGTTTTTGGCGGCTTTGGAGATCCGAAAAAACCAGCGCTTTTCATCAATTCAATATCTTTAGAACTACTTTTATCTGGATAATCTTCAAGCAGAATTTTTGCATAGTTTGCAATCGTATATGTTTGCGGCATGAGTAGACCGGTATGGGATGAAGACAATGCATCCATCGCCAACAAAAGTCCAACTGAACTTCCTGCACTAGACGCGTTCGTCATGCCATGATCTATACAATATGAGACACCTTCGGCGGCAATACTAGAATCTTCTTTAGCCAACACATAATTTCCCATTTTGTAGTAATTCAAAGCGTCTTTAACAAAATGTAGGTTCACCTCTGGTGTGCACCTTTGCACTGAAGACTCCATCGCGAGATTGTGAAATATTTGATTTGGTGTAATCTGATCCGTTTTCCCTGTATTTGCTTCAGCAAACGCAGTCGGTGATGCGGCCAAAAATCCCATCATCAATATTGAATTCAAACATGCGGCATTTAATTTGCGTGACATTTATTATCCTCTATGTGTAAGCGGGTAGATTTTAATGTCATGAAACATTTTTCTTACCCTGTACAGAACAAGCCAGCTCATTAAGAATACTTTCATTTAGCTGTTTCGTTTTCTCAGACTCTCGTATAAATTCATCTTGCTGTGATGCGGTCATACCTCTAAAGTTCTGCAAAAGCGCCATTTCTCTGGGGCCTAATGTCATTTCTACAGACGAGTCCGAAGACTGGTGCCCGTCATGACGAACATCCATCCATCCATCCGACTCCCCAAGCGTTCTTTCAATTTTGCGGCAAACATCATGTCCAAGGTCTCGTTTTCGCTTGTACCCCTTAGTCTGGACGCCATTCAGAACATTTTGTAAGTATTTTTTACTTACAGGATCAACCCCTTTAGTAGCCATAGCGTCAAGAAGCCCATCGATGCTGCCGCATCTTTGAATTGCTTGCTTCAAATTGCTGATATGAATTTCTCTTATATTCATTGAAGAATGGTAACCCGAGGACACCCCAGTGGTAACCATCTGATAGATACCCGTGTTGACACATAAGTGTCTTATAGGTACCCTACTTTCATGAACCTGCATGATATTTACTCCATAGATGGGCCAAAAGTCCTTGCCAAACTGGCTGGACTCACTGGCGTAACAACCAAACATCTTTATTTCTGCGCGACTTACAGAAAACGACCTAGCTCAGAACTCGCATGGAAACTTGTGGAGGCGGATCCCAGGCTCACGCTCAATGATCTGCGCCCCGATATATGGCGGAGCCAAAAATCCCGTAAGCGGCGGAGCTCAAATTCAAGTGAGTCCGTGTCATGTTGACCCCTCTCCATAGGTGCGCATCGGATAACTCCGAAACCGCCGCCCCCCCGTTGGGGGAAAAAGCGGGAGCACCTATTGTTGAAACAGAAAATCTCGAAGTCTCTCATGGCTTCGCCTCGTTACCAGAAAAATTACAAAGGGGAAGCTACATGCAAGCGGCCTCAACCGAAATCAAAATACAATCCCTGCTCTTGCGGCAGATTATGCATCTCGGCCAAAAGCAGGTTGCAGAATCTATCGGTGTAGCAGAATCCCAATTTTCCCGGTGGTTAGGAGGAGAGGCCGGACTCAAGTTTGAGCAATACTGCCGAATGCTGGAAATCCTTGGCACACAAATCTTGAGCCCAAGTGAAGAAGGTGAATCCTCAACCTCTGTGTCCACGGAATATCTGCAGGCCCTGAAAGTGATCGCAAGACAGGAGCTAATGAGATAATGATCCCTATTGAGCCATATCTCACTGAGTTGTCTGCCATTGATCCACCTATACTGCCAGGCACAGATCTGAGGTGTGAGCGATGGTTCAATCTGGATATTGTGAGCCTGCAAAACTCTGAATTTATACACACAGCAAATCCGGCAGAATTTATGGCCGGCTTTCTGCTGTGGACAAGAAGCTTTCATCAAGTGCCTGCGGGCAGTTTACCTAATAACGAAGCTGTATTATCCAAGCTGGCAGGCGGATATAACTATCAATCCGCAAGCTGGAAAAAGATTTGCACAATGGTATTGCATGGTTGGGCACTCTGTTCCGACAATCGGCTTTACCATCCCATGGTAACTGACACCATTCTGGAAATCCTGCAGCCAACAGGAAAGAGAGGTAGAAAATGACCGATTCCATATTGCCAGAACCACTGGTCGAACCTGGGACGTGCGTACCCAGGAACTTCCAGTTTATGCGGTTGGATGTTGGCAGGCTCCTGGACAGTGAGTTTTGGCATACGGTATCTTTTGAGGCTCGTGGCGTTGCCATGGGCCTTTGGCTTGCGGCATTTCGCCAAACGCCAGGAGGATCCTTACCCGACAACGATGAGTACCTGGCATCGCTGGTTGGCCTGGGCAAGACCAAGACTTCCGTCAGAAAGTGGCTGAAACTCAAGACAGAAGCCATGCACGGCTTCACCTTGTGTAGTGATGGACGCTGGTATCATCCTGTTGTGGTGGAAGAAGTATTACACATCTGGAATGGCCGAACTGCACAAGAGTATCGTTCACGGGAAGACAATGACCCCAGAGCCAAAGACCGTGAACGTCTGCGCCGGTGGAGAGCCAAGCAGAAAGAAGCCAAGGTGGCTGCTGCCGGAAACGAAACGGGCGAAACGAAACGCGAAACGCCCATGAAACGTATCAATGAAACGGTAGAAACGTTACAAGAAACGGATAAAGATAAAGAAGAAGATAAAGAAGTAACGTTTCATACGTTTCAGAAACACGTTTCAGGAACGCTCGAAACGGAAACGCCAAACGTTACACACACACTACCTGAAGACACTTTCCATCAAGAAGTATCTGCCCCAGAACCCAATAAAGACAGGGCTTATAACCATCAGGTTGCGGACTGTGAAAGCCTGTCAACGCATACAACAGGATCACAGGTAGCCCTTGAAGACCGCAATAACCCAACCGTGGTTTTTGTGAAAAAAGAAAAAAATAATCCTGAAGAAAAAAATAGCGGATCCCTTCCTGAAAAAAGTTTTTCCGAAAACGGTAACAACGCGGCAAAACCCACTGCTCCGACTGGTGCTGTTGAAACGGTAGACAACCCAAAGGAAGGGACCCGAGAGGGTGTGCTGTGCAAAGAACTCCGCAAGCTCGGTATCAGGGCAGCTCCGCACATGGAAATAGTCAGGGAAATGTGTGCGCGCCATTCTGATGAGCACATCTTGGCAGCAGCCGAGTTGGCCCTGGAACGAAAAGGGAGTGGGCTTCACGTTGGCTATATTGCTGCGATGCTCAAAGATACCGGCAAACCCGGAAGAAAGGATGGGAATAGTGGTACACAAAAAGGACATAGCCCGCCTAACAGGTCACTACTGCCACCTTTGGCCGTTGAGCAATCTCGTGCATTTAAGTTATAGGAGGAATTTACATTATGGGCTTACCTGATAATTCCGGTTCTGCTGGTAAACATCAGCCAGGAATCCACATAGGCGATACGGCCAAGGACATCCTTGCCCGATGGGGATTTGATGCCAATAACGTGTCAATACTACCGGATCGGCATCCTCAATATCGAGAGTGTGACCGTCATGGACGCTTTCCAATCTCGATGGTGGATGAGCAGGATGTTATCCGTTACCTACCGCCAGTCTGCCCGGTGTGTGCTGCCGAAAAGACCTCCCAAAGACTCATGGAGATTGCAGCGATTCCAAAGCGTTATATGGCATGCTGGTTTGACAATTATACGATAGAATCCCCACATCAGCAGCAAGTTCTGGATGTCTGCCGTGCGTATGCTGACCATTTTGATGAGGAAGATCGACAGGGTTCCAGCCTCATTCTTTGTGGAAACCCTGGCACTGGAAAAAATCACCTGGCATCTGCTATTGCGCATACTGTTCTATCCAAAGGACACAGCGTACTGCAGGTGACGGCCTACGATATCATAGCCAGGATTCGCCAGGTC
>NZ_MOAD01000017.1:0-939 GCF_001931655.1 Acidithiobacillus albertensis | reverse complement strand
CCAGCGTGCGCAGGTGTTCTTCGGCCAAGGGGCTTTCCGTGAAGTCAAACTCATCCAGACTGCGCTGCAGGGGGAACCGGGCTATACGTCTTTGGTAACGCAGACTGCGGTAATGGCGGTCCTGTTTTTCGGCATCAATCAGGCTGGACAGCCAGGAAACCGGCTCTGTGACCAGCCCGGGTTGCGCGACCCATTCCTGGTAGGCGGTCGCCATGCCATACAGATGCAGCTCCTTCAGAGAGAGGGTCAGTTCAGTGGACATAAGGCTTCCCCCGCAAGGTATCGTAGCGGCTGCAATCCGCCGTTGGCTCTTCTTTGAGATGCAGGGCTTCCGGAGTCTGCTGCGGGGGTGGTGGCAGCGGGTGCGCCAGACGGTGTACCAGATTGAGGATTACCGTGACTGTAACGGTTTTCTGCTCCAGGGCCATGGCGCAGGCAGTCTCCAGTATGTCCATGCCATGGTCTCTGGCCGCCAGTAAGACTTCCACAAAGGCCTTATCTCCACCGGCTTTAGCCTGGAGATGCTCCTGCACCAGGGTGATGGCACGCGGTAGCTTCTGGAAGGGCAAGCCATTACGTAAAGCCCCCGGTTTACGCTCCAGAACCTGCAGGTAGTGCTGCGGGTCCGTGATGGTCTTGTCCCGCCCCATGCGCCGTGCATGGGTGGCAATCACCGCACTTTCCATCAATACCACGATACGATCCACATAGCGCCGTGCCCGCACCCATTCTCCTGCCCATTCTGCGGGTACGCTGTAGTGATTACGGTCCACCGATATCAGGCAGGTAGATTTGACCCGCACCCGGTCCTCCACATAGCCATCGAAGGTGGCTTGAAAGGGGCGCAGCAGCGCTTTCTCTTCCTGGAAGACCGCCCAGATCGTCCGTGTCTTCTGCTCGGGGTGTGCATGATTCTGTGCCCGCTCCTGACAGCGTTCC
>NZ_MOAD01000016.1:0-28800 GCF_001931655.1 Acidithiobacillus albertensis | reverse complement strand
TCATGATCACACCCACCTATACAAACGATGGATATTTTATTCGTGATGAATTGTCCTATGTGCGTCTAAGCAATTACACTACCGGTTTTGGTAATGATAACAGACCAGACCAGATCCGGGATATTCTTGAAACCGGCTTCTGGTTCTAAAACAAGTTAGTTTTAAAAAGGAACGCTTGCTAGACGCAGGCGTTCCCTATGTCGTTAATCTATTTATGGGGGCTGGATGTAGCAAAAAGACAGAGTATCTCCCCTGCAATATGGGCGGCAGCAATGGCCGTAATTTCACCATGGTCATAAATGGGTGCCACCTCCACGACATCGGCACCAACCAGATTCAAACCCTCCAAACCCCGCAGTATGCCCAACACCTGGGGGTTACTCAGACCACCCAAAACCGGCGTACCGGTTCCCGGCGCAGTAGCCGGATCCAGACAATCAATGTCAAAGGTCAAATACACTGGACCATCTCCAAGTATCTCGCGGATTCGCCCAACCAGGTCTTTCTCCGAAAACTCATGCACCATTGGCGCTGGCAGCTGGTGAATACCCAAGGTGTCATCATTCCAGGTACGAATCCCTACCTGTACTGAATGATTTACGTCAATTAGACCCTCCTTTACGGCTTTGTAAAACATCGTCCCATGACTGATACTTTCGCGACTTTCGTCGGGCCAGGTATCGGTGTGCGCATCAAAATGCAGCAAATGCATTGGCTGCCCAATGAATTCTGCAAACGCAGCTAAAAGAGGGTAGCTGACAAAGTGATCTCCCCCGAAGCTGAGTAATTTTACGTCCCGATGCAAAATTGACAACGCATGGGTTCGGATTTGTTCATAAATGACCAATGGATGATGTGCATCTAATTGCAAATCACCCAAATCGACGCCCCTGAGTCTATCCAAGGGATTGAAACCCCATGGGAACATTTTGCGTCTTGCCAACTGTGCACTTGCCGCGCGGATTGCCCCCGGACCAAAGCGGGCACCTGGACGATAGGTTGTCGCCAAATCAAAGGGAATTCCAGAAATGACAACATCTGCGGATCCATCCTCTCCAAAATCCGAGGGACACCGCATAAAAGTGGAAATACTGTTGTAGGTATTGATTTCCGGCTTTTGCCAGACATCAGAAGTTGGTCCACTGTGTTCTTGTTCCATGAGTATCTCCTGACTACAAAATCCTGTTGCTACAATTCAACTGGCCCCATCTCCAAAAGACAATCTCCTGGACCTGGATTTTGTGGATGTGATTGACCACCTAGATGATGCAGGACGCCCCAGACAGCATTGAGGGCCGTTTGAATAGCCCCTTCTGCCCACCCGGGTGTAAAAGAAATATCGTCACCCGCGAGAAAAACACCTCTTTGCCCAATTGGAAAGGTTCTTTGATCAAAGTGACTGTACATCATTCTGTTGTATCGATAGTGGCCAGGTAAAGCCCCCTTGAAAGCGCCCAGAAAATTTTCTTCCATTTCCCACGAGATCGTGACAGGGTTGCTTTTAATATGACTTGCAATATCCACATCAGGATAAATTTTCGACAAGGATGATAAAGACAGTCTGGTACGTTTTTCGATGGAAAGAGGTAACATTTTCAGTGCGTCCCCCATCCACGAGTAGGTCAAGCAAATAACTGCCGGTCGCTCCAGTCCATACTCAAAAAGATAGGTACCCCGTGTCAAACGATCTGTGAGTGTCATACTCAGCGACTGAGTATCCACATTGTAGGGTGGATGCTTCCAGAAGGGTCGATCCACAAGCACGAAGGTTTTGGATGACTGCATATAGCGGGTTCGATCCAAAGCCATCCACATACGGTCAGAAAAAAGGGCCTCTTCTACTTCAATAGACGTAGTCAACAACCAGCTCTGGCAGGTCAACACAACGGCCGCATAAGATTCGGTCATACCCCATTCATTTTCGAGTACCAGAGAGGCACCATCCGCATGGCGATATATCCGTTTTACTTTACCGTGTGGAGCCCCGCCGTTCACTTCTTGCAAAGATCTATCATGATGACAGCGATGGCTCCAAAGACCACAGGGTACCTGCTGAGCACCGCCCTTCACCATGTATTGATGATCATCAAACCCACAAAAAACTACCCGAAAAATTTCCAGCATCGTGTTCTGAAAATCTGAGTCCCATCCCCCCGTACCAAAACCAATTTGTCCGAAGGTTTCCTTGAATTCATAGGGAAGGTTCACAAATGCCTGCGCACTACATAAAAAATCATAAAATGTCCGGTCATCCCAGCATCGGACCAAATCATTCCAAATTTCCTTGATGTTGGTAACATCTTTTTCGCGCATGGCTTGCTGCAGCTTGTCCATTTGCCCGACTTCATTGAGAGCCTTGCGCCAAGCACTCATGATATGCGTAAAACTGCCTGGGAAATCTTCCATACGACTTCCATGGTAGCGTTTTCCCAGAAGCTCGACAGTGGTATGCCCCGCCGCCTCGGAAATGGGATTTGGAAAAGCTTGCCTGCGCAGATTCAGCAAATCTGCATAATGCCAGAATAGTTTACCCGACGCAGGGAATCTCATCCCGCCAAGTTCAGCAACAATATCGCTATCGACCCCTTCAAAGCGATGAGAACGCAGGCGCCCACCTATCCAACCCGCTTCATAAATGACAGGCCGCAAGCCAAGACGCATTAATTCATAGGCTGCGACCATACCCGCTATACCTGCTCCGACAATAGCTACAGGTGCTCCCTTTCTCTCCTCTGGCAAGCTTCCCAATCCATGTTGGGCCGATAACCAGGACAAATAATCAAAGGGAAAGTCCGGACATAATGCCTGAAAATCCAGGGAATCTGACATCATCTTCTCACATTCCAATGTCCGGCATATCACCTAATTGTTCCAGATAAGACCGGGACTCAGAATGTGGTACAGCACAATAAAGGGCTAACCGTAATACTATCAAACTGAATAAGGCTACCAGCAACATGTCCCAATAAAATGGTATCCAGCCAATGCCTCCTACCTCTGAAGTCCCCAATTTGGTGAGAATCCACATGCCTCCAAAATAGGGAATCAACCACCAACCATAATTCCAGCCAAAGGCAGTGATCTTGTGCTGCCCGGTGATGTAAAACCATAGCAAAGCTAGTATCATGAAAATCAGTAACATACCAAAGAGAAAATTCAGCGTTCCTACACCTGACCAAAAAATAATCAGATTAGCTGCGATGAAGGCAAAAGGAGCGATAATGGGAGCAGCCCACAAACGAAAAGGTCGATGTAAGTCAGGCGCAGCTTTACGGAGTTGCAAAAGGACAATGGGCCCCAAACCATAAGAAAGTGACGTTATGGATGCTACATAGGTGGTCATTTTCTGCCACGACGGAAAAGGTAGCAAGAATAAAAATCCCACACCAATCACTACAAACACCGCGATAAATGGCACCCCAATTTTATTGATAGTCGTCAAGTTGGACGTTGGTTTTTTAGGATACAACTCACCAATGGCCATGGTGATGCGAGAACTGGTCGTTGTATACATCATTGCGGTACCAGCAGGAGATACCAAGGCATCAGCGTAAAGCAAATAAGCCAGCCATCCCAAGCCCAGCATCCCGGCGATGGCCGCGAAAGGTCCGTTAATACCCGGAAAGTTGACCCCTGCCCACCCTTTTGCCGCCAGATAATGAGGATCTACCCCCAGGAGAAAAGCGCATTGCAGCCCCACATACACCACAATGCCAATCACTACTGACACGGTTACCCCTACAGGTATACTGACTCGTGGATTTTTTGCTTCGCCTCCCAGTTCTACTGCCTGCCGAAAACCCAGATAACTAAATACAATGCCCGTAGTCGCAATGCTGGCAAACATACCCTTCAGATAGTCAGCATGATGGGCGGCTGTCACATGCAGATTCTCGGGATGAAATGCATAACTCAAGAACAGAACGATGGTAATCAAGGGAATGAGTAATTTAATGACCATCAGCACGCGACTAACATTGAGAATGGTCCCTATTCGAAGCATATTGATAGCGGCCAATAAGATCAGCAGACTGCCACTGACCACCAGCCCCAGCCCACTCAATAAAGAACTGTTGGACTGCAACAGCCCAGGGATATAATTATTCGCGTAGGTCACCATAGCTACCACTTCCGTGGGTGCCGTAGTGACATAGCCCAGAAACAATATCCAGGTCCAGACCATAGCCAACATGGGGCCATTTCCCACCCGACTGATGTGCACAGCTCCGCCGCTACGGGGAATCAGGGGCCCCAATTCGGCATAACAAAGAGCGAGGGATAGAATTAATAGGCCACCAATGGCCCAAGACCAGATACCATAGGGCCCCGCGACCTGAGCAGTCAGCATCGGGCCCAGCAGCCAGCCCGAACCAATAATTCCAGTAAGACTCGCGAATAGCAGACCCAACATGGTCCCTTCTCGCTTCAGACCCTTGGCGAGGAAAAGTTTTCCGTGTTCTGTTCCACCTTGCGGATGGTTTATTGACATAATTATGCTCCTGCGGCGTTGTTCGTGTTTTTAACACAATATTTTAAGCAGAAACTGTGCCACCATCTGTAGCCAAGATTAATATGTACTTTTTAGTACAACACGAGGAATCAACGCACAATATTGAAGCGCTTTGCACCAGACTGGCGGTACATTTGCACCAGATATTAACAAATTAGAGCTCAGCTTTTTTTTCGGAGAACGCTTTTTGCCAAAACTCCGCATTTCCAGCTACCGGGTTATGATAGGGAGCAAACCCCAAACTACGGTATAACGCCTTGGCAGGTAGATTGTTTTCCAGAACCTCAAGGGTGATCTTGCAAAATCCCGCTTGCTTCGCCTCTTCGGCTATGTGCAAGAGCAGGGCTTTACCCACCCCCTGCCCCTGAAAAGCCTCTGATACATAAAAATCATGGATATTGAGCAATGGCGCGCACTGAAAAGTCGAAAACCCCTCCAGACAAATAGCCATAGCCACGGGATTAATTTGGTCATAGGCCAGAAACGCGTGTACCCAACTTCTTTCTCCCAATGCCTGCCAAATCGCTGCAAGACTGCTGGTACTCAGAGCCTCCCCCTGCCCTACCGGCAGACGGGCATAGCTATTCAGGAGTGTGGTCAGTGCCTGTCGGTGCTCTTCCGAGGAAAAATTTACCCGTACTACTTTCAGTTCCACGTTTTCATGCCTCCAATATCCGGATATATTCTGCCGCATCGCGGTAATCATTGAGATAATCATTCAATACTCTTGCAGAATGCACCGTAGCATGATGAATGTCGGCGACCAACAATTGCTCTCCAGCCTCAGCACGGATTATATCGTTTCCAAATGGATCACAAATAACGCTTTTCCCAAAATAATCGGACATCGCATCATGCCCAAAATAATTGGCATAGACAACAAACATCCCATTTTCTTGGGCTCGCGCAGGAATCAGGCGATCTGATACTGATTCAAACGGACGCATATTCGCTGTCGGGACCACCAAAATTTCTGCGCCACTCAATGCCAAGGTTCTTGCCACCTCAGGAAACTCTACGTCGTAACAAATTGCAAAACCTATACGAAATCCTTGTAGCATAATCGGCAAACAATAGCCTTGCCCCGGACTGAATTGTGTCCGATCTACACTGCCGAATAACATAACTTTCCTATAAGTCTGTAATAGTTCCCCGCTGGACGAGATGACGTTGATGGAATTATGGACAAAACCAGCCTCGTCACGCTCAGGATAGCCGTAGACAACATTCAAATTAGCTGCTCGCGCACAAGCGGCGATACTCTGCATCGATGCTCCGTTGGCATATTCGGCCAGCGTTTGTACCGCCTGCAATCCGATGGCATAACCCGTCAAATACATTTCCGGAAAAACCAGCAAATCAACACGTTGACTAACTGCGGATATCACCACCTCTTTTAATTTATTCAGGCGGGCGGAAACATTTTCATCGTCTGTTGATGATTGATAGATTCCGACACGTAACTGGCCTGCATCTGACATTGGCATTGAACTCCTTGTAAGCGTACGGGTTCCTGAAAACCGCCTGGACGGGAATTACTACAGACAAAACAAGCAAATCCTGGGCCAACCTTGGCAGACATTAACATTGAATCATGGTGCATGCTCTTACAAGGGTTGCAGGATGTCATCAAAATTTTCAGCTGCTTTGCATCATTTTCGGGCAAGTGCAGAAAATAGTGCACCATACGGATGCCACTTGCCCTATTAAGGCGCACATAATCAGCGCGTAACCCAACGACAGATAGCAAAGTCACTTGGCACAATATCTGCTTAATAATTTAAACACGCTCTTGGAAGGAAGGCCAATCGAACATGGCTTCAGTTGCAGAACGCATTTTTGTCTCTCAGGGGTCAAGTCCAGAGATGCCAAACAAAGTCAAGCCACATATTAAGGGTGGGGTTGAACTGGTTCATGTGGATAAAACCTTTAGTAATGGCCTGGTCGCCACTGACGACATCAGTCTAATCATAGAACCTGGTTGTTTTTACTCTTTATTAGGTCCCTCAGGATGTGGCAAGACCACTTTGCTCAGGATGATCGCAGGTTTTGACCGGCCTGATGCTGGAGATATTCGCATCGCCGGCAAATCCATTTTAGGTATCCCCGCATACCGTCGATCTGTGAATACGGTTTTCCAGTCTTACTGCCTTTTCCCACACATGACGATTCGTAAAAATATTGAATTTGGACTGAAAATGAAAAAAATGCAGCCGCTCAAACGACGACAGCAAGTGGATGAAATGTTGGCCGGGATGCAAATTGAGCAACTGGCAGACAGGCATCCAGCGGAACTATCTGGGGGTCAAAAACAACGCGTTGCCTTAGCAAGAGCACTAATCAATGAACCAGAAGTATTACTGCTCGATGAACCACTTTCTGCTTTAGATGCCAAACTCCGTCGAGAACTACAAATAGAATTATCGAGATTGCAGAAATCCACTGGAATCACTTTTATTTTTGTCACACACGATCAACATGAAGCCATGGTCATGAGCGACAAGATCGGTATTATGCAGCATGGAAGAATTCAGCAAACTGGAAGTGCATGTGAGCTTTATGAGCATCCCAGAACTGTTTTTGTTGCACGGTTTTTAGGTCTGCAGAATATCATCAGAAAAAATGCATTGACCCATATCCCTGCATACTCATCCTCTGCGCATCACCTTACCATTCATCCTGAGCGCATCACTCTGTTTTCTCCGAATGAGTATCCACCTGAAGATTCCATGACTAATTATCGTGGAGTAATCAAGGACCGCCTGTACAAGGGTGCTCATACAGACTACGTGGTCGAATTGCAAAATGGTATAGAGCTTTTGGTTTCAGATCAGTCGCCAGTACATCATCAACGAAATCCAGGGATGCCCGTGGACGTAGTGTTTTCCAAAACTGATCTCATTCCTTTGGAGGAGTAATCGTGGCCAGGGTGTTTGCGAAAGGAATCCATTTTAGTTCATTCAAAAAAAATCCGGGCTCTGTTTTGGCGCTTCCTGGTCTAGGATGGATTATCGCATTTCTACTTTTACCCAGTTTGTTGTTTCTGCCCATTGCCCTAACTTCCACCAATCCCTATGGACTTCCCACTTTACCCATTACCCTGCATGCTCTTCGCGAAGTGGCAGGCTTTAATTTTCTGGGCTGGTCGGCGGCCAATATTCATATTATTCTGCGCTCCCTATGGCAGGGACTACTGACCACCTTGGTCAGCCTGATCGTGGCCTTTCCAGTGGCATTTTTCATCGCCAAATCGAAAAACTATCTCAAGCCACTCCTGCTGATATTAATTATCTTGCCATCGTGGACGAATCAAGTAGTCCGGGCTTATGCATGGATGGAATTACTGGGACCCAATACTTTCCTTTCTCATTTAGCGGTCAAACTGGGTTGGATAGATCAGGACATGGGTTTGTACCCTAGCACCTTAGCGGTCTTCATTGGCTTAATTTACAGCTATCTTCCCTATATGGTCATTCCCATTTATGCCGCACTTGAGGGCATGGACTGGTCACTGACTGACGCTGCCACCGATCTCTATGCCCGACCAATAGACATTTTTTTGAGAGTTATCCTTCCTCAAAGTATGGGTGGAGTGCTGGTGGGTGTCGTTCTGGTGTTGATCCCATCTTTCAGCAACTACATCATTCCAGAGCTGATGGGAGGCAATAAATCTCTCATGCTGGGAAATCTCATTGCTGATCAGTTTTCCACCACTCCCAATTGGCCCTATGGTGCTGCCTTGTCAGTATTGCTCATTCTCATGTCTTTCCTGCTACTTGCCGCTTTACGACTACTGTCCAAACTCAGTGGTACTGCACAAGGACCGATGTTATGAGGAATCGTTCAATATATTTAAACGGTAGCATGGGAATTGCCTGGTTCACCTATATATTTCTTTATGGTCCGTTGGCAATTATATTTTTATACTCGTTTGCAAAATCCGGGGTTAGTGGCCTTTCTGGAGGAATGACAGGCCACTGGTATGCAGTAATAGCCCACTCAGCCATTATTCGCTCCGCATTTCTAACCTCATTATTGTTGGCTGGAGGTTCAGCGCTCATCGCCACCTTTCTGGGTGCACTACTGGGCTATGGGCTTCACCAAATGACTGCCAGATTCAGGTCTGTTTTAAGCTATTTGGTGTATCTTCCAATTATCATGCCAAGCATTATTTTTGGCATCGCCGACATGATTTTCTTTAACATAATACACAAGCATACAGGTTTATTTAAGGCTGGATTGGTGACTATGATCATTGCTCATGTCACTT
This sequence comes from Acidithiobacillus albertensis, assembly GCF_001931655.1. Lineage (NCBI taxonomy): Bacteria > Pseudomonadati > Pseudomonadota > Acidithiobacillia > Acidithiobacillales > Acidithiobacillaceae > Acidithiobacillus > Acidithiobacillus albertensis. The sequence continues at coordinate 20,020 of NZ_MOAD01000016.1, read as the reverse complement.
TTGAGTTACCTTATATTGCACTATTGGTATACAGCAAATTACGCAGCATGGATCCTGAACTGCGACATGCCGTTCACGATCTTTATGGAGATACGAAACAGGCTATTCGCTATTTATTTTTACCACTACTTGGCCCAACCTTATTGGGTGGTTTTTTGCTCGTATTTACACTTTCACTGGACGATCTGGTGATCAGTTTTTTCACCGCAGGTCCTGCCAGTGTCACTGTTCCCATTTACATCTATGGAGCCATCGCAAAAAAAGGGGTAACACCGGAAATTAATGCTATCGCATCGGTTCTGGTGCTTGCCAGCATTGCCATATCCTTGATTGGAACTATTTTACGCAAGGATAACAAACCAACCTAAAACCTGTTAATACTCAATTTCGTTCAACCGCCCATCACATCGCACATGGAGAATACAGCAATGAAAAAATCTATCACGAAAAATATACGCCTGGCCATTTTTTTGGCTGGAACAGCAGTGCCTGCCATTGCCTGCGCAGAACCTACCTTGTATTTATATAACTGGACTGATTATATGTCGTCAAAAATCATCAAAAAATTTGAGGCCAAATATCACTGTAAAGTTGTACAGAATTATTATAACTCTTTGGGAGAAATGGCTGCCAAGCTTGAAGCCGGCGGAGACTCTCAGTATGACATTGTTGTGCCATCCAATTACTACATCAAGCGCATGATTGATGCGGGCTTGCTAAGCAAGTTAGATTCGCATAAACTTCCTAACCTGAAGAATCTCTTGCCGCAATTTAAAAATCCGGAATACGATCCACACAACACTTATAGTGTGCCCTACCAATGGGGTATGACGGGCATCGGTTATGACAGCGCCAAGGTCAACTTACCGCCCAAGACCGATGGCTGGGCTTTACTTTTTGATCACAAAATCAATGATAAGTATCCTTTTGCATTGATGGGAGGCAGTGGACAGGATACCATCGGTGCAGCTTGTGCCTACCTGGGTTATGGATTCAACTGCACCGGAACGGCTGACTGGGAAAAAGCCGCAAAACTCATTGTTGCAACAGAGAAACGCCACAATTTTGTAGGATTTCTTGACGGTACTCCCGCACGTCATGCCCTAACAAAAGGCGTCATCGCTGCTGGCATCATGTTTAGTGGCACTATTTCTTACGACATCCTCAAACATCCCAAAAAATTTGCCCATATTCGCTATATTTTGCCAAAATCTGGCGCTGAAATATGGGTAGACAACATGTGCATTCCCAAGAATGCACCGGACAAGGCGCTGGCCTATGATTTCATCAACTTCATCTTGAGCCCAAAAATTGGTGCTGAGCTTTCCAATTATAATAACTATGCGAGCCCCAATCAGGCCTCTATACCTTATCTAAAACCATTATTAAAAACCCCTTACTATCTTCCCCCAAAAGAGGTACTGGCGCACTTGAAGTATCTACCTGAGTTGTCGGGTAAAGAACTGCAAGAATACGACCAGATTTGGACAGCTGTGCGAAGTCAATAGCCATTAGTGAAGACATTTTTTTCATCCACTCAGCAATGTAGTGTTAATTTATTTAGGTGTTAATTCAGCAGCATCGCAGGATATGAACCTGCAAGATAATTTTGGAGAATTACCATGAAATCAGAACTGCGTAAAGATAGTCTTTCTTTTCTCGAATCCATCGTCATGGGTATTGCAGGGAGTGCACCTGCCTATACTATTGCTGCCACGACCGCTGCGCTCATTAGTACAGCAGGGGTTCTGGCACCGGGAAGTCTGCTGATTTTTGCCATTCCCATGCTGGGTATCGCGTTGGCCTACAAACTTCTCAATCAACGCATGCCCAACGCCGGTGCCGCTTATGAGTGGACCTCACATCTGTTCGGGCGCCTGACAGGTTTTCTGTCGGGCTGGGCACTGCTGGTGGCATCCATGGTCTTCATGGTCACTGGCAGCATGCCGATTGCCACATCAACTCTGGATTATATTGCACCACAGCTCACTAATAGTGTCGTCGTAACCACATCAGTTGCAACCTTGTGGTTTCTGCTCATCGCTCTGGTACTCATTACCGGCATCAAACTCACCAGCAAGCTGCAAATGATCATGAGCAGCATTGAACTCATCATATTAGGTGCCGTGGGTATAGCTGCTTTCATCCATATTGGTGTACATGGTGCTGTCAATGCCTTTTCCTGGAAGTGGTTTGGTTTTGACTACACTCCTGCTGCCTTCGCGGAATCAGCACTGGTAGTCATCTTTTTTTACTGGGGATGGGACGTGACCTCCAATCTCAGTGAAGAGACAAAAAAGGGCGAAAAAAATGCCGGTAATGGCGGTTTTGGCAGTGTATTTGTGACCATCACTTTTTATGTTGCTTTTACACTCGCAGCACTTTTCCTTTTTTCTGTTAAAGATGCTTCAGGTCTTAGTGACAATATTGTCTACAACATTGCCATAGCATCTGGACTGGGTCGAACTGGAGGGTTATTGGCCTCCATAGCCGTTATCCTCTCTTCTATTGCCACACTGGAAACCACCATGTTGCAATTTTCCAGAACCTTGTTTGCCATGGGTCGCGATGGCGCTTTTACCCGTTATCTAGGCGTCGTTGACAAGCGCACTCAAACACCGGTTCGTGCCATGTATGTGTTGATTGTATTGGGAGTAGCGACACTCTGGGCATCCTCTTTCATGCCATCTATCAGTACTATCATCAATGACTCCGTCAATGCCATCGGCATCCAGGTAGCCTATTACTACGGACTTGCCGGTATGGCTGCCGCGTGGATGATGCGTGACAGCTTCAAGATTTCCTGGTACCGGGGCTTGGCTTTCAGCGCTTTTCCCGGAATCAGCGGCGTATTTTTATTTATTATGGCGGCTTATGCCGTCACCACGTTTGGCACCATCACGAATCTGGTCGGTATTGGCGGACTGGTCATTGGTTTGGTGTTTTTTCGGACTAGAAAAAAAGACACCAGCAGTCCATCCCAACCGATTATGAGTCCGGAAAGTGCCTGAGATACATTCCTGAATCACCCAACCCGGACTGGGAATGCGAAAACAGTTTTCTGGCATTCCCCAGTCCACTCAACTGAGGAGTTTGATATGTCGAGTAGTAAAGTAGCTGTGGTGACCGGTGCATCTTCCGGCATTGGTGCAGAAACCGTCCGCTTGCTTTGCGAGGCCGGCTATACCGTGTATATGGGCGCACGGCGTATGAGCCGATTAAAGATTCTAGCAGAGCAATATGGGGCTATTGCTTTGCCTCTGGATGTCACTCAGAGCCATTCTGTTCAGCATTTTGTCAGCGAATTACCTGAAAGCGTACAAGTTTTGGTTAACAATGCAGGCGGTGCATTAGGATTGGAACCGATTGCCAGCCTGAATGAGACCCAATGGTTGGACATGTATCAATCCAATGTGTTAGGGCTCGCGCGTATGAGCAAGGCCTTATATCCTCGCCTGCTCACAAAACCAGAACTCGTGTCACATGTGGTCAACATCGGCAGTGTTGCAGGATTTGAGACCTATGCGGGTGGAGCCGGTTATACGGCCTGCAAACATGCTGTTCGTGCCATCAGCGAAACCATGCGTCTTGAGTGGCTTGGCAAGCCTATCCGTGTGACGGAAATCGATCCAGGTTTTGTTGAAACCGAGTTCAGTCTCGTCCGCTTTGGCGGGGACGCCGCCAAAGCGAGCAGTGTGTATGAGGGAATGGAGCCACTGACGGCTGTAGACATTGCCGAGGCTATCGTTTGGTCTGTCAGCCGACCATCCCACGTCAACATAGATATGATGGTCGTGCGTCCGCTGGATCAGGCTCGTATTGACAAGGTCTACCGTCGCGCATGAAGACAATGTCCACATCGATGCAGCCAAAGCAGTATCCGCTTATAGGCCTTACTACCTATGCTGCGGATGCGCAGGGGCGATACACGCTGCCCCATGAATATGAACTTGCGGTAACCCGGGCAGGAGGTCTCGCCGTCTTGCTTCCTCCCGTTGAAAATCTTATTCCTCAGATCCTGGATCGCCTGGATGGTTTGGTGCTCACCGGTGGGGGAGATATTTCGCCTGCGCTTTATGGCGGTAATGCTGAACATCCAGAACTATATGGGCAAAATGAAGTGAGAGATAGTTACGATCTGGCTTTGATCAATGCTGCTCTGCCTCGACAAATACCGCTTCTGGCTATCTGTCGGGGCATGCAGATGCTGAATATAGCTTATGGAGGCAATTTACATGTCCATTTACCTGAAGCTTTTGGCGAAACAATCATCCATCGCAGTCAAGTTCCCGGTCCCTTGCCGCACCCGGTAACAATCCGCCCCAAGAGTCGGCTGGGTGAAATTGTTGGCCCTGGTCCCATGGAAATCGTCTCCTGGCATCATCAAGCCATAGATCGTGTCGGCGAAGGTTTACAGATTGCAGCCACTGCCGCCGATGGTCTAATCGAAGCGCTGGAAATCCCGGAACATTACTGGTGCATCGCCGTGCAATGGCACCCTGAGCTGGTCAGCAAAGACTATTCTTGCCAAGAAAAACTGTGGCGCGATTTTATTGCTGCTGCCATAAAATATCAATCAAATTATTCACGTTTATCTTGACAAATCCTGTATTTGTGGTTAGTGTGTTTAATATTATAGACAATGGTGAACGCGATGGTCTCTGAAGCATTTAAAGCGTGGTTTGCGGAACACGGCATTACTGAAGTGGAATGCCTTGTTCCAGATCTCACCGGCATTCCCCGTGGTAAAATCGTACCCGCCAACAAGTACCTCAAAGGAGGGACCTTGCGACTGCCTGAAGCCATATTCACTCAGACGGTGACAGGGGAATATCCCGAGGATGATGAAACTGGCTCTGATCCTGCAGTCATCGATATGCAACTGGTGCCGGATGAAAGCACCATTCGCTTGGTTCCTTGGGCCAAAGAGCCAACCGCACAAGTTATTCATGACTGTCAATATATCAATGGCGAGGCAGTCTCCATTGCCCCGCGCACGGTGCTACGTGCGGTCCTCGATCTCTACAGTGAACGAGGTTGGATACCGGTCATTGCTCCTGAACTCGAGTTTTATCTTGTGGCGCGTAACACCGATCCCGACTACCCACTGGCTTCGCCGGTAGGGCGCTCAGGACGTCAGGAATCCGGGCGGCAGTCTTACAGTATTGATGCTGTCAATGAATTCGACCCACTTTTTGAAGAAATGTATGATTTTTGCGATATGCAGCGACTGGATACTGACACACTCATTCATGAGGAAGGCGCTGGGCAAGTAGAAATCAATTTTTTGCACGGCAATCCTTTACAACTTGCCGATCAGGTTTTTCTTTTCAAGCGTACAGTTCGGGAAGTCGCTCTGCGACACGATATTTATGCTACTTTCATGGCCAAACCCATGGAAAATGAGCCTGGCAGCTCCATGCATCTGCACCAGAGCATCGTTGATCAACATACGGGTGAGAACCTTTTTTCTCTTAAAAACGGACAGGCTAGTCCAGCCTTTTATGCATTTATCGGTGGTCTTCAAAAATACTTGCCGGCAGTTATGGCAATTTTTGCCCCAAACGTCAATTCCTATCGACGATTGACCCGACATTCCGACGCGCCCATCAATTTTCAGTGGGGATACGACAATCGGACCTGCGGTCTGCGAGTTCCTCACGCCGACCCCAGCAATCTTCGGGTCGAAAATCGCGTACCCGGTGCTGATGCCAATCCCTATCTCGCCATTGCTGCCTCTTTGGCTTGTGGTTATTTAGGGATGATAGAACAACTTGAGGCCACCCCGCCCCATTGTGGGTCTGCCTACAATCTCCCCTACGCACTGCCCCGTGAACTTTCTCATGCATTAAAGTTGATGGAGCACAGTCAGAACCTGCAAAAACTTCTGGGCGAACGTTTTGTTCAGGTGTTTTCTGCAGTTAAACGATTGGAATATGAAACTTATCTCCACGTCATCAGTTCCTGGGAGCGAGAGCACTTGCTTCTCAATGTTTAATTTTTAATATGGAGGTTAATTGTGAATCCCAATGCCGAACAATTGCGTCAGAGCGATCTGGACCACTATATGCACCCCTTCACGAACACCGCGACTTTGGCTGCAGAAGGAGGTGCCCGCATTATCACCCATGCGGAAGGCCCTTATATCTGGGATATCGATGATCGAAAAATTCTCGATGGTATGGCTGGCTTATGGTGTGTAAACGTCGGTTATGGGCGACGCGAGCTGGCCGAAGCTGCTGCCCGACAAATGCAACAACTCCCTTATTATAATAGTTTTTTTAAAACGGCAACCGTACCAAGCATTGAGCTGGCGGCACGTTTGGTAGAACTCACTCCAGATGGGCTGAACCATGTTTTTTTCGCAAACTCTGGCTCAGAGGCCAATGACACTATTGTACGCATGGTTCGCTACTACTGGGAGCTCGAGGGACAACCAGAACGTCAAATCATCATTGGTCGGCAATATGGCTATCACGGCAGTACCAATGTTACTGCCAGTCTTTCCGGTAGCCACATGCACGGACAGGGTGGTGTTCCCCTTCCTGGTTTTGCCCATGTCCGTGCGCCCTACAGCTTTGGAGCCGAATCTCCCGTCACTGATCTCGACGACTTTGGCCGCGAGGCTGCTCAGGCCCTTGAAATACAGATACAGGAGCTAGGAGCTCACCGGGTGGCAGCTTTTATCGGAGAACCTGTACAGGGATCCGGAGGCATGATCATCCCGCCGTCAAGCTATTGGCCAGAAATACAACGCATCTGTAAAAAATATGACATCCTGCTCATCGCTGACGAAGTCATCACCGGGTTTGGCCGCACTGGAAGGTGGTTTGCTTCTGAACGGTACGATATCAAACCCGATCTGATGACCTTGGCTAAAGGCTTGTCCTCGGGTTACTTACCCATTTCGGCAGTGATGGTTGGAAATCGTGTGGCGGAAACCATCATTCATAAGGGTGGTGAATTCGAGCATGGTTTCACCTATTCCGGTCATCCGGTCGCGGCAGCAGTTGCTTTGGAAAACCTGCGTATTATTGAAGAAGAAAAACTGGTGGATAATGCAGACAGGGTTGGCACCTATCTGCAAGAACGTCTAAGGGAGCTGGAAACTCATCCGCTGGTTGGAGAAGTGCGTGGGGTAGGCCTTCTGGGTGCGATCGAATTGGTAAAAAACAAATCCCCCCGCCGTTTTTTCTCTGCCGTTGGGGAAGTCGGTACCCGCTGTCGCAATCATTGTTTTGCCAACGGCTTGGTCATGCGGGCGGTGCGCGACACTATGATTATTTCACCCCCTTTGATTTTTACACCCGCACACGTGGACGAATTAATCAGCAAGGCAAGCTTGGCCCTGGATCTTACCTGGTCAGACTTACAAAACCACGCCCCCGAAGGAAGCCATCATGTCCGCAGCGCATGACTATCTCACCCAATATCCACCGCAGACAGTCGATCTGATTCTGCCGGATATGAATGGACTGGCGCGCGGGAAACGCATTCCCTTCGCCATGCTCGACAAGGTACTCCAAAATGGGATCAGTTTACCCGCTTCTATTTTTGCTCTGGACATCACGGGTAACACAGTAGAAGCATCCGGTTTGGTTTGGGAGTGTGGTGACGCCGATCATCCTTGCTTTGCCCTGGAAAGTAGTTATCGCCCTGCCCTCTGGCGGGAGGCCTCCGCTGATCTCCTCCTGACAATGTCATCCGATACTGGCACGGGTTTTTTCGGCGAGCCACGCGCCCTTGCCTCCAGGATGATAGCTGACCTGGCGAAACTTGGACTGCATCCGCAAGCGGCTTTCGAGCTGGAGTTTTATCTCATTCCAAACCATCAAGGCCTTCCAGGCGTGCCGTCAACCTCCCATGCGAAAGGTGACATTCAAGTCTACGATCTCGAAAGCATTGATACGCACGCTCGATTTTTTGCTTTACTGGATAAGGCTTGTACCGCATATGATCTGCCTCTGGAAGCTGTCGTTTCAGAAAATGCTCACGGCCAATTTGAGGTCAACCTGCATTACCGTACAGACGCTCTCCTGGCTGCTGATGACGCTTGGTCCTTAAAACGGGTCATCAAAGGAATAGCCGCTGAATGCGCCTGCACTGCCTCATTCATGGCCAAGCCTTATGCAGAGGAAGCCGGTTCAGGAATGCACATCCACGTGAGCCTGGTTGACGATAAAGGGCATAATGCTTTCTCCCAGAATGGAGAATTACTCCAATATGCCTTGGGAGGGCTGCTCGATACCCTGCCTGAATCAGTAGCTCTGCTAGCCCCCCATGGGAATTCTTATCGTCGCTTTCAAGCTGGATCATATGCGCCCACCCTTGCCTGCTGGGGCGAAAACAACCGTACTGCGGCCTTGCGCATTCCCCGCTCCCCCCCTGAAGCACTGCGCATAGAACATCGCTTTGCTGGTGCCGATGCCAATCCCTATCTGGTGCTGGCCGTTGTACTCGGCGGCATCCTGCATGGTCTGCAACATCAATTATGCGCACCACCGCCGATATCAGGTAATGCCTACGAACACCTGGCGAATGAATCTGAACGTCCGATTCCACGCGATTGGCAAACTGCGCTGCAGTATCTACACGATAGTCAGCACCTAGCGTCATTGTTTGGCGAACCCTTTATCCGCCTTTTCGAAACGGTCAAAAGACATGAATTACAGGTAATGCAAAATACCTATCATCCACTTGAGTATGCCTGGTATTTCGAACGCGGCTAAGGGTTATTCATGCAACGCACCGATAATTACTATCAAGCCACCCGTAATCAATCCATGGCGCTCTTACCTTTGGATGGTTCGGTATCAACAGACGTTTCAGTGATAGGCGGTGGTCTGACTGGCGTATCAGCAGCCCTGAATCTGGCTGAGCGCGGATATACCGTCACCTTGCTGGAAGCTCAGGAAATTGGTTGGGGAGCATCGGGCCGCAATGGTGGCCAAATCGTGCCTGGTCTCGCTATCGATTTGCCCGCACTGGAAAAATTAGTTGGCCGCTCAACTGCGCAGACTCTCTGGAATTTTTCTCTGGAAGCCATTGCAACCATCCGTCAACGAGTTGAAAAACACAATATCCAGTGCGACTTACACTGGGGATATTTGCATGCAGCCATCAAGGATCGCCAGGTTAAAGAGCTCGAGCATTGGCAGCATGCACTGGAGCAAATGGATTATCCTGCTACCCAACTTTTGAGGGGTGAGGCACTCCGCACAGCAATCGATAGTCCTCGTTATAGGGCAGCGCTTTTTGACCCCGAGGGAGGTCAACTCCACCCTCTCAACTATACCCTTGGTCTGGCCCAGGCGGCCATTGACGCTGGAGCGAATTTATATGCGCATAGCCCTGTCAAAAAAATCAATCCAGGTCGGAAAATTCTTATTCAAACCGATAAAGGGCAAGTAGAGTCCGATTTTCTGCTGGTCTGTGGTAACGCCTATCTGGGAAAGCTGCTTCCCGATATCAGCGCATATGTCATGCCCGTGGGTACTTATATTGCTGCTACCGAAATATTGGGAGAACGCCGCGCCCATGCTCTGATTCCCAGTCTCGCTGCCGTAGCTGATCTCAATTTTGTGTTGGATTACTTCCGCTTGTCAGAAGATCATCGGCTCCTTTTTGGAGGCCGTGTGAGTTATTCAACATTGCCTCCACCGCAGCTAAAAGAAGCCATGTTGCGAAGAATGCGCCAGGTTTTTCCTCAACTATCAGGAATACAAGCCGACTATGCATGGGGTGGCAACGTCGCTATCACCCGCAATCGTGCACCACATTTTGGACGCATTAATGACAATATTTTTTTCGCTCAGGGTTTTTCAGGACACGGCGTGGCACTTACTGGATGGGCCGGTAAACTGATGGCAGAGATCATAGCCAAACAGTCCACCGACTTCGATGTGTTCGCACGCATCCCTCACCACAAGTTTCCTGGCGGCCCCTGGTTCCGCACCCCCACCCTCTTGCTTGCCACCACCGCGTTTCGCCTCATGGATCTTTTGTAATAGGAGACTGACATGTCCACAACACCTTCACTACAAGCCTTTTGGATGCCCTTTACCGCCAACCGTCAATTCAAGTCGGCCCCACGTCTCCTGGAAAAAGCTCAGGGTATGTATTACTGGGATACGGAAGGACGAGAGATCCTCGACTCTACGGCAGGGCTATGGTGCGTTAACGCGGGACATTGTCGAACAGAAATTCAGGAGGCCATCGCCAAGCAAAGTGCGCAAATGGATTTTGCGCCCACCTTTCAAATGGGGCATCCGCTCCCTTTTATCTTTGCTGAACGCTTGATCCAACATAGTCCTCAAGGTCTGGACCACGTATTTTTCACCAACTCCGGCTCTGAATCTGCAGATACCGCTCTCAAAATTGCTCTGGCTTATCACTATGCTCGCGGCGACAAGGAACGTAACTTGCTCATCGGTCGCGAAAAAGCCTATCACGGCGTCGGTTTTGGTGGCATTTCAGTCGGTGGTTTACCCAATAACCGGCGTGCTTTCACCAATTTGTTGCATACGGATCATTTGCCACACACCCTGGATCAGGAACAAAACCGTTTCACCCGAGGTCTGCCCCATTTTGGCGTAGAACGTGCCGACGCTTTAAATCAGCTCATCGAAAAGCATGGCGCAGAACGTATTGCCGCTGTCATCGTCGAACCCGTCGCTGGATCGGCTGGCGTCATTGTCCCGCCAGCGGGGTACCTGCAACGTCTTCGGGAAATCTGTACGAAGCATGGCATCCTGTTGATTTTCGACGAGGTCATCACCGGCTTTGGGCGTCTGGGCACCCCTTTCGCCAGTCAGTTTTTTGATGTCATCCCGGATATTTTGACCACCGCCAAAGGCTTGACCAATGCGGCTGTTCCCATGGGTGCCGTCTTTGCCAGTAACGCTATCTATGACACTTTAATGAACGGACCGATCGAACAAATTGAGTTTTTCCATGGTTACACCTACTCCGGGCATCCCTTGGCCTGTGCGGCAGGGCTAGCAGCTCTGGATATCTACGAGAACGAGGAGTTATTGACCCGGGGAGCCAAGATGGCGGGAGCTTTTGAAGAGATGGTACACAGTCTCAGCGGAGAACCCCATGTCGTCGATGTACGCAACCTTGGTCTCATGGCCGCCATCGAACTGAAACCCCGTTCGGGCGCAGCAGGCTCTCGCGGCTATGACATCATGCGGGAAGCCTTGAAGCGGGGGCTCCTGATCCGTCTCACCGGCGATACGATTGCTCTGTCGCCACCTCTCATTATTGAGCCTTCCCACATGGATCGTATTTTCCACACTCTGCGCGATGTTTTGCGCACCACTGCATGAGGTTTTATATGAAAATTGGCATACCCAAGGAAATCAAAAACAACGAGTATCGCGTCGGAATGACACCCGCCGGAGTACGAGAACTGTGTACACACGGTCATGAAGTCATCGTGGAACACCAGGCAGGAATGGGAATTGGCAAAAGTGATGAAGATTACCAACGCGCGGGCGCACGCATTGTGAATGACCCCGCTACAGTGTTTGGCGAAGCAGAAATGATCGTCAAGGTAAAAGAGCCTCAAGCTGAGGAGTGTCGGCGTCTTCGTCCAGGACAAGTGCTCTTTACTTATCTTCACCTCGCCCCGGATCCACGTCAGGCGGAACTTCTGATGGAGTCTGGCGCTGTGGCTATCGCTTACGAAACCGTTACCGATGCTCAAGGGCGTCTGCCACTCCTGGCACCCATGAGTGAAGTCGCCGGACGTATGGCTGTGCAAGTAGGCGCACATTCCCTGGAAAAAACGGCAGGAGGCGCCGGTATTCTCCTGGCTGGTGTTCCCGGTGTCATGCCAGCCAAGGTCGTGGTTCTCGGCGGTGGCATTGTAGGTTTGAATAGTGCTCGACTTGCTCTCGGATTAGGCGCTGATGTTACCATCCTGGATAAATCCTTGCCTCGATTGGCTGAAATAGATGGAATCCATGGCCCGGCATTGAAAACTCTTTTTGCCACCAGTGAATCGGTTGAAGAGGCAGTTTTTGAGGCGGATCTCGTCATCGGCGCTGTATTGGTTCCGGGTGCCAGCGCCCCCAAACTGGTCACCCGAGCCATGCTGGAACACATGAAACCGGGAAGTGTTTTGGTCGACGTAGCTATTGATCAGGGAGGGTGTTTTGAAACCAGCCGCCCCACAACGCACGCCGAACCCACTTATGTTATCAGTAATATTGTGCACTATTGTGTTGCCAATATGCCTGGGGCCGTCGCCCGTACTTCGACCTATGCTCTGACTAATGCCACGCTTCCCTACACCCTGAGTCTGGCAAATCTAGGCTGGCGGAAAGCGGTGGCCAGCAACCCTCACCTGCGCAATGGACTGAACGTGGCAGATGGGCAGATCGTCCATCCGGCGGTGGCTACTGCGCTGGGCAAACCCCTTCTACCGGTTGAAACATTACTTTGAGGAGGATGTGCTGATGGATACATTACCTGACAAATCCTACTGGGCAGAACTTGCCAGCAAATTACATTTTCCGTGTGATCTACTGATTGATGGAAAGTGGCAGAATGCGCTTTCTGGTAAACGTTTTCTCACAATCAACCCAGCCACTGGTTCAACCCTTGCAGCAGTTGCCGAAGCTGATAGCGAAGATGTCAATCTGGCCGTGCTCAGCGCCCGCACTGCTTTCAATGATGGACGCTGGTCTGGTTTACCCCCGAGGGAACGTGGGAAACGCCTCATCGCTCTTGCCCATCTCATCGAAAACCATCGCAAGGAGCTGGCCTTGCTCGAAACGCTGGATGTCGGCAAACCAATTCGCGACAGTTATCACGTTGACCTACCGGGCGTCGCACGAACTTTTGCCTGGCATGGCGAAGCTGTGGATAAAGTTTATGATCAGATTGCACCGACAGGCTCTGATTCCATCGGCATGATTACACGGGAACCTTTGGGCGTGGTTGCTGCCGTAGTCCCGTGGAATTTTCCCCTGGAAATGGCCGCTTGGAAGGTAGCCCCCGCCCTGGCGACAGGTAACAGTGTTATTCTCAAGCCAGCGGAGCAGTCTCCCCTTACCGCCCTGCGACTGGGGGAACTCGCCTTAGAGGCTGGGATTCCTCCGGGTGTTCTCAATGTACTTCCGGGTTTTGGTCCGACTGCGGGTAAAGCTTTGGGCATGCATCCTGACGTTGATTGCCTTGCTTTTACGGGCTCCACAGAGGTAGGAAAATATTTTCTGCAATATGCTGGTCAATCCAACATGAAACGCGTCTGGCTGGAATGCGGAGGGAAAAGTCCCAACATCGTTTTTGCTGACTGCAGTGATTTAAATGCTGCAGCAGAAGCAGCTAGCACAGCCATTTTCTTTAATCAGGGTGAAGTGTGCAGCGCCGGATCACGTTTGCTCGTAGAGAATACTATTCGCGATATATTCGTCGATAAGGTAATTGCTGCTGGCAAGGATCTTCAACCCGGCGATCCTTTGGATCCAGAGACGCGTATTGGTGCCATTGTCAGCGATGAGCAAATGCAAAGAGTTATGGGCTACATTCAGCGTGGAAGTCAAGAAGGAGCCCGCATCCGGATGGGTGGGAAACGGCTCCATAGTGCGAGCGGAGGATTTTATCTGGCCCCCACCATATTTGATGATGTCACCAGCACCATGACCATCGCTCAAGAAGAGATTTTTGGTCCCGTCTTGTCAGTCATGGGCTTTGATACTGAGGAAGAAGCCATTCGGATCGCCAACGAGAGCATTTATGGCTTGGGTGCAGCAGTTTGGTCAAGCAACATCCATCGTGCTCACCGAGTGGCCAAAAAACTTCACGCAGGCACTGTGTGGATCAATACCTATGAGGAAGGAGATGCTACAGTTCCATTCGGAGGGTTCAAACAGTCCGGCTTCGGCCGAGATAAGTCCCTCCATGCCATGGATAAATACAGTGACCTCAAGACTACCTGGGTTCACATTGATTCAGATAATTGAGGAACACCACATTTGCTTTACCCGCAGCCATGTCGTTATAATTTCATGACAAGAGTTGCGGGTTTTACTTACCCTGATCATGCTGCATGATAATTCAGTACAAACTCATTTCAAGGAGGTTTCCTAGACTGTGTTATTTCTATTTGGGCCGAGCAGATTCCAGTATGTATTAAATACTTGTTGTTGGGGTGTTGTTCCTGCAAAGTGCAGAATGATCAGTGATTGATAATGATGACATAGGCCAGCGTTTACAGCTGGTAAGAAAAATATATGGCTTAACCCAAAGGGAGCTATCACGACGGGCAGGTGTTACCAACGGTACAATATCACTGATTGAACAGAATCGTGTCAGCCCTTCGATCAGTTCTCTTAAAAAGATTCTGGATGGTATTCCTTTATCCATATCCGAGTTTTTCACGCTGGATTTAGTCCCTACAGAAGACGTTTTTTTTCGTGCCGCTGAAATGCCAGATATTGCTGTAGGTAACAATATTATAATGCGCTTATTAGGCCGCAAAACCAAAGGGAGGTTGATGCAAATTCTGCACGAATGCTACGAGCCTGGTGCAGACACAGGGGAATCCATGCTACGACACGAAGGTGAGGAAGGTGGCATTGTCATCAAGGGCAGCATTCAACTAACCGTCGGCGACCGTGTTGAAGCCCTGCATAAAGGCGATGGTTACTACTTCAACAGCCGTCTTCCCCATCGCTTTCTAAACAATGGTTCTGAAACTTGCGAAATCATCAGCGCCAATAGTCCACCGAGTTTCTGATTTAAATATGGTAAGTGTTAATGCAACTCCATTAATACGAGTATGATGAGCACTAAGAGCAGCACCAAAATACGTAAAACAAGCACCTCTCGAATCGGCCATCGTGGCTCTGAATTTCTAGAACTTTCTAGTTGGCTTAGCTTCTCCATATTATCCATATCATAAAGTACTTCAAGCGTATCGGAATAACGTGCATTTGGATCCGTTTCAATCATTTTTGCCAGTATGCGATCCAGCCATCCTGGGCAGTCTCCCCGAAATCTCCGTAAAGACCGGTATCCATGTGTATCTATAGGTGATTTATCTTGGGAAAACATACGGTAAAGTGTTACCCCTAATGCATAGACATCAGATCGACTATCACCAAGTCCGCCCCTGAACATCTCCGGCGACATGTAAGCCAGTGTTCCTGGAGCTTCCTTAGGCGCAGGATCCAAAGCCCCAGGTATCCGAGCAAAGCCGTAATCAAGAAGAATGACGCCACCATCATCCAAAAGCATTATGTTGTCTGGTTTTACATCCCGGTGGAAAATATGAAGGCGATGCAATTCATACAACCCATGCGCCACCATGCGCGCAATATCCAGACCTTCAGACCACGAAACGATGCCCTGCCGTATGCGACCAGACAAAGTCTGTCCTCGATAATAGGGGAAGACCGTATAGACCTGACTGATTGATCGATTATCAGCGCCGGAGCTAGCCAACCAAGGGCTAGAGACTATTGACGCCACCCAATTTTCTTTAGCGAAAGATCTTCGTACATTTTCATCCCCCTGCGCCGTAGACTTTGGAAATTTGAGCACTTTCAATTCCCCATCCTTTTTCTGGTCGCTAGCAAGAAATAAGGCACTATAATATCCATCATGCAGTTTTTTTTGAATTTTGTAATCGTCTATCAACGCTCCCAAAGCAGGCACATGCCCTACTGGAACAGAAAATATTGTGTCCTCAAAAAATCTTAAGCTTTTTCGTGGAAGCTGCGCCAGCTCAATGATACCTACAGAAGCATCGTCCGAAGAACCGTTCGCACGAGCAAGGTCAACCAACTGTCGCGCCGTCTCCATGGCTGAGGGGGTTGACAATAAAATTTCTCGTAGTTCTGTTCCGGCCAGATATTTGTAACAACCATCAGAAAGAAGCAAAAGTAGATCATGATCTTCGACATCTACTTGGACAACCTCCGCCTGTAACGCCTCATCCAGTCCGGCTGCTCTGGATATGAAGTGACCACCGCCAATTTTCATCACATGATCAGTAGTCAACAAATGCAACTGCTGGTGTCGCCATCGATAACAACGGACATCTCCGGCAAAACATACAAAGCACTCCCAACCACGTAGAGCCACTGCACAAAAAACCGCCGCCATACCATCCAAATCTGGGTCTCTTCGGGAAAGCCAGTAAAGCGATTTATTCACAGCAGCAAGACTACGCGCCAGTGCCTGTTCTATGGAAAATGTGCTCGGAAGTTGCTGATAGCCCTCGATCAATTGCCTGACCAATAATTCAGATGCCACACGTCCACTTTTCCCGCCACTCATCCCATCTGCCAGAACCAATAAATTACCTCGTGTCACTCTTTGGTTACTTTCTCCTACTGCAAACGCAAGGTAGTCTTCATTTTCTTTGAACTCTGATGCAGATTTTGAATACTGGATAACCCGATATAACAATTGGCCACCTTCTCCAAAAATTTCCTGAGCATCTTCAAATTCGCCGGTAAACATGGAAATCTACCTCCCTATAAATTAATAAAAACCCCCGGGATAAGCCGGGGGCTGACATTATCCTGAACCAGGATTATAGATTAAAAAACTACTTCCTCTGAAATACATAAGAGGATTGCGATTCCAGATCTTCGCTCATTTTTTCCAGTATCTGTGGCGCAGTTTTCTTAATTCTGAACAACCAAACCAATCCCAATGCTAAGTAAACAAAATAGATGTAAGGCAATATATTGTAAGGGTATGAAGGAACAGGATATAGTGCACCAAAGAATGCCCCCCCCATAGCCACAACCCCAATTACTGAATAAAATATGTTACGCACTTTGAGTTGCCCCTGCTTAGCCAAGTAGACGGGCGCAGCGATACTGATAAGAATATAAGCCGTAATAAATCCAAAGGTAGACACCGTCCCAGTAATATCATAAGTATTCATTGGTCCTTGGGATAACAAAAAAAGAGGGACCAGAATGGCGAGAACCGTAGCAATAAGGATAGCTATATAGGGTGTCTGATGTTTGACGTGAACCAAACCCATAGAACGGTGAATAAACTGATAACGCCCCATGGAAAAAAGCAATCTTGCTCCCGCATTAATGCTTGCTATAACACAGGCAAAGGCACTTGCTGAAGCCAGTACATAAACAAAGAAAACTGCAGAAGTGCCACCCCCAAGACCTTGGACCACAGCCTTAAGAGGAGAAGCATCATTGCCAAGAGCAGCTGCATTATTACCATAAGCTATCACCATGGTATATGCCACAAACATGAAAAATCCTCCGGCCACCAACATAGTCGTAATCACCGCACGAGGAATGGTTGTCAGGGGAGACCGGGTTTCCTTACCAAGGGTGACGGCGCTTTCAAATCCTACGAAAGAAAAAATTGCCATAACACTCGCTTCCATCATCCCGTGTGTAGTCGCACCCTTCAACATAAACTGTGATGAATCCAAGATCAATTCAGGATGCCTTACACAAGAAATAACCAGCAGAATCGAAATAATAGTTACCGAAACAATTTCGATGCCAACACTTAATCGGGAAGAAAACTTGATGTCTTTGTAACAGAGATAACCAGCTAACAACCCCACAATAGTATATAAAATCCAGTTTGCAGTATTGAATCCTAGTGAGTGGAGCCCAATCTTGACAAAAAATCCGGTCCCAGCAAGCACTGCCATTGCACAAGCGATATACGCCGCAACAAGAGCAAACCCCGCCATTCCTCCAAGTAACGGGCCTAATGAACGCGAAATAAATACAAAGAATGATCCGGCTGCGGAGAAACGTCTAGCCAAAGTGGCAATATTGAGGCCTACAAAAAGCAATGCGATCGCAGCCAGTCCGTAGACCAACCAACTTCCCAGTCCTGCAAGCGAAACCACTGCAACAATATTCAATACCGGGGTCAGCGTGGGAGATACATTCGCAACAGACTGCCCTACAGCCTCAGTAAACCCAAGGCTGGATTCCTTTAAATTAGTACCTTCCAACATTTCAGTAGACATTGTTTAATACCTCTCGAGGTTTATTCCAAAATACTCCGTTGAAACTACCATTCTTGTTAAGCAAATATCATTCCTAACAGGAAACATGATCAGCTTTTTGTTTGAGATAGGAAAATTTCATTCATGCAGCACGATCCATTCTAAGCTTGGGTTTTCTGCACCAATATAAAGCAGCCCTGCACCCATCTGGGTCAAAGTGCACTACTAGCACTTTACTTGTCCAAGATAACAGGGTGGATATTCACTGCTATGCTATCTTCCCCGTAAGTTGTAAACCATCTTACGATTTCAGACTTGTCGCCTGAATATCGTTAGATTTCGTGAAAGACAATAACGCCTATAAATTTTACTCATTTAACTAATCCATAAATAGCCTTAGTTCATTAAGGAAAATTACCTGACAATATATATTGTTGATTATTTCCAGCTCTCGTTCGTGCAGCTCCTGAGTTGCCGCAGTACACGCATCTTCTATCAATATCACGTCGAAACTTTCATCCGCTAGACTGCGTACAGTTGACGATACACACTGATCTGTAAAAATCCCACAAACGACTACTTGCCTAATTTCCATATTACGAAATATCAAACTTAAATTTGTACCTGTTGTTGCTGAATCTGTAGTTTTCGTGACTACTATTTCATCGTTGAGTGGTTTTAGTTCATCTACAATTTGGGACTTATCACTCAAAAATGGTAACAGAATATTGTTAAATCCTGGTCTCTTTTGACTAAGTGACCGATCTCGGCCATCTTCTGTGAGACAAGCAATTCGGGCAAAAAAAACAGGAAGGTGTTTTTCTCGGAAAAAATTAATCAAGCTTTTAGCATTGGGAATCACTTGGTGTAGTAGCCTGCCCCTAAATTCTGCCCACACATTATCTACAGATCTGGTGGCATGCTCCTGGGGAGGTTCTTCAAGATATACGTTTTGAATATCAATCACCAGTAAGGCCATATGATGCAGATCCACCTGCAAATCAGGAATTTCCGCATCAGCATAATAAAAAGACCTGTGACGATTTTTCCAATCTAAGGTAGGCTTATTCATAATACTGCTTCCATAGATTCTGGGAGAATTTGTCCACCATCCACTACAATGCCCTGGCCAGTAATATATCCAGCCTGTTCACTGGCTAGAAATACCACCAGCGCGCCGATGTCAGCCACTTCTCCTAAGCGCTTCATAGGAATGGCTTTCGTCATTTTGGCTACATAATCAGACCCCATAGCGGCTAACCCTTCGGTCATAATATTTCCTGGTAGAACAGCATTGACAGAAATACCATAAGGGGCCAGCTCCAATGCTGCCGAGCGCATAAATCCTAATTGAGCCGCCTTAGTGGCTCCGTAATGAGACCATCCAGGAAAGCCAGTGATTGGCCCTGTAATAGATGAAGTAATAATGATTCGACCAGCAGAGCTTTTTTTCAACACTGGCAAGGCTGCCTGCACCGCAAAGATAGTCCCGTTAACATTGATGGCAAAGATATCGTCTAAAATTTCGGGTGTTAACTCTTCGAGACTTGCTGAAGGGAAAATACCCGCATTTGCACATACTACGTCAAGCCCCCCAAAATATTCCTGAACCCGTTTTACGGCCATTTGCATGGCTGGGTAATCTGTTACATCTGCTTCCAGGCAGAGGGGCTTGGGCAGGTGCTGTTCAGTGAACTCAGTCTCAAGTCTTGCCCTGAAATCATTTGAACGACTGACAACTGCCACATCGTAACCTGCACCAGACAGGGCCATAGCCATGCCCTTACCAATTCCACGCCCTCCCCCCGTAATCATGGCCACCCGACGCTTTGACATTAGTTGCCCCCTAGAATTACCCATGATAAGAATGTCAGATGCATTAACCATGCCCAAAAAATGTTTTTAGGGTGTCAAACAGCGTTTAAAAATGACCAGGTAACAGCGTATATTTTTGACCAGTTTTAGAGGGGGTGGCTGCGACGTTTTTTGAACCGGTAAGAATCGTTTCCGGTCTCCAGAATATCGCAGTGGTGGGTCAGTCGATCGAGAAGCGCC
>NZ_MOAD01000141.1:0-2158 GCF_001931655.1 Acidithiobacillus albertensis | reverse complement strand
TTATGTGCAGGCAGACCGGGCTAGTGCCTCGGGTATGGGCAGTATGATGGGAAACATGATGGGGGGTGATTCGCCTGACCACGAAGGCATGCGTGCCATGATGTCACCGGAGAATCGTGGACCCATGCGTACCGGGATGGAATTGTTCCAAGTGCATGCAGAGGTGCATCGCAAAGTGACTTTTCTGCCTAATGGGATACACGCGGTCACGATTTCGGCCGTGCCACATACGGTTGCATTACTCCAGGCACATGTGACCCAGATGTATCAGCGCCTGGCGGAAGACCAACCTTTCCCCTATCCGGCCAGTCGAAGCGTTCCCGTCATGTTCGCTCATCCAACGCTATATCAACGAAAACTGGACTATCTCAAGGATGGAGTGGCGGTGACAGAAACGTCGTCAGATCCGGAAATGATCCAGGTGATTCATGCCCACGCGCGTGAAATTACGCGCTTTGTCAAAGAAGGCATGCCTGCGATGATGCGGGGAATGATGTCCTCATGAGACGCAGGAATGCGGACTCAATATTTCAGGCTGTTTTGGATGCAACAGCGTGAATTTTTTGCCGGTGTCCGCATCCTTCTCTTTTGAACCATCCCGGATAGTGAACCTTACGGTCGGACCCCAGCTATATCGCCATCCTGAAGAATCTATAGATGGACCAATTGCCTAAATTTCAGTTGGGATCGTCCACTCTGTAAATTATCAAGTAGGTGAGCAGCATCAGAATGACCAGTGTTAGCGATATGCTCACCGGACCCGTACCCAGACCAAGGCCACCGAACTGAATGGGTTTGTCTGTCCAATCTGCGAAAGAGGCTCCCAATGGTCTGGTCAAAATATAGGCAATCCAGAAGGCAGCTATTTCATTAAGATCGAACATGAAATATGCAATCACGGGAATGCCAAACATTATGACAAACAAGATCGCCGATTCAAGGTAGCCTAAATCCAGGCTCGATGCAGTCATGTCACCAGCGGCGGTGCCCAACGCAAAGGTGGCTACAATGGTTGCCCAATAAAAAGCCTCGCGCTGAGGTGTATGCACACTGTGAATGGAAAGCGTCTTTTCTTTGAGTTTCCAGATTCCCAGAATCCCGATCAATGCCATCAGAAAAACGGATGTCGAGATATCATAGGGGACACCCAGTACGACATGGGTAACGTCCGCTATTTGAGTCCCGAAAATACTTACCATGATGACAGAAAACCAGTAATAGTGTGCCTTATATTGATTGCTACGCATCTGCAGCCAGAGAGCAATCAGGAATAATAACCCGCAACCAATAACAGCCAGATAGGGGTTCGTGTGAAAAACGAGAAAATCTGACGTAGCCTCTCCCATGGCAGTAGTCAGGAGTTTCGCTATCCAAAAATAGGCAGTAATTTTAGGTACCTTCAGGAGGGGTGCATTTCCGGAAGTGCGGTTGAAGACGGCTGTGTTCATTGACGGTTCCTTATTTTCCCTATCATGAAGCTGGTAGCAAGGTGATAAATCAGCTTGTCTACCCAGTATGTCAAAAGTCTTGATATGATTAACGCCATCCTTAGATCAAAGCGAAAAGCCTGGAAATAAGGACAAAAGGGTATTCACAATGTCACTACAGGCTGGAATACCCAGAAGCTATTAATCTGGAATAGAGATTTTATACCAAAGTGATGCACCGATTAAAGCAATTAAATAATTCTTACCAGGTTCTGTTCCAGAATGAATGGATGAGATGAACTTCATCTTCCGCCAGCTGTGACTCGATGTAAAAAACTAAAATCCCCTAACTACGTTGTCCATTATGGTTTTGGGGACAACACGCGTGCTGATGCACAGTGTATTATTTCTTTGCAAGAGTAACGACCACATAGATGCTCGCTTTACCCTGACGGACCAACATGGGAATGGGTTGGTCTTTTGGTAACCCGGCGACAATGTGCGCCAGCTCGCTGACATTGCGGACATCCTGCTGATTGATCTGCTGAATGATCATTCCGGGCATCAGTCCCGCTTCAGCAGCAGGGCCTTCACTGACACCTACCACCACCACACCATGGTGGACATCCAGTTGTTTTTCAATATCTGGAGTCAGATTTTGAACATGAATATCCATCCGGCTGATTTTCACAGTCTTTGCAGGCGCTGCCGGTTGGGTACTGCTGGACTGC
>NZ_MOAD01000015.1:0-19706 GCF_001931655.1 Acidithiobacillus albertensis | reverse complement strand
ACCGTCTTGATCCCTCGAACCGCTTCAAGTGCGACCTTGGCTTTCTGCTGACTACTAAAAATCTTGCGCTTCCGTTCACTCACAACCTGCTCCTTATTTACAGCAGGTTACCATCTTAAATAACCGTCCGGAAATTGGGGTCCACTATACGGTTCAAAAAACGTCGCAGCCACCCCCTCTAAAACTGGTCAAAAATATACGCTGTTACCTGGTCATTTTTAAACGCTGTTTGACAGCGCACCATGTCAGTGTAGGCAGAAAGCCCATGGGTATATTCGTACTGCAGTGCTCCCTGACTGAGGTTGAAGCGTACCGTATTGGCGTGCCAGTCCTTTACCATTGCTTGCAAGGACGCGTTATAACCGAAACCAGGCATTGCTGTTGCCGTCATGGCGGCCTGCGCTTCCTGAAGATTAGCTGCTGCGAGAGAGGCACGAAAATGGCTACTACATAAAGTGGCAGCGTACTGCGTGGGATAGGCCAAGGAAACCGAGGTGAATCCTCGCGGTATAAATAATTGATTGGTTCCAGCCACGACTAACCGCCCGTCCACGACGGCCTCTCCTGAAGTCGCAGCAGACGGAGCGGGGGTTTGCGCAGGCGTGGTATTGGCCAGAGCCTGATTGCTCACGCACGCGATACACGCAAGAACTACCGCCGGGAGTGCAGTAGCAAGGGCGATACGCAGGGATTGTTTCAATTGAGTTCAGTTGCCTCCGACATGGGTACATATGCGAGTGTCGTCTCTCGTCCCCGCATTTTTACTGTAGTCAATATATTTGTTTTCTATTTTACAGAATTTTGATTGTCTGCGGCCATCTCGGGGCCCCTTCATTGTTAAACAAGCACGCTCACGGACATTGTCCGGCCTGGCCGGCTAACGGTCGTTTGACGGACTTAGGATATGGGTGCGATCGCGCCTGCTGTTTCTGGATTGCACAATTCAAAAACAGCAGGCAAGGGTTGAACGATCGTAGTTCTTTGACTACACTACGCCAGTGATCGAGCTAAAACAGACCGAGGCCTTCGCGAAGTGGGAATCTCGCCTCCGGGACAAGCGCGCCAGGACCATCATCGCCACACGATTGGCGCGACTGGCCCACGGGTTGCCAGGGGATGTAGAACCCGTAGGCGAAGGCGTCAGCGAACTGCGTATCCACTACGGTCCTGGTTACCGCGTCTACTTCCAGCAGCGTGGCGACATCCTGATTGTGTTGCTCTGTGGTGGCGACAAAAAAACGCAGGCCCGCGACATCGCCACAGCAAAGAAGCTGGCGGAAGAATGGAGTACACCCAATGACTGAGAAATTGACAACTTATGATCCAGCAGCCGCACTCATCGACGACGAAGAAATCGCGGTGTTCATGGCCGACGCCTTTGAAACCGGGGATGCTGGCTATATTGCCCACGCGCTTGGTATTGTCGCGCGGGCTAAGGGCATGACCCAGATTGCCCGCGATACCGGTCTTTCACGCGAACAGCTCTACCGTTCATTCAGTGAAGCCGGCAATCCGACGCTGAAAACGACGCTGGCCGTCATGAAAGCCCTGGGGATTGATCTGACAGCGAAGCCCCGCAGTGAACACGTAGCGGCCTAATGAAGAACATCCTCACCCGTATAAGCAGACTCAATGTAATGTCCCATAATCAGCCCCCCTGGGTGGCAGAAGAACCCAGTAAAACCGGACGACCTGCCGTTCAGGGTTTTGGGGCCACAAGACAGAATGGTGCATTCTATCTCATTTTTACCTATCCCATTTAGCCAGAACCACACAGGCTCTACCCAGAGCAGATCTGGACATAATGAGCCGCTCGACACAACCAAAGCACAGCCAACTACTAATTAACACTGCCCATACCATAGAAATTTCCTTCGGCATCCGTTCCTGAACATGCGCCTTGGCCATCTACAACCGGCGCATTATCCATAGGTTCCATATCAGCGGGATTCATACATGCCGTAAAATGAATCACCGCTCCATTACTATAATGGCGAACACAGATCATATTGTCGCAATCCGTGGTAAACCTCCCATTATCAGGTCCAGAATTCGTCTCTTCTTCCTGACGAACCATAACGCTATGCGTAGTCGTCTTTTTTACCTTCCTAACATGCTTTGAATCCATACTTTCTATTACGTTAATGTTATTTTGTGCCAGCCTTCCAACACGACCACCTTGTGCGGCCGCCTTCTTGAACCAGTAGTTCGCCTTCGCGTAATTCTTCGGCACGCCTTTGCCTTTGGCATAGTAATCCCCCAGATTAAATTCCGCATTGACATATCCCTGATCAGCCGCCTTCTTGAACCAGTAGTTCGCCTTCGCGTAATTCTTCGGCACGCCTTTGCCTTTGGCATAGTAATCCCCCAGATTAAATTCCGCATAGGCATTTCCCTGATCGACCGCCTTCTCGTCCCAGTAGACAGCCTTCGCGTAATCCTGCGGCACTCCTCGGCCTTTGGCATAGTGATCCCCCAGATTAAATTCCGCATAGGCATTTCCCTGATCGGCTGCCTTCTTGAACCAGTAGTTCGCCTTCGCGTAATCCTGCGGCACTCCTCGGCCTTTGTCGTAGGCAACCCCCAGGTTATTTTCCGCCCTGACATTTCCCTGATCGGCTGCCTTCTCGGACCAGTAGACCGCTTTCGCGTAATCCTGCGGCACTCCTCGGCCATAGTAGTAAGCAACCCCTAGGTTGGTTTCCGCCCTGACATTTCCCTGATCGGCTGCCTTCTTGAACCAGTAGTTCGCCTTCGCGTAATCCTGCGGCACACCTTGGCCATGGCCGTAGGAAACCCCCAGCTTATTTTCTGCCCTAGCATTTCCCTGATCTGCCGCCTTCTCGAACCAGTAGTCCGCCTTCGCATAATCCTGCGGCACTCCTCGGCCTTTGCGGTAGGCAACCCCCAGGTTATTTTCCGCCGTGACAATCCCTTGATCGGCCGCCTTCTCATACCAGTAGATCGCCTTCGCATAATCCTGCGGCACTCCTAGGCCGTTGGCGTAGGCATACCCCAGGTTATTTTCCGCATTGGCAAGCCCCTGATCAGCGGCCTTCTCATACCAGTAGCTCGACTTCGCGTAGCTCTGCGGCACACCTTGGCCCCGGTAGTAAGCAAGACCCAGGGCGGTTTCCGCCTTGGCATCCTTCTGCGCTGCTGCCTTCTTCCACCAGTAGATAGACTTCGCATACTCACTCGGCACATATTTGTACTTCAGGTAATAGATAAACCCCAGATTGAATTCTCCTCTGGCAAGCCCCTGATCGGCGGCCTTCTCGTACCAGTAGCTCGCCTTCGCATAACCCTGCGGCACACCTTGGCCGTACAAGTAGTAATCCCCTAGATTATTTTCTGCTCTGGCAAACCCCTGATCGGCGGCCTTCTCATACCAGTAGTGCGCCTTCGCATCATCCCTCTTCGTATACCAATAGGTACCCAACCACGTTTGGGCTGCCGCATCCCCAGACTTAGCCGCAGCGCCCAGTTTGTCCAAGTCCAGCGTGTTTCCCTTGAACGCGGCTATCTCCAGTTGTTTTGCCTGCACGTTTGTCATCGCATAGGCACTATCTGCAGAAAACAGTCCCATGAGCACCAACGGGACAACGATACGAACCTTCATGCAGTTTTCCTTTGTGGATATAAATCACATAATTGTCACAATATGTTACATAAGGATTTTCTTTCAGCAAAGCGTGGAGACCTCAACGGATACGCTGAAAATGCTTGCTACAAACCGTTACCGTAACAGTCGTTTCACATCCCCTCGGATTGATAATCCGAGGGTCAGACTGGTCAAACTGGCAGTAAAGATAGGCATTGCAGCAGGAAGTATGCTGCGAAACTGGGCATTTTGCCCAAATTTTGCCCAAGTGTTCCCCGAAAATAGCCTTATTTGCGACTAGTCACTATAATAAATCGTTACGCAGTAACCAGTAGGTGAGCTGTTACAGTAACGCAGCATTACCACTCCATATCAGGATCATCCCGCTCATAATTCCATAAGCGCTTACCGCATATCTTCATGCGGTAACTTATGCTCCAACGGAAACCGCACAAAAGTTTCCTGTGTTTGTCGCCCGCCTAACCGATTCGCCATGCATTGGTGAGCAGCCTCTCAGAACCAGAAATTGTCCAGCGGTTCATGAGCACAAAACCACTAATTTTTTATTACCGCCTGAGCAGGTGCTCGGACTGCCATGCGCGACGCTCCAGTGCGGGTCTTGTCATGGTCTGACGGCGCCCCAAAAACGATCCCCGAAGAGACCTGCAAATGGGCCGCATAAAACCCCCGAAATAGAGATACCCGAGAAAGTCATAGAGTAGGCAGTACATGGAAAAACTTGCAGAAGTGGCAGAAACGGTAAACCACATAAACCAGGGTCTGGAACGGGCCGTACCGGACATCGTTCCGGCGTCTTTTCGGCGGCCTTCAGAGCCTGAAAACCCACTATAAAAAGGTCAAAAATGCCCTTCAAAAAGGTCGAAATCCGCAGAAAAAAGGTTTTCCACGGTAACAAAAAGGTCGAATATCACTATTATTTGGTCCCCCCCTGTCGAAAAAAAGGTTCGCCACGACAAAAAATAGGTTTGCCTCCTCAGCAAAAAGGTTTTGCTCGATAAACAAACGGTGTCCATGTGCGATAAAAAGGTTTCCCCACCGGTATAGAAAGGTCAGGAAACCCTAAAAAAAGGGCGGGATTGCTCGGCATATCCGCCATAACGCATGTTGATCCAGCCGGAGTGGAGCGCAAAAAAGCCCGGCAAGCCGAGTAGTGGTGCCACGCGCGCTCAGGGTTACCTGGATCGCTTCCAAAAGTATCAGTAGCGACCTGTTTGGGGGTTCAACCCCCATTCTCGTGTCGAATGGCTACCTTGACGTTACCGTAACCATCGCCCACTGCCATTTTTAGTGCCATAAAGCCAATTCTCCAACTCGGTAAAGGAGTAAAAAGTTCACCGTCAACGCTCGATTCGTATGACAGTGAACAACATCCCAGAACCGGGAAGTATCCAGAGGTTCATGGGTCAAAAAAATCACGGCTCTCTCGCGAGCGGTTTAGCAAACAGAGCGGGGTTATGTTCCATAATTTCCTGGTTATGCGAGATTATCCTGTGGCTCCTGCCCGGCAGGCTGTTCTTTTTCGGACGGCGTGGGGAATAGGCCAGGATTCTTGGCTTTAGCTTGCCTAATCCGTTCCCTAATTCTTTGCCGTCTTTCTTCTTCCAGATTTTCTGTGGTTTTATCCGTGGCAGACTGATTTGCAGCGACTGGCGTCCCGGTGACAGGTTCCGGGCGATCATCCTGTGGCTCCTGCCCGGCAGGCTGTTCTTTTTCGGACGGCGTGGGGAATAGGCCAGGATTCTTGGCTTTAGCTTGCCTAATCCGTTCCCTAATTCTTTGCCGTCTTTCTTCTTCCAGATTTTCTGTGGTTTTATCCGTGTCGGACTGATCTGCAACGACTGGTGTCCCGGTAACAGGTTCCGGGCGATCATCTTGTGGCGGTTGCCCAGTAGGAGGCAACGGCTCACCATGATGGTTCGCATCGGTTTCAGGCGCAGGTCCTGTTACCACACGCGCCTCAGGGTCTTGAGCTACAGACGACTGAATTGGATGTTTGCGGTGCTCTTTGTATCGGCTAGCGACCTGGATTTCGCCGGCCAGATCCGGTGCCGCAGACCGAAACGAATCGAAGGCCTCAGTCACCTTGCTCTTGATGCGTGTATTGAGACCGGGATCGCGGTTGACCACCAGACACTGTTGGTTAGCCGTCGTATCATAGAGGACCTTGGCAATCTCCAGAAAAGCCTCTTTGAGGCGGGCGGCAGGGGCTCCATGCTCCTTGACGATCATCTTGACCTCACCGCGTTGGTATTTGTCGGCCATGACCCGTGACTCCTCGAGGAGTTTATCGGCGGCGGTCTCTAGCTCAATGAGGGTATCCCGGTAACGGCGGAAAACCTTGTCCCAGGCATGAGCCAACTCACTGTAGTTATCCCATGCTGAGTCTTTAGGCTGGTACTCGCGCACGAGATGAGTGATCGAGCTACTCTGCTCGTATTTGGGGTCGGTTGTCCTGCGGAGGACTTCGACTTCTTCTTGGTCGAGCTCGTCAGTCGGTAGTGGCAATCCAAAGAATGCCAGTTTTCTGAGGGCTTCCAGGCGCATTCGTTTTTCTGGATGCGTTTGCGCTGTATTCTGTAGATCAACATTGGCTCTTTCCTCTTGCTCTTTGCGCCATTCTACATACTCCGGGATTTTTGCGAGTTCTTCTTTACTTTTATTCACTTCCATTCGCGCGAAATAAAGGGCTCTACTGAATTGGTCGTCAGAGTTATATTTATCTTCCGCATTGACCTCTGTGTACTTAACGTCGATGTAATCCTTTTTCGGCCGCATACGGGGCGGCGTGACCACATCCCGGACGGCGGCAAGAATGGCTTCTTCGCGCTCATCGTGGTAGTGGCTCAGTTCGTTTGGTTTTTTATCCTCATCGTAAGCAGGATTAACGATCTGCAGTGGATAGGTGTCAAGTTGACCTTGCTGAATATTGAGGGCGGCCCAGTCGCTGGCGGATACCAGGCGGGCGTCTAACTCATTGCCGTCCTTGTCGTACTTTTTGATATAGAGCTGGGTGCAGCAGCGCACGGCCACGGCCTTGGAGACGCCCCAGCGGGATACGATCTCGTCGGCGACCAGTTCTATGTTCTGGGCGGTTTGGGCGTAACGCTGGATAGTTGTTTTACCTACGTTCAGTTCTTTAGCTAGTACCTCAATGGTTCTCGAATTTAATGTACCCACTTTGGGTACATTATTTTCACTCTCGTTCTGGATCCTATCTAAATCATTTTCTTTAGCAGCATTCATGCTGCCCAATGGCGCACCAACCCGCTTCTTCTCCTGCAAGTAGCGTAGTCCAATCATGTACTTGCGCTCGCACTCATTGTAATGCGAGCGGTGCGTCTTGAGGCGGATGGCGGTGCTGATGGCCTCCTCGAGTGTGTGGATGTCCTCATTAACGATCCATGGGATGCTCTCCATAGGTACCTTGAGCTGCTCAGCGATGCGCAAGCGGAGATAGCCATCGACCACGATATATTCGGTGATCTCGCGCTCGTCGGTGGTAATCCGGGTGGTTCGCCAGAGGATGATGGGGACCTGGATGCCGTTGATCGCAATGTCATTACTCATGCGGTCATAGGCCATCTGCTCCGGGAGCAGGCTCAATGCCTCAATATCGGGATGCCGCCGAAAGCTCTTGCGGATGCTGGTGGGGAGCTCGCCGTGCTCCAGGTTCTCACCCAGTGGGGTTTCGCCTGGCTGGTAGGGCGTGCCGTAGTTGGCCCCGTTTTTGTTGGTGTTGCGTGCTGGCTGCTGAAAGAGGCCGATCATGTCATTTGCCATAGATTTCATCCTGTAAAATGAGATTATTAATAACTACCGAAAAAGTTTTGTACGTCGCTTAAAAAGCTTAAGTCTCAAAAAAACCTTTTTGCTTTTGTTTTTTCGGTTTCCGATCACAAAAAGTTACCAGAAATATTGGTCTGCCTCTGGCGCCGCCTGAAAGGGGCGCTTTATCCGGTTAGCATTATGATCTAACTATGCTTTTTCTGATAGTGCGGTTTTTTAGGTGCCTAGGTATTGCGCTAACCATACCATCTGTCGCACTATGTAGGCATAAACGCCAGACAGGAATCGCCCCTATGCCGCTAAAAACCCATCCCTTTGTCCGTCCATTTCCGCCGGAAACCACACTGGATCTCTATGACCCTTTGCAGATCGAATCCCTGATCCATCGGCTGGTCCCCCATCCGGAGGGCCGGGAGATGAATCAGTCCGAACGCGCGCTCTGGAATCTCGCGGAGTATCTGTTCAAGAATCCACAGACCCGAAGCCTGCAGGGGGTCTCCCCGCCCTTTCTCTCGGGATGGATCACCATTCAGAATGAACTGCAGCAGCAGTTCCCGCATTTTGAGGCGGTCACGGAGATCCTCCGGGATCATTGGCATCTGGCCTACCATGCCCGTACCGGCCTGCAAATGCCGCCTATCCTGTTGCTGGGGGAGCCGGGACTGGGTAAAACCTTTTTTGCCGCGCGCCTGGCCCAGTTGCTGGATCTGGAGTATCGCTACCTCTCCATGGCCACAACCACTGCAGGCTTCGTCCTGTCGGGGATGGACCATAGCTGGTCCGAGGCCAAACCGGGACAGATCTTCCAGCAGCTGGTGTATGGCCGTCAGGCTAATCCCCTGGTACTGCTCGATGAGATCGACAAGCGTTCGACCGACATCCGTTACGATGCGCTCTCCCCGCTGTACAGCCTGCTGGAAGGGCATACCGCGCAGCAGTTCTGTGATGAGTTCTTTCCGCTGCCCCTCGATGCTTCGCGGATTCAGTGGGTGGCCACAGCCAATACCCTGGCGAGTGTTCCGGAACCCATCCAGTCACGCATGCGGGTGGTGACGGTGCGTGCGCCCACCCGGGCAGAACGAGAGCAGATTGCGGGGAATATCTATCAGGACCTGGTACGTAAACAGCCCTGGGGATGGCTGTTTGATCCGGAGCTCGATACCGGCGTCAGTACCGCAGTAGCGGAGATCTGTCAGACCCCCCGGGAGATCCGCCAGGTTCTCGAGCAGTTGTGCGGCCATGCGGTGCAGCGTCTGCAGACATCGTACCCCCAGGCCCATGCCCTGCAGCCGACCCTCCAGGATCTGCCGCAGCGCCGGCAACCCGCAGTGGCGGCCTTCGGGTTCACCCTGAAAATGCAGCAACCGTCGCAGGCCTGTGCGGGATGACGGGGTTTTGCCGAGGGAGAGACGATGCGTGCTGAGATAACGTACAATGGGTATCACTATACCGCGCCTGGGCGCGGTAGCCACTGCGCACTCAGGACGCCTATGCAATGCCCCCAATGTAAAGGACCCACCCATGTCCTCACCAGCCGCTTCCGGGCGGTCAAGCACAGCACCAACCGCCGGCGGGCCTGTCTGCAGTGCGGATACCGCTTCACGACTATTGAGATCATTATTCCTGCGGGCGTACGGGCGGACCCCGAAGCGTTGCGGCGCGGGCTTCCGGAATCAGAATCAGAAACATCGGAAGAGCCTGAAACCACAGACGCTACAGACGCCACGGACGCCACAGAGCCGGAGTAAGCCTTCCGTGGCGGCAACCATTCTGCCCGCAGGGATCTATGCTGAATGAGAGACCGAACAGGAGCTATTGAATGGATACGGACCCGACGACAGAACCTTTGGAGGATCCCGATGTACCGGTTTTTCTGGATGACGGCTCGTTACGATTAACGCCGGAAGAGATGGCGCACTATAGGCGCATGACACGACGCAGTGCCACGGTGAGTACGTTCGTGAACGCATTGGTCGAGGCGGGTTTTACACGGTCCCGATTGCGGGAAGGAAGCGACTTCAACGGGCTATTGCCGCCGCCAGGCACTACGAGCAAATGATCACGGGACTGTGGCAACCGGCAGGCTGCTTGTGCGCAAAGGCATCCGCGTCAATGCAGTGAGACAGGTGGTAGCCGATTTTCTGAAGGATTACCCAGTGTTGCGCAGCATAAACTAAAACTTGTTATTGCCGAGAATCAGGAGGATTTATTCTATGGACGACACCCGGAATCCGAAGTCGGACCCATCACCGATATTTATTTCCCCGGCCGATCTACCGTTGGATTTGGAGCCACCTCTTTTTATGACCAAGCGGGCCTCCAGCGAGGACTTTCACATGAACTGCGCGGACATTTTTCACGCAACCCCTTCGCATCCGACGAAAAAAAGAAACGTTGCCCACATCCCCTGTGATCATGACGGCAACCCGAAAGGTACGTAACGATAGCCACGGGATTGGAGAGATTTAGCGAGACGCTCCGAGGGTGACAAGGAGATCGCCATTTTTCGGGGTAAATACCCAGCAGGGATGTTTGATGGATGATTCGCAAGAGGAAAACCTGGAGAAATATCAGGATGGTATCTGGCTTCTCAAGGGGCCGGTGCATTTACCCCTGCCGCATTCCGTGACCCTGATGCGGTCTGTCGAGGAATTCAACCGGAAGTGCAGGGACACGTTGCCCTCCATACGGGCGCTCATGGCGAAAAGCGCACCGTCGTCGTAAGCACTCCAACCGTACGTTCCACGCTCAAGGGCTGGATGATGGCGGATCGGCCACAAACGAATTATATTCAGTCATGAAATGTAATTCAGGTGAAGGGTATGCGAAGCACGATCACAACACGCGGGCAAACAGTGATTCCCGCAGAAATCCGCAAGCGTTTCGGGTTGGGGCCAGCAGATGGTCTGGAATGGATAGCGGAAGGCAAAGAGATTCGCGTGGTGCCCTTGCCGCGCAACCCGGTTGCGGCATTCCGGGGGCAGGGCAAGGGGCAATCCACTGAGCGTTTGCTGAATGACCGGGATTGGGAGCGACAACGGGAATGAGCGCACCGGTCTGGATACTGGATACGTCTGCACTGTTGACCTTGCGTGACGATGAGCCGGGCGCGGATCGGGTAGCTGAACTCTTGGAGCAGGCCTGGCGGGGAGAAGGGACGTGTTGTGCCTGCTTCATGACTGCGATGGAATTGCTCTACCGCGTCTGGAAGGACGAAGGAGAACCTGCGGCACGGCTGGCCTACGAACAGGCGCAGTCGTTACCCATTGTCTGGATACACGAGAGTCCGGAATTGCTGGAGGCTGCCGCCGAAATCAAGGCAAAGCACCGCTTATCGTTAGCAGACGCCTGGATTGCGGCGACGACCCTCCTGCGCAACGGGATTTTAGTGCATAAAGACCCGGAGTTCAGCAGCGTTCATATTCAGCAGGAAGCCCTGCCCTTCAAGTAGAGAAAGCGGCGGAGCAGCTGCGAAGCGGGGAACTTGGGCGTATTTTGGGCAAAGCGCCACATTTCACGGCACGCTACCTGCTGCAATGCCTGTGTTTACTGATGATTGGACCGGTCAGACCCTCGGATTATCAATCCGATGGTCTGGATCATGGCCGTTACGGTAACAATATAGGTGGAAAAGTACACAGGAATGGCTTGCATGTAAATTTGGTGTTCTTTATATTGTAATTGTTTTCTATAGAGAACGATCCATGGATAATCAGGCCCTTCAAACCATTGCGCGCAACATCCAGACGATTCGTGGCAAGTCCGGACTTACCCTTTCGGGCCTTGCGCAGCATTCTGGCATCGCGAAATCCACTTTGTCTCTTTTGGAGAGAGGGCAAGGAAATCCAACCATAGAAACCGTCTGGGCAATTGCTAACGCCTTGAATGTACCTTTCAGTCATATTATCGATGGGGTGGAAGCCGTCAAAAGCTTTTCCGAGGACGGTGATCAGGATAGAGAAAAAGTTCGTTTTGTAGAACGATATGGCACCAACCCTCAAATTGAAGTCTATGAAATGACTATTGCCGAAGGACATAGTCGTGTTTCCAGCGCCCATCCTCCAGGTGTATTTGAACGCGTCATTGCGCTGCGTGGAGAAATGTATGTTGGCAACGAGACGGATGGCACATTGCTGCGTCCAGGACAAAGCCACGCCTTTGCTGGCGACTCGGAACACACCTATACCGCTCTCAATGGACCATCTACTGCCCTGGTGCTCATAGAATACCGAGAGCACAATACACAATCAGACAGATATAAACTGATTCGTGGATATCCACAAAGCGCAGCAGAATGGGAGGGGCTTCGCTCTCTCGTTGATCGGGCCATGATTGAC
Source organism: Acidithiobacillus albertensis (assembly GCF_001931655.1). NCBI lineage: Bacteria > Pseudomonadati > Pseudomonadota > Acidithiobacillia > Acidithiobacillales > Acidithiobacillaceae > Acidithiobacillus > Acidithiobacillus albertensis. The sequence continues at coordinate 7,958 of NZ_MOAD01000015.1, read as the reverse complement.
GTGACTCATGGCGTGAGCGGTTTTTATCTCGAATTGCGCGGATCCAATAGCGATATTGTTGTGGCGGAAAACCACTTAGGCTTCCATTCCTCCGGATTTCAATGGCCACTGCTGATCTTCACAGGAAAAAATGATCAAGGTCTTTGGATCGCCGTTCTCCCACAAAATTTTGTGAATGCTTTTACGTTGCGCATGGATCATCTGGGTGATGCTGTACCAGATGTTTTGCTTTCAGCAATTCGACTGGCAGCTACTGCTGAGCAAATGCCCGGCATGGTGGATAGTGATGTCATGTTGCTGGAACCTGTGACAAAGTCATCGACCCTGGTACTCGCAACACTCGCTTATGAAGTGGCTCTCCAACATGGATATTTATTAATTCCCAGGCAATGGTTGTCCCTAGCGCAGCGGGATGTAGACATACCGTCAGACGCATCAGGTGAAGATTTTTCCAGTCGGATCAATGTGGATTACTATACTACTTTTGAGTTGCTTCATCCTGCTTATGCGCGTCAGGTAACCGCTTTGGCCGAGGATGTCCTTACATTTGATCCACAAGGCGGAAAAGGTCTCTTCATTGATGTAGGAAGCGGCCCTGGTACAGCGTTATTCATGCTCATGGAGCTTCTGCCAGAAGCGCGCGCCACAGCCTTGGAGCCGGACTGTGCAGCATTTGCTTATTTGCTCAATAACACCAAAGGTCTGGCGCAATTACGCTGCGTTCAAGAAGATTTTCTGATATTTGACAAGCCTGATGAACCTGTTTCTGTTATTACGTCTGTGGGGTCTTCCCATCATTTTAATACAGCTTTTATGCTACAAAAAGCGTGGCAACTTCTTGTCAAAAACGGAATACTCTGCATTGCAGATGAGTTGCTTCCGAGGTTTACTGATCTGGAGAGCCGGAATAATGCTTTGATACGTCATCATGTTGCCTATGTACTTTCTTCCATGGCAAAAGTGGATGTATTGAATATGGAAGGTAACGATTCGACAGAAATACATATTTATCAATATATACGCGAAAAGCTGATTCACGCCTTCATGTTGTCCATCCAAAACCAAACAAGTACGGCTGTCAAATATTGCCGGAATTTATTTGAGTATATCAATCAGCGCATTGTTAGTAAAAATTCATCATCAGATATTGGCGCATTAGTTCGCTTCTATGTATTAGAAATTCAGGCGATGGTCGCAGGATTTGACTATGAAATTGAGCGTAAAACTTATCCTAAAAAATTAGTCTCACTTGCTTATGGTGCAGGGTTTGAATTATTAAATCACCGACGGATATTTGCAACGACAGGTATCGACGAATGGGAGGGCGGAACGCATGTTTTTACGTTCCGCAAGCGTGAGAGATCGCGTTTTGAAGAACTTTGAAGAAGGCTGCTTTATCAGCGGACTAAAAGCAAGTATGCCCATTGTCGCGGGTTATTTACCTATTGCTATTTCTTTTGGGCTTATATCGGTACAATACGGACTTAGCCCATATATGACGATCTTGATATCAGCGGTCATTTTTGCGGGCGCCAGTCAGTTTGTCTTGGTTTCGCTAATTTCTAGCGGAGCAGGATTTTGGGATCCCTTGGTTGTCGTTCTACTGATGAATTTTCGGCATGCATTTTACGGCCCGTCCTTCGCACGCAAACTGTCACCTGATCATGCACGTTTCCCGCGCGCATGGTTGGCAGCAGGGCTCACCGATGAGGTTTTTGCGACATCCCTCTCACATCTAAGCAAAGTGAATGAGCAGCATCGTGAAACCTGGTATAGCGGTTTACAGATAGGGGCTTACACAGCGTGGGTGGTAGGTACGGCCATCGGTGCCATTTCGAGTGGGCAGATAACGCATCTGCCTATTGTGCATCAAGCCATTCATTTTATTTTGCCTGCACTGTTCATGGCATTGCTTTTAGAGTTCACGTCTCGGAATTCTTTGATTTTGGTATTTGTTGCTGCCAGTGTGACTGCAATAATGTTTTTTGTGCTACCGACCTATCAGGCGATGCCAATAGGCATGTTAGCCGGGGCTCTCAGTATGAGTTGGAGGAAACCGGCTCATGGCTAACCCACTCTGGTTGATCATAGTTGCGGCCATAGGCACATTTTTGCAGCGATTTATCCCATTTTTTATCTCGCATACGACAGGAAAGAGGCGAAACAGAAACTCCTGGTGGGAAACTTTTCTGGAAGGTATAGGCCCAGCCGCTATTGCCTCGCTGTTAATTATATCCTTGAGTTCAGATGTGCACATTCAGTCTACCTTCCAGGTTATTGCCGTATTGGCAGCTCTATGTGTTGTTTTTCTGGCTAAAAAATTAATGGGTGGGGTCGCCATCGCAACATTACTGGGAGCTACAGTGTATGGCCTGATATGCTGGGCTTATGGAAGCCTATAGCAATCTCGTGACAGCAAGTAACCGTGATAATGACTGCCGAATTGTTCAACAAGAGGAATTCACAGCTTCGCATGGCGTTCGAAATCCTCTACTTCCAAGAAACTGGTATGTTATATACCGCAAATGACAGGTAACCATAAAATCTCTCTTAAGACATAGCGCGAACTGTTTAATTAAATTTTTCCTATCAATCCTGAAAAGGCACGTTTATGGATGTTTTGTTTATTTATTTTTTGCTTACGGCTTTTATTATCAATATATCTCCTGGGCCAGCCATGATGTTCGTGCTCCATCAGTCCCAGAAGAATGGGAGAAAGGCTGGTCTTTTTGCTGCACTCGGAATTGAAATTGGCGTATTAATTTACGTCCTGCTTACTGCATTCGGTGTCAGTGCCATTTTCAAGGAATATCCATCTGTTTATACCGGGTTGCAATTGATTGGAGCCGCATATCTCCTTTATATCGCCTACCTTAGCTGGCCCCGTAAGAAGGCCTCGAGCGGTCCCGTGGCCGAGTCTCGTCCCAATCATAAGGGCACATTCTTGAAAGGCGTGCTGATTAATCTGACGAATCCGAAGATTGCTTTGTTCTTCTTGAGCCTAATTCCTCAGTTCGTTCCGCAAGGCAGTAATGCCATGACCTTTGTTTTCTACGGTCTGATTTTTAACTTCGGCGGCATTATGGTGAACTTCTCGGTTGCTCTACTGGCAGACAAGGTCAATCGTCTGCTTCGGAATGCGGCATGGTTTGATTATGTGCCGCCGGTTCTCTTCATCGTCATTGCTGTTATTTCCATTAAGGCACGTTTCTGATGAGCTTCATTCTTGGCATAACTTCCACGTTCCCTCTTGTGGCGGCCAACGTAATATTCTATGTCACTGTCGGTTCCGCATAACATGGGATAGTCTTCTTGTATATTTGGTTGAGACAGAATGCATCATTCTGTCTCAACGGCGTTTTTCTCTCTATCGCTAATATACTGATTCTCCTCATACCCGACAAGCCGAAAAACCGGGTATCATGAGACATTACAAACACTGTGGAGATTTTGTCTGTGTCTGAACATTCAAGCGTACTCCCCAACATCCCGAAAAACGCCCCGGCAGCTGGATTTTTTTGCCGCTACAACAGAAGTTCCTGAAGCCGGCCACGTTTTTCCTCCTGGAGACGGCCGCAGCACTCTTTGAACCCGAGGAGGCCATCTCCGAAGGTGGTCCGTCGCGTGTGGTGAACGCGCCGACCGACCACTCGTCGTCTTGCGGCGGTAGAAGCGGATCGTAGACACCTGATGCCGCTGGAAACCGACCTTCATCAGATAGCGGATCATCACCCCTCTGACGGGGCGAGGCAATGTCACATACCGGAATCGTTGGACCAGTGCTTTGCACCGTGGTTACACTCTGGCTACCCATTATCGGCCGGGAGTAGACATTGCATGTATCACGACGAATACCATCACCATGAAAAGATCGGCTGGCTCCGAGCCGGCGTGCTGGGTGCCAACGATGGCCTACTCTCGACATCAAGCCTCCTTGCCGGCATCGCTGCCGGGCAGGCAAGCCACGAACAGATTCTGCTCGCTGGCGTTGCGGCGATGGTCGCTGGGGCCTTTGCCATGGCGGCGGGTGAGTATGTATCCGTGAGCTCACAGGCCGATACCCAGGCCGCAGATCTCGAAATAGAAAGGCGCGAACTGGAAAAAAATCCTGAAAAAGAACTGCTTGAACTCAGGGGCATCTATATGGCGCGTGGCCTTAGCGAGGCGCTGGCCCAGCAGGTAGCAGCCCAGCTTATGGAGCATGATGCACTTGCCGCACATGCCCATGACGAACTGGGCATGACGAAAATGGCAGCGGCGCGGCCCACCGAAGCGGCACTGGCTTCCGCTACTGCCTTTGCATGTGGTGCCCTGTTCCCGGTGCTGATCGCCGCCTTCGTCCCCCACGGCGGGGTATTATCAGCCCTGTATACGACCAGCATCCTCCTGCTGGTGTTCCTCGGTGCGGTCGCTGCCCGGGCGGGTGGCGCCTCCATGGTGAAGGGCGCCGTCCGCGTGGTCTTCTGGGGTATTCTCTCAATGCTTGCCACCACACTGATCGGCCACCTGCTCGGTCAGGCGGGCATATGACTGCTAACGCGCCAATCTGAATCGATCGTGTCGAGAACCAGGTGCGCTGGCAAAATCAGAGAATTACGACAATCGGGTGGCTCGTTTCGGGATTGTCCACGAGAGGCCACGGAGAGTCTATTTACACCCAAAAGCTCAGTGCACCGGGCCGTAACACTAGACATCACTTCTGCTCCTTTAGGGTAGCAAGTCGGCGCTTCAGCTCATCCCCGAGCTTGGCCAAACCTTCACCATTCGGCAGGTACCTAATGTATCTAATTGCAGCCACATCGAACGGAACATCCCCGGCTGACTGCGCTATGAGGACCACACCTCTACCAAGAGTATGAGCAATGCCAGTTTCGTAGAACACGTTAGCATTGCGGCCGCTGAGGTCGCATACTACGACGGCAGCCTTGCTGAGCAGGAGAGCGACATCCTGAACCACATGGTCGTTCTCCCAGATATCGTCCGCGCGCTGGCAAATCATGCCTATCTCAGCGATGGCCGACCGCAGAGCTTCGTACACGGGCTTGAAGGCGGCATCGAACGGCATCATGACGGCTACTAAGTTGTCGTTCACAGGCACGTCGGGAAGGTCAAAGACCTTGGGTTTTGTGCGCTGACCGATTTGCCGTTTCAAAAGAACCTTGAACAGATCAGCATCCTTGATGGACCAGTGATTCCGGGATGACTCTGGAATTGAAGCGGTCGTATTGATCTGCAGGTCGTCAGCCGCAGTTCCAAACAATACTGCATTCGGGATCAGCGGGAGATCTGGATCTGAGGCGTATTCAAGCTGATACTCGGCACCAATTAGCTGAACACGCGTGAGAGTTACAATCCGCGCGGCCGGTTGGTTACCGTCACAACCATTTTCATAGGCAATAACTGTGGGCAACTGCGTCACGGCCTGAGGATCAAGCACGTCTCCTGGCGCAAACCTAGACTCGATGTGCTTTGCCGTGTACTCGAGGGTCCGATCGCGACTCATCGTGCCGCGAGAAGAGCCCCACCCACTTGGTCGTATTACTAATAGGTTGAACAAATAGACCTCTCTAATCGGTCAGTCCATGCAGGGAGCAGTATTCGCAGATGCCAACCAACATTGGATGATCTTCTGTGGGTTGAGATAGAATGTGCTATTTTGGTTTCGTGGGCAGGCTGGTCGGATCCGGGTTTTTATGAGACAAAAAGCAGTATCCTCTCATTTTATGCTGGTCGCACATTTAACCACCCCGTGGCCGCCTACCCCGCCGGGCCTTGCCATGTTCTTCCAACAAAGCTTCCCCCCGTTCCTGCAAGGCCTGCGGATCTTCCTGAAGGGCTTTTTCAATAGCCGCGATAAAGTGTCGTGCATCCCATTCCGGTGCCAACACCTGTGCCGCCCGCACAAAGCGCTTGTCCTGCTCCATTCGGTCCTTACGGGCTGTAGGGGACTGCATCAACCGTTTTTTCGCCGCCTCGATTCTGGCCAGTGCCGCTTTCTGGCGTTCCAGAATCTCCGTCTGCTTTTTCTCCAGATCGGCCAGACGCTGTTCCGGAGTGCGCCGCACCCGTTTTTTCCCTTCAGTCACGTTTTCTCCTTTTCTGTTCCTCAGTGATTCACTTTCCCGGCAAACTCTTTCCCCGCCTTGAACTTGATACTTTTCTTGGCAGGTACTTCAATTTCCTGTCCCGTAGCGGGATTCCGGGCCTTACGCGCGGGTTTGTCCACGATTTCAAACGTACAGAATCCGGGAAAAGTGATTTTACCGGCCGCAGGCAATTCCGTTTCCAACGTATGACGGAACACCTGAAAACATTTTTCCGCATCCACTTTGGACATCTCCCCATGACGGGCCAGGGCAGCAATAAATTCGGTTTTGTTCATCAGAACCTCTTTTTTTAGGATACGTGTCTGGCCAATGTAGGGAATTCCCATAACCGGCGCAACACAAGCGCGTGCCATTCCGCGTAAGGTTTTATTGCGAATTGACCAATCTCCGCATCGCCTGACCGGGCTTAAAATGCACGCTGCGTTTTTCAGGTACGGCTACAGACGCACCCGTCTTCGGATTCCGGCCGGCTTTGGCCGCTATCGTATGCAGGGTAAACGCCCCGAAATCCCGGATCTCGATCCGCTCGCCGGCCCCTAAAGCTTGGGCACAATGATCCAGGATCAGTCCGACGGCCATAATGACCTCCTGGCGGGATATCGCTTGGTTTCCCTGATCCCGTAAGGCCTGATAGATCGTGTCCATGAGTTCGGATTTCGTCATTGTTTTTCTCACAGTGCTACTGATTCGTCAGCTTATCTAAAGAGAATTTTGGATGATTGTATCCACATTTTCTTCCACATAGAAACAGCCAGATAATGTCATTACGTCTTTTCAAAAACCTTTTTTTTGAGCGTTTTCTTTGCCTTTATTTTCTTCATCCGTCAAAAAAATGGAGTTTTCGAGCTATCCTTTATTTAGATTTCCCCGCAAAACGGTGTTCCCTGTATGCTCGGAGGTCCAGTCGGCCAGATCCAGCGCGACCAAGGGGACTTCTACCGGCACATAGCGATGCTGCCGTCGGGTTTTCTGAACTTGCTGTCGAATGACTTCTGCCGCTCCCGGAGAACCCACCCTTTCGCGCTGTTCGCGGGAGGGTTTCTGACCGATTCTGCCCCAACAGCGGAGCAGCTCCCATTGTCCCCAAAGATTCTGCTGCAGACAGAGCCGGTAATAGCGGAAGACCGGGGGTACTGCATCGGGTTGAACCTTCTGCCAGGTCACACACCACCAGTGGGACAGATCATAAACCAGATCGCTATCTGAATCGGACGTATCCATGACCCATTCTCCTCCAGCGATCGGTATGTCCTATAAAAACCGTAAAAACCTGTCAGCCCTGCCGGGACTAAGCCGCACGAGCGATATAGAGAACCCTCCCCCCCTATCGGGCGCCCTCCTCCGCTTCCCTACAGGCCCAGACATTGACCGTACTGCCCTTACTGCCGATCGTACAGGAAGGCACATACACTAGTCCCTGCGCCCGCAACTCCAGAAGCAATCCATTCACCCGGTTCACGGTCAATCGTAAGGCCCGGGCAATCTCCACGGAGGTACCGGGGTTTTGCTGCAGATAGGCAAGAATCCGCCCCATATCCTGAGCCGCCAGAGGATGGCGGGCTTGCGGGGTCCGCGCGTTCATTCTGACAACAGCCGCGCCCGTTGCATCAGTTCCTGAATCAATCCGCGCAGGATGACGTTCTCACCGGGAAGGTTTCGTCCCTTGCGATAGGCAATAGCGATTTGTTCCAGTAAGGCGGTATCGGACAACTGGGTTTCATCACCTCCTCCCCCCCAGACCAACGCATAATCCCTTTCCCGCTTGTCTCTTTGTCGTTCAGCCGGGCTTTTGCCCATTTTTAAGAACCCCCAAAACGGTTACAGGAGCAGAGCATAAACCGTGACTGTAAC
>NZ_MOAD01000140.1:0-460 GCF_001931655.1 Acidithiobacillus albertensis | reverse complement strand
CAGCAGTCGATACACGCTGAGCCCCAGGCCGGAACCCAGATAAAGCAGAGCCGCCAGCATCCAGGGGCTGACCGACGCCAGGAGAATTTTGGCCAGAGGAGTGCTGGCACCAAAAAGCAGGGCGGAGAAAATCGCTGCCGGAATTCCGGGACGAATCAGCTTCTGGATCATATTCATGGAATTATCTGCAAATTCATGGCGTAACCCTGGAAGGAATCAGGAATCATAAAGAGCATCGTTATTGCAGGCAAGATGGATAATTTGCCGTGATTAATGGCGGGTTGGATTGAAGTATGATCTGGTGGAAGCCGGCCAGGAGATCAGGAGCTGCCTGCTTCGCCCACCGTAATGATCATTTCGGCAATTTCTCCCAGTTTTTTTCCTTTGTCCATGGCGAGCCGCCGCATGCGCCGGTAGGCTTCGGCTTCGTCAATCTGCAAGTCGCGCATGAGGATGCCCT
>NZ_MOAD01000139.1:0-3183 GCF_001931655.1 Acidithiobacillus albertensis | reverse complement strand
CGGCGCTTCTCGATCGACTGACCCACCACTGCGATATTCTGGAGACCGGAAACGATTCTTACCGGTTCAAAAAACGTCGCAGCCACCCCCTCTAAAACTGGTCAAAAATATACGCTGTTACCTGGTCATTTTTAAACGCTGTTTGACAATCAGGGAGAGACGGCCTGTTGTTATGCCAAGAGTGAGAAGCACTGGACTGTCGATCCGCAGGGGCTGGCGTGGGAGCACTTCTTGACCATGTCGGATGCTGTGGCGTTTGGCGAAGATACCGCCACTCAGACAGGGGCCTGTTGCATTCCCCCGCACTCGTCGGAAGGTGCGGCAAAGCAAGAGCCTTGCTGCACCCCCCAAAAGACAGTGCCAGACCAACAGCAGCAGTGCTGCCGGTAAGGTCGCACTTGACTTCGCAACAGCCTGAGAAAGACTTGGGCTTGGCCTTTTCCCGGTTGCAACAAAGCCTGCGCAGCTTTCTGCGCAGGCGCGTACCCGACGGTACAGTGGCCGAGGACTTGCTGCAAGACATCTTCGTCAAGGCGCTGGCATCCGAACGCGCGGGGCATCGGATCGGCAATCTGGAAGGCTGGCTCTACGCAACCGCTCGAACCACATTGGTTGACTATTACCGGTCTCGCGGCGAGCCCATGCAAGAACTCGACGAAAGCTTGCCCATGCACGAGGTGAACAATATTCGATTGCACGAGGAGATGTCACTCTGCCTGAAACCATTCATGGAGCAGCTTCCGCCAATTTACCGCGATACGCTTATCGCCACTGACATCCATGGCGAAACCATGCGTTCTCTGGCCGAGAAACAACACGTATCCGCCTCCGCGATCAAGAGCCGGGCCAGTCGCGCGCGCGTGATGCTAAGGCAGAAATTACTGGAGTGCTGTCATGTAGAAATGACCGATGGTTTGGTTAGCGACTACCATCGCATTTCACCGTCGCGCTGTGGTGAAAAATGTGTATAAGGGATCCCCTCAGAATTCGGAATAATTGTACGTTAATGCGGTAGATCGTAAGTTGGCGCGGTGAAGGCCGACCACAATGCAGATTCCTGTTGTGGGTTTTGATACTGCGTGGCCCGTCGCGTTAATTGTTACTGCAGCGGCTACGACTGGTCTCGCCTGAAAGCGATACGCGCAGTAATTTTTCATGCCTTCGATTAACTGAAGTTGATAGCGTTTATACAGGCAGGGCATAATATCCCTGAATTCCCAAACAGATTGATCCATACCAAGCAGAAAACTCAGAGACAGGGCCTATGAATAAATCAACAATGATGGAGAATATCTATCAACAGTTACGTGATCAGGGACATAACAACTTGGCACGACAGGATGTCATTATGGCCGTTGGATTGATCCTCGATCATTGTGCCCAGGCCTTGGCTGAGGGAGAACGCATTGAGATTCGGGATTTTGGGGCGTTTTCCCTGCACATTATTGCGGCCCGCGCGGGACGCAATCCAAAGACGGGAAAATCAGTGGATGTTCCCGAGAAACGTACTGTGCATTTCAAGCCCGGTACGGCGATGCGCGTACAAGTCAATCAGAATAAACATAGCTTTTGATGGCGTGGCACTGATCACCGATACCACTTCTTCGGGGGACTACTATCCACGCATCACCTGTCCATACACTGCATTGCGCATTTTATGACATTCCTCTACATTCCGAAGAGGCGTATTTTTGAAAGAGGTCTCTCATGAATAAATCCGAATTTGTCGCCGCACTGGCTCTGCATGGTGCCATGTCTAAAGCGGACGCAGAAAAATGTTATCAGGTGTTTCGACAGACTCTGGAGACCGAATTGCTGGTCGCCGGGAAAATCACTTTCCCGGGATTTTGTTCTGTTGAGATCGTCGATAAACCCGCGCGTAAAGCGCGGAACCCGGCTACGGGACAAGAAATTGAAGTGCCTGCCAAGAAAAGTATCAAGTTCAAGGCGGGGAAAGAGTTTGTTGATAAAGTGAATCACTGAAGGAGAAAACATGACAGAACGTAAAAAACGGGTGCGTCGGACTCCAGAACAGCGAATCGCGGATCTTGAGAAAAAACAGGCAGCGATTCTGGAACGTCAGAAAGCGGCGCTGGCCAGAATTGAGGCCGCGAAAAAACGGCTGCTGCAGTCCCCGTCAGCCCGTAAGGACAGAATGGAGCAGGACAAGCGCTTTATACGGGCGGCACAGGCCTTGGCTCCGGAATGGGACGCTCGACACTTTATCGCCGCCATCGAAAAAGCCCTTCAGGAAGATGCGGAGGCTCTGCAGGCGCGTGGGGAATCTCTATTGAAAGAACATGGCCAGCCCAGGCGGGGTAGACGGCCCCGGGGAGTTTGAGGCGTCTTTCAAAAGCCTCAGATACTGGCCAGGTACTCACACCAGAATGATCCCTTCCGCCTGATAATGATGCAGAACTCTCCATTCGGGTCAGCAGATGCCGGCTTTACAGATCCGGCGGTATCCCATCGTGCAGGAGTCTCGTGAGCGACAGGAGCATCCTGCGTGGCTTGTCGGTATTCGCTCCGGTTTGAATCCGTTCACGGACGACGTCTGATGGGTAGCCCCCCATGCAAGGTCGGGGTGACAAGCTTTAGGCCTGTGGCTTATTACCGCCAAAAACAGGACGGTCATCTGAAGCACTCCACCCCGATAGCATGGAACTGTAAGGGATTTTAGACGGAGAGGGCAAACTGACCGTCCTCTTTGCCTATAGAAACCGCTACCGCTACCTCATGGAGGCACTCTGATGGCATGAGCAGCAACTTGATCACCAAGTATAGCGACACTGAAATACGCGGGCTCCTTTACCAGGCGCGCAAAGGCGATGCGGCGGCCTTAGCCACCCTTGAGCGACGGGCGCGCGCTGGGCATGTCAATGCCCAGCGTTACCTGGGGGTCTACTGGTTTCGCACGAAAGAGCCGGAACGGGCGGTTGCCTGCTGGTGTGCCGCCTTTCCTCATGGATGCCGCTGGTCACGCTACTACTATGGCAAGGCCCTTTACCAGGGTCGCGGAATCGCCCAAAACCGCTTTTGGGCGTTGCGTCAGTGGCGGCTTTTGAGTGGTCATCCCAGTTCGGTAGGCCGCCTGGCGCGCCATGCCCTTTACCTATATGCCACGGAAATGACGGACTAAGCGCTAAGCGCCGGTATGGATTTATTGTTACCGCAACGAGTGGA
>NZ_MOAD01000138.1:0-459 GCF_001931655.1 Acidithiobacillus albertensis | reverse complement strand
CCGCACGCAGAAGGTCAAAGCGACGACCTTGACCAAATTCAGGCGGTCGTACAGCCGTTATGTACCAAACCGCTTTCTGGAACGTCCTATCGGATTGCCCGACAAGAAATTCTTCAGGCAACCCGGGATGTGGAACAACTATCCGGATCCCCTTCCACTACTACACCATAAGGAGCCTAATCCCCATGCAATATCCCCTTCGATTAAAATTCGGTCATCACCGGTACGGGTTAAAAGTTCTGGCGTTGGGTTTTTGTCTGATCGCCATGACTGGCTGCGCCAATATGAGCCCCACAGGACAACGCGCACTGAGTGGTGGGGCTATCGGTGCTGCGGGCGGTGCAGTGCTGGGTGCTGTTGTGGGTGGCAATCCGGCCGTAGGGGCCGCAGTGGGCGGTGCAGCAGGAGCAGCAACCGGCGCTTTGATGCACTGAAATCCTGATTCATGACCGGAGGAAA
>NZ_MOAD01000137.1:0-352 GCF_001931655.1 Acidithiobacillus albertensis | reverse complement strand
CATCTGCTGACCCGAATGGAGAGTTCTGCATCATTATCAGGCGGAAGGGATCATTCTGGTGTGAGTACCTGGCCAGTATCTGAGGCTTTTGAAAGACGCCTCAAACTCCCCGGGGCCGTCTACCCCGCCTGGGCTGGCCATGTTCTTTCAATAGAGATTCCCCACGCGCCTGCAGAGCCTCCGCATCTTCCTGAAGGGCTTTTTCGATGGCGGCGATAAAGTGTCGAGCGTCCCATTCCGGAGCCAAGGCCTGTGCCGCCCGTATAAAGCGCTTGTCCTGCTCCATTCTGTCCTTACGGGCTGACGGGGATTGCAGCAGTCGTTTTTTCGCGGCCTCAATTCTGGCCAGCGC
>NZ_MOAD01000136.1:0-361 GCF_001931655.1 Acidithiobacillus albertensis | reverse complement strand
CGTGACCATTTATTGGTTATTCCATCCCTAGCAATGCTGATGAATATACCAGATTTTATGAAGGGTTTTTTTCATAGATCGGGCATCATGTAGAGCTGCTTTGAAATGATGCGCTTTTACAGCTAAAATAGCGTCATATCCCAGTCGTTCCGCCTTGTTTTTCAGTATTTTTGTTTCATAGTGAGGATTTTGTGGAGCATGATCCTCATGCGCCACGGCATAAACCGAGCTGAAACACAAAACACTTGCGGTTACTATCTGAATTATCGTTTTCCAGTTTGTCTTTAAGCTCATGAGAATCCCCCTGTGCTAATCGATTTAACCAGAGATGAATCCCTTCGGGAGAGCCGCTCTGGCCGCC
>NZ_MOAD01000135.1:0-468 GCF_001931655.1 Acidithiobacillus albertensis | reverse complement strand
CAGAGACCATGGCATGGACATACTGGAGACTGCCTGCGCCATGGCCCTGGAGCAGAAAACCGTTACAGTCACGGTAATCCTCAATCTGGTACACCGTCTGGCGCACCCGCTGCCACCACCCCCGCAGCAGACTCCGGAAGCCCTGCATCTGAAAGAAGAGCCAACGGCGGATTGCAGTCGCTACGATACCTTGCGGGGGAAGCCTTATGTCCACTGAACTGACCCTCTCTCTGAAGGATCTGCATCTGTATGGCATGGCGACCGCCTACCAGGAATGGGTCGCGCAACCCGGGCCGGTCACAGAGCCGGTTTCCTGGTTGTCCAGCCTGATTGATGCCGAAAAACAGGACCGCCATTACCGCAGTCTGCGTTACCAAAGACGTATAGCCCGGTTCCCCCTGCAGCGCAGTCTGGATGAGTTTGACTTCACGGAAAGCCCCTTGGCCGAAGAACACCTGCGCACGCTGG
>NZ_MOAD01000134.1:0-1043 GCF_001931655.1 Acidithiobacillus albertensis | reverse complement strand
GCGTCATCGCTTCCGGCTTACTCTGCGTGGTCAATTCTACCAGACGGGCCACATCCATTTTCACCGGAGGGGCGCCGCGCGGTAAATCGCGTTCAATGCCCGACAAGCGGTGTTCCAGATAACGCTTGCGCCAACGTGCGACTTGCAGGCGATCCACCCCCAGGCGCTCCGCAATTTCTTTGTTCTGCAAGCCCTCTGCCGCCAGCAATATCATCCGTGCCCGTAATGACAAGCGGACACTGCTTAATCGGGAGGCGACTATACGGGACAACTCGGACCGCTCTTCGCTGGTTAAAGTGACTGTGGGCGCAACTCGCAAGGCTCGACTCCATTCATACCCTCAACATGGAGCTATTTTATCATCATTAACCTTAAGGTTCACCAAGAATGCAACACTAAACTAGAGGATGGCAGGCGACGCTTCTGCCTGATTACCCCTATCATAGCCTTGTCCCTCTCTGGGAATCCACCAGAGGGGCAGACATGTGATAATCAGCCGCCGTTATTCGTGAAGTTGTCCTGCAGGACATAAGGAACCATAAACAATGAGCCCCATGACAAGCGGCTCGTTTTGTTTTGGCCGTTAAGGTGCGCCAGGCCCTCCAGGGGGCGGTCCGCTTGGCCCACCCGGTGGAGGCGGTCCACCCATAGGTCCTTGGTGGGGTGGCTGTTGAGGTCCAGGTCCCCCAGCCCCCCCTTGTGGCGGCCCTCCTCTCGGGCCAGCAGGAGGCCCTTGCGGGGGTCCTCCTGCTGGCCCTGGCTGGAACCGAGGCCCTCCATGGTCAGGACCTGGTTGTGGGCCGAAACCTGGCCCACCCATAGGTCTTTGGTGAGGTCCAGGCCCTCCAGGTCCACCCTGTGGTGGCCCCCCTCTCGGACCAAATTGAGGTCCTCCAGGGCCTGGTCTTCCGGGTGGTGGACCTGGTGGTGGACCGAACCCCGGCCCACCTGGTTGCGGCCTCCCCGGAGGCCCAAAGCCCGGTCCACCGGGAGGAGGCCCAGGCGGAGGCGGTTGTGGTGCGCCAGGCGGAGCCGGTGGCGGT
>NZ_MOAD01000133.1:0-570 GCF_001931655.1 Acidithiobacillus albertensis | reverse complement strand
GGGTTTTATTGCCCTCGCCGGTGTGGCCGTCGAATTTGGGGTAGTCATGCTCCTTTATCTGGACCAGGCCCTGCAGCGTCGGCGGGCCCGCGATGCCTTGCAAAACTGGCACGATCTGCAGCTGGCGATTATGGAGGGGAGTATGCTCCGTCTGCGTCCGCTGGCCATGACGTTTACCCTGGTCGTTGTGGGCCTGCTGCCCATCATGCTCAGTGAGGGCACAGGGGCCGATATGATGAAACGGATTGCCGCACCTATCATCGGCGGCATGTTGAGCGCAACGCTGTTGGCCTTGCTCGTTATCCCTGCGCTGTACGCCTTATGGCAACGGCGTCGTTTAAGATCGCAGTAACACTCAGAAAAGGAGAAATGTCATGAACAGAAGACAGTTGTTGAAGTCGATATTATCGGCACTGGCTGTGGCAGGTTATGTGCAGGCAGACCGGGCTAGTGCCTCGGGTATGGGCAGTATGATGGGAAACATGATGGGGGGTGATTCGCCTGACCACGAAGGCATGCGTGCCATGATGTCACCGGAGAATCGTGGACCCATGCGTACCGGGATGGAAT
>NZ_MOAD01000132.1:0-361 GCF_001931655.1 Acidithiobacillus albertensis | reverse complement strand
CTTGCGGTTACTATCTGAATTATCGTTTTCCAGTTTGTCTTTAAGCTCATGAGAATCCCCCTGTGCTAATCGATTTAACCAGAGATGAATCCCTTCGGGAGAGCCGCTCTGGCCGCCTCAGCTCCCAATAGTTCTGGCTGATCTCATAAGTCTTGTGCGACTGTTGCGATGGAAAATTGGTGTGTGAAAATGACCACCTTTTTGAGTATTGTGGAATCCGCTGCACATTCTTTTGCCCAATGGGACGCCTTCCCAGATTTCTCATACTGGATGGTGTCCTGAATGCCCATACAGGCATGCATTCTTCCTCTAAATATTCCCGAATCTTCCGGACGAATCGTTTTGACGCCATAGAAGAACG
>NZ_MOAD01000131.1:0-576 GCF_001931655.1 Acidithiobacillus albertensis | reverse complement strand
GCAGTCCAGCAGTACCCAACCGGCAGCGCCTGCAAAGACTGTGAAAATCAGCCGGATGGATATTCATGTTCAAAATCTGACTCCAGATATTGAAAAACAACTGGATGTCCACCATGGTGTGGTGGTGGTAGGTGTCAGTGAAGGCCCTGCCGCCGAAGCAGGCCTGATGCCCGGAATGATCATTCAGCAGATCAATCAGCAGGATGTCCAAAATGTCAGCGAGCTGGCGCACATTGTCGCCGGGTTACCAAAAGACCAACCCATTCCCATGTTGGTCCGTCAAGGTAAAGCCAGCATCTATGTGGTTATTACGCTTGCAAAGAAATAATACACTGTGCATCAGTACGCGCGTTGTCCCCAAAACCATAATGGACAACGCAGTTAGGGGATTTTAGTTTTTTGCATCGAGTCACAGCTGGCGGAAGAGGAAGTCCATCTCATCCATTCATTCTGGAACAGAACCTGGTACGAATTATTTAATTGCTTTAATCGGTGCATCACTTTGGTATAAAATCTCTATTCCAGATTAATAGCTTCTGGGTATTCCAGCCTGTAGTGACATTGTGAATACCCTTT
>NZ_MOAD01000014.1:0-9160 GCF_001931655.1 Acidithiobacillus albertensis | reverse complement strand
AACTCTCCCATCCCACCTGCTATTACGGTATTCTTTTCCACGGCGTACTCCTTATGTTGCTCTTTGAGTCGGAAACCCTTTGTAGCAACAGTACGCCACCTCATTCAAGCCAGTTGTAACGCGCCCGTACACCACTTTCGAGCATAGCTCTTGGCGTAAGCAGGCGATAGCGAGTGGGACGATGAGTGCAGTGACCAAGAAGACGGCAGAGTGTTGGTCTGCCGAGTCCAAGTTGGCAGCGGTGGTGGAAACAGCCCTGCTGTCAGCGGTGGAGTTGAGCGCATATTGCCGGGAGAAAGGGCTGTATCCAGACCAGGTAAAAGGGTGGAAACATGCCTGTATCGTTGGGCAGCAGACCGCCACCCAACAGAAACAGACAGCGGGTGCGCAAGGTCGTGCAGACCAGAAACGGATTCGTGAGTTGGAGCGAGAACTGCGTCGCAAAGACAAGGCCTTAGCCGAGGCGGCTGCGCTGCTGATCTTGCGAAAAAAATTGAACGCCCTCTGGGGGGACGACATCGGGGAAGATTAACCCCGGTCCTGGAGCGGCAACAATTGATCGCCTGGATACAGGAAGCGGCTGACAGTGGTGCGCGCCGGTCGCGGGCCAGCACAGAAGCGGGCTTATCATTACGTACCGTCCAGCGATGGACAGAGGAGCAGGGAATGGTGAAGGCGGATGCCCGCACGACGGTGGAACGACCGGCACCCAGCAACAAGCTGAGTGAAGCCGAGGTGCAGGAAGTGCTGGACGCCTGTCATCGTCCGGATGCCGCACACCTGCCACCCACCCAGATTGTGCCACGGCTGGCGGATGCGGGGGTTTATCTGGCATCAGAGTCCACTTTCTACCGGATCCTCAAGGCCGAAGGTATGAACGCACGACGGGGTCGTGCGCACCCGCCCCGCAAAGGGAAGTTACCCACCACCCATACGGCCACCGCAGCCAATACCGTCTGGTCTTGGGATATCACGTACTTGCCGTCGCCGGTGCGGGGGCAGTACTACTATCTCTACCTCTTTGAGGATTTATACAGCCGCAAGGCGGTGGCCTGGGAGGTCCATACGGAGGAGAGTGGCGAGTATGCCGCTGCGCTCATCCAAAGGGGCTTTATGGTGGAGCAATGCTGGCGGCAGCCATTGGTCTTGCACTCCGACAATGGTGCCCCGATGAAATCATCCACCCTGCTGGCCAAGCTTTATGATCTGGGGATCACGCCATCCCGTGGCCGACCACGGGTCAGCAATGACAACCCGTATTCAGAGTCGCTGTTCCGGACGCTGAAATACTGCCCACAGTGGCCGGAAAGCGGCTTTGCAAGCCTTGAAGCTGCCCGGATCTGGGTGCGTGACTTCATCGCCTGGTACAACCATGAGCATCGTCACAGCCGCATTCGCTTCGTCACCCCCGCCCAGCGCCATCGGGGCGAGGATCATGCACTGCTGACGAGGCACCATGACCTCTATGAGGCGGCCAAGGCGAGAAACCCAGCGCGCTGGTCAGGCCACACACGCAATTGGACACCCGTCGGTGCGGTAGATCTGAACCCGCAGCGGCAGGATAAAAAGGTTACTTAAGAAATGGGTGACGCGACAACTACCTTGACAGACGCCGAACCTGCCTTCGCCTTACTACATCGCGAAATTAGGGAGCATAACTAGTTTTATCGACGGAATTATGCGATCGCGAGTGAGTGCGCAGTCTTGTGGTGCAAACGCACAGTGGTGGGGCCCCAATATGGTGCGCACGGAATAGCGACAATTGAGAAGCCAGAGATTACATAGAAATATAAGACATTAAGCACTAGAGTTGCGTGGCACGTTAGTTGCATGTTTTTTGAAGTGATTGATGCTTGCTCGTGAGAGATCCATTATACGATGGCCATAGCATATTTTTTATGAAGTGACATTATTGAGGGACGATTACATGAAAAGTGATTACCTAGATTTATTATTAAAAGAATATGCACGAGTAATGAGTAAAGATGAGAACGAATCTGAAATGCCGCCACGTGAAATATATTACGATGAAGAATACACCAGTCTTGAGTTTAAAAAGGTTTTGGCAGCATCTTGGCTTCCGATAGCACACAGATCACAGTTACCTAATAATGGAGATATGTTGCCATTTAATATATACAGTGAGAAATTCTTGCTGGTAAACGATAATGACGAGATAAAATGTTTGTCTAGAGTATGTACTCATAGAGGCGCGGATCTATTGGCTTCAAAATGCATGGAAAATCGTAAATCAATAACATGTCCATATCATTCATGGGTTTTTAACTTATCTGGTGGATTAAAATACGCTCCACAATCAGAGGGTGTAAGGAATTTCTCGCACACAGAAAATGGCTTGATTAATTTTAAGACTGAATTATGGAACGGTTTTGTCTTCGTTAATATTGATGGAAATGCAGAACCTTTGAGTAGTGCCTATAATAACCTAAGTGATTTAATATCTCCGTGGCATGCTGATGAGATGGAGGTCGTGTATTCGCGAACCTGGAATGGAGAATTTAATTGGAAAGTGATGGTCGAGAATTGGGCTGAGTTTTATCACCACATAGGAGCGCATTCAAACACTCTAGAATATGCCTTCCCATCAAAAGACACCACGATAGATATATTCAATAAAAGCTTTGTTAGAACAAAAGCACCATATGGTGAAGAATATAAAAGAAACACAGAAGAAAAGTCCGATATATTTCCATTCGAAAAAATAGAGAACCTACCTTTAGAAAACGATAATTGCCAGCAATGGGTGTATGTTGCGTACCCTGCATTTCTAATAGCAACATTTCCGGATAGTATATATTGGATCAGGGTTCTTCCAAAAAATGTCAGTGAATGCGAGGTGACGACATTAATTATGATAAGCAATAAAAACAAGAGTCATAATGACTACGACGAGCGCCTAAAGAAGGCTATAAATCTTTTCGAATCGTTTCACAATGAAGATATGGAGATAAATGCCTCTGTATATAGTAGCATACGAAATAAAATAACCACAGCTTCTGATAAATCAAGGTTATTCCCCACAGAAAGACAAATTTTTAGGTTTCATAGCTTCTTGTCTGATTGCATGTCACGTTGATAGCAAAAAATAAACATCAAATGTAGTTTTGTTATTTATTGTAAATGTAATCAGCTATTGATGCTTATAAGAATTTTATGGCACAAATTATTTCTTCCTTTTTGTATTATGATATCTTGTACAACACAACTATAAAAGATATTATTATTATCAGGTAACAATAAGTTAACCGTTTTTTTGTAACTCAGTTAATGCTAAAATATTTATATTGACTGTTTTTAACAGTTTATTTCATGCGATACATATGTAGGGTGAATTATGACAGATGTGTTATCAGTAAGACCACTTTTAACGGGCACTCAAAAATATGATAAGTCATGGTCAACCCATAACAACGGGTTTGGGACAATTATAACCGCACCAATTTTAGCTTATCTTATCGAAACAAAAAACGGACGAATTCTTTATGATGTTGGTTGTGACTATAATAAAGTAATTAAATCTGAGACATATTTTCAGAGTAATGATTTCCCATATGGCCCACCGCAAATGACACAGGAGCAACGTATACCAAGTTATCTTGATAGACTTGGTATACGCCCTAGTGATATCGATCTAATATTTATTGGACATTTGCACTATGACCATGTCGGAGGAATCGGTGACTTTCTAAATTCTGATATACATATACAGAAAAAAGAAATTTTATCCGTAAGAGATAATATGACACCGGTTTACTTTTCTGACGATATATCACGACTAACGTCCGGGAAGATGATAATAATGGATGGTGATTACAACGTTACTGATGGAGTACAAGCAATATCAACGCCTGGGCATACTGCTGGTCATATGTCATTACATATTGAATTGCCCAAGGGTAAACCAATAATTATTTGTGGTGATGCCGCTGATCTTGAGGAGAACATAAAAGAAGAGATAGCTCCCGGACTATGCTGGAATGATCAATATCAAACCGCTATAAGTAGCATACAAAATCTTAAGGAAATATCAAAAAGAGAACATGCATATCTATGGCCTAGCCATGATTTTAATTTCTTCCATAAATTAAAATCATTTCCTGATTTTTATAATTAATTATCATAAAAAGGTATTTATTAATGCTTTGGCAAAATATAAGTTATAAAGATATTGTTGGCTGCCTAGAGAAGTCAAATGGAACAGCAATGCTTCCTGTAGGAGCTACTGAACAGCATGGACCACATCTTGGATGTGGGGTAGATTCAGTGATTGTCTCTAAGCTTTGTGAAAGTGTTTCTGATATTACTGGAGTTCCAGTTCTTCCACTTATACCTTATGGTTGCTCGATTGGCCACAGCAAAAAATGGCCTTCAACAATTGCTGTTAGTCCAGTAGTTTTGATCGAATTCATTACTGAGATAGGACGATGGGCATATTTTAGTGGAGTAAGACGACTTTTTATTATAAATGGTCATGTAACTAATAATGCGCCATTACGTTGTGCACTGGAGATATTAAGATCAGAATTTGACGATTATATGATAGGTCTAATTGACACCTCCAGGATTAGCCAAAGAGTTAATGACATGCATATTAAAGATGGTGATGACTGGCACGCTAATGATGCTGAGACATCCATAATATTAAAAATTGCAGACGAACTCGTTTCTCATTCATTAATAGATTCATCAGACGATCAAGATCGAACGATAGATAAAGTATTCTCTCATCCCGTAAATAAAACGAGCATAAATGGTGTTACAGGGAAACCTAGTGCGGCCACCAGAGAAAAAGGTGAGGAATTATTTGATTGGATGATTTGTGATCTCGCAAAAATAATCAGAAAAGGCATGACTGAAAGTCCCCCACTACAAGGATAAATTATTCATAATATTTTTATTTTAACTTATGGAGTAACATATGAGCAACGTAGATAATGTATCCAAATTGATTCAGGAATTAAATAATAAGGGGGTTAAATATTGTATATCTGCTTATGTTGATATACACGGAACCCCTAAAGGAAAAGTAGTCCCACTTGAGCATCTCAGGAACATGAATGATGGTTCAGAAAGATACACAGGATATGCCTTAGACGGCCTTGGACAGGCTCCAAATGACGATGAGATTGTATCTATACCAGACCTAAATCGCATGATAGAAGTTCCATGGGATAAAAAACTTGTTTGGTTTCCATCCGACAACTTATTTCGTGGAAGCCCATATGAATTGAATACTAGAGTTGCTCTTAAAAATCAGCTTGCAAAAGCTGAGAAACTTGGTTATGGAATGAACACAGGTATTGAGTGCGAAGTTTTCTTACTTGAGAAAAGTGAATCTGGATTACTTAATTTGCATGACAAAAATGATAAACTTAAAAAGCCATGTTATGATATTAATAGTTTTTTAGGTAGCTTTTCATGGCTGGACAGGATGGCATCTTCAATTCAAACTTTAGGTTGGGATTTGTACTCATTTGATCATGAGGATGCAAATGGACAATTCGAATTTGATTTTAAATATTCCGACGCACTTACCACATGTGATAGATTTATATTTTTTAGGATGATGGCAAAGAAATATGCTAATGATCTCGGATTATTTTCAACAATGATGCCTAAACCATTTGCGGATAAAACGGGTAATGGAGCCCATCTTAATATGTCCTTATATGATATCAATACTAAAAATAATATTTTCCAGTGTGATTCTAATGAAGACCCTCAGGGAATAGGAATGTCTACAGTTGGCTATAATTTTATTGCAGGAGTTTTAAAGCATGGTAAGGCGTTGTGTGCAGTTCTCGCCCCGACCGTAAATAGTTACAAGAGGTTAGTTAAGAGAAGCTCGACTAATTATTTTTCATGGGCTCCTGTTTTTAATTCCTATGGCTCCAACAATCGTACGAATTCTATTCGAATTCCATCCGGTGGTGGACGTTGTGAGTCACGAAATGCTGATGGAGCAATGAATCCGTATCTAGCTACGGCATTGGTTTTAGCTGCAGGACTTGAAGGAATTGAAGAAAAGCTAGATCCAGGGATGGCAAATGATGACAACTTATATGAAATCTCTGATTTAGAAAGGAATGAGCGTGGTATAGCGTTCCTCCCTCAGACATTGAAAGAGGCTATAGAATATTTTGCTGAGGATCCATTTGTAGAAAAAGCAATAGGTAAAGATCTTCGTGACGAATTTGTAAAATACAAGAGAGAAGAGTGGGAAGAGTATCATCGCTCAATATCAACATGGGAAATAGAACGGTATAGCGATATGTTTTAAAAGTGATACTCGATTAAAAAGCATACCCATTAAAAAATTTGAACATCAAGTGGACAGGATAGATGAAGACAAAAAAAATTGCAATTAAAAGTCGTCTGATTCCAACAGACCTTGAACAATATAAACCTTATCGAATAGATGATCTTCTCTTGCGCTTTTGCTCTTGCATCGACTTTGCGGCACTGGCATCACAGGTGGATGGTGCGGATCCTCGACCAGTGAGTCCCCAGGGTGGCTACCCGCCTTATCCCACAGAGGTCATGGTGCGGATCTTGGTATTGAAACGCCCGTACAATTTCTCGGATGAACAGATGGAATACCAGATTTTGGATTGCCACAGCTATCAACGTTTTTGTGGCCTGCTGGATGCCGCTCGCCTGCCTGATCGCACGACGATCTGGCATTTTGAGAACCACATCGGGGTAACCGGTGCCGAAGCCCTGTTTGCGGCGGTAGAGCAACAAATTCTGCAGCACGGTTATCTGGCGCGAGGGGGGGCAGATCAAAGAAAAGAGACCATGCCCGCTGACTGGATCCCTGCCAAACGTATCCAAAAAAATCTTGATGCGTCCTGGATACACAAACACATTTTTCCCAAAATTGATCCTATCAGAGCATTAGTGTGCCCGTAATGAGCCAAATTATGAGTAATGGTCATAATAACTTCATTCTGCGTCTAATTACCATTAAAATACCCTGATACATGATTTTAGGTTATTGGAGAAATTTACAATGCGTGTTTTGCATACCATGATTAGAGTTTCTGACTTAGAAAAATCAATTAATTTTTATGTTAATTTACTTGGCATGAAAATATTGAGAAGAAATGAATACCCTGATGGCAGATTCACCTTGGTCTTCCTTGGCTATAATGATGAAACTCTAGGATGTTCCATAGAACTCACTTTTAATTGGGATATAAGTGCATATAATTTAGGTTCAGCTTATGGTCATATTGCTATTGAGGTTGACGATGCAAAACAGGAATGCTTACGGATAAAAAAGCTCGGCAGCAAAGTTGTCCGTGATGCAGGCCCAATGAAGCATGGAACTAAGGTGATAGCATTTATAGAAGATCCTGATGGATATAAAATTGAGTTGGTGGAGAGTAAAGTACAAATTAATTCAGAGTCCTCTATATTTTAAATTAGTAGAATGATGATCTAGCATGTCTGGATTTTATATATGTATATATGTACGATAAGGAGATACCGTGACGAAAGCCTATGCAGCCCAATCATCCACCAGCCCTTTAGCCCCGTACGAAATTGAAAGACGTCAGCCGGGTCCGGATGATGTCAAAATTGAGATTCTTTACTGCGGTGTCTGCCATTCCGATTTACATACTGCCCGTAATGAATGGAAAAACACCATTTATCCCTCAGTGCCAGGTCATGAAATTGTCGGCAGGGTGGTGACCGTAGGTGATCAGGTCAAAAATTTCAAAGTGGGTGATTTAGCAGGTGTAGGTTGTATGGTGGATAGTTGCGGACATTGCAGCGCCTGTGATGATGGTGAAGAACAATATTGCGAGAATGGTTTTACCTTAACTTATAATGGCCCGGTATTTGGCGGGGAGAATACGTTTGGGGGTTATTCCCAGAGTGTGGTCGTCAAGGAGTCTTTTGTACTGAAAGTCCTCCATGACGAGAAAAATCTGGCCAGTGTGGCCCCCTTGCTGTGTGCGGGCATCACCACTTACTCACCGTTACGTCATTGGCAGGTGGGGCCAGGTAAAAAAGTGGGTATTGTCGGTTTGGGTGGATTGGGTCATATGGGCGTCAAGCTGGCCCATGCGATGGGGGCTCATGTCGTTTTATTTACGACCTCGCCCGGTAAAATCGAAGATGGTAAACGTCTGGGTGCGGATGAGGTCTGCATTTCCACGGATCCCAAACAGATGGCTGAGCAGGCCAACAGTTTTGATTTTATCCTCAATACGGTGGCCGCTTCCCACAATCTGGATGCCTTTCTGAGCCTGTTGAAGCGGGATGGTACCATGACGTTGGTGGGCATTCCTGCAGAGGCCCATCCTTCTCCGGAAGTATTCAACCTGATATACAAGCGGTGTCAATTGGCGGGCTCGCTCATTGGCGGTATTCGTGAAACCCAGGAAATGCTCGATTTCTGTGCAGAACATGGAATTGGTTCGGATATTGAAATAATTCCCATGGACTATATCAATACGGCCTATGAAAGAATGCTGAAAAGCGACGTGAAATATCGTTTTGTCATTGACATGACCACCCTGAAATAGATGTATATATCAGCCAGATTTGATCAATTTAGAGGTGTAATGACGTCGGCATAGCGACGGTGGCCCGCCAAAATAGAGAGGGACAAAGTACCCGGTATATCGAGCGCTGGGCGAAACGATGTACCATATCGAAGTCCTCGAAGCGCAGATCGTGCGCTTCGAGGATTACTTGCTGGACGGTTTGGCCCCGCAACAGCATGCGCTGGCCTTGCTGTAGACCTTGCCCGGGGTGGATACCATAGTTGCTGCCTTATTGCTGGTGGAAATCGGGGACGATATGAAGGCCTTCGGGAGTGCCGATCGCCTGGCGTCGTGGGCCGGTCTGTGTCCGGGCAACAACGAATCGGCCGGTAAGCGCAAAAGTGGTCGCACCCGGAAAGGGAATCCTTACGTGCGCCGCGTCTTGTGCGAATGCGCCCATGCCGCCAGTCGCACCCAATGCGCCCTGCGCGCCAAATTCCAGAACCTGGTCGTGCGCCGAGGTCATAAACGATCCATTATCGCCTTGGCCCACAAAATGCTGCGCATCATCTACTTCATGCTCTCTCGCGGCACATATTACCGGGACGCCGCCACCGATTATGAAGCCTTGAGCGTACAAC
>NZ_MOAD01000130.1:0-2716 GCF_001931655.1 Acidithiobacillus albertensis | reverse complement strand
GATGACCTGACCATCCAGCACGTTGAGTGCGGCAAACAAGGTCGTAGTGCCATTACGTTTGTAGTCGTGGGTCATCGTTTCTGCGCGGCCCTTTTTGAGGGGGAGTCCCGGTTGGGTCCGGTCCAGGGCCTGTACCTGACTTTTTTCATCTCCGGCTTACTCTGCGTGGTCAATTCTACCAGGCGGGCCACATCCACATGGAGCTGTTTTATCATCATAAACCTTAAGTTTCACCAAGAATGCAACACCACACTAGCGTTGCTCGTCTCTGGCCTATATGACCCCCTTACTTATAAAATTCCGTAGTTATGGGATTGGCTCCAATGCCGTCCTGTATTCAGATCAT
The DNA here is from genome assembly GCF_001931655.1 of Acidithiobacillus albertensis. Classification (NCBI taxonomy): domain Bacteria; kingdom Pseudomonadati; phylum Pseudomonadota; class Acidithiobacillia; order Acidithiobacillales; family Acidithiobacillaceae; genus Acidithiobacillus; species Acidithiobacillus albertensis. The sequence continues at coordinate 2,370 of NZ_MOAD01000130.1, read as the reverse complement.
TGGTGAGTTATACCACTATTGCATGAAATTTTTATCATGCAATTTTCTTATGTCATATAGCGTATAGAATATATTGCAGGTTTATTTCTCTGCCAGTTATAACAGCTTCGCACAGGCAGGATTAAATGCTTAAATGTCGCTTATTGGCGACATTGTTATGTTTTTATAAAATAACCTATTATCACAATCAAATATATGATTTTATTTTATATTTTTTTAATATAAGAAAAAACTGTGATCAAAAATTGAAAATATAACCGTAGCCATACAGCGACATAAGCCGCAGTAAATATTTTGTGCTCAACATTTACAGCATGGTAATCATGTGATTATATATTTGGCATAGAATTTGCTGAAGTTCTATTATGTTTATTTTTGTCTCAAAAAATAAAAACCCGCTTTTCTCTTATGCTGTGCTGGGATTAGGTGCGATATTTGCGCTTTCAGGCATTTCTACTGCATTTGCAGATCCTTTTTCCTTTGCAAATGTCCAGAAATCTGCACAAAAGTTGTCCCGCAGAGCTTGGAAACCGCGCCCCATTTCCGCTGGCCAATATCTGCGCAGGCTGAGCCCACAGGCATATGGTCGGATTCTGGACGTACACCCCCTCTGGAAGGGGCAGGATTTACCGTTTGAAGTCGTGTTTTATCCACTGGGGCATACCTTTGTCCATCCCGTACAAATGAATGTTATTCAGCACGGACAGTCCTTTCCGCTGCCCTACAGTGCCAGGCTGTTTGCTACCCATGGGGTAGTTAGTCAGTCGCAACTCCCGCGTAAAGGAGGATACGCAGGATTTTCTTTGCTTTACCCACTGGATACTCCTCCTTACCACAACGAGTTTGTGTCTTTCCTCGGTGCCAGTTATTTCCGTGCTGTCGGCAAGGGCGCCGTCTATGGAACTTCAGCCAGAGGCCTTGGAATAGATACAGCCTTACCTTCTGGTGAAATTTTTCCTTATTTCCAGGAGTTCTGGTTGCAACGACCCAAGCCAGGAGCGCGGCACATGATCATTTATGCCCTGCTGAATAGCCCTGTAATAACCGGGGCCTACCGGTTTACGGTAATCCCCGGGGAAAGTACACGCATCCGCGTTCGGGCCGTTTTGTACCCGCGCAAAAAAATCAAACAGCTTGAAATTGCACCGCTTTCAAGCATGTACTGGCATGGTCGTGGTCGAGGTATTAGAGCCGGGGACTGGCACCCTCAACAACATGATTCCAGCGATCTGATCATGGCGGCCCGTGATGGTCAATGGATCACAAGACCGTTGAATAACCCTCTGCACATCCAGGTGACTCGTTATCTTCTCAATAACCCCATTGGTTTCGGATTCTTTCAACAGGATCGCCGCTTTTCTAACTACGAAGGATTAATTACACAGTATCAAAAAAGGCCCAGCGTCTGGATTCACCCGCTTAATCACTGGGGGAAAGGACAGGTGGAGCTGGTAGAATTGCCGACAAACAACCGTAATACGGATAACATGGTGACCTTTTGGGTACCCGCGAAACCCCTGCGACCGGGTGAATCACTGCGGGTGCATTACCAGATCCGGTTTTTCCGGAACGACAAACAGCTCCCATCTGGCGGGCATCCAGTCGCTACCTTTCTGGGTAACGATCCGCACATGAAGGGCGCCAAGACATTGGTGGTGGATTTCGCCGGAGATGGATTGGGTCATCTCCCCGCACAAACCCCTATGCACGCCCATTTTACGGTCGGAGCAGGGGTACATATTCTCCATTCGTCAGTGCGATTCAATCCCTTGAAGCACCAATGGCAGGTGAACGCCCAGATTCTCCCAGCCAGACATCAACCCCGTAACATCAGCCTGTTTCTGGCTTCAAAAGGGAAAGTGCTTAGTGATACCTGGTTATATTTATTACCCCCTCAAAAGGAGGCAGCATAATGTATAGAAGCCCGGATAATTTCGATATTCTGCATCCAGTTCGACCCAGTAACGACCCGTCTACCGACACTGTCAGACTACCCATTGCTGCGACACATTACCTGGACAAACTCGGACTGTCTTCCGCCCAACGGAATTGGGTAGAAAGCCAGGTCATAACAGGTCTACACGCACAGGCTGGTCGTATCAATGGAATCAGTCCAACTTGGTTTGCACTGATGCAAACCGCTATTGGCGCGATGGCTGAGGATAGCGATGAACTCAACGCTCGTCTGGCCACTGCATCACCGGCAGCTCGTGCGCAAAACCATCCAGCACGCTGGTTTGAACAGCAACAATCTCCGGCAATATTACGTTCTTCTATGGCGTCAAAACGATTCGTCCGGAAGATTCGGGAATATTTAGAGGAAGAATGCATGCCTGTATGGGCATTCAGGACACCATCCAGTATGAGAAA
>NZ_MOAD01000129.1:0-1492 GCF_001931655.1 Acidithiobacillus albertensis | reverse complement strand
CCGCAACCGTTTGCTCACCGTAACGACAGAACCATAGTGGATAGTACTAAAAATTTGATGCGCCGCTTTATCCGGCATTTCCACGCAGCCCGCACTTTGCGGCCAGCCGTAGCCTGTGCGCGGGAAATAATGCAGGGCACGGCCCCTGTCGAAGTAGCTTACCCATTTGATACCAGGGTCATCATAGGGACGCCACTGGACCAATGCACCATGCCAATGATCGATATTGGTACCCTTCAGTGCAAAACCCGCGCTTTTGGCCGCGCGATATAACCGCTGCTGATAGGGTGTCAGCAGAGCAGGAAATGCGCCCTTCATCGTAGTTACCGGCACGCGTTCGTACACGGGCCAGGAACCGTCCGGGGTGGAATGGAGCACCCCAGTGTTTACAGGCGTGTGCAGGACGGCTATCAGTTTGGTGCCGACTAAAGTCCACACCGTGGCGGTTTCCGGGGCTGTCTTGGATACCTGCACCCATGTGTACGGCCACGGATTGCGAAAACCGTCTTTTAGGGCAACGGCCACAGCTTGTTTCAGCGCTGCATGCGACATTTTACCCAACGGCAAATGATCGGCATCCTCGAATTGCAGAATCGCACCCTGCCGAAAGGATGCGTGCGCCGATTCCATGGCTGCATGAAATGCTGGTGGAGTCTGCCAACGGGTTGATGGATAGAATTGCATTTCAGTAAGGGCATGAATCAACATTCTTGGTACTCCGCACAGATTTTTGGAGTCATTGGGAAGCACGCCGCAAAGCGGTTATTCTGGTTGGTGTCTGGCGACGGCCCTTGGCAATCTGGACCGACTGGACCGATTTTGGCGAGGGCACCGAAGCCCGACCTACCAAGCGTCGTCCCGAACCCGAAGTGTTGGCAATCTTCGCCAAACACCTTTCCAGTCTTCCAGAGTTTTTCCTTGTCCGATAAAGTCATTATCTAAGCAAACCCTTCATGGCAGCATCTGTCAAGTTAGTTGTATAGTGGTTCTTCATGGTTAGGACGCCTTTTTTCCTATTGCAGCTGATCTAAATCTACCGCAGCGACGAGTATCCGACCGACTGATCTTCGCCTCGGTGACGTTGAAATAGTTAGTGATGCAGCGGAGGCCGCCATTCAAAAGCCCCATCCTCATGTTCACAAAAAACCTTGCCAAGACTGGAAATATCGCGACAACCTTTCGAGCATGGCTTAGGGACCAGGCCCTATAAAAAGCACACGATCGTTGCGCATCCGTAAAACTCTAAATTAGAGTAAATAATAATGGGCATTATCCGTTCATTATAATTCGATAACTGATTCCGTGTGTGTTCATTAAGGAACACTATTGTTGTGATAAAACAATCGTTTATTAGGGTTTGACGAACTCCATTTTGTATTGTTAGCGTACTGACGTCGTGGAGGATTCCACGTACTACGGTCAATATCTATTTGACTACTTTCTATCGATTTTTTAGGTGGAGGATCTTAATGCAAGACTCAAATTCCAGATT
>NZ_MOAD01000128.1:0-1274 GCF_001931655.1 Acidithiobacillus albertensis | reverse complement strand
TGGTATAACTTTTTAAAACGGGTACTATCACGAGATAATGGCGATATAAAGGCAAAAAATGCTGTGAACAAGGTACCTCATGCCTTGAGGGCTTATCGAGAAGCGACACTTAAGTGGATTCATGCTGAAGCGGCTTTGACTTTAATGCAGTATCGCTCTTGATCATATTACCTGCTGTATAATTTATTCATCACGTAGACACTCCGTAATTCATGATTAGTAAATATCTCCCGGCAAAGCCGGGAGCTTTAGTTCATGAGCCGCTCAAAGCGGCTTAAAACGGGGACGCTAACGCGGCCCCTCAGTTTTGGCGCCACCACTGGGTGGCACGGATCAGCTCCATATGTTCAACTGATCTACTCGTTCATCCTCTTTCTCCTGATGGCGAATATAATACCGAATCATCGCTTCATCTCTGCCCACCGTCGATACAAAATACCCGCGCGCCCAAAAATGCTGACCCACGGACTTACGCTTCCGTTCACCGTAAGTCCGTGCAATATGGATCGCGCTCTTGCCCTTGATGTAACCCACCACACTGAATACTGCGTACTTCGGCGGTATCGAAATCAGCATATGCCCATGGTCAACCATCAGATGTCCTTCTTCTATCCGGCTTTCCTTATGCCGGGACAAAGCCCGAAATACCTCCCCAAGATCATTCCGTAACTGACCATACAACACCCTACGTCGGCACTTCGGAATAAATACTATGTGATATTTACACTCCCACTTGCTGTGCCTTAGGCTCAATCTCTCGTCCATCGGTTTCTACTTCGTCGTGTGCTTGGCGGCTCACAGCGTCGGTTCTCCGATGGACGCCACTATATGTCAAACATCTACTGTCACCCCGGCAGAGCTGGGGGATTTCCTATTTTTGGTTAAGCGTATTGTCTGACGCCCATTCCCAGTTGCCCTGCTGTGCGGCACATGCGGCCAATGATCGCCTGACAGTGGCTATTATTCCGGGTAGATTCTCAACCTGACTGAAGAGCGACAACACAAATGCTTAAAAATTAACCAGATGGAATAAGTCAGCGTTCCACTGTAGTGGACTGACTACAGTACAGTAGGGCTCGACCGAATGAAAACCGGCTGAAATCTTGTAGGAATGCTTTTTGCTTGTACGCCTTTGGTCTTTTTTATGGGAGCATCATTATGAAATCCAGCCCCTCCCCCTCAACAGCACGGCGAAAACCGATACTATGGGTGGTGGCTACCACCCTCGTCCTTTCATCTGCTGTTGGGATCACTCCAGCACTCGCCGATAATCT
>NZ_MOAD01000127.1:0-1317 GCF_001931655.1 Acidithiobacillus albertensis | reverse complement strand
GGAAGTCCATCTCATCCATTCATTCTGGAACAGAACCTGGTACGAATTATTTAATTGCTTTAATCGGTGCATCACTTTGGTATAAAATCTCTATTCCAGATTAATAGCTTCTGGGTATTCCAGCCTGTAGTGACATTGTGAATACCCTTTCGTCCTTATTTCCAGGCTTTTCGCTTTGATCTAAGGATGGGCGTTAATCCTATCAAGAACTTTTGACATACTGGGTAGACAAGCTGATTTATCACCTTGCTACCAGTTTCATGAGAGAGAAATAAGGAACATCAATGAACACAGCCATCTTCAACCGCACTTCCGGAAATGCACCACTCCTGAAGGTACCTAAAATTACCGCTTATTTTTGGATGGCGAAACTCCTGACCACTGCCATGGGAGAGGCCACGTCAGATTTTCTCGTTTTTCACACGAACCCCTATCTGGCTGTTATTGGTTGCGGGTTATTATTCCTGATTGCTCTCTGGTTGCAGATGCGTAGCAATCAATATAAGGCACACTATTACTGGTTTGCTGTTATCATGGTAAGTATTTTCGGGACACAAATAGCCGACGTTACCCATGTCGTACTGGGTGTCCCCTATGATATCTCGACATCCGTTTTTCTGATGGCATTGATCGGGATTCTGGGAATCTGGAAGCTCAAAGAAAAGACGCTTTCCATACACAGTGTGCATATACCTCGGCGCGAGGCTTTTTATTGGGCAACCATTGTAGCCACCTTTGCGTTGGGCACCGCCGCTGGTGACATGACTGCATCGAGCCTGGATTTAGGCTACCTTGAATCGGGGATCTTGTTTGTCATAATGTTTGGCATTCCCGTGATTGCATATTTCATGTTCGATCTTAATGAAATAGCTGCCTTCTGGATTGCCTATATTTTGACCAGACCATTGGGAGCCTCTTTCGCAGATTGGACAGACAAACCCATTCAGTTCGGTGGCCTTGGTCTGGGTACGGGTCCGGTGAGCATATCGCTAACACTGGTCATTCTGATGCTGCTCACCTACTTGATAATTTACAGAGTGGACGATCCCAACTGAAATTTAGGCAATTGGTCCATCTACAGATTTTTCAGGATGGCGATATAGCTGGGGTCCGACCGTAAGGTTCACTATCCGGGATGGTTCAAAAGAGAAGGATGCGGACACCGGCAAAAATTCACGCTGTTGCATCCAAAACAGCCTGAAATATTGAGTCCGCATTCCTGCGTCTCATGAGGACATCATTCCCCGCATCATCGCAGGCATGCCTTCTTTGACAAAGCGCGTAATTTCACGCGCGTGGGCATGAATCACCTGGATC
>NZ_MOAD01000126.1:0-3012 GCF_001931655.1 Acidithiobacillus albertensis | reverse complement strand
GCGTCGCCCGTTGTGGCAAAGAACCGGTCAACGCCTGTATCGAAAAAACCCAAAAAATCTACTCCAGCGTCCATGGCCAACATGAATATGGGAGGCAAAAGCCATGATTAAGGCCGTGATGCGTTGGTGTCTCAACAACCCATTGTTGGTGGTCATTGCCAGCTTGGTCGTGATCGTTGCAGGCGTCCTCTCCATCCTGAGCATTCCACTGGAAGCGCTTCCTGATATTTCGCCGACCCAGGTCATTGTCAAAACCTCTTATCCGGGACAGGCTCCACAAATCATTCAGGATCAAATCACCTATCCCCTCGAAACGACTTTGCAGGAAGTGCCCGGTGCCAAAGCCGTACGTGGCTATTCCATGTTCGGGGATTCCTATGTTTACGTGCTGTTCAAAGGGGGGACCCCGATTTATCAGGCACGGAATCTGGTCCTGCAATATCTCAACCAGGCCCAGGGTCAGTTACCAGCCGGGGTAACCCCAGCTCTGGGGCCGAATAGCTCGGGGGTGGATTGGATTTATGAATATGCCCTCACAGATCCCGGTGGTTCACTGAACCTTGCACAACTTACTACCTTGCAAAACTGGTTTCTGAAATTTGCCTTGCAAGGTATTCCCGGTGTGGCCCAGGTCGCGACGGTGGGCGGGATCGAGCAGGAGTATCAGGTGGTTGTCTTCCCTAATCGTCTGCTGGCCTACAACCTCACCCTGCCACAGGTCGAAGCGGCTATTCGTGCGGCCAATGGCGAAACCAGCGGTTCCGTCGTGGACATGGGAGAGTCGCGCTACATAGTGCGCACCTCCGGCTACATTCACTCATTGAAAGATTTACAACAGACCCCGCTTGGTGTGCGCGACGGCGTGCCCGTGACGCTGCAGCAAGTGGCACGGGTACAATTAGGCCCGGTTCTACCCAGTGGTATTGCCGAACTGAATGGTCAGGGTCAAGTGGTCGGTGGCATTGTCATGATGAATCAGGGGGGAAACGCCAATGCCCTGATACAAAAGATTCAACAAAAACTTAAAAGCTTGCAGGCCTCGCTGCCGGCTGGAGTGAAGGTAGTGACCACTTACAGCCAGCGCCCCCTGATTCAACGTAGCATTCAGACGCTCAGTGGCAAACTGCTGGAAGAGTGTGTAGCCGTCCTGCTGGTGACTTTGCTGTTTTTATTACGGATCCGTTCGGCGCTGGTGGTCCTGATTGCATTGCCGATCGGTATACTTGGCGCTTTTATCGTGATGTATGCTCTCGATATACCGGCGAATATCATGTCTCTTGGGGGAATCGCCATTGCGATTGGCATTATGGTCGATGCGCCCGTGGTAATGATCGAGAACATGCATAAACATATGGAGAAAGGAGAAGCCCTCAATCCTTGGCAGACTGCCGGGATAGCGGCGATGGAAGTTGGCCCCGCGCTGTTTTTTTCCTTACTGATTATCGCGGTTTCCTTTCTGCCCATCTTTGCGCTGAGTGGACAGGAAGGTAAATTGTTTGCGCCGCTCGCTTTTACCAAAACCTTTGCGATTGCCGCCGCCGCCATTCTCGCTATCACCCTGGTGCCCGTCCTGATGGCCTGGTTTATTCGGGGGAAGATTCCCGTTGAACGGAAGAATCCTTTAAACCGGGTGATAGCGAGGTGTTATCTTCCTGTCATACACGGCGTATTGCAAGCCCCTTGGCTGGTCGTTATCGGGGCCGTACTGGTGGCTGCGACGCTCGTTTATCCCTGGCAAAGACTGGGTACCCAGCTCATGCCGCCCCTGGATGAAGGGACGCTGCTGTATATGCCCGTTGCCCAGAATCCTGCCATTTCTTACGGTGAATCTGCGGCGCTTTTGCAGTTGACGGATCGCATTATCAAAACCTTTCCAGAAGTGAAAACCGTTTTTGGAGAAGCGGGACGGGCGCAGACCGCCACCGATCAGTCACCCATTTCCATGTTTGATACCGTGGTCACCCTTAAACAGCCTGATCATTGGCCCGCCCACATCAGCATGAACACACTGCGTGACCAGCTGAATCAGGCCTTGCAGATTCCCGGTCTGAGTAATAACTGGACACAACCCATCAAGGGGCGGGTGGACATGTTGACGACCGGACTGCAAACCCCTCTCGGCCTCAAGATTACGGGACAGAATTTGGCTACCTTGAGTCTTCTGGGGCAGAAAGTCCAAGCAGTGCTCCAAAAAGTGTCCGGTACCCAGACTGCATATGCCGCCAGAGTAACCGGCGGCCGTTACATCGTCGTCCATACGGATCGGGCAGCCGCCGCACGCTATGGCATTTCAGTGGCCGACGTGAACCGACTGGTGGAAACGGCTATCGGCGGTAAAGTTCTGACTACGGCCGTAGAGGGTGTGCAACGTTTTCCGGTGGATTTGCGCTATCCGCGAGATCGTCGGCAATCACTTTCAGCGCTGATGGACAGTCGTGTGGCAGCGCCCAATGGTGCGCAGATTCCCCTCGCACAGTTGGCGCGGGTAGACATGGTCAATGGGCCAGCCATGCTCACCAGTGATGATAGCCAACTGAACAGTTGGGTCACCATTGATCTGAAACCGGGGACGAGTATTGGCACTTATGTGGCCAGGGCGAAACGGATGCTCGCGCATCAGGTCCATCTGCCACCGGGATATACCATAAACTGGGTCGGCGAATATCAGAGTATGCATCGCGCCAATCAGCGTTTGCAGATTGTCGTGCCGATGGTTTTGTTACTGATTGCCTTACTGCTCTATCTCAATTTTCGTAATGTGGTCGAGGTGGCTATTGTCCTGGTCACTTTACCATTCTCTCTGGTAGGTGGTCTCTGGCTGGTTTATGTACTTCATTACAAGCTCTCGGTAGCGGTGGTCGTGGGTTTTATTGCCCTCGCCGGTGTGGCCGTCGAATTTGGGGTAGTCATGCTCCTTTATCTGGACCAGGCCCTGCAGCGTCGGCGGGCCCGCGATGCCTTGCAAAACTGGCACGATCTGCAGCTGGCGATTATGGAGGGGAGTATGCTCCG
>NZ_MOAD01000125.1:0-582 GCF_001931655.1 Acidithiobacillus albertensis | reverse complement strand
TTTGAAAAATCATAGGCGTGGCTGATTTCGGGATACAATGCGTGAAAACGACTCTCATAGCTACTGGATGGCCCCATTTTCATGGAGTGAATGAGCGCCGTGTTAAGTTTAGTCACCACAGTATCAGGCGCATTGCCTGTTGATGCGACAGCGCTTCCTGTACCCAACATGAAAATCGCTATACAAGCACCCCAAAACTTTTGGTTTTCTGTACGTTGTGAAAATTTCATCCTTATCTCCTTTTCCATTTACCTGAAATCAAATAGACGGGGCCTTGACGGTAGCCTGGGCACCCAGCGTCTGGTTCAATAGCGAGAAAAACTGTCTGGAGAGGGTTTTATTGCCAAACAGACCAACACCCATCGTCACGTTGGTAACTTCTTGACTCGTGGATTTCAAAATGACGCTGACTTCCGTGCCTGCTGTCGTTTTCCCATCAATGATCCATTTGTCTGGATTTTTCTTCACATTACCCACATAGGTAATATGCATTCCCGAAAAGACTTGCAGAACGGCAGCCTGAACCGTTCCGAGTGGCCTTGGATAATAGGCATGATAGTCGGACAGAATTCCGGCATTGAC
>NZ_MOAD01000124.1:0-322 GCF_001931655.1 Acidithiobacillus albertensis | reverse complement strand
GTTGAGGCCTTCACAATCGCCACGGTAACCGGCACAGCCCAGGCCGAAGATATCGATAAAAAGGAAAGCAGCATCACCAGGTATCGCGCAGCATGGTGTGGTCGAATGCTTCGGGAGGATAGCGTCATGTGTGGGAAGTTTCCTTTTTTTCTGTAGGGTAGCGCCCCATATCAAGTTCCAATTGAGCGCGCGTCATTTGCACGGCAATTTTGGCACTGGCGAGGCGCAAGCGCGCTCGTACCCAACTGCCCTCTGCCTGAGCGAGATTCAGTGCATTAAAGGCACCCGCGAAATAGCCTTTTCGGGTCATGGTGTAGACGCT
>NZ_MOAD01000123.1:0-586 GCF_001931655.1 Acidithiobacillus albertensis | reverse complement strand
ACATCCGGCTGTAAGTCAGGCGAAAGTGGGCGACCTTGATCGCCATGGCCACCCCATCCAGAATCACCGTCTCGCTGCTCCAGTCAAACTGATACGCTTCACCGGGACGGAAACTCAGGGGAATAAAGGCTTGGTGCAGACCAGGGCGAATGTTCGCCTTCCACGCCTTTACCCAGCGCTGAATGCTGTCATAGGCCCCCTGGTATCCTGCCTTCTGCAAACTCTCGAACAGTCTGCGTGCGGTCCGCTTCTGCTTGCGCGGTAAGTGTGCATCCGTCTCCAGCCATTGCTGCAGGATCGCCTCAAAAGCTCCCAATTGCGGCCGTGGTCGGGATTTCCGCTGGGGGTACTTCGGTTCATCTCCGACATGATCCAGATACTTGCGCACCGTAGCACGCGATAAATTCATTTTTCGAGAAATATGACTGACCGTCTCTTTGTCCAGATGATACAGACGGCGCACTTTGGCTATGGTTTCCATGCAAATCACTCCAGTTTCCTCCCGGCAAATCCGGCAGGATATCAGGTGGTCAATTTACACGCTGTTTTCCACCCAATTCTGGCAACTTTTGCACGCTGTTTAACA
>NZ_MOAD01000122.1:0-1038 GCF_001931655.1 Acidithiobacillus albertensis | reverse complement strand
TGCAGCATGGGGCCTCAGCCTCTGCTCAATCCCCCGAAGGCCAACCAGCGACTCAATCGAATCCGAATCAACCGCCAACCAAAACATCATAACCATAAGGTACTGGATGGTCTTGTCTCCGCAAGATCATCCGCAAACGTAATTTATACTTATCGTAGAATCCGTTGCGCATGAATTGCCGTATCTAGGAATGATGATTACCCATGGATCACGCCAGCATGCTTATCTACACGGGTGGTGGTAAAAAAAACAAATATTAATGTGGTATATCAGTTTTCTGTTAAATTACAGAAGAGATTTCCTATAAACATTAACGTGTTTTCTGGCTCCATGTTGAATATGCGCAACACTCATATTTTGACCAGTTTAAATACTTGTTAAATTTGATTCACATATTTGACAATACAGATTATCTGTTGTTACCGTAAAAACGCTTGTGCAATTTCACTCAAGCAATTACGAGCATAATCCATGCTCTTTTCTTTTACCCAAAAGGGAGATGAACTATTGAAAAGCATTCAGACTAATGTAATCACGGCACTCGGAATATTCGTGTTTAGCACATCCGTTGCTTTTGCAAGCATGAGCAGCCCCATGTCCACCACTCAACCCCAACCGTCCTCACCGGCAATGCAGAACGGTGCGTCTACACCGCCTATGGCTTCCGGAGCGCCGCAAGCGGGAGCGCAATCTGGCTCCCGGCCAATGATGCCCTCTGCACCTCAGGCGGGCCCTGCGGTGAGTAACGCTGAAATCATGCATTTTGCTTCTGCTCTGCGGGAAATCGAGCCCCTGAGTTCCAAAATGCGTGGTGAAGCCATGCAAAAAGGCGTAAGCAAAGCCAAGCAACAGGCACTTGAACAGACCTATGCAAAGGATGTTCACGGAATTCTGGCCAAAAACGATCTCTCCGCAAGTACTTATGAGATGCTCATGAGAAAAGCCCATAGCGATCCACAGTTCGCTCAAAAGGTCGAGGCCGCTATCAAGTCTGGTGCATAGTCGCACTACCTTGATTGGTAAATCATGGAACGTCAG
>NZ_MOAD01000121.1:0-896 GCF_001931655.1 Acidithiobacillus albertensis | reverse complement strand
TGGTCGAATTATGTTAAAGCTTCGCCGCTACTTTCGTTCGCTGGCAATGTTGTCCTTGTTCCTTATTGGAACCTGGATGAGCAATGCTGCGGTGGCGATGCCACAGGGCATATCCTGTGTTGAAATGCACGGGATGTCCATGATGAGGATGTCCATGGCGAACATGCCCTGTTGCCGGGATAACCCCGGCATGGACATGCGGATGATGGATCCCCATTCCGAAGCAATGAGTAGTCAGTGTATGGCCATCTGTGCACAGACGCATGCGCCTGGCGGATTGCGCTTTTCTAGAATTTCTGTCCCGACTCCCGTGTGGATTGGATCCGTGACATGGACCCACTCTCAGTTCGTTGCGAGGGATCGTCCCGGTCTTTTTTCCCCTGAACCCTCTTACCATCCACCTCCGCTGCTTCACGTACGATTGACCATTTAAGTTCTCCTCAGCAAGCAGGCACTCCTTTTTTCAAAGGAGAAATGTCAATGATTTGCTATGGAGATTTTCATGGATGCCAATCTATTGGAACGATTATCAGCCAAGAACAGTATGCGGCTCTTGGCCGGGATGATACTGTGCTTTTCAACGGCCGCAGCATGCGCTGATCCGTTAAGTTTGCAGAACGCGCAAGCCATTGCCTTGCGTCAAAACCCGGGGCTCGGCGCGCTGACCCAGAAAATAGTAGAATTAAAACATCAGGCCGTATCCGTAGCCCAGTTGCCTGATCCGCATTTGTCTCTGGGTGCTGAAGATTTACCCCTCAACAGTTTCTCCATGAACCAGCAGCAGATGAGTATGCTGAGTGTGGGGCTGAGTCAGACTTTTCCCTCCTTCGGTAAACTGGGGCTGGAAGGTCGACAAACACGCGTGGAAGCTGCAGCAGCTACGGATACCCTGCAAG
>NZ_MOAD01000013.1:0-26587 GCF_001931655.1 Acidithiobacillus albertensis | reverse complement strand
CGTCGATGAAACCAGCAGTCGGCGCGGCCACGACTACATCACGCTCTTCGTGGATCTGGATGCCCGGCGACTCTTGTTCGCTACTCCCGGCAAGGATGCCAAGACCTTTGAGAGATTCTCCGCAGATCTACAGGCCCATGGTGGTAGCGCTGAAGCGATCACCGATGTGAGCATGGACCTCTCGCCGGCCTTCCAGAAAGGGGCTGCCGAGCACCTGCCCAATGCGGAGATCACTTTCGATCGTTTTCACCTCATGAAGCTCGTCAACGAGGCCGTAGACGACGTGCGCAATGGGGAAGTCCTCACTCAGCCAAATCTCAAAAAGACCCGCTGGCTCTGGCTCAAGAACGATTGCAACCTCAAGGTGAAGCAGAAAGAAAAGCTGCAGGCATTACTCAAAGACCAGAACCTCAAGATGGCGCAGGCCTACCAGTTCCGCCTGACCTTTCAGGACATCTTCACGATCAAGAATCGCCATCAGGGGGCCACCCTCTTGAAAGCCTGGTTGGAAAACGCCAGAACCAGCGATCTGCCGCCTATCGTCAAGGTCGCCTACACCATCATGAATCACTGGGATGGCGTGCTCCGATGGTTCGAGAGCCAGATCACCAATGGAATTCTGGAAGGTTTCAACAGCCTCATTCAATCCGCCAAGGCCAAGGCTCGGGGTTACCGTACGCACAAGAACTTTATCAACATGGCCTACCTGATCCTGGGCAAGCTGGATCTCAGGCTACCCACTTGAAATGACGAGGAACCCCAACCACTTTATTAATCCGGCCCTTAAATACCCGACATAGCATAGCGGGCAGAAGGATGGCGAAAATAGCTGGCGACCTTTTGTGGCATTTGGCACAGACGATCCATGAAAGCCGTTGCCTTTGCCATTAAAGAGTTTTTGTACGTACTGACTGCACCTGTGCGCAGAGCAGTTTTGAAATCCCGATTCAGGTATTCGTCGGGGTTGGATTCTGGCGCGTAGGGCGGCAGAAAGGCCAGTTCAATGCGGTCTTTTTTATCTGCCAGCCAAGCCGTTACCACTTTGGCATGATGCACCCGCAGATTATCGACGACCAGATAGATTTTCTGGGGCGCGTCCTGAATCAAGGCGGTGAGAAAAGTGATGAAACGCTCCGCATCAATACTGCCTTCGACAATCTGGAAAGCGACTTTGCCCTGCGGAGAAATCGCCGAGATCATGGAGAGCGTGGCCCATCGGACGGGAACCGCCAATTCCGGCGTTTGTCCCCGAGGCGCATACCCGCGCACCCAATGGGCATCTTCCTTGACGGCCGTCTCGTCCCCCCAATAAATCACCGCTCCCTCTTGGGCCGCTTGCGCGCGCAGGCGGGGATAATCCTGTTCCAACCACTGACGGACTGCTTCTGGATTCTGCTCCAATGCCCTTTTGACAGGGCGTTGCGGAGTAAAGCCCCAACGTTTGAGATACTTACCCACCAGACGCTCCTGTAGATCCACCCCAAAATGGTCTCGAATCAGCGCGCGTATCGCCGGTCGCGTCCATAGAGCAAAAGGCAACTTTATTTGCTGAGGGTTACCCTTGACGATCTGATCGCGTATCCAGGCCTCGGCGGCCAGGGTCAGTTTGCGACAGGCACCTACCGGCCGACCTCGGCGCTTCTCTCCCAGCCCTTTTTCTCCTTCTGTACGCGCCCGCGCCAACCAGCCTTTAATGGTCGTGGGATGTGCGCCAGATACCTTGGCCAACTCTTTCACGCTCATCCCGGATTGCTTGCGCAGACGAACCACCATCTGGCGAAGCATCTGCCTCCCTTCCATCGTCAAGCTGCGCACGTCGATCCTTTCCATGCTCTATATATTATCACAGGATGGTCGGGTATTTAAGGGCCGTATTAATAAGTAGTTTAAATTTGCCACCCAATATTATCTGACGATTTTTTAAGCCCATTTATGGCCATTTTCTAACTCTGATCGCAATGAGAAACCGTTACGCCGTAACTGTCAGAGAATACGTCATAGTAACAGGCATCACCACTCCTGATCAGGACTATCCGGCTCATCTTTCATAGGTGCCGGCTGCACCGCCTCCACGGCACCTGAAAGATCAAGAATGCACTAATTCCTGCCGCTCCATCTCGCCCGCTTCCTTGCCCAGCATTAACCGTTCCGAGACTTCTGCTAAAGTCCAGGCGGCTTGCCTGCCCTGGCTGCGGCCCTAACTTAACCCACATCCTCTGAGAGATCCTCCAATAGCGCTTCGGCAATTGCCCCACTAACCGTCGCCTGGACCTTATAGTTAGGATGATCGCTACCAAACCGAATGCCGGCGCCATTTAGGGCCTTTTGTTTCAGGTCGTTATTGAGCTGAAAGCGTAAAAAATGAACAGTCGATGTTTTTTCATCCGTTTCACGTGTAAGGTCTTCGTCGGCAATGGCGTAGATGCGTGCTTCTTCGCCGATCTGCACCCAAATTTTATCCTCAATTCCAATAAATTCACGACAAGCCAATTGTCTTTCCTCGACATTTTCATATTCCAGCATAAATGTCGCTTTCCAATTGTCACCATCTGGAATCAGCGGATTATAGGTTTCCAATTCCTCAGCAATTCCCGCAGAGGAGAAAATACGCTCCGCACGGAGCATTTCTTGTATCTGATAATGCATGGTCAGTCGATCCTCAAAATAGAGGTTCGCGTGCGCACCCAGAGGCAGACGTCGATTTTTCTTATGTTCAATTAGTTGGGCACGAAATGCTTGGCGTTTTTGGTCATACAATTCCAAGCTCCATAGGTCTTCTTTTCGTAATTTCTGCATAACATCACTCCTTATACTAGTCCATAGGCATAAGCAAGCATCCGCCATGGAGTCTGAGGGGAAGGAGCCCCTTCCCCCCATAACTTTTCAATCTGCGTTGCGGCCAATGGGCAATCACTTCCCCAGTGATCGGGATGCGCCTCGCGCATCTGATTAGCCACCGGTTTGCCTATCTTGCAGGCAAATGCATGAAATTCAGCTTTCACCGTGTACGTACCATCGTGCCCAGAACAACGTTCAATCACTTCCACCTCTGTTTCAGGAACAAGGGATAGGATTTCGCGGGCGCGACTGCCGATGTTCTGTACCCTCTGGTGACAAGCAGCGTGATGGGTAACCTTCCCCAATGAGTGCTGGAAATCAGTGCGCAACAGCCCTTCCTGCAAACGCAACGATAGATATTCCATGGGATCAAACAGGTGCCGTCTTACGCGCTGCACATCTTCATCGTCAGGGAACAACAGTGGTAGTTCATTCTTAAACATCAGTACACAGGAAGGAATTGGTGCCACGATGTCATAGCCACTGTTCACGAGCTCCAGGAGTTGAGGAATATTTGCTTGCTTTGCCCGTTCTACAGCGTGTAAATCGCCCAATTCCAGCTTAGGCATTCCGCAGCAGTGCTGCTTTTCTACGGAAGTAAGCTGGATGTTGTTATGAGCGTATACACGGGCAAGGTCAAGAACAATATCGGGATCATTGTGCTCACCATAACAAGTGCTGAACAAAGCCACTTTGCCAGTAGTCTTTTCTCCAGCTTCGCTGCTTTGCACTCCAATTGTTGGCAGGAGCTCTCTGAGACGCTGCTTAGCTAAAGTTTCTGCAAAGGGGGGCAGTGGCGCATCTTTGGCAATTCCGATGGCTTTTTCCATGCTGGAACGAACCTTAGGGGATTTATTGATCCGGTTGATCATTTCAGAAACCACCGGAATACCGGCCAATTTCCCCAGTAAGTCCGTGGAAGTGAGTGTCCGATCACGTAGAGAAGCACCTGATTCTTGAAAATGGACGACTTTCCCGCGCAGCATCAAATGGGGGAAATCTACATTCCATTCGTGGGGTGGAACATATGGACACTTTGTCATAAAACATAAGTCGCAAAGAAAACATTGCTCCACAACTTTTTGAAAATCTTTTTTGTTGACGCTGTCGAGCTCCATAGTGGGTGATTCGTCAATCAAATCAAATAGAGTTGGGAAGGAATGGCATAAACTTACGCAACGCCGACAGGTATGGCAAATATCAAAGACCCTCTCCATTTCTTGATCAAGTTTTTCCTGATTGAAGAAGTCAGGATGTTTCCAGTCGATGGGATGGCGATAAGGCGCTTTATCAGATGCCTGTTGTGAAGAATCATCAGCCATTCAAGTATCCTTTTAGTTCAAAACCGGGCCCGAAGGCCCGAAATATTTAGCCGATTTCGTTTAATGCCTTGGTAAATCGACCCGCATGAGAACGTTCAGCCTTCGCCAAGGTTTCGAACCAATCGGCGATTTCATCGAACTGCTCTTCACGCGCCGTTTTGGCCATGCCTGGATACATGTCGGTGTACTCATGAGTCTCGCCGGCGATAGCACTTTTGAGGTTGGCTTTACTGTCTCCAAAGGGCTCCCCAGTCGCCGGATCCCCGACTTTCTCGAGGTATTCCAAGTGACCAAAGGCGTGTCCGGTTTCGCCCTCTGCGGTGGAGCGAAAAACTGCGGAGACATCATTCATGCCTTCGACATCGGCCTTGGAGGCAAAGTACATATAACGCCGATTAGCCATTGATTCTCCCTGGAAGGCACTTGCGAGATTGTCTGCTGTCTTACTACCTTTTAGTTCCATAACTATATCTCCTTTAAATAAATACATCACACCTATCCATATATGCTCTCATTTTAGAACATATCTATTAATATTACCACTCCACCACGCTCTAGCCAAGAGCGCACTACTCGGCGGAACGACCCGAATAACACCTTCTTGGAGAGTCAACCATTCCGGTTCCTACCAAGCTGATTGTCGATGGTTACGCACAGCTTGATCAGAGACACGCCCTCGTCCACTTGCCGCGCGATCGTGCAGGAGCGACCCAGGCCCTTTTCTTTGGCGTGGCGTTGACCAAGCCAGAGCGATCATGTTCCCGAATAAACTCACGCTCAAACTCAGCAACAGCTGACAGGAGGTGCGCCATCATGTAGCCCATGGGTGTACGCATGTCGATATGTCCCAGAACTACAAAGGCAACCCCGAGCGTTTCCAGTTCCGCCAAGGTCAGGATGCTGTCCTGCACACTACGGCCCTAACGATGTGAACACTCCACCGGCTTTAGCTTCTAGCCTGTGGAGTGTTCACAAATAAGCGGTTTTTTAGTTATTCGCTAAAACGTTCCCACCTCAGTCTGAGTAGTTAAGGGGACCAACCGCAGGAAGGTAGAGAGTTCGCCTGCGAGTGGACGATTTGCCAAAGATTGCGACAAATCACACTGCGTTAAATTTCACAAGCGGAGCAGCAGTGAAAGCCGTGGTCTCGGTCAGCAATGGCTGGGGCCTTCGTGCGTCCAGGGAAAAATGTAAACGCCGTAAACTAAGGATGCTTTCTGTCCATTCTGTTCAGCGGATCGCCTCGTTCTGATCTTGGAGGCGATTCTGCATTTGTTGATACTGTAATTGTTGTTGTAACTGTTCATTCTGAATCTGCTCCTGATTTTCCTGCATCTGTGCTCTTTCTTTTTCTTGTTGTAATTGATCTTGTTCCTGTTGCTGATTAAGACGAAGCTGATTTTGTTGTAGCTGTTCAGCATTCTGATCATTTTGAAGGAGTTGATTTTGTTGTGACTGCTCAGTATTCCGATTATTTTGAAGTTGTTGCTGAATTTCTGTTTCATCGTTTTGCTGAATGCTTTGCTCAGTACTATTTATCGGTGGATTTAGTAGCGGATTTTCGCTCGCGATCACTAATCCGGCAGCCGAGCATGTGCATACACTGAAATAGAGGCCCATCGCAGCAATAATCTGTCCTGATACCCTGGTTATCTGATGCATAATCCCTCTCCCCAATCATTGTCTTGAATAAAGGCGTCAAGAGAGTTCGCCCTAGACCAGATCCATATCCGGAGATTTTTACTACGACTACTATTCAGCTGATCCAAGTCAGATTTCATAGCGCGCAGCGGTGAAACCGTGGTCTGGAAAGCGGCTAAGTTATGATACTGAATAATAATAAATAAATCTGAATATCTGACCATCTACTTGAAACATTGAGGAACAAACACGAACAAGACTAGAGAGAATCTTTATGTGATGTCAAATAGTTCACGACATCTCCAACTGTTCTCAGATCCGCCAAACTATTTTCTGGCACATCATGGTCAAATTCTTCTTCCAACGCCATTACCAGTTCCACAATGTCTAGCGAGTCGGCACCCAGATCCTCCACAAAAATCGCTTCATCAGTGACTTCATACTCAGGCACACCCAACACTTCGGATATCACTCTCTTGACACGAATTGCTAAGATTTCCGTTCCCATCGCCATCCCTTTCAGTAAAGTTCATTAAATACAATAATGCAAATTTGAAGTCCATCCTCCTGCTGGATGCCAAGTAGGTGATTTTTTCAAGGGAGCAGATTATCTCGCAACGTTTACCCTTCTTCTAAGCTCCAGGGAGCCGTTCAATCTCAACACTCCTCTAAGCAGGGCTACTCGCCGGGACTTTGATGCCAGAAGGCCTGATGCACGTCGCCCAGATGTTCCAGACGCTCCACCAACCGATCCAGTTCTTCCTCAACCACGCTGGAAGTCAGGAGCGTTGCCGCGATCTCCGTCTCCTGTCGGCCAAAGGAATGCATCCGCATCTCCCGTATAGGGTAGCCACCCTTTTCCAAAATCTCCGTCACGGCATCCCGCAGATCACCCTCCTGCCCACGGGCCACAATCAAGTACACAGTAGTCGTCAACTCCGTACCGCCGGTATCCAAAGGCCGACGATTGATCTGGTTGACTACGGGCCGCAACAAAGTATTGGCACTAAGTACAAAAGCTGCTGCCAACAAGGCCGGCGCCCACTCTTCCGCGCCGGCACAGGCTCCTACCGCCGCAGAACCCCAGAGAGTGGCTGCCGTATTGAGGCCGCGTACGTTGGCGCCTTCCTTCATAATGGTTCCTGCGCCAAGAAAACCGACCCCAGAAACCACGTAAGCCACCACCCGTATCGCGTCGGTCGCACCTCCCATACGCAAAGCCAGATCAACAAAGATCGCCGCTCCTACGGCCACCAGCGTATTGGTGCGCAAACCTGCCGTGCGTTGCCGCCATTGCCGCTCGATCCCGATGAGAGCCCCCAGGATGAAGGCCAGAAACAGATCCGCACCGGTCTGTACTAGTCCTTCTAGGGGTGCCTGCATCATCTCAATGGACTCCGTGGGCAAACCCGATGGAGACCAAAACCAGCATCACCACGATATAGGCCCGTAGCCCCCAAAAGGCCCATCGCACCCAGCCTTGGACCGGTGCCCGCGCCAGGGGCGGCAGGTCCCGCACCCCTTCCCGATCCCAAAACACGGCAAAAGCTTCCGCCTCCTGCCGTTGTAGCCTTTCTGTTTCATTGAACCTGTTCATTATTCCTCCCATGATGCTTCAGCAAAGTCAGCCAAATCTCAGAACCCTGTCCCAACCGCGACTAGAAAAGATGCGGAAATACCACGGTCACCCCATAGAGACCATTGGCCACAATCAATACCGCCACGATGGCGAAAGCGGCCATGTTCTGCCATGGCCGATTGACATAAACCCCCATGACCTCGGGATCGTTGAGCAGCATCAGCAGAAACAGCATCGCTGCCGGCATAAAGATGGACGCCACTACCTGCACGGTCAGATTGAGAAAGCCCAAGGGTGCATGGGGAATGAGCACTACGACTGCTGCCAGTGCTGTGCCCAATAAGCCCGAGAGATAAAAGGGTAAAGCCCGTTGTGGAGGCAGATTGATGCTACGCGGCAAATTCAAGGCCTCTCCCACCGCCCAGGACGTGCTGGCCGTAATGGCAATGGCGGCAATCAGTCCAGCTTCCACCAGTCCCAGGGCGAACAATGCCGTCCCTACTGAACCGATAGGACTGTGCACCAGAGCCCCCATGATACGATGCACCCCAAAGTCCGCCGCGCCCGGCGTCCCATAGACCCAGGTGCCGGTTAGGGCCACGAGAGCAATAGCTACCACCCCCATCAGGATGCTGCCGAAAGCCGTATCCATCTGTCCGACACGGATGTCTCGGACCGTCAACCCCTTGTCCACTACGCTGGATTGCTGGAAAAAGAGCATCCACGGCGCTATGGTCGTGCCCAGATTAGCCAGGATGACATACAGAAAGCCCCCTACGGCTATCCCCGCCGGGATATGCCAATTCCCCAGGGCTGCTGCCACTTGTCCCCAGTGGGGATGAGCAGCAATAGCAAGTGGCACAAAAACCAGATTTCCCACTGCAATCCATAGTGCCGCCCGCTCCCAGGTGTGATAACGCAGAAAGAGCAGCACTCCGGCGACCATCGCAAAACCTCCCATAGCGCTCCAGATGGGCGGCACGCCAAAAACCTTCATCCCTACCGTCACACCAATAAACTCGGTCACCAGGGTCAGGATGTTGGCCACCACCAGGTCAAAGAGAGAAAATACGCCCCAGAAGGCCCCATAACGGCCCCAGATCATCTCGGCATGTCCCCGTCCCGTAACAGCCCCAAGACGCACGGTCATCTCCTGCACCACATAGGCTACCGGGACCATCAGAAGCAGGAAGGGGATGAAAAAACCGATGCCGTAGGTCGCTCCCGTCTGGGCGTAAGTGATCACACCTCCGGCATCGTTATCTGCGATCATAACGAGAATCCCCGGTCCAACAAGGGTAAAAAAGAGCCAGAGCCGTTTCCAAAAGGAAGGATGCTGAATCAGTGCTTCCCGTAACTGGTGGACCCGCCAACGGTCAGCAGCTCTATAACGCTGGTCATCTGGAAGAGCCGCCAACGTATCGGTGATGTTTTTAGTGGGTATGTTTGTTGTCATCGTATGCTCCTTTACGGGCATGCGACCGGAACACGCTTACCGTGGCGTGCACAAAACAACGATAACGAATGGAGATACTCCATCACCCGAGGACCGGGCAATGGCAACAGCGACTATGCCAGGATCACCCGATCTACGGATTGCAACGGTGCGTTGTGAAAGCAACTAGGGTCACTGTCCAAGTCGCTGGCCCTCCTGTGTGAAGAATTCAGACGCCTTTCTACCGTCGAAAAACGGACATGTCAACCATTCAAATTCTGACAGCTATTCAGGTGGCGCTGAACTTTTCCTTTCTGTATCATCCTATCCTCTAGGTTAGGAGCAATGAACATTGACTAAGCACACATCGCACCCCGATATCATCAAGCGACTCAAGCGGGCCGAAGGCCACCTCAAAAGTATTATCACCATGCTGGAAGAAGGGCGCCCCTGCTTGGATATTACCCAGCAGCTTCAAGCCGTCGAGAGCGCGGTTGTTAACGCTAAGAAGACTTTGGTGCATGACCACATTGACCATTGCCTAGAGCTTGCCGTCGGTGCGGACTCAAGCCAAGCGCGGGCATCAATCAATGAATTCAAAGAAATCACCAAATATCTATGAAAAATGTATCCTCCGGATTCAAAGCGGTTCTCATTTGGCTCGGTTTTGCTCAGCCAGAAGGCAGCAACCACGCACACGGGCGACATCATGACCATGGTGGTGACGACCATGGCCATACCCATGGTGTAGTTAATCCGATCATCGCCACCACAGAACGAGGTATTTGGGCGATCAAGTGGTCTTTCGTGATTCTGGTCATGACTGCTTTGCTCCAGTTCGCAGTCGTACTGCTGTCAGGCAGCGTGGCGCTGCTTGCTGATACGATCCACAACGTGGGTGACGCCGCTACCGCTATTCCACTGTGGATAGCGTTCAGGTTGGTACGACGCGCTCCAAGCTCCCGCTTCACGTATGGCTTGGGACGCGTCGAAGACTTGGCCGGGGTCGTGATAGTTTTCATCATCCTTTTCAGCGCGCTCTTTGCTGGTTATGAAGCGATTAACCGCCTATTGCATCCGCAGCCGATCCAACAACTGCTGTGGGTAGCAGCTGCGGGTCTGGCCGGCTTTCTCGGCAATGAGGCAGTAGCTGTCTTCCGCATCCGGGTTGGCCGACAGATCAACAGTGCGGCGCTTATCTCCGACGGCTATCATGCACGCACCGATGGGCTAACCAGCCTGGCAGTCGTAGTTGTTGCGGTTGGCGTGTGGCTAGGCTTTCCGCTGACCGACCCGATCATTGGGTTGCTGATTACCATTGCAATATTTGGCATCGTCTGGCAATCGGCAAAGGCGGTATTAACGCGTATGTTGGATGGTGTCGAGCCGTCGGTGATTGATGAAATCCGGCATGCCGCCGAGCATGTCCCTGGGATTCGCAGCGTGCTCAATGTGCGCGCCCGATGGCTGGGGCATCGGCTGGTTGCGGAGATCGACATCACGGTGACCAGTGATACTACCGTAGCCCAAGCGGATGCCGTTGTGGCCACTTTCGAGCATGATCTGATGGACCATGTACCGACATTGCAGTCGGTACACATCCGCATTAGACCATTCGATATAAAATCAAGTGGAAGCGCAGACGGGAACAGGATGAAATCGGTTGACGCCCATCACCATGAGCATACTGCGCTGGCACCGATTTGGGTGCTCGGCAAGCTTGCTGAGGGCTACATTGAAATCATCGATACACCAGCAGGAGAAAGACTACGTTTCACCGCCACCCATAAGCTACCGGATCTGCAAGCTGAAGTTGTAATTTATCGAGATAACCATCCCGCGCATACCGAAGCGCTTCCACTGTCAGGGCTGTCCGATAACACTCATAACGCTCAGTTCCAAAGCGCGGTCGCTCCGGCTGAACCCCACGAATTTGCGGCTGAGTTGCGGTTACAGAACGACGCGACGTCTGAAGCATTGCCGTTTCGCATGCACGAGCCGCACGATCATCAGTGATTAACAACGGCAGAAGACAAGGACTGAGGCTGAATTCAATCGCAGTCATTTGGGAAAGATAAAAGCCTTGTATGAAAAGATTCCGAACGCTACACTAAATCTGTTGCTAGCGGTTTTATCTGATTGTTTTATAAAAATACTTATCGCACGCAACGCGACATAAAGATGACATAAACCTTGGTCGAACGCCCAGTGATTGCCGTGCGATGTGAATCGATAAGGTGACCACTTAAATGCAGCACCTGTGGCTAATGCTTCCCTTTTTTCTTTCTGGACTTTCCAGGAGGGCATGTCATAGGGCTTTTCTTCGAGCATGATGCGGACCTTCACCCCGCGTTTTTCTGCACTTTTCAGAGCGTTCAGGATTTTCCTGTCGCTCAGAAAGTAGGTTTCGAGGTTTACCTCGCGCCGGGCGCTGTTGATGATTTGAACGATTGGGGTGACACCCGCATTGGGTTCGACATAAACGTGGGTTAGCATTTGGTGCTCTCCTGTACTGGTTCAATGTTCAGTTTGTTAATGGGTTCGAGATAATTGCTAA
Organism: Acidithiobacillus albertensis; assembly: GCF_001931655.1. NCBI lineage: Bacteria > Pseudomonadati > Pseudomonadota > Acidithiobacillia > Acidithiobacillales > Acidithiobacillaceae > Acidithiobacillus > Acidithiobacillus albertensis. The sequence continues at coordinate 15,215 of NZ_MOAD01000013.1, read as the reverse complement.
TCTTTTCCGCTCTCGTGCCAGTCCCACCCGTAATTCCAAGTGTTAAACTGGATGCCTTACCCGTCTGTCGATCCTTGGTGGCCTCAAATAATTCCATGCCATGCCTTGTTGTGCCAATTTGCACCGTATGATGGGTATTAGACAGGATGGTAACCGCCGTCTCAGAATTGACGTCTTCAACATCCGGGGTTTTTTCGTGTGGTATATTTTCGTTCATGATGTAAAGCTCCTGAATATTTAGTTGGTTGAATTTATGCAGCAAGTGTTCTTGAATAAGTCGTCGCGTATTTCCGCTTCGGCATAACAAAAATCTCCTATTCACTATGCCTTTCTTCGCTCAGCATGAGGTGTTCTATTATTGCCTGGTTCGATCTGAGCTTTTCTATTTCAAGCCGGGACTTCAGTTGGTATAAACGACGAATACGGCGGTGCGTTTTGATCCCATGCACCTGTTCTGGCCTTGCGGCACCCCATTTGCGGGATTTTTGCGCGCTTTCTGTCACAAAAATAACGGGATGCTCATTATTTTCGCCAGATTCGACACCTACATATTGCATTACGATGCCTCCTTTTTGCTTGTTTCGACTTCTCTGCTTAACCGTACATTTTCTGCGGTTAGGCGGGCCTTCTGCTCAAAGAGGACCTGCTGCAGATTGACGGCAATTGCGTGGACCATGACCTGAATGCCCATCCAGTTGGGGTGGACCTCATCGGTCCAGTAATAATTCGGATGGTTGCGGCTCAGAAGATCCCATCGGACCAGGTGTACGTTCTGATGCATTGCAGCGGTCCTGAAATAGAGCTGCTGCACTTCATGCTCCCATGGCCTGGGCATTTCCGGGACGACCAGAAGGATTTGACGGTTGCCAGCCAGATGCAGGAAAGTGCGCATATTCTGCGGCGAAACCGTGCCGTTCGTCCCAAGCTCCACGACCACATAACCGACGTGTCTGGTTACTCCGGTTTTCTGTAAGGACTCCCAGATCGGGATGATGGACGAAAACTGGCGGCCTACCCGCCCGTCGATCAAGGCGTTTGGGAAAATGTGGGCAAAGTATCCGGACCATCCCGTGAGAATGCTGTCGCCGATAATGATGAGGCCAGTAGAGGCAGTGCTGGAGAAGCGGAGCACCGCATTTTTGTCCAGTACATAACTTGGGCTGGGTGACTGGGTGAAGTCCTTACGCGCGTCTATCAAGGCCATACGGTCCAGGTATCGCTCATGTTGCTGGGCCAACGGCGCGGCGCTTGCCGTAGCCCATAAGGCCATGCCGGTACAGGCCAGCAACGCAAGGATGGTGCCTTTGACGATTTTGAGTCTTTTTTTTGTGTGGTTTTTTATCATTTTCCAGAAACTTATTCCTAAATTTCAACCCATTTCCGGTGTTCGATCATTTCTTCTTCTATCACCAGCCTTTGTTTCACTTCTCCGCACCACAGGCATGATCTGGTTGTTTGGTCCTTGCTCATTAACCATCGGCTCTCATCTTCCAGAAATGCGCGTTGATGCTTCGGATCGATTGCACAGCGGCCAACGCGCATATACTCTTCCCAGAAACCTTTGACCTCTTCTATTTTGGTAAAGCGCTGCAGCGCATATGATCCGGTTCTTTCTGCTGCGCCCAGACATAGTACGCCGAGCAGGGTGCAGGCGCTGAACCATCCGTGTTCCATGACGCCAATCCAGAGCATTTGGTCTTGGTCCCTATAGACCTGACAGCTTGCAACCCATTCCGGATCTCTTTTTTTCAAGAATCTATATAGGTTATTGCTGTATTTTTGATGGTTTTGCGGATCGATGGTCGGCAGATGGAGATGGTTCTTCGCTGTAATGTCTGGGTGCGCTTTTGTTGCGGCCTGCTGCATGAAGGGCTCCTTATGCTGATTTCATGTTTTTCTCAGGTTTTTCCGTTGCAATCTTGTCCAGGATGGACTGTAAATGCGGAATAAGGCTTTCGAGGTCGATTTCTGTACTCCAAAAATCAAAGGTACGCTTACCTGCCTGTGGAATCGTAGCATTGTCCTTTTGATAGGCCTCAATCACGTCGATGAGGTAATGGCACTCAAAATCAAGGCGCTTTGCGTTGTTATCCTGGATGCTTTTTCCTATATCCACAAGATTGATAATCATTTTTGACAACAGCATGATGTCCGGCACGGCACTCGTTGCGTCAAACGTCTGATTCTTTGCGTTGACGGCATGGACAGAGTGGTAATCGTTATACTTGCGGATTACGTCGGCGATGTCCCCAGAAAGTGCCAATATGGCGGTCAGCTCTTCTGTGAAATCGGTTTTCAACGCGTGTTCTCCTTGGTTGTGTTGGTGAATGGCCCGCCGTTAGGCAAGCCATTTGAAATTACCCGACCTTCTCGATGTCTGCTCGACTTTGCCCAGAGCCTGTCCGATGTGGAGGTAATAGCCGCCAGCTGTCTTGCAAGTCTGACGCTCACCGCGTTGCTCTGTCTCCGCTGCCCGGTTTTCTCCCCACCACTGGCTAGGGTCCTTGTTTCAAATAGGTTTATGCGCTGAACTGCTCTTGCGCTGTTGATGCCAGTATACACCATGATTCATGTTATAAAACTGGTTTCTGGTTATTTTTCGTATCTATTTATTGCTTTTTTGTGTAAAAAGCATGGTTTTTTATGATTTTCCGCATTCTTCCTGCAACTCGATCCTGGCCAATTTATCGGCCCATTCGTTTTCAGTGCGGATGGCATGGGCGCGCGCCCATTCCAACGTGACATGACGTGACATGTATTCCTTGTGGAGTTCTTGCCAGATCTCTTTGTTCGGAACGATCGTCTTTTTTGATGTCTTCCAGTTTCTATCGATCCAGACGGGAATCCACTCTTTCAGGCCGTTAAGTGTGTGATAGCTGTCCAAACAGAGGATCACTGTTGCGCCTTCGGGGACTCTTCGCAAGGATTCTAGGGCTGCTGTGAGTGCCGCAATATTTTTGGTCCCGTTTTTCTGGATAAAACCGCTGTGTTCAGTTCTGGTGCCCTCTGGCGATTTAATAACAGCGCCCCAGGCGCAAGGTCTTGGTTTCTTCACCTCGCAAGCTCCATCACACCATATTTTCCAGACTCTTTTGGGGGTTCTTTTCCGCTTGCTCTGTGTGTTGTGGCTTGTAATCACGCGACGGAATCTGGCTATCTGGGCAATTTTTTCTGTGTTGTAAGCCGAACGACTCAATTGTGATTGTATAGCTGTATATCCAAGAACCGCGCGAGATGTGTGGAGTGCAGCCTCCGCAGCGGACGGCAGTACCGTGTACGCAGCAATCCACACGGGATGAAGTCCTTGGCCTGTATTATTGGCCGGAGCTTGATCCGCACGCAGATGAAAAGCCGCCTCACGAGCCCGTTCAAACGCTTTGCTTGAAATTTTTCTGTAAGCATACTGCTCGGCCGCGTTGATGATAGAGAGACAGGCTTTGTCCTGAACAACACGCCTGGCGGACCAGACCGCGAACAGGCGCCATTCGCGGTTATACTTTGGTTCGGCACGGCAACAAAAAAGTGCATCTTCAAGGCCATTCCGTTCGAGGATGGTTGTGAATGGTAACGGCTCATGCTCAGGCATTGTTTTGTAAAGGTCTTGCAGCAAAAAGGTCAACGATATGGAGCAGCCCTGGGCGTATCTATTAATGCGATTGAGGGTGGTGGTCATCATGCCGAGCCCGCCATGCGCAAGGCCTCAAACATGGCTGCAGAGCCTTTTAAATACTCCCAGATCCATTCGGTCACCAGCCAGCGCCGCCCTTGTCTCTCTGCTGCCAGCCCGGTTTTCACGACGCCCCCAAAAGGATCTACTATCAGCTCGTCCGGCTCGGTCAGTAAACGAATGAAAAAGTCCGGGATGCTCGTTGGTTGCATGGCTCCATGTACGGGTAGATCCATTGATCTCGCCAATTTTCTGTATATTCTGGTGTCTGGGCAGCTGTGCCCCTTCTCGATCACGTTACGCGGAATGCGCCCTGGTGTCTCAGTTGCGAATGACCCCTTCCGAAGCCGATAGGCGCCGTCCCCATAGGCGCGTACCCGCCTTTCTCCGCCTGACTGCATCAGTTTCCGGTGTTGGGCCGTGTGCGCTTCCAGTACCCGGCGGTTATCCGATCGCACCTGGCCAGGATCATTGGTAAACCAAAAAATGGGTTCATACGCTGCTGAAAGCTGCACACGGTTGATGCAAGACCAGTAAGTCGGCCCGGGTGGTTTGCTGTAGTTCACCCACGGAATACGGTCCATCAGGGCCAGGCCCAGACGGTCATGCAGAGCGATGACCATGCGTTCAAGGTATAATGAGCGACTCGGCTGATTGGGTTCAAAAATATCATTGCTGACATTCAGGACAATGCTGCCACCGGGTATCAGATTGTGCACGATTGGCTCAAGAGCTGTGCAGATAAAATCAGCGTAGTTCTGTTCTTCCGGGCCGCCGTAAGCACGGGCCTTGCGTAGCGGGTAAGGCGGCGAAGTCACACATAATGCGATTGGTTCATCGAGAGATCTGAAAACGTCCTCGTGATTGCCCCAGATGGCTACGCCGAGATCCGTGCTGAATGCCACCATGGTGATTCTATTGGCCGCGCGATGGAGGTCTTTCCCGACTTTTTCTGTCAGTCTCCACACTCCACGTTCTCCAGGGACACGCTCCAGGATGCCCATATTCTTGAGGGTTTGTTGATACCAGCGTACTTTTCTTTTTTGTGGGGACCTTGGTATGCCATCACGACCAATCGGCACGCGCTGGTCCATGCGGTTTTCCTGACCCTTCATGCCGGCAGCTATGGCGGCATAGAGGGCAGTGTTATCCAGCACCCCCTCTTCGTCTTTGGCATAGGCGCTGATCATCTCATTGAACAACCCTGATGTTGTAAAACGCGGCTGCATGGTCCAACGCCTCCTTTAACTTGGCTGCTTTTTAAACCATTCTGGATGTTTTTGCTTGTCGTCCTGCATAACCTGCTCGATGAGCGTCTTTACCTGTTGCGAGGCCAGCGGGCAGTTCACGTCACCGCCCAAGGGTGCCGCGAACGGCCGCAGCGAGGTCCCGCTTGGCGTATTGTAGCCGATGATAAAACGATGCCGGACCTCCCTGGGAGTGACTAATCGGGTGGTGGTCCCCTGCCAGTAGAATATGGCCATTGCGCCCAGGGCCTGCCAGTTCTTCTCGCCGGTACTGGTTTTCATATCACGCATCAGGGTGCCCAAGGCGCTGCGCACTTCATCGGTACTGAATTGGATTGTGGTCGCGAGCAAGAGATCAGTTTCGTCGCGGGCGAGCTGGATCAGCTGCAGGTGGTCGCTCTTTTCGTCGTACAGATACCAGAAATAGGAATCCTTCGAGGCGATCCCCGCGTCCACCATGGTGGTATTCCAATCTGAAGCGGATAAAAGCACTTGCAATGTGCTGGCTCGGGTTGATTCAAATTCATCCATGATTTTTCCCCTTTTTACAGATATTTCTGCTACAAATTACATTGATAGCTGCTACAAAAACGCTTTTTTAGATCAAAAGGCGCTACAAAGCTGAGCTACACCCCAGGTAATATGGGGATTTTATCATTTTTTGTAGCAAAATTTCGTGGAATGTTGCATCAATCAATGGACTTTTTCCTGTTTTTCCATTTATTTCTGCTACATTTCCAGTGATTATTGCAACACTTTTAGATTCGCTGTGTTCTGGCCAGTCGCAGCAGGTCGCCGATTTCACAATCCATGACGACCGCCATGCCTGCCAGTAATTCCGAGTTGATGCGCTGCCACTTGCCGTCCACGACCCGGCTGAGTTGTGCACTGGATATGGTGACGCCTATTTGGGTTAATCGTCGGTGAAGTTCTTTGATCGTTTTGATATGTCGCTCAGCCATCATAACGCGGATACGGCATTCAATTTCTGGTGTGGTTATTTTTTGCTCCATATTTTTTTATACCTTTTCGCTTTTGCAGACCCAGGCAAGAAAGGTTGGGTCCTCTATACTGTAGGATCCCGATTCTCCGGAATTGGTGATGACCCCCTGTCCCATGAGCCGCCTGATGGATTGCTGGACTATGGATACCTTGGTTGTCCCTATGGGGATGCCCAGATAGTGATCCATGTTGGCGCGATGTTCTTTGCCATAAACCTTGCCTGAATCGATGATCTGGAGTAGTACGGCCTTATCCATGGGGCTAAAGCCTTCCCACTTTTCTGGGTAATTAGCTGCTTTTTCTATATTTTCGCGGACTTCCTGCAAGGCAATGTCAAAGTCCTGCGAGCCTGTAAGCACCATTTTTTCCAATAATGACCGAAAATACAGGGGAACCCGTTCCAGTTCCTCAAAAGCTTGCCATGCGCGATTTTCGTCCAGCTTGTTCCTGGTGATCTTTTTATAGGTGCCTAACAAGTGTGTAACGAATGGCCTATCCATCAGAGGAAAAGAGAGTTGCTGGCTAAACTGGTACAGTGGGGCTTTTTCCCTGTTGAACATCTGCCGCAGGCCATCTTGTGAGGAGCCGGTAAAAATGGCCTTGATCCTGTCCTTATACTTGTCGAGTGCACTGCGCAATGCGGCTACCAGTGCACCGTAGCGGGCTTCTTCAGCCAGCGTTTGCACCTCGTCGATGAGAAGTAGCACTGGCCGTTTCCCTTCCGCCAGGTGGCGCATCACCTCGCCCAGCTCAATCAGATCTTGTGAACTTATTTTTTTATCTTCTTCCCCGCCTACCGTCAGGCTGCCTTCTGCGCCCATGAATCCTGCACCAAATTTGAGCTTTGGTCCGGTACGTACTTTCTGTACTGCTTTGCGGAGAAGGCTTTGTTCTTTCGCCTGTATTTCCTTGATCAGCGCCCGGCCTGGGTCCCCTTTCACTTCCCACAGAGATACATAGATGACCCAGTATCCCGCTGCTTCTGCGGCCGGAGTGAGGTCTTTGCGGAGAAACTCGGTTTTCCCCATCCGGCGCGGCGCAAACAGGGCAAGCGCATTGCTCAACCCGATATTCAGGGTTTCTACGTACTTCTGTGCGAGATCGGTCCTCGGGTAGTGCCATATATCGTTTCTATCCATATAGCAAATTATAGCATGGATTTGCTATATAGTAATTCTCTGCTATTTTTTGCTATTTTCTAATCGGACATAGCTGATGACCCCATTTTGGATGATACAAATGTCTTTGTACTCAGTTTGTTGAGAAGAACGCTATCCTGCTTAAAGGGGCGTAATGCACACCGTTGGCCAACAGGCTCAAGAAGAAACAATGCATGATTTGACCAATCCTGGCTGCATGGCTCCCCATCATCTGACGCCAGCCAGGTCTTCATAGTGCGAGGAACGGCTAATAACATCAGTCTATGTTCTTTAAGCTGTTGGGCGCGCCGGAGTCGCGAACTAATTTGGTTTCCTGGGTCATCGTAAATCACCTCAAGTTGAGTGCTGTCTGCTTTATCAGGATCAATGATCATGACGAGCATAGGGTGTCGTATAGTCATTATTGGCAGTAGCCTGATTGCTCCTTTTTGTAAGGCCCAAAGCCACGCCAGATGGTTCATTGGGTATTTGGCAGACATGGTAATGATAAAGATATTCTTCTCTGACTTGTCTTCTTGAAAACCCATTGTGATTCCCGCATTAAAGGTGACACTTGAGTCTGTGCGCTTCCATGGCCACGATGACTTGTCGATAGCAGGTAGCTGCGGACAGGTGTTGCTCGTCATCTCCAAAAGTTCCTTTCTGGAGAGCCCCTCCAACGGATCCGCTTCCCACGATGCGAAGTCTGGGAACTCCGAAAAAGCAAGACGATGATGCTGATGCAAGAACAGTGATGTTTCTATCTCGATCCGTTCTTCATCGTTATTGATAACTTTCGTATGACGCGCTGGGAGAAGTGATGGGTTCCTCGCCAAGCCGTCGAAGGTTCCAGGTCCATCCATCACCCATGCAAATGGGGGTTTATTCGATTCGTCCATTTTTCTCCTGTTTTTCCAATGTGGGCCCGTGCCGCTTCCCTCGTGGGAAATAACCGACCCTGGCTCTGAAGGTCCAGGGCATCCCGCATGCTCAGGCCAGAGGCGATGATGTGCTCTGTGACCTCTCCGTTGGCAATGCAGTAAACCGTTTCCTTATACCGCAGTATCCAGTCTTGCATTTTAACCCCCCCCCTGCAGTGATTGCACATCACTTCGTCCAGAGGGAAGTCCCTCGCTGATTTGAAGGTTCCACATGCCGGACATTCCCTGATTCCTTGGGTTTCCAGATACTTAATGAGATCGTCTTCTTCGCAGCCTAATTCTTCTGCGAACAGCGTGACATTGTGCGCTCTCGCAATAGATTTGCTGATGATTTCTTTCTTTTTTTCTTCCGTTATTTTTGCAAAATCGTACATGTATGCCTCTCTTCCAAGGAGATATAACCGGATTATACCATCCATCCATGTCGTTTTTTGGTTAGTTTTGCACGTCAGCAACCATTTTTATTCCGATAGCCGCACATATCAGAACATACAAAGCTATCGATGCAGCCATGAGCAGCATTTCGATCAGTCCTGCGTGTGTGGGGAATACGCTGACCTTCACCATCAGAAACAGAACCGTCAGATAGGCCATCAATGCGGGCGTGAGCGGCTTTTTGAGCCGTTCTCTACGCCAGCGTCCCTTGCTTTGCTGGATGCCTACCCAGGGCAAATAGAACAGCGCTGTGACGGGTAGAGCCATCCACACCAAGCTATGCAATAACCAGCGGCGTGAGATCCCCGTATCCATCATTTTCTCAACCCACGTCCTTGGTTGGGAACGCATGAGCTGTGTGTAGATTTCTGCACCTTGGTAGAGAGTTTTCTGACGATCATATAACCGAAAGGTTACCGCCTCATGCGCGGCCTTGTTCCGCAACCCGGCAAAGCGCCGTATTTCTTCTGCAAGCCGTGCTCCGACCTGCTTCTGCACCTCGCGCGCCATTTGTCCCAGTCCTCGTCCCTGGGCGCCCCAACGCTCTCTCAGCACCTTTTCCAGAATGGAGCTGACCAGCAATACGGTTTCCACATCCCCTTTTTCTCGGGTCAGCTCCTCCAGCTTCCGAAGGTACGTCTGATCAGCCATGATGCGGGCCCTGATGTGTGGGTATTTTTGATGATCGCCCTACCGTTTGTGTTTGCCCGCCTTCTGAAACCATGTGCCACAGACTGAGCCCTATCATCGCCAACCCCAAAAACAGCAGAAAAGTGGCTACTGCCAGCATTTTTTTATTGGCTTTTCTTCTTTTCTTTTCCCGCAACAACAACCTAATTTTCCTCCTGGTCCGTTTTCATGAGACAGGCAGGGACGTACCCCACATGCCGGAACCGGATAGGCTTCATATTCAATCGTTCACGATTATAGGGTGTTGGGTGCAACGCTATCAGCCAGGCTACCGAGTCCCCGACGATGCTGGGATTGCGTTTGAGGGCCTCGCGGTCCACTTCGCCGACATACAGGTGGTCTCCCTGGGCCAGACAGCGATCAATCCAATGCCGGTCCCTTTCGAGATAGTATGATGTCAGCCGTAATCCCTGATATTCGCGGGTTTTTCCAGCGAGCCAACTACTCGCTGCTTTGCCCCATAAAATAGGCGTATCCCCATGGGTGTGCAGATAGAGCACCCGCGCGAATTCGCAGGCCTCATCATAGTTTTTACACAGTGACCAGGTAATCGTCACGTCGTACTCAGAATCCACAATATCTACTTCCCCGCTTGCGCTTTTGAATTTGGTTATTCACCCGCTTTTGATCATGCTTTTGACGGCGTGTCCACAGAAAAATAGGCCCGGAACCCGATGTTTCGGCAAGTCTGCAATGGAGCCGGCTATCGTGCTCGTCGCCATCGCGCAAGTGGCCCTCTCGCTGGCAGCAATAATCGTGCTACCCGTGTATGGTGCGTAAGCCGTCTTGATGGTGACGTTCGCACTGGCGTGGCGCGAAAGGTCCAGGTTGTCTTTCATTCCCCAGTCCGGACGCCCAAAGATTGTCACCTTCGCCGCATTGTCCGTAATGGCTTTCATGATGGATTCGTAAACCCCGTTACCCGACTGGAATATTTCGAGATCCGCCTGTTGCCCTATGGTGATATGCACTTCCGAAGCCTGTAATCCTTCTATCATTTTCTGGATCTGTTCTTTCAGACTCTCGCCCCAATCTATTTCTGCCGCATCAAACCCGTAGTCATTGAGGTCCTGCATGTTTTTCTGCATCGCCCCGTTCATGTAAACCTCTTTACCGCGCTCTACCAGGTAGGCCACCGTCCTTGAGTACGCTGTGGGCGCTGCGGGTGTCATATCGAGATTGCCCGCAATCATCAGGCAGTCTTTGGCCCGGGACGTGGCCACGTTAATCATATTCGCTGCGCCATCAAAAAAGCTGGTGGAGTCCCCATAGCCGACCGTGGGCGAGAAAATGACCATTTCACGCTCGGCACCCTGCAATTTATGAATCGTGCCTACGGTGATGTGATCCATGACACCTGCAGCGCGTAACGCGTTGGTAATGGTGACCGCCTGTGCCGCATAGGGCGTCACAATGCCCAAAACCTTTTCGAGTGATTGCACCTCGTAGATACCCGTCAATCGCTCCCTGTTCGCAGCCACCCAGCTGGCAATGCTGCGTGCTTCGATTTCGTTGACCCGGCTTTCTCCGGATTTCTTGGAGAAGCTGGGTATATGCATGTACTGCAAGGGCTCCAGACCATGGCTGATCGCTTTTTCATTTAATGCTCGGGCGCACTGTAACCGACCGTGATAGCTGATGCGGTTGAACAGCTGCATCACCGGCTCGCAAGAGCGGCGGTGTATGGACAGGGTGATGCCCGATCCAGAAAGGTGGTGATCCTTTTCCAGCCTTTGATGCCCCGTTGTATCGGTCGCATAGGCTCTGGCCTGCAGAGAGGTCCCGAAGGCGGTGATGCCCATATCCTGAATGTCTTCGTATTTTTCGTAGCCTTTGATTTCAGAAACCGCCAGGTTTTCCCGGTCCATTTCCTCGCTGGTGGTCCAGATCGGTTCCGTTTGCGATTCATCCCCCAGCATGACCAGTTTCTGGCCCAGGGCGATGGTCGGCAGGCCCAGCTCCGGAGAGACCTGCCCTGCTTCATCAATGATGACGAGATCCAGCATTTCGATGAGCAGCTCACGGTTTTTGGATGAAAAGAAGCGCGGGGCTGAATAGAGGGTGGAAACCATGACCGGGAAAGCCATAAATCGCAGCTTCCACCCCTCTTCCGACATCTTCCGGTCTGTCGCATAGTCCCATGCGGGTATCTGGCCGCGTGTGTTCGGTTTTCTCTTGCTCATTTCCGATAGCCAACGGGCTTCCCAGAAATGCACGGACAACCAGAACATGGTTGATCTCTGGGTGGTATCCAGATATTCGTCCTTTTCCTTGAGCTGTTCACATTCGCTTACGGAGTGCCCGATGCTCTCCAGGGTCGCTTCATCCCCAAAAGCTTCCGTGAGTTGCTTGGTCAAGATGCTGGCTTCTTTGATTTCCATGGCCAGCCCCCGCATCCTGTCGAGCATGTTGTCCCATGTCGTGTCGATGCCCGCTTTTTTTAAGGCCGCATTTCTCTGTTCTTCTCTTTTCTTTTTCGCGCCGGGAATCATCTGCATCATGCGGGTAGCTGTGCTCGCGTCTACCGCCACCTCCTGATCGTAAACGGCTTTTACGTTACGGAGGCGTTCGCGCCATGTGGATTCAATACCGATCTCGTAACCATGCCGCTTTTTCAGGGACCAGGCTTTATCGAGGCTCTCTTGAATTTTGCGGTACTCCCCAATGGCCGCCCGACTGCTTTCTGCTATTTTTTTGATTTCTTCCAGGATGGACTTGGCGGCGGCTTCTGGGCTTTCTGGTGCGCCGCCAAACTGTTTGGCGAACATCGTCCGATAAGTTTCCCAGGACAGGCCCGACAGAAAATCATCCCGCATCTGTGAGATGGTGGTAATGCTGTCCATGCCCGGGAAATAGGTCGGCCATTTCCAGAGGCTCGTATCGACATTGGCTACCCGGCTGTAGGCCGCCAGATGTAATCCCACACTCCCGATGGACGGTAGCCATCTTTGTGTGAGCAGGGCGGTTTCTTTTTGGTATCCGCCGCAATTCGCGAAGACCTCCAGCACGTTCTCGATGGCCTGATTGTTTGAAGAGCTGATCAGTACCATGCCCGGCTGATCTGGATTCGTCAGTGCGGATTTCACCGTCACGTCGGCCACCAATGCCTGTATCAAGGCTGTTTTCCCTGTTCCTGGCGGTCCTTCAACGGCGAGAATATCTCCGTTTTCCATCACAGCTGCAGTCTGTGCTGCCCGACGTTGATCGCGATCCAGTGGGAATGCGTCACCAATCTGGGCCACATGCGCCTGCATCGTGTAAATGGGATCTTCCATCCCTAACGGCTGGGCGCGATGTTTCAGGTGCTCTCCGGTGCGGGTAAAGTTGTTGATCAGCTCCGGCGGCTTTCCAGACATCATGGCTTCCATGATCTGGTCATACGCCACGAGAAGCGGTCCGGTCATTTTGGTCCGATTGATTTCACTGGCAGGCGTTGGGATGAAAAAGACGGATTTTTCCACGACCCACCCTTCTGGCACCTTGCCGCGCATGTCTTCCAGAAAACCCGCCCCGTTATCCCTGCTCCATGGATTGACCCCGCCGGATATCAGCTTGAGCAATTTGTCGATCATGGGCATGGCGACTTGCCAGCGATTCTCCCAGGGCAGATCTTCTACCGGCTTCTCTCCGGCGTTACCCAGTAACGGATACGTGCTGACTTTCCATTCCGACTTTTCGGAATCGGCAAAGCTGAATGGACGGAAAAACAGTGCCCGCTGTATCCATGGCCCGCCCGCGTCAAAATCCGGCGCCGTTCGCCCTTCCCGGTCTACCAAAACCGGAACCAGCAATATGGGGGTGATATGCCGCATGCTTTCGCGACCTGTCGAGCGGGATATGCCGCCGATACCCAACAGGAAGGATCCCCCTTGGGTGTGGTTGATTCCGCGCAAAACGTCCTTGTGGACGCGCCATTCTCCGGCACCGCCATCCTGCAAGAGAAAACCGTCGCGTGTACCCTCTCCGATCGTGACGTGCGCATAACTCGAATCGAAAAGACTTTTGCGCCAGTATCTGGCTACCGCATCGCTGTTTTTCACGAAAACTCCTTATCGTTTTCTCATTTTCCCAAGTTTTTCACGGATGCCGCCGCTGATGCCGCTGCGCTGGCTATGGAGGTGACGGTTGAGGTGACGGCGGATCCGATGGACATCGCAACGGTCCAGCTGATAGCTCCGGTGAATACCAGGAAGATCACCAGGATAATCAGTGAAAGAACAATCAGAATGGTGTCAATCAGGCCCGCACTTTCATGTGACTTCTTGGCTTCTGTATTCGGCATTTTCTCGGCCTTGACCGTTGAGCTGCCATCGAATGAGCTTTGGGATACGTTGACCAGATCGTTGCTGGCGTTATCGGTGCTGACAATACCGCCGTTATTCACCATTTCTGTGCCACCTGAAATGTATCCGCCCGATGCGTCCTCGATCTTCAGGATTCCCGGCGTACCCCCGCGCGCGCTCGCCGCTCCGTCACATTCATGCAGGCCGATGTTGATGCCCACGCTTAACAGGGCCTCTTCGCCGTAGCATTTGCTGGATTGCGCATTCCCGTTGTAATGCTCAATAGAACGATAGGCGTCTATCAGGACGTTTGAACTGGAACTGCCATATCTTTTCCACATGCTGTCGAAAACATTGGCCCCGGCATGAATCCCGCCGCAAGGCTTGAACAAATAGGGAGAGGAATAACTCGGATGGTAAATCGAATTGACCTGGGTGATGCCCTCGTCAACGCTGTCGCCATTAGCCCGAAATGCCTCGCCCGCGCTGACGGCCTGTGCGTATGTGGGATAGGTCAGGGACTGGTCGGTCGTGTTGTTGAAAATGCTGTACGGATTGCCGTGGGTTTCCTGATTGATGATCGCAGTCATGATAATCGGTGGCACCAGTGTTTCGCACTTCCCGATGATGGCCGGCACCGGGACACGGACGGGGATGCCAGCTTCTGTCTCTGCGCATGCCGGGGGTATTCCCTGCAGTATGGGGATAACGCCGAATACAGCGACGAAGGCAACGGCAACTGGCCAGGCGGTTTTGTTCATCGCTTTCTATCCACCTTCCAGCGTGGTGTTGGCGAAGGCGCGTTTTATGGTTTCTCCAAGACGCTCACCGGAGCATTGAAAACTGGAGTGGGGTCTCTGTCGAATTGGATGCACGATTCAGTAATCCTTCGTAAATCACATAAGCAATGCGGTTTTGCTTTCTTGATGAAGCAGCCAGCGTTGATAAGGGCATCTCGCCATCAGCTTACCATTCGCCTAGTATGGAATCATACATCATGTCTACGGTTTTTTTCCATTTTTTCGTTATTTTCATGATTTATATATGGAGAATACTGCTATCCGTGATTAGTGGTTAAGTGATTTGCATCATAAAGTCGTCGTTTGTTTTTGTTTTTCTTCGGTAAAGCGCGGACGGGTATCAGGGTTGATGAGCAGGATGCAGGCAAGTTCGCGCGAGGTTGGGCGTTCTGTGTTGAACCCGACGCATCTGTCTTCTGTGATGTTCATGTCGGAAGCGGGTGATGGGAATTTGGTTTGCCCTACTAAGATGGCCAAGCTGTGCCGCAGAGTCCCATGACCGCTATAACGTGGTGGAAGAAAAAGGGCTTTGCGCCCCATTAGGTGATGTATGGCTACGGCGCGGTCATCGGCATCGTCATGCGCCCCGTCTTGTTGACGTTTGGCTTCGTGTTCATGTTTTTCCTTATATTTATCGTGGGCCATTTTGTGGGCGGTGCCATGTCCATCTACATGACTGGCATGGATGGGTCGCACCTGGGCATTGTCGGGGGGCGTCGCTACCATAGCGATTATTCTGGGCACCGTCTGGGGCTCCATGAAGTTCCTGATGGGCCTGATTACTCATCTGGCCGACCAGGTACCGCAGTGGATCGGTGGACGTGGACGTGGACAGCACCTTGGCGAGAAGGAACAGGCCATACAAGGGGCGCAATCCGGTTCGGATAAAGCCAAGGGGGTTGCGCTGGGGGCTTATGGGGTTGGGAGGGCCGTGGCGGGGGATGTGGCGCGGAAAAGGGATAAGGCGGCCCAAAAGAAAGAGGCTGGTGGAGCGAGCCAGACGAATCCGGC
>NZ_MOAD01000120.1:0-361 GCF_001931655.1 Acidithiobacillus albertensis | reverse complement strand
CGTGACCATTTATTGGTTATTCCATCCCTAGCAATGCTGATGAATATACCAGATTTTATGAAGGGTTTTTTTCATAGATCGGGCATCATGTAGAGCTGCTTTGAAATGATGCGCTTTTACAGCTAAAATAGCGTCATATCCCAGTCGTTCTGCCTTGTTTCTCAGTATTTTTGTTTCATAGTGAGGATTTTGCGGAGCATGATCCTCATGGGCCACGGCATAAACCGAGCTGAAACACAAAACACTTGCGGTTACTATCTGAATTATCGTTTTCCAGTTTGTCTTTAAGCTCATGAGAATCCCCCTGTGCTAATCGATTTAACCAGAGATGAATCCCTTCGGGAGAGCCGCTCTGGCCGCC
>NZ_MOAD01000119.1:0-766 GCF_001931655.1 Acidithiobacillus albertensis | reverse complement strand
TGAGCGGTCCCGCACCTTGGGTACTTTGACGGGTACCGGACCCAGAGCGGTCATGATCTCGCGCTCCGGCAGATGCCCATTACGCACGACCGCCTGACGCCCATCAACCATCCGCACCGTCGCAAATTCTTCCAGCAATACCGCCACCTCAGCCTCTATGGCCTGCTCAATCAGAGAGCGTGCCGCGCGTCGAAGTATCCCTTCAATGCCCAGACCCAACTCTCCCATCCCACCTGCTATTACGGTATTCTTTTCCACGGCGTACTCCTTATGTTGCTCTTTGAGTCGGAAACCCTTTGTAGCAACAGTACGCCACCTCATTCAAGCCAGTTGTAACGCGCCCATACACCACTTTCGAGCATAGCTCGCCATGGGGACAGTTATTCAAACCAAGTTTGTTGATGAGGAATATGACATCGACGACGGGCTCGTGATTGCGCGGAACCAACTCAAGAATGGTGACGGCAACGAAATGACTACGACTGAAGTGCGCGAAGCTGTTCGAGATGCACTGAAGGACAAGCGATTTAATCGCCAACCAAAACTGTTCACCAACTGTGTTCGAGTTTTTTACGCGGACACTGACGAAGAAAAGCACCATGTGGACTTCCCCGTCTTGTCAAACAGCGTTTAAAAATGACCAGGTAACAGCGTATATTTTTGACCAGTTTTAGAGGGGGTGGCTGCGACGTTTTTTGAACCGGTAAGAATCGTTTCCGGTCTCCAGAATATCGCAGTGGTGGGTCAGTCGATCGAGAAGCGCCGT
>NZ_MOAD01000118.1:0-2322 GCF_001931655.1 Acidithiobacillus albertensis | reverse complement strand
ATCCTCATCATGGACATCCCGTGCATTTCAACACAGGATATGCCCTGTGGCATCGCCACCGCAGCATTGCTCATCCAGGTTCCAATAAGGAACAAGGACAACATTGCCAGCGAACGAAAGTAGCGGCGAAGCTTTAACATAATTCGACCATGAGATCCCAATTAGATAAACGATGACAACCTTTGAGAAAAAATGCAAATGATGAGGTTGCTGTTATTCTTCATTTTTGAAATGGTTGTACCTGATTAAGAACCACCTCAATCAAGGAGCGGTGTACAGCCTTCATCAACCATTTAGAACCCATCAATGCATACCGCTGGCAATTTTTCGTAGCGACGCGCGCTGAACCATAATGCGCTGACCGGATTCACGCAGATATCCGTGTCTCTTGAAATCCGCCATGACTCTCGAAACATGTGCAGAAGAAAGCCCGAGATAACCGGCAATTTCTTTACGTGCCATCGGGAAAGGGACCCAGGCGCCATCGGGGAACACGCCGCACCAGTGGTATAAAAATGCCGCCAGGCAGGCATCGGCCTTCCCTGCTCCCACTTCCACAATATGGAATTCAGACTCTTCCAGGGCTCTCTGCCATCGCTCCAGCAATGCGCCTCGCACATGGGGGAGGTCTTCTGACAAACGGTTTAATTCCGATATATCCAGCAAACATAAATCAGCGGCATCTAATGTTGTGGCGGTATGCGGGTATCGGGGATGTGCATGATTCAAGCCCTCAAATCCCAACAGATCGCCATGACGCAATAGCCGAACAATTTTTTCCACCCCATGAAGCGGTGATTCCAGACTGAGTTTGATGACACCAGACCGCAAGGTAAACGCATGGCGGGCGCTTTCGCCTTGATGGTAAAGCACTTCTCCAGCAGGCAGATGAATATCCTGTACGGTCATCCCCAGATTGTCTAATTCTTGCACAGTGAGCCCTGCAAAAATGCTCAACTGGCGCATGGGACAAAGCTGACAATCTGACTGGCCCGTCAGATTCCATGACGCTGAATGCATGAGATACTCCTGTTAGGCGATGCTGTCGGCATCCTCCAATTCCCAGAGCGGGATCTGGTTATCAGAGGCATCGGTTACCCAACGTCGCGCATAAATGCTGCGTTGGGCAGCCAGCTCATTCAGAATACTCTGAATACGGTTCATCGTCAGGTGCAGGGTACAAGCCATCTCTATGCTGGTCATCGGCCCGCCGCGCAGGCAGTTCAGAATACGATTCGTGTCTTGCATTATGAGGATATCTCCCGATGTCGTGTCAGGTTGTGCGCCATCCTGTATGCGCTGGTATGAAAGTCCCTCCATGGCATTCAGCTCGTGTACAGTACGGGATAAGCTGCCCGGTTTGCCTTTTTTTGCAGCAGATTTTGCCGAAAAATGTGAAAGAAGCGCTGATAACGCGATAATTCCTGCTCCATCAGCAAGCTATGATCGGACACCTTTTTTTGCGAATGGTTATCCAACACCTGCTCTTCATTGAGGGTGGAGAGTTCTGCGCGTAGCGCATACCATTGTTCATTGACCAGATCGTGGCGTGTTTCCAGTACATCGAGAATATCCAGAATGGCATGGTCATCGAGCTGCGCTTCGGGTTCGCCCTGAACCGTTAAAGAAGATCTGATTTTCATAAATCACTCCATGAATAGTTTCCGTCTGTTACACAGGAACTGAGGAAAGGGCAGCGAAAAGCCTGCCCTTCCCTTCCGGTTTTAATGACCGCCGTAACTGGCCATTTTTGTGGTGCGACCCCGAAACACCCAGATTTGATAAGCGTTGTACATGATCATGATGGGTACAAACCCGGTCATGAATAAGGTAAACACGGCAATGGAGTTGGCCGGATTGGCGGCCGCCTGGATGGTCCAGGTTTCCGGAACAATGTAGGGAAACATCGTAGCCCACATGGCAAACCACAGGAGAACCACCACCCCTTCACCCCACAGCAGGGCGGCGAAGTCTTTTTGCATGGAGTGGTTCATCATGGATTTAAAGGCAAAGAACAGGACCACCAAGAGCCAGATGGCCCATACCCACCAATAAGGGCCAGTCCATTTTGCCGCTGCCCAAGGGAATATGGCATAGGACCATACCAGCGTGACGACAATTGCTGCTAAGGCCAGGTAGGAAAAAAGGGTGGTCCAGCGCTGTGCCTTGACGTTGATCGGATCCCCCTTTTCAAAGCGTGCACTCAGGTAAAGACCGCCTGCCAGTCCGGCCGCAATGACCGCGCCAAAACCGGTGAAGATACTGAAAGGGGTCAGAAAAGTGAGGGCCGTCCCGGTAAAATGGGGAATGGGCGAATTCACA
>NZ_MOAD01000117.1:0-1135 GCF_001931655.1 Acidithiobacillus albertensis | reverse complement strand
CCTGCCCCGCCAGATTCACTTCCATACCTTGCGGCGGGATGCCTATCACCCTTCCCGCCGTCATCCCTTTAGAGCAGAAGTGCGGCAAAAACCGGGTCCACTCGTTGGCAATGAGAATCTTCGCGTCGGTAATCAGCAGCCATCCATTGGCAGAAGCAACCATATCCGGGTCCTCGTGGGAGGCAAATACATAGTCCAGATGCGCCGGCAGGAAGTAGCTGGCCATCTCTGCCAGCAGATTCTTGTAGGTGAGGTTACCACCGGGGTCCAGAAGCATACCTTCGCCGTTATGGACGATGAGAAACTGATTGGCTTGAATGCCTTCACCCTCCACCAGATCGGTGAAGACAATACATTTATGGATGCCATTATCGTAAAGTACCGTGCTCAATGCCTGATTCCTCATTAAAGTGAGCCCAAGACCCCAACAGTATTTTTCAATAACTAATGTACCTAATAATCATCCGCGATAATACGAATGATTCCATAGAATACTTTTGGGAGCCTGCGCCGCGTCCATCAAAAAAGAACCAATCTGGTAATAATATGTTTTGATAAGGAGAATTATTCTTGCACGGGCCTTGGTCCTGCCCCGAATTGGCGATTTCTGGTTTACCAGGATAGACTCACTTACGACGTTTTCCGGAAATCGAGTATTTTCTTTTACAACTTCTAGTGCGGAACCTGCGCCGCTATAATGCTGATGAACCAAGCAAAGTCGGAAAGCCGTTACTCCAACGAAACGGGGAGCCCACATCTTCTTGCCATTACCATCGCCGTAATGGCTTGCATTATCATGAATGTTCTGGACATCACGATTGTCAACGTGGCATTGCCGCATATGGAGGGATCGCTTCACGCCAACAGCAATCAGATTACCTGGGCACTCACTACCTACATGTTGGCCATGGTTATCGTGACCCCGCTGACCGGATTGCTGGTCGAACGTTTCGGACAACGGCAGCTCATCCTGTGGAGCGTGGCAGGCTTCCTGGTCTGCTCGATCATGAGCGGACAATCCCACAGTCTCACGGAAATTGTCTTTTGGCGCTTCATGCAAGGGGCTTTGGGGGCATCGCTCGTACCGGTCGGACAGGCGATTTTGGTAGAAGCCTATCCTCGGGAAAAACGAGGA
>NZ_MOAD01000116.1:0-669 GCF_001931655.1 Acidithiobacillus albertensis | reverse complement strand
TGCAAATCCTGCCGCTTCGTGGGTCCGGGCAGTCTTACTTTTGACAGCAGTGATGGCATTAGCCGGTTGTGCCAACATGAGCCCAACGGGCCAGCGTGCTCTGAGTGGCGGTGCTATTGGCGCTGCTGGCGGTGCGGTTTTGGGAACAGTTGCTGCGGGCAATCCTGCCGTCGGTGCTGCGGTAGGTGGTGCGGTGGGTGCGGGGGTAGGTGCTGCTCTCCCCCAAATAGAAAACAGCCTAAACAGTAATTAACCGATTACTTCACTGATTACAAGGGGATGCGGCTCCTATTTGGAGCGGATGGGCAACAGGGAATGGAGTGAGGTGCGACTCGGAGTAACACATATAGCAGGGTGATCCAAAGGTGAACTCAAAAAGGTTATTATTTGTGGGCTTTATTGTCAGCATGGTAGCCCTTTCCGGCTGCGCGGTTCAGCCCTATGGTACGTATGCATATACGGGATATTACGCCACCCAGGATGAACAGCCCTACGGTTACTTTGAGATTCCCCCAGGTTACAGTGCTTACTTTAGTCAGCCACTCTACGACCAGTACCTGTTTGGGGACTACTACCCGCAATTGTACTACCAGTACTACCCAGCACCGCCCCCGCCCCTGCCGGCGGGAGTACAGCCCCCACCGCCTCCACCATCTGGCGCACCGCAAC
>NZ_MOAD01000115.1:0-637 GCF_001931655.1 Acidithiobacillus albertensis | reverse complement strand
TAAGGCGGGAGCCGTAGGGGTGGCATCGGCCTGTGCCCATTCGGTGGCGCCCAGGGTAAAACCAAAGCACGCAGCGACAACAGCAGTAATCAGTAGTTTCGGGCGTTTCAACAGGGTTTTCGGGCGACTATTCGCCATAGGACTCTCCTTAGGAGTTTTGGTTCTGCAGTATGCATAAAGGGACCCCAAACAGAGGGCCATAATTGACGCTTTCCTTCGTTTTACGTAGCAATGCAACAGGCATAGTGGACGCTTAACGATTCAGGTCTCAGCCCATCGTCGCCACGATCTCAAAACACGCTGCCATGACTGGGTTAGTTCAGATGATGATTATTGTTGATGACCTCCCAATGGCTTCCGCCCGGTTTCCCGACTTCGATCATCTGAATTTGACCGTTACTGATCATGGAGCATCGATAAATCAGACCGTGCAAATGTCTGCACTGATTGATTTTTGTTTCTTTGACTTCCTGATCAATATGCTGCATCTGACTCTTGGTAATATTCATGTCCATGTTGTTGTCTTTAATGGCGCGGATAATATCTGCTTTTTTGAGTGCCCGACGTACATCCTGATGGCTAGGTCCGAAGGAACATCCAGACAGTCCGATAACAGTAAAAAGCAACAAAAAAGAGA
>NZ_MOAD01000114.1:0-618 GCF_001931655.1 Acidithiobacillus albertensis | reverse complement strand
CCAGTGGACGGACGCGTAGTCGAAGGGCGCGCGCATGTAGACGAGGCTATGCTGACCGGCGAACCACTGCCTTCGGTCAAGACCATGGATGACAACGTAGTGGGTGGCACCATCTGCCATGATGGGCGATTGGTCGTAGAGGCCACCTCCATCGGCCATGATACGGTTCTGGCCCATATCATCCATCTGGTTGAGAGCGCCCAGACTGGCAAACTTCCAATTCAGGGGCTGACCGATCGTGCGGTACGGGTATTCACCCCAGTCGTACTGGTCATCGCGTTGACAACCTTCGGCGTCTGGATTGCCTTGACGGGCAATGTCAGCATCGCACTGGTCGCGGCAGTCGCCGTGCTGGTGGTGGCTTGCCCCTGTGCCATGGGATTGGCAACACCAGCGGCGATCATGGTGGGCACCGGACGTGCGGCGGAGCTCGGCGTGCTGTTTCGCAAAGGCGAGGCACTGGAGACACTATCGCATGTCGACACCGTGCTATTCGACAAGACCGGCACATTGACTGAAGGCCGTCCTGCCCTTGTTGATCAGGGCGGCCCCGATCCCGCTGAAGCACTACGTCTGGCTGCAGCGTTGGAATCGGCTTCCGAACATCCGCTCGGGCGG
>NZ_MOAD01000113.1:0-2021 GCF_001931655.1 Acidithiobacillus albertensis | reverse complement strand
AACCGCCAATACCAGCGTTTGTCCCCGAGGCGCATACCCGCGCACCCAATGGGCATCTTCCTTGACGGCCGTCTCGTCCCCCCAATAAATCACCGCTCCCTCTTGGGCCGCTTGCGCGCGCAGGCGGGGATAATCCTGTTCCAACCACTGACGGACTACTTCTGGATTCTGCTCCAATGCCCTTTTGACAGGGCGTTGTGGAGTGAAGCCCCAACGCTTGAGATACTTACCCATCAGACGCTCCTGTAGATCCGCCCCAAAATGGTCTCGAATCAGCGCGCGTATCGCCGGTCGCGTCCAGAGCGCAAAAGGCAACTTTATTTGCTGAGGGTTACCCTTGACGATCTGATCGCGTATCCAGGCCTCGGCGGCCAGGGTCAGTTTGCGACAGGCACCTCTACCGGCCGACCTCGGCGCTTCTCTCCCAGCCCTTTTTCTCCTTCTGTACGGCGCCCGCGCCAACCAGCCTTTAATGGTCGTAGGATGTGCGCCAGATACCTTGGCCAACTCTTTCACGCTCATCCCGGATTGCTTGCGCAGACGAACCACCACCTGGCGAAGCATCTGCCTCCCTTCCATCGTCAAGCGGCGCACGTCGATCCTTTCCATGCTCTATATAATATCAAAGGATGTTCGGGTATTTAAGGGCCGTATTAATAAACCGAGCATCTCGCGCCAGAAATCCTTGTAAGCCTCACTGTGCAATTCGTGAATAAAACCCCTCCAGCTGGGCGTCAGGACTTTCTCCAGCGCTGGTCGATATTGCAGTGCGAGACGATCATGGCTTGCTTGCCCGTGCGCCCTTTTGTAACCCATTTGGGATTCAAAAAGAACGGGATCAGGAAGATCCTTGCAGAGCTGGTCAAACTTTTCCGGATAAAGAAAATCCGAAATACGGATCCATGGGTAAGGCTGCGTATGCCGAAATTCTTGGGATTGGGCGCCCAGCCTGTCCATAACCGATTTGTTGATTACATCCATAAATGCCATCCGAAATGATCTGCTATTGCTCAACCGCCTAAGACCATTATATCGCTAGCAAATTCCAGGAGATTCTGCAGTGAAAGGCTTCAAACAAAACCGTGAACAATCATCGCCTCGTCAAGTTCGACCCCGACTGGCAGGGAACTTTCTGATAGGAACTCCGGTCTTTTCGAATGGAAGAACACTTCCATCCGATTGTTTTGGTCCCAGGGTTTTTTACAGCAAGGAGGATAGCCATGAAAAGAAACCCTCTCTCGAAAACAAAACGCCAGTGGCTTGCCTTGGCGAGCTTGCCCCTTCTCGGTGCGACTATGGCCTTACCCCTCGCCCATGCGGCGACAGCTTATGTTTCAGTGGATGGCCATTCGATTCCCGTTTCTGCGGAAAACAAAACCATTCATATTCCCGGTGGTGTCATCCGAATACAAACGGTCACTTGGGGGGCGCAAGGTCATCCCGGACATTTGCAGGTGACTGCCAGCCATCTCTCTCCAGTACAGGCGCAAGCGCTGATCAATCGGAGTTTGTGGCAGATGCGCTCCATGCAGGTGGCAATGGATCGACAGATCGCTCAAATGAATCAGCTCATGCGGGTATCTTTTGGTCCTTTCATCGGTCCGGCCTTCAACTTCCCTGAACCGGTCATGATGACCCGATGGTTTTTGCCTGAAACGGAGATGAGGACGCCCATTCAGGCATCCCATGTACTGGCAGCCCCCATAAATCCCATGGCCAGTCACGAGATCCTGTCAGTACGCTGGAAGCATCCTGAGAAAATAGATCATCCTAAATTGCCTATTTGATAGCATTACGAGATATACCCCAAAGACCAGCTCGCGGTGTCTGAACACGAGCAGCAGATGATGTTGGCGAATACTCCAAGGACCTCTTGGAATCAGGCATCTGCCGTGAATTCGTTGCTGTTTTGACGGATTCAGCCCCACGTCACGGGGCATTTTCCTATACCAGGAAGGTGCTATGTCCACGCTCTTATGTCGCCAGTGCATTTACTACGTTGCTTTTGGTCTCACCGTAAT
>NZ_MOAD01000112.1:0-1031 GCF_001931655.1 Acidithiobacillus albertensis | reverse complement strand
GGTGGCCACCAGGGAGTTCATGTCTGGCGAAAGGTGACGGTAGGCGATCAGTCCCGGCTTAAAAAACCGCCTACCGGGACCGAACAACACGATACTGGCAAGCACAAACTGCACCCACTCCCAGAAATGTGCAAAAGGGCTGGTGATCATCAGGGCGCGGTCAAAAGCGGGGAAGAAGGAGGCACCCATGGACAACACCAGAATCGCCATAGCCAGCACTGCAGCGACGATGACATCACGGCCCATGGCGCGCAAACTCGCACGGCGCTGGTCTGTCTCATTGCCATCCTGTCCCTCGTCTTCCTGAACAGGATGCGCTGCGTAACCCGCCGCGCTTACAATGCTGGCCAACTCGTCCGTACTGATCATGGCTGGAATGTAGCGTACATGCGCACGCTCGGTAGCCAGATTCACCACAGCCTCAAGCACGGCAGATTGCTTTCTGAGTGCACGCTCTACGCGACCCACACAGGAAGCGCAGGTCATGCCCTCCACCACAAGATCAATCTCATCGGTCACCGGTGTGTAGCCGGTCTCGCGGATCGCTCCGGCAATGCGGGCGGCATCGAGTTGCTGTGGGTCGAAAAATACTTCGGCTCGCTCGGTCGCCAGGTTTACACTGGCCGAGGTGACTCCGGGCAGCTTTCCCAATGCCCGCTCCACCCTAGCGCTACAAGAGGCGCAGGTCATCCCGTCTATGCCAATCTCAAGCTGTCCACGAGTTTTTTCATCCATAAACATGCCCCCTCACGGTGATATCCGCTATGTCCAGTGGATTACCTCTCACAGACGATTCCTGTAAAACCCTGCTACCACCACCATCAGTCCATGATAAACATTAAGGCCCACTGCAAGGTCAAGCGTGGTTTTTGTGTTAGGACTGCACGTTCTGTCACAGACTCACCGATACAGCCCTGAAAACGTCTTCGCCGTGGAACGAAGATGAGGTGAGTTTGACCATTTTTGCATAGCGAATACCAACACCCTCCATGCGCTCTGTTTTACATTTTTCAAAAATGTTGTCAGAGTAA
>NZ_MOAD01000111.1:0-1031 GCF_001931655.1 Acidithiobacillus albertensis | reverse complement strand
TTACTCTGACAACATTTTTGAAAAATGTAAAACAGAGCGCATGGAGGGTGTTGGTATTCGCTATGCAAAAATGGTCAAACTCACCTCATCTTCGTTCCACGGCGAAGACGTTTTCAGGGCTGTATCGGTGAGTCTGTGACAGAACGTGCAATCCTAACACAAAAACCACGCTTGACCTTGCAGTGGGCCTTAATGTTTATCATGGACTGATGGTGGTGGTAGCAGGCTTTTACAGGAATCGTCTGTGAGAGGTAATCCACTGGACATAGCGGATATCACCGTGAGGGGGCATGTTTATGGATGAAAAAACTCGTGGACAGCTTGAGATTGGCATAGACGGGATGACCTGCGCCTCTTGTAGCGCTAGGGTGGAGAGGGCATTGGGAAAGCTGCCCGGAGTCACCTCGGCCAGTGTAAACCTGGCGACCGAGCGAGCCGAAGTATTTTTCGACCCACAGCAACTCGATGCCGCCCGCATTGCCGGAGCGATCCGCGCGACCGGCTACACACCGGTGACCGATGAGATTGATCTTGTGGTGGAGGGCATGACCTGCGCTTCCTGTGTGGGTCGCGTAGAGCGTGCACTCAGAAAGCAATCTGCCGTGCTGGAGGCTGTGGTGAATCTGGCTACCGAGCGTGCGCATGTACGCTACATTCCAGCCATGATCAGTACGAACGAGTTGGCCAGCATTGTAAGCGCGGCGGGTTACGCCGCGCATCCTGTTCAGGAAGACGAGGGACAGGATGGCAATGAGACAGACCAGCGCCGTGCGAGTTTGCGCGCCATGGGCCGTGATGTCATCGTCGCTGCAGTGCTGGCTATGGCGATTCTGGTGTTGTCCATGGGTGCCTCCTTCTTCCCCGCTTTTGACCGCGCCCTAATGATCACCAGCCCTTTTGCACATTTCTGGGAGTGGGTGCAGTTTGTGCTTGCCAGTATCGTGTTGTTCGGTCCCGGTAGGCGGTTTTTTAAGCCGGGACTGATCGCCTACCGTCACCTTTCGCCAGACATGAACTCCCTGGTGGCCACC
>NZ_MOAD01000012.1:0-5671 GCF_001931655.1 Acidithiobacillus albertensis | reverse complement strand
CGGCGCTTCTCGATCGACTGACCCACCACTGCGATATTCTGGAGACCGGAAACGATTCTTACCGGTTCAAAAAACGTCGCAGCCACCCCCTCTAAAACTGGTCAAAAATATACGCTGTTACCTGGTCATTTTTAAACGCTGTTTGACAATGAGGGCGATACCACCACGATTCGGGTGCCCGTACATTTCACGGGCACGCCCCCCAAGCAACTTCGAGTCACCAGCAGTTTTCAGGGATGTGCCAATGCCGGTGTCTGCTACCCAGTCATCACGAAAAGCTATACGCTAAGCCCGACGGGAATTATTGCCAGCACCGTACGGCATGCTCCGGCTTTGGCCGACACGCATCCTGCTCTGCAGAAGCCGGTTCAACCTTCTGTGGTGGCCGGTCAATATGGGCAGTTCGCAGCAGGATTGGCCGGCGGACAAGTCCTCTTAACGCTACTGCTTTTCTTTCTGGCAGGCCTTGGACTAGCCTTCACACCCTGCATTTTCCCCATGATTCCCATTCTGTCCTCCCTGGTGGTCGGTCAGGGGAACACTCAGTTGACCGTAAAGCAGTCCAGAAGGCATGCATTCTGGATTTCTCTGGCCTATGTGCTGGGTATGTCATTGGCCTATACGGTTGCCGGGGTTCTTGCAGCGATCACCGGATCCTATCTGCAGGCCTTTTTTCAAAATCCCTGGGTGCTCAGTGGATTCAGTGCATTGTTTGTCGTATTGGCGCTCTCCATGTTCGGTTTCTACGAATTGCAGATGCCCAATGCTATACAATCCCGCCTATCCCGTTACGGGAAGGGTGGACACTTTTTCAGCGCCTTCGTGATGGGTGTGCTGTCCGCCCTGATCGTCGGGCCATGTGTCGCAGCCCCATTAGCGGGGGCTCTGCTGTTCATTGCCCACACCGGCAACGTAGTTCTGGGGGGGTTGGCCCTGTTCCTTCTGGGGTTGGGCATGGGGGTCCCCCTGCTGATCATCGGGACTTCTGCCGGACATTTTCTGCCCAAAGCCGGTGCGTGGATGAACGGCGTAAAGGCCGTCTTTGGCGTGGTTCTGCTGGGAGTCGCCATCTGGTTCCTGTCACGAATTGTGCCGGGACCGGTTACGCTGGCCTTATGGTCAGCGCTCGCCATCCTCTCAGGTATTTTTCTGGGGGCGTTTGCAGCCAATTCCGGGGGATGGCCACGATTCTTCCAGGGACTCGGCATACTGGCTGTTGTCTATGGTGTGGTTCTCGGAGTCGGTGCCTCGGCGGGGGCTTCTCTGGTGCTTGAACCTTTGGCACCTTTCGTGGCAAAAGAGGTTTCAGTCGCCCCTCTACAAAACCATGCACTTCAAAAGCATCATCCCCTCCATTTTACCGTGGTTCGCAGCCTTCCCCAGCTGCAATCGGCTTTGGCCGCAGCAAAAGGACACCCGGTATTGGTGGATTTCTGGGCAACCTGGTGTGTAGAGTGCCAGCGTATGGATGTCGAAACCTATGACAATCCCCATGTAGAAAAGGCCTTGCAACCACTCACGCTAATTCGGGTGAATGTGACAGCAAGTGATGCCGCATCGCGCCACCTGCTTCATCATTTCCAGTTATTTGGGCCACCGGCAGTATTGCTGGTCAATGCGCAAGGGCATCTGGTTGCCCAATATGAAGGCTATGAAGGACCCGAAACGCTCCTGCAGCACCTGCAGCAGAAGCTGGGCCATACGATGCCTGATCGTTGATGTTATAGAAAATAATTGAGGAGACCGCTATGAACCGCATCACAAAACTGACCATTATATCCAGCATGCTGATCGGCATCTTGGGCATAGGATCTGCCCTGGCAGCCACAGAACTTCCGCCTTTACCCAAAATGGCTCAGAACAATTATTGGAAGGACATCGGCCAGCGACTGACCTATATCCAGGAAGGGCATAAAGGACCGGTCATTTATGATTTTTTTGATCCGAATTGTCCTTATTGCCACGGTATGTACGATGAGGAACAACCGCTAATCAAAGCCGGAAAACTCTCCGTACGTTATGTGCCGGTCGCTTATCTCATGCCCAGTAGCACCCCTGAAGCTGCCGCTATTCTGCAAACCCCGCATCGGGTCCAGGCGCTGCAACATTTTGAGGGATTGGCTGCCAAGAGTTTCGCGGCACCTATGGGACCCCAGGGGCCTGTTGGTCTGCCGCAAGCCAAAGCACTTCCACAGACGCTTCACGCATTAAAAGTGAACATGGCTGTACTGCAAAGTACCCACTCCATGGGCGTACCCGCCATTTTGTATGAACGCAAAAATGGCACAACAGGGTTAATGCCCGGCATGGTGTCTCGCGGGGAACTGCTGACCATCATTCCGAATCTGAAATAATCTGCGTACCAGGAGAATAGCGCGACATGGAAAACAGGATGAGAACCCGCTGGCTGAAATGGCTGGGAATCGGGCTATTCGGCAGTAGTCTATTACTTTTTGGCACGACTTTCGCTGAAGCTCAGACAGCCACGGGAACTGCTACAGCTGTACCGCCCAAAAAACTGACGGCGAATATTCTTTGGAAGCATGTTCTGGCGCATCACCTCACTTATATTCAGGAAGGCCACCACGGTCCCATCATTTATGATTTTCAGGATCCCAATTGTCCTTACTGCCATGTGATGTACAACCATGAGGCCCTCTTGATCAAGGCCGGGAAATTGACGGTCCGTTATGTTCCCGTGGCCTTCCTGACGCCGCAAAGTCCGGCAGAAGCCGCTAATTGGCTGCAATCACCCCATCCTCTGGCAACATTGAAACATTTTGAATCCATTGTTGGTCCGGCGTTACAGAGCGGTGACTATCGCAGCCTTCCCAAAGCCACACCCACAGCAAAAACAACCCAGGATCTCAAGCATAATCTGGAAATGATGGGTGCATTGGGTTTCAATGGCACGCCCGCCATGTTGTATCGTCTCAAAAATGGTCATATTGGCCGCATTCCCGGCATGATTTCTGAAAAACAGCTTTCCGGGCTGCTGCCGCATTTGCGGTGAGTATTATTGGAACGTAGGCGACTCACGGGATCATTCGCGTCCAGGAAATGCCACCGGAGATTGGTCGCCCAGGAGATCATTACCTACAGATTATCAAGGAGTGCGTAATGGAATAAAGAAGGTTATCAGGATGGTTGCTGACTGGATGGCTGATCACACTTCCGTTGGCGGCCACGGCTGCCCCTGCCCAGGAGAACATGCTTTTTCAGGAAATGGCAAAGCCCCAACACGCCAATCCCAAGGCGCTTCCTCCCAGTGCTATTGCTGCAGCGATAACCCACGCACACACTTTTCTGGTCGGGCATCAGGGGCCTGAGTTGACGGCATTTATGGACCCTAACTGTATCTGGTGCCATAGATTTTATGAGAAAGCTCTGCCCATCATCGGGGCTGGAAAATTGCGGTTACGGGTAGTTCTGGTGGGATTTCTGAAGCCCTCCAGTCCCGCCAAGGCCGCATCCATCCTGATGGCGAATAATCCAGCCAAGGCATTGGCCTATGATGAATCTCATTTCAATACCCAAACAGAAGAAGGCGGGATCCGTCCAGACCTCAACCCTCCGCCCTTGATACGTCGCGCCGTGCGCAATAATACCCGGCTGCTTATCCGTACGGGTGAGGAAGCAACGCCCACGTTACTCTACCGGAACAAACATGGGCAATGGGAACTACAACATGGTTTGGGGAGCCATGGGTTGCATAAAATCATGGAGATCATCTCATAAGTTGAGCGGTAAAACGCTGGAGGCGCTGGGCGGAGTGGAGGGTGCTGCCCATGCTGCCTCCGGTCACGCCAGCTACACCAAGCCCATGGCGGAGAACAGCCTGTAGTCCTGACCGAACGATATCTGATCGGGTTCCTAGCAGGCTGTCGGACTTTCACTTTGCCTAAAATTATCGTATAAATGCTTATAATTCAATGTGATGAGTGATTTTATGGCCCGCTTCCTCGATGCTGACCGCAAGACCGATTATCTTCTGCCCCCCTCCATGGACGACTGGCTCCCGGAAGGTCATTTGGCCCGCTTTATTGTGGAAGTCATTGATCAGCTCGATCTCTCGCTACTGGTCCAACAATATGCGGGTCGTGGTCATAAGGCCTATCACCCGGCCACCCTCCTGGCGATTCTGGTCTACGGCTATGCCAACGGGGTCTTTTCCAGCCGTAAACTGGAACAAGCCACCTATGATTCTGTGGCTTTCCGTTACCTCGCGGCCGGCAGCCATCCGGATCACGATACCCTGGCCACCTTCCGTCGCCGTTTTCTGGGCGAACTGCAAGGATTGTTTGTGCAGGTCCTGGAACTGGCGCAGGAGATGAAACTGCTGAAGATCGGCCGGGTGTGTCTGGATGACACCAAGATCCACGCCAACGCTTCCAAACATCAAGCCCTGTCCCATGGGCATATCGAACAGATGGAGCGTCATCTCCAGGCCGAAGTACAGGAACTCTTTGCACTGGCAGAACAGGCGGATCAGTCCGGGATTCCCGAAGGCGTGAATCTGCCCGAAGAGATCCAGCGCCGCACAGACCGGCTGGCCGTGATGGCAGCGGCCAAGGCGAAGATTGCCGAGCGGGCACAGGCCTGTTATGCCAAAGAGAAAGCGCAGTACGACACGCAAATGGCGCGCCGTGCAGAACGGGAAGTCCTGGGACAAAAGCCCCGAGGCAAAGCCCCCCAGGCACCGGACCCTGCGCCTAAAGCGCAAGACCAGATCAATCTCACCGATGAAGAATCCCGCATCATGCCGGTCTCAGGCGGTGGCTTTGAACAAACCTATAATGCCCAGGCCGCCGTAGATGACCAGACGATGATGGTAGTAGCCACCGGAGTCAGCCAGGCCCCCAATGACAAGGAACAGGTCATCCCCATGCTGGAAACCCTCCAGGCACAAACGGCGCAACTGGGACCCATAGAAGCGCTGGTGGCCGATACGGGTTACTGCAGCGAAAAGAATGTGGAAGCCTGCGAAGCGCTGGGGATTACCCCATTCATTGCCGTGGCCCGAGAAGAACACCATCCCGACTGGCGGCAACGGCATACAGAACCGGAAGCCCTCCCTGAAAATGCAACCCGGATGCAGGCGATGATACATCGTCTGAAAAAGCAGGCAGGCCGAAGCGTTTACCATCTGCGCAAACAAACGGTAGAACCGGTCTTCGGGATTATCAAATCGGTGACGGGATTCCGGCAGTTCTCCTTGCGCGGCCTGCGTCAGGTTCAAGGAGAATGGAGTCTGGTCTGCCTGGCGTGGAACATAAAACGCATGGCCGTATTGCGTCTGTAGGACAGGAAAATGCAGATAAACCGCAAAAAACAGGGCAATAATGACCAAAAAAGACTCAAAACGAGCGATTTCAAAAAATTCATGGCGAAATCTGGCAGTAGTCCGAAGTTAAAACCGACGGGCTGCTAGTGTAGTGTTGCATTCTGTTTGCTGCTTAAGTGGCTATTGGCGCGAATGACCTTTTGCAGGATGTCGCGGGCGGTTTTGGTCCAGATGAAGGGTTTGGGATGGGTGTTGTGGTGGTCGATGTACCCCTCAATGGCCTGGATGAGTTCTGGCACACTGGTGAACACCCCACGACGTAACCGCTGGGTCGTGATATCCCGAAAGAAACGCTCGACCATGTTGAGCCAGGCCAGGATGCCGAAG
>NZ_MOAD01000110.1:0-549 GCF_001931655.1 Acidithiobacillus albertensis | reverse complement strand
AAAATTGATCGGCAGACGCCCAAGGACAAGGCTCTGCATCTGATCGCCGACAACTATGCGACCCATAAACACCCGGTAGTACAGGCGTGGCTCGACAAGCACCCGCGTATTCACATGCACTTTACGCCCACTTCGGCATCCTGGCTCAACGTGGTCGAGCGTTTCTTTCGGGATATGACGACCCAGCGGTTACGTCGTGGGGTGTTCACCAGTGTGCCTGAACTCATCCAGGCCATTGAGGGGTACATCGACCACCACAACACCCATCCCAAACCCTTCATCTGGACCAAAACCGCCCGCGACATCCTACAAAAGCTCATTCGCGCCAACAGCCACTTAAGCAGCAAACAGAATGCAACACTACACTAGTTGATAAATTCCGCATGACGCCCCATATCTATGGATAGTAAAAACACGGGAGAATAAGCTATGCCTATTTCAACTAGAAAAATCGCTGCAGTTACCTTGGGTATTTTGGCGCTCTCAGGCTGTGCTTATGGCCCCTACGGCCGATATGGACATCCAGGGTATAACCAGCCACCTCCACCC
>NZ_MOAD01000109.1:0-1058 GCF_001931655.1 Acidithiobacillus albertensis | reverse complement strand
AAAATCCAGCCGTTACCGCCACACTCCGGAAGAAACGGCCGAGGGCATGAGCAAGGAAGCAGTAGCCGTGGTACCACTGGCCATTCCCCTCATGGCGGGTCCGGGTACCATGATTACGGTGATTATTGCCCATCATAAAAATGCTTCCTGGTTTGCCAGCGGGCTATTGATTCTGGACATCCTGATCATTGCCGGAGTCGCCTACGCGGCGCTGCGCCTGGCCCGGCCATTGTCACGGCGTCTGGGCGTAACCGGCATCAACATATCCACCCGAATTTTCGGGCTGGTCCTGGCTGCCATTGCCGTCACCTTCATTGCCAATGGTCTGGCAGCACTTTTCCCCGGCCTGGTGCATGTCAGCACCAGCTGATCAGCGCATCATCCTGGATAACCCAGTCAAGCACACGGCCCATTGTAGCATCAGGGCGGCATTCAATCCGTCGGCAAAGCTGAAGGCAGATCGACGCCCGCATAGATCTCCTCTACTGAAAGTGCCAGGTCGACACATTGGCAGCGCAAACGATCGCTTTCAGGGTCATTCAACAACTCGTACCACCAACCTTCAGGATGCCGGCGGAATGCCTCGACAACGATTTTTTCGCTATCCACCAAAACATATTCCTGCAGGCTAGGGAGCGTCTGATAAGCTTGTAGCTTTTCACGACGGTCCACATTCGCCGTGCTCGCCGACGATACTTCGACGATAAGGCAAGGATCTTCCAGATAGAGGGTATCTCCAGACAACGGCGCGCCACAACGCAACACCACATCGGGGTAATAAAAGGCATCTACAGCTTCCACCCGCACTTTCATATCGCTGTTCAGAACCTGACAGTGACTGCCACGGGCTTTTTGCCAGAGCAGTCCATACAGGTTACCGGCAATCTGGTTATGCCGCAGCTTGGCCCCCCGAGTTCGACAGTTCATCGGCAAAAATCGTCAATTTCGTAACGCCGCCCCAGCATTCATAGGGGTTTCAGCGCCTATTTTCTAAAAATGCTGTGGTGGCACGTTTTATCACTTTTGATCTTTTATTGACATGCCTATGAACGCTGATA
>NZ_MOAD01000108.1:0-3061 GCF_001931655.1 Acidithiobacillus albertensis | reverse complement strand
GCCTACCGGTTCCTGAAGATGCAGGGCCTGGGCCATTTGCGGGGTGACATCCTGCACTTCGACACCCAGATACCCGAACTGAATGGGTTTATGGTCCTTGAAGTCCTGCACCACACGCATGACGGTATTGATGGGGATGGAGAATGACAAGCCCATATATCCGCCGCTGTTGGTATAAATCTGATCATTGATGCCGATTACCTGGCCCTTCATGTTAAAGAGCGGACCACCGGAGTTGCCGGGATTAATGGGCACGTCGCTCTGGATGAAAGGGATGTATTCGTCATCAGGCAACGGCCGGTTCATGGCGCTGACCACCCCCTGGGTGACGGTATTGTAAAAACCGAAGGGCGCACCTACAGCCAGCAACCACTGTCCGACTTTCAGATGATCAGAATTGCCGATAGGGACAGTGGGAAGATCCTTGGCATCAATTTTCAGCAGGGCGGTGTCGTAGCGTACTGAAAGTCCGATCAGTTTGGCGGGATAGGCATGATGATTGGTCAGCGTGACGACAATATGATTGGCACCCCGTACTACGTGACCGGCGGTGACAATGTAACCATCCGGGCTGATGATAAATCCGGAACCCAGTGATTGAATTTTTTCGTGCTGCTGATGGCCGGGACCGGCTTGTCCGGGTGCGCCGAAATGCTGAAAAAACTGGTAAAAAGGAGAATTTGGCGGAAACGGGTTGTGCTGTTGGTGGATGACTTTGTTGGTGGTGCTGCTGATGTTCACCACTGCCGGACCATAGCGATCAATAATGGGGGTAAAGTCCGGGAGGGCAACCAGCGCCTGTTGGGGTGCGGTGTTGGTGTGGATGGATAAGGCGGGCGACGTAGGGGTGGCATCGGCCTGTGCCCATTCGGTGGCGCCCAGGGTAAAACCAAAGCACGCAGCGACAACAGCAGTAATCAGTAGTTTCGGGCGTTTCAACAGGGTTTTCGGGCGACTATTCGCCATAGGACACTCCTTTGGAGTTTTGGTTCTGCAGTATGCATAAAGGGACCCCAAACAGAGGGCCATAATTGACGCTTTCCTTCGTTTTACGTAGCAATGCAACAGGCATAGTGGACGCTTAACGATTCAGGCATCAGCCCATCGTCGCCACGATCTCAAAACACGCTGCCATGACTGGGTTAGTTCAGATGATTATTGTTGATGACCTGCCAATGGCTTCCACCCAATTTTCCAATTTCGATCATCTGAATTTGACCGTTCCTGATCATGGAGCATCGATAAATCAGGCCGTGCAAATGCCTGCACTGATTGATCTTTGTTTCTTTGACTTCCTGATCAATATGCTGCATCTGACTCTTGGTCATATTCATGTCCATGTTGTTGTCTTTAATGGCACGGATGATATCTGCTTTTTTGAGTGCTTGACGCACATCCTGATGGCTAGGACCGAAGACGCATCCAGATAGCCCAATAACGATAAAAAACAACAAAAAAAGGCGTCTTGAAAGATTTTTCATTGCGATTTTTGATAAGTTATAGAATAGGGTCGACAAAAACCGTCAGAGATACCATGAATGGTATCCCTGACGTTCCATGAATCACCTACCAAGGCGAGGACTATGCACCGGACTTGATAGCGGCCTCTACCTTTTGGGCAAACTGTGGATCGCTGTGCGCTTTTCTCATGAGCATCTCATAAGTACTTGCGGAGAGATCGTTTTTGGCCAGAATTCCGTGAACATCCTTTGCATAGGTCTGTTCAAGTGCCTGTTGCTTGGCTTTGCTTACGCCTTTTTGCATGGCTTCACCACGCATTTTGGAACTCAGGGGCTCGATTTCCCGCAGAGCGGAAGCAAAATGCATGATTTCAGCGTTACTCACCGCAGGGCCCGCCTGAGGTGCAGAGGGCATCATTGGCTGGGAGCCAGATTGCGCTCCCGCTTGCGGCGCTCCGGAAGCCATAGGCGGTGTAGACGGACCGTTCTGCATTGCCGGTGAGGACGGTTGGGGTTGAGTGGTGGACATGGGGCTGCTCATGCTTGCAAAAGCAACGGATGTGCTAAACACGAATATTCCGAGTGCCGTGATTACATTAGTCTGAATGCTTTTCAATAGTTCATCTCCCTTTTAGGTAAAAGAAAAGAGCATGGATTATGCTCGTAATTGCTTGAGTAAAATTGCACAAGCGTTTTTACGGTAACAACAGATAATCTGTATTGTCAAATATGTGAATCAAATTTAACAAGTATTTAAACTGGTCAAAATATGAGTGTTGCGCATATTCAACATGGAGCCAGAAAACACGTTAATGTTTATAAGAAATCTCTTCTGTAATTTAACAGAAAACTGATATACCACATTAATATTTGTTTTTTTACCACCGTTCGTGTAGATAAGCATGCTGACGTGATCCATGGGTAATGATCATTCCCAGATACGGCAATTCATGCGCAACGGATTCTACGATCAGTATAAATTACGTTTGCGGATGATCTTGCGGAGACAAGACCATCCAGTACCTTATGGTTATGATGTTTTGGTTGGCGGTTGATTCGGATTCGATTGAGTCGCTGGTTGGCCTTCGGGGGATTGAGCAGAGGCTGAGGCCCCATGCTGCATGGAGTATGAGTGTGACTGTCCCTGAGAATGGTATGCCGGGGTCGCCCCACTGGCCGATGACTGTCCGCCATAAGG
The DNA here is from genome assembly GCF_001931655.1 of Acidithiobacillus albertensis. Taxonomy (NCBI): domain Bacteria; kingdom Pseudomonadati; phylum Pseudomonadota; class Acidithiobacillia; order Acidithiobacillales; family Acidithiobacillaceae; genus Acidithiobacillus; species Acidithiobacillus albertensis. The sequence continues at coordinate 403 of NZ_MOAD01000108.1, read as the reverse complement.
CTGACTAGCAGCAGAAGAACCGTGTTGCATGGCCGGTGAAGAGGGTTGTCCCTGAGGCTGGTATCTCGGGGTTGCCGCACTGGCTGATGACTGTTCTCTGTAAGGCTGGGCAGAGGAAGAGGCGCCATGCTGCATGGCGTGTGAGGATGACTGTCCCTGTGGTTGATATCCTGGGGTCGCCGCATTGGCAGGGGTCATGGAACTCGCAAAAGCCATAGAAACGCCTAAAGCGAATACACCAAGGCCCATCATCAATCTGGAATTTGAGTCTTGCATTAAGATCCTCCACCTAAAAAATCGATAGAAAGTAGTCAAATAGATATTGACCGTAGTACGTGGAATCCTCCACGACGTCAGTACGCTAACAATACAAAATGGAGTTCGTCAAACCCTAATAAACGAT
>NZ_MOAD01000107.1:0-3199 GCF_001931655.1 Acidithiobacillus albertensis | reverse complement strand
TGCAAATCCTGCCGCTTCGTGGGTCCGGGCAGTCTTACTTTTGACAGCAGTGATGGCATTAGCCGGTTGTGCCAACATGAGCCCAACGGGCCAGCGTGCTCTGAGTGGCGGTGCTATTGGCGCTGCTGGCGGTGCGGTTTTGGGAACAGTCGCTGCGGGCAATCCTGCCGTCGGTGCTGCGGTAGGTGGTGCGGTGGGTGCGGGGGTAGGTGCTGCTCTCCCCCAAATAGAAAACAGCCTGAACGGTAATTGACCGATTACTGCACTGATTACAAGGGGATGCGGCTCCTATTTGGAGCGGATGGGCAACAGGGAATGGAGTGAGGTGCGACTCGGAGTAACACATATAGCAGGGTGATCCAAAGGTGAACTCAAAAAGGTTATTATTTGTGGGCTTTATTGTCAGCATGGTAACCCTTTCCGGCTGCGCGATTCAGCCCTATGGTACGTATGCATATACGGGATATTACGTCACCCAGGATGAGCAACCCTACTTTAGTCAGCCACTCTATGACCAGTACCTGTTTTGGGACTACTATCCGCAATTGTACTACCAGTACTACCCAGCACCGCCACCTCCCCTGCCAGCTGGTATGCCGCCCCTGCCGCCTCCACCACCAGGGGCACCACCACCGCCAGGAAGATTTTTTCATCATTTCGGCATGCAGCGGCCCTTTATCCATCCACTAAATTTACCTCCGCAGCGAGCCTTTTTGCCAGGACGCCCGCCATCAGTTCCTCAATTTAGCCCTAGAGGAGGCCCGCATCCGGGTAGTAACATCAATCTGCATGGGCCGGGTGGACGTCCGCGACACCCATTTCCAAGAAGGTTGCATGCGGGTGATCAATGAATAATGTGAATGGGCAGGTTTTCGATATGCTCTCAACTATTGGAAACAAATGATTAAATCCGCACGCGTCGCCTATGAGTGACAATATTATGTTTTTCTAAAATGACGCCTGCCCATAATTAACAAAATGATTTGCTTGAATAATTTTTTAATATAAGAAAAAAATGTGATTAGCTATGAATAAAATAACCGTGACCCCGGAGCGACATTTTCCGAGGTAAATGTTTCACGGTTGTTATTTTTATGTAAATAATCATTTAGTTATAACTTCGGCATAAAATATGCTGAAGATCTGTCATGATTACTTTCCTTTCCAGCAACAATAAATCTGTGTTTTTTTATGGCGTAGCAGGATTGGCTACGGTATTGGCGCTCATAGGGTCTTCCACTGCCTTTGCAGGCTCTTTTTCCTTTGCCAACCTCCAGAAATCTGCACAAAAGTTGTCCCGCAGAGCTTGGAAACCGCGCCCCATTTCCGCTGGCCAATATCTGCGCAGGCTGAGCCCACAGGCATATGGTCGGATTCTGGACGTACACCCCCTCTGGAAGGGGCAGGATTTACCGTTTGAAGTCGTGTTTTATCCACTGGGGCATACCTTTGTCAATCCCGTACAAATGAATGTTATTCAGCACGGACAGTCCTTTCCGCTGCCCTACAGTGCCAGGCTGTTTGCTACCCATGGGGTAGTTAGTCAATCGCAACTCCCGCGTAAAGGAGGATACGCAGGATTTTCTTTGCTTTACCCACTGGATACTCCTCCTTACCACAACGAGTTTGTGTCTTTCCTCGGTGCCAGTTATTTCCGTGCTGTCGGCAAGGGCGCCGTCTATGGAACTTCAGCCAGAGGCCTTGGAATAGATACGGCCTTACCTTCTGGTGAAATTTTTCCTTATTTCCAGGAGTTCTGGTTGCAACGACCCAAGCCAGGAGCGCGGCACATGATCATTTATGCCCTGCTGAATAGCCCTGTAATAACCGGGGCCTACCGGTTTACGGTAATCCCTGGAAAAAGTACACGCATCCGCGTACGGGCCGTTTTGTACCCGCGCAAAAAAATCAAGCAGCTTGAAATTGCCCCGCTTTCAAGCATGTACTGGCATGGTCGTGGTCGAGGTATTAGAGCCGGGGACTGGCACCCTCAACAACATGATTCCATCGATCTGATCATGGCGGCCCGTGATGGTCAATGGATCACAAGACCGTTGAATAACCCCCTGCACATCCAGGTGACCCGTTATCTTCTCAATAACCCCATTGGTTTCGGATTCTTTCAACAGGATCGCCGCTTTTCTAACTACGAAGGATTAATTACACAGTATCAAAAAAGGCCCAGCGTCTGGATTCACCCGCTTAATCACTGGGGGAAAGGACAGGTGGAGCTGGTAGAATTGCCGACAAACAACCGTAATACGGATAACATGGTGACCTTTTGGGTCCCCGCGAAACCCCTGCGACCGGGTGAATCACTGCGGGTGCATTACCAGATCCGGTTTTTCCGGAACGACAAACAGCTCCCATCTGGCGGGCATCCAGTCGCTACCTTTCTGGGTAACGATCCGCACATGAAGGGCGCCAAGACATTGGTGGTGGATTTCGCCGGAGATGGATTGGGTCATCTCCCCGCACAAACCCCTATGCACGCCCATTTTACGGTCGGAGCAGGGGTACATATTCTCCATTCGTCAGTACGATTCAATCCCTTGAAGCACCAATGGCAGGTGAACGCCCAGATTCTCCCAGCCAGACATCAACCCCGTAACATCAGCCTATTTCTGGCTTCAAAAGGGAAAGTGCTTAGTGATACCTGGTTATATTTATTACCCCCTCAAAAGGAGGCAGCATAATGTATAGAAGCCCGGATAATTTCGATAGCCTGCATCCAATTCGCCCCATTAACGACCCGTCTATCCACCCTGTTAGAGTACCCACTGCTGCAACACATTACCTGGACAGGCTCGAGCTGTCTTCCGAACAACGGAAGTGGGTAGAAAGCCAGGTCGTAAGAGGTCTACAAGCACAGGTTGGCCAACGCAATGAAATAAGACCAGCTTGGTTTGCACTGATGCAAACCGCTATTGGCGCGTTGGCTGAGGATAGCGATGAACTCAACGCTCGTCTGGCCACTGCATCACCGGCAGCTCGTGCGCAAAACCATCCAGCACGCTGGTTTGAACAGCAACAATCTCCGGCAATATTGCGTTCTTCTATGGCGTCAAAACGATTCGTCCGGAAGATTCGGGAATATTTAGAGGAAGAATGCATGCCTGTATGGGCATTCAGGACACCATCCAGTATGAGAAATCTGGGAAGGCGTCCCATTGGGCAAAAGAATGTGCAGCGGATTCCA
>NZ_MOAD01000106.1:0-1575 GCF_001931655.1 Acidithiobacillus albertensis | reverse complement strand
CCACCAGAGTCAGGTGCAAACCGACACCCAGTCCAGGCAAGCTTTTCGCCCGGCGTATGGCATCAGCCGCCGCAGGGGCCCCCACCATAAGACTGGCGGTGGTCAGCACACCCTTCTGATATGCTGATTCCACCGCCTCATTAACCGCGAGATCCAGTCCGAAATCGTCGGCGTTAACGACCAGCCGCCGGGTATGCCCCTGCCCCACTTCAGCCGTGGCGTTGCCGCAGGAAGCGCACGAACTCAACGCCTTCCCGCAAACGACGCTTCATCATCTGGGTGCTTTTCAGCATCTCACCAGTAATTTCAGCAATTTTCCCGGCGCGGAAATAGAAACGCTTGTACATGGTTTCCACCGAGTCAAAAATTTCCGTGTGATTCAGGTGCGGATAACTCATGGGGCTGATCTGCACACCGCGATCATTGACCATGTGGGCCTCGTCTTCCTCGGTCAACCAACCCTGTTCCTTGGCCTGATTGTACAAAAAGGTGCCGGGATAAGGTGCCGCCAGTGAAACCTGGATAGTGTGAGGATTGATTTCCTTGGCAAATTCAATGGTTTTCTGGATGGTTTCCTTGGTTTCGCCAGGCAGACCAAGAATGAAAGTACCATGAATGACAATACCCAGCTTATGACAGTCCGCAGTAAACTTACGGGCCGACTCCACTTTGATGCCTTTCTTGATATTATTGAGAATCTGCTGATCGCCCGACTCATAACCCACCAGCAACAGACGCAGGCCGTTTTCACGCAGGACCTTGAGGGTCTCGTAAGGCACATTGGCTTTGGCGTTGCAGGACCAGGTCACCCCCAGCTTGCCCAGACCCCGGGCGATTTCCTCAGCACGCGGGCGATCATCGGTAAACGTATCGTCATCAAAGAAAATTTCTTTGACCTGCGGGAAATTTTTCTGGATGTAACGCACTTCCTCAATCACATTGGCTGCACTGCGGGTCCGATAACGATGTCCGCCGACTGTCTGCGGCCAGAGGCAGAACGTACACTGAGACCGGCATCCCCGTCCCGTGTAAAAGGAAATGTAGGGATGCTTGAGGTAGCCGATAAAATAATCCTCAATGTGCAGATCTCGCTTGTAGACCTCAGAGACAAAAGGCAGGGAGTCCATATCTTCAATCATGGCCCGGTCGGGGTTGTGAATCAGCTGGCCATCTTCCGCACGATAATTGATGCCATCCACTTCACTCAGGGGCCGGCCTTCGGCAATTTCCTTGAGGGTGAAATCAAATTCTTCCCGAGCCACAAAATCGACGGCAAGACCTGCCTCCCGCAAAGACTCGTCGGGTTCTACCGCCACTTTGGCTCCGACCAGACCAATCATCATTTTCGGATAGTGCTCCTTGAGCAACTCTGCCATGCGCACATCCGATGCAAAAGAAGGGGTGCTGGTATGGATGATGCACAACTCGTATCCAGCAGCCACTTCCAGGGTTTCTTCCACGCTCACATCGGCGGGGGGTGCATCCAGCAGACGACTGCCGGGGATCATCGCAGCGGGCTGGGCCAGCCAGGTGGGAAACCAGAAAGAACGAATTTCCCGCTTGGCCTGGTAACGG
>NZ_MOAD01000105.1:0-570 GCF_001931655.1 Acidithiobacillus albertensis | reverse complement strand
GGGTTTTATTGCCCTCGCCGGTGTGGCCGTCGAATTTGGGGTAGTCATGCTCCTTTATCTGGACCAGGCCCTGCAGCGTCGGCGGGCCCGCGATGCCTTGCAAAACTGGCACGATCTGCAGCTGGCGATTATGGAGGGGAGTATGCTCCGCCTGCGTCCGCTGGCCATGACGTTTACCCTGGTCGTTGTGGGCCTGCTGCCCATCATGCTCAGCGAGGGCACAGGCGCCGATATGATGAAACGGATTGCCGCACCTATCATCGGCGGCATGTTGAGCGCAACGCTGTTGGCCTTGCTCGTTATCCCTGCGCTGTACGCCTTATGGCAACGGCGTCGTTTAAGATTGCAGTAATACTCAGAAAAGGAGAAATGTCATGAACAGAAGGCAGTTGTTGAAGTCGATATTATCGGCACTGGCTCTGGCAGGTTATGTGCAGGCAGACCGGGCTAGTGCCTCGGGTATGGGCAGTATGATGGGAAACATGATGGGGGGTGATTCGCCTGACCACGAAGGCATGCGTGCCATGATGTCACCGGAGAATCGTGGACCCATGCGTACCGGGATGGAAT
>NZ_MOAD01000104.1:0-1652 GCF_001931655.1 Acidithiobacillus albertensis | reverse complement strand
GGAAGCTGCAGCAGCTACGGATACCCTGCAAGGCCAGTCCGCCGAATTAGTGTTGTTGTTACGCCGCGCCTGGCTGCAAGCGCTCTATACCGACAAAGCCATAATGACGGTCCGGCATCAGGAACAGTTGCAAGCCGAGAGCGTGCAGGCTGCACTGGCGCTCTATCGATCCGCACGGGGATCAGAGGCCAATGTACTCCGGGCCCAACTGGCACGAGACGATCTTGCGAATGACATCAGCAAATTACAAGCCGAACGAACGCGCTATCTTGCACAAATTGCCCAGATCCTGAATCTATCGCAGCCACCTTCCATACAAAACCGATGGCCGCATCTTCCGTCGCCCAAAACCTTGCGAACCGCAGAAACCCGTCTTTTGGGGCAGCCTCTCTTGCGCTCTGCACAGGCGCAATCGCGCGCTGCGCAAATCGGGGTACAAGTCGCTCAACGGAGCTATTGGCCCAATGTTACCGTCAGTGCTGCCTATGGTCAGGATTTCTATCCGGGCAGTCCGAACTGGTTGTCTGTAGGCGTCAACCTGAGCCTGCCCATCTTTCCGGAAGACCGACAGGATCAGAATGTGGACGCCGCCCGAGCGCGGGCGCTGCAGGCCCAATATCGTTTTGACGACCAGCATTTAGCGCTGATCCAGCAGCTGCGCAGCACATTCGCCCGTTATACTGCGCTGAAAAAAGAATGGACACGGACCGATGAGCGTCTAGTACCCAAGGCACAGCAGGCATTTTCAGCGACGCTCGCTGCTTATACCTCTGGACAGGCCCACATGGATGCGGTGTTGCGCACCCAAAATGCGGTATTGCGCTATGCGCTGACCCGTCTGCAGTATCGCCGTGATCTCGCTCTCAGTGTCGCGGAGCTCGATTTCCTCACCACGCAAGGGAGGACAACGTCATGAAATTCCGTCAATGGACCCTCCCTGTGGGTCTCCTTGCGCTGGGTGTAGCCTTGGGTGCCGGCGGGGCTTGGTGGTTACGAACGCCCAGTGCCGTGCCGAATCTCACCAAAAGCCAACGGCCTTCCCCGAACAACAGCACCGACCAGCGCCATATTCTCTATTGGGCTTCCCCCATGAATCCCAAGATTCATTCGAATCACCCGATGAAGGACAACATGGGCATGGCCTATATCCCGGTCTACGCTCCCGGTACCAATGCACAAAAGCCCTCGGGATTGCATATCAATTCACAGATGGCGCAAAACCTGGGGGTCCGTCTTGTGCAGGTCCAGGAACGGCAAATGGGCCATACCATTCACACCGTAGGAACCGTGGCCGTGGACGAAAACCGAGTATATTCAGTGAACCCGCGCTTCTCTGGTTGGGTGGAACAGTTGCGTGTCAGGGCGGTGGGGGACACGGTGCAACGCGGCCAGGTGCTTGCCGAGATTTATTCTCCGGCATTATACAGTGCCCAGCAGGAGTATCTCATTGCGCGGCGCCAACAGGGACGAACGGCAGATCCCGCCCTGCTGGCGGCTGCTCAGACGAAATTGCAATTACTCGGGATGTCCAGAAACGAGATTACTGCACTCGCCCTGCACGGTCATGCTGAGCGGGATGTCGCATTAAGGGCGCCGGCTTCTGGCGTCATCGAGAAGCTCAACGTGCATCAGGGCAGCTATATCGCACCGCA
>NZ_MOAD01000103.1:0-717 GCF_001931655.1 Acidithiobacillus albertensis | reverse complement strand
CAGCAGTCGATACACGCTGAGCCCCAGGCCGGAACCCAGATAAAGCAGAGCCGCCAGCATCCAGGGGCTGACCGACGCCAGGAGAATTTTGGCCAGAGGAGTGCTGGCACCAAAAAGCAGGGCGGAGAAAATCGCTGCCGGAATTCCGGGGCGAATCAGCTTTTGGATCATATTCATGGAATTATGCTCAGCACTTTGGCCCTGTTATGAATGGGAATGGAAAAGGAATTGCATGTCCATGGTGAGTATGAACTGTCGAGCTTGGGTGCAAAAGGTCATTTGCGCCAACAGATACTTAAGCAGCAAACGATCACTACCATAACTTGCCTGAAGTTTTGATCATGGGCTTTGTATGAGTTTTTTGGTTTGGCGTTGGTATTCCTTTAAAATCACAACAAAGCGCGGCTAATACTCAAAATATCAATATTTATATTTTCTCATTAAACGAAGAAAAAAATGGACACTATGTGACGCTAAATAGTAATAATGGTGCTGTAGTGTCTGTGTAAAATCATTCGATCATGTTGAATAATATATATTAATGTATATTTGAGCTGATCAAGCCTTACTGTTAAACAGCGTGCAAAAGTTGCCAGAATTGGGTGGAAAACAGCGTGTAAATTGACCACCTGATATCCTGCCGGATTTGCCGGGAGGAAACTGGAGTGATTTGCATGGAAACCATAGCCAAAGTGCGCCGTCTGTATCATCTGGACA
>NZ_MOAD01000102.1:0-1188 GCF_001931655.1 Acidithiobacillus albertensis | reverse complement strand
GGCAACCCCGAGATACCAGCCTCAGGGACAACCCTCTTCACCGGCCATGCAACACGGTTCTTCTGCTGCCAGCCCTCCTTATGGCGGACAGTCATCGGCAGGTGCGGCGACTCCGGCATACCATTCTCAGGGACAGTCACACTCATACTCTATGCAGCATGGGGCCTCAGCCTCTGCTCAATCCCCCGGAGGCCAACCAGCGACTCAATCGAATCCGAATCAACCACCAGCCAAAACATCTTAACCATTGGTACCGGATGGTCTTGTCTCCGCAAGATCATCCGCAAACGTAATTTATACTGATCGTAGAATCCGTTACGCATGAATTGCCGTATCTGGGAATGATGATTACCCATGGATCACGTCAGCATGCTTATCTACACGGGTGGTGGTAAAAAAACAAATATTAATGTGGTATATCAGTTTTCTGTTAAATTACAGAAGAGATTTCCTATAAACATTAACGTGTTTTCTGGCTCCATGTTGAATATGCGCAACACTCATATTTTGACCAGTTTAAATACTTGTTAAATTTGATTCACCTATTTGACAATACAGATTATCTGTTGTTACCGTAAAAACGCTTGTGCAATTTGACTCAAGCAATTACGAGCATAATCCATGCTCTTTTCTTTTACCCAAAAGGGAGATGAACTATTGAAAAGCATTCAGACTAATGTAATCACGGCACTCGGAATATTCGTGTTTAGCACATCCGTTGCTTTTGCAAGCATGAGCAGCCCCATGTCCACCACTCAACCCCAACCGTCCTCACCGGCAATGCAGAACGGTGCGTCTACACCGCCTATGGCTTCCGGAGCGCCGCAAGCGGGAGCGCAATCCGGCTCCCAGCCAATGATGCCCTCTGCACCTCAGGCGGGCCCTGCGGTGAGTAACGCTGAAATCATGCATTTTGCTTCTGCTCTGCGGGAAATCGAGCCCCTGAGTTCCAAAATGCGTGGTGAAGCCATGCAAAAAGGCGTAAGCAAAGCCAAGCAACAGGCACTTGAACAGACCTATGCAAAGGATGTTCACGGCATTCTGGCCAAAAACGATCTCTCCGCAAGTACTTATGAGATGCTCATGAGAAAAGCCCATAGCGATCCACAGTTCGCTCAAAAGGTCGAGGCCGCTATCAAGTCTGGTGCATAGTCGCACTACCTTGATTGGTAAATCATGGAACGTCAG
>NZ_MOAD01000101.1:0-649 GCF_001931655.1 Acidithiobacillus albertensis | reverse complement strand
GCGCACCGCCGCCAATCCGCTGAATTCATAATGGATATACGGATAGATTCCCGCTTGTCGAAAGGCGTGGATCACATCCTCCCGGATGCCGGAACCCTCCTCACGCCAGATCAACTTTTCCGACGCCAGGTCTTCAAGGGGGATGGCGGTCAACGCCGCCAGCGGATGGGAGACCGGAACCAGTGCCGAAATCTCGGTTTCTACCAAACTGGTCCGTGTCCACTCAACCGGCTCCCGCACCAGGTCTTCTGCGCTTTCAATCAATATCAGATCCACCTCATCGCGGTGGAGCCAGGCTTGTTGACTGTTCATGGTTGCGGTTCGCACATTGACTGCGGGATACTTCCGGCAGTATTCGCCCACCAAGAGCGGTAACAAATACTCGGCATTCGTGTGACTGGCGGATAAACGCAAGGTCCCGCGCAACAAATCTTTGGTTTTGTCACGTACGGCCTGGGCTTCCTGCAGGACCGCTTCCATATTCTCCCCTGTCCTCTGGAGAATCCGGCCTATCTCGGTGGGTTCAATACCCCGGGCCGTCCGGTGGTACAGGGGTTCACCCAACCAGTCTTGCAGCCGTTTGAGCTGGTGGGAGATGGCTGGCTGACTCAAAAACAGGCTCTTGCCTGCGGCCTGCAGATTTCTCAGC
>NZ_MOAD01000011.1:0-16311 GCF_001931655.1 Acidithiobacillus albertensis | reverse complement strand
CCCCGCCGATTCCCACGCCTGGTCCATCACGCTGACCCCGACCTATCAGAGTGGCGGGTTCTTCGCCCGGGCTGAACTTTCCTATGTAGCTGCTTCCTGCCCCAAGGGTGATGGCTTTTCGGGAGCAAATGGTACAAACACGACACAACTGCGCGGCATGGTCGAAACCGGCTTCATGTTCTGAAACAGCGTAATGATTATGGAAAATGGTCAAGGAGTTTCTCATGATTGAATCGGTAAAAGTTTCCTCAGCGCTTTGTGCGAGCCTTGCTTTGCTCGCAGTCAGAAAACGCGCCTGGTCATTCGAAAGGCTTGGCCATGAACTGGGCGTAGAGGCAACGCTGATCAGAAAAAGTTGGCATCACCTCTTTTGGAAAATGCATGGCGTCTCTTTCCCGAGGAGAGATTGAGTAAGCACACCTGGCAACCAGACGCCAGCATCAAAGCAATGATTGCCCTGGCCGCCTGCAGGTATGGATCGGAGCAGATAACGGCTGTTGCCCGACAATACGGGGTGCCTGTTCAACAAGTAAAATATTGGCGCCGCATTTTATTGTCTCGCGCCGCACAAGTCTTTTAGCTCTGGGCCTGTAGGGAAGCAACTATGTTGCCCTCATCAGGCCTCGATCTGAGTTTGCCCCGTTCAATTTTTCTATCGATCATTATCTTCATCCTTTTTTTGTTAATGCTTGGTGGCATTTACATGCTGTTTTCTTTTCATCACAAAAAGGCTTTGAGTCCGGCGATCAATGCACCGATGTTGCGCGACGAATGGTTTTCTGGATACGCCAGTGAAGCATTGAGCTCAACATCCCCCATTTTTGGTCGTTTGTTTGCACGACCTAAAAAAGATGAAAACGAATGGATATTGTTAAAGAAAATCGATCAACGGTTTTTATGGGTATGCATAAAAACGGCCAAAATGGGATTTTGGACATTAGATCTGGAAGGGACCCCTTTATGGAGAGAAGTGCCATTGGATCGGTTAGCCTTGTCAGGATATTTGTGTGCGGAAAAAATACAAGATTTAAAATAAAAATGTTGTTTATATAAATTAAATTATACTTCAGTAACGGTGGGTGCAACGTAACATTCCAAGTTGCATGCAAGATAAATTAAGGGCCAATCTTCTTCTCCAACCACCCCAATCATGAATACAGGTCGAATGACGTCATTTGCCTTCCGCCGATGAATGACCGCTATCGGTCTTTAACGGTCATCTTAGTGCGAAAAAACTTCTGTGGTACTCCTTATAGATCACGCCGCGCGAATACTTTTGTTTGGAGTGTAGTGCAGAGGCATGAGGCGATCCGCCGCAACCGCCAAGGTGATATAGTCGTCGCCCACAAGGAACTCAACTTCCACGTAACCAGGATCCAACTCTTCCACGACGGTCCCGACCTGACCACGTAGAAGGTGTTGCTTTGGTATGGGTTCCAAAAGCGCTACAACGTCGAGTAGTTTCATGATGTCCTCACATAACAACTTTTAAGCCTGGGAACGCCTTCTCCAGTCCTGATGAACCAACCTGTGCGAACGATCGCGGACTTTCCCTGGTGCTGCATGACAAAATCAACTTGGTAACGCTTGCCATGACTGTCGGTCACCTTCTCGGTGGCATCATTGCTCAGTATGGCACGGAGGTATACTGAGCGCAGCAGCTCGGTATCTTGCTGGCCTATCCCCAGGCACGAGGCGAACACCCTGGCCTTGGTTACCTCCGGCAAGGTGACCGGGATTCAGGGTGTATTCTCGTAGCTTGCGAATGTCCAGGATCGCCCTTTCTGCATTGGGTAGCATCATACCTGTCAGAGGCAAGCCTTCGATTACAAACGAATACCAGACAGGATCATAGAGCATTTCCTGCAGCTGGACCATATCTATGCCAGTCAGCCCTGGCAATTCTCAGTCTCACGCGGCTGAATAATGAGTAGCAAGTTTTGCCCTTCACCCGAAGTTTCCCGGATTGGTCCCAGCGCCGACCATAAAGTTCCGGAGCACCGGATAGCGTGATCTGTGCGCTGTGAATGGTCGGTGATGCAGCGGAGGCGTCTCTTTCTGCGTAGGTTGAGAACGAGTAGTATCGACCAACACCTGCTCGGTCGAGGTTGCCCGTTGAAGGGCTGGAATGGACATAAGCGTCTAATTGACCCAATGCAGATTCTAGGCAATTGTGGGCCTTGGCAGATTGGTGCCAATCCATAAGGATGAGTCGGTTACAGATGGCTGCATGGCGACAAACTTTCAACTCTGCTGTGGTTAGGCTATCACTCGCTAACTGTTGTTACATTTGAGGGCCGGTGTGCGCCGGGAAAGGCGCGAGAAGTGTTTAGTTGGTTTCAGCGGCATTTTAATGTCATACCATCCAATCGCATAGTTTTGTCCAGCGTCTTTTACTGGAACCGTTCCGTGTCGCCATGGCTACCGCTTTCTTCTGACCGAGGAGTATCACCAATGTCTTGCCCCGAGTTACCGCTGTGTATAGTAAGTTACGCTGCAGCATGGGATAGTGCTGCGTACTCAGAGGAATCACCACAGCGGGATATTCTGAGCCCTGACTTTTATGGACTGTGATGGCATAGGCCGGTTGCAACAGATCCAACTCCCCGAAACCATAGCTGACCATACGATCCTCAAAGTCCACAGTCAGGGTGTTTTCTTCGGTATCTACCGCCTGCACAAATCCGATGTCGCCGTTGAAGACGTCTTTTTCGTAGTCATTCTGAATCTGCATGACCTTATCACCGGGCGCGAATCTCCGACCGAACTTTTCGACTACCGGTGTGCTTTCACCATTCAACGCCGTCTGCAGAGCGTCGTTGAGTGCCCGAGCACCTAACGCACTACGATTCATGGGGCAGAGCACCTGAATGTCGCGCAAGGGGTTCAGGTAAAAACGTCGGGGGATATGGGTCGTCACCACTTTCACCAGCTTGTCAGCCGCTTCAGCGGGATCCTCCACATCAATAAAATAGAAATCACTGAGCTTTTCGGGTGGACGGAGATCAGGGAGGTGCCCGGCATGAATCTGGTGGGCGGCCCGAATAATCCGGCTTTCTGCGGCCTGGCGAAAAACTTCCGTCAGATGCACTTCGGGGAGTGTTTGCGCGGCAATCAGATCCGCCAGTACCTGCCCAGGTCCAACAGAAGGGAGCTGATCGGGATCCCCTACCATCAACAGCCCTGCAGTCGGCGGCAAGGCTTTGAGCAGCGCATGCATCAACGGGACATCAATCATGGAGCATTCGTCGAGAACCAGCAGATCACATTCCAAGGGATAGTCTTCCCGGCGCTTGAAACCACCGCCCAGCGGATTAATTTCCAAAAGCCGATGGATGGTCTTGGCTTCTTTGCCCGTTGTTTCACTCATCCGTTTAGCGGCTCGTCCGGTCGGGGCCGCCAAGACAATGCGCAACTTTTTGGCATCCAGGATATGGAGAATGGCATTCACGAGGGTGGTTTTACCAACGCNCTGGACCGCCGGTAATCAGAGCCACTTTTTCCTGCAACACCATACGAATGGCCGCTTTTTGGCTATCGGCCAGGACAATGTCCAACCTTTTTTGCACCCAATCCATCGCCGCATCAGCGGCAATGCCCGACCACGGCGCCTGGCCCGCACAGAGTTTTTTCAGGATTTGGGCGATGCCTTGTTCGTTGCGGTATAAGGGGGCCAGAAAAACCCCAGGGGTGTTCTGCACCTGGTCGGCTATGAGGGTCCCCTCCTGTATTTCGGCTGCTATGGCTGCTTCGATGGCGTCGATTGGTACTTCCAGTAATTGCTCTGCCAGAGGGGTCAATGCCTCGTGGGGTAATCCACAGTGACCGTCATCCCGGGCTTCCATCAGCGCATAGGAAATACCGGCTTGCACCCGTATGGGGGCATTTTGCGCGATACCCATTTTCATGGCGATGGCATCGGCCGTTTTGAAGCCTATCCCATGTATATCCCGGGCCAGCCTGTAGGGGTTTTCTGTCATTATCCGGACAGCATCGATGCCATAGGTTTTAAAAATCCGTACAGCGCGGGCAGTACCTACCCCATGGGTATGCAGGAACAGCATGATCTCCCGGATCACTTTCTGGTCTGCCCAGGCGGCAACCATCCGTTCCCGGCGAATGGGGCCGATTCCGTCCACCTCAGCCAGTCTTTCCGGGGTTTCTTCGATCACCGTGAATACCTGTTCTCCAAATGCTTTCACAAGCTTTTTGGCATAAACCGGACCAATGCCCCGGATCATGCCGGAGCCCAGATACTTTTCGATACCCTCTCTGCTGGTGGGTGCAGACACTTTCAAAAAGGCCGCCTTGAACTGGAGGCCGTGATCGCGATCGGTGACCCAGATACCGGATGCGGTGATCCATTCACCGGCCGTAACCGCCGCTGCGTGGCCCACCAGGGTGACCAAGTCCCGATGACCACGGGCCTTGATGCGCAGGACGCAAAAGCCATTGTTATCGTTATGAAAGGTCACCCGCTCAATCAGGCCGCCCAGGAGTTCTGTGGGCACATCCTGCTGGGGGCGCTCCGATTTAGCCATAGAAGCAAGACTCATGACGCAGCGATTCTCCGCTGACCTTGGTAAAATGGTAGCATGGTCAGCAAAAGCTGTAATTTGGGGAGGATGCATGTGCGGACGCTATGGATTCATTCACAGTCCAGAAGATCTTCAGCAGGCCTGGGGAGCTTTTCGGGAGCATGGCGCATTCCCGCCTTCTTACAACCGTGCACCAGGTCAGAGGCATCCGGTCCTGCGTCAGGCTCCGGATCTGCGTCTCGAACTGGTGCCCATGCGCTGGGGATTCTTGCCGGGCTGGAGTACCCGCACCCAGATACGACCGATCAATGCGCGGGTGGAAACCGTCGCGACGCAACCGCTGTTTCGGGAAGCCTTTCGTCTGCGGCGAGCCGTGATACCGGCAGACTGGTATTTTGAGTGGCCTTTTATTCCTGAAGATCCCTCTGAAAAACAGCCCGTACTCATCCGGGCCAGGGATCAGAGCATTCTGGGGCTGGCCGGCATCTGGGATCGACACAAGGGCACAGAGGGTCAAACCGAGGAGACCTTTGCCATTCTCACCGTTCCTGCCACACCCACACTGCAGTCGGTGCAACCGCGAATGCCGCTGGTTCTGAATCCTCAGCATTGGGCGCTTTGGTGGCATCCGCACGCCCAGCGCAAACATCTGGAACCCTGTTTACAACCCGCAGTGACGCTTTGGGAAAGCTTTCCCGTGACCCCAAAGGTAAACAGCCCCCGTTTTGATGAACCAGAGGCCATTCTGCCTTGGGATGGAACACCACCGGCATAAGGACATTCAACCGTTCACCAGGCGAAAAGCGGACTTGCGTCGCATGGAATACTTACTATATAAATATATAGTAACCACTCAAGAGGGATTCCTCATGCGCACTATTCACGCAAAATCTTCCCAGAAACCAATGCAGTCACTGGGTTCAAGGCCATTAAGTTTCATTTGGGTCATGATTCCCGCCTTGCTGCTGGCCGGTTGGCTGGGACATCAGTCTTCGAGATATGCACCCGATCATTGGAACCTGTTGCAGGGTATTGGTGTTATCCATTCTATCGGGGACTGCATGGTACAGGATCGAGCAGGACAACCAGCAAAAGGTCAAAAGCCGCATCCTCTTCAGGATGACATTTATGCATAGTTCGATCAGCGCGTTTCCAGGTAGTGCGAATCGGGCGTTGCTGGCCACAGCATCCCGTCCTTTGCGCGCGGATTTACCCTGTTGCCAGTTCCCACGCATGGTTTCCCGTATTGCAGCAGGCTTCCCCTCCCCCGCCGATGATTATGTGGAAAAACAGATTGATCTGAACACGCATCTCATCCAACACCAGGAAGCCACTTTTATTCTACGGGTTTCAGGTTGGTCCATGCGGGATGTGGGTATTTTCGATGGGGATGAGATTATTGTGGATCGGGCTATTACCCCCAGCGATGGTAAAATCGTAGTGGCAGCCATCAATGGAGAACTCACCGTCAAACGCTTACGTCGTGTTGGAGAAAGCGCCCATTTGCTGGCAGAAAATCCCGATTTTCCAGTGATTATTCTCAAAGAAGGCGAAGAGTTATACATCTGGGGTGTGGTTACGCGTGTGCTGCACAGCGTCTAAAAAATCATGCCTATCGCACTGATCGATGCCAATAACTTCTATGTTTCCTGCGAACGGGTTTTTCGCCCGGATCTGGAAGGTAAACCGGTAGTGGTCCTGTCCAATAACGATGGCTGCGTAGTCGCTCGTTCTGCTGAAGTGAAAGCCTTGGGTGTAGCCATGGGGACACCCTGGTTTCAGTTGAAAAAGCTGGCTCAGAAAGAAGGCATCATCGCCCTGTCGAGCAATTACACGCTCTATACCGATATGAGCCATCGCATGATGACGATTCTGTCCGACTTCAGCCCTATTCAGGAGGTATATAGCATTGATGAGTGCTTTCTGGATTTGCAAGGAGTTGCGCCAGAACAATGCCGCCAAATTGGCCAAACTGCCCGCCAGCGCATCCGGCAATGGCTAGGTTTACCCGTAGGTGTTGGAATAGCCCCGACCAAGACACTCGCCAAACTGGCCAATCATCTGGCGAAAAAACGGCCAGAATATATAGGAGTCTGTGTTTGGGAGGAAATACCCGAAAAGAAACAAACTGAAATATTACAGCAGTTACCTGTTTCAGAAGTTTGGGGTATTGGTCGCCAGTGGAGTCAGCGACTTCAGAAAATAGGGATACTCACCGTCTGGGATTTGCAGAATGCAGACCCCAAACCAATGCGTCCGCGTTTTAGTCTCCTGATGGAAAGAATGATTCGAGAACTGCGCGATGAGTCCTGCATCGCCATGGAAGAAGTGGCACCGCCCAGGCAGGAAATTCAATCATCCCGTTCATTTGGGCACCCCGTCAAAACCATGGAAGAACTGGGTGAAGCCATCAGCCTGTACATTGTCAGAGCCACTAGCAAACTACGGCGTCAGGATTCCGTGGCTGCAGCGCTACGTGTCTATATCCGCACCTATCCCTTCCAGAACCATCTGCCGCAATATCAAGCAGCCCGAACCGTCGTACTCAGCCACCCCAGTCAGGATACCCGGATTTTCCTGCATGCTGGCAAATTGGCTTTGACTCAGATGTATCGAGTAGGATTTGCCTACGCCAAGGCAGGGGTTCATCTTCTGGAGATCAGTTCGGCCCAATCCGTTCAAACCGATTTGTTCGGAGATGCGGAAGCCGAAAATCGCGCTCAGAATTTGATGGCCACTCTGGATCAGATCAATGCGCGATTTGGTAAAAGCATTATGCAGCCCGGCATAGCGGGATGGCAGGAACCACGTGGATGGGCCATGAAACGGGGGAATAAATCTCCTGCCTACACAACGCAATGGAAGGAACTGGCCAGGGTGAAAGTGGAATAGGATTAAACGCGCTTGCGAATGAGGTGTCCTGAATCTCGCGGACACGACACCTCCGATTGGATCTAATGGATCGCTAAGGATTTCATGAAGAAGGAAGAGCAAAGCTATACAGCCGATTTTCGGTCCGAAGCCGTCAACTAAGTTTTGACTCAGGGTCTCAGCTTACAGGGGGTTACGTTCAATAGACCATCATGTCCAGAATTTCCACCAGGGATTGCTAATATTATTAGTGGCCTCAGAACACTGGGAGTTAAGCATTGAGGCACTATAGACGCGTGTTATAGCTTTTGAACCGCATTCTGGGCAAGCTAAAAACGTATCCGTATCTTCACCATCAAGTTGAAGACTTTTCTTCCAGGAACATGAAAGACACCCCAATTCGACATATCTTTGATGGGCGGGATTATTGATGTCGGCTCCTTATGGTTAAATGCAAAAAGTTACGCCATGAGGCTTTGATAAGCTTCCTCTCGTCCGAAAGCAATGTATTGGTTGGGCGAACACTAAGCGGCCAGACGGACGAAATGACCATGCCTTGCCGTTCACCCACTACAGAGTGAATATAGCTTAATTTTACGACTCACACCATCCTTCATGCAAATATCTCGTTATTTGCGTATCTGTTGAGAAGCTTCCAGATCGGTCTCGAGTCAGCGGGCATGGCCTTTTTTCTTTGATCTGCGCTTTGTCCTCCCGGGTAAAATGCTGCTTGGGTGCAGGGACCAGGGTGGCATCAATGATCTGCCCTCCTCTCGCCAGATAACTATGTTGTAGAATTTATTGGCTCCACAGCCGCAAACAGGGCTTCGGCACCGGCTACCCCAATGCGGTTTTCAAAATGCCAGATCGTCGTGCAGTCAGGCAGGCGCGCGGCATCCAGCAGGCCGTAGAAATGTTGATAGCGGTAGCGATCCAGAAGCTGGTATTCCATGGTCATATCCTATTTCTTCAAATGGTTATATTTTATAATATACAGATGGAATGGGAAGGTTTTTCGAGGTGCCCATTTGTATTCCCAACACGCTGACACAGAATTTAATTATGAATCTCAACATGATCACTGGCATATATTCGAAGATTTCTTTAAAGTTTGCATGGAAATAGTGCAAAAGCGAGTAATTATGGTGCGTGTGCTCATTATTTTAATGATGACTACGAGCCATATACCAAATGACAGACATGTTATTCATCCCGATTGATCAACCTGTTAAGGTTCGACTCATAAGAATTTAATAAAAACACGACAAACTGATTACATCAATTATTTCCAGTTGACATCGAATTCATGTATCAAATATATTACATGTTGCCTTATAAATGTTACTCTTGTCACACCGTATATGGCTGCAGCCGAAATGCTTCGACTGCGTTTTGGATTCTACAAGCGGTCATTCATTCCAATTTTGAAATCTGCGCCCACAGACTCGTTCTGATGTGCACCAGCAAGGAGTTGTGCTCCCATGTCAGCGTCACCTGGACAGCACGGCAATCGTGCCTATCGTACTTTTCTCTATTCTGCCAAAACATCGCCTATGGATGTTCGTCACCCCTTTCTTCGTAGCCTCTGTTTGTCCCTCTTACTCACCCCCGTAACGGCCCTGGCGAGTCCGCAGATCATCAGTGGTGGTGGAACGGTCACCGACACTTCAGGAAATACGAGTAATGCCGGAATTACCGTTGCAGCATCCACCCTCGACGTGGAATCCGGATCGGGCCTGGGCAGCGGATTGCTGGACCTGCAAAATAGCGCGTTACGCACTTCCGGTAATGCCACTATCAATAATAACATCGAGTTGGGCCAGGGTGCGGCACCAGTTACCATGACATCTCCATGTGGTGGCGCTTATTGTTTCGGGGTCGGTAGTAGCATGACACTGAACACGGTGGGCAACACCTACGTCAGCACACCTTCCCTGCTTACTCAAATGCAGTTCCCCAGCAACAACAAGGCTCTTGGAATATGGCTCACCCAAGGCTGGCAACCCGACTGGATGGCTGGTATGCAGACGGCCATGCAACAGGGATATGCCCCAGTCCTGTTCGATTACTATTTGGGTGACCTCGGCTCAAAGGGTTCCGGAGCTTGGGCCTACGTCCAACAAAATGCCCAGGCTTGGCTCGCGAATACCCAACTGCTTGCCAACTACCTGTCCACTTTAAATGGTACCGTGTCAGTGGTACTGCAACCTGAATTCAATGTTCCCGGGGTTGGGAATCAGCCACAGTTCGGGGAGTGGCTTGCTCAGGCGTCCCAGATACTTCAACACGCGCAGCATCCCGGCTTAACCATCCTCACCAGTGCCGGTGTCGGAGATTTTGGGGTTTACAGTGATAGCACCGAGAATGCCTCCCAATGGTCTGATTTTTATCCCTCGTTGAGTGTGGCTGCCCCCTATCTAAATTTCATCACCTTTCAGGAAATGCGCGGTGCCGACACGGGTGGAACCGTCGTGACCGCCCAGCAGGAGGGGATGAGCACCATCGCCGGTCGGGTTATTGCCTTTTCCCGCTATTTACAGGCGGCCTACGGGAAACCACTACTGCTGGGATACATTATGATGGACCCTTACACACCAGCGGGTGATACCGAAGACTGGAATGCTATTGCGGCAAAGGCCTACGCCGAAATACTGCAGATCTCCCCGGAACTCGCACAGCAAGGTGTCTTTGGCAGCATGGCCATGGAACTCTTCAACGACATGAATCACTCGACCATCAATGGCGTCGATTATTTTGGCACATCTTCCGACTATTTTGGTTTGGTAAACAGTAATGGTGCACCGAATACCGCAGCGATCGGAAACGGGCCCTATACACTCAATGCCAACGGGCAAGCCTGGGTTAACGGTACTGCCAACGCTGGAAATCTACAGGACATCAGCAATGGTGGCACCATTGATACGAAGGGTAATGCCGACATTTTCACGGGCCTTCTATCGGGCCAGGGCGGTTTGTTTGTGGTGGGCGGAGGAAGTGCGACGCTTACCAGCAACAACACCTATACCGGGAATACTTATATCGAAGACTCCACCTTACTACAGCTAGGCAATGGTGGTACCACGGGCAGTATTCTTGGCAATGTTCTTACCGATGGCGTCCTTTCGTTCAACCGCACTAACAACATCAGCTTTCCAGGTCAAATCAGTGGGTTTGGGCTGGTTTGGCAACAAGGCCCGGGAACGCTTCAGTTGACTGGCAACAACAGCTACTCAGGCGGCACGCTCATCACCGGCGGCACGCTGAGTGTCGGCAAAGAAAGCGCGCTGGGGAGCGGAAACATTACCCTGGATGGTGGAACGCTTGAAACTTCGGCAGCACTGGACGATACCCGGGATTTCTTCATTGGTCCCAATGGAGGCACTCTCAATACGGACGGGAACAACGACGTGTTCGCCGGTGGCTTTATGCCCATGAATAACATCTCTGACGGAGGTCTGACCGTAGAGGGTGGTGGCACCGCTGTACTTACCGGCAATAACCAATACCTAGGTGGGACGACCATTGCTGGATATACCAATCTCCAGATTGGGGACGGCGGCTCTGATGGGACCCTCTCTGGCGCTGTAACCGATAATGGAACACTCACCTTCAACACTACCAATACGACCACTTTTCCGGGGCAAATCAGTGGGTATGGCATGCTTTGGCAACAAGGGCCAGGCACATTATTATTAACGGGGACCAACACGTTTACCGGTGGAACGATGATTGCCGGGGGAACTTTAGGGGTAGGTGCAGAGACGGCATTGGGTAGCGGCAACATTACCCTGAATGGAGGAACGTTCCTCACAACATCAGATTTACTGGATGGCCGGGCATTTTTCATCGGTCCTCAAGGGGGAACCATCAACAATGATGGCAACAACAATCTTTTTACCGGAAATATCATCCCTATGAGTAGCAGTTCTGATGGCGGACTTAGTGTTACAGGCGGTGGAACGACCGTGCTCACGGGCGACAACACTTACACGGGCGGCACCACTATTGCGGGATATACCAATTTGCAGATTGGAGACGGAGGTGCTTCGGGAACGCTGCCAGGCAACGTTACAGATAATGGTACCCTGACTTTCAACACGACAGGCACTCTCAATGTCTCAGGCCAAATCAGCGGCTATGGTATGCTCTGGCAACAAGGCCCAGGAACTTTGATAATCAATGGAGATAACACCTATGCGGGTGGTACCACTATCGCTGGAGGGGCCTTGGCGGTGAGTTCGGCCACAGCCTTGGGGACAGGTCCTGTCAACCTGAACGGCGGCACCCTGATCACCACAGCGGCACAGAACGATGACTTTTCTGTCAATCTGGGCACATCAGGTGGAATCATAGATACCGATGGGAATGCGGATGTATTCAGCAGTGATGTTGGTAGCGGCAATCCTACAGCAGGCCCCTTGACGATAGTTGGTGGTGGTTCACTGATCCTCGATGGGGCCGCGAACAGCGCTTCACAGACCATTATTGGTGGTCCATCGGCAGCTTCCTCCGTAACCACGCCTACCCTACTGGAAATCGGCGACATCAGCCATCCTTCAGCGTCTTTACAGGGTCCAGTTTTGGTCACCCCAGCCGGGGAGTTGCGCGGGCACGGCACGATCGTCGGAAACGTGACTAACGATGGCACGGTATTTCCGGGCGGGAGCATTGGCTCTCTCGCCATTCAGGGCAACTATACACAAAATGCTGATGGCACTCTCGCTATTGAGATCACCCCCACGGCTTACGACACCCTCAAAGTATCCGGCACCGCCGCGATTGCCGGGCGACTGCTCGTACAGGTAGACCCCGGTGCCAGCTATGTGGCTGGCGATCAATATAAGATCCTGCAAGCTGTGGGCGGTGTGACGGGAGCATTCTCCACGACAGTATATGATCCATTTCCCGCATATGTCACACCAACCCTCACCAACAATGGAAATGCTCTCAATATTCGCTTGTCTGCCACTTCGAATGCCACAGGAAAAAATGCGGATCCGGCGTATTTGGGCGGGCAAATCTATGCGGATATCCCTACCGCACTGATCGGTATGACCGCACAATCAGATGCACTCGTTCTTAACCATGCCGAGAACTCCGGCGGAGCGGCTATAGCGCGCACCATGCTGCTGTCAACAGACACAGCTGTCGCCGGACAACTTGCACAATTCTCTGCACCCACCACGAGGCATGTACAGCAAAATGAAAGTGCGAAATATCAGCCTCATCTTTGGTTGCAGGGGGTTGGCGATTTTAGCAATGCGCAGGGGACGCAAGCAGTTTCAGGATTTAATGACCAGAATAGTGGAGTGTATGGGGGAGCCGATATGCAGGACGGCGAACTCACCACAGGAATTGCTCTGGGCTATGTCCATACCGTTCTAAATCTTCCTACTACGGGTTATGCCGGGGGAAGCCAGTCTACTATCGGTAGTGTCACCTCGATGATTTATGGCAAATATCAGGCCCGAGAACTGCACCTGCAAGGCCTGCTGGGCTATACCAGTGAAGTCATTCACGGTGTACGCAACCTGCCGAACACCGGTCTTGCGGCGATCAGTGACCACCACGGCAGTATGATCCACGCATTGTTTCAGGGAGGCTATGCTATCGCCACGCCGGTGGTGACTGTGACGCCAAATTTGGGTATTGCCTGGTATCGGCAAACACAACCCGGATTCTCCGAAACGGGTGCCACCACACTGTTTGATCTGCACTACCTGCATCAAACCGTATCTGCTTTGGAGGTGAGTGCAGGCCTGAGTTTTAGTCGTCATTACCATCTAGGATCCATGCGGATTATTCCCTACGCCGATATTGCCGTACAGCGTAACCTGGACAATAACAGGCGAAGCATCAGTGAGACTCTTGGCGACTTGCAACCGGTGAGTGAAATCGGGGTAGCCCCTGATAAGACTGCATTTCTTACCAATGTGGGTACCAGCATTCGCATAGCAAACAGTCTGTCGTTGTATGCTGAATATGAGGGATGTTATGCCGGGAACATCAGTAGCAGTGGACTGGCTGCAGGAGGAGTCTGGCGTTGGTAGCCTGACAACAACAATGGACATGGGTCGCAAAGCAACTGCAATGGATCACCTCCATCCCTGATTGGGTATAAGTTCATTTTTCTGCGCACTCCGCATGGGTTGCGCTTGCCAAGTTTTCTGCTGAAAACTAATAAATCTTAGGCGCTGTTACCTAGTCATTTTTTAAACGCTGTTTGACAGTGCGTATCTCGCTCGCTTCCCAAAGAACCACAACCTTCCCCGTGATTCCGGCGGGTCGGCTTCTGCAACGACATTTCGAGGACTGTCGGTGTTCACTCACCTTGCGGCCCGCAGGGTCCACTGTCCTCCTGAAGAGGCTTTTTTCCGGAGTGCTTCAGCCCATTTGTCACCTCCTAGACCGCCCCAAGTGCCGCCGGCTGGAGCGAAAGTTAACCGGGTCGGATTGAATTCCGACGGGACACTCGTTTCCTTCGCAAAGCACACATAACATCTTCGTGGAGCCGTTTTGGCGCAGTATTGAGTATGAAGATATTGATCTGCGGGGCCATGTGGCCACATATCGACTGATGGTTGGGCTAACCGCTTACTTTGAGTTGTAACATAGCGATCGCCCACAACAGTCCCTTATCTAACTAATTCCAGAGTAGGCCTGTCCTCCAAAGACAAAAGGTTTTTACGTGTCCAAACTTCAGAAGTTATAAGCAACACCTACCATACCCCGTAAGCTGTTTACACGGGTCTTCACGTTGATGGGGCCGAATTGTTTGGATGCCAAGTAGCGATCGTAATTCACCCCGACGAATCCACTGACATTCGGCAGGAAGCGGTAACTTAGTTTGCCACCCACCTGGAATACATTGGCAGATGGAACGCCGCCGGGCTGAACGGACAAATTTGAAAAATTCAATTTTTCATTGGATGATATGCCCACCATATAGCCGGCATGGGCAGACAGGGTGAGGTCTTGAACAGGCTCCATGGCAAGAAACAATCCACCACCTATGGCATTATTATTGTAGGTTGCATTTCCGAAGTTGCCATTATCACCAATACCTAATTTGAACTGAGCGTACTGATAGCCAATATAGGGGCCAACTATCAGATTGTGACCAAACTGAAACCCCTTGCCCAGACGCACATTAAAAGCCATGGAATGACCACTGTTGCTGGTATTTCCATTACTGTCACCAATAATGGGGCTAAATCCATAATTAAACCCTAGATGCAAGAGGACATCATCCTGACTGATCCCGTTCAGTACCACACCAACACCACCCGAGGTGTTTCCACCAGCAGCTGGTTTCATGGACTTGAAGGACTGTGCGAAATCTTGCGTATTAAAAGAGTTGTATGAATCGGGTGTACCGATAGCCTCACCGTAAATACCGATATAGTTCAGACCATGTTGAAGTGGACTGGCAAAGGCCAATACGGGGAACACGCCCAGCGCTGCGCAACCAATCAAAGCAATATTTTTCATTTCAATTCACCTTTTGGTAAGTTTGTTTGTATAAAATAGCATAAATTTAGCAGTTTCTCAAAATTTAAATATCTATATGATAAATAATAATATTATTTGCTTTGTTTTAATTATATTATTATTTTGTATGGATATTTTTATGTTTTTCATGTTTCTTATGTGTACTCTTCTAGTCAACGTTTGGCTGCCCAACGTCATTCATGTTTTGTGCAACTAAATGCTTATAATTGCTGTTTCCTACCAACGACAAAGTAAATTTATAATGTAGGTTGTAGATTTTCAGTAACGCACCAAGCTCGTTGTTAATAAACAGTAATTAAGGCAATATGAGAAGGTGTCAAGAAGTCGCTAATTAGCTACAGCAACTTTATTGTAATCAATTTTTGACAATGTACCAGAATTAATCGAAAATAAATCAACGTATCAAATTAGCTGAATCTTAAATCCAGTTATCTACATGGAGAAGGAGATAAGTGAGAATATGAAAATATCAAAATTGTTTCTGGTGATACCGCCGTTATTCGGCATGGCTCTTGCCGGTTGTTCAGATGTTTCTCAAGGGCCCCAGGGTGGTCATCCAGTTTCCTGGTATTTACATCATCAGAAAAAAATGTCGCAGGAAGTAGACTGGTGCAAAAACAGTGCCGGCCGAGACAAGTTGGAATCCTGCAAAAATGCTGAAAAAGCCTCTGGTGATGCATTGTCTTATAACGCTAAAAATACCCTACATAGTGTCGGCAAAGCCTTGTCTTGAGGTGCTTTGATTCAAAGGAGAAATTATCATGAATGTATGGAAAACGATGAAGACGCTCACGCTGACAATGATCATGTTGACCCCTCTGGCCCTTGCCGGGTGCGGAGGCGGCCCTAGCGCCAAAGCCGAGTCAGCGCAGAATAATGCACGCGCTGCCCAGGAGACGGCCAATCGGGCCTTGGCGAAAGCCGATGCGCTACAGCATAAACAAAATGAAGCATTAAACCGGGCAGACGCTGCGCAACAGACGGCAAACCAGGCAGCTCGGGAAGCGAACAATGCCCAGTAAACTGGAGTAGAGCGTCATGCTCGTTGAGCAGGATCCTGACGCCCTATCCGTTCCATGCTTACAGCAAACATAAGGAATGAACAATGCGTATTCAATATCCAAAATATGGGAAACAACTCAGCTGGATGGTTGCAGCTCTCTGTGTAGGGGCGGTACTGCCTTTAAGTGGCTGTGTTGCTATTGCTGCAGCCGGTGCGGGAGCCGGTAGCGTCGCTGCAGTCAATGCCGGAATTCTGTCCGACTATCATGCCTATTATCCAAGGCCACTCGGAACGGTTCAGGCTGCCGTTCTGCAAGTCTTTTCGGGAATGCATATTACCTATGTGGGTAATGTGAAGAAAAATCCAGACAAATGGATCATTGATGGG
>NZ_MOAD01000002.1:0-22129 GCF_001931655.1 Acidithiobacillus albertensis | reverse complement strand
GTCTCACCATCGTCGCTTCCCCCATTTGAGGGCTGCGCTTCCGGTTCGGGCTGCTCGCTGTTGGCTTCGCTGTCCTCATTCCCTGGCCCGTCAGGTGATTGCTCATCCTGGCTGGTTTCCGAATCCTCGGTCGGCTGGCTGTCACCCGGATTTTCAGGCTGGTCGGCTTCACTTTCCTCGTTCTCGGATTCCGGTGGTTCAGCCTCGGCAATGAGGTTCATGATGGCCTCTGTTTTTTCTGATGTGGATATTTCAGAGACTAAAACAGTGCAGATGCCATCAAACAGCTCTTCGCTATATTGCTTTATGTAGCGTTCCTTTACAGTGGAAAAACCATCCTCCAGTGACGGATACAGAACGCTTTTTGAGGCCACGAGAACCGTTAAAACATGAAGGTTTGAGCCTTCATTTTCCATGGCTTCCTGAGCCAGCTTTTTGTTGGCAGGCTCCAGGAATGCTTTGGTGCCATGTCGATCTGCCATCATGGAACCTTCGGCCCTGGCGTCATCAATAACTGCCCAAATAATTTGAGCCAAGGCATTAACGGGCTGGCTATTCTTGTCTTGCGCCTCAGTATCGGGGAACAGTTGATGTGATATAGCATTGGTAGAAAACCCAAGCGCCAGTTCAACATCTTCGATCCCTGCGCTCAATAACCAGGATGGTAAGATTATCTCGCCATCATAAACGCATACCTTATCCCCTTGGAATTTCACTTTCGTCTGGCTTCCAGCCTGTGAAAGACCTAATGAAAATGCATTCAGAACTTTTTTCATCTCCATGATTTTCTCCCAAAAAAAGGGGGCATAAGCCCCCTTTTGTTCGTGGTTAACTCAGGGCGTCCTCAAGTGACATGCTGTCATCTTGCGAAACCACGTTTGTAGTCGTCGTTGGCAAGATTTGTTGCTGTCCACCATGCAGCGACTGCGCGAGCTGCGCCGTCTTTAATGGGCTTGAGAGGACCAGATAAAGACTGGCCAGATCGGATATCTGTTCATCGGACATCCGCTGGCCACCAGACTTCAGACGGAGCGTCTTGTCCGTGATGTAGTGCGCCAATTCATCGAACCCATCGCGCAAAAAAGCGAGGCTTTCAATTTTTTCAGCGATTTCCATCAACGGAGAAAGAGCGCGACGGCTTGGTTGGCGTCCATTCTGAAAAGACCCTTTGAATGCGCTTGAAGCGCGATCAGCGACCTCATCCAGAAGTTGCTCATCCAGCCGACCCATTTCTACGTCGAACTGATTAACCTCACCATTTGTATCCACTGCCGACGCTGTGAACGTGTAAACGTCCATGCGAATGCGCTTTTGGATGTATTCCTTGGTTGGGGCTCCAGATCGGATGACCTCCGAGTAGGCGTCTGGATTTTTGTCCACCCAACCTTCTACCGCATCATCCAGCTCCGCCACCAAAAGATCACGCTGTTCCTCAACGGCACTTTTGATGTTCTGGAGCTCTTTTAACACGGATTGGAGCTTGTGGCGGGGGATACCATAGAAGTCCGATAAAGATACCCCAGACTTGCTACAGATCCGCTCTGCGGCAGACCGGGCATTCAGAAAAAACTTCACCCGGTCAGGGTCGATGACCTTCTTCGACCCCAGGGATGCCAGCTCTTTAGGCGGGACTGCACCGTACATCTCTACAAGGTCTTCCGGTGCCAACTTTTTCCGTCCAGAGATGGCTTTGACTACCGGGCGAACGAAAACGATATTACCTTCCATTTTTGACTCCTTGTCATGAAAAGGCCGCTTGCGCGGCCGGAAATATGATTTTTACAGAACTGATTTAGCAAGGTTTTCGACAGCGATACGCTCCGATTCTTCCAAGCCACCACCAAATACCGCATTGAGCGCGGCAATCATGGCCTCTTTGGCTGCCAGTCCTGCGTTTTTGAATTGGACCGTTAATTGCGTCCATGCGATGACATCACGGGTAGAAATACCACGTTCTATGCTGGCCGCTTTCGCGGCGTTACGGATGGAATCCGCAGCACGAACATAGCTGTTTGCAACTGGTTTCAAGACTTGAGGCGCGTGATGCTTAACGATCTCTGTCTCAATATCTACCGGCATATAATCCATCTCAATCCGGTAAAAACGGTTCAAAGTAGCCTGATTCAGCTCCTTTGTACCTTTATAAGTGGCGCGGTTTTCGCCAGCGCCGCGACTGTTCGCCGTGACGATAACCTGGAATCCAGGCTTTGGCTTAACCACCACTACACCGCCTTTGTTCAGCGTAACGGGCTCTCCCTCAAGAACGGAGTGGAGCGTCGTCCAAACGTCAGGAGCAATAATGTCCCCTTCGTCAATGACGACGATCTGCCCGTTACGCATAGCTGAGGTAACCGGTCCATCCTGATGGATGACTTCACCATCAACCAGCGTTAAGTGACCGATAAGGTCTTCAACGTCTGTGGAGCCGTTTGCAGAAAACCGCAACAGGCCCCGCTGAGTGTGATGCGCCAACCACTTCGCGAGATGCGTTTTGCCACATCCCGTCGGTCCGTAAATCCAGAGAGGACGTGTGGGCATGGCCAGCCAGACCGCCAGTTCAATTTTTCTGGCCGTATCCAGGTAGACCGTGCCCGGATCTTCCGGGATACCAATCTGATTTTCAAAACTGACCGCTTCAACTTGCGGCAGTCCGAGAAAGTTGCATTTCATGGGAACTCCTTATTAAAAGGGAGCCTCCGGCTCCGGTAATGTATCGAAAGAAGGGTCGAATACAGGGGTAGGCGCTTGGCGAGTCGGAGTCGGAGCCGGTTGGGGACGCTCTTGTTTCGCGGGTGCGCTCTGCGCAACCATGTATGGTTGAATGGAGTAACCTATTACTTGCGGTACGGCTGGTTTCTGCGCGGGTGAGGGTGCCGGCTGTTGCTTTGCCGGGGTTTCTTCCGCCTTGGATTCCGCCGGACCTACAAAGTGAAATTGCTCCACAATGATTTCCGTGATTTTTACCTTGTTGGTGCCATTGTCCCAGGTCCGGTAATTGATGCGTCCGGTGACCTGCATGCTTTTCCCTTTGGAGAAAAACTGGGCAATGCGCTCCGCTGTCGCCCCGTAGGCAACACAGCGATGGTAAACCCGTTTCGTTGTGAACTCGCCAGACGCCGTGTTGAAACTGCGCTCGAAACTCACTAACGGGAAGGTTGTGGCAGAAGTGGTTTCTCCCGCCGCATTTTTGCCGATTTGATGGCATTCTGGGGTTTCGCCCACCATGCCCGTGATAATGGCTATTGAAGACATTTGTTACTCTCCTATTTTTTCATTCACCATCGCCACAAAGTCCTCTTTACTAAGTGACCCTGCTGCTACGCGATGATATTGCTTGAGAATCCGGCGAAGGCGTACCTTGTCGGAACCGAGGTAATTGGCGAAATCGGAAGGATTGATGCCGCAATCAGTGGCGATTTCTGCCGCTGTATTCGCATCTTCCTGCTCCAACAAAAAGAAGAAGCCTTTTATTTTGGCGTCATCCTTTTCTTCTGGGGCTTCGTTTTTCGCCGCCGGAGTTGTGGCCTGGTCGCTTGCGCTTTGCTCGAAAGCGTCATCCTTTTGCTGTGCGTTGTTACCACGGCGAGGGAATGTAGCAACCGTAGCGGGAGCTTCCTTGGTTGACTGATGGGCCACCGGCGTAGCTGACTTGATGCTGCCAGTGTTGCTTTTGAAAGTGCCGCTTTGTTTCATGGTCTCAATATCGTTTTCGATATCGCCATCCAGGTCGTCGGGATTGATGTCACAAACAATCGCCAGCATGCGCGAAAAAGCCGCGCTCTGGATACGTTCGAGATCTTTGTACGCATTCATCTCGCCGAAAGCATCCGCCGCTCCGACGATACGTTTGGTGAAATCGTCACGCAGAGAACAGCGATAATGCGCACTTTTCTCGAAACAGCCTTTGGGAGCCAATTTCATGACTTCCTTGAGGGATTCCGGGGACTCGCGCAGCATTTCTACCGCCTGCAAGAACGGGTTGGTTTCACCGGGGGGGACTATTTCCATAATGACGGAATACCGTTCCCTTGGAAAACGTTCATAAAAAATCCTCACTCTTTCGGAAAAGGCGAGGATCTCTTTGACTTCACCATTGTCTCCAATGATGGATAGTTTTTTCTGATTCATGTTTTCATGCGCCTCCTTAGCGCGTCGTTTAAATCTCCAGCTTCTGGCAAAGTAATTTCTGCCCTTTTGCGGAGATTGTGTTCAATGATTTCCTTGAGTTTGAAGGCCCACATCTTGCCGGGATTCAATGCTGAATCAGCATCGTTGTCGGTGGTGATGTGATAGACGGTCACTTCCGGATTTTTTTTCTGGAATGCTTCCAGCATATCCGGGTGCCAGTTATTCACACCTGGCAGGGCCAGAATATGGCCTTGATAGTTCAGCGCCACGCCCGAAAGCATGTCGATGAAACCCTCCACGATCATGGTGCCTTTGGGGTTAATCCCTTTCCAGAACCACGGATAGCCGGAAACGCCATACCGCAGCCCCTTTTTCTCATCTTCTTTCGCCTTTCCCACTATGCGAAACTCAGCAGAAGTGAGTGCCGGAAAAAATTCGACGATAGGTCGAAAAGAAATACCTGGTATTTTTTTCCCTTCTTTCCATAGCCCTGAAGCGATGAGAAGGTCTTGTCCGAGATTGTCTACCAAAAACTGGGCAGCTTCGCTCGGATTGTCCGGCATGAACCCCAACAACATTCGATTCATGGCCTCTTGAACGACTGATTCAGGCAGGCAACGCTCGCCCGTCAAATAATCAACGGCCTTACGCCAACGTCGGTCATGGATGTTTTGCCCGGCTGTTACCTGGCGCAATTTTTTCAACGCGATGGTCAGAACTTCCTGGTTGCACGTTTGCTCTTTTGCGTGGCTGACCGATCTTTTAGGGAGAACTACGGCATTGGGGGTGTTTTCCCCAAGCAGCATTTTTGCGGCTTCCAATGGGTCATTGATACCCCAAATTTTCATGGCCGCGTCAATGATGCTGCCGTGAAACCCGCAACGATAACAGGTACAGTGAGATCCTGCCGCCGTGTTTTTCACTTCGAGCTTGACGCTCTTGTTTGAAGATTCCCCACAGTTTGGGCATACCGAAAAACGTGGAGAACGCCCGCCCTCTTTGGGGTTACCTAGATAGGTTGCGAGGAACTCCACCAGATCGAGGCTTTTTGCCTCGGCAAATAGGTCCCGCATAAATTATCCTCCAAGATCCTCCGGTACTTCTGGAGGGATCCACATGTGTTCGAGGTTTTCCAGGTCTTCCAGATTGTCCGTTGACCTTTTGGTCACGGTAATACTGCTACTGGCTGGCCCGGGTCCGGGGTTTTTGGCTGACCACATCTCTGCCACCACTTCTTCGAGGATCACTTTCCCTTCTGAATACGGTTCACTTCTGATGTAGCCTTTTACGGCAATATGTTCCGGTATTTCCATGTCTTGAGGTCCGGGAATGAATACTCTTACCGCACCCTTGACCGTGGAAAGACCGATAATATGGCCCTTTTTTGTTTCGGAGTAGCCCACAAGGCTGGTTCCTCCTTCTAAAACGACTAAATTCATGAAGCCTCCTCGAAAAGACCCACGGGGATAATGACTCCAGATGGAATATTAAATCCTTGGGTATTCTTTGAATTTTCGCACAGGCATTGATACTCACACATATTGCATGGCGAGTTGAAGCCATAGCGACTGGTTGCGAAAAACTCCTGATTGCGGATACGTTCTGCAATCACCCTGGTTTTATCCAACAGGTCTTGTACCTGTGTGGCCCCTCTTTTCGGTGACGGGATCATGGTGACCCGGGCATCGAGACGGGCCGAAGGTGGTTTTGTTTCCACGATGGCCAGGCTATCGACCTGGCCCAACCCTGCTTGCTGCAGATGCCCATCAACAATCACCTGCATAAAGGTGAGCTGATCGGCGTGGTCCACAAAACACTGCGTTGCTTGCGTTTTACCCGATTTCCAATCCACCAGGCAGTGACGGTTTTCATCGTCAACGGCCAGCAGATCCAATCGGGTGACGAGGATGATGGAAGGGTCGTCAGGATGTAACGCTTCCATTCTCATTTCAATGGCAGGCCGACCGTTCAAGTAGGCCGGTGTTAAACCGCAATTCATCCACCAGTCATAAAACTTGGCCAATTCGGCATTGATGGCGTCGGTTTCGTCATTGGTTAAACGGCGATCATCGCAGATAGCCGGGTGGTCGGTTCTGAGAATATGCTCAAATCCCAGATGCCGAATGTTCCCTAGCAGCATTTTGCGATCTTTTTCCTTGGGCTTTATTCGCAGAGATTTGTACCAATACTGCCTTGCACACGTCTCCATCATTATCATGGATGATGGAGACAATCTGACTTCTGCCTTTTTTCCCTTTTCCATACATTTTCTCCAGATAATTCATACACCAGCGTTCTCTGATTTCATCGGCGCCATCCCTGGAAACCCCCATGATGGAGGTGCAGTTTATGAACGAGGCTCCGGTTTTGCTGTCCGACATGAACCACAGCACAGCGTCATCCAGATCGTCACCTGGCGGCAACGTGCTGATTAGATGCTTATACATATCGATCAGTACGGAACAGATATTGGGAATAATGGCGGTAGGAATCACGGGAGTTTCCCGTATTTCGCCATTGATCGGGGTGTAAGGAATTCCCTGGAGCAAGCTTTCTTGCTTACTCATCGGTATTCTCCTTGGATACTATGGACACAACAAAGCCTTGGCCTTGCTGAATATATTGCGTCGTCGTTACCCAATCGACGGTCTGATTCAAAAGAATCTGGGTGGTAAGAGCCTACATCATAGGATTATTAAGGGGTTTGGTCAATAAAAAACCCCTAAACGGCATAAGCCGAATAGGGGTGTCGAGAGATTTCTACCGTTAATCGCGAAGGCCGGCGATCAGGACAATCGCGGAGCGATCTTCTGTGGAGAGAATGATGTGCTTGGCCTTGATTAAGCTCGTGGTGCCAATGATAACCTCTGTGCACCGTGAAGCGATCACGTCTACCGCGCGGTTAAACAGAGAGGCGTTGAACTTCGCCTCTTCCATGGACCCGCTCAGCTCGTGCTCAAGGCTGGTTTCCCCGCCGCTTGTGCGGAAGTGGACACCCTGGTCATGCACGCTCACATTGAAGACTTTTTCAGACTTCCTTTTTTTTCGACTTTTCTCATCGCCAGAATCCACGTCATCCACATCATCCACATCGCAAGCGAGGGCCATGAGATGACTGTTCCGCTTGATTTCGATGGCGGGCACTTTGGCAATAGCCTCCATGGTATCGCCAAACTCCAGTGCGGATTGATGATGCTTGGGAACGCTGACCACTTCCTGGTCCGGATCTTCGATGGCCCGGAACTCAGTCCACGTTCCCTCGCCTTTCACCAACAATGACGACGGGCTGATAAATCCGGCATCGGCGCTCCGCCGACTCCAGACGCCAGCTATGGTTTCCGTCGTTTTGGTCAGGAAGGCCACCGGCCAAGGAAAGGCCTGTCCGGTGCTGATAACAACGGCCAATGCGCCGCCGTGACCGATACTGACCACCGAGCTTTTGATCACCAGTACGTCACGATCAGAAAGGCGCCCCGCATCGCATAAAGCATCGATGAGTAACTTGGGATAATCGACTGCGATGTGGCGATCCGTCTTTTTGAGCCGACTTTTATAGTCAACAACCGGAGCGCAGCGCAATTTGAAGCGTGAGGTTCCGTCATTCGCGGTGATCGCCAGTGAATCCCTTTGGCCGCCCGTAATTTGGCTGTTCGGCAATAAGGAATTCAAGCGCATAAAAGCCTCCGGGTTGTGGACCCGAAAAGCAGATCCACGATCGATGGTAATGTCCTTCTCTGCAAAGAGCGCGGACATGCCCTGGCCTTCGACGGCAATCCCGCCATGGACCAGAATGGTGCTTTCTCCGCTGCCCTTTTGGGCAGCCTTTGCCTGTTTGATGTTTTGCATAATTTCCGAATACTCCATTTTTGCTCCTTGTAAAAAACCCCGGTTGCCCGGGGACCGTGATGCTTAAAAGAGGTCGAAGGGATCGTCCACCAAAATGGAATTGCCAATACGTTTGGTCGTATTGGCCGCCTTTTTGGGTTTTTCCACATGCTCTTTCTTGCTGTTTTGATTGGCTGTTGCGAACACCACAGACAAAATATCCATGGGATCCACCGGCTTTCTTTCTGCAGGTTTCTTTGCCTGTTGGGGATGCTTCTCCTGCATATCCAGTTTCAGGAGCCGGGCAATTGCCGACATGGGTGTTGCCCCATATTCGCCCGTCAGACTATCTTCTGATAACGAAGATATTGAACCCACTATGGGGTCATGGTCGCGTTCTCGTAACGAATCCAGAATCTCATTGGCCATAGCCATCAGAGAATTTCCGTCATCATCGTCGATCAGATGCGTGAGACTGGTTTCAGCAATGTTGCCTTTAGCCTGATTAGCGACTGCCAACTTTTTGGCTACCAGCTTCATGACCGTCATCTGGGGAGAATCTGCGTAACTCGCAAAATACGTTCTCACCGGGTTGACCTGACCAATTCGCCAGCTTCTTTTGGAGGACTGCAGGATCGTGTTACTGGAATATCCCGTTTGCATGTAAAGAATGGTTGGAAATTCATACATATCCAACCCCGTTTTTACGATTTCCTGATTGCAAAGCATGACATCAATGTTGTCTTCCAGTGCATTCTGCAACCATTCTTCGCGTTTATGCGTTGGTACCGATGAACGCATGACGCGACTGCTCAGACCCGCTTCAGCAAGAATGCTGTTGTAACGGGTGAGAAGATCAGGGTGATCGGTGTAGATACTGTATATCAACAGCTTCCGTCCGGCTGCACGCTCGCGCAAAGCCATTTCCACCATGATTTTCTCTTTCTCCAGGAGTTCTCCCGGATTATCCGAGCGAAGCAGCACATTACCAAACTGGATGTCTTCAAAGCAGCCATCCACTGCATACAGCAATGTATGTAAAGCACGCGCCATGGTACGACGGTCCTTATCCATCTTTGCATCCTTGATAATGCTTACCATCTGTTTGGTAAATTGTCTCATCCGATTTTTCTGCTCTTCCCGCTGTTGTACGGATATATAGGTTTCTCGGTAACTGGGTAGCAACCGGATATCCATATCGTGCTTACGCCCGAGGTTCTGTAGTCCCTCTTCCATGTCCTGCAGCTCAATAAATACCGTATTGGGCAACAAGAAATCCGTAATGACCGTGGGATGCAGACCAGGCAGGTTTTTAGTCTGCCGATAGGACTTTTTCTTTCCTTTGGACTGCTTAAACTCGTCCTCGGAATATTCCACACTGATTTCCTTGATGACGCCCTTTTCCCGTTGAAATATGGCCGCATCGCCCGCTTTGAACCCCATACGGAGCATTTGACGGGGGTTGATACGGAAAAGTAATGGGAAAAGACTACCTGCATAACCATCTACCAGGGTGCCTGTCAGCCCCACGATTTTTTTCGTGCAGCCAGCTATAACACCCATCGCAACGCCTTGGGCGGTATCATCGCCGTCCAGTTCGTGCAGTTCATCGAACACCGATATATCAAACCAGTGTTTGGGCAGCTTACGCTTGATGAACTCGGAGATGGCATAGTTTCCATCAACACCGGAGAACCCGTGCTGCTGGATGTGGTTTGACGCCTTTGCTGTCGCCGATTCGCCCAGGACGGCGGCTAAATCGGGATGGATTTCACCGCTTGCCAAACCGGAAATGATCTGGTCACGGCTTTCCATCGAAAGGATGGTACGCGCACGCGTTTCACCAATACCGTCTACTGACACAAGGGCTTTTCGGATGAGGTCATCCGTGTCGCTCTTGGCGCGTCGGGTAGCTTGCCATAAAGGGGCTCCGCAACCTTTTTGCAGGCCGTCTTTACTGTACGTCCAATCGCAGGTCTTTCGGCCTTTGGTGAAGTATTCGGCGTTTGGATAAATGGCATAAGAACAGTTTCCCGTTTCGAGATCCTGATCCTGGTCATCACCCGATATTCGAATGAGCCGAAGACGCTGATCGACCGGCAGTTTTTCCACCTCCTTTTCCGTTAAGGGTTTAACAATAGCGCCTCCGCAATCGGGGCACTTGTGATTTCTGTTTCTAGCCTTTGCTCCGGCCAGTTCCAGAAAAGAGCTGTCATGATGTGCTGCCACACCGCTTTTGCGCATAAAACTCATGCGTGCGCGGACACGGCCGACAATCCAGAATTCCGTTGTTTTCGGGGCGTCCGGATTTTCTAAAGCCGCTTTGTGTAAGCGACCAATGCTGCCGGCATCGTTAATGGTGTGGACGTTGGCTTCAGGAATCGTGATTTGGATTTCCCGACCCCATTTGGCAACCAGATGGGGCGGCACCATGCAAATCACACGCTGGGGACGACGCAACTGGGTACCCAGGGCAGCCAATAATGTCGCCATCAACGTTTTACCTGTCCCCATATCGGCAGACAGGATAATGGCCCGCTTATCCTTGCCATAAAGATGTGCTGCAACGGCAGCAATCAGTGTACGTTGTCCTGGGAATGGATTCCTTTTCTTGGGGGTAGCGTCAACGACGTTCTCCCAGATTTTGGCGCTCTCATTCCCCGGGATGAAAGTCGGCTGCAGTGTCTCTGCGGCCTTGTTGAAGAACACGCTACCGAATTGGGACATAAATTCGGTCATGGTTTGTTGTTTAATCTGCATAAGGATCCAATCTCCCTTGTTCTAAGCCGTGCATGACCAACGATGTGACATCGTTGGCCTCCAGTTTGATGGTGGCGCCACGCCATCCCTCCGCTTCTCCTGCCAACTCCGCCATGATTAAGCGATCTCCGGGAATGTCCGGAAAACCGCAAAACTGTCGGGCTTCGCGCAACAGCGAAGGGTTTTGTAAACCATCCATCACATAGTTTTTCCAGGATTGGAGCAGTGGTGTTTCCACCATGTCTGAGATTTTTTCCCAGATCACATTGACACCATCTTCATGCCAAACTACCGATTGTTCATCGTTTTTGGCTTTTTTTTCTGCGTCTTTTTCATCATCGCTCTTGTCCTTGTTGACCACGGTAGCGGCCACATTTGGTACGACAATGGCGTACACATAACCATTGATTCTGGTTATGCTCTGAATATACGCGCCAATATTTCCCAGAGAACGATCTTCAAACCGCACATCATGTCCTTTGCTGAGACTCGAAAGGACGCTTTCAATAGCGCTTTGTCTGGCCAGTAGCGCCGCACCCAAAAACTTGGTATTGGCATGACAGACCCACTGTGCGTTGACGTAAACGCCGAAAACAGATATTTCAATCATAAATGCTCCTTAAATCACCTGGGTCAGCGTGAATTGTCTGCCTGGTGTAATGTCGATGTAGTTCACTGAAGTGGTTGTCCGATGAACGCGCTCAAAGACTTGGCGTTCGTTCTTTCCCTTATCATCACTTTCGTAATGGTTGCTGGCAGTAATGGTTTTCTTGGCTTTTCCACGGAATAAAAAAATGCCCAATTCCGTCTCAATGCGGCCATTCAAACGCCCTGATGCCAGTACGGCGGGGACATGTCCATCTCGCAGCGGCATGACAGACGGGATGTTTTCGCCAATCCCGAATGCACGCAGGGTATGGTTGATGATTTGTTCACGGCATCCTTGGATGTTTTGCTGCCCATCCTGAAGGATGTTTTTAGCCATCTCGTCCGTCAGATGAAAACACTGAAAGGTTTGTGGAGCCTTGCTGGGCAAAGCCTCAAAAACATCCCGCGCATGAATGATGCTCGGGACATCTGCCCGGTTCTCCCCAATGGCAATCAATGTATCCGCCAGCATTTGATCAAAATGTCCACGGTTGACGGAGTTATCTACGCGATATCCCATGATGACCACCTGATTAAAGCGTGGATCAGCGGCCCGATAGACTTTTGCGTCCGAAAAGTGACGCGCAATCATTTTTGTCAGGGAAATATCCCGGGCAAATAACTGGGTTGGTAGTACCGCTACCGTAATTCCTGTACCTTTCTTGGTTCGGGCAATGTGTTGGGTCCAGAAGAGGCGTTCAATGCGAACCGAAACCTCGTCACCATCCCCGGATTGCCGTTTCATCTCGCCATATGGCGGGTTAAAAACAGAGACTCCGGCCCAGCCTTCAGACAGTGAAACGTCGGTCAGCGCATCGGCATGGAGGACCTCTCCTTCTATGCCTTCTTCGCGTAATATGGCTTTGGCTTCCTGATAGCGTTCGCCATGCAATTCAATGCCATACACGCTGACTGAAGCCCCCTGCTCTTTGAGTCGGTCATGAATAGGTTTCAGCGCGTCCAGTTTTCCGCAGGATGAATCGAAGATGGAGATTTCACCTTCCTCGAACTCCAGCATTCTCGCTACATGACGGATGGTTTCTCCGTCCGTCGGCCAGTATCCCAGATTGGCGATATTGGCGTCTTCCTGACGGAAACCCCGTCCTATTTTTCTTGCTTCCATAGATTTTCTCCAAAAAAAAGCCGACGCAATGTCGGCTGTGTTTGTGAATAGAACCGGCTATCGGTTCAGTATTGATTAACCTTTTCAGGCTGATGGGTATGACTGATTCAGAGTTGAAACCACAATATCTTGCCCTAAGCTAAGTGACTGAGTTGCGGCCTGCGTTTGACGAGCAGGATTAATCTCATTTTATGTGTCGCATTAGTCTCACTTTATGTGACGCAAAAACTTGTAGGACATTGATTATCATAAGAGTGCAATCTCATTTTATGAGTCGCATTTTCAATCAAAACTGAGCGATCCGCCTGTTTGATAGTCCGTAACCCTTGATTCAAAAAAGTTTTTTTCTTTTTTGAGATCCATCATTTCACTCATCCAAGGGAATGGATTTTGAACGTCTGGAAATTGCCGTGGCAATCCAATCTGAACCAGACGGCGATCACCGATAAATTGGACGTATTCCTTGAAAATCGTTGCGTTCAAACCGAGTACGCCACGCGGCATGGTGTCGTCTGCATAAGCACTTTCCAGTGCAATGCCACGACGCATCAGGCCGATAATCTCCTGTTGGAAGGCCTCCGTCCATAAGTGAGGATTTTCGATTTTGATCTGGTTGACCAGATCAATACCAAAGTTACAGTGCATGGATTCATCGCGCAGAATGTACTGATACTGTTCCGCAGCGCCGGTCATTTTGTTCTGTCGGCCCAGAGAAAGAATCTGGCTGAATCCCACATAGAAAAACAACCCCTCCATGATGCAGGAAAAAACGATGAGCGACCGAAGTAACTGCTGATCGGCCTCGACTGTTCCGGTTTTGAAGTTCGGATCCGATAAGGTTTCGATGAACGGGATCAAAAAACGATCCTTTTCGCGCACCGAAGATACCTCGTTATACATGTTGAAGATTTCCCCCTCATCCAGACCGAGGGACTCGACGATATACTGGTAGGCGTGTGTGTGTATGGCTTCCTCAAAAGCTTGACGAAGCATGTACTGACGGCATTCTGGTGCCGTGATGTGGCGGTAGGTTCCGAGCACAATGTTATTGGCCGCGAGACTGTCCGCTGTAACAAAAAATCCCAGGTTACGCTTGACGATACGACGTTCATCATCCGTGAGGCCTTTGGGGTCTTTCCAAATGGCAATATCACGAGACATCTGAATTTCCTGGGGCATCCAATGATTAGCGCAAGCGGCAATGTACTTGTCCCACGCCCATTGGTATTTGAAAGGGACCAGCTGATTAACATCAGCACGGCCATTGATAATACGCTTGTCCTCAACGCGAACGCGCGAGGTTGCTGCCATGGAATTCATAGCACCTCCGATAATAGCTGGTTGAATTAAGGCAAAGAAACATCCCGGACTGGGAGATTTGCCAGTATTGCGTCGCCGATACCCATGCGGCTGTTTTCTTGAAAATCAAGATGGGCGGAAGAGTCATAACTGTACGCCGCCACGGTTTATTGTGCAAGTTTTCAGAGCCTTTCTGCACATTTCAAAGCCTGTTTCATGGGGGATTGATGCTGGGTCGGGTTCGGTTGATTTCCATTTCCCGGTTTCCAGATCTGGAAGTATTTGCCTGAGCGTCTTCCGCGCTTTGGGTATTGCTGCAGTAGATGCCGGATGTTCCGAGTAAATTTCGACCAGTTCAGCACTGACCACGCGAATCCACGTTTTCTGGTGATCGGTGTAAATGCGACCGCCTCCCCATTTTTCGTCGGCCCGTTTGATGGCCTTCTCTTTGCGCTCAACATCTTTGTGGCTCTGTACGGCCATGGGTCGAGTGTTCTTCCAGAGGTCTTTGCCCTGCATGATTCGGCGGACCACACCAGATAGGTAGGCTGTGGCGTTCTTGGCGTCCCTGAGCCGATCCTGAATGGTCTGAGCAACCGCTGACAAGGTTGTTCCGGCCATTCTCAGCGCTTTCATGGCCCAAAAGATCACAGGGGCGGGTATCTGGTGGTCCAGCTGCAACCATTTCAGGTCGTCCGGGATGGATGAATTTTGCGGCGCCCTGTCTGTGCTTTTATTGTTCTTTCTGGTTGGAGAGCGTAGCTCGTTCTCTATGGCGGGGACCGTGTTGAACTCCGGCCGGAGTTCATTTTCTGGTCTTTTTATAGCGGTTTTTTCTAGCCGGGATTCGTCTTCTAAATCTTCGCCTCTTTCTTGTTGCGTTGAAATGTTGCTAATTTTGTTTAACAAACCTGAAAATATAAGCGTTTTTTCGCATAAAGACGTGCGCCTTGTTAGAAAATTTCCCGTACTTTTACCTCTTTCCTGGCTTAGTCTTGTAATGTAACCATTTGTTTCTAATTTATTTATGGCTCTCTTTATAGATGACACAGACAGCCCCGTGCATTGCGACAGCGTTTCGACTCTGGGGAAAATGGGTTTTGTGGGGGTTTTTATACAAGCGTAACTCAGTAACCAGCTTAAAACGGACTTGTCTCTCGGCGTAAGCGTCTGGTCATCTACCTGTAAAATCCTGGTCATGGCGCTTGAAATGGGCACTGGGATATTTCTCATCTTTAATCACCTTTTTCTGTAAAAAGGCAAAGCAAACCTATTGACAAGAAAATGCGTTTATGAAAGAATCCCAATCACTAGCTATTGGTGATTGGTTGCCTCAATCGCATGAGGTGACTCTTTGTAAATGACTTTCCGGTCGGCAAGGGCTTCAGTGGGGACTGAAGCCCTTTTGCTTTGTCTGTATGCTTAGTCGATAGTTCTTCTCAACGTAAATTTGAAGGCATCATCATAAACTGCTTTAAGCTTCCCTTTCAACTTCAACATAGAAGAAATGTGATTGGGGCCAGCTTTTGTTAACATTCTAGCCAGTTTCCCTTTCTCTCAACTCAACCTTTTCCGAGATTTCACTGAGAAGTCTATGATGCCTTTTGATATTGAAAAACAAGGTATTGTTTCCAGATTGGGCCGTTCCGTGGATCTGCCCCCAACCCCGATCAATAAAATCCATCTCCGCCAGCTTCAAATCATCGGTTTCCTGGGCAAATGTCTGGAGGCGGGCATAGTCCGCACCGTCATCGGATGGTGAAATGAGAATGCACACCCCAGGATCCCCGTTCCGCCCTACCCTTCCACGCAACTGAACCAGGGAAGCGGTTCCAAACTTGTCGGCATTGGCGAGAACCAGGCAATCGACCCCTTCTACATCAATGCCTACTTCGACAATGGATGTGGCGATGATGAGTGGTGTCTGCCCGCTGGAGAAGCTTTTTAATACCGCCTCCTTCTCTTTGCCGGACATCTTCCCGTGGATGATGGCGGTTTTGTCCGGGAAATTGCGTCCCCAGAAATTCACCGCGCCATCCATGTCGATCCCTGATCGGTACAGGCTTTCCCGCACCAGAGACACTTCGGGATAAAAATTGGCACGGATCTCTTTGAGCAGCGTATCCCATTTTTTGAGCTTTCTTTTGTTGCCCCGCTTTTCTGTCAGTGCATTTTTCTCAATGAGGTATAGGCTACCCTGCCTGTCGGAGTCATAGGCCAGTATGGGAAAACGTACCGGTTCCGCGTTCTCCTGGCGGATAATCAGCTTTCGTGCGTCGAAATTTTTATTGATTCGATAGAACCTTTCCAGATCTTCGGCGCCAAACATGAGTGATTCCTCGTGGGCGTCTTTTATATTTTTTGACTGTCTAAGTAGGGCTACCCGGTCCCCGGGAAAATTCGGGGAGAGGTATCGAGCGCCTGCCCAGGTGATGTCCGGCTCTTCGGCGCGGCTGATCGTTCCGTACACCACGATTGCTTTTTTGTTTCTGTTCAGTGTTTCCCTGACCTGTTGTACGGCTATTTTGCCTTGGTCTCTGGTGATGAGCCGCGTTTCTACGCGACGCGCGTTTGGGGTTCCCTGGATACGGACCAGCTCCATTTCCCCAAACATGAACAACGACAAACTTCTGGGGATGGGTGTGGCCGACATGAAAATGCGATTGGCGGTTTCCGGTAAGCTGGCAAACTTCTTTTCTGTGCCAAATCGGTGTTCCTCGTCAAA
This sequence comes from Acidithiobacillus albertensis, assembly GCF_001931655.1. Taxonomy (NCBI): domain Bacteria; kingdom Pseudomonadati; phylum Pseudomonadota; class Acidithiobacillia; order Acidithiobacillales; family Acidithiobacillaceae; genus Acidithiobacillus; species Acidithiobacillus albertensis. Next base: position 5,621 of record NZ_MOAD01000002.1, on the reverse strand, counting down.
CACGACCAAGCCAATTCTCTCCCACTGCAGAGATCGGTTAAACGACCCGTGTGTTCCAAAGTAAACTTCTACGTCTGGAATCTTTGCGCCAGGCTTGCTCCCTACCAATGAAGATGTGGTGATCGATGGAAAGAACTCATTGAATTTGGTGTGCAGCTGGTGGACGAGTGGTTGCGTAGGGGCCACGATCAGTACCTTGTTACGGCCTTCTCGCGCCCCGTAAACAACGGCTCGCGCGGCGGTGTGGCATATCGCCGTTTTTCCGGAGGCAACGCCGCCCATAAGCAAGATGCGGCTTGGCCAGGGTGAAGCAAGGCTTTGGCGTATGGATTCCAGGGCCTTGCTCTGCCCGGGGGATAATGTATAGGGAAGCATGTTTGAGAATTCAGCGATTTCGGAGGGACTGATGTGTACCATGACCCCTTTCGTCTGCTCTCTAAACCGACGGATGCTGATGGTCCGTTCTGCGCGTTCCAGAATTTCCATCCGAACGAGCGTGTCTTCTGCACGCTGTATGTCGTCAGGGGTTTGAGGATTACGGATACATCTTAATGCTTTGGCAACGCTCATGGGTGTTTGACGTGTGATTTGTGCGTTGACCCACGGCGTTGTGATACTTTGCAGGTCTTTATCGGAGGCGGATTGGAGGACGTTCTGGATCATCTTTCCAATATCTTCACCGGATGAATGCCCAGTTTTTTTATAGATGGGAACGATCATGCCAATACTATTCATTTCAAGTATGGTTGGTTGGGATAAGCCGCGTATGACCCGGTTCCCGTCACTGTACTCTGTTACCTTGCCTAAGAAGGCATAGGTATCACCTGTGACCATTTTCTCTGTGTGCCAGCGGTTGTAGTGAAAAAAAGTGATGTTGAATTCTGTTTTGTATTTTCTCACGCTGTTGACATCTTCGGCCCAAGCTTTGAGCTGTCGTCCATTTCCATGGTAGCGAATGATTTTGCCGACAATGAGGCACTTTTCTCCCGGTTCCGCATCCATAATAGATATGGGTGTCCTTCGATCCTCATAGCGCAATGGTTTTATGAGGACCGATTCTCTCAGGCTTAATGACTCTTCTGGCACTTGAGACAAAGTGGTTTCCCTTTGTTTTTTACACTGTAATCGTGTACGCGCTGATCTATACCGCATCCACATCCGGAGCATTGCAAAGCGCCGTTATTCTGATTTGCGGGTTTTTCCGTTGCGTTTTGCGCGGGTTGTTGTGAGACAGGTGCGCCAAAGATAAAGCTTCCGCGTAACAGTTGCTCCATAGATACGCTGTCAAGCCAGGGAGTTTCTTTGAGTATCTGGCGCGTAATAATCGCACCCATCATAAATATGTCTGGCGGGCTGATTTTTACCGCCATACTTTTCCCGGTTGCGTTGACGCGGGCAATGATTCCCTCATCCTTTCTTTCCAGAGAAAATCCTTTGTCTTTGGCTGGTCCGTGTGAAGAAAAGGTGCAGGATTCCTTGTAACCGTAAAACACGGCTGCGACTGTCAGGAGTTCTCCTTGTGTCAGTTGCAGGGTTACTTTATCTGACCATTCATATTTTCGGCTGGCCCCCTCTGTGGCTTTTGCCGCCTCAATATTGATCGTGTAGTGACCGCTTAAATCCCCGTTGGCTCTGCTCTTTGCCATAAGCACTACAAAGGCCGCTTTAGCGCCGTATGCCGTATGATTCATGTAGCGCATATCTTCATCGCTGATGGTATCCCTGGCTATGGTGATAACGCCATTTTGGGCAGGTGTGCTGGCTGCTGCACGGTTCTGTCCCGGACGTTCTGCGCTGGCGGATTCCTCGTTTTCGTTGCCGCTTATCTGTGCACGCATTTTAGCCAGATCGTTGGTAGCCCGCATCCGTTCTCTTTCATTGATGCGATTGTCTGCTATCAGTTCAATCAGGCGGGACAGATTGTTTCTGGATGCCTGATTGGCTGAAATTTTACGATGCTCTTCGCGGGAGATGGGCTGAATATTGGCGTCGGTCAAAATGTCATTCACATCTTTCAATGTTTCCAGTTTGACTACATGCTTTCTGGCTTCCATGGCTTTTACCTTACTTGAAAATACCCTTTAATTTTAGCATGAAAAATTGATTAAAAAACAAAAAAAAGGAGCCTAAAAAGGCTCCTTGATCGAAAGGTTTTGTAATTCTAGTTTACGATATTACAAACCTTTTGGTTAGCGTTATTGGGATTGATGGCCGGTGTCATCATGGATGATGGAGTAGCCTGAACTGGAGCTACCGGATGGTTTTGCGGAGCTTGCCAAGACGGCATCTTAAATGCTGGTTTGGCTGATGCTTTCTTTTTATTCAAGCTGATAGCCGTATTTTTCATATGCGGATAGGCCTTCATAAACAGAAAAATTCCCCATGAAGCCGCAGCGGCGATCATGAAAGCGGTATAAAACACAAAACCAATCTCCGGTGCCAGAAATCCGGCAACCAGTAACAAGATAATGGTCATCACCTTATGGCGCCACATCAAGCCTAAAAAGTTGCTGAGGTGTCCTTTGGCGTTTGCTTTTGTAGTCTGGCTGAGGTTTTTCTGCCATTTCCAGAGCAAGTAAATGCCAATAGCAATGCCACCGATTTGGAAGATCGCAAACAGGACAACAAAGATTCCTAACAGAATATGCATGATTTTCTCCATCGCCAGCCGCAGGCGTCAAAAACTTTTCCTTGTGCGCGGCAATGGATAGACGGATTTTCCTTGGCGGAAGTCAGTCATATCCGCACAAGGGATCGGGGTTAAAGCCATACATCGGCTATATTGCGTCGCAGATTCCCAGGCTGCAGTTTTCATTAAAAATGAAGGGTGGTAAGAGCCTGTATTTTTTCCTTTAGGCGATGGCTTGTCAACTGGCTTGCCGGGTTAACTGCTCTGCATCCACGGTGATCCCAGGGCAATGGGCTATTTCGTAGAGGAACCGGCTGGCTTTTTTGGCCGGGTTATTCTTTGAGGCTGTTTTTTGTTTTTTGATGAGAGCTTCCAGCTGCGCGTCGTGTGGACTGAGTAAAATCAGCCGTTGCCTGGCCCGTGTCATGGCAACGTAAAAGAGGCGGCGCTCTTCTTCGATGTCCGGGTATTCCTTGTCTGTGCGGATGTACGGGACTTTCCCATCTACGAGATCGGGGAGAATCACGGTGCCGAATTCACGTCCCTTGGAACCGTGCCAACTGGTGATATGGATACGTGCGGTGCGCTTCGGGCTTAGACCGCTGCCACGGCTTTTCCGGGCAAGGGTTTCCACGTTTCCTATGAATTGCTCAATGGAAAGGTTGTTGGCCGAAGCGTAGTCGGACATTACCGCATAGAACGCTGTACGATCATTGGCTCGATCTGCGGGTCCTGAATGGCGAATATAATCATGAAGCCCAAGCCTTCCGTATATGGTGCGGATCATGGACGACGCAGAGCAATCCCTTTCCCTTGCGATCCCTTTCAGGAAATGGATGTGACCCAGGAGGTTGTCGAGGGTTGCATAGAGCCGTTGTGCATAGCTCCCTTCACCGTTGATGAGGGTATCCATTTTCGTTTTTAGCCATGATTCCAGGCTGGTTCCTTCCACAACCGCATCTTCGGCCGCGTTCAGGTCCTCCTTCCGGATAAATCGGTTCGGAGTGGTGAGCATGGCCCGTACCGCTTTGCGTAAGCGATCCCGATCATGGAACAAAGTCATATCCCCTAGTCGGTTTATGCTGGCGGCCAGATAGCCAATCGTTGAAAGTGTATCCCGACGATCAAAAGCGGGTGCGCCACCTTCCAGAATGTAGGGGATTCCGGCTTCCGTCAAAGCGATCTCGCACAGTGCGGATTGATGAAAGGTGCGGACCAGTATGCCGATGTTTCCAGGGGTGTGTAAGCCTTCCTGGATGAAGGATAGCGCGGTGTCGCCGGGAGTGTCGGTAAACCGTAAAAAAACTGACGTATCCTGCACGCCTTTTGCCGTAACAATTTCCTTTTCAATCCGGTCGGAGTTACGGGTAATGAGCGTTCCTGCTACTTGGCTTAGGGTTTTGCCGTATCTGAATGTTTCTGTGATTTTGTAACGGGTAACATCATGAAATATCTGTTCAAACTGCTGTGTCATGTAATACGGGGAGCTGCCGCGAAAGCCGAAAATGCTCTGGTCATCGTCGCCGATGGCGATAACATTCTTTGCGATGATCCGAATAAACTCCATATTGGCCCGATTCATGTCCTGAAACTCATCAACAAGTACCGTTTTATAGGTTTTTTTCAATATGCTTTGTGCGTTTTTGTCGTTAAAGTAAACGATCAAAAGATCGTATATCATGTCGTCAAAAGAAATTGTCCCTTCCTCTTTTCTGATTTTTTCGTATTGGGCATAAACCGCTTTGCTGGTTTGTAGATCTTCCATGTCCATCTGTGCCGCAATCTCCCGATTCACCATGTCTGGTGTGATGAGATTGGCTTTGAGTATTCCGATTTCTTTTCTTGCCTGTTCAATGGCCTGGGCCTCGACATCTTCTACGCGGATCTGGTTGACGCGGGCTATGGCTGAGGCTGCCAGCTGATCCCAGTAGAAGTCCTCAACCTTGAGCGTCTTGGGCGCATCCATGCCTGCACGATAGGTCGCGCGGAGGAATCGGTAGGCCGCCGCATGCAGGGTGGAGATAGCTGGCATTTTTGTGGGGCAAATTGGCTGCATTTTTGCGGCAAAATCACGGGTGGCTTTCTCGCTGAACATCACAATCAGCATGTCCTCTGGGCGGGTGATGCCGTTTCGTAGGTGATTGGCCGCCAGGTGGCGCAACGTCGTGCTTTTACCACTGCCCGGGCCGGCGATGATCAGCGCGTTTCCGTCGGTGTGTTCGGAAGCCTTTTTTTGTTCTGGTGTCAGCACTGGTGTTCCCCCGTTTATTGTTTCTCTATAGACCATTATACGCTTCTAAAACGGTGCTTTTTGCACAAAAAAAAGCCCATCATTCAAGATGGGCTGTTCGTGGCCGCTATTAAGCAGCGGGGGTGAGAAATTCTTCGATGTTCGGGTTCATCCGTAACCATGTTTGCCGATCCACCTTGAGCGGTGAACGACGCATGGTTTCCAGACTGGTGAATGCCCCGTGTACTTCGATGTTCCTTTTGGAAATCACATCCCAGAGGATGTGGAGAGCGCCGGTTGTGACATCCCGGTTTACGAATAGATCCTGCTTTTGCAGTGCTTCGGCGAGAGAACAGGATGGTCCCTGGTCTTGCTCGTTGAAGTTTTCATCGTTGATTTCAGGAAACAACAATCTGAGCGTGGGTAGCTCATAAACACCGTTGCAGTACGCGCCCAGAACCACTTGTCCGGATTGGGTGCGGTTCCCGACATCAAGGAGGTATTTGGTATGATATGCGTTGAAAAATACAGCTTTCTCGATATCTACACGACTTTTGGCTGTGTCTACAGCGGTGACGAAAATATCTATTTGGTCGAGTCGTGAGTTTTTGCCGACACGCTCAGGAATCGACGACCAGTTGAAACCATAGAACCAGTTTGTGCGTTCTACGATCACATCCGATTTGAAGCGTCCTACATCGGCGGGGCTGAACAACTGCCGACCGACATTGGCGTGGGAAACACGGTCGTCGTCATAGACAT